>NZ_FVZC01000009.1:1269785-2539571 GCF_900166585.1 Mesobacillus jeotgali | reverse complement strand
GAACCCTGAAAGATGATCAGGTTGATAGGTCAGAGGTGGAAGCGCGGTGACGTGTGGAGCTGACTGATACTAATCGTTCGAGGACTTAACCAAAAACGAAAAGCAGAGGCGACTGAACAGCCTCGACAAGCGCTGGAAGGCCAGCAGTTGAAGTCGTTCTTTGACTTCAGCGGATGGACTGAAGCGACTCGAGAGGCTAGGAGCCGGAGCTGGACAATGATCATTCGTTCTTCTTGAATTCTTCTTACACATTATCTAGTTTTGAGGGAATAAAGTTTTTTGCTACAGCAAAATATCTTTTTAAAATTTCTCTTGCAAAATAACTTAAAGCCAGTATAATAGATATTGTCTTTAAAAAAATGTCTGGTGACGATGGCGAGAAGGTCACACCCGTTCCCATACCGAACACGGAAGTTAAGCTTCTCAGCGCCGATGGTAGTTGGGGGTTTCCCCCTGTGAGAGTAGGACGTCGCCGGGCAGTTTCAAATGGAGGATTAGCTCAGCTGGGAGAGCATCTGCCTTACAAGCAGAGGGTCGGCGGTTCGATCCCGTCATCCTCCACCATTATACTCTAAGAATAATTTATTGAATGCCGGTGTAGCTCAATTGGTAGAGCAACTGACTTGTAATCAGTAGGTTGGGGGTTCAAGTCCTCTCGCCGGCACCACTTGTACGAGCCATTAGCTCAGTCGGTAGAGCATCTGACTTTTAATCAGAGGGTCGAAGGTTCGAGTCCTTCATGGCTCACCACTTTTCTTTAAAAATATGCGGGTGTGGCGGAATTGGCAGACGCACCAGACTTAGGATCTGGCGCCGCAAGGCGTGGGGGTTCGACTCCCTTCACCCGCACCATTTCTTCAAAATATTATAATGCGGAAGTAGTTCAGTGGTAGAATACAACCTTGCCAAGGTTGGGGTCGCGGGTTCGAATCCCGTCTTCCGCTCCAAAGTTCTTAAGCCGGGGTGGCGGAACTGGCAGACGCACAGGACTTAAAATCCTGCGGTAGGTGACTACCGTACCGGTTCGATTCCGGTCCTCGGCACCACCAAGTTAGCTAATATACTAAATATGCGCCCGTAGCTCAATTGGATAGAGCGTCTGACTACGGATCAGAAGGTTATGGGTTCGACTCCTTTCGGGCGCGCCATTATATTTTCTCTTTATCGGGGAGTAGCTCAGCTTGGTAGAGCACTTGGTTTGGGACCAAGGGGTCGCAGGTTCGAATCCTGTCTTCCCGACCATGCTTTCTATAATATGGGGCCTTAGCTCAGCTGGGAGAGCGCCTGCCTTGCACGCAGGAGGTCAGCGGTTCGATCCCGCTAGGCTCCACCATATATTCTAAATAAACAATTTGGCGGTGTAGCTCAGCTGGCTAGAGCGTACGGTTCATACCCGTAAGGTCGGGGGTTCGATCCCCTCCGCCGCTACCAAATTAAATCTGGTTGAACCTATTCAATCTAGGATATCCTGGACCTTTAGCTCAGCTGGTTAGAGCAGACGGCTCATAACCGTCCGGTCGTAGGTTCGAGTCCTACAAGGTCCACCATTTTACCTAATTTAAATATGGAGGTATACCCAAGTCTGGCTGAAGGGATCGGTCTTGAAAACCGACAGGCGGGTAACACCGCGCGGGGGTTCGAATCCCTCTACCTCCTCCATAATTTCATTAACATTAGTATCGTCGCAGGGTGGAGCAACGAGCGTTACTTCACTGAATATGCTGCGAGTTGTACCGATCAAGTTGCTGCTTGAATAAGCTTCCTGAGATCGGGACAGTCCATGCTCACTAAGAGCATAAAGAAAATTATGTGATTATTATTGTCGCGGGGTGGAGCAGTCCGGTAGCTCGTCGGGCTCATAACCCGAAGGTCGCAGGTTCAAATCCTGCCCCCGCAATCTGGTCCCGTGGTGTAGCGGTTAACATGCCTGCCTGTCACGCAGGAGATCGCCGGTTCGATCCCGGTCGGGACCGCCATTTTATGTTTAACAGTAGCTCAGTCGGTAGAGCAAGTTGCTCACATCGTCGAATAAGCTTCTGTGGCAACTTGCGAGAAAGACCGAAGGTCATTCGAGCAAAGGACCTAAACTAGTAATGGTTTAGGATGCAATATTATAGTGGCTCAGTAGCTCAGTCGGTAGAGCAAAGGACTGAAAATCCTTGTGTCGGCGGTTCGATTCCGTCCTGAGCCACCTTATTTAATTTAACATAATATTTTTAGATATGGCGGTTGTGGCGAAGTGGTTAACGCATCGGATTGTGGTTCCGACATTCGTGGGTTCGATTCCCATCAGTCGCCCCTTTATTAATTTGCGGGTGTAGTTTACTGGTAAAACCTCAGCCTTCCAAGCTGATGTAGTGGGTTCGATTCCCATCACCCGCTCCATGAGGGCCTATAGCTCAGCTGGTTAGAGCGCACGCCTGATAAGCGTGAGGTCGGTGGTTCGAGTCCACTTAGGCCCATTTTTTATATTATTCCGCAGTAGCTCAGTGGTAGAGCACTCGGCTGTTAACCGAGCGGTCGTAGGTTCGAATCCTACCTGCGGAGCCATTATGGGGAAGTACTCAAGAGGCTGAAGAGGCGCCCCTGCTAAGGGTGTAGGTCGGGTAACCGGCGCGAGGGTTCAAATCCCTCCTTCTCCGCCATAAGGCCCCTTGGTCAAGCGGTTAAGACACCGCCCTTTCACGGCGGTAACACGGGTTCGAATCCCGTAGGGGTCATAAGGAAAGCTGTTAGCATACATACGTGCTAACGGCTTTTTTTTTTTGCTTAAAACTTTCGGACTGCCAGTTAACTAGGTGTTACTACTTCGTAATAGATTTAGCAAGCTGCAAATAGCTGAAGGCCTGAAGTTAGAAATGAATCATTCAAATAATAACTATCCTCACAGGACAATCTTTATGCTGCTCGGTACAGGCAGGATTAGTGTTCCTCAATCATCCAAGTACAAAGAAGTTATTTGGTATCTTTCACATAAAAGCAGAAGATCTGTCAGTAAGCCAGATACAATCACAAAGAAGATTTAAACCCCCATGTAAATTCAATACATCTTTTTCTTCTTTCATTCAACTCTACTCATTCAAATGTAAACGCTATCAAATCAAAAATATTTTTCCTCCTCCTGCTGTGGTCAAACCTAATAAATTCAACAAATTCTCTCCAAAAATTATTATTCACTTTCAACTTTCGTTCTGCAAAATTCGCGTAATTGGAAGATTTAGTACATTAAAGCGCTGCCATTTTGGGGGATTTGTCGAATTTGCTTATTTTCTAAGAACAATTGTCGAAAGATTAAGAAAATGTTTACAAGGAATTCCTTATGGTAACTAGAATACTACTGAAAAAGGGAGTTTTATTAGTTTTACAAAGGCAGGTGAAGGCAATGGTGATCAACCCAACTGAATTTGAATTGCATTTGTTTCATGAAGGTAATCTGTATCAGAGTCATAATTTATTTGGTGCGCATGTCATGAAACAAGGAACTGAAACATATACTCGATTTTGTGTGTGGGCTCCGTATGCATCTGAAGTGAGACTTGTGGGTGATTTCAATCATTGGAATGGAGAGAATGACAAGTTTTATAAAGTGAATAAAGAAGGTGTCTGGCAGCTTGCTCTAGATGGTGATTTGACTGGCGCTATTTATAAATATGAAATTGTCACGGGTGCCGGGGAGAAGAAGCTTAAAGCGGATCCGTTTGCTTTTTATTCGGAAGTAAGGCCGAATACTGCCTCGGTCGTCTATTCACTGGATGGATACAAATGGGGTGACCAGAAGTGGCTGCAGAAGAGAGAAAGGCAGAGCACGCTTGGTGAGCCAATATTCATCTATGAATTGCATGTTGGTTCATGGAAAAAGCATGATGATGGTTCGTTCCTTACATATCGAGAGCTCGCTGATGAGCTAATCCCGTATATTCTTGCGAATGGCTACACACATATTGAATTATTACCTTTAACTGAGCATCCGCTCGACATGTCATGGGGCTATCAATCCACTGGCTATTTTTCTGTTACAAGCCGGTATGGCACACCGCATGACTTTATGTATTTCGTTGATATTTGCCACCGAAACGGAATCGGGGTCATCCTTGACTGGATTCCTGGCCATTTTTGCAAGGATGCCCATGGGCTGTATCAGTTTGATGGCAGTTACGTGTTTGAATATCAACGAGAGAGTGACAGAGAGAACCATGTCTGGGGAACAGCTAATTTCGACTTGGGAAAAACCGAGGTGCAGAGCTTCTTGATTTCAAGTGCGCTTTTCTGGCTGGAAAAATACCATATTGACGGCTTCAGGGTTGATGCAGTGGCGAATATTATTTATTGGCCAAATTCAGTCAATGCAGCCAATCAGTACGGAGTGGAATTTTTAAAAAAGCTGAATAAAGCAGTTAAGGATTTTGAACCGGGGGCAATGATGATTGCGGAGGATTCAACAGACTGGCCGCAGGTAACAGCACCTGTAGAGTATGGGGGACTGGGGTTTACATACAAGTGGAATATGGGGTGGATGAATGACACATTAAAGTATATGGAGGAAGAACCACATAACAGGAAACATATACATGATAGGGTTACGTTCTCCCTGATGTATGCTTTTTCAGAGAATTTTGTGCTGCCTTTTTCACATGATGAGGTGGTTCATGGAAAGAAATCGCTTCTCGATAAGATGCCCGGGGATTACTGGCAAAAATTTGCACAGCTTCGGCTATTGCTTGGGTTCATGGTTGCGCACCCGGGAAAGAAGCTGACTTTCATGGGAACAGAATTCGGGCAGTTTTCGGAATGGAAGGACAGAGAACAGCTTGACTGGAACCTGTTCGAATATGACATGCATGAAAAAATAAATCTTTATACCAAAGAATTAAACAAATTGTATAAACGTTCGAAGCCGTTTTATGAAGTTGACCAGAGTCGTGAAGGCTTTGAATGGATTGATGCGGATAACCGTGAACAGTCTGTTTTTTCTTTTATCAGGAAAGGACGGAATCCTGATGAGTGCCTCATCATTGTTTGCAATTTTACAGAGAAGGTTTACAGCGATTATCGGATTGGCGTCCCGAAGCCCGGAGAATATCGGGAAATTTTAAATAGTGATTCCCAGGTGTTCGGCGGTTCTGGCGTAATCAATAAGAAAGTTCTAAAAGCTAAAGAAATAGCTTTTCATGGAAGGCCATATTCTATAGAGATGAGTATTTCTCCATTCGGAATCTCAGTTTTACGTCCTGTTATAAAAAGAAAGGGGAGAAACAATCATGCAAAAGAAGAAATGCGTAGCAATGCTGTTGGCAGGAGGCAAGGGAAGCCGTCTGCACTCATTGACAAAGAATCTCGCTAAACCTGCTGTCCCTTTTGGCGGCAAATACCGAATCATCGATTTCCCGTTAAGCAACTGCACGAACTCAGGAATCCATACAGTGGGCGTATTGACTCAATACCAGCCGCTCCTGCTCAACTCTTATATTGGCATTGGCAGCGCATGGGACCTAGACAGGAAGGATGGAGGCGTGACGGTGCTGCCTCCTTATGCTGAAAGTTCTGAAGTGAAATGGTATTCAGGTACGGCAAGCGCGATTTTTCAGAACCTGAACTACCTCGATCAGTATGATCCAGAATATGTTTTGATTCTTTCTGGTGACCATATTTATAAGATGAATTATGAATTGATGCTTAATTATCATATTGAAAAAGGTGCTGATGCGACGATTTCCGTCATTGAGGTACCATGGGAGGAAACCAATCGTTTCGGAATCATGAATACTGATTCCAATCTGAGAATTACCGAGTTTGAGGAAAAGCCGGATATCGCGAAAAATAATCTGGCTTCAATGGGAATCTACATTTTTAAATGGAGTGTTTTAAGGGAATATCTGATAAGGGATGATCAAAATCCTGAATCAAGCCATGATTTTGGCAAGGATATTATTCCGCTGTTAATCGATGAAAATATGAAGTTATTTGCCTATCCATTTAAAGGTTACTGGAAGGACGTAGGGACTGTTCAGAGCCTTTGGGAAGCAAATATGGATTTGTTGGATAAGGAATGCGAATTGAACTTGTTTGATCAATCATGGCGTATCTATTCCGTGAACCCGAATCAGCCGCCGCAATATATTTGTCCAGAGGGAGAAGTATCGGAATCACTGGTCAATGAAGGCTGCAAGATTGAAGGAGAGGTTTCCAAAACAGTTGTATTTCAAGGCGTGACTGTAAAAAAGGGCGCGGTTATCAAGGAAACGGTCATTATGCCGGATGCGGTCATCGGCCGCAATTGCGTAATTGAAAAAGCGATTGTGTCTCCAGGTGTCTATGTCCCGGATGGAACGATCATCAGACCGGGAGACAGCAGCAATGAAATTACATTAGTATCAGAAGAAACAATCGGTGAATTGCAATCCAATTGAACCGACTTCGGGAGGAAATAGAAATGAACAAACGATTATTAGGAGTAATAGATGCGACCACCGTCCACGAAGATCTCCATGAACTGTCCCTGCATCGGTCTGTGGCGGCAATTCCCTTTGGAGGGCGATACAGGCTGATTGATTTCATCCTTTCCAACATGGTCAATTCGGGTATAGAGAGTGTAGCAATTTTTCCTAAATACCAGTATCGATCATTAATGGACCATTTGGGATCCGGCCGAAATTGGGATCTGAACAGAAAAAGGGATGGATTGTTTTTCTTCCCTGCGTCTAATCTGGATAAAAATTATACGGGAATCGGAACATTGGATCACTTTGCCGATAACATTGATTATTTTGAACGAAGTACACAGGACTATGCGATTATTGCGAATTCCTATACGGTTTTTAATATGGATTTCCAGCCGCTGCTTGATTGGCATATCAATTCAGGATGCGATATTACCGAAGTACAGAAAAATGGTAAATCACTCGGCATTTACCTAGTAAAAAAGACTCTGCTGATGGATTTGATTTTGACGAGGAATGAAACGGGATATTTGAATATGAGGGATGCAGCCAGGGATACTAACAGCCAGTTCCAGCTTTGTTATTACGACTATGAAGGCTATGCAGTCATGGTGGATACAGTCGCGAAGTATTTCAGCGTAAGTATGGATCTGTTGAAGCCTGAGGTTTGGCAAGAGTTATTCCCTAAAGAACGCCCTATTTTAACAAAGGTAAAGGATGAACCCCCGACCCGATATGATGTCGATGCGTCGGTCCGAAATTCGATGGTGGCCAATGGCGGGATGATCGAGGGCAGTGTTGAAAACAGCATCATTGGAAGAGGAGTCAAAATCGGGAAGGGTACAGTAATCCGCAATTCTATCATCATGCAAAAAACGCAGATAAAGCAGAATTGCATATTGGACTCGGTAATAGTAGATAAGGATGCAAGAATCGAGGCAGGGACAGTGATTAAAGCGCCAGCAGACTCACCTGTTGTCATCCGTAAAGGTGCTGTCCAGGGAGTGGGGAGCAACTCGTGAAGGTATTGTTTGCAGTATCAGAGTGTGTCCCGTTCATCAAGTCAGGAGGGCTGGCGGATGTAGCGGGATCACTGCCGAAGGAACTTAAAAAACTGGGGACGGATGTAAGGGTCATTTTACCGAAGTATGGTTTGATTCCCGAGAAATTCCGTTCAGAAATGAAGAAATTGAAAGAGTTTACGGTGCAATTAGGCTGGCGCTCGCAATATTGCGGCATTGAAACTCTTGAATATGATGGTGTCACTTTCTATTTTGTTGATAATGAGTATTACTTTAAGCGGGACAGTCTTTACGGACATTATGACGATGGTGAGCGATTTGCTTATTTTAATCGTGCTGTGCTTGACTTTATCGCTGAAATCGAATTTTACCCTGATGTGGTCCACTGCCATGACTGGCATACCGGGATGATTCCTTTCTTGCTAAGGACAGAGTACTGCAAAAAGCCTGGCTATGGTTTGATACGATCCGTCTTCACGATCCACAACCTGCAGTTCCAGGGGATTTTTCCTCCTGAAGTGCTGTGGGATTTGCTTGATGTGGACAACGCATATTTCAATGAGGATCAGCTTGAATTTTACGGAATGGCAAACTACATGAAGGCTGCGCTGATTTCTTCTGACCACATCACTACAGTCAGTCCAACCTACAAGGAAGAAATCAAGACAGAATACTATGGTGAAAAGCTGGATGGCGTCCTTAGGAAAAGAAGTGAGGATTTATCCGGGATCCTGAATGGGATCGACCATGATTTATATGATCCTGAGAGTTACCCAGGTTTGGCAGCTCGCTTTGGAACTGGGTCTCTTGAAAGGAGAATCGAGAACAAGCTTCAAATCCAGCGGAGTTTCGGTTTGCCTGAAAATGAGGATATGCCTGTAGTCGCGATGATCACGCGGCTGACAAAACAAAAAGGACTTGATTTGGTTAAAGGTGTTTTCCATGAAATTATATCGACTGGGTTACAGCTCGTGGTCCTTGGCACTGGCGACCCTGAGTTCGAGCAATTCTTCAGGGAAATGTCGGCACAATATCCTGATCAGTGTGGAGTGTATATTGGCTTTGATGAAAATTTGGCGCATCAGGTCTATGCAGGTTCAGATTTGTTCCTGATGCCTTCGCAGTTCGAGCCATGTGGTCTCAGCCAGATGATCGCGATGCGCTATGGCTCGATTCCTGTAGTCAGGGAGACGGGCGGTCTGAATGATACGGTCCAGCCTTACAATGAATTCAACGGTGAGGGAAATGGTTTTACCTTTGCCCATTTCAATGCCCATGACATGCTATTTACAATCGAGCGGGCGCTAGCTTTTTACCATCAGCGTGAAAAATGGCAAAAGCTGATGGTGGCAGCGATGAAAACAGATTATAGCTGGGCCCGGTCCGCGAAGCAATACAATGAACTATATTCCGATCTCATCTCAAGGAGTGAATCGCATGTTTTCTAGTGTTCCCAAATTCAAAACAGCTTTCTTGAAAAAACTCGAGATGATGTTTGGAACCAGCTTTGAAGAAAGCACAAGCCGGGAGCAATTCCAGACTCTCGGGCATATGATCAGGGAGCATGTAAGTTCAGATTGGATCAAGACGAATGAGCTATACCGTTCCGGAGCTAAGAAGCAGGTGTATTATCTGTCAATTGAATTCCTGCTGGGCCGGCTGTTGAGGCATAATCTTATCAATTTAGGTGTTGAAGAGGTTGTTAGTAAGGGACTAAGGGATCTTGGGATAGAGCTTGATCAGTTAGAGGAGATCGAGGCAGATGCTGGCCTTGGCAATGGCGGTCTTGGCCGCCTTGCAGCCTGCTTCCTGGATTCACTTGCTTCTCTTGATCTCCCGGCTCATGGCTGCGGCATCCGCTATAAACACGGTTTGTTTGAACAAAAAATTGTCGATGGCTACCAGGTGGAGCTTCCGGAACAATGGCTGAGACATGGCCACGTCTGGGAGGTGCGTAAAGCAGATGATGCAGTGGAGATTCCATTTTGGGGTGAAATCGAGAGCCGGATGGAAAATGGACGGCTTGTTTTCAGGCACCTGAACGCTGAGACAATCATGGCTGTTCCTTACGACCTTCCTGTCATCGGTTACCAGACTCAGACGGTCAACACCCTGCGCCTTTGGAATGCTGAACCATCCAGGTTCCCGGCTAATGCTGATATTTTTAAATATAAGAAAGATACCGAGTCGGTTTCAGAGTTTTTGTACCCAGACGATACGCATGATGAAGGAAAAATCCTCAGGCTCAAGCAGCAATACTTTCTCGTATCAGCGAGCCTGAAGGCCATTGTGGCCTCTTTTAAAAAGAAGAATAAGAGCTTGCTAGAGTTCCATGACTATGTGAGCATCCACATCAATGACACACACCCTGCGATCGCGGTGCCTGAATTGATGAGAATCCTGATGGATGAAGAGGGTCTCGGCTGGGAGGATGCCTGGCATATTACCGTCCAGACGCTTTCCTATACGAACCATACGACCCTGGCCGAGGCTCTTGAACGCTGGCCAATCCGGATTTTCCAGCCGCTTCTGCCTCGTATATTCATGATTGTAAATGAGATCAATGAGCGGTTCTGCAAAGAGGTGTGGGAGAAATATCCTGGTGACTGGAATCGGGTTGAAAACATGGCGATTATAGCCCATGGAGAGGTAAGAATGGCGCCGCTTGCGATTGTGGGCAGTCACAGCATCAATGGAGTAGCAAAGCTTCATACGGATATTTTGAAAAATCGTGAGATGAATTTGTTCTATCAATTCTATCCGGACCGTTTCAATAACAAGACGAACGGGATTACCCACCGGCGCTGGCTGCTGAAGGCGAACCCGGGGTTGTCAGGGTTGATTTCCGATGCAATTGGGCCAGATTGGGTGACATCGCCCCGTAAACTCGAGGAATTATTGAGCTTCAAGGGTGATTCTGCGTTCTTGGAAAAATTGCATGTCATTAAGCAGGCGAATAAGCAGCGGCTTGCACGGCGGATTTTAGACAAAACAGGGATTGAAGTCGATACAGAGTCAATCTTCGATGTCCAGGTAAAAAGGCTTCACGCCTATAAGCGGCAGCTATTAAATGTATTGCACATCATGCACCTGTATAATGCGCTTAAAAAGGACCCTGAAGCGTTACTGTATCCTCGGACATTCATTTTTGGAGCAAAGGCTTCACCAGGGTATTATTTTGCCAAAAAGGTCATTAAACTCATTAACAGTGTTGCAGAGAAAGTAAATAATGATCCGGCCACGAAAGATAAGCTGAAGGTCGTATTCCTGGAAAATTACCGTGTATCCCTGGCTGAGGATATTTTTCCTGCAGCCGATATCAGTGAGCAGATTTCCACCGCCAGCAAGGAAGCTTCAGGCACAGGAAATATGAAGTTTATGATGAATGGGGCTTTGACGCTAGGCACGCTTGATGGAGCCAATGTCGAGATTACCGAAATGGTTGGCAGGGAGAATGTATTCCTGTTTGGTTTGACGGCAGAGGAAGTGCTGGATTATCAGCATAATGGCGGGTACCATTCGCTTGAGTATTATCACCATGATGAACGGGTCCGAGAAATAGTCGACCAGCTGGTGAATGGATTTTTTCCCGATACAGAGAACCATTTTAACGAAATTTACGACTCCCTGCTTGGTCATAACGATCAATATTTTGTGTTGAGGGACTTTGCTTCCTATGCAGAGGCACATCAGGAAGTCAGCCGAAAGTATCTAGACCGCGGCGAATGGCTGCAAATGAGCCTGGTCAATATCGCCAAGTCGGGATACTTCTCAAGCGACAGGACGATCAGGGAATATGCGGATGAGATTTGGAAAGTTCAATCCGCCTTGAAAGTTTAAATGTTTCAGAAGGCTAAACCGGTGACGGTTTGGCCTTTTGTTTTGCAGCAGAAGTTGTCATCCGTTTCAGGAAAATACTGGCGATAGTGGGAAACGGTAAGAGGATTAGATCTGCATTGCCCGAAAAACCGGGGACGGGGGAAAACGGTAAAAGGAGAGGGTCTGCATTGCCGGAAAATGCCGGGGATGGGGGAAAACGGTAAAAGGAGAGGGTCCGCATTGCCCGAAAATGCAGGGGACGGAGGAAAACGGTAAAAGGAGAGGGCCTCCATTGCCGGAAGATATCGGTGACAAAGATAAACGGTCTTAGAAAAAATCCATAAGCCCAAATAGAATTAAGGATCACGAAAAGGTCACATAGAAAGATTCTATAAGCCCGAAGTGAGTTGTGAACCGCGAAAAGGTCACACAGAAAAATTCTATAAGCCCGAAATCAGTTGTGGGCCGGCGAAAAGGTCACATAGAAAGATTCTATAAGCCCAAAATTAGTTGTGAACGGTGAAAAGGTCACATAGAAAAAATCTATAAGCCCGAAATCAGTTGTGGACCGGCGAAAAGGTCACATAGAAAGATTCTATAAGCCCAAAGTGAGTTGTGAACCGCGAAAAGGTCACATAGAAAAAATCTATAAGCCCGAAATCAGTTGTGGACCGGCGAAAAGGTCACATAGAAAGATTCTATAAGCCCAAAGTGAGTTGTGAACCGCGAAAAGGTCACATAGAAAGATTCTATAAGCCCAAAGTGAGTTGTGAACGGTGAAAAGGTCACATAGAAAAAATCTATAAGCCCGAAATGAGTTGTAAACCACGAAAAGGTCACATAGAAAGATTCTATTAAGCCCGAAATGAGTTGTAAACCACGAAAAGGTCACATAGAAAGATTCTATAAGCCCAAAATGAGTTGTGAACCGCGAAAAGGTCACATAGAAAGATTCTATAAGCCCGAAAAGGTTTGTTAACCGCGAAAAGGTCCTCTAGAAACAATCCACCAATCAGAGCAGCTGAATACCCTTTTACAAAATTAATAAGGCTGTTCCAATCGTAATCAATATAGCTCCAGCAACGGTAGACCTAGTAGGTCTTTCTTTTAGGATAATGAAGCTGAGAATCATGGTCAGTACGACGCTGAATTTATCTATTGGATTGACGATGCTCACCTTTCCGATGGCAAGGGCAGCAAAGTAACATAGCCATGAAAACCCTGTAGCTGCACCGGAAAGTATAAGAAAGATATAAGATTTTCTGGTGATCGTTTTCAAGTCCTTCATTTTTCCCTGAAAAAAGACGATCCCCCAGGCAAAAATGATAATCACGACTGTTCGGATGAAGGTTGCTACATTTGAATCAACATCTTCGATACCTATTTTTGCTAGGATGTTCGTCAATGCTGCAAAAACGGCAGACATGATGGCGAGAAATAAATAGGACTTCGTATCGAAAACCTTTTTCTTAGCCTTTTTCTTCTTATCCCTCCCAATCAGCACAAAGGTACCAATGGAGATGATGACACCTCCGGCTACTACCGGCATTGTGGCTGGCTCCTTCAAAATAAAAAAGGAAAGCAGGATCGTCAGAACCACACTGGATTTATCGATCGGGACAACTTTTGATACATCCCCAATCTGGATTGCTTTAAAAAAAGCCAGCCAGGAAAGGCCGGTGGTCAGGCCAGAAAGAATGAGGAAAATCAGGGAATTCGTTGATACTGCCAAAATATTTTCCGTTTGTCCGGTAATCACCACCATCAAAAAGGCCATGATGACGACAACCACGGTCCTAACGGCAGTGGCCAGGTTAGAGTCGACATCCTCAATTCCGATTTTCGCGAGAATGGCTGTAAATGAAGCAAAAAGTGCAGCAAGGAGAGCAAGAATAATACTCATTGTCTATCTCCATTTCTATTTAGTCTAGTTTTAGTTTGGGGTTCTGCAAATAGAATATTCCTGTCCAAAAATAGAATAATACGACGACAACAGTTAGATGACCTCCTATCTTTTTTGATATCTTCGTATAATATTACGGATTTTTGGGCACTAATCGTGATAGTATGCAATCTTTTAAGAGGTGTTTTGGTTGAGAAAAGAAAATAATAATTTATTTATCGCCGGCTTGATCCTGGGATTGGGCTTATTGGGAGCGATAGATGGGATTGTGTTTCACCAGCTGCTCCAGTGGCATCACATGGTTCTTAGCGATAATCTGCAGCTGGAGATTTTCACAGACGGACTGTTTACCGCATTGTTTTCTGCAAAGCTCATTTGGGGCGGTGTCAAAATTTTTCAGGATGCGCGGAAAAATCAGCTTGGCAGCAGCTGGAGAATCTTTCTTGGCGGGATTTTCATCGGCGGCGGCGCCTTCAATATTGTAGAAGGTATCGTTGATCATCATATACTGCAAGTTCACCGTGTCAAGCCGATGGCTGAAAATCCATTAATGTATGACCTGGCATTTTTGGCCATAGGTGCCTTGCTGATGGTGATAGGTTTCATGATCAAGCGTCTGGAAGTGAATGCATGAAGATGGGGTGTTGTATTTGAAAAGAATCAATAGCTTTTTAGTTTTTTTCATACCATTTATTGCGTTCTTTTTTTACTTTACCAGTAACAATGAACACAATGCTTCTTCGGCTAATCATATGCAGCATGATTTCGTAGAAATACCAGAGGGCTATAGAGTTCCTTCTGTGAATTTAATTGTCACCCAGGACATGTCAGGTTCCTGGCTTTTAGAGGTAAATACCGCCAATTTTATATTTGCTCCTAAGAAGGTGGGGAGTGATGTCCCAAGTTACAACGAAGGTCATGCCCACCTTTACATAAATGGAAAAAAATCACCCGGCTCTATGGGCAATTTTATAATCTTGACAACTTGAAAAAGGGTGAAAATGAGATAAAGGTTACCCTCAATTCCAATAATCATGGCGGATTAGTTTTTAGAGGGAAGGCAATCAGCAGCAGAGTAGTTGTTTATAACGGAAAGTGAAGGATAAGGGCAACTCATAAAGGAGTCATTTAGACAATTAGGATTAATAAAGGACTTCATTATGAGACCTGATTTGGGAAAAACCACATTTCAGGTTGAAACAAAACAGCCTCAGTTCCCAAAATGCGAACTGAGGCTGTTTTTTTCTTAATCGTCGTCTTTCTTTTTGCGGTCATCTATATAGCTGTCTCCCTCTTTATACGGAATATCGCCGAGCTCTGATTCAAGGCCTGCTTCGTCAAGCATTTCCTCATACTCCTCTTCAGTATCGCTCTGGAATACTTGTCGGTCATCGCCTTCGATATCTGTGGCGCTGAAGGATTCATAGTCTTCAGTGAAACCTCGTTCTTTTTCTTCATCAATGTACAGTTTATTGTAGTCTTTATGATCTCCAGTAAAGTCAGCAGGTGTTTCCGATGTGCCGAAATCGGCAACATCATCGAAACTGTTCCTGTTATCGGTCATTTCTTCGTTTTGTCTCCGGTCAAAGTTGGTGTCATGAGTATATTCCAGCACATCCTCTTCTGCTGGACGGTCATTCGATATATGCTGTTCCTGTGAGTGTTCTACGCAGTATAAAGTGTATGGTACTGCTTCAAGTCGCTCGAACGGGATATCTTTACCGCACTCCGCACATTTGCCATACGTCCCATCTTGGATTGCTTTCAGGGCATTATCGACTTTATCAGCCTGGTTTTCATGATGCTCGTCCATCGCAAGATTCTTGCTGCGTTCAAATAGTTCTGTACCGCTGTCGGCAGGGTGATTATCATAGGAAGAAAGCTCTCCGGTTGCCTCTCTCTGGCTGCCATCAAGGTAACCTTCATTTTCGTTTAAATCTATTTGTGTTTGCAGTGTTTCTTTTTCATCTATTAACGTTTGCTTCAGTTGATTAAGCTTGTCATTTGTCAGCATGATTACACATCCTTCATATTGTTTCGTGTCATACGTACTAATTACCCGCTCAAAAGTTCAGGAAACATAGAAAAAGCTTCCGCCAGAGGCAGAAGCTTCTCAAATTAGATTAAATTAAACTGATAAAAATACCAACCGATAAAAGCAGGCCGAAAATCGTATTGGTTTTTGCAGTTGCAGCCATGGCCGGCATCATTTGCAAAGGATCTGATTTACCGATGAACCCTTTTGTTGCCTTGACAGCCTTTGGAATGCTTAAGGCTACAATTGCAAGCCATGGAGATACAATCCCTGCAATAATCAGGCCGATTACCCAAATGTATGAAACAATGAACATACCTGCAAGCAGACGAATCGCACCTGTTCTTCCAAGCAGGATGGCAAGTGTTTTTCTGCCAAACTCTTTGTCGCCGTCAAGATCGCGAATATTGTTAGAAAGCAGGATCGCTCCTACCAGTAAAAAGCTAGGAAATGATACCATTACACTGGTCGCTGTGACGGTGCCGGTCTGGATGTAGAAAGAAATCAATATGATCAGGACACCCATGAAGAAACCAGCGACGAGCTCCCCGAAAGGTGTGTACGCAATCGGAAGCGGCCCGCCTGTGTAGAGGTAGCCTGCTGCCAGGGAAACAACTCCAACAGCTGCCACCCACCAGCTTGTGCTCATACAGATATATACACCGAGTAAAACGGAAATTCCATATAGAGTGAAAGCCAGGTTAAGGACCGTTTTAGGCTTAATACCATGGCGGACAATCGCTCCGCCAATCCCCACAGAATTTTCATTATCTAGTCCGCGTTTAAAATCGTAATATTCGTTAAACATATTTGTTGCTGCCTGTATCAACAGGCTTGCGATCAGCATGGCCAGAAACAAACCCCAATGAACGCCGCCGCCGCTGTATTGTATGGCCAAAGCAGTACCTAGAAGGACAGGTGCAAATGCAGCAGTCAATGTATGAGGTCTTGTAAGCTGCCACCAGACTTTCCAGCTTGCTCCGTCGACTGCTGGTGAAGAACTAGGCTGAATCTGTGTTTGCATTCTAATTCTCTCCCTTAATATCAATCTATCAAACCTTAATATTTTATCTAAAAGAACGAAAATTGTCAAAAAGACCATTAACTTATAGGCTAAATTACCTTACAATTATTAGTGTAGATATTCACATACACACTGTCAATTAGTATTTTCACGACTAAACAGGATTAAATTTCCAGATTGTACAGCTTGCTTAGGTGAATTATATAATAATGAAGATAATAGCTTTGAAAAGCCCGCCCTAATTGACATTGCGATGTATGAGGTGTATCTTAAAATAAGCTTTTAAACGTTTGATAACAGATGAGAGGCTGTTATTGGGGGGATAATTTTGGTTGCCATTCAGGACACGGAACTTAGACAGGGAATTCTTGATGGAATTGAGCGGGCCAAAGGACAATCTCAGTCGATTTTGGTCAGTGAAGTCCATAAAATAGATCGCATGAATCCTTTTTATTTTTTTGCCTCTGGAAGGGAAAAATACTTTGGAGAACGTTTTTTCTGGAAAGATCCAGAGGGGGAGCAATTCCTGACGGGTTTGGGTATTTGCGGTCAAATACAGTCGGTTCAGGCAGCTGACCGCTTTTTTCATGTTGAAAAAGAGTGGAAGCGCTTCATGGAAACCGCACTTGTTTTTAATAAATACAATTATAGTGGAACAGGTCCAACCATATTTGGAGGATTCTCTTTTGATCCGTTGAAAAAGGGGACAGCATTATGGTCTAAATTTTCAGAAGCGCTGTTTCATATTCCGAAATTCATGCTGACCATCATTAAGGGTGAGGTATATTTTACGACGAATGTAATCTGCACCCAGCATGATGATATTTCATTATTTGAAAAAGTGACCCGAGAGCGGCAAGAAGTGCTTACTAAAGCCATGCTTACACCAGAAACTGCCGAGATGGATCTTAAGGAAATGGTTGAAATTGAACCGGAAGCCTGGAAACAAACAGTCAGAGATGTTGTTAATGGTTTTGGGGACAGCAATTTAAAAAAAGTCGTTCTCGCGAGGGAACTGCGCCTTCATTTCGAAAATGAGGTCCAGGCTGAAAGAGTCCTTGGGAATCTTTTGGAGAACCAGAAAGCGAGCTTTATATTTGCCTTCGAATCCAATGGGGATTGTTTTATAGGGGCTTCACCTGAAAGGCTGGTCAAGAAAAATGGAGACAGCCTGTTTTCTGCATGTCTTGCAGGTTCTATCGCAAGGGGAGCAAATCCCGAGGAAGATGAGAAGCTTGGCAATGAGCTTTTAACTGACCAGAAAAACTTGATAGAACATCAATATGTTGTCGATATGATCAAAGAGGCTATGGAGGAAACCTGTGATGAGGTAATCCTTCCAGATCAGCCAGCGTTAATGAAAATGAAATACATCCAGCATTTATATACTCCAGTTATCGGTAAAAACCGGAAAGGAACCTCTATCCTTCATCTGGTAGACAGGCTCCATCCGACACCAGCGCTTGGTGGATTGCCGAAACAGGCAGCGATTGAGAAGATCAGGGAAATTGAACAGCTGGACAGAGGCCTTTATGCTGCTCCTTTAGGCTGGATGGATTATCAGGGAAACGGTGAGTTTGCCGTAGCAATCCGCTCGGGACTGATCCAGGGAAAAGAGGCTTCATTATTTGCCGGATGTGGAATCGTGGCAGATTCAAATGCAGAAAGCGAATACAAAGAAACTAGCATCAAGTTCCGGCCGATGCTTACAGCACTTGGAGGAAAGATAACATGAGTCACCAGGAAGGTTTAACATCATATATCGCTGCATTCGTTGCAGAGTTATCGAAAACAGGGGTGAAGGATGTTGTCATTAGTCCTGGGTCCAGGTCGACGCCTATGGCACTTGTCATGGCGGAGCACCCTGACCTGCGAACCCATATCCTTGTAGATGAGCGCTCTGCATCATTTTTCGCCCTCGGGATTGCCAAAGCAACCCGGAAACCGGTTGCCCTCCTATGTACATCTGGAACGGCTGCGGCAAACTATTATCCTGCGGTAATTGAAGCTAGTGTTTCAAGAGTCCCGCTTATTGTCCTGACAGCAGACCGTCCGCATGAATTGCGCGATGTTGGTGCTCCACAGGCCATTGATCAAATCCATCTATACGGAAAGAACGTTAAGTGGTTTGTCGAAATGGCACCGCCGGAAAAAACGGAAGACATGATCCGTTATGCACGTACTGTTTGTGGCAGAGCAACTGCAACAGCCTCAAGCTATCCGCAGGGACCTGTGCATTTGAACTTCCCATTCAGGGAGCCATTGATACCAAAGATGGATGAGAATTTGTTTGAACTGCCTGAACGTGTGGGTGGCTATGTCGATATTCAGACAGGACATCTGAGTCTCTCTGATGAAATGTTCAAGAGAATTGGTAAGGACTTATCATCATACAAGAATGGTATCATCGTCTGCGGGCAGATTGATAACAGTGATTTTATTGAACAAGTCATCTCGCTTGCTGACAGCTTGAAGTTCCCGATTATAGCTGATCCGTTGTCACAGCTGCGGAGCGGGGAACACAAAAGGAGTCACATCATTGATACATATGATGCATTTTTGCGGAACGAAGATGCAAAGGAAGCATTGAAACCTGATGTGATTATCCGTTTTGGGGCAATGCCTATTTCAAAGGCACTGACTATTTTTATAAAAGAAAACCGCCATGCCCGTCAGTTTGTGATTGACAGCGGTGCCGGGTGGCGTGAGCCGACAATGTCAGCAAGCGATATGTATTATTGTGACGAAGCGATATTTTGCGAGAAGATCAATAGTGTCGTTGATTATGTGAATGAGTCCGGTTATATGAACAAGTGGCTCTCTTTGAACGAGACGGCCAAGCAGCAATTAACCGCCATTTCCGAGACAAAGGAATTAAGCGAAGGAAAGCTGTTCCATATGCTTGCCGAAATGCTTCCTGAGGGAGCGACTCTTTTTGTCGGCAACAGCATGCCAATACGCGATCTTGATTCGTTTTTTTTGCTCAATGATAGGAATATCAAGGTTATGGCAAACAGGGGAGCGAATGGCATAGATGGAATCGTTTCTACTGCGCTTGGCGTAGCGAATGTATCGCAGCCATGTTACCTGGTGCTTGGGGATTTGACATTCTACCATGATTTGAACGGTTTATTGGCTTCCAAATTATATAATATCGATATCAATATTTTGCTGATTAACAATAATGGCGGCGGAATTTTCTCATTCCTCCCTCAGGCAAATGAGCCAAAGCATTTTGAGATGCTTTTCGGCACACCTCTAGATCTGGATTTCAGTCATATTGTCGCCATGTACAATGGGAAATATGATGTGATTAAAGACTGGGAGCATTTTGCGGATACTTTTGCCGAGAACCGGAGTGCTGGTGGTCTTAAGGTGATGGAAGTCCGTACAGCCAGAGACTCGAACTTGACAGAACATCGAAATTTGTGGAAATCTGTTTCCCGGGAAATAACAGGGATGCTTACCGGTGACAAATTATGAAAACCATGATCAATGGAATCCAATATCATATCCAGCAATATGGCAGCGGCATTCCGCTCATATTGCTTCATGGTTTTACCGGAGCGGCTTCTACATGGAAGCCGTTTTGTCCTATGTGGGGACAGTATTCGGAGCTTTTGATGGTTGACCTGATTGGTCACGGGAAGACTGAATCGCCAGGCGATATGGGACGATACAACATCGAGAAAGTAGCCTATGATCTAAAGATCCTTCTGGATCAGCGGGGCATTGAAAAAGCTGATGTGCTTGGGTACTCGATGGGAGGACGGACAGCCATCACATTTGCTAGTCTGTATCCTGAAAGAGTCCGAAAGCTGGTTCTGGAGAGCACGACACCGGGGCTGAGAAATACAGAGGACCGGGAAGCGCGAATTCTGCAGGACCATAAGCTGGCGGCGAGAATTGAGAGTGAGGGGCTGGAAAGGTTTATCGATTTTTGGGAGTCAATCCCGCTTTTTCGCTCACAGTTGAATCTTTCGGAACAAGTAAGGGAACAAATAAGGAGTCAAAGGCTGAAGAATGATCCTGTCGGTCTGGCTAACAGCCTCAGGGGAATGGGAACGGGTGCCCAGCCTTCATGGTGGAATCATCTGGAGAACTTCGATTTCGAAACTCTTTTGATTACAGGCGAACTCGATGAAAAGTTCTGTGGAATTGCCGCTGATATGGCTTCAAAGCTGCCAAATCCGACACATTTGACGATAAATGGATGCGGGCATGCAATTCATGTGGAAGATAGTGAAAAATTTGGTACAATAGTAAGTGAGTTTTTGTGGAATACATAAGAGGAGGTTGTCTTAATGACAGTTGAATGGGTTTCAGAACGCAAGTATGAAGATATTCTGTATGAAACATATAACGGAATTGCAAGAATCACCATCAATCGCCCGGAAGTGCGCAATGCTTTCCGTCCTAAAACGGTTATGGAAATGATCGATGCATTTGCTTATGCACGTGATGATTCAAGTATAGGAGTAATCGTATTGACTGGTGCTGGAGATGATGCATTCTGCTCAGGCGGTGATCAGAAAGTACGCGGCCACGGCGGATACATTGGGGAAGACGAGATTCCTCGTTTGAATGTGCTTGACCTTCAACGTTTAATTCGTGTAATTCCTAAGCCGGTAATCGCTCAGGTAAAAGGTTATGCAATCGGCGGAGGCCATGTGCTTCATGTCGTATGTGACCTGACAATCGCAGCCGACAACGCTATCTTCGGCCAGACTGGACCTAAGGTAGGAAGCTTCGATGCTGGATACGGTTCAGGCTACCTTGCAAGAATCGTTGGCCACAAAAAGGCTCGCGAAATCTGGTTCCTGTGCCGCCAGTACAATGCCCAGGAGGCTTTGGATATGGGTCTAGTCAACACGGTTGTTCCTCTTGACCAGGTTGAAGAGGAAACACTTAAATGGTGTGAAGAAATCCTTGAAAAAAGCCCAACTGCACTTCGCTTCTTGAAAGCAGCAATGAACGCCGACACAGATGGACTTGCTGGACTTCAGCAAATGGCAGGAGACGCAACATTGCTTTACTACACAACAGATGAAGCGAAGGAAGGCCGTGACGCTTTCAAGGAAAAACGCAAGCCAGACTTTGGCCAGTTCCCAAGATTCCCTTGATTTTATAATTTTGACTCAGCTTGATGGACATCCATCAAGCTGTTTTAGTATGTAGAGAAGGGGTGACCACAATGACTGAATCGATGCCGAATTGGCTGAAAAAGCGGGCGGATCTAACTCCTGACAGAGAAGCCTTGATTTTTGATGGACAGACATATACATTTAAGCAAGTTTTTCAACAGGCAAATGAGTATGCTGGCAGGCTTGCTGCTCTCGATCTCCACAAAGGTTCATCTGCCGCGGTGCTTTTTTCCAATCAGGCTGAATCTGTCTTTATTTTATATGGATTGCAAATGGCTGGTATCAGGGCGGTGATTCTGAATAATCGGCTTACCTCCGAGGAGCTGTCATGGCAGCTGGACGACAGTGAAGCAGATGTACTCGTGTATGAAATGCGATTCAATGAAAAAGTAACTGCGATCAACACCAATATTAAAAAAATCAGTACGAATAATTTGAGCCAGCTAGAAGGAAATATTCCAGTTGTTCTTGAAGAATATCCAATGGACGAAGTGACGTCGATCATGTACACATCAGGTACTACCGGTAATCCGAAGGGTGTTATGCAAACATACGGGAACCACTGGTGGAGTGCAAATGCATCAGCATTAAATCTCGGATTACATGACCAGGATAAATGGCTTTGTATAGTGCCGATCTTCCATATCAGCGGCTACTCAATTTTAATGAGGAGCCAGATATACGGCATGCCAGTTGTATTGCATTCCTCCTTTGAAGAGAAAAAGGTAATCGATGATATCCATCAATATCAAATAACAATCATGTCGGTGGTCAGCACGATGCTGAGGCGGATTATTGATGAACTTGGCGCAGAGAGATTGCCAGTGCAATTCCGCTGCATGCTGTTGGGAGGCGGACCTGCACCGCTGCCTTTACTGGAATCATGTCTTAAAAAAGATATCCCGGTATTTCAAACCTATGGCATGACAGAAACATCTTCACAATTTGCAACATTGTCACCTGAATACAGTATTGAACGTTTGGGTTCTGCCGGTAAGGCGCTATTCCCAAACCAGATCCGGATAGTCGATGTTGATGGCCAGGATGTTCCTGCAGGCGCTGAGGGTGAGATTGTAGTAAAAGGGCCGAATGTTACAATCGGGTACCTGAACCGGCCGGATGAAAGTGCTGATAAAATCCGTAACAGATGGCTTCACACGGGCGATATTGGCTATATGGATGCTCAAGGCTTCCTTTATGTTCTTGACCGACGATCGGATTTAATCATTTCAGGCGGGGAAAATATCTATCCTGCTGAAATTGAAGGAGTTCTGCTTTCGCATCCCGGTGTTGCAGACGCAGGGGTGATTGGAGCGTCTGATGAGCAATGGGGGCAGGTACCAGTTGCTTTTATAGTGAAAAAAGAAGAAGTTTCTGAAGAAGCATTGCTGGCTCTTTGTAAACAGAAACTCGCTAAATACAAACTTCCGAAGAAGGTCTACTTTACGGACAGTCTCCCGAGGAATGCTGCAAAGAAATTATTGAGGCGCAAACTGCGAGAGTGGCTGGATGCGGAGCGTGATGGTAATGGATATTAAGTCCGTCTGTTTATCGGTTATTAAGATGCCATTAAAGCAGCCCTTCATGACTCATTTAGGTTCGGTGACGGACAGGGAAGCCATCATTGTGGAAGTGGAAGATCGAAATGGCATAGCAGGCTATGGTGAAGGGGTAGCTTTTACTTCCCCATGGTATACCGAGGAAACAGTCCAGACTTCATTCCATATGCTGAAAGATTTTTTGATCCCTCTTTTAAAAGAAAAGGGTATCAGCCATCCTGATGAAGCTTTTGCCCTGTTTAGTTCAGTTCGAAGGAATCATATGGCAAAGGCCTCGCTGGAAACTGCACTCTGGGATTTGCATGCGAAGAGAGAAGGCATTTCGTTATCGAAGATTATTGGAGGAACAATGTCAGCCATTCCAGCAGGGGTGGTTGTCGGCAACCCTAATTTGGCTGAGGTCCTTAAACAAATTGAAAGCTATTTGGAGCAGGGCTTCAAGCGGGTGAAGGTTAAAATCAGTCCAGATGCTGACTTCCAGTTAATCTCTGGAATCCGTAAGCAGTTCCCTGATTTGCCCCTGATGGCTGACGCGAACTCGGCATATTCACTACGAGATGTGGACAGGTTAAAAGCTCTTGATGAATTCGGCCTGCTGATGATTGAGCAGCCGCTGGGATTTGATGATATTATCGATCATGCGAAGCTTCAGGAGAAAATCAAGACGCCTATCTGCCTTGATGAAAGCATCGTCACTTTTGAAGACGCCAGGAAAGCAGTCGAGCTCGGAAGCTGCGGAGTTATCAATATAAAACTCGGTCGTGTTGGCGGCCTTAACGAAGCAAAAAGAATACACGATTACTGCCATTCCAAAGGAATTCCTGTTTGGGCGGGCGGCATGATAGAATTCGGTATTTCAAGAGCCCATAATATCGCCATCGCTTCACTGCCGGGATTCATGATTCCAGGTGATATTTCTGGTTCCGACCGCTATTGGGAACAAGATATCATCCAGCCGGAAATAAAGGTGGAGAATGGGATGATCAATGTGCCTGGCAGCCCTGGAATCGGAGTTGAACTTAATAGGAAGCGCATGAAAGAAGTTACTGTTATTGAAGAACGGTTTGTATTATAGAGTGAAGGAGCACTGCTAACGCAGTGCTTTCAGTTTGTAGACAAAAGGGATTCGGAATGCTCTCATTCCGAACCCCTTTTTGGATCTCATCGGATTTTTCAAAGGAAATAGACTCTATTTGCTATACTTTTAGGCCATTTTTGGACTTCTCCATGTCCAGTTGGCCATCTTCTTCAGGTTCAAGGCAGCGAAAGTAAGCATCGCCTGCATCGACAATTTTTTAAGCCCCCTCAGGGTTGTCCAACGCATGCCATGCTTTTCTTTTGCATCTGCGAATACACGCTCAATGGTTTCCTTGCGCTTCGCATAGATTTGTTTTACTTCTGGTGTATGCCTTAAGTGATCCGCCTCTTCCACATACTCCTGCCAGATATGGCGCGTTACCACCTTTTGGTGGTCTTTGCTTTCTGTGCATTGCCCTAAAAACGGGCAGGTTGCGCAGATCTGTTTGGGGGATTTATATTCACGATATCCCTCTTTCGTTGTGGTCGAATACTTTAGGACCTCACCGGCAGGACACAAGTAACAGTCGAAAAATTCGTCATACACATATTCATATTTGCGGAAAAAGCCATCCTTCGTCCGTGGTCGGGTATAAGGCAAAGCAGGGGTCATTTCGTTTTCCATCAGAAACTTCGTAATAGCTGGAGTTTTATAGGCTGCATCTGCCGCAACGGCATTAGGCTTTCCAACTTTCTCTATCACTTGTTCTACCATTGGCTCAAGGATCAGGCTGTCATGCGTATTCCCAGGTGTCACGATGGTTCCCAAAACAAATCCATTCCGATCTGATGCCGCATGGAAAGAGTAGGCAAACTGCTTTGTTCGCTCGTCCTTGACGTAGTATCCACTCTCAGGATCGGTCGTGCTTTCCTTGATTTCCTTCGTTTCTTCCTTCTCGAATTTATCGGGAGGAAAAGGTTTCTTCCCGTGGTCTTCTCGATCCTGATTGATCTCTTCCTGGAGTTTCTCTTGATACACCCGTGTTTCCTTTCGCACCACTTTCTTCTGGAATTTATTCTTATTCGCACTTGCTTTTACATGGGTTGAATCAATAAAGACATGTTCAGCACTAATAAGTTTCTTATCCGCTGCGGTCTTAAGAATTCGATAGAAGATCTGTTCAAACAAATCGGTGTCTTTAAAACGGCGTTCGTAATTCTTCCCGAAGGTGGAGAAATGGGGCACTTTATCATGGAATCCATAACCCAAAAACCAGCGGTAGGCCATGTTCGTTTCTACTTCGGCAATGGTCTGGCGCATGGAGCGGATGCCAAAGGTATATTGAATGAAGCTGAGCTTAATTAGAATCACAGGGTCAATGCTTGGGCGACCTACTTCGGAATACACATCCTTCACCAAATCATAGATGAAAGAAAAATCAAGGGCTGCTTCCATCTTACGGACTAAATGGTCCTGAGGAACCAGTTGGTCTAAAGCAACCATCTCTAATTGATCTCGTTGGATTGGATTATTTTTCGAAAGCATCTTCATCACCTCAAGCGTTATATGTATCTATTTTAAAAGAGACTTATGGTTAGTTCCACACTAAGTTGAGGAATCCTGTTGATTGAAGTGGAAGGCGCGTAGACTCCTGCGGGATCAGACGGACAGGTGAGACCCCGCAGACGCCAACGGCGGCGAGGAGGCTCAGCGCCGGCCCCGCGGAAAGCGAAGCGCCTGGAACGGAAATCAACGGCCCCATTCCAGCACAAACCAAAAAGACTGTAGACAAGCTCGATCTCCATCAAGTTTGTCTACAGTCTGGGAGCACTGCTAACGCAGTGCTTTTATTTTTTTCTCTAAGATAAATTCGAAAAAATCAGCGTTTTTTACCAATTCGCTATAAAAAAGAAAAAGTCGCTATAAAAAATTTATTTTCGTTATAAAAGAGAAAAAGTCGCTATAAAATCAAGATTTTCGCTATAAAAAAGGTGCCACCCTTTTTTGTGGCCAGTTTAATCAGTTAACACGTTTGAAAATCCTGATTTGGTTCATTTTTATCATAAAATTCGTTGCGAATGAAGCAATTCCTAATTAAAAATCTAATTCGAAAGAACTATTTTACGATAGTGTGATTTGAATCACTTAGTCTGCCGAATTAATTTATTATAATCACTATGGGAATGAGGTAAAACACCTCGATAAGAAGATATTGATATAGGGGAGTGTATGAAATGCTAGATCAAAAAACTATTGAGATCATCAAATCGACAGTACCGGTTCTGGAAGTGCACGGAGAACAAATCACGACAGTATTCTATAAGACGATGTTCGAAAATCATCCTGAGCTGCTGAACATTTTTAACCATGCTAACCAAAAGCAGGGCAGACAGCAAAGAGCATTGGCTGGAACGGTCTATGCAGCAGCGAAGTACATCGACAATCTTGAAGCGATCCTGCCGGTTGTAAATCAGATTGCCCACAAGCACCGCAGCCTTGGCATCCTGCCTGAGCATTATCCGATCGTTGGCAAGCACTTGCTGATTGCGATTAAAGAGGTTCTTGGAGACGCGGCTACAGATGAAATCATCAATGCCTGGGCTGAAGCATATGGCGTGATTGCGGATGCATTCATCTCTGTGGAAGCGGAAATGTATGACGCAGCGGCAAACCAAAAAGGCGGCTGGGATGGATTCCGACCATTTATCGTAGCGAAAAGAGTCGAGGAAAGTGAAGTCATCACATCTTTCTACCTGAAGCCAGTGGATGGAAAGGCAATCGCTTCATTTAAGCCGGGGCAGTATATAAGCGTCAAGCTTGAAATTGAAGGGGAAAAATTCACACATATCCGCCAGTACAGCCTGTCAGATGCTCCTAGAAAAGACTACTACCGTATTAGTGTTAAAAAGGAAGCTGGCATGGAAACACCGGATGGAAAAGTATCCAATTACCTGCACAATACCGTGGAAGAAGGGGAAGTTCTCCAGATCAGTGCACCTGCAGGCGACTTCTTCCTTGATACTGAAAAAGATACCCCGGTTGTTCTGCTTAGCGGCGGAGTTGGCCTTACTCCGATGGTCAGCATGCTGAACACTGTTGCTGAGCTGCAGCCGGAAAAAGAAGTGACTTTCATCCATGCGGCACAGAACGGCAAAGTGCATGCCCTTAAAGATGAAGTAGCAGCAACCGCAGCTAAAGCAAAGGTGAATTCAGTGGTGTTCTACGATCAGCCAACAGAAGAAGACCGCCTGAACAACAGCTTTGATGTTGAAGGGTATATTACAAAAGAATGGCTCAAAGAAAATGTGAATCTTGAACACTCAGACTTCTATTTCTGCGGCCCGGTACCGTTCATGAAAGCAGTAAACGCAGCGTTAAAAGACCTTGGCGTTACAGAAGACAGGATTCATTTTGAATTCTTTGGTCCAATGGCAAGTCTGGAAGCATAATAACAGTGAAGCACTCTCCCTTAATGGAAGAGTGCTTTTTTAAATTGATTATTGACTTCCTGGAAAATTCTGAATAAAATCAGATTAATAAATTTCAAAAAGCAATGAAGAGAAAAAGTAGAGTGCCCCTGTTTTTTACAGAGAGCTTCGGCAGCTGAAAAGAAGCAAAGACAGTCACTTGAAAAATGGTCTCTGAGCTCCGTCCTGAACATGCTGCAAGTATAAGTAGGGAACGGCGAGAGTTGGCACTCGTTATCAATGTCACAGTATAAGAGCAGGCAATCCATGCTCCGTACTTGGTGAGGCAAATAGTGTGAACTATTTGCGAAATAAGGTGGTATCACGGGAATCCAAACCTCGTCCTTAACTTTTGCAGTTAAGGACGGGGTTTTTTATTTTTCTAAGGAGGTCATTCAATGAGTATTTTTATTGGAGGAGCATGGGCCTATGCAAATGGTTCTTTGCATCTTGGGCATATTTCTAGCCTGTTGCCGGGTGATATTTTAGCTAGGTATTACCGGCTAAAAGGGGAAAAAGTTTTATATGTTTCTGGCAGTGACTGTAACGGGACACCGATTACAATAAGAGCCAAGCAGGAGGGAGTAACGGCAAAGGAGATAGCGGATCAATATCATAAGGAATTTGTCGATTGTTTTTCTCGTCTGGGGTTTTCTTATGACCAGTATACAAGGACTGACACAGAGCATCATCATGAACTTGTTCAGGCTATCTTTTTGGAGTTGTTTGAAAAAGGGTTCATTTACAAAAAAGAAATTGATCAGTCGTATTGCGAGCATGACCAACAGTTTTTGCCTGACCGATATGTAGAGGGTCTATGCCCGATATGCGGAGCGAATGCACGTGGGGATCAATGCGATGCCTGCTCCACTGTATTGGAACCGCTTGATTTGATCGACAGGCGCTGCAAGATCTGTGGCCACCCGCCCACCGTAAGAAAAACAGAACATTTTTATTTTGCTTTAAGCTCTTTTCAACAAACTCTGGAACACTATGTTGATGAGGCAGAACACAAAGAGGGTTGGCGAAATAATGCCATCTCTCTGACCAGGAGATATCTGAAGGAGGGTCTTCAGGATCGGGCGGTATCACGTGATTTAGACCATGGGGTAGGTGTGCCGCTAAAGGGGTATGAGCAAAAGAAAATCTATGTATGGATTGAAGCTGTTTCTGGATACTATACCGCCAGCAAACTTTGGGCAAAAGAAACAACCGGGGATGATGGGACGTTTTGGAACACCGAAACCAAATCGTATTATGTACACGGCAAAGACAATATTCCTTTTCATTCCATCATATGGCCTGCTATCCTTGCCGGGTTGGAAAAGGATCCTTTGCCATCCCATATAGTGTCGAATGAATATCTCACACTGGAAAAAAGAAAATTGTCGACAAGCAGAAATTGGGCTGTCTGGGTGCCTGATATTCTAGAAAGATATGACCCGGATTCCATCCGCTATTTTCTTACAATCAACGCCCCTGAAAATCGGGACGCGGATTTCTCGTGGAAGGAATTTATCTATAGTCATAATAGCGAATTGCTGGGCGCCTATGGAAACCTCGTGAACAGGACCTTGAAATTCATCCACAAATCATTTGATGGTGTGATTCCGGAAAAAACGATTAGCAAAGAAATAGCTGATGGTGTAAGCAGGTTATATGATGACACTGGTCGAAATGTTGAAGAGGCCAGCTTTAAGGAGGCATTGGAAACAGTATTTGATTTTGTCAGGTATTCGAACAAATACTTTGACCAGGAGCAGCCATGGAAGCAGATTAATGAAAATGTTGAAGCCTGCAAACAGACTATGGCTGACTGTGTTTACATCATTGGGAACCTGGCAAATATCCTGACACCATTCTTGCCTTTCTCTAGTGAAAAGATTAAACAAATGCTGTCTATTACAAAAGCAGGCTGGTGCCCGCTAGCTGTCTCGCCTCAAATTTTAAATGCTGTAGAGCCATTATTTAAACGAATCGATCCAGAGAGAATTCAAATAGAATTGGATAATCTGGATAGGCAGCACAAGGCTTAACCTGATTAATAATGTGTTTAAGTGTATTAACCTCAAGGTTGTGAATCATTTTTATTTCGAGTAAAGGAGGCTGATAGGATGAAAATAGTTATGGGATTCAGCGGGGGGAAGGATTCTACCCTTGCATTATATAAAATACAAAATAATCCTGATTATGAAGTTGATTCATTGTTAGTGACTCTCACAGAAGGGACAGGGCGTGTTTCCATTCATGGAGTAAGGCATGAGCTGCTGAAACAGCAATCGGAGTCTTTAGGAATTCGATTACGAGAAGTTTGGATCCCTCAGGAATGCTCGAATGATAAGTATCAGGAAATCATGAGGAAAACATTCTCTGAATTGAAGGCAGACGGTGTCACCCATATTGCTTTTGGTGATATTCACCTGCAGGATATCCGCGAATATAGGGAAAATCTTGTGGAAGGAACCGGTTTGACTGCTATTTTTCCTCTGTGGAATCATTCTGTTGATGACATCAGCAATCAGTTCATTCAGCTAGGGTTTGAGTCTGTGATCACCTGCATTGATTTGGAGGCACTAAACAAATGTTTTCTTGGAAGAATCTATGACAGGGAATTGCTCAAAGACTATCCGAAAAACCATGATATTTGCGGTGAGAAGGGGGAATTTCATTCGTTAGTGTTTGACGGGCCTAATTTTAAGTTTCCCTTAAGCTTTGAAAAAGGGGCTGAGAAAGTAACTCCTGATTATTTCACTGGGAAGGATCGTTTTCTATTTATTGATCTTATTCCGATCGAAAGAACCGACCATAAGCAATAAATAGGACCAGGTTGACCCGGTCCCAATATTTAGCTTAAAGCTTCAAATGTCTTGCAGTCGGTTTCCCGGCTGTTATCGGCTGTCTCGCCGGAATGGCTGACCACATAGATTTTGTCGGCGTTGCATAGGTTTCCATGCTCCCAATATTGACAGTTGTTTACTTCGCACAATACGTCTTTAGCCATGGTGTACCACTCCTTTTTGATTGATACATCTATAGCATGCAGCGGGAACGAATTACTCATTCAAGCTAATATTAGGCAAAAGGAATCAAGTTTGTCCCCTGGCCTTTTTTTGCCGGAGATATCTTTTGTCCTGCATGAACAGGCTCCAGAAATAGATGAAGCCAGGAAAAAGAATCAGGAATCCAACAATATATGTGGTGAATACAGCACGGAATGAATTTGGGTCGGTAAAGGCCGATTGTATCGTTACTTCCGGATAGACGATATATGGCAGATGGGCTTTTCCGTAAACATAGCTTGCTGCCAGATATTGAAGGGTAATCATGATAACAGCGAGCCTTGGGAGTCCTCTTAGCGATTTATTGCCAATCGATGGAAGAATCAGTGCAAGGCCGCCAATCATGAAAAGAACAACCGATATTATAAGAATAGATAAATCGTCCATCATATTATCATAAATCCAGGCAGCTTCATTTCGTAACGTCAGCATGATGGCAAAAGCCATTACCAGCGAAATCGGTCCCAGAATCAATGCATCACGTCTGTAGACATTATAAGCCTGAAGCTCATCAGATGCTTTTGAGTAATCTGCGAGCAACAGTGACGAAAGGAAGAGGGTACTGCTAACAGCAAAGCCGATAAAGGCATATTCATTTGGGCTGGTGAAAAGCTTTCCAAGATTGAGGTTTTGCGATCCATCAGTGAACTCGACAAACCCGCCATGTGTAATGGGGAGAACACTGATCAACAAGCCAGGGATCAGGATGCCGCAGATTCCTGATATATAGGTGAGCACTTTTCGATAATCCTCAGCAATATTTGAAAAAACAAGAAATGCACTTCGAACGGATAACAGAAGCAAGATCATGCTGCCTGGGATCAGCAGTACCGTGCCCAATGTATAAGCAGCTTTTGGAAACATGCTGTAAACTGCCACGACCAGGGCAACGATAAAAGTATTCGTTACTTCCCAGGTTGGCGAAAGATAGCGATTGGCGATATTTGTTGCCTTTGTTTTTGTTTTATTGATGTATACCATCGACCAGAAGCCAGCGCCAAAATCCATGGTGGCCATGACGGCATAAATAAAGACGAAGCCCCAGAGGACGGTTATAGCAGTTAGCGCATCAGTCACACCGAATCACCTCTTTTACGTATTTGAATCGAACAACGGAAATTCTTTTTGCTGTGCTCTGTTCAGGTCGTCCAATACGGTATTTTTCCTGAAGTAATACCGGAGAACGATGATTTCCATCACGCCAAGCAAAACGTACACTGCAGCAAAAAGAATAAATAATATTCCGAGGTTTGTTGCAGTTGTCGCAGCATCGGCAGTGGTCAGTACACGGTAAATGACCCATGGCTGCCTTCCTGTACAGGCAAAAATCCAGCCGAATTCAATCCCAAGCATGGCAAGCGGGCCTGTAGCAACAAACAACCACATGAGGAATTTAGGAAACCGGTCTTTCTTCAAGATTTTATTCCAAACAAATGCGATTAGAGAGAGTGTGATAAGCAGCATCCCAACCCCGACCATCGCATTAAATAATGTGTGGATGAACAATGGGGGCCAGTGTTCCTCGGGAAAATCATTTAAGCCCTTCACTTCGGTATCGAATGAATTTCCGGCCAGAAAACTTAATGCCCATGGAATTTCAATGCCCCATTTTACTGATTCCGTTTCCCGGTCGGTAAACCCTCCGATTGCCAGCGGGGCGTATTTTTGGGTTTCAAAAAGTCCTTCTGCGCCTGCCAGTTTTTCAGGCTGGTATTCATGAAGGTATTGTGCAGCTGAATGTCCATTGGCTGCAGTCAGAATGGAGAAGATACCGCCAATGATTAAACTGGCCATCAAAGCTTTTTGATGAAATTTATACAGCCTTGAGCCAAAGTCACTTTTTAGCATTTTATAGGCAGCAACAGTAGCGATAATAAATGCCCCGGTCATATAAGCTGTGACGACAACATGTCCAGCAGTAACAACGAAACTTGGATTAAAGAAGGCAGCCCATGGATCGATATCAACGAGCTCGCCATTTTCTACTCGAAAGCCAGCTGGTGTACCCTGGAATGCATGGACATTTGTGATCAGGACAGCAGAGGCAAGTGCCCCAAGAGCAACCAGCGTCAGACTGGCTATTCTCATCCAGGGTGCGATTCGATCTGCTGCGTACACATAAATCGACATGAACAAAGCTTCCACGAAAAAAGCATAAATTTCAATCTGAAAAGGCAGGGCCATGACTCGCCCGATGACCTCCATGAACCCTGGCCATAGGAGGGATAGCTGGACTCCTGCAATTGTGCCAGTCGGGATGCCGACTCCCAGGGTAACGGCAAATGCCTTAGTCCACCTTTTCGCCATTACGGCATAGTCCCTGTCATTTGTTTTCTGGTAGAGCAGTTCTGCTGCAAGAATCATTAGCGGCAGCCCAACCCCAATCGTTGCATTGATAATATGAAACCCCATGGTTGTCCCGAACAGTGAACGGGCAATTAATATTTCGTCCATCATTTAACTTCCCTTCCGTAATATGCCTCCTCCTAGTGTTTTCACTTTATTGGAAAATATGTAGGAAAATTTTCCATAAAAAAACCTCCCAAATTGGGAGGCAACGGTATTATTCATTCAACGCTTTTCCGAGCGTCGAGATATTTCTTTCCATCAACGTGAAGTATGTTTCCTTATTTTTTATGTCTTTATCCGTTAATACAGAAAGATTGTGGAGCGTAAGTGACTTAGCACCAATTTCTTCCTGAACCATTTTTGCCAGCTTGGATTCAAAGTTCTGTTCATTCAAAACATATTTTATCTTTTCGTCTCTTGCATGAGAAATGAGTTTTTGAAGTTCTTTTTGGGACGGTTCATTAGTTGTCGACTGTCCAGAGATACTGATTTGATCAATCCCATATCGCTCTTCCCAATAACTGTATGCTGCATGAGATACAATGATTTCCTTGCGCTTCGCTGAATGAATCACATTGGCAAACTCTTTGTCTACATCCTCTAATTGGGCAGCTAGTTCAGAATAATTTTGTTCAAAAGTATCTTTATGCTCTGGCATTTGTTCGATTAACTGTTCCTTGATAGCAAGGGCAAGATCGTTTGCATATATAGGATCTAGCCAGACATGCGGGTCGATGTCACCGTGTGCATGCCCATCGCCACTGTCATTACCGCCTTTGTCATCATGGCTGTCTTCCTCGGCATGGCTGTCTTCCTCTGCATGTTCATCATCGCTATGGTCATTCTCTTGATGGCCAGCTTCATCGAAATGTACGGCTTCTCCGACAGGAACCATTTTTACTTCCTCATCTTTCAAAGTTTTGCCCGCTTTATCAACAAAACCCTCAAGACCGAGACCGATATAGAAAAAAACGTCTGCATCAGCTAATGCCATCATATCTTTTTGGGAGGGTTCGAAAGTGTGTTCATCTGCTCCTGGAGGATACACGGTTTTAACCTCGACATATTGACCGCCAATTTGCTCGCTGAAAAACTGGAGCGGATAAACGGTTGTATAGACTTGCAACAGGTTCTGATCCTTTTCCTTATTTGAGGCGTTTTCTTTTCCGCAGCCGCTGAGAAAGGCTGAGATTGTTATAAAAATCGATAGTATAAAAGCAATTTTTTTCATATTGACCTCCTGGTTTCAAAACGGATTGATTACGATTTATGAACTGTAATGGTAGCATTCTTTTATAGTTTTCTGGTCAGTTGTTAAAAATATTAATTCGTAATCGTTACGATTTACCTTTTGTATCATACAAAAGGATTGGCAGAAAATCAAGTAAAACATTTTGGCTCTGCGGAGATTTACGGTATTCTAGATAGTAGACCATGTTAAAAAGGAGTAGAGAAGATGAGAATGCTTGAGGAAATCCTTCATTTTAATGAACAATTTGTTGCTGAAAAGAAGTATGAAGAATTCACGACTACGAAATTTCCAAACAAAAAAATGGTTATCTTAACATGTATGGATACCAGGCTTGTTGAACTTTTGCCAAGAGCGTTGAATATTCGCAATGGTGATGTGAAGATTGTCAAAAATGCCGGTGCACTCATCATGCATCCTTTTGGAAGTATCATGAGAAGTCTTCTGGTCGCTGTTTACCAGCTGCAGGCAGAGGAAGTGGCAATCATTGGGCACTATGACTGTGGCATGAGCGGTATGAAGCCTGATGGCATGATTGAGGAAATGCAACGTCGCGGTGTTAGTGATGATATGCTGAACACTTTGAATTATTCGGGAATCGATGTAAAGGAATGGCTTCACGGCTTTGACAATGTCAAGGACAGTGTTGGCCACAGTGTCGAAATCGTAAAGAACCATCCCTTGATGCCTAAAGATGTTCCTGTACATGGGCTAGTAATTGATCCGGCAACAGGAAGGCTGGATCAGGTTATCAATGGATATGAAAAGTAAGCAGGCAATTCGACTGCAATATTTTTAAAACAGGAAATTAATGATTATGGGCCTTGTCTTTTTTCCTTGATGGCCATTCTTCCGGCACAGGGTCGATTCCGCCCGGGTGAAGTGGCTGGCATTTCAGGATCCGCACGATGGTCAGCCAACCGCCTTTGAAGGGACCAAATCTCTGGATCGCTTCAAGCCCATAATGGGAACAAGTCGGATAAAAACGGCATGACGGCGGCTTCAAAGGCGATATGACTGCTTGATAAAATCGGATGATGCCGATGAATGCTTTTTTTAGCATAGGAAATCCCTTCTTAAAAAATTTAATCTCTTAAAAGGAGCTGCTTCAGCTCCTTTTATTTATTTTTCACCACGTTCATTATCAGAGGTGTTTTCGTGAAGATCACTGTTGTTTTCAATCGGGTCGACTGTGTGTTTGTATTGATATGCCTTAGAAGTGGTCAACACGCTTAAAACCAGGACTACGATGACAATGATGATCGAGATAATCAAAACGGTATACATAATACGTCCTCCTTTGTTCAAAATTATTGTAGCATGTTCCTTTCCTGGATAGGAAAAAAGTTGCTGTCACCATGTTTTTTCTAAAACAGGAAGGGGAATATAAATGATGACTAAGAGGAGGATGAATTAAGCATGGCACAAACAGAATTAATCCAAGCAGTAAACAAACAAGTTGCAAACTGGACGGTACTATATACAAAGCTTCACAATTACCACTGGTATGTAAAGGGCCGCCACTTCTTCACACTTCACGTCAAATTCGAAGAACTTTACAACGAAGCAGCAACAATCATTGATGAATTTGCTGAAAGAATTCTCGCGTTAGAAGGGAAGCCTGTCGCGACGCTGAAGGAATATTTAGAACTGTCTTCTGTTGAAGAAGCAACCGGTTCAGAAAACGAAGAAGATATGGTCAAGCAGCTGCACGATGACTTTGGAACAATTGTGGACGAGCTCCAGCAAGCAATTGAACTTGCAGAAAAGGCAGAGGATACAGCTACCGCAGATATGATGACGGAAGTGAAAATGAGCCTCCGCAAACATATGTGGATGTTCAAGGCTTATCTTGGATAAGAGAAAAACTGGCCGCCGGGCCAGTTTTTTTTGCGCAAAAAAAACCGGCTTAATCAGCCGGTTATATGTATTTTATTCATTAATGGACATTGCGGGAAGGATATGTGACCGAACGCGCTCCGAAATCATCCTGGGCAAATTTCCCCTTCAGGCTCTCGATCAAATAAAGCCCCATCAAATCATAAAGCTCCTGCTTATCGAGGTCCTGGATGATCTTCAGAAGGTCTTCACGGCTCATTTCTTCAAGGAAGGCAAAAGCGAGCATATCGATATCCTCTTCATCACCGGTCAATTTATTGCGGTAAAGTTCGTATAGCTCATCAATCAGTTTCATGACATTTCACCTCTCCTTCTTAATCCTCCATAATCCTATACTTATTTAATACCCTTGACTGGAAAAAATATGCCTCGGAATTGAAGCATTTTCCGGCAGGGTTATTGATTTTCTTTATCTGTATGCGTGCTCTAATTTTAACATACTCATTACTTTAAAAGGAATTTTGGAGTGCAAAAAATTATTTATTTTAAAGATATTCAGTATAAAGAAATATAGACGCAGGGAACGATATCCATGAGGTGACGTTCATGCAAGACGGCAAAAAAACTTACTATATCAATATAAGTGAAGGCGAGATTTCAAGTGTATCCACAGCATCTCCATGGAATTTCAAAATCGAAGCCACAGATGAAGAAATCACAGCGCTGAGGGAAATTTTTGAACAAAGCTATTCCACAGGCTGGCAAAATTTCATGAGGGCGCATGTCCCATATGTCCAATATCACTACGACAGGGAAAATGATGCTCTGGACAGACAGCTGATTCAGGCTTATGAGATGATTTATAAACTTGGTGATGAAGAAGCCAGGAACCATATTGAAAGCATGGGCATCCTGCCGCAAAAATAGTACATCCGCAGACAGAGGTCTGCGGTTTCTTCATTTTTCCTTTTTCGATATAATTAGAGGCATGAAAAAGGGCAGGAGAGAGCGGTCATGAAAAAATTCAATGCTTTAAATGGAGAAGAAGTGATCTTAGCCTTTAAGGAAAATGCATTCGACAAGAGTGCCCGCCATGTGCTGGTCATTTGTACATACCGTGGGGAATGGCTTCTTACCCATCATAAGGAAAGGGGCCTGGAGTTTCCGGGCGGCAAGGCAGAAGCAGGGGAGACACTCGAACAAACTGCACGAAGAGAAGTCATGGAAGAAACCGGTGCTATATTAAAATCGATTGAAAGCATCGGGGAGTACCAGGTCGGTGTGGGAGAAGAATCGTTTGTAAAAAGGATCTATTACGCCGAAGCGGAAGAAATACTGCCGCAGGATGATTATCTCGAAACTGGAGGACCAGTCCTGAAAAATGGCAATTTGTTAGTGGAAAGAATGATGGATGAATACAGTTTTATTATGAAAGATGACGTAATAAAATACACACTTGAATATTTAAAGGAAAATCGGTGAAAAGTGGCGGCCAATCTTCGGCCGCTCTTTTAATGGACTTTAATTTTGATATATTGGCGAAAAACAATTTTGATTGGCGATTTTACCATTTATCAGTGAACATTTAATTTTATTGGCCATTCTCAAAACTTTATTGGTGACGCTGGCACTACTTTATCAAACAAAAAGTGAAAGAAGCCGGACCATATTCCGACTTCTTTACTGATTACTTTTTATCAGTTTCTTTTCAAGCAGTTCGACCAGCTGATACATCACTGTCGCGAACACGGCGATGACCAGCAGTGAGAGGAATACGAGGGTAAAGTTGAAAACCTGAAATCCATAGATGATCATATATCCAAGGCCTCTTGCTGAAACAAGGAATTCTCCGACTATGACACCTACCCATGACAATCCGACATTCACTTTCAAGGTTGATATAATAGTTGGGAAACATGCAGGGAGAATGGCTTCCCTGAAGCATTGAGTCCTTGTCGCTCCGAAAGTCTGCAGCACTTTCAGATAGTTAGGGTCAACTTCTTTAAAGGCTGTGTAGACAACGATTGTCGTGATGATGACCGAGATGATTGCGCCCATCGCAATGATCGATGTCATGTTGGTGCCAAGAGCGACAATCAGAATTGGTCCAAGCGCCACCTTAGGCATTGAATTCAATATGACGAGATATGGGTCCAGTATTTTGGAGAGCATCGGTGACCACCATAATATTGCTGCCAGTATGGTACCAGCAAGAGTACCTAGGATGAAACCGAGAACAGTCTCTGCCAGTGTTATGCCAAGATTGACAGCGAGTGAACCGTCAAGCGTCTTCTCAATCAGAAGATTCCAGATTTTTGATGGTGAACTGAAGAGAAGTGGGTCAATCCATTTTTGCTGGCTCGAGATTTCCCAGCTTGCAAAAAAGGCGATGAAGATCAGCAATTGATAGACCCGGACTATTTTTTGCTCTTTGCTCAGGTTTTTCAGGTACTGTTGATGAAGGAGTTCAGTTTTCTTCTGGTTCAACGGATTCCAACTCCTTCCAAATAGTCTGGAACAGTTCATTGTATAAAGGGTGGTTCCTGGCCTCGAATGGACTTAGGTTCCTAAGCTCTTCAGGCATGGAAAAGGTTTTATGCAATCGGCCTGGCCTTGGTGAGAAAAGGAAGATCCGGTCACTCATCGCTATGGCTTCGCCGATATCATGTGTGACGAGGATGGCTGTTTTGCCAAATGTCTTGAATGTGTTCGAGACCAGGTCCTCTAGCTTTAATTTCGTCTGGTAATCAAGCGCGGAAAAGGGTTCATCGAGCATGAGCAGCTTTGGTTCTGTTGCCAGTGTCCTAACAAGGGCCACTCGCTGGCGCATCCCGCCCGACAATTGTTTAGGATAAAGCTTCTCCACATTCTCGAGCCCCATTTGTCTCAGGAGCGCTAACACTTCTTCTTTTTTTGTATCTTCCAAGGATCTGCTTATCTTTAATCCTAGTAAAATATTCTCCTCAATCGTTTTCCAGGGGAATAAGTAGTCCTGCTGCAGCATGTATCCCGTTTGATTCGCAGCTTCTTTGACGGATTTGCCTTCAAGCTTTACCTGTCCGTCAGAAGGCTGTATCAATCCTGCGATAATCGAAAGCAGCGTCGTCTTGCCGCAGCCGCTCGGACCCAGGAAGGAAACAAACTCCCCTTCCCGGACATCGAGTGAAATATCATTCAGCGCAGTAACAGCGGATGTTTTTGTAAAATAAGTGTGATGGATCCCTCTTAATGTCAAAAAGTCCATTAGGCTGCAACCTCCAGTTATTTCATGATTTCTTTTGCCACCTCTGTATTCACTAATGTTTCATGGCTGACTTCCTTAGGAAGTTCCCCTGCTTCATCCATGATGTCCTGCAGGTTTTTCCATTCTTTCTCATCCAGAATCGGATCTGTCGCATATGAACCCTGGCTCTTATAACGATCAACCACTGTTTCGATGAGAGCTAAATCGGTATCTTTAAAGTATTCCTGTATGGCTTCAGCTGTTTCTTTGGCGCTGTGGGAATCGACCCATTTCTGTGCCTTGTAAACTGCTCGTGTGAATTTTTCAATAGTTTCCGGGTTTTTCTTCATAAAGCTTTGTTTTGCCATGAAAGTGGTATAAGGGACATGACCGGATTCTGTACCAAATGAAGCGACAATATGGCCTTTGCCTTCTTTTTCAAAAAGGCTCGCCTGCGGTTCGAAAAGCTGCACGAAGTCTCCGGTGCCGGAAGCGAAGGCGTTTGGAATATTCGCGTAATCAATATTCTGGATCATCTCTAAATCGGTCTTTGGATCGATGCCATGCTTCTTAAGGACGAACTCGCCAACCATTTGCGGCATTCCGCCAGTCCGTTGACCAAGATAGGTAGCCCCCTTTAACTGATCCCAGGAGAAATCATCAATTTTATCCCGGGAAACAAGGAAGGTACCATCCGTCTGGGTAAGCTGAGCAAAGTTGATCACCGGGTCATTTGAATCCTGTGCATACACATAGATTGAAGTTTCGGAACCAACGAGTGCAACATCTGCTGCGTTCGACAGCACGGCAGTCATCGTCTTGTCACCGCCCCAGGTTGTCGTCAACTCAACCTCCAGGCCTTCTTCCTCAAAAAATCCTTTGGCAAGGGCAACATATTGAGGAGCATAGAAAATTGAACGAGTTACCTCTGCAACCTTAACAGTCTGTACTTTTTCTTGACCGCAGGCTGCAAGAGGTATAATAAGTATGGCAACCAAAAATAAAGCAAAACCGGCCTTGAACCATTTTTTCATAAAAATGCCTCCTAAAAAATCTGTCTTAAATTGGGCTTACGATAATGTATGAGGATGGAGAAAATGTGTGAATGCCCAGTAGCAAAATCGAAAAAAATTCATATAAGAGGAGTGATTAAGGTGGAAAATGACGGCCAAATGATATCCGCTTTTAAATTTCCTTCCCCTAACCCTGCAGTAGATATGGAGATGGTGACCTACCTTGCAGGAGGTCTGCGGGTAAAAGGCCTGCTGGCTAGACCGGCTGACGGCAGGGGGACGGAAGGATTCCTATATCTGCGTGGCGGTATAAAAAATGTAGGAAAGGTCAGGCCAGCCCGGATTGCGCAATTTGCTGCCGAAGGGTTTACGGTGTTCGCTCCTTTTTACCGTGGAAACCAGGGCGGTGAAGGAGATGAGGATTTTGGAGGAGATGACCGTGTTGATGCTTTTGCCGGCTTCAGCTTGCTTCAGTCCCTGCCCTGGGTCGCGAGGGTCCATGTGTTTGGTTTTTCCCGCGGCGGTTTAATGGCCCTGCTGACGGCCATCCAGTTTCCCGAGACAGCCTCGGTCGTCACCTGGGGAGGAGTGACCGATATGTTCTTAACATATGTGGAAAGAAAAGACCTGCGGAGGATGATGAAGAGGGTAATCGGCGGATCGCCAAAAAAGGTGCCAAACCGTTATAAATTCAGGACACCATTGTACGAAATCGAAAGTCTGATGTCTCCTGTCCTGCTGATCCATGGCCGCAATGACCGTAATGTTTCCGCTGAACATTCATATCGGATTGAGAAACGGTTAAAAGAGTTGGACAAGCCCGTGGAAAGCTGGTACTTTGATGAATATACACACTACTTCCCGCCGGTGATGAACCGGAAAGTGGTCACTGATTTAACGAATTGGATGAAATCACAGCCATAACAATGATAAAATGAATTTTGAAGTTACTAGTGAAGAGGAGCGAAAACAATGGGGATGCCATTAGAGTTGAATACAATGATCGTGACAAAAGGCCGCGAAATTAGGCTCGAAGACAATTTCTTCTCTCTGAAAAAGGAAGGCTACAGGCTCTATCCAATTGACATTCCGCTAGAAGTCAAAAAAACCATCGAAGGCGACCTGACTGGAACCGGCGTCATTTCAAAAGTCGAGTGGACAGCGAAAGAGACTACAATTACTTACCAATTAGTTTCATTGAATTCAACGAACTGAGCAGGGCACATTATTGTGCTCTGTTTTTTATTGGAAAAAAAGCGAGTGCCGAGTTGGGGAGAGGGAACTTGTAAAAGCATGTGGCCAGTTTAGGTGTGAATGGGGGTCTTATGTGTCAAGGTGGTATGACATAAGGGTGCAATTAGGGGTGAACGGAGGTCTTATGTGTCTGGCTAGGCAGTTATAAGGGTGCAATTAGTCACGAACGGGAGTCTTATGTGTCTGGCTAGGCAAGCATAAGGGTGCATTTAGGGGCGAACGGGAGTCTTATGTGTCGAGCGTGGACCCCATAAGGGTGCAATTAGGGCCGAACGGAGGTCTTATATGTCCGGGAGGTACGCCATAAGGGTGCAATTAGGGGTGAACGGGAGTCTTATGTGTCGAGCGTGGACCCCATAAGGGTGCAATTAGGGGCGAACGGGGGTCTTATGTGTCCAGGAGGTATGACATAAGGGTGCAATTAGAGGCGAACGGAGGTCTTATGTGTCCAGGAAGGCAGTCATAAGGGTGCAATTAGGGGTGAACGGGAGTCTTATGTGTCTGGCTAGGCAAGCATAAGGGTGCATTTAGGGGCGAACGGGAGTCTTATGTGTCGAGCGTGGACCCCATAAGGGTGCAATTAGGGCCGAACGGAGGTCTTATGTGTCCGGGAGGTACGCCATAAGGGTGCAATTAGGGGCGAACGGAGGTCTTATGTGTCCAGCAGGTACGCCATAAGGGCGCAATTAGGGGCGAACGGGGGTCTTATGTGTCCAGGAGGTATGCCATAAGGGTTCAATTAGAGGCGAACGGGGGTCTTATGTGTCCGGGATGTACGCTATAAGGGTGCAATTAGTGGCGAACGGAGGTCTTATGTGTCCAGGAGGTACGCCATAAGGGTGCATTTAGGGGCGAACGGGGGTCTTATGTGTCTAGGATGGCAAGGATGGACGTCATAAAGGTGTAATTACTATCAAACAGCACCATAATACAGCCGGAGATTACAAAGACTTGAACATAAAGCTTAAGTATAGGTGCTGAGATTTAAATGAGAGCCAAAGGGGGTTAGTCATTTCTAAAAAAGAATACCAATAGCCGGAAAAACAACAAAACAAAAGCCATCTCCTCTAGAGAGATGGCCCTAATCAAATTCCTATTTCGCTGTTGGTCCGCCTTTTTCTTCGATTTCTGACGGTACGTTTGTGAACTTTTTAAAGTTTGCGCGGAACTTGTCGGCAAGCTCGTTTGCTTTTGCGTAGTAAGCGTCCTGGTTGCTCCAGGTTTTGATTGGCTGCAGGACATCGTCAGGTACTCCTGGTACATGCAGCGGGATATCAAGGCCGAAGATTTCGTCTTTGACTGTTTCGACATTGTTCAGTTCGCCTTCAAGTGCTGCCTGAACCATTGCACGTGTGAAGGCAAGTTTCATGCGGCTTCCAGTTCCGTATTCTCCGCCTGTCCATCCTGTGTTGACTAGGAATACCTTCGCGTTGTGCTCATCGATTTTTTCACCGAGCATTTCAGCGTATCTTGTTGCTGCTAGCGGCAGGAATGGTGAGCCGAAGCAGGTTGAGAAAGTTGCTTGCGGTGACGTGATACCGCGTTCTGTGCCCGCCAACTTCGAAGTGTAACCGCTCAGGAAGTGGTACATCGCTTGTTCCTTCGTCAGCTTGGCGATAGGAGGCAGAACTCCGAAAGCGTCGGCTGTAAGGAATACAATTGCGTTTGGATGGCCTGCAATGCTTGGGTCTACAATATTATCGATCGCCTGGATTGGGTACGCAGCGCGAGTATTTTCTGTCAGGCTGCCATCATCATAATCAGCTACTCGCGTTTCGTCATTCACCACGACGTTTTCAAGAACAGATCCGAAGCGGATTGCATCAAAGATTTGCGGTTCTTTTTCCTTTGATAAGTTGATGCACTTTGCATAGCAGCCGCCTTCGATATTGAAAACACCGTTTGGTGACCAGCCGTGCTCGTCATCGCCAATCAAGCGGCGATTATTATCGGCGGAAAGAGTTGTCTTACCTGTTCCTGACAGTCCGAAGAACAATGCTACATCGCCTTCACGTCCCACGTTTGCAGAGCAGTGCATAGAAAGGATGCCGTTTTCCGGAAGCAGATAGTTCATTACTGAAAAAATTGACTTTTTCATTTCGCCTGCATATTCAGTTCCCCCGATCAACACGACGCGTTGTTCAAAAGAAACGATGATGAAGGTCTCGGAATTTGTGCCATCAACCTCAGGGTCTGCCTTGAAAGTAGGAGCTGAAATGACCGTGAATTCGGCTTTATGTTCTGCAAGATCTTCCTCTGTCGGGCGGATGAACAATTGATGGGCAAACAGGTTGTGCCATGCATATTCATTGATGACCTGGATTGGAAGGCGGTATTTTTTGTCCGCGCCTGCGAATCCGTTGAAGACGAAAACCTCTTCTTTTTCTTTGAGGAATTTCAATACCTTATTATATAGCTTTGTGAAGGATTCCTCGGAGATCGGCTGGTTTACAGGACCCCAGTCAATCTTGTCCTTGACGGATTCTTCTTCAACAATGAATTTATCTTTAGGTGAACGGCCAGTGTATTTACCAGTAGTCGCTCTGACTGCACCAGTGGAAGTCAGAAGGCCTTCGTTGCGGTTAAGCACCTTTTCCACGAGCTGGGGAACAGAAAGCTGTACCTGTACATTGCTTCCTTTTAATAATGCTGAAAGTTCGTTTGATATTCCTACAACGTTCATCGGAGAATACCTTCCTTTTTAAAAGATTAATATTTTTGTAAGTGGTTACATCACGGTAATAGTATAACACATTGATTTAATTAATCTATACTAATGCAACAAAAAATTACCTTGTCCCTAAATTGCGTTATATAATTCTTTCTTTATATAGTCAAGTAAAATGGGTCGATGAGGCAGCTTTTTATTTTGCAGAAAATCTTTCAACACCAATCGACATTTTTATCAAGAAAACCATTGACATGCTATTATAGGTTCGTTATGATTTTGATTTGAACGGATACTCTCTTATCCCGAGCTGGTGGAGGGACAGGCCCAATGAAACCCAGCAACCTGCAAACGAGGAAAAACAGCTTTTGAAAATGCTGATAGACTTCGGGCAAAGGTGCTAACCTGACGCAAGGGAATTGCCCTTGAACGATAAGAGCGAAAGGCGCGGATTGAAGCAAAACCTTTCCTCATGAATTGGAGAGGTTTTTTATATTGCTTTTTTCTGTTCCCAGAAAAACTGGTGAACTGCCTTCTTTGGTGTCATTGCTCCCGTGGGTAGATTAGGAAAAAGAAATTCATCATGAATCCTAAACAAATTTTTCTAATAAAAACTCAGCGTTTATTTCATACTACATAGGGAATGAGTACCGTATCAACCGAGGTTTGTATTGGGACAGCCTCGATCTATTTTTATAAATGAGGGAGGAACTCAGATGTCAAACAAACGCCGTTTGTTCACTTCTGAATCAGTAACAGAAGGCCATCCGGATAAAATTTGCGACCAGATTTCTGACGCAATTTTGGATGCGATCCTTGCGAAGGATGCCAACGCACGTGTTGCTGCTGAAACATCAGTTACTACAGGCCTTGTACTAGTTGCAGGGGAAATTACTACATCTACATACGTAGATATTCCAAAAATCGTTCGTGAAACAGTAAAGGAAATTGGCTACACTCGTGCGAAGTATGGTTTCGACTCTGAAACTTGCGCAGTCTTGACTTCTATTGACGAGCAGTCAGCTGATATTGCAATGGGTGTTGACCAGGCTCTTGAAGCACGTGAAGGTCAAATGTCCGATGCGGAAATCGAAGCAATCGGAGCTGGAGACCAGGGCTTAATGTTTGGTTTTGCGTGCAATGAAACGAAAGAGCTTATGCCTCTTCCGATTTCGCTTGCTCACAAGCTTTCACGCCGCCTGACTGAAGTTCGCAAGGAAGAAATCCTTCCTTACCTTCGTCCAGACGGAAAAACTCAGGTAACAGTTGAATACGATGAAAATGACAAGCCAGTCCGCATCGATACAATCGTTATCTCAACACAGCACCATCCTGAAGTTTCGCTTGAGCAAATCCAGCGCAACCTTAAGGAACATGTCATCAACCCTGTCGTACCGGCAGAGCTGATCGATGAAAACACAAAATACTTCATTAACCCAACTGGCCGTTTCGTTATCGGCGGACCACAAGGTGATGCAGGACTTACTGGCCGCAAGATCATCGTTGATACTTACGGCGGATATGCTCGCCACGGCGGAGGCGCATTCTCTGGTAAGGATCCTACAAAAGTTGACCGTTCAGCTGCATACGCTGCACGTTACGTTGCGAAGAACATCGTAGCTGCAGGCCTTGCTGAAAAGGTTGAAGTTCAGCTTGCATACGCAATCGGCGTTGCCCGTCCGGTATCCATCTCTATCGATACATTCGGAACAGGTAAAGTGAGCGAAGACGTACTGATTGACGTTGTTGAAAGCAACTTCGACCTTCGTCCTGCAGGAATCATCAACATGCTTGATCTGCGCAAGCCAATTTACAAGCAGACAGCTGCTTATGGACATTTTGGACGTTCTGACGTGGATCTTCCATGGGAGCGTACTGACAAAGCTGAAACACTTCGCACTCAGGCAGAAGGAAAATAAAATCACAAGGGGAGTTGCATAGAAATATGTAACTCCCTTTATTATTTGACGTCAAATCAATGGATTGACAGTGTTTGCGAATGGTTCAAAAGGTGTAAAATAAAGTATTACCTTAAATTTCCCTTAGATTTTACTGCAAAAATTATGCGTTTAATGATAGTATAAGATGGTATGTTTTTAGAGACTGCTTTTTTCGCGAACTTTATTGTTTTTAGCTCATTCTAACGACATGCAATGAACCAATTGAAAACAGCGTTGAACGTAAAAAATCATTGGAAATAACAATAAATTTTTTCTGAAATGGAGAAGGTGAAGTACATAATGTGTGGCTTTATCGGTTGTGTACATGAAAAAGCACAAGAATTCAGCAGCGATGAAAAGCAGCTGTTCAAAAATATGAATGATATCATTACCCACCGCGGTCCAGATGATGATGGGTATTTTTATGATGAGCATATCCAATTCGGCTTCCGACGCCTGAGCATCATCGACCTGGAGGCTGGACATCAGCCTTTGACCTATGAAAACGAACGTTACTGGATCATTTTTAACGGAGAAATCTACAACTATCTTGAGCTTCGTGAAGAGTTGATCGAAGAAGGCCTTACATTCGAAACTCATTCAGATACTGAAGTTATCATTGCCCTTTACAGCCATCTTAAAGAGCAGGCTGTCGACAAGCTTCGCGGAATGTTCGCATTTGTTATCTGGGATAAGCAGGAACAGGTTCTTTATGGCGCTCGTGACCATTTTGGCATTAAGCCTTTCTTCTACTTTGAAGATGAGAATCGTACTTTCTTCGGATCTGAAAAGAAGAGTATTTTGCTTGCACTTGAGAATGATGTGATTGATTATAAGTCTCTTCAACATTATTTGACTTATCAGTTCGTTCCAGAACCTAATACAATGTCCGAAGGCATCTACAAGCTTGAACCAGGGCATTATTTTACAAAGAAAATCGGTTCACCGATGGAAATCAAACGTTATTGGAAAGCTAGTTTCTCGCCAATCCACAAATCTGAGGATGAATTCACGAAGGAGATCAGGGATGTTCTGTTCGATTCGGTGAAAATCCACATGCGCAGTGATGTGCCAGTTGGTTCATTCCTTTCCGGTGGAATCGATTCTTCCATCATTGCATCGATTGCGAAGCAATATCATCCTGGAATCAAGACATTCTCTGTTGGTTTTGAACAGAATGGCTTCAGTGAGATTGACGTAGCGAAGGAAACGGCGGATCGACTTGGTGTTGAAAACATCAGTTATGTAATCAGCCCTCAGGAATACATGGATGAACTTCCTAAAATCATGTGGCATATGGATGATCCGCTTGCGGACCCGGCAGCTATACCTTTGTATTTCGTTGCGCGTGAAGCCAGGAAACATGTAACGGTTGTTCTGTCTGGTGAAGGTGCGGATGAATTGTTCGGCGGATACAATATTTATCGTGAACCGCAGGATTTGGAGATGTTCAACAAGATTCCTCAGGCAGGGAAAGCTATGCTTAAAGGCATTTCGAAAATAATGCCGGATGGAATGAAGGGGAAAAGCTTCATTGAGCGCGGTGTGACGCCAATGGAAGAGCGTTATATCGGGAATGCGAAGATGTTCTCTGAAAAAGAGAAAAGCGAGCTGCTGCACGTATATAACGGCCAGTACGATTATAGGGATATCACAAAGCCTCTATACAGAGAGAGCAGAGGGTATGACCCGGTTGATACAATGCAGTATATTGATATCCATACGTGGATGCGCGGCGATATTCTATTGAAGGCTGATAAAATGACAATGGCTCACTCACTTGAGCTTCGCGTACCATTCCTTGATAAAATTGTTTTTGAAACAGCATCAAAGATTCCTACAAGCCTTAAGACTGCCAATAATACGACTAAGTATATTTTGCGTAAAGCGGCAGAGGGTGTGGTTCCTGAGCACGTATTGACCCGGAAGAAGCTTGGCTTCCCAGTGCCGATCCGCCACTGGCTGAAGGATGAAATGAATGAATGGGCCAAGAACCTGATAAAAGAAAGCAACACAGAACATCTGATCAATAAATCGTATCTTTTAAAATTATTGGATGAGCACTGCCAGAACAAGGCAGACAACAGCCGTAAAATCTGGACTGTTCTGATGTTCATGATGTGGCATGATGTATATGTCGAAAAAAAATACTCCTTCCAGAAGGAGTATGAGGCTCAAAAAGTATTTCAATCCTAAAATTCAGGGGAGGTAGGTGATGGCCTGCCTCCCCATCTGCACCCAGGCTTCCACGAAGTCTTTCATGGGTGCTTTTTTATTTTTCTCACCTGTAAGTGGGTCATTGAAGAAAACAGAGTTTTCATCATAGCCGGTAATCAGGACAGAATGTTCCTTCATGGTTATTTTTACAGCTCCATCAGGTGTATGCCATGTCTGGAAAAAGCTATCGTCCAGTTTTTTATATTCGGTGTTAATGATTACCCAAACGGGCCTGTTATCAGATAAATGGATTTTTAATTCCTGGAATTCAGCTCCAGTCAAATCTTTTATTTTGCCGGGGAGATACTTTTCTGCAAGTTCAGCGATCGGTTTATGGTAGACTCCCAGCCCAGGTTTTGTGTATGTATACATATTGCCGACAAAACCCTTATTCGGATCGCCAAAAAAGATTTTTCCATTGCTGATACGGTATTCGGCAGGGTTTTTCCGTACTTCCTTAGCAAGAGTCAGCTTGTCTGTCTGAACTCCCTGATGCTGCAGGAGCATGGCCAGGCTAGTGACCTCACAACCTCTTGGGAGCTCCGGCATTTGCCAAACGACTGGAGCCTCAAGGAGTACCTGTTTTTTTATCGGGATGATCTGTGGTTCGTAATCATCTATAAAAACAGGTGCCTTTTTGGCAGGGGATTCAGGTTCATCAAGCCAGTCTTTCACAGACTGCACTGCCTGGGCAACATGTGATGCCTGAAGATTTTCCAGCAGGAAAGCTCCCACAATCGATGTAAAAACAAGCATAAACATCAGGATGGATCTCATCATGCTATTTTGTTTTCGAATCAATAGATAAAACAAAACCAGCAGCGGTATGATTGCTGCGAGCGGTAAATATAATTTGTCCACGTCCATCACCACGTCCGCATATTTCCATAATAAAAGGGTATATTATATTATTTAGTATCGGACTGGCAAGCAATTTTTTTAGCGGATCATTGACCTTTATTCTGCAAACTTTTATAGTACTGCCCTTTTTCTGCATATTCTCGTGAAATCCGCTCCATATCGCGGATATCTTCTTCGTTCAGTTCTCGGATGACTTTAGCGGGGCGTCCGAAAGCAAGAGTATTGGGAGGGATTTTCTTACCCTGAGGAACAAGGCTGCCGGCTCCAATAAAAGCACCTTCTCCAATTTCAGCCTGGTCGAGAATGATGGAACCCATCCCAATTAATGCTTTTTTCCTGATAATACAGCTGTGGAGGATAACCTGATGGCCGACCGTCACTTCGTCTTCCAGGATTAATGGATTGTTTGGGCTCTGATGCAGGACTGAGTTATCCTGTATATTCACTCTATTGCCGATGATTGTCGGAGCCACATCACCGCGGATCGAGGTATTGAACCAGACACCCGATTCCTCGCCTATTTCAACATCCCCAGTAATTGTTACATAATCTGCGATAAAAGCTGAATCCGCTATTTTAGGTGTTTTGCCATTGTAAGGATAAATCATTGTGCACACTCCTGTAATTTATTAAGGCTTTGGTTTTTATTTTTTTCTAATTATATATTATAGTTCTTTTAAAGAAAGAAAAAGTATTTGAGTGGGGGAATGGTCATGTGGAAATGGGAAGCTGATGGGGATGCTAAAGCTGTAATCGTCATGATTCATGGTGCACTGGAGCATCATGGCCGGTATGGATGGCTGATTGAAGCCTGGCGTTCATCCGGTTTTCATGTGATAATGGGTGATTTGCCTGGACACGGCATGACAACTAGGGCGAACCGTGGCCATATTGATTCATTTGAGGAATATATCCTTGAAGCGAAAGAGTGGATAGAAGCTGCGTATGACTTTAACCTCCCGGTGTTTTTGCTGGGCCACAGCATGGGCGGACTTATCGCCATCCGCTTGCTTCAGGAGGAACGGGTTGAGATTGCCGGACTTATTTTGTCATCACCATGCCTTGGATTGGTGACTTACCCTTCAAAATTGCTAGATATGGTCTCTCACGGTTTGAATGTGGTAGTTCCGACTTTACGGATCTCTCCTGGTCTGACTGTCGAAATGGCAACCAGGAATGATGACGTCAAGGCTGTTGATGCGAATGATTCGCTTTATATTACGAAGGTTTCGGTGCGATGGTACCGTGAATTGGCAGCTGCAATGGAGCAGGCATTTGAAGAAATGGGCAAAGTACAGGACGTACCGACTCTGCTGCTGCAGGGCGGGGATGATAAAATTGTCGATAAGCGTGAGGTGAAAGAATGGTTCAACAATGCCCCGCTGTCGGAGAAGCGCTACAAAGAGTGGCCAAAATGCTATCATGAAGTTTTTAACGAGCCTGAACGCGAAGAAGTGTTTGACTATGCTCATGATTTTGTCATGAGCCAGCTGAAGGCGATAGGATATGTTTATTAGAGATGGAGAGGGTGAAACTGCAGCATGATGATTCCATCAATGCCCATAAGTTTGATGTACCGGGTGTACAGACAAGTCCTGCCCCAGGTTCACCGAGAGCTGACATATTGGAAAAGCAGGGCGGAAGAGATTCCGAACCCTGAATTAAGAAAGCAGGCATTGGCAAGCATCGAGCACAAAACATTCCACTGCGAAGGCGGCTCGATTTTAAGCCTTACCGCAAAAAAAAAATATAAACAGGCTATCAGGTTCATTGTCGCCTACCAGACAATCAGCGATTATCTTGATAATCTATGTGACCGCAGCACGTCCCTTGACCCGGCAGATTTTGCAGCGCTGCATGAATCAATGGCAGACGCACTCAATCTAGAGAGTCAGCTTAAAAATTATTACCGCGAGCGGGAAGACCAGAATGATGGCGGGTACTTGATCGAACTGGTGACCGTTTGCCGTGAAGTCCTCGCAGAGCTTGAGCATTACCATGTGATCCGAGAACATCTTGGAGAGCTATGTGAGTATTATTGTGATTTGCAAATCCATAAACACGTCGAAGTGAAAGAGCGGGTTCCGAGGCTCCAAACTTGGTTCGATGGCCATCGCAAAAACATTCCGCAGATGGAGTGGTATGAATTCTCGGCATGTACCGGTTCTACACTAGGGATCTTCTGCCTCGTCTCTTACGCGCTGCGAGATGACTTCAAACCGGAATACGCGGATAGCATCCGCAATGGCTATTTTCCATACATACAAGGGCTGCACATCCTGTTGGATTATTTCATAGACCAGGAAGAGGATCGGGAAGGCGGGGATTTGAACTTCTGTTTCTATTATGAGAATGAAGAAGCATTGTTCGACCGTTTACGGCATTTCGTGGAAAACGCCGATTATCACACCGCCAAACTGCCTCATCAAAGATTTCATAAACTGATTAACAGGGGCCTCCTCGGCGTCTATCTTTCGGATGAAAAAGTAAGACGTCAGGAGAGAATCAGAAAGCTTGCCAGGGAAATGATCAAAACAGCCGGCCCCGTCAGCTACTTCTTTTATATCAATGGACGAGCCTACCGCTCTTTGCAAAGATGGGTGCCAGGTGGACTGGTGCGGGCGTTTATAAAATGATTTAGGATTTTTTTGAAACAGCCGAGCCTGGCTGTTTTTTTTTATTCCGTTGATTAGTTCAGACCAATTGAGGTAGGAGGTGTTCAGCAGCCCTCAGCCCGTGCACTTAAAAAGGAAATTGAGAAGGCGGGATTTCTTCTTAAGCCATTTGTTACTGGTCATGGCCCAAAGGAACAAACGGGTCACATAACCCTTCGATAGGTTCCCGGTCTCTGTCCATAAGGGAGAAACGGGTCACATAAACCTTAGATATGTTCCCGGTTCTGGCCAAAAGGGAGAAACGGGTCACATAAACCCTCGACCTGTGCCCGGTCATGACCAATAGAGAACAACGGGTCACATAAATAAACCCTGGTAAAGTTCCCGGCCACTGGCCAATAGTGAGAAATCGGTCACAAAACCCAGAATCTTTTCCCCTGAATTCATCAAAAGGACAACTCCTTAGAAAAAAGCCTCCCATCTTCAGGAGGCTTGTTATCTTTTTTCAATCGCAATAATGAAAGGCGGGTTATTTTTCTGGTTCAGGAATTTATATTCGAGTACGTGTGCGATGCTTTGATCGAGCGACTTCACATATCTTAATAAATAGTCTCTTTCGACTTTTCCTTCTGGATGTCCGTGGTAAATGACGATTACGATGATTCCTTCTGGTGCCATGATTTCAAGCAGCTGATCGATGGCCTGGATGGTTGTCTCTGGGACGGTGACGATGTCCTTATTTCCGCCTGGAAGATAGCCGAGATTGAAAACAGCGGCTGTTATTTTTCCGAAGTGCAGCGGCGGGATGCATTCGGTAAGGTTTTCATGTCCGGTATGGAACAGGGTAACCTGATCCTGCAGATGATGTTCACGCAGCTTGTTTTTGCATGACATTAGCGCTTCATCCTGGATATCAAAACCGTAAATCCGTCCAGAAGGACCCACAAGATTAGCTAAGAAAATCGTATCATGACCATTTCCCACGGTTGCATCCACAGCGATGTCACCGGGGTGTATGGCTGATTCAAGAAGGTTCCGTGCAAAGGGAAGAATCCGTTCAAGCTTCATTTTCAATCACCACACTATTTTTAACCTGAAATTTACCTTGCCAGCTATCGCGGCGTTTCATTTCTTTATCAATTGCGTTCAGCACTTCCCATTTGTTGACGCTCCACATCGGTCCGATCATCAGCTCAATCGGACCATCTCCTGTAATCCGATGGATGATCATTTCCGGAGGCAAAATTTCAAGCTGGTCGCAGACTAATTTTACATAATCCTCAAAGCTTAGGAACTTTAGGAGTCCCTTTTCATATTGCTTGACCATCGGGGTGCCTTTCAGCAAATGGAGCAAATGGATTTTAATGCCCTGGACATCAAGCTTGGCGACTTCTTGAGCCGTCTCCATCATCATTTCAGGAGTTTCCATAGGCAATCCGTTAATGATGTGGGAACAAATCCTGATGCCATGTTTGCGGAGTTTGTCCACACCCTGCTTGTACGTTTCATAATCATGAGCACGATTGATTAAATTCGCCGTTTTTTCATGCACAGTCTGAAGACCTAGCTCAACCCATAAATACGTTCGCTGGTTAAGCTCGGCAAGATATTCAACGACATCATCCGGCAGGCAATCAGGCCTCGTTGCAATGGAGAGCCCGACGACACCTTCCTCGTTCAATACGGTTTCGTATTTTTGCCGGAGCACATCGACCGGCGCGTGGGTATTAGTGAAAGCCTGGAAATAAGCCATATACTTGCCATCTTTCCACTTCGTATGCATTTTTCCCTTTATTTTAGAAAATTGAGTTCCAAGATCTTCAACCCTGTCACCCGCGAAATCGCCTGAACCAGATGCGCTGCAAAACGTGCAGCCGCCATGGGCCACTGTGCCGTCACGGTTCGGGCAGTCGAAACCGCCATCTAGCGCCACCTTGAAAACCTTATGGCCAAAATGGTTCCTTAAATGGTAATTCCATGTATGGTATCTTTTATCATCTGTTGCGAATGGAAAAGGGTTGGCCTGTTTCATGCCAGATGCCTCCTTAAAGCCTGTCAGTCAGTAATAATAAAAATTGTACCACTTAGAATAGGTGAATCCAATTGCAAAAAGATTACAAAAAGCTTTTGCCATCATTAAACTTCAACAAAAACGTGATAGGAAAATGCATTGTGAACAAAATAAAGAAGAAGCGGACTTTGCTTCAGCAACATAAAAAGGAGGGGCTAAAAATGGCAACACGTCAATCGGTTGACCAGCTACTTCAGCAATGTGAAGATGCAATCAATCTTGCCCAGGAACAATATAAGACTGCAGCTACCCAGCAGCATTATAATGACGGCAATTTCACGAACGCCCTGCAGGCTCTTGAGGACGCTTATAATGATTTGGCCAAGCTGGCCTTCAGCGCGAACGCCCAGCAGCGAGACCAGCTGCACAGAATGAGACTGCAGCTCCAGCAGGTCCAAAACAATATGATTTTGCTTGACCATTAAACAGGAGGGGAAAACTTTGAAAAAACGCTCAAAGCAAAACAATCCTGAACAAAAGACACGGAATGGGATCAATAACCAGGATCTTGAACTTGGAACCGATCACGATCCTGTAAAAGAAGCAAAGAAAAAATATGAACAAAGCGGCGGACAGCCTGTTAAGTCAAAATTCCATCCAGAACCGGAGCAATCTTCATAAATTTGTAACACCCTCACTTCCAAAAAGGAAGTGGGGTTTTTTCTTTTTACTTTCATATTATTGATTGAATCTAAACCCGGAATGCGGCACTCAACAGTCTAAATGGCAAATCCAAAAAATACCCCCCGTTCACAATTCGGATAAAACTGGCGGAAATTCCGTGATGTAAATCACAGATTGGGGGCTTTTAGAAATGGTTTAAATAAGGTAGCGGCACATCAGTAAGTTTTGAAAAATACATCAACCATAAAGGTTGGTTTTTAAATGCAAGTTGTCTTGTGAAAATATTCACGAATCTGTCACATGTAGAAAGGAGTCATGTATATGAAAGTTGTCAAGTCCGCTTTGTCCTTGATATTATTTTTCATTTTTCAGCTGCCAGGATTGGCAGGTGCTGAAGCCACATCCGATGTTTTGAATATGGAGGAGCTGACGATCCAGGTAATGCCTGAGTACTCCTACCATCCGAAAGATAAAAAGAAGAATCCACCACTTTTGGTCGGTTACCATGGAGCGCTGAAAAATAATTCGGAAGAGGCACAAAAAGGCAAGGTAGTCATTCCGCTGCCGATGGATGAGAAGAATTTCAGGCTTGGATTCGTGGCTGACTATACCCGCGATCTCAAAGAAATGAATGAAATCGAATATGAGCTGGATAAGAAAAAAGGAACAATTTCCTGGGAAACGAGCGAGGAAATCCAGCCACAGGAAATCTATAAATTTGTGATTGAGTACTACACCGACAGCATCAACGTGAAAGAAGACACGAAAAAGCTCACTTACGATTTCGAAAGCTTTACGAATATAGGCCTGCTTAACCTGATTTTCGTGGAGCCGCTCAACTCGGAAAGCTTCAAGCTGGAACCTGCGTCGGAGCAGCAGCAGAAGAATTCCTACAACATGAACATGTTTCTTTATCAAGGCCAGGGAATGAAGCCAGGTGAAACGAAGAACATCACACTGGAGTACGAACGAAAAGACGATCGGACGACAGCTGAGATTATGGAGGATATGGCCGGAGACGCAAAGAAAGCTGGCACACTAAAACAGAATGAAGAGAAAATGCCTTTGTGGCTTGTCATCACGGTTGTTGGCAGTGTAACGGTCATCGCGGCTCTGCTTCTGATTTTCCTTATGAAGAGAAAGAAAACAAGGCCGGTAAAAGACGAGATTACAGCAGACTATGAAACGAAAAAAGCAAAACTGCGCGGGATGCTAGTGGATGGAAGCATAACGGAAACAGAATACAATGAATTGCTCAAAAAGCTGGGAGGTAAAAAGTAATGTCCAAAAACAAAAAAATCGTTATCGGGCTGGGACTTGCAGCTGTCGCATTCATAATCATGATGTTTTCGACGATGCCAAGCGCCGGCAGCAAGGAAATCACAATCGCTGACCTTAGTAAAAATGGGTCGAAGTATGAAGGTGATTATATTATGACACAGGGATTGCTCAATAAGGAATCGGTGAAGTGGGATGCTGATAAGCTGGAGCTTCGTTTCGAGCTATATGAGGAAGGCGAGGGAACACTCCAGGTCTTTCATAAGGGCATAAAGCCTGACAATTTTTCTGAGGATGTCATCGTCCTCGTTGAAGGTTTCATCCAGAAGGACGGAGTTTTCGAGGCTGAAAAAGTCCAGACGAAATGCCCGACAAAATATGAAGGCGAAGATATGGAGAACTATGATACCGAAATGCATAAGGAAATGTACAAAAATGACAAGAAGGAATAAAACAGATGGGTGGTTATCTGTATGTATTTGATCGGCAATATCTCAATTTATCTCGGGATCGTGATTGCGCTTTATGGAATCATTGCCAATATGGCTGGGATTAGGAAGAAAAGCAGCAAATGGCTTGAAAGTGCCAGAGGAGCAGTACTCTCACTCGCTTTTGTTTCGAGCATCGCATCCTTCCTGCTGTTATATCTGCTTGGAACCAGCCAGTTCCAATATAAATATGTAGCATCTTATACAAACGAAAGTCTGCCAATGGCTTATAAGCTGACAGCCTTCTGGGCTGGAAATGCGGGATCGCTGCTCTTGTGGGCCTTCCTTTTATCTATCTATGCGGCAATGGTTGTTTTTTCAAAAGAAAAAAGGAATCCGATGATGCCATATGTCTCTAGTATCCTGATGCTTAATATCCTGTTCTTTTTCACGGTCATGGCACTGAATGTCAACCCGTTTGAAATGACCGATAAGATTCCGGCTGATGGAAAAGGGCTCAATCCCATGCTTCAAAATCCCGGGATGATTCTCCATCCTGTAACGCTTTATATGGGGTATGTCGGACTGGCGGTACCATTTGCATTCGGGATTGCCGCACTGATCCTGAAGAGAATGGATTCAGAGTGGATCAAGCTGACAAGGAGATGGACTTTGCTGGCATGGCTGTTCCTGACACTTGGAAATGTCATCGGCGGCTGGTGGGCATATCTTGAGCTTGGCTGGGGCGGCTACTGGGCATGGGACCCGGTTGAAAATGCCTCCTTCCTTCCGTGGCTGACCGTATCGGCCTTCCTGCATTCGGTCATGATTCAGGAAAGAAAGAACATGCTGAAGACGTGGAATGTAAGTTTGATCATCCTATCTTATATCCTGACATTGTTCGGTACTTTCCTGGTGCGAAGCGGCATCCTGACTAGTGTCCATGCTTTTGGCGACAGCAATTTGGGAACTTACTTCCTGGTGTTCATGGCGTTCATGATGCTGTTTTCACTCTATATCGTCATGACCAGATACGGACTGATCAAGAAAGAAAGCAGCCCAATTGAAGCTTACTTTTCAAAGGAAAGCAGCTTCCTTCTGAACAACTTGATCCTGGTGGCAGCAGCATTCGCTGTCTTCTGGGGCACGATGTATCCGCTGATTTCAGAAACCTTCACCGGAACAAAGGTCAATGTGGGAGCGCCTTATTTTAATAAAGTAATGGCCCCGATTTTACTGGTGCTGATTGTGCTGATGGGAATCTGTCCTCTCATTGCCTGGCAAAAAGCAGTACTTGAAAAATTCATGAAAAACATGCTCTGGCCGCTAGTAATGGGGGTGGTGACCGCAATCATCCTGCTCGCTTTTGGCATCAAGGGTATTTACGCCATCATTGGATTATCGGCAACAAGCTTTATGTTCGGTACACATGTACTTGAATTCGCAAGAGGTATCAATGCAAGAAGGAAAGCAACCAGGGAAAATATTCTGAAGGCTGCTTTCAAGCTGACGGTGAAAAACCAGCGCCGGTATGGCGGATATATCGTCCATATCGGTATCGCGGTCATTGCGGTGGGGGTCATTTCTTCTCACTCCTACTCAACAGAAATATTGAAAACGGTAGATTCCGGAAACAGCATCAAGATTGGCGAATACAGCCTGAAATTCAACGAGCTTACTGAACATATGAAAAACGGAAATGGCGTTGTCGAAGCGGATTTGGATGTGACTTATAAAGGCAAAGACATCGGCAAAATCAAGCCGGAAAAAATCTTTTATGAGACATGGCCCGAGCCGTCGACTGAAGTAGCGATCAAGACTAACTGGAGCCAGGACCTATACGTGGTACTCAGTTCTTGGGAGAACAAAGACAAAGTCACTTTCATGGTAAAAGTGAATCCATTCGTCAGCTGGATTTGGGCAGGCGGCATCATCATGGTCATCGGCACAGCATTTGCGCTCGCAGGCGGCCGGCCGACTGCATTCCGTTACCAGATTAATAAGGCGATTCCGAAGGTTGGAAGGTGATGGGGATGAAAAAGAGGATTATGATGACGACACTCCTGTTGCTGATCGTGATTCCAGGAATCACTACAGCTTTCACTTACAATTCAAAGGAATTCAAGCACATCATCTCTCAGCTTGATATGCAGGGACATGCGGACCATGAACTGTCCACCTGTTCGGTGAAGAAGGTTTATTACGATGAAGTGGTCGAAATGCTGAATGGGGGCAAGTCAGAACCGGAAATCATTCAATCTTATGTAGAGGAATACGGGCAGGCCGCCTTGAGAACACCGGGCGGCGGCACGAGCGGCTGGATTGCCTGGGGAATGCCGGCTGCAGGTTTCGGCATTGGAAGTGTGATTGTCGGATTCTGGCTAAGGAAATTGACCATCAAAAAGGCGGAAATAAAGGTTGAAGACAAGGCAGGATGGAATTCCGAAATCGAGAGGGAAATCGCATCAAAAACTTTTGACGAAGAGCGCCGGAAGCTTTTCTAGGAGCTGATCAAAATGGAGTATGTATTTTTAATAATTGGATCACTCGTTATCATTACTTGCTTCTACTTCATCATTTCACCTTTCTTCTCGTCAGCCGAAGTGCGGAACGAAGGTTTGGAGGCAGATGGTGAAAGGTTGACGCTTGAGCAGGTGTATAGCGCAGTGAATGAGCTGGAAATGGACTTTTTAATGAAGAAAATCACCCGTGAGGATTTTGAAAAGATGAAAGAGGATTATCACCTCCTTGCGGCTGAAATGTTAAAGGAAGAAACAAAATTGCTCACATCAGGGAAAAAGACGCTGCCAAAAGGGAAAGCAAAACTGAAGGCTGACGAAGCGGAAGAAGAAATTTTCAGGGAACTGAAGAAGCTTCGCCAGCAGAAGGGGTGAGTTGAATGGCACCTGCCTATCATCCTGAATGGCTCGTGAATTTCTGGCTGGCGGCTCCTGGTTTGAACCTGTTGAATCCCCATTTTGTGCTGATATTTTTTGGAGCAGTGGTTACGCTGAATTGGTTTTATCAAAGAAAAAATCGGTCGGCACCCGAAGACACAGAGGAGGAGCAGTTGTTCAGGCACCTTTTACTAAGAAAGAAAGTGATCGAGGAAGAACTTGCCGGACTTCCAGGCAGGCTGGTCTCAGCAGAAATTACTGAAGAAACGTTTAACAATAGAAAGCTCGAGTACCATCGCCAATTAACCGAGGTAAACAAGGAACTGGAACAATACACTTGATGAAAGAGTTGGGGACCATGCTGGAATTAAGAAAAATGACCAAGATGCTGGGGGATAAGCTGATATTGCGAAACATCACCCTTACTTTGGAAAAAGGGGAAATCCTCGCAGTAATAGGGCCTAACGGTGCAGGGAAGAGTACGTTTTTCAAATGTACGGTCGGATTGCTGCAGCCAACCAGCGGGGACATCCTGCTTGATGGAAAGCTGGTTAAGAAAAACTCAGCACAGATTAAGCAGCGAATTGGCTTTTTAGGTCATGAATCATTTCTGTACAATAACCTGTCCCCGCTCGAGAATCTAAAATTTTACGGTAAGCTTTACAAGGTGAAAGACCTTGACAGGAAAGCAAATGAACTTTTGAAGGAAGTCGGTCTTTACCTCTTCAGGGATATGCCAATCAGGTCGTTCTCAAGGGGAATGATGCAGCGGCTGGCGATTGCCAGAGTGCTGCTGCCTGACCCGGAAATTCTGATGCTTGATGAGCCGCACACCGGACTCGACCAGGAGGCGGTTGCACTATTGAATCAAATCATTAAAAACAAACGGGACAGCGGGACATCGATTCTCATCATTTCTCATGACTTTGAACAAGTACATGCACTTGCTGACAGGGCAGCCCTGCTGAAGAAAGGGAGAATCATCGCTGCCAGGCAGCTTGGAGAAGATGTTACCCTCGCTGAGATGAAGCAGTGGTACGAGGCAGAGGTGAAAAGCTCATGATGTCAATCATTAGAGATGCATGGACGATTGCCAGCAAAGACCTTAACAATGAGATCAAGACGAAGCAGACGATCGGGATGATGGTCATCTTCTCCAGTTTGGTGGTCCTTATCTTTAGCTTCGCTTTCGATCCGACGAACAATATGGTGAAGGCTGTCATTCCGGGCCTTGTCTGGCTGATCACCGTGTTTTCCGGGATTCTTGGACTGAATCGATCCTTTCTGTCTGAGCATGAAAACGATGCATTGACTGGATTGCGCTCTGCACCAATCGATCCTTCAAGCATCTATCTCGGAAAGGTTTTAGCGAACTTTATACTCGTAACGGCAGTTCAGCTTGTAAGCATCCCGGTTCTATTCCTGCTGTTCGACTATCGCTTTCTTGGGAAAATCAGCTGGTTCATCCTTATTGTCGTCATCGGAACACTGGGCTTCATCATTGTCGGCACATTCCTTGCAGCACTGTCGGCAAACGCCAAAAACAGTGAAATGCTCTTGCCAGTTTTGCTGCTGCCGCTTTTAAGCCCGCTGCTGATTGCAGGTGTACAGGCGACGAGAATCGTTCTGGAAAATGAAATGATCGCCGATGCGGCGTCCTGGATCAGGTTGATGGCCGCTTATGATTTATTGTTCCTGGCAGCGTGCTTTTTCTTATTCGAATTTATTATGGAGGGGTCTTGATGAAAAGGAATACGGGCATGATCGACCGGATCTTGCTGTTTACGTTGATACCGTCATTTTTTATTGCACTTTATCTGATTTTTATTTGGTCGCCAGTTGAAAAAATGATGGGTGTTACCCAGAAAATATTTTATTTCCACGTTGGCAGTGCCTGGGTAGCCTTCCTCGCTTTCGGTGTCGTTGGATATTACAGTGTGAGGGTGCTGATCAAACCGAAACTGCGGCACCATATCAATGCAGGAATCTCTGCCGAAATCGGCGTCCTGTTCACCACGATTACATTGATTACCGGGATGATCTGGGGAAAATCAAGCTGGAATACATGGTGGACCTGGGAACCGCGCCTCGCTACAACCCTGATTCTCTGGTTCATCTACGTTGCTTATCTGTTCGTCCGCAAGATGGACGGTTCAATGGAAAAAATCGCAAGGCTGTCAGCTGTTTTTGGCATCGTTGGCGTCATCAATGTCCCGATCGTTTTCATGGCCATTCGCTGGTGGAATACGAAGCTTCACCCAATCGTGTTCGGGGAAGGGAAAAGCCAGTCAGGGGGCGGGATTGAACCTGATATGCTCGTCGCACTGCTGTTCTCCATTTTTACGATTACCCTGCTCTACGCGTTCTTGATGCGCAAAGGAATCGAGATTGAGAAAATGAGGCATGTCGTCAAAAAGGCTAAATTAAAAGCAATGGAAAAGCTTGCGGGTTAACTATAAAGGAGGAATAGAAAATGACTTACTTATTCATGGGTTATACAGTGATCTGGACTTTGATTGCAGGTTATGTACTCGTGCTTGGCCGACGCCAGAAGCAGCTGAAGAAAGAAATCGAACTACTTGAAGAATGGAACTCAGATTTTTAAAAGCGGGTGATGAAGATGCTCAAAAAAATTGTTCCGGTTATCGTGATCGCTGCCGTTCTGGGACTCCTAGGCTTTTTGGTCAGCGGTCTGGGCGGGAAGACATCCGCACAGGCTGGTGACCAGGCCATCGATTTTGAGCTTCAGGATATCGATGGCAACACCTATAAGCTTTCCGATTTTAAAGGCCAGCCGGTGGTCCTGAATTTTTTCGCAACCTGGTGTGCGCCATGCATTGAAGAAGCGCCTGAACTTGAAGCATTCGGCAAAGAGTATAAGGATGCAAAGCTATTGATCCTTGCCAAAGGCGAATCGAAAAGACGGATGGAAAAATACATTGGCGAAAGCGGCTCAAAGCTTACTTATTTACTGGATACAAAAGAAGAGATATCAAAAGAATACAACGTGATCGGTCAGCCTGAGACCATCATCGTCGACGGAAACGGAATCATAGTTGAACGCTTCTCCGGCCCCACAACGAAGGATGATTTAATAGCGATCATCCAGGAAAAAACATCACCTTGACCTTGGTTAAAGCACTATTGTGTTTTAATAAGACTGTTTTGCAGCAGCCTTTAGTAGATTGCGATGAGGGAGGTGAAAAAGGTGAAAAAGATGCTGAAAAAGCTGTTGGGGATAGACAAGAAGATGCTGTTATTCATTGGTGTTTTTGCTGGAATCATTGTTTCTGTCGTGACTGTCAAGACGCTGGCTTATACGGATTCACCGGAGTTTTGTTCAAGCTGCCACATCATGACAGAAGTCCATGACTCATTTTCTGATTCCAATCACGCCGGCCTGGCCTGCGGGGATTGCCATTTGCCGCACGAGAATATGGTCAAAAAATATACCTATAAGGCAAAAGCAGGCATGACGCATGTGTATTTCAATACACTGGGGGAAGCAAAAATACCCAAGGTGCTCCATGCAACAGGAAGCTCTGACGAAGTCATAAATGGAAACTGCATCAGCTGCCATGAAAACACACTGGATAATGTATCGCATGATGCAAAAGACAGCTGTTCAAGCTGTCACCAGGCAGTGCCGCATGGCAAAGGCTTCAAGACAGAGGATTATTTTAAACCGCCTAAACCAGGCGAGCTTTTAGAGAAAAAAGGAGGTACGATGAACAATGGCTAGAAATTTCCGCTGGGCCTATTTGCTCCTTGCGGCTGTCATGCTCATCATAACAGGCTGCTCCAGTTCAGATGAAAAAGCAACTTCAGCCAGTGAGCTGAAAACGGGGCTAAGCAAAGATGAAATCAGCAATGAGGCATTCAAGGATCTTTTCCCGCTTCAATATGACAGCTATAAACAAAATGAAAAAATGGAGGACACCAAATACAGCGGTTCCGTCAAACGAAGCAAGTTTGACCATGATAAGGAACCGTATTTGCCTGTTCTTTTTAACGGCTACGGGTTTGCCACAGAGTATAACGAGGACCGCGGCCATATCTATGCAAATGAGGATATCCGGGCAATTGCTCGTATTACAGACAAGTCAATCGGTTCATGTCTGACATGTAAATCGACTGCTGTTCCCCATATGATTGAGGAAATGGGCGATGACTACTGGAGCGGCAATTTTAACAAAGACATCTGGCCGAAAGCAGAAGCAATGGGACACTCACCAATCGGCTGTTCAGACTGCCACGACCCGCAGACCATGGATTTGCGCGTCACCCGACCTAGCTTCATCAAAGCTATGGAATCTCAGGGCATCGACATGTCCAACCCAACGAAAAATGACATGAGGAACTACGTCTGCGGGCAGTGTCACGTAGAATACTATTTTGCAGCTGATAACGGGGAAGTTACTTTTCCTTGGGCAAATGGCTTCAAGCCGGAAGACATGTATGAATACTATGAAACTACCGCCAAAGAAAAAGGCTTCGAGAAGGACTGGGTGCACAATATCTCGGGAACGCCAATGCTAAAATCCCAGCACCCTGATTTTGAGACCCATATCGAAGGTCCGCATGGCGAAGCTGGCGTCACATGTGCAGACTGTCACATGCCATATGACAGGGTAGACGGCAAAAAGAAAATCAGCTCACACTGGTGGACATCGCCACTGAAGACTATGGATCAATCATGCGCAACCTGCCATACCAACAGGGATATGGAAGAGCTGAAAGAACGTGTAATCGGTATCCAGGATACACATATGGAAGCCCTTCATAAGGCTGAGGATATTTCAATTACCTCACACTATTATGTGAATAAAATGATCACATCAGGAGTAAGCGAAGAAAAAATCAAGCAGGCTCAGGAGCATATCAGAAAAGGACAATGGTTCTGGGATATCGTAGCGGCTGAAAGTTCGGCAGGATTCCATAATCCGCAGGGAGCTATGGATTCATTGAGGGTTTCCATTGAAGAATCGAACGCAGCAATCAATATTGCCATCGAAGAACTGACCAAGAAAGGTGTAAACCTGGAAGAAGTCAAAACGGAGATTGAAAAAGTGAAGAAGGCTGTTTACGACGAAAAAGATAACTTCAAGAAGAAAGACAAAGCAGTCAACAGTTACTTCCCGGCACAACAGCCAGCTCCGAAAAAATAGAGAATAGTACATTTAGAGAATAGATAAATAGGAAAACACTGTGCAAATGGTACTTTGTACGGTGTTTTCTTTAGTTTTGCAGAAAAGTGGATGGGTGTCAATTATTCCATGTTCAAATCTGACATGTTATCTGGAGCTTAGCCTTTGACTGCCAAAAATAGCTGCATTTCAGAAAAAACAGTAGAAGAATCCAGTAATGCATGCAGCAAACATTAAGAATCCTCCGTCCATCCCCGCTATATTCTGCTCAGACATCTTTTATTCCGCGAAACTACCCGATAATTCCGCGGAAATAGCAGTTTATTCCGCGAAACCAGCGCGCGATTCCGCGAAAATGGCATGTAATTCCGCGAACTGGAAAAAATTAAACTATTTTTCCAGTCAAACCCCCAAAGAAATAGAAAATTTAAACTTCAAATTCCATTAGAAATTCCTATTGCAACCCTAGATAAAAACCTCTAAAATTACTTTGACATTCGCAAATTAATCAGTGAAAGAAGGCGTTTTTCATGCCTAGAGCCTTGTGGCTTTTAATTATCGGGATGGCAGTCAATGTTACTGGTTCCTCTTTTTTATGGCCTTTGAATACAATCTATATACATGAACATTTAGGCAAGTCACTGTCCGTTGCGGGTATCGTACTGATGCTTAATTCTGCAGCCAGTGTCATCGGCAATCTGTTTGGCGGAAGCCTTTTTGATAAAATTGGCGGTTACAAGTCTATCATTCTCGGAATCGGCATTACGATTCTGGCACTGATGGGATTGACCTTTTGGTCCGGATGGCCGCAGTATATTTTCTTTTTGACCCTGGTTGGTTTTGGCTCGGGAATTGTTTTTCCGGCGATGTATGCGATGGCTGGATCGGTCTGGAAGGAAGGCGGCAGGAAAGCATTCAACGCTATCTACGTGGCCCAGAACCTTGGGGTCGCTGTTGGTGCCGCGCTAGGCGGACTTGTAGCATCCTACTCGTTCCAGTTAATATTCATGGCGAACGCAGCCATGTACCTGATTTTCATGATGATTGCGGTTTTTGGCTACCGCAGCATCAATACACGTGCGGCGGCGCAAACGAACGTCCTTCAGGAAAACGGAGCGGTCAAAAGCCATACCAAGCTTTATGCACTGCTGATCCTGTCAGTCGGCTATTTGCTTTGCTGGGTCGGTTACGTACAGTGGCAAACAACAATTGCCGCTTATACCCAACAGCTGAATATCTCCCTGAACCAGTACAGCATACTCTGGACAATCAACGGTGCCCTGATCGTCCTTGGGCAGCCAGTTGTCAACCGACTGATTAAGCCGTTCCAGAATAAAATGAAGCTGCAAATCATCATCGGGATGGTTATCTTCATGGTTTCGTATGCTGTCGCGGCTGGGGCTCAGGCTTTTTCTGGATTTGTAGCTGGAATGGTGATACTGACCGTTGGCGAGATGCTGATCTGGCCAGCAGTGCCTACCATCGCGAATGACCTGGCTCCAAAGGGGCGCGAAGGCTTTTATCAGGGGATCGTCAACAGCACAGCAACCGGCGGGAGGATGGTCGGTCCGCTCATGGGCGGAATCCTTGTCGACCTGTACGGCATGTCGATGTTATTTGCGATACTGATAGCAATCATATTCATCGGGATTTTCACAACCGTAATATACGACCGGAAATTGAAAGAAGCACATAAGGTCGCTGCAAGCGCGTAATACATGAGAGAAGCTGCTCACATTGTTCAGCTTCTTTTTTATGACACAATTTATGCATTTTTTCTCGATAAAAAATGCATATTTTCACTCTATGATAGGACTATGAGTTTATAATATAACCATAGTTTGAAAGACAAGGAGGTGAATGGGGTTGAAATTTAAACTCCTCGGAATGGCCTTATTGGCTGCCGGTTTACTGGCTGGGTGCAATAGCGGCGAAAAAACGGCAGAACCTGAAAAACAACAGCAAAACATCAAGGAATTGGTGAGTGATTACAGCTCGGGCAAGATCAAGGGCGACAATGCCTCCATCACCTCACATGAACTGATGGTCGCCGACAGTGAAGGAGAAAAGAAAGTCTACGATCTATCTGGTGAAGATTTCTTTGTCTCGATCGCTCCTTATGAAAATGAAACCCATCCTTGAACGAATCATAGCTTGACAGGTTGTCAAGGTGAGATGGTTGAGGAAGAGTTTGATGTTTATATTGAGGATATGGATGGCAAAGTGATTGTCGATGAGAAAATAAAATCACAGGCCAATGGATTTATCGACCTGTGGCTTCCTAGAGATCAAAAGTATACCGTTTTGATCGAACATAACGGAAAAAAAGCAGAAGCGGAAATCTCCACTTTTAAAAATGATAATACCTGCATTACCACAATGCAGTTGATGTAAGGAAGAGCACTCAGTTGGGTGCTTTTTATTTTGTGTTCATTTATTTTCTGAAAAGTATGATAAAATCAAAAGAAAAAACAGGGGACAAGGATGAATACGAAGCTATTACATATACCCGCAGATATCATTGAAACCATTGTCGAGAACGCGTTTGAGTGGCTGGTCGTCGTTGACAGGGAAGGAAGGATCATTTATATCAATCACAATTATTGCGAATTCCTTGAGGTAAACCGAGAAGAAACGATTGGCAGGCATGTGACCGAAGTGATTGAGAATACAAGGATGCATATTGTCGCCAAGACAGGCAAGGAGGAACTTGCGGACCTGCAATATATCAAAGGTAATTATATGATTGCTAACAGGGTGCCAATTATCAAAAACGGTGAAGTCATTGCTGCGTTCGGGACAGTGTTTTTCAGGGATACTCAAGAATGGATGAAAATGGACAGCCATGTCAAAAGTCTGATTACAAGGATGCAGCCTTACATCCAAAAAATTGATTCAGGCGTTAAATACACGCTTGATGATATATTGGGAGAATCCCAGCAAATTATCAATCTGAAAGAAAAAGTAAAAATGGTATCAAACAGCGATATTTCTATCCTGATCAGGGGAGAAAGCGGTACAGGAAAGGAGCTTTTTGCACACAGCATCCACCAGCTCAGCAGCCGAAGCCAGAAACCGTTCATCAAGGTCAACTGTGGAGCGATACCGGAAAACCTTCTCGAATCGGAGCTCTTTGGATATGAAGAAGGGGCGTTTACCGGAGCAAAAAAGGGCGGCAAAAAAGGAAAATTCCAGCTGGCCGACGGAGGAACGCTTTTCCTGGATGAAATCGGTGATATGCCATTGAGCATGCAGGTCAAGCTGCTGCGCGCTTTGCAGGACGGTGAGATAGAGCCGATTGGCTCGACCAGGTCTGTATCGGTGAATGTACGTATCATTGCGGCCACGAACCGGCCGCTTGAAAAGATGATTGAGGAGAAGCGGTTCAGGGAGGATTTGTTTTACCGGGTAAATGTCGTTCCATTCAGCGTCCCGTCATTAAGGGAACGCGCCGAGGATTTATCGCTTTTAATCGATCATTTTATAAACAAAGTCACCAACCGGCTGGGTAAGCGGATTGCTGGAATTGACCGTCAAGTGATGGCCGTATTGAAATCCTATAGCTGGCCGGGAAATATCCGTGAGCTTGAAAATATTATTGAGGCGGCGGTCCACCTGACCAAAGGGGAGCAGATCACTCTCGAATCACTGCCGGATTACATGCAGACGCAAAACGCCATTTACCGGTTCAACAATAAAAAGCTTAAGGATATTATGGAGGAAACAGAAAAATGGGTGCTGAAGCAAAGCCTGGAAAGAAATCAAGGTGACAAGATACTTACAGCCAACGAACTTGGCGTCAGCAGATCCACACTTTATGATAAGCTCAATAAACACGACCTCTTGTAGTCCGAAAATCCGGAATGATATCCGGATTTTCGGACTTTCTTTTTTTCTAGTATTTTATGAAAAGTTATCTACTGTGTAAATGGTAAAAAAACAACAAGTGCTGGACAGGTAAGTACCTTCATAATCTATTAATTTTAAAACGGACAAATATACTATTGTCCAGAAATCCGGATTAAGACAACTGAAAATTCAGAATAAACCCAGAAATAGACGTGTTTAAAAAGTTGGCACGGAAGTTGCATTAAAGATAAACAGCAATTTTATTTACCATTTATGTAAGCGTTATCAATAAAAAAGGAGGGCAGTTCTGGTTGTTTTTTATTTTAAATAACAAGGGGGAAAAGAAATGCTGAGTATGATTGGATTGATTGGCGGTCTGGCTTTATTAATTTATCTGACGATGAGGGGAATGAATCTGCTAATTGTCGGACCGATCTCTGCGTTGTTTGTTGCTGTGTTTAGTGGTATGCCATTGTTTCCGCAGCTGGCTGAGGAAGGAGCTGCCAACTTTGTCGGCAACTACATGGCCGGCTTCTCTGGATTTGTAACGTCCTGGTACATGATGTTCCTGCTTGGGGCCATTTTCGGCAAGGTCATGGAAGACAGCGGAGCAGCTGACAGCGTTTCCGAATTCATTGTACAGAAATTGGGAATGAAGTATGCGGTGCTCGCAATTGTCGCTGCCTGTGCAATATTGACATATGGAGGCGTAAGCTTATTCGTTGTAGCATTTTCAGTATACCCAATGGCACTGAGCTTGTTCAGGCAGGCCAACTTGCCAAGGCGTTTTATACCTGCAGCACTTGCCTTTGGTTCTGTTACTTTTACGATGACATCTGCTGGTTCTCCGGAAATCCAGAACTGGATTCCAATTGAGTTCCTTAATACTTCTCCGCTTGCAGGCTGGGAAGTCAGTGCCATTGTTGCTGTCTTTATGATGATTTTTGGATACTGGTGGCTGAAACGGATGATTACAAAGGCCATCGCAAAAGGAGAAAAATTTGAAGCCAGAAAGACGGATCCAACAATGGAAAAACGAGAACTGCCACATCCACTTATGGGGCTTATCCCATTAGTTGTGGTATTGGTCATCTCATTCGTCTTCCATGATTCATTGAAGCAATCAGCCCTTATTATTGCCCTGCTTGGAGGAGTGGTATCTGCTTATTTGTTAAATCGCAAGTATTTCAAAAATTTCTGGGAGGCCCTTTCAGAAGGAACAATGGGTGCCCTGATTGCCATCGGCAACACAGCTGCGGTTGTAGGCTTTGGCGGTGTCGCGAAAGCCGTTCCAGCTTTCCAGGTAGCTGTTGATACAATGACCAATATTCCGGGAAGCCCCCTGATCGGTGCGGCGATTGCCGTCAGTGTCATTGCCGGGATGACAGGGTCTGCCTCCGGCGGTCAGGCAATCGCTCTGCCACTGCTTGCTCCGCATTATCTGGATATGGGGGTCAATCCTGAAGCGCTTCACAGGGTAGCGGCAATATCCTCCGGAGCACTAGATTCATTGCCGCATAATGGCTATGTTGTCACCACTGTCCGTGCCATCTGTGGCGAGTCCCATCAGGACGCGTATAATCCTGTTGCAGCAGTAACTGTCATTGTGCCGGCGATTGGTGTGGCAATTGCGATTGTTCTTTTCTCACTTGGATTAGGTATTTAACGAAAGGAGACACATAATGGTAAAGGATAAGGTTCTTTTGATCACCGGGGCCGCCCAGGGGATCGGGTTTGAGATTGGAAAAAGTTTTGCTGAACAGGGCGGGAAGGTTTTTTTGACAGACTTACAAGAAGGCGCTGTAAAAAAAGCAGCCGAGAGCCTGCGGCAATCAGGACATGAAGCTTTTGGCTTGAAATGTGATGTTACAAATGAAAAAGACATCGAAAAGGCAGTAGTGAAATGTGTCGATCACTTTGGCAGTGTCGATGTTCTCATCAATAACGCAGGCTTGCAATATGTTTCGATGATCGAAGACTTCCCTACCGAAAAATTTGAGCTGTTGATCAAGGTCATGCTGACAGCACCTTTTGTCGCATTAAAGTATGTACTGCCAGTCATGAAAAAACAGGGTTTTGGCCGGGTAATCAACATGGCGTCGATTAATGGGCTGGTGGGTTTTGCTGGGAAAGCAGCATACAATAGTGCCAAGCATGGGGTCATTGGGCTGACAAAGGTGGCAGCACTTGAAACAGCACAGCACGGAATAACAGTAAACGCAGTCTGCCCGGGGTATGTCGATACTCCGTTAGTTCGCAATCAGCTATCAAGCCTTGCGGACACAAGGAATGTCCCATTGGAAAAAGTTCTTGAAGAAGTTATTTTCCCGCTTGTACCGCAGAAACGCCTGCTGGCTGTCGAAGAAATCGCCAATTATGTGCTTTTCCTTGCCAGTGATTCTGCGAAAGGAATCACCGGCCAGGCGGCGGTCATTGATGGCGGCTATACGATTCAATAAAAAAACGGGCTGATCTTCCTTTTTGGAAGTCGGCCCGTTTTTTTTACAAATCTTCAATTACAATATAAGTAGCTTTCACCGGTCCATGCACTCCAACGACAAGGTTCAGCTCGATATCGGCTGAATTGCTTGGACCGGTAATGAAGTGGATGCAGGGTGCGACTCTTTTACCGGAAAGATGGTTTTCTCTAAGTTTTTGTGCTGCCTGGGTGATTCGCGGCACGATTGTGCTTTTGGGAACCAGCGCAATATAAGTGGCCGGCAGGAAGCTGACAGTCCGCCCTTTATCTTTGTCGCTGAACAGGACGACTGTGCCAGATTCAGCAAGAGTCATCTCGCTAATGGTAAGACCGACATTTGCCTTCTCTGCTACACGGATATTTTCTTCGCCTTTTAGGTAATCCCATTCATACACTTCGAATTCCTGATTAAGCATAGGGGTCAGGCCCCACTCTGTAAACCGGCTGTCCTTCCAGGTAACGATTGGACCGCCGCCATAACTCTGTATTACCTCATTCAAGGTTTCTGGCAGTTTTTTAGTATCTGACATGACTAAACTAGTATGGATTTTCAGACACTGGTTCTTCAGGACTTCAATCAGTTCATCAGAAGTGGCATTTTTTAAAACCTCATCCTGAGGACGGTGCTTCCATTTTGGAACATTGACCCCGTTTGGTCGCCGGCTTCTGCCTAATGAGCTGGCTACATTGTTTAGAAATGCTTCACGGTTTTGAATAGTCCCTGTCATGATTCACCGTCTCCTTTTTCCCTGTTTTTGAACCAGTCCCGGAACCGTTCTTTATTAGGAGCAGGGAATTCTCTGATTTCTGTCCAGGCCTTCAAAGGTCCGGGACCATTTGAAATTTTATCACCGGCAGTAAAAGGAGTCATCGCCGCCGGGGCTGCCTTAGAGCCGAAATTGTAAAGCATCGGGGAGGCGGCTCCAAGTCCGAATGCCTTCATGGCAAGCTTTTCAGAGATCGGTGCTTTGCCTTCCTGTTCTACGATGACCTGCCGATGCTTGTGCAAAAGCTGATGGAGCGGAATTTTTACCGGACAAACCTCCGTACACGCTCCGCACAGGGTCGAGGCATACGGGAGCTCCTTGTAATCATCATACCTGCCGAGCAGCGGAGAAAGCACGGCACCGACTGGTCCGGAATAAATCGATCCATAGGAATGGCCGCCGACATGGCGGTAAACTGGACAAACATTAATGCAAGCTGCACAGCGGATGCATTGCAAAATAGGCTGGAACTCTGTGCCCAGTATATTTGAACGGCCATTATCAACAATCACCAGATGGAATTCTTCAGGGCCGTCGACATCCAGTTCCTCGCGCGGACCTGTCAGGACGGTGATATAGCTCGTCAGTTTCTGGCCAACCGCGCTTCTGGTCAAAAGACTGACAAGGACCTCGAGTTCGTCGAACGTCGGGACCAGCCTCTCCATCCCCATCACGGTAATTTGTGTCTTTGGGAGCGAAGTAACAAGATCGGCATTTCCCTCATTGGTCACCAATGCAAACGATCCAGTTTCAGCCACGGCAAAATTGCATCCAGTGATGCCGATATCTGCAGTCAAGTATTCCTGCCGTAGCATTTCCCTGGCATGCCATGCGAGCTCCTCCGGCTTCTCTGTCTTCTGGTAGCCGAGTTTTCTGGCAAAAACATCCCTGATTTGCTCCTTGTTTTTATGTAAAGCCGGTACGACAATATGCGATGGCGGATCATGATCATCAACCTGGAGAATATATTCTCCAAGATCTGTTTCGACCACTGTGCAGCCCGCTTGTTCAAGAGTGGAGTTAAGATTGATTTCCTCCGTCACCATCGATTTGGCTTTGACTACTTTTTTCGCATTCTTTTTTCTGACGACATCTTTGATGTAATCCGTAGCCTCTTCAGCAGTCTGGGCAAAGAAAACATGGCCGCCGCGGCTGGCAATATTTTCACTGAGCTGTTCCAGGTAAAAATCCAGGTTCTCCAGGACATGCTGGCGAATTTCCTCACCGTGGTTCCGCCATTCCTCCCAATTGCCAAGTTCATCTGCAGCATCCTGCCTGCGTGTCCCCATCCGTTCCTGGGCACCCGCAACCGCCCCACGCATGAAAGAGTCATGGATGCCGGTTTGCACACGTTCCTTAAAGTCGTCAGCTCCGATTTTCATTGGCATGTGAATCCCTCCTTTAATCAGAAATTCGGATGGCAGCAGCTTCATCTGCTCATGCAATCTGAGTGTTTTATAACGATGTTTTGATGATGCAATTTTAGTGATTTCAAGCTTGATTTTGCTACTACAAATTCAAGTAAAAACGAGACGTTATATTCTTAGTAATCTATACTTTTATTTGCTCATTCCAATAGCAAATCGAAACGTTACCTGCTGTTCAAAACTTCAGCGATATGCAGCACCCTGATTGGCTTACCTTGACGGTCAATCCTGCCGCCTATGTTCATCAGGCAGCCGGCGTCTGCGCCAATCAAATAGTCCGCTCCCGTTTCTTCGATATGCATCACTTTTTCGTCCACCATCTGTTCGGAAATTTGCGCCATTTTTACGGAAAAAGTACCGCCGAAACCGCAGCATTGCTCCTTGCCGGGAAGCTCGGTGATTTCAAGCCCTTTTACATTGTTTAAAAGAATCATAGGTGCCTTTTTTATACCCAGCAGTCTGGTCATGTGGCAGGAGGTATGGTAGGTTGCCTTTCCTTCAAACTTAGCCCCGACATCTTCGGTTTTTAAAACATCGACAATGAATTGCGTCAATTCATACGATTTAGCTGCCAGTGCACGGGCTTTCGGTTCCCAGACCGGGTCTCCCTTGAAGACGTGGGCATACTCATGGAACATCGTAATGCATGAACCGGATGGGGAGACTACATATTCGGCATGAGCAAACACATCGATCATTGACTTCATCGCTGCTTTCGCTTCTTTTACATACCCGCTGTTAAAAGCTGGCTGCCCGCAGCAAACCTGGGATTCCGGAAAATCAATTTCGCAGCCAAGCCGCTCCAACAATTCGACCGTCGCTTTTCCAACATTGCCCTGGAACAAATCAACCAGGCAAGTCGCAAACAACGTCACCTTCATATGGCCCGCCTCATTTCCTCTAACTTTTTACTTTTATAGTACTATATTAAGTTGGTCAGCTGAAAAAATCTTTTGGAGGGGAATAGGTTCTGTTTTTGGTGGTGCCGGTAATGAGAAGATCCATAGAATGGAGGATTCGAGTGACAGTATCCTCTGAATTAATATGGAGGAATTTCCTCAATTGGATATTGGTTAAAACAGGACCATACAAAAGAAAATAGTCCTTCACAGCAGCCTTGTGAGCGTCTCTTGATGTCTTGCCGCAATTTTTGCATAACCAGGTCCCGTGAATGCGCTCCATCCTAAAAACGCTGCAATGGGGACACTGGACACCGGTGATAAGATCCTGGGGATTATCCAGTGATTTGGGGTCGGGGATGAATGGTTCATGTAGTTTGAGCAACAGCCTGGTAACTTTTTTAATATCCTTCTTTGTCAGTTTTTCTTTATTTTGCTTTGCTTTTAAAGTGGATATCTTGAAAGGGATTCTTGCTGCGCGACATAGTCTATGGGTTACTTCTTTATTGTGGGCAGGATTTTTGATAATCGTCTGGGGATTGCTGATGGTAACAAAAACCTCGATCGGAGGCAGTGGAAGTTGATGTTTGAGAAGCAACTTGGCGAGGTGGGAACTTTGGATTTCTGCTTGTAAAATCGGGTTGCTATACGCCTTCTCTACACCTTCGGAATTTTGGAGCAATTGATCCAATTCAGGGTCGAGTTCAATTGTGCCTGCTAAATTTTTTGATTCGATGACTGCTATAAACCAGGCGCTGACGATCAAAGTATCTATTTGGAAATGACCGTTATGGTGGGGGAGCCTGAGGTACTGAAAAATTGTTAAGTCGTCGTCGGGAAAAAGGGAAAGATAGTAATCTACTTCTTTTTCCCCCTTGTATCCTGCTTTCCATCGGTTTAATTTCGATAGGAATTCTGGTTTTCGAGGGTGGTGATCAGGCAAACGGCGGGTAATGGCTTCATAAATGAGGATTTCCATGGGGATCGTGCGATATTTTGCGATCACTTGCATCACTCCATATTAAGTTTTACCAAATACATTCGTTATCGCAGCTGAAAATCCTTTATTTATACATGGAGATTATTTCGTTATGAGAAAAACGGGGGAATCCCGCGATATATTAGGTTTATTCCGCGAAAACTCACCATAATTCCGCGAAAGTGCCAGTGGATTCCGCGAAATTCCAGCATGATTCCGCGAACTGGAAATTCCGCACGATTTTTTCCAAAAATGTGTCCATAAAACAAGGTATTATTCCTACACAAATCCTATAGAACATTCATAAACTACTTTCCATAATCATTTATTCCATCCCCGCTTGCATCCGGGAGGGAATTTTATTACAATAACTCTATATTCATAACGAAAGACTTCGACAAGGAGTAGTAGTGGTGTAAAACCTGATTTAGAGAGCTGGCGGCCGGTGCAAGCCAGACAGGATCCATCATGAACTCGCCTTTGAGTCGCAGACGTGAACAAACATGTAGCGTTTGCCGTTTTCCGCGTTAAGGATGAATGAAGCGAGTGTTACACACTAATTTGGGTGGTACCGCGGGAGATCATACATAACCTCTCGTCCCTTTTACAGGGGCGGGAGTTTTTTATTTTTCTGGAAAAAATCCATCCGCTAAAATAAATCTAAACCAAACAGGAGGACAGTTACGATGAGTTTTAACCATCAGGAAATCGAGAAAAAATGGCAATCGCATTGGGAACAAAACAAAACATTTAAAACAACTGAAGATAAAGGGAAAGAGAAGTTTTATGCGCTTGATATGTTCCCGTATCCATCTGGTGCCGGACTTCACGTTGGCCACCCGGAAGGCTACACAGCGACTGATATCCTTTCACGCATGAAAAGGATGCAGGGTTTCAACGTCCTTCATCCAATGGGCTGGGATGCTTTCGGGCTGCCGGCAGAGCAATATGCACTGGACACTGGTAATGACCCGGCAGAGTTCACAGAGAAAAACATTAACACGTTCCGCCGCCAGATTAAGGCGTTAGGTTTTTCATACGACTGGGACCGAGAAGTCAACACGACTGATCCTGAATACTACAAGTGGACGCAGTGGATTTTCCTAAAACTTTATGAAAAAGGCCTTGCGTATATTGATGAGGTAGCGGTTAACTGGTGCCCCGCACTTGGAACTGTTTTGGCAAACGAGGAAGTTATAGATGGAAAAAGTGAGCGCGGCGGACATCCGGTTGAGCGCCGTCCGATGAGACAGTGGATGCTTAAGATCACTGAGTATGCAGACCGCCTGCTTGAGGATTTAGACTTGCTTGATTGGCCGGAGAGCCTGAAGGATATGCAGCGCAACTGGATCGGCCGTTCAGAAGGTGCGGAAATCACCTTCAACATCGAAGGACATGAGGGCACATTCACTGTGTTCACAACTCGCCCGGATACACTTTTCGGCGCAACATACGCGGTGCTTGCACCAGAACACCAGCTGGTGGATAAAATCACAACAGCTGAGCAAAAGGCTGCTGTTGAAAAATATATCGATGAAATCAAGAGCAAGAGCGATCTTGAGCGTACAGATTTAGCGAAAGACAAAACTGGTGTCTTCACAGGGGCTTATGCGATCAATCCAGCAAACGGCGGCAAAATGCCGATCTGGATTGCCGACTATGTTCTTGCATCATATGGAACAGGTGCAATCATGGCCGTTCCTGCGCATGATGAGCGCGACTATGAGTTTGCTAAAAAGTTCGATTTGGAAATCAAGGAAGTCGTGGCCGGCGGAAACGTCCAGGAAGAAGCATATACTGGCGACGGTGATCACGTTAACTCTGAATTCCTTAACGGCATGAACAAGGAAGAGGCCATCGGCAAGATGATTGCATGGCTTGAGGAAAAAGAAATTGGGACGAAGAAGGTCACTTACCGCCTTCGCGACTGGCTGTTCAGCCGCCAGCGTTACTGGGGTGAGCCGATTCCAATCATCCACTGGGAAGATGGCACAATGTCAGCCGTTCCAGAAGACCAGTTGCCTTTAGTTCTTCCTAAAACGACGGATATCAAGCCTTCTGGCACAGGGGAGTCCCCACTTGCCAATATCGATGACTGGGTGAATGTTGTGGACCCTGAAACAGGCAAAAAAGGCCGCAGGGAAACGAATACAATGCCGCAATGGGGTGGCAGCTGCTGGTACTATCTGCGCTATATCGATCCGAAGAACGACAAGGCACTTGCTGATAAGGAAAAATTAAAGCAATGGCTTCCTGTTGACATCTATATTGGAGGAGCGGAGCACGCGGTACTCCACTTGCTTTACGCTCGTTTCTGGCACAAGGTTCTATACGATGTAGGCGTTGTCCACACGAAAGAGCCATTCCAGAAACTTTTCAACCAAGGCATGATTCTTGGTGAGAATAACGAAAAGATGAGTAAGTCTAAAGGCAATGTCGTCAATCCTGATGAGATTGTTGAGAGCCATGGAGCTGATACACTTCGTCTTTATGAAATGTTCATGGGACCGCTTGAAGCATCCATTGCCTGGTCAACCAACGGCCTTGATGGATCACGCCGCTTCCTTGACCGCATCTGGCGTCTGTTTATCGACGAAAACGGCGGCTTGAGCACTAAAATCAAGGATTCTGACAATCAGAACCTTGAAAAGGTATACCACCAGACAGTGAAAAAGGTAACAGAAGATTATGAAGGACTTCGCTTCAACACAGCCATCTCTCAAATGATGGTATTCATCAATGAGGCCTATAAGGCTGAGGAGCTTCCAAAAGCATACGTGGAAGGTTTCGTGAAAATGCTGGCACCGATTACACCGCATATCGCAGAAGAACTGTGGGCTAAGCTTGGCCACAGTGAGTCAATCACATATGCTGCATGGCCAGCTTACGATGAAGCAAAACTTGTTGACGACGAAGTAGAAATTGTTGTCCAGGTGAATGGAAAAATCAAGGCGAAGATGATGGTTCCTGCAGATGCAAACAGGGAAACTCTTGAGCAAATCGCCATGGACGACAATATCGTTAAAGAACAAATCGACGGCAAAACAGTCCGCAAAGTCATTGCGGTACCTGGGAAGCTTGTCAATATTGTCGCTAACTAATACCTTGTTTAAGAGGGTCGTTTAATGACGGCCCTTTTTTAGGCAATTCTTAAATACCCCATTAGGTTTATTCTTTGTAATGTAAACAGAGTTTCTATATAATAAATAGGGGAAAATACAATATGGTATTGAATCCTTTAATATGGATCAACTTTATTTAAAATTGGAGGTAATGACTAATGAATAAAATTGAGACAATCTCAACTGAAGAGCTTCAACAGAAACTGGAAGCAGGGGAAAAGCTTGAAATGGTCGACGTACGTGAGCATGAGGAAGTTGAATCTGGAATGATACCGGGAGCTAAGCATATTCCTATGGGCGAAATTCCTGAAAGACTGAATGAATTCGACAAGGACAAGGAATACATCTTCATCTGCCGTTCAAGTGCACGCAGCGGCAATGTCTGCCATTATATGAACGAACAAGGATACAAAGTCCGCAATATGGTTGGCGGCATGATGAGCTGGGGCGGAGAAACAAAACGACCATAATTATAAAATTCTGAAAATCTGGCCAGAATGGATGGTAAAAAGGAAGGAAGGAAGACTTACCATGATCCAGGTCAGAATGTTTGATCATGAACATGAAAAAGACTTAGAACAGGACATGAACCAGTTCTTACAGAAGCTTGATGAAAAAAAGCTAGTGGACATTAAATACAATGTCGCCGTCATACCCGAAGAAGAGGATGAAGAGCAGATCTACTGCTTTTCAGCCATGGTTGTGTACAGAGCCTGAGAAATCCTCAGGCTCTGTTTTTATGTGGATTAACCATGACGGACAGAAACGAGAGTTGAGAAATAGTATAATGTCCGCCATGAGGGAGCATGACGGACAAAAAACAGTGGGAAACTAAGAAAGTGTCCATTATCACTGTCATGACGGACAAAAACCAGTGAGAAAACTGAAAAAGTGTCCATCATCAACGCCATGACGGACATAAACCAGCAAAAATACTAAAAAAGTGTCCATCATCAAAATGATGACGGACACTAAGTTTTCTATGTTATTTTTGCAGAGCAAACTGAGCTGCATTTGTTCCGGCGAGCCTGCCTGTGACAAGTGCCGAGGTGATATTGTAGCCACCTGTATACCCGTGGATATCGAGGATTTCACCGCAGAAATAAAGTCCTTCTGCTTTCTTGGATGCCATCGTTTGCGGCTCGACTTCTTTAACGGAGACGCCGCCGCCGGTGACGAAGGCTTTATCAAGCGGAAGTGTGCCGTTGACCTTGAATTCGAATTGCTTGACTGATTTCGCAAAACTCCTGATTTTTTCATGTCCGAGCTGGCCCCCCTGCATGGCTGGATCGATTTCATTGCGCTCTAGCAGGAACATCAGATAACGTTCAGGCAAAAGTCCTTTAAGCAGATTCTTGATTGTTTTTTTCGGCTCGGCTTTTATCAGTTTATTGATTTCCTGAAAGACCTCTTCTTCTTTCATGTCAGGCAGGGCATCGAGTGACATGACGACCTCTTTCAGGTTCCATTTTTGCATCGCTTTGACGACGAACTGGCTGCAGCGGAGGACCGCTGGACCGCTCACGCCGAAGTGAGTGAAAATCATATCCATTTTGTGAGTAATCAATGCTTTACCCTTTGGATTAAGGACGCTGAGTGCTATTCCTCTCAGAGAAAGTCCCTGCAAAACTTTTTCCTTTATAAACGGCTCAGAAGAGGTTACAGGCACTTCTGTTGGGAACAGGGTAGTAATTGTATGGCCTGCTTTCTCCGCCCATGCATATCCATCGCCAGTCGAACCAGTGTGTGGAACAGATTTTCCGCCGACGGCTATGATCACACTGTCAGCAAAAAATCTTTCTCCATTCTTCAATTCAACCGACTCTGCTCTTCCCTCGATGTAATGGACATCCGCTACAGGGGTGTTCGTCTTAATTTCAACTTTCAAATCTCCAAGCCTGGATAAAAGCGCATCGACAACAGATTGAGCTTTATCTGAGACAGGGAACATCCGGCCATGATCTTCTTCCTTAAGCTGTATTCCTAGCCCTTCGAAAAATGAAATGATATCTTCATTGCTGAAAATGGAGAGCGCACTGTATAAGAAGCGCCCATTTCCGGGTATATGTTTAATGATTTCATCCACTGGAAGACGGTTGGTCACATTACAGCGTCCTCCCCCGGAAATCGCGAGTTTACGTCCAAGCTTGTCCCCTTTATCGATGAGCAGCACTTTAGCACCCTGCTCGCCAGCAGCAATCGCAGCCATCAGCCCGGATGGTCCGCCGCCAAGAACAATTACATCGTATTTCATTGCTTCACCAACTTTTCGTTTCACTTTTTTAATTGCTGTTGTGCACTTTTCTTATTATAATGCATCTCTTCATTAAAAACATTGCCACGAATGAGAAATTCAAACATATCCAGCCTGAAAAACTGGCAGTCCAGTTGAAGAAGGAGTAAACTAGGGAATGCAGGAATTCTGCAGCGGGGATGCAGGGAATTTCTGTATCTGTTGATAAATATCACGGTGTGGGATTGTGTTTATGGTAAAATACAAGTTTGTAAACCGATTTTATTTTATAGATTGAAAAGTAGGGATTATATGTCATCTAAGCTTTTAAGAGGGACGTTCATATTGACACTTGGCACGATTTTATCAAAGGTGCTTGGGTTGTTTTATGTTATTCCCTTTTTCGCGATTGTAGGCCGGTATGGAACTGCTCTTTACTCGTTTTCTTATATTCCGTATACGATTTTCATAAGCATAGCTACAGCAGGGGTTCCGCTCGCTGTCTCTAAATTCATTGCAAAATATAATGCTCTTGAAGAATATTCGGTAGGCAGGAAATTATTCAAGTCTGGTGTTGTCGTAATGCTCGCGACAGGCATTCTGGCGTTTTTGGTCATGTATTTGACAGCACCGGGTCTTGCCGAAATGGTTATTGAAAAGGGCAGTGATGAAAATGTAAAAATTACATCCGAGGATGTTACAACGGTGATTCGTGCAGTGAGTTTTGCCTTGATCGTTGTTCCATTCATGAGCTTGATCCGGGGTTTCTTCCAGGGTCATCAATCAATGGGTCCATCTGCTGTATCGCAAGTTGTAGAGCAAATTGTACGGATAGTTTTTGTGCTGGCAGGGGCATACGCAGTATTGAATATTTTCGAGGGGGATATGGTCACAGCAGTTGGTGTGGCTACATTTGCAGCATTTATCGGGGCGCTTGGGAGTCTGGGTGTGCTTGGATGGTACTGGGTGAAGCGGAAACCTCATCTAGATAAGCTTCTTGAGGAAGATAAGAAAACTATGGATATTTCCTTAAAAGATATTTATAAGGAAATCTTGCTTTATGCAGCACCATTTGTTTTCGTAGGGATTGCCAATCCGCTGTTCCAATTCATAGATATGATGACATTCACTAAAGCGATGACATCGATCGGCTTTAGTTCAAATGAAGCAAGCTCTGCTTTTTCAGTATTAAATTTTGAAACACATAAGCTGGTGATCATTCCAGTATCTCTGGCTACGGCTTTTTCATTGACACTGGTACCGAGCATCACCAAAGCATTCACAGAAAACGATAGAAAAGGGATGAGGAGGCAGTTAGACCAGACGTTCCAGGTCCTCATGTACTTGACGGTGCCTGCAGCTATTGGCATTTCACTGCTTGCAGAACCTATGTATACTGTTTTCTATGCACATGATAACCTTGGAACAGAAGTGTTGACCAGCTACGCGCCAGTAGCGATTCTGTTTGCCCTTTTTTCCGTCACTGCGGCCATCCTTCAAGGAATAAACGAACAGCGTTTCACGATTTTAAGTTTATTGACCGGATTATTGGTGAAGCTAACTTTTAACATTCCAATGATTAAGCTTTTTGAAACGCAAGGTGCTGTAATTTCCACTGCGATAGGTTATTTGGCAGCTATTCTTATCAACATATATGTAATCAAAAAATTCGCAAGGTATCCAATGGGATTTGTAGCCAGAAGGATTACTCTTATCCTTGTCTTTTCAGGATTGATGGCAGGTGTAACGGCTGCATTCTATGAGATGCTTGTCCAGTTCCTGTCTCCCGCTTCAAAGTTCCAGTCGATTGTGATTATTGCCATTTCTGCACTGGTGGGTGCGGGAGTGTACTTCTACCTGGGTTTGCGTACTAAATTGGTAGACAGGCTCTTTGGGGACAGGGTTACCAGGATTAAGCGTAAATTAAGGCTGCCCGTCTAATAAGGAAAATGGCCTTCATAACTGAAGGCCATCTTTTTATAATTCATCTTAATAGTAAAACTGCTGGCTGTCTTCCCGGATACCGAGGCGGCGCTCGATTCTGTCGATCCTTCGGTCAAGCCGGTCGATTTGATTGTTTAGTCTTTCTACCTGTCTCTCAAGGCGGTTAAGTCTTTGTTCAAATTGGCCAAAGCCGCCGCCAGGGAACCCGCCGCCAGGGAATCCACCGCCGGGATATCCTCCGCCAGGGAATCCGCCGCCAGGAGCACCTCCGCCGGGAATGCCAGGGGGCGGGATGTACAAGCCTTGTCCTTGCTGCCGATAATTCATTAGGGTCATCTCCTCATAATCTTTTGTGAATTATGATATTAGTCTATGTATGAAAAAAGGAAATGGAATGGGCATATGCCCATCTGAATTTAGGGGAGGTTCACAATGAGAATTGATAAAGTGCTTTCCAATTTGGGTTATGGAAGCAGAAAAGATGTGAAAAAACTTTTAAAAGATGGTGGTGTCAAGGTAAATGGAGTCATCATCAAGGATGCAAAGCAGCATGTGGACCCTGAAGCTGATGTCATTACGTTGAACGGAGAGGAAATCCACTATCGGGAATTTATTTATCTGATGATGAACAAGCCTCCTGGCGTTATTTCGGCTACAGAAGATAACCATGATGAGACGGTTATCGACTTGCTTGAAATGGAGGATTTGGTCTTTGAACCATTCCCGGTGGGCAGACTTGATAAGGATACCGAGGGCCTGTTATTGATCACCAATGATGGCCAGCTGTCCCACAGACTCTTATCTCCGAAAAAGCATGTCCCAAAAACGTATTTTGCGGTAATCGAGGGGGAAGTGACTGAAGAAGATATCGAAGCATTCAAACAGGGTGTCACGCTGGATGATGGTTATGAGACCAAACCTGGTGAACTTGTTATTTTGAAATCAGGCTTAACCTCAGACATAGAGCTGACCATCACAGAAGGGAAGTTCCATCAAGTGAAGCGGATGTTCCAGGCTGTTGGGAAAAGGGTCATTTACTTGAAGCGTCTATCAATGGGACCTCTCAGCCTGGATGAAACGCTTGAATTAGGAGAATACAGGGAACTGACTGACGAAGAATTGGAAATGCTGCAGAACTATGAAGTATAAAAAATCGCCGAGGATTTTCCTCAGGCGATTTCTTTCTAATAATGAGTTTTTAAGATGACATCTTTACTTTTTTCCGGGTCGTTGTCCATTTACCTCGGCTCGGACTTTTTACTAAGTCGTTATAAGCCAGGACATTCAAATCCCTCTGGATGGTTCGAGGAGTAATTCCGAATTCCTCTACAAGATCTTGAGTTGTGACAGTACCATTCTGACATATATACATGTAGATGGATTTGATGCGGTTTATCATCCGGTTAGTCGAAGGTTTCAAACAACCACTCCCTATCCTTTTTTAAACCCCTTTGTCATTTTCCTGCAACCGACAATGATTGAAGACGAATCCTCAAGTATGTAGTTTTCTTCTTTCCAGACAGCTCCTTTTGCGTCCATTTTAAAAAGGAAGTCATAAGATGTCCTACCTTTTGGACTATTTTACACTTTAAAAAAATAAAATTCCAGACTATTCACTGTTTTTTTATAAAAATTTAACAATTAGTATTCTTTTCCCTCCTTCATAAATGTTTATATACTTAACGTTATGGTGTTAAACAGGCTAAATATGACAGTTATTAGAAAATTAGAAAAAGTAGTTTGCGTCCAATAGTTTACGGAAGGCGGATGGAAGGAGTAAAATAGTATTCAAGTTTTTATGAGGGCATTTAAGGTCCAATAAGAACATCTTCTTGTTTAAGAGAAAAAAGACTTACATACAACTATAATTTGGAGGTTTTGGTCCATGACTTCAATCGAATGGAGTAAGGAAGTAGAGAAAAGAGAAGCGGATTTGATTAAAGATGCTCAAGACCTGCTGAAGATCAAAAGTGTTCTGGATGAGGAAAACAGCACTCCAGACGCTCCGCTTGGTGAAGGAGTAAAGGAAGCATTGGACTTCATGCTTCAATTAGGTGAAAAGGATGGATTCACCGCCAAAAATGTCGGAAATCTTGCCGGCCACCTTGAATTCGGACAGGGAGAAGAAATCGTCGGTGTTCTTTGCCATGTCGATGTAGTGCCAGAAGGAGATGGATGGTCGAGCGATCCTTATGGCGCAGAAATACGAGATGGGAAAATCTATGCCAGGGGTGCAATCGATGACAAAGGTCCGACAATGGCAGCATATTATGCTATGAAAATTGTCAAAGAATTGGGCTTGCCACTTAATAAGCGTGTAAGGATGATCATTGGCACGGATGAGGAAAGTAATTGGCGTTGTGTGGACCATTATTTTGAACATGAAGAAATGCCATCAATGGGTTTTGCTCCTGATGCCGATTTCCCAATCATCTATGCCGAAAAAGGAATCGCTGATTATGATTTAGTGTGCAAGGCATCAGGTATTGAAAAAGAAGGCTTTGATGCTGAGGTTATCGAATTTTCATCCGGCCGCCGCTATAATATGGTGCCGGATTTTGCGAAGGCGGTTCTGGCTGTGGAGCAAGGCCAGACAGATATCGTCCAGCGTTTTGATGAATTTAAAAGGAAAAATGACCTGGATGGCAAAGCGGTTGTCGACAGCGGCAGGCTTGTCCTTGAGCTTGAAGGGGTTTCAGCCCATGGCATGGAGCCGGACAACGGGAAAAACGCAGGCCTCTATATGGCGTCGTTCCTTTCTGAATTAAGCCTTGACGGAAATAGCGAAAAGTTCTTTCAGTTCACCGCTAAATTCCTTGGCAAGGACTCACGGGGAAGAGAATTGGGCGTTGCCTATGCAGATAATATCACCGGAGATTTGACGATCAATGTCGGCAAGCTTTCTTATACTCGTGAGAACGGCGGCCGTGCTGGCTTGAATATGCGTTACCCGGTTACAACCAACCTTGAAAAAACCAAGGAAACCTTACAGCAGGCAGTGGAAGCTGAGGGACTGGCCATCGAAAATTTCAGCAACTCCAATCCGCATCATGTGGATGAAAATGATTTTCTTATTCAGACGTTGAAAAAGGTTTATGAAGAACAGGTTGGTGAAAAGGCAGAACTTATTTCCATTGGCGGCGGTACCTATGCAAGGTCATTGAAATCCGGAGTGGCATTCGGCCCCCTTTTCCCTGGAAGACCGGATATTGCGCACCAGAAGGATGAGTATATGATTATCGAGGACCTTCTAAGAGCAACTGCGATTTATGCGCAGGCTATTTATGAATTGGCAAAATAAAAGAATTTGGATTCAAGGAGGGAAAGAGAATGGAATATGTAATTGTAGACGGTGAGGTTTTAGACAGGGCAGCTGCAAAGGTGGACATTGAGGACAGGGGCTATCAGTTTGGAGATGGTGTATACGAGGTCATCCGGGTATATAACGGCAAAATGTTTACTGGCATAGAGCATTTGAATCGGCTTGTGGATAGTGCAGAAAAGGTCAGGATGAAGCTTCCATACAGCCCAGAAGATCTTTTATCCAAAATGGAAGAGTTGATCAAGAAAAACGAATTGGACACTGGAACCGTATATATGCAGTTCACAAGAGGGACTTCTCCTCGTAACCATGTTTTTCCGGGCGGAGACGTGGCGCCAACCTTTGTCGCGTATACTCGCAAGGTTCCGCGTCCTGTCGATCCAATGGAAAAAGGGGTACGCACCATCCTTGATGACGATATCCGCTGGCTTCGCTGTGATATCAAAAGCCTGAACCTGCTTGGGAACTTGCTTTCAAAACAAAAAGCGGCAGAAGCAGGCTGTTTCGAGGCGATCCTTCATCGAGGAGAAACCGTTACCGAAGGCAGCCATTCCAATATCTCGATAGTAAAAGACGGCGTGATCATCACCCATCAGGCCGACAATTTCATTCTAAATGGGATAACGAGACAAAAGATGCTGGAAATCTGCAGGAATGAGGGCATTCCTGTCGAAGAGCGAGCTTATACACTTGAGGAACTTTCATCAGCACATGAAGTTTTCTCATCCGGTACGACAGTTGAAATTATGCCAATTATTGAGGTCGATGGAAAACCTGTCGGAAACGGCCAGCCGGGAGCCGTTACCAGGAACCTCCAAAACCTTTTCAAAGCAGAAATCGAACGTGAATGTGGTCAAATCTGACTCTGGGCCTGCAGCTAAAAAGCTGCAGGTTTTTTAATATGAAAAATAAATCGCATCTTCAATCCCTTTCGCATTTACCGCTTGCTTTGTTTTTTATTGGCAGGAATGGGTATCATAAAAATATTTAATCATCATACCTGCTTTTGTTCATAATTAGACAATGTACAGCAGAAAACCGAACAGGGGGAACGGAAATGAAATTCACACCTGAACAGCATATCGAACTGCATGGATTTAATAATCTGACAAAATCATTAAGTTTTAATATGTATGACATCTGTTATACGAGGACGAAGGAAGAGCGTGAAGCTTATATTGAATATATCGATGAACAGTATAGTGCAGAACGGCTTACCAAAATCCTTACCCATGTTGCAGATATCATTGGAGCGCATGTCCTGAATGTTGCCAAGCAGGACTACGTGCCCCAGGGAGCCAGCGTGACCATCCTCGTCTCCGAAGGACCGGTCGTCGAGGTTCCTGATGAAGCGTATGACGAGTCTCCGGGACCGCTGCCAGATAATGTTGTTTTGCAGCTGGATAAAAGCCATATCACCGTCCATACTTACCCCGAGTTCCATCCGGATGAAGGAATCAGTACGTTCCGTGCAGATATCGATGTATCAACCTGCGGGGAAATTACACCATTGAAAGCATTGAATTATCTAATCCATTCCTTCGAAACAGATGTCATGACAATTGATTATAAGGTAAGGGGCTTTACAAGGGACAAGGATGGAAACAAGCTTTTCATCGACCATGACATAAGCTCGATTCAAAACTACATCCCGCAGAATATTAAAGACCAATTTGATATGGTTGATATCAATGTCTATCAGGAAAATATCTTCCATACAAAGTGCAAGTTAAATGAATTCGATCTGGATAATTACCTTTTCGGCTACACTAAAGAATCACTGTCTCCGGAAGAACGGGAAGAAATCACTGAAAGAATTCAGGCTGAAATGGAAGAAATCGTATCAGGAGTGACACTTCATTCAGGTACGATTTTTGAAGAGGAAGACGAAGAGACGGAAAAATAACAAAAAGGCGTGTGGCTGATCATTCATCCACACGCCTTTAGTATTTAAAGGTTAAGAACCTCGTTTTGTAAAGTCAATAACTAATCCTCAAACCGGAATAAATCGCTGGAAAGATATCTTTCACCTGTATCGCATGCGATGCATATGACGACTTCATCTGGTTTAAGCTGCTTCGCGACATTGATTGCAGCGAAGCAGGCAGCACCTGATGATGGGCCAACAAGGATTCCTTCCTCCCTGGCAAGTCTTCTCGCAGTTTCATATGCATCCTCGTCTTCAATCTTATGAATTTCTTCATACACATCCTGATTGAGAATTTCCGGAATGAATCCTGGGCTTGTGCCAACAAGTTTATGTTTTCCTGGCTTGCCGCCTGACAGCACAGGGGATCCTGCTGGTTCAACAACATGGACGGCAAGGTCAGGGTACACCTCTTTCAGTCCCTCGCCTGTTCCGGTGATCGTTCCGCCTGTTCCAGCTGTGGCCACAAATGCACTAAGCGGCTTTTTCAGTTCTTCCATAGCTTCAATGATTTCTTTTGCCGTAGATTTTCGGTGGGCATCTGGATTTGCTTCATTTTCAAACTGCATCGGCATAAAGCTGTCTGGTATTTCCTTTAATAATTCTTCAGCTTTTTTTATGGCCCCGGGCATTTTATCATCTCCCGGTGTGAGAACGACTTCTGCTCCGTAAGCTTTTAACAGGTTGATTCTCTCCATTGTCATCGTATCTGGCATTACAAGAATTGCTTTGTAGCCCCTTGCGGCAGCATTCATCGCCAGTCCGATTCCCGTGTTGCCGCTTGTTGGCTCAATGATGGTAGAGCCGGGCTTAAGCTTTCCTTCGTTTTCTGCCTGGACAATCATGTTGAACGCAGCTCTGTCTTTCACACTTTTGCTCGGGTTGAAGTATTCCAGCTTGAGGTAAACGGATGCCCCGCCTTCAGGTGCCAGGCGATTTAATTTTAACAGCGGTGTTTCACCGATAAGTGATGCAATATCATTAACGACTCTCATGTGATAGCCTCCTTGAATGTGTTCGATTGCTTTAGTATTTCCATCTAAGTGAATAATTGATTATCAGCAATTGAAAAATAATGTTAACTATTCTTTATCATATAAAAAAAGACTATTCCTATCAACTTGTAGGGATTAGGAATGTTCATAAGGAATTTCTGCCAATATTACATGGCATTTGCTACAATAAATTCAGTGGACGAGAAAGGGGTATTTCAGTTATGGGACAGCATGCTCATTTTTTCTATGCTCTGGAGCTTCCTGGGGCGATAAAAGAAACTTTGACGGGCAAAGTTGACCGTCTGCAAGAACAATTGCCTTTTAAAACATGGGTCCATCCCCAGGATTTACATATTACACTTGCGTTTCTCGGAAATGCCCCTGAGGACAAGCTGATTGCTTCCAGTCAACGAATTGAGGCTGCGTTAAGCAAACAGTCTTCATTTGATATGAAAATTGACCATCTAGGCATTTTCGGCCGTAAGGAGAATCCAAGGATTTTTTGGGCGGGACTGGATGAATCCCCGGAATTGAAGGAAGTCAGAAATAATGTGTTTTCGGCATGCCAGGCAGCAGGCTTTACGCTTGAAAAGCGTCCGTTCAGTCCTCATATCACAATCGCAAGAAAATGGGTGGGGGAACAACCTTTTACTGCTGAAATTCTGGAGTCAGCTATCCCTTTTAAAAACGAACAAATTTCTTTTCATGCAGAGAGGGTCGTTTTATACAAGACCCATCTGGGGAAAAGTCCTAAATATGAATCAATCAAACAATTTGAGTTTGTTTCTCGCTGAAAATGCCAGCGAAAAGCATTGAATGAAGGCAGGTCAATCTATGGCACAATTAATAAAACTTCAAGATTATATATCACGTTATACTCAGGATATTTATCTCTATCCATCGAGATATGTCCGCCTGAAGAAAAAACAGTGGGAGGGCTTGAAGAATAGGTGGGAAAACGGTCATGAGCTACCTGTAAAAGAATTCAATAAGGAACCGGTCCAAGAAATTTCCGATTCCATCCTGGATAAAATCAAAAACAAAATCCGCCAGCCCGGTTCATTAAAAGAAGAGGATTTGATTCCCGAATACTCAAAAAAAGGGGGAAATCAGGACATGATGATGGATGCCGGTGCATTCAATTCAATCAGCAGAATAAAAACCGAGGAAGAGTTAAAGCAGCATTTTCTAGATGGCTTGCTGCCCTTCCAATTAAAGTGGGCGAGCTCGACATTGACGGAACGTTCCTTTGTCGCTAAAGAATTCATCCATGATTCGACCCTTAGATTTTTGCTGCAGCGCTTTCCAGATACTTACCTCATTTTATATAAGCCTATATTTTTACTGAAAAAAGCGCCTGTCGAAGCCGAGTTAGTATTGATTACTCCCGCTGCAGCCATTTGCATTTCCTTTGTTGAGGCTGAAGAGGATGCGGCTTTTGTTGGTTCAAAAGAACGGTTTTGGATCAAGAAAACGAAACGCAGAGAAACGAAAATCCTGAATCCGCTGATTGCACTGAACAGGACAGAGAAAATCGTTAAATCCCTTTTCGACATGTACGGTGTGGAGCTCCCTGTCCAAAAGCTGCTGTTAAGCAGAAATGGCTATTTCGATTATCCATTGCAGCCATATGGAGTTCAGTTCATCGATAAACGAAATTTTGAGGAATGGTTTATGGCCCAGAGAGGAATGAAATCTCCATTGAAGCATATGCAATTAAAAGCGGCACAGGTACTGCTTCAATTTTGCCAGACAACGTCGGTCAGGAGACTTGAATGGGAGAACATCCAGGGGGAAAAAAAATAACACCGCTTCCGAATATCGTTTGACAGATAGGTTACAAGATATATACCTAATAAATAGATAAAGGTTGATCATATGGAGAAACTTTATTTCATCGTCAATCCGAACGCAAAAAATGGGAGATGCAGGGAGATTTGGAGAAAGGTAGAGGCAGAGATGAAGGCCCAGGATATCCTATATCTCGCCTTTTTTACCGAATATAGCGGGCATGCAGAAGAAATCGCCGGGACAATAGCGCGAAATTTAAACGGCAGCCAGGCAATTATTGCGGCAGTGGGAGGGGACGGAACGCTGCATGAAGTGGTGAATGGGGCGGCAACCTATCCTAATGTTACGGTTGGATTTATACCGGGAGGATCCGGAAATGATTTTTCAAGAGGATTTTCCATTCCCAAAAAGGCAGCGGACGCCTTGTATTTGGTGGCAGACCAGAACCATTCTCACACAGCCGAAATTGACATCGGAAAAATTCAGCACAAGGAATTACAAGAAACCTACTTCATGAATAATATGGGTGTAGGCTTCGATGCAGCAGTGGCAAAGGAATCAAACGAGTCCTCAATGAAAATACTGCTGAACCGTGTATCCCTCGGCAGGCTGGTCTATGTCTATATTCTTATAAAAAAACTGCTCACTTTCCGCACCATCCCGATTGAAATAACAGTCGACGGCAAAGTGTTCCGATATGATCATGCATGGTTTGTAACCGTTTCAAATCAGCCCTACTACGGAGGGGGCATGAAAATAGCTCCCGCTGCATGTCCGGATGACGGAATTCTTGATGTCACTGTCGTTCATAGTATATCCAGATGGAAGCTATTGCTCGTTTTCATCAGTGTCTTCTGGGGGAAACACACGAACTTCAAGGAAGTTGAGCAATTTACCGGCAAGTCCATCACCATTTTATCCCCACAGGACGTCTTTGCCCATGCCGATGGAGAAGCGGTCGGGCATACACCATTAAAGATCCAGGCGTGTCCAAAAGCCTTAAGTATTTTAACAGGAAAAAACAATCCAGGGCATACCGAGGAGTTGAAAATAAATGATTGCCATTGAAAGGAAATTTTACGCCTATCTTGATCAAATGGATATAATTACTGTTTTGCTTCCTTATTCATATTTTGAAGGTGACTCGAATGAGTTCAGGCTCCAGGGAGAGGACGTTGATTTGCCTATGGCAATCCGGGATAAGGTATTCCTTGAGGATACAGTGAAATATATCTGTTTTACCAGTGTCAGGCCAGAAATAGGCAAACCCTATAAAATAATAGATGGGCATGGCGGTGAAACCGACCTCCAAATAGGAGCGGTCATCCGAACGGAGGAATTCGATACCTTATTTTTTTACGATGGAACGGACCTAGGGGTCAGCTATGCAAAAGAAAAGACAATTTTCAAAGTATGGGCCCCAACCGCTGCGAAAATCAGGCTGAAGCTATTCAGGGATGCTCAGCATAATCCTGAGTTTATTAATATGGAACGGGTTGAAAAAGGTATTTGGAGCATTACAGTAGACAGGAATCTGGAACTTTATCGCTATTCTTTCCTGGTCTGTTTCAATCTCGAATGGAGAGAGGCGGTTGATCCTTATGCAATTGCATTAACGGTCAATGGTGAATATGGTGTTGTGATCGACCCGGTCAAAGCGCGGGGGGCGAACAGTGATATTTCGCCAGTGAGCCGTCCGGTGGGTGCGATTATCTATGAAGCTCATATCAGGGACTTGACGATGCATCCAAACAGTGGAACAGCAAGGAAAGGGACGTATTTGGGCGCTGCTGAAATCGATACGAGGACTCCGATGGGGGAGATGACTGGGTTATCTTATATCAAGGAGCTCGGTGTCACTCATATTGAGCTTCTTCCATTCAATGATTTCGAAGGAGTTGACGAACTGGATCGAAGCAGTTCCTATAACTGGGGTTATAATCCTGTCCATTATAATGTCCCGGATGGAAGCTATGCGACGGACCCTGCAGATCCCTACAATCGGATCATTGAGCTTAAACAGCTAATCTCCGCAATACACAAAATGGGAATGGGTGTCATTATGGATGTGGTATATAATCACGTATACATTCGGGAAGATTCTCCTTTTGAAAAAATAGTGCCGGGCTATTATTTTCGCCATGATGACAATGGTCTTCCCTCAAATGGAACAGGAGTTGGGAACGATATCGCTTCTGAAAGGCTGATGGCTAGAAAATACATCGTAGACTCAGTGCTTTATTGGCTGCAGGAGTATCATCTCGATGGATTTCGTTTCGATTTGATGGGAATCCTTGATATCGAGACCATGGCAGCAGTAAGGAAGGCTGTGGCTGAGATGAAGCCAGATGTTTTGATCATCGGCGAAGGCTGGGATTTGAACACACCTCTCCCAGGCGACAGGAAAGCCAATATTGCCAATCAGGCAAAGCTTCCGGGGATTGGACAATTCAATGACTGGTTCCGGGATTCCATTAAGGGGAGTACCTTTAATACCTACGATAAAGGGTATGCTTTAGGAAATGATCGGTATCTAGAAGCTGCAAAACAGGTGATGGCAGGCAGTATTGGAATCGGCAAGCGGAACGGCTTATTCCTTCAGCCGGCCCAGTCTGTGAATTATATTGAGTCGCATGATAATCATACATTGTGGGATAAGCTGAAAATATGCAATTCCGACCAGGATGAAGCTATTTTGAAAAAACAGCACAGGCTGGCGACATCCATGGTTTTGCTGGCACAGGGAATTCCGTTTTTGCACAGCGGCCAGGAATTCTTCAGGACAAAAAAAGGGATTGGCAACAGCTACAGGTCTCCTGATGAAATAAACTGGCTAGATTGGGACCTTCGTGATGATAACCGGGATAATGTCGACTATATTAAAGGGATCATTGAAATACGGAAATCCAACCAAGCATTCAGGCTCGGGGACAGCGAGGAAATCCGCAGCAAGATGTCATTTTGGCCATTGCCTGCACCGTTGATGGGTTATGAAATAAAAGCAGAACAATGGGAAAAAATCATTGTTCTCATTAACCCCTCAATGGATCAGCAGCTGGTTGAACTTTCGGAAGAGGCAAAATGGAATGTCCTGGCTGACCATGAAAATGCGTCTGCAATGCCATTTCGCCATATAGAAGGAAATAAGGTCCTTCTGGAGCCATGCTCACTGTTTATTGCAGCAAAATAGCATGTTCCTTGAAATGATAACTTTTTCAAAATATTAATTTAGGGCTGTTGGGGTTGACGTACCGAGCCTATGGGGATAAAATTTATAAGATAGCTATTGTATGTATTTTTCTATCAATAGCTGTCTTTTTACTTTATAAAAATATTTGATTTCTTTACTATAGATTAGTGTCCAGCTCCCGCACCTAGCCCATCGAGAAGTTCTGCTCCGGCCCATGAAGTCAAAAGTGACTCAACTGGCCTGCACACGATGGGCTAGACCTGCCAGCCACAGGATAAGGAAAGCTTCGAAACGATGCATCACACGACCGAAAGCGATCGCTTTTGGGAGGACGTGGCGTTTTTTTGGCGGTATGTGTTTGCCGGGACTGACCAGGGCGCTTGCGCTTTTCTTATTTCCGATTATAGAAACAACAGTGAATTTAGATTTTAGAGAATCCATTTCCGGTTATTCAGCACAAGGGAAATAGTGATAAATGAAGGTGACTAACTTTGGAACATTTATTTGGACAGGATTGGGAGATCGTTCCTGCTGGCGGCGCAACCGGTGCTGCCTATTTTGCACAGCATGAAGAACAAAGGCTGTTTTTAAAACGAAATTCATCCCCTTTTCTTGCTGTACTCTCAGCAGAAGGAATCGTACCCAAGCTTGTTTGGACTAAAAGGTTAGAAAACGGAGATGTTATAACGGCGCAGCAATGGATGAATGGGAGTGAGCTGAAGCCCGGGGATATGAACAATGACCGTGTGGCCAAGCTTTTAAAGAAAATCCACGCATCAGACCCGCTTCTTGGGATGCTTACAAGGCTTGGAAAAAGCCCGCTGAAACCCGAAATGTTCCTGCATGCCCTTAAAGAGGACTTGGATGAGGAGCTTCGGTCGAAGCCGGCAGTCATTCAGGCCATGGATTTCCTTTCTGAAAACGTCAGCCATGTCGACTCTTCCGAAAAGGTTGTCTGCCATTGCGACGTGAATCATAACAACTGGCTGCTTACTGAAGACAACCAGTTGTATTTGATTGATTGGGATGGGGCGATGATTGCTGATCCTGCCATTGATCTTGGACTTCTCCTTTACTCATACATACCATTGGAGGAGTGGGAAGCCTGGCTGGACAAGTACGGCATCAGCCTGACGGAGAACCTCAGGCAGCGGATGAAATGGTATGCATTAGCCCAATCGCTTTCTTCGATTCAATGGCATAAAAACCAAAACCGCATTCCAGAGATGGAAAAGTGGATTGACTTTTTAAAGGCAATTATTTAATTTTCATCAAGAATTGACCGATATCATCGACCCACTGGGATAACTGATCACGATTAGTTTGGATATGATGTTCCAGATCTGAGGTATTGATGCCGTTCTGGCTATAGTGATAAACATCCTGAAGAATCGATTTGATATTTCCATCAACATTCGTGTTGACCATGAGCGATTTAATCAGGCGTTCCAATTGTTGGTACTCTGCAACCGATCCGCAGCAGTCAGTCTGCTGGTTGCTTAATATATCCTTTAATAAATTAACCTGGTCATGGTGGCTTAATGGCACAACGATCACCCTTTCTTTTAAAAGGAATTCACATATAGATTGTGGATTCCTTTTTACGTTTATGCAGCCAGGAGAAATTTCACCTTGAAAACAGCAGAGTTGCATGATATTGTTTGAAACGAATGAAAATAGTACAGGGGTGTCAGTATGAGACTAAGAAACAAGCCTTGGGCTAAAGATAAATTGCAGGAATACTCGAATTATGTGATCCAGGACCCTGAGCAGCAGCGGGGACAATGGGGCAAGGTTTTTGAAAAAGACCAGCCGCTCCATATCGAAATTGGTACTGGGAAAGGCCAATTCATCACGGGTATGGCCAAAGCTAATCCAGACATTAACTATATTGGGATTGAGTTGCAGGAAAGCGTCATTGTCAGCGCCTTGGACAAGCTGATTGAGGAAGAGCTTCCAAACTGCAAGCTGATGAATGTCAACGGTGCTGAGCTTGCCAAGTATTTCGAAAGCGGGGACGTCAGCCGGGTTTATTTGAACTTCTCCGATCCATGGCCAAAAACCCGCCATGAAAAAAGAAGACTGACGTTCAAATCTTTCCTTGAAGTTTATGAATCCATCCTTGTTAAAAATGGCGAGATTCATTTCAAGACTGATAATCAGGGATTATTTGAGTACTCACTGATTAGCTTTTCGCATTATGGCATGAAGCTGAACTTTGTCAGCCTTGACCTGCACAAGAGTGATTACGAAGGTAACATCATGACGGAGTATGAGGAGAAATTCTCCTCAAGAGGCAGTCGGATATACCGTTGTGAAGTGCAATTTCAATCTAAATAAGTAAGTTTGCGACCGGCCTTTTTGCCGGTTGTTTTATTTACTGGGAAAAATGAGCGGAATTTTCCAATTCGCCAATAAATGTGTGAAAATCGCCAATAAAAATTAATTTTCGCCAATAAAATCGGATTATCGCCAATAAAAATAAATGATCGCCAATAAATATGTGAACTCCGCCAATAAAAAAATTCACAAGTAAATCCATAAATAAAAGGACAAAGTGAAAGTTGAATTATTTAAAAATTTAAAATCCTAATGTTACAATCAAAAGAAAAAGGGGGATTGGCTATGGAAAACCTGGATTTGCGAAACGTGAAGCTCAAGTGGCTGAATGGCGGGGTAACCCACCTGGATGGCGGCGCGATGTTCGGGGTCGTACCGAAAGCGCTATGGGCTAGAAAATATGAAGTGAATGACAAAAACCAGATACAATTGAGGACCGATCCAATCTTAATCCAGGCAGAGGGAAAGAATTTCCTTGTTGAAACCGGGATGGGAAATGGGAAACTAAATGAAAAACAAAAGCGTAATTTTGGTGTCCTGGAAGAATCAAGTCTTGATGCTGAGCTGGAATTGCTAGGACTAACTGCTGCGGATATTGATTTCATCCTGATGACCCATATGCATTTTGACCATGCCTGTGGATTAACAAAAGAGGTGAATGGTGAACTGTCTTCCGTTTTTCCGAATGCAAAAATCATCACATCACAGATTGAATGGGATGAAATGCGCAATCCTAATATCAGATCCAAAAGTACATACTGGAAAGAAAACTGGCAGGGAATCGAACAACAGGTGGAGGCATTTGAAAAAGAATGGTCATATGGGCCGATTAAGATGGTACATACAGGGGGGCACAGCGATGGCCACTCCATTCTGTTGGTTGAGGATGAAGAGTCGACTATTGTCCATATGGCTGATATCATGCCGACACATGCCCATCAAAATCCGCTCTGGGTAATGGCTTATGACGATTACCCGATGGATTCGATTTTTGCCAAGGAAAAGTGGCTTGACTTTGGAATCAGCAGGGACGCGTGGTTCACATTTTACCATGATGCTTTGTACAGGGCCGTCAAGTTTGACCAGGAAGGAAAAATAACAGAAACAATTGAGCGAAAAAAATAGACCTGCAGCTGCAGGTCTGAATTTCTTAGGATTTAATTTAAAGGGTAGGCATCCAATATGGTTCCAGTCGCCGCGTCTGCGATAAACTCATATTGCTCGACCTCGCCGTTAACATTTCGTGAGATTCCGCCTTTGTAAACCTTGTATTCAATTGGCGTTTTGGAATAAGGTTCAACTGTCATATTGATCCATGAACCGCTGATGGGCCCGGATTTTTTAAAAGCGGCCTTTGCATCATTCAATACTTTTTCAGCTGAGACAGTTTCTTTTTGTGAAGCGAGTTCTTTTACAGCATATGCACCAGCCAGGCCGGCACCAACGCCGAGGATAAAGGCTTTCCAGTTCATAGTCGAGTACCTCCAAGGTTATATATGGAATTTCAGTTATCTTCATCATAACAAATCGCTATACAGGATTAAAGGATTATTGCCCCTCAGAAAAAGGTGCATGAAAGATTAAGACTGGCACGCATAGCGAATGTTCTGTAAAATGGAATGTATACATAATGTTTAGTAACCCTAAATTTTCATTGCGAAGGAGCAGTTAAATGAACGAGCAAACTTTAAGCCTGTTTAAAACATTGACAGAATTACCTGGTGCACCAGGCAATGAGCATGCAGTCCGCAAATTCATGCGTGAGCAGCTGGAACAGTATTCTGATGAATTGATCCAGGATAAATTGGGAAGTGTGTTCGGAGTAAAAAAAGGCAATCCGGATGGACCGAAAATCATGGTTGCCGGCCATATGGATGAAGTCGGTTTCATGGTGACTTCCATTACGAAAAACGGGATGATTAGATTCCAGACACTTGGCGGCTGGTGGAGCCAGGTGCTTTTGGCACAGCGTGTCCAGATCATCACGAACAATGGACCGGTTACTGGTGTAATCGGCTCGATCCCTCCTCATCTGCTCGATGAATCAAAACGGAATAAACCAATGGAAATCAAGAATATGCTGATCGATATCGGTGCAGATGATAAAGAAGATGCAATCAGAATCGGAATCAAACCGGGACAGCCAATCTTGCCGATCTGTCCATTCACCCCGATGGCAAACGAGAAGAAGATTCTCGCAAAAGCATGGGATAACCGTTATGGCTGCGGCCTGGCGATTGAATTGTTGAAAGAAACAAAGGACATCCAATTGCCAAATACGCTATACTCCGGTGCGACAGTCCAGGAAGAAGTCGGATTAAGAGGCGCACAGACTGCTGCGAATATGATTGATCCAGACATTTTCTTTGCGCTTGACGCAAGCCCGGCGAATGATATGTCAGGAGACAAAAATGAATTCGGCCAGCTTGGCAAGGGAACATTACTAAGAATTCTTGACCGTTCGATGGTCACTCATCGCGGCATGAGAGAGTTCATCCTGGATATGGCTGAAACACATGATATTCCTTACCAGTATTTTGTTTCCCAGGGTGGAACCGATGCTGGAAGAGTCCATACTTCCAATCAGGGAATCCCGAGTGCGGTCATCGGTATCTGCTCACGATACATCCATACAGCAGCATCCATGATCCATGTTGATGACTATGCAGCAGCAAAGGAACTGCTTATCAAGCTTGTTAAGGCAGCAGATAAGACAACAGTGGAAACAATCAAAAACAATAGCTAACCTACTCGAAATAAGGGGCAGATGACAACTGCTCCTTTTTCATGGAATGAAAGGCGGAAAAGCTTATGAAAGTGGCAATAGGTTCAAAAAATCCGGCAAAAATAAACGCCGTAAAGGAAGCATTTAAAGATACAGATGTTGAGATCATCTCAATCGATGCTGAATCGGGTGTGAGCGACCAGCCGATGTCCGATGAGGAAACCATCAGAGGAGCAGTCAACAGGGCAAAACAGTCTGCTGAAAAAGCAGAAGCTGAAATCGGCATCGGACTTGAAGGTGGTGTCCAGCAAACTCCATTTGGATTGATGCTTTGCAACTGGGGGGCATTGTCAGTAAAAGGAATGGACCCAATCATTGCCGGGGGAGCCAGGATTCCGCTTCCGGATGAAGTCGCTCAGCAATTATTGGCAGGGGCTGAGCTGGGCCCAGTAATGGACGAGTATTCCAGGAAACGGAATGTGAGAAGTAATGAAGGGGCCATTGGGATTTTTACAAATGGACAAATCAACCGCAGTGAAATGTTCACTCATGTCATGAAATTGCTCGCTGGACAATATGAATATAAAACTAAATGAAAAAAATGGACAGTCTTAATCGGCTGTCTTTTTAGGTTCAGAAAGGTTTCTCGACAAATTTCTGAAAAATGTCTTAATTTCCAACAAAAAACGCTTGCGAAGCCTTGTCACCAATCAAGCAAGAAAGGTATGATAGAAAAGGAGTGGTTAAGTCCTTAGCTAGGGGGAAAAAAGTATGATGAAGTTCAGAAGGGCATTTGGGCTTGTTATAGTAGGAGTATTTCTGCTGAGCGCTTGCTCTGCCTCATTTCCAGAACAAAAGGCTGAAATAAAAAAAGAAGTTGCGAATACATTAGAAAGCCAGCCTGAAAAACCAAACAATAGTGCAAAAGACATAGAATATTACTTGCCAGCAGATTATGAAGTTGAAGAGGAAACTCCTAATAACGTCTTATTCAAGGACGGATCGAAAACCTATATTCTTTTTTATAATCAACATGAAAAAGAAGACAGCAAAGTAGTTTATAACTCTACTGTTAAGCAGCAGAAAAAATGGGACGCGAATGAGACTTTCAGTAAAAACGGGAAATTCGGCTACATGCTGGTCAAGCAATTGAAAGAAAAAAACTATCAATTAATTGTCGGCATCGGCGGTGTCAAGCTGACCACTGAAACGGAAAATGTAAGAGAAGATGCCGAAGCAATGATGGAAATTGCGAATTCTGTAAAAGTAAAATAACTTTATGATGAAGCTGTCAGAAAGCTGAGCAAAACGATTCTGACAGCTTTTTGTTTTTAATAGGTGTCATAAATATTGGGGTCAGTCTGCTAAAGCTGTCAAAAAAAGAGCGGGATTATGACAGCATTTAAGATTCCTAAGCCAAAGCTGTAAGTAATAAAATTCAAACAGATTATTTTCTTTTTTTTCAGTGCATGGGTACAATAAGGAAAGTATAATGCGATATTTACCGGGAGGATTCAAAATGAAAACCTTGGAGTCAATGGAACAATTTGAAGCGTTGAAAAATGATGGAAAACATATATTTCTTTTTACGGCTGGCTGGTGCCCGGATTGCCGTGTGATTGAGCCAGTCCTGCCAGAAATCGAAAGCAAATACAGCGAATATGAATTCGTCTCAGTTGACCGGGATGACTTCATCGATTTGTGCATCCAGCTTGATGTCTACGGGATCCCAAGCTTTATTGGATATGAAAATGGCAAAGAGCTTGGACGTTTTGTCAGCAAGGACAGAAAAACGCAGACTGAAATCGAAAACTTCATTGAAGGTCTAGCATAATCGTTTCCCTCCATCTTTTGAGGTGGAGGGAAATTTCATGTAAAATGGGTTTCAGAAACTCCTTAAGAAATGGAGGGATTAGATAGTGGACAGCAGAAAAATGAGGAAAGAGCTTGAGAACCGACTTCAGCATCCTGACAGGACTTTTTCCTATGACCGGGAAAAAGATCAGTTAAGGATTGAAAATAAAAATACAGGAAGCGGCATTACAATCGCTCTTCCTGGAATTGTTGCCAAGTGGCAGGATCAGAAAGAAAAGGCGATTGATGAGGTTGTCTATTATGTGTCAGAGGGCCTGAATGCGATGGAAAGCCAGCTTGAGCTGTCAGGCAAGGAGAAGAAAATCTTTCCTGTGATTCGTTCGACGTCGTTTCCATCAGAAGCGGAAGAAGGAGTCCCTTTTCTCTATGATGATCATACCGCTGAAACAAGGATCTATTATGCTTTGGATTTAGGCGCTACATACAGGCTGATTGATTCGAAGCTTTTGAAAAAAGAAGGATGGACAGCGGGTCAGGTCCGTGAGACGGCTTTGTTCAATGTCCGTTCTCTTTCTGTAAAACTGAAAGAGGACCGTGTCGCAGATAATACCTTCTACTTCCTGAATTCGAATGACGGCTACGATGCAAGCAGGATTCTCAATACAAGCTTCTTGAATGAAATGAAGAAAAAGATGAAGGGGACGATGGCTGTGGCTGTACCCCATCAAGATGTATTAATTATTGCTGATGTAGAAAATAATACAGGCTATGATATAATGGCGCAGATGACAATGAGCTTTTTTGCAAGTGGAAGAGTGCCGATCACAGCCTTAAGTTTCCTATATGAAGATGGAGAATTGGAACCCATCTTCATTTTGGGAAAAACGAAAAAGGAATAAGCTCTATAAGATGAAAGCCCGTTATTATGGGCTTTTTTCCTTTTTGTACTTATGATGTAATGTTTTGTAAATAACTGAGCCGAAAGTTGATTCTTCTGGGAGAATTCTTCTCGTAAAAAATGCTCATTCTTTCAATTTATCTCGAAAAATATTGATTTACTGTTAAAATAAAGAATGAAATGCGAAAGAAAGAGTGATTTAAATTGAGTTGGATTAAAAGAATTTTTACGATGTTCCAAAATGACGATGATGAATTTGATGATATCGAGAAAGTACAACCTATTCAAAAACCATCCAAACAAACAAGTAATCAAAAAAAGGATATAGAAGCAAAGGTTTTATACCAATATCCTAAAGGGCAGTTCCGCTTTCCTTTGATTCCCGATGGTGAATCTGCTGCGGAGAAACCGAAAAAGGAACGTACCATAAAGGTTAGCCCTGTTGAAGAAATAAAGCCGTTCATTAATGAAAGAGGATCGTTAAGGTTTAAAGGTGACAGCCTTCCTCAAAGGGATTCCTTCTCCAAACCAGGACGGGAGTCTGCCAGTCCTGCCCAGGACACCTTTGTATCAGAACGGGCAAGGAAAGCGAAGGAACCGCTGAAGCCTGCTGGAGCAGAGGAATCTGCAACGAAGTTCCGTTATGAACCGAGAAAGGACATTGGACCGAAATTCAGGCAGCCGTTCAAGCCAACGGAAATCCCTTCACCAATTTATGCATTCAACAGGCCGCCTAGAAAAGAACCGGAACAAAAGAGCCATGAAGAGGTGGAGTATGAACTGACTGGGTTTGAAGGAGCACAGGAAAACCTGGGTGCAGAATCTATTCAAAGGGATAAAGATTTTATTCAGAAAGAGACGATACGGCAGGAAAATCCAGATTCTAAAGAAATGCCAGAGCAAAATCAAAATCTAAAAGATAACCTTTCAGAAACGCTGGACAACGCAGCGCCTGAGGATGAATTGAAGCAATTTGACCTGGAAACAGAAACACTCGATTTAATTCTTAGTGACCATTCAGAAAAAGAGATTGGTAGTTTTATTCCAGAAAAAGAGACCCCCGATGAAGGCGTTGCAGAAAAAACAACGGCAGAAAATAGGATAAGCGAGACCAATGAATTAACAGCAAACGTCCAGGATGAAGTATTATTACCTGAACCAAGCCAGGCAGGAAGTGACCCCCAGCAAGTCTATGAAGGAGCAGAGATTTTTGGCCATCTTGTTGAAGATGCTGAGGTAATAGATTGTGATCAAACCCAGACAGAAGCAAAACAAGGCGACTCTCTGCTCATTTTTGAAGAAGAGGATTCTCAGCTAATAGAGACTAAACTGCACGAGGCTGAAGAGGACAAATCTTATCAAAAAATTATTCATCCAGGTGAGTTGGAGGATATCAAGATATCCGAGCACTCCGGTGAATCGGCTCAGAGTACTGACAATGAACCTGATCAAATGGAAGAGGAAAAGCAGAAAGAACCGAAAAGGCAGCTTCCTTTCAACGTGCTGATGCTTAAACAGGACAAGAGGAAATGGGAAAAGCGTAACATGTCTAAGTATCCTTCTTTCATGACAGAGGGAAAAGCTGACGCACCGAACCAATCCAGGGAAATAAAGCATGAAACTCATTCAGTTGCAGTAAGTGAAGATTCATATCCCGAAGCTGCTCTTTCGGAAAAAAGAGTACTGCCGTCAGTTGCCGAGTCTAATGTCAGTGAAGCGGAACCTGTTGCACAGAAGAAAGCTTTTACACCAGTGCCAAATCCAGAAGCAACATCATCGGAGCCGGGATTTATAGGTCAGCAAGAAGCCCCGCAGGAGGAAGTCCTTATATCTGCTCCTAAAGTGGACAGTCTGCCTGGAATCAAAGAGGCCGTTCGAGTTCCGGAAGTTAGTACAGAAATCCATCCGGCAGCGGTTTATGAATTCCCGCCGCTTGAATTGCTAAATCCGCCCGTCTTTAAGGCGCCGGATCCAGAATGGATTTCAGAACAAGAGCAGATGTTAAACGATACTTTAAGGAACTTCAATGTGGGCGCAAGAGTGGTCAACGTGACGCAGGGACCATCTGTTACCCGTTTTGAAGTACAGCCGGAACCTGGTGTGAAAGTAAATAAAATAACCAACCTGTCAGATGACATCAAGTTAAGTCTCGCCGCGAAGGACATCCGGATTGAAGCACCAATTCCAGGTAAGCACACAATCGGAATCGAGGTGCCTAATCATTCAAGCAGGCCCGTGCTGTTAAGTGAAATTTTACAGACTGCTGGGTTCATGGACATTGAGTCTCCTTTATCGGTTGCCTTAGGGCTGGATATTGCGGGGAATCCGATTGTCACTGACCTGAAGAAGATGCCGCACGGTTTGATTGCCGGTGCTACCGGATCAGGAAAGAGTGTCTGCATCAATACAATGCTGGTGAGCTTGCTTTATAAAGCCCATCCAGATGAGGTAAAGCTTTTGCTGATTGACCCTAAAATGGTTGAATTAGCTCCATACAACCAAATTCCTCACCTCGTTAGTCCGGTTATTACGGATGTTAAAGCCGCGACCGCATCGCTCAAATGGGCGGTAGAGGAAATGGAACGTCGTTATGAATTGTTTGCACATACTGGTGTCCGTGATATAAACCGATTCAACGAGCTTGCTGAGAAGCATCGCAGATTCTCCCACAAACTGCCTTATATCGTTATTGTCATCGATGAGCTGGCAGATTTAATGATGATGGCACCTGCGGATGTCGAGGAGGCTATTTGCCGGATTGCCCAAAAAGCCCGGGCTTGCGGTATCCATTTAATCATTGCGACACAGCGGCCTTCTGTAGATGTCATCACTGGCCTTATCAAAGCAAATGTTCCTACGAGGATTGCATTCTCTGTTTCATCACAGGTCGATTCAAGGACGATCATTGATATAAGCGGTGCCGAAAAGCTTTTGGGCCGCGGAGATATGCTGTTCCTTGAAAATGGGTCATCCAAGCCTTTCCGACTGCAAGGGACCTTTGTGACGGACAATGAGATTGATGACATTGTTGCATTCGTGAGGGAGCAGCGTGCACCTGAATACTTGTTTGAACAGGAAGAACTCTTAAAGAAAGCCCAGGTAACTGATGACGAAGATGAGCTGTTCTATGAAGCCTGTGAATTTGTCATCGATCAGGGTGGCGCTTCAACATCAAGCGTCCAGCGCCGTTTTAAAATCGGCTATAACCGTGCGGCAAGATTGATTGAAATGATGGAACAGCAGGGTTTCATTTCAGAAGGACGCGGCAGCAAGCCAAGGGATGTCTTGATTACAGCGGAAGATCTTGAAGCTCTCCAGGAAACTAGTACATTCAATTAATAAATGGTATTCTTTATTTGCATGTACTTATAATAAGGATAAATGACTATTGAAGTTGGTTTGTTATTGAAGGAGCTTTTTGGATGAAGGAAATCGAATTGAAAATGCAGGGGAAAATCAGCCGCCTGACCAATCATACATTTAAATTTGATGAAAGGATTCGGGATGGCTGGTTTTCAGCCGTGTATTTTCTAAAAACTCGAGAGTTAGTAAAGAAATACCATGAAGACAATATCATCACAATGCAGTTTTTCCAGAAGGATGAGGCAGTTCTGTGCGGTACAGATGAAGTGATCGCACTGGTAAAAACATTTTCAGACCGTCCTGAGGAACTTGAGATTTACTCACTAAAAGACGGAGATAAAATCTCACCGTTTGAAACGGTCCTGACCATCACAGGTCCTTACCAAAGCTTTGGCTATCTGGAGGGAATCATTGATGGCATCCTCGCCAGAAGGACATCAGTGTCCACGAATGTTTATAATGTCGTAAAAGCAGCCAGCTATTCCGGCAGGCAAAAGCCGGTGATCTTCATGGGTGACCGTGATGACCACTATACGACACAGGCCGGAGATGGCTACGCTGCCTATATAGGAGGAGCGACGGCCCAGGCAACCCATGCGATGAACGAATGGTGGGGCAAGCATGGGATGGGCACGATGCCACATGCCTTGATCCAGATGTTCGACGGAGATATCGTGGCCGCAACCCATGCTTATCATGAAACTTTTCCGAACGATGATTTGATTGCTCTTGTGGATTATAATAATGATGCGATTACTGACTCATTGAAAGTCGCAAGGGCCTTTGGCGAAAAACTGAAAGGTGTCAGGGTTGATACTTCCCGCACCATGATCGATCAGTATTTCCTGAGGAACCAGCACTTGCTTGGCACATTTGATCCACGGGGTGTAAACGCTGAATTGATTTTCGGTCTAAGAAAAGCCCTCGATGATGAAGGATTTAACCATGTTAAAATTGTAGTGAGCGGCGGCTTCAGTGAAAAAAGGATCCTGGAGTTTGAAAAGCAAAATGTACCCGTCGACATGTATGGAGTAGGCGGCAGTCTTTTGAAAATGAAAATTGGTTTTACTGGGGACAACGTTATGTTGAATGGAAAACACCAGGCTAAATCGGGCCGCAGGTACAGACCGAACGCTCGTCTTGAAAAAGTCGAATTTTGACACATTTAATCTCTTCCCGAAGTTTAAAAGCGACTGATTAAGGGAAAAAGTACTTTTATCTGTGATTACGGTAACAAAAAGAATGAAACTGTGTTATTTACCGTAATGATGTTATAATGATTCAATACATGGAAGATAGATGCTATCCCGTTGGCTTTAGCGCCGGATTATTCAAGAAAGCCGGCCAAATAGCAAAACAGGATATCTGTCATATACTGTGTTACATACAGACGTTGTTGGAGGTTCTTTATATGACTATTTACCATTTTGTAGGTATAAAGGGGTCTGGAATGAGTGCATTGGCTCAAGTTCTCCATGATATGGATTATCAGGTACAGGGCTCCGATTATGATAAGCACTTTTTTACCCAGGTGGCCCTTGAGAAATCTGGAATAAAGATCCTTCCGTTTAATAAGGAAAATATACAGCCTGGGATGACGATCATTGCCGGCAATGCATATCCGGATACCCATGAGGAGATTCAGGAAGGAATGAAACTTGGCCTTCCAATCATCAGGTACCACCGTTTCCTTGGCGATTTCATGCAGAACTTTACGAGTGTCGCAGTCACAGGAGCACACGGCAAGACTTCGACTACAGGGTTGCTTGCTCATGTGATGAGGGGAGCCAACCCGACATCATTCCTGATTGGCGATGGAACCGGCAAGGGTGACAGGGATGCTCAATACTTTGTATTCGAAGCATGCGAGTATCGGCGCCATTTCCTTTCCTATTTCCCTGATTATGCCATCATGACCAATATCGATTTTGACCACCCGGATTACTTTGCCAATATCGAAGACGTATTCTCTGCATTCCAGGAAATGTCATGGCAGGTCAAAAAGGGTATTTTCGCATGTGGTGACGATGAACAGCTTCAAAAAATACAGGCCAAGGTGCCGGTTGTATTTTATGGCTTTGGGGAAGAAAATGATTTCCAGGCTCGAAATATCGTTAAATCCACCAGTGGGACTACCTTCGATGTTTTTGTCCGGAATACTTTCTATGATTCGTTCTCGATTCCGTCATTTGGCGACCATAATGTGCTTAACTCTCTTGGAGTAATTGCTTTATGCCATTATGAAAATATCGACTCGAAAGTTATCCAGGCACAGCTTGAAACTTTCGAAGGGGTGAAAAGAAGGTTTTCCGAAAAGAAGGTTGCGGACCAGATCATTATTGACGACTACGCACACCATCCTACAGAAATCAAGGCAACAATCGATGCGGCAAAACAGAAGTACCCTGACCGTGAAATAGTTGCAGTTTTCCAGCCGCACACCTTCACAAGGACCCAGGCGTTCCTGAATGAGTTTGCGGAAAGCTTGAATGAGGCCGATAAAGTATATCTATGCGAAATCTTCGGTTCTGCCCGTGAGATTCATGGAAAACTATCGATTGCCGATCTAAAAGAGAAAATTGACGATGCTGAAATTATCACTGAAGATCATACATCATTGCTGAAGGAGCATGACAACGGAGTCATCCTGTTTATGGGTGCAGGCGATATCCAGAAGTTCCAGGAAGCATATGAAAAACAGTTACAAGTATAAAGGAAAAGGATGCGGCCAAATAGGTCCGCATCCTTTTTTAGGTTTTATTTAAGGTTCTCTGGATTCAATCCTTCCAGTTCCGGGATGACAAATCGTCCGTCTTTTCGGATCAGTACGTCATCGAAGTAAATCTCTCCTCCGCCGTATTCAGGGCGCTGGATATTGACCATATCCCAGTGGATATTGGAATGGTTGCCATTGAATGCATCATCATAACATTGTCCAGGGGTGAAGTGGAAGCTGCCATCGATTTTTTCATCGAACAGTATGTCCTGCATAGGGTGCTGGATATATGGGTTTACGCCAATCGCGAATTCTCCGATATATCGTGCTCCTTCGTCCGTATCGAAAATCTTGGTGATTCGTTCTGTATCATTGGCTGTTGCTTCAACAATTTTTCCATCCTTGAAGGTCAGCTTCACATTTTCGAAGGTGAATCCCTGGTATGGAGATGGAGTGTTGTAAGTGATTACGCCATTGACTGAATCACGGACAGGTGCTGTATAAACCTCGCCATCAGGGATGTTCAGTTCACCGGCACATTTAACAGCCGGGATATCCTTGATTGAAAAAGTCAGGTCAGTCCCTGGTCCAGTAATTCTGACCTTGTCGGTGCGATTCATCATTTCTGCCAGGCTGTCCATTGCCTTGTCCATTTTGCCATAATCAAGGTTGCAGACATTGAAGTAAAAATCTTCGAATGCTTCCGTGCTCATTTTTGCAAGCTGTGCCATTGCTGAATTCGGATATCGAAGGACAACCCATTTTGTTTTTGGAACACGAATGTCCCTATGTACCTTCTTGCCAACTGTATTGCCGTGGATTTTCATTTTATCAGCCGGGACATCCGCATGTTCGCTGATGTTATCACCTGAACGAAGCCCAATATATGCATCCATTTTACTCATTACGTTTGCTTCGAAGTCAGCAATCATGTCGAATTGTTCCTGCTGCGCACCCATTAGCAGGGCACGGTCCACCTGATGGTCCTTTAAGGAAACGAATGGATAGCCACCCGCCTCGTAAGCTTCTTTTACCAGGGCCGTAACAAGCTCACGTTGAAGGCCGAAGTTTTCGATCAGGACTTTTTCACCTTTTTGCAGCTTAACGGAATAATTGATCAGGTTTTTGGCCAACTTCTGAATACGAGGGTCTTTCAAATAAATCACTCCTATATATGTAAAATAAACCACACAACCATATTGTAACCGAAACGCTATAATTTGTGCTTTTTTTCAATGTAAGTCTTTCAAAGAAGTTCATCGTTCTTTTGCAAGCTTTGAGTGAAGGGTGAAAATGTCATTACCCGGGCAACCTGTCAAAGCAGTCCTGAATCTAGACTGGCAGAGTATCGAAAAGCTGCCTAAAAAATTGATATAGGTCGAAATGGAAAAGGGCAGTTCCTGTTGAATCCTATTCATCATCATTTTTACGGTGTTCTTGATCCTTAATTTATTTTTCTGCTGGCTTTTCACCGTATAGAAAGATATTCTTAAACAGGAAGGAAAAGGGTAAGGCTCTATTGAAATAGTTATTGGACAAGGTGGTTTACGTCGTTATATGCGGGGTAAAATGTACATATGCTAACGGAGGTGTTCAACAGTGGAAATTATTTTGTATCTAAGTGTTGCGGTAATCGCAATCGCATTCCTGGTTTTAGTCGTTTCGTTATCCAAAACTCTAAAATCATTGCAAACTACTTTAGACAGTGTGTCAGGCACGCTTGATGGCCTGGAGAAGCAGTTAGATGGTGTGACTCGAGAAACAACAGAGCTTCTGCATAAAACAAACAACCTGGCTGACGATATTTCCAGAAAATCTGAGAGCTTGAACGGTGTCATTAATGCTGTGAGGGATGTAGGAAATTCTGTTCAAAGATTCAATCAATCTATCCATAATGTACAGACAATGGTGGACCTTCAGATTGACAAGAATAAGGACAAGATTTCACAAGTTGTTCAATGGAGCAATGTATTCCTTGAGTTGAAGGATAAGTGGCAATCAAAAAAAACGGCCCGAATTGACCATCAGATGGAAGGCGAAGAGATGGTGTCGAGGCAAAGAGAACGTGTCCGGTATTAAAGAAAGGTGGAGATAGAATGAACAGGGAACAAAGCCAATATGATGTAAATGGAGCAATGAGGGAGAGTAACAGCAATTCCAGAGATTTTGTCACTGGGGCGATTGTTGGCGGACTTGCCGGGGCACTAGCAGCCTTATTGCTAGCTCCAAAGTCAGGAAAAGAGTTGAGAGGTTCGTTGAATGAGCAAACGTCCACTATTAAAACCAAGGGCGTGGACCTTGCCTCTGTAGCGAAGGAGAAGGCTAGCGGTTTGAAAGAAACTGTGACTCAGCAGTCTTCTAATCTGGTTAACAAAGTGAAGGATATGAAAAACCAGAATGGCACATCTTCAACGGATTCCGAGGAGGGCGTGCTGCAGGAGGTTCCAACTTCCATGGCAGAAACAAGCTCCATGGATAACACTCATACTGCCACTGGGGAAGAAATTCAGAAAAAGCTTGAAGAAACACAAAAAGCTTTCGATGAAACGGAAAACAAACTGAATCAGTAAGTTTGTCTTGTAAACGGTGAAGTGGTAAGATAACTTCACCGTTTATTTTTATATGAAAAAGGCTTTTTTTGTATGGATCGTTGCTTCTCAGTTCTGTGAAATGCTTAGTGAGAGGATACCGGAATAGAGAAAGGGTATCGATTCAAGCCATGAAAAAGGAGAGAGCAGGATGCAAAAAATTGATTCCATCCAGGAGTTTGACAAGCTTGTCGATTCAGGAGAAACGTTTTTCTTTCTGAAGCATAGTACAACATGTCCGATCAGTGGGGCCGGATATGATGAATTCGCAAAGTTCGATCAAAACGGAACTGATCAATTATATTACTTAACTGTACAGGATTCCCGTGAGCTGTCCAATTACATCGCTGAGAAATTCCATGTTAAGCATGAATCACCTCAGGCCATTCTTTTTGTTAATTCTGATGTGGCCTGGCATGCTTCCCATTTTAAAATCACCTCAAAATCACTTGCTGCAGCTAAAGAAGAGAATGTGAAGTAAAAAAACATCCATTAGGATGTTTTTTTACTTACCGGATTTTCGAAGGTAATACTTAGCTCGTCGCCTGGTGCGAGAGGATCATCAAATGCGGTTGTTTCACCATTTTTCAATAAAGTGAATCCTCGGCTGTCCTTAGGGATGTTTATTTGGGCAAAGTTGAACACATCCTGAAAAATGAACGGCCGCACATCCTTTGTTTTTGTGGTGATTTGGTCCCCGCTATACAGAAGTTCATCCAATCCAAGTTTAGTGCCTTCCTTGAAAAACTCCAATACTTCGTGTTCCAGCTGGATTTGCTGTCCGTTAAAGAAGATTGGCAGAGAGTCAAATGCTTGTATGTCAAGAATTTCTAAAAGCCTACTGAGAGTATGGTCTGTCCCTTTTTCAAAGCGGATATCATCAAGATGTTCAAATTTGTTATGCAGGCCGGCTTCTGCGCCATTAATATAAATTTTTCCCATGAACTGATTGATTTTGTGCTCCATCCCATCAATCTTGATATAGAAGGGGCGTGTATCATTAAGTATTTCTGCAAGGTTGAGTTCCTTTAGTGCCCCTTCTACCGTGTCTGTAGTCACAAAACTGATATCATCCCTATCTGCAATCTGCTGTTGAATCGGAACATGAAGGCCATTGCAGGTTAACCTTGAGCTTATTTTATATCTTTGTCCATTTAAGATGATGGTTTTCGAAGGCAGCTCACCTATCAAGTCTTCGAGCGTCAGTTCTGCTCTGACTCCATCCTTCCCCTTAATGACAGTCAGATGATCACCCCCATCTACATGATCATCAAAAGTACAAGGAGTACCGTTCTTCAGCAATACAGGAGGCTGCCCATGCTCGCCTGGAATGGTCACATTCTTGCCATTCAGGCTGACGATCATCGCAAGTCCTGGTTTACCATACAGCTTATTCATTTTGATGCCTGCAGCCAACAGGCAATCTCCAACCGTCAACTTGTTGACCTCGAATAGTCTCACAGGCTGCCCATTGACGTGAACTGTATGATATTGGACAGGAGATTGCTTCGCTGCAATCGCTATTCCAATTGGCGTGACCAGTTCTGGCCCTTTCGTGATATGGCTGGCAAATGAAACAGAAGATATGGCATCCAGGCCGCGGATGGCAACTCTGTTTTCCGGCAGGTTCAGCCTGCCGGAAAGCCTCCTGGTCAAATCAGGAGTCAAGCTTCCTCCCCCGACAAGCATGACAGCCTTAGGTGATTTATTGTTGTTCAATCTTAAGATCTCTTTCCCGATGGTTTCTGCAAGGCGGTCAATTGCAGGAGCTATCCTCTCAATCGCTTCCTCTTTTTCGATGACCGTTTCGAACCCAAGTATGTCAGTAATTGAAATGGATTCATTTTCTAGCAGCTCCCGCTTTGCTTTTTCAGCAAGTGGGAAGTCGAGCAGGAATTCATCGCTGACAGCTTCAGTGATTTCATCTCCTGCTACTGGCACCATCCCGTAAGCTATAACTGTTCCGGTGTCCGTAAGAGCAATATCAGAGGTACCCGCACCAATATCCACTAAAGCAACATTTAATCTTCTCATTGAGGCTGGAATCAATACATTGATCGCCGCTATCGGTTCGAGCGTCAATGCGTCCATTTCCAGGCCAGCCCGGTCCAAAGCGGCGAGCAGTGACTCTACTACGACCTTGGGGAGGAAGGTAGCAATGATCTCCACTGAGGCCTCGGAACCGCGCTGATCAATCAAGCTTCCAATGACTTCTCCGTCAAGCTGGTAATAAAGTACGGAGTATCCGACACAATAATAATGATGGCTTTGTTCATTGCCTGTTTCGCCGGCAACAGCCGCTTGGGCAAGCTGGACGGCGCTTAGTTCAAGATGTAGGATATCCTGTTTGGAAAACATCGGATTGCCGGAAATATCAACGACTGCTTTTGAACGTTCGGTTCTAAGAGCGCGGCCAGCCGCAGCAACACAGACCTTTGTTAAAGGGCCATGTGAAACTTCCAATTCTTCTTTAATATCCCGGATGATTTCTGAAACCGAAAGAACATCGTGGATTTGGCCGTCCAGCATGGATCTGTCCTTATGTTCACGGACAATGATATCAATTGCTTCATACTGCCCGGCGGATTCTTCCAGGATGATGCCTACTACGGAACGGGTCCCGATATCTAACGCAAACAATTTATTATGTAATTGCAAATTCCTGCACCCTCTAACTAATGGTCTCATACGATACTTTATCGCTTAAAAGCGTTTAATTATTAAAGAAAAAAGCGTGACAATTGAATTTATTTCAGATATAATTACCCTTATTAAATTGTACATCTATAGTCAAGTTCTTCAAAAGCATTATTTTTTTCGGCTCCTCCTCTAATATCGGCTCCAATCTGTTTGGGCTTTAGGTTAGAAACTTCGAGTATGCCGAACCTTGTAAAAAATGTACCATTCAACTCTAATGCTATAAAGAACATTCAGGTAAAGTTTATTTCTCCTCCTGAACTAGACAGGAACCGCGGGTTACTTTGCTTGATGATTCTTATAGTTAGGGCTAAAATGAATTCCGAAAGGACGGGAGAGAAAAATGACTAAAAATCTTGACCAGCTTAGAAATCGTGTGGATGAATTGAATCTAGAGCTTCTCTCATTGATTAATGAAAGAGCACTGCTCGTCCAGGATATTGGCCGTGCAAAAGAAACGCAGGGTGTCTATCGATATGACCCAGTACGTGAAAGGGAAATGCTCGACCTGATCAAGGAAAGCAATAATGGTCCTTTTGAGAATTCAACAATTGAACATATCTTCAAAGAAATTTTTAAGGCTGGACTGGAACTTCAATCAGATGATCACAGAAAAGCACTTCTGGTTTCCAGGAAGAAGAAGCCTGAGGATACTATCATAGATATTAAAGGATTGAAAATTGGAGACGGCACACCGGATTTCGTCTTCGGCCCTTGTTCGGTTGAGTCATATGAACAAGTAGCTACAGTGGCGGAAGCAGTTAAGGCTAAAGGCTTTAAATTGCTTCGCGGCGGAGCTTTCAAACCAAGGACTTCACCGTATGACTTCCAGGGATTAGGTGTGGAAGGCCTGAAGATTTTAAAACGAGTTGCAGATGAATACGATCTTGCGGTTATCAGCGAGATAGTGACACCTGCCGACATCGAAATAGCGGTGGACTACCTTGATGTCATTCAAATCGGCGCCCGCAACATGCAAAACTTTGAGCTTCTCAAAGCTGCTGGTGCGGTGAATAAACCTATATTGTTAAAGCGGGGGCTTGCGGCAACGATTGAGGAGTTCATTAATGCAGCTGAATATATCATGTCACAGGGTAATGGCCAGATCATTCTTTGTGAACGCGGGATACGGACATATGAAAGAGCTACCCGTAATACACTTGATATTTCCGCAGTGCCAATCTTAAAAAAGGAAACACATTTACCGGTCATGGTGGATGTTACTCACTCAACAGGCCGAAGGGATTTATTGCTTCCGGCCGCCAAAGCCGCACTTGCCATCGGGGCAGACGGCGTTATGGCAGAAGTGCATCCAGATCCCGCAGTGGCATTGTCCGACAATGCTCAGCAGATGGACCTTAAGCAATTCGATGAGTTTTTGAATGGCTTAAAGTCTACTCCGTTCGTAAGAGTCTAAGGCACAGAAACCTTCCTTTTTCTAAGGAGGGTTTTTTTTATGTGCATTTAAGGGAACTTATAAAGAGGCGGCATAGTAAGAAGCTGTTTTGAATCATGGTTTTTGACCGCATTCTTAAAGGGATCGGGTCACTGACCGAGGGAGAGCCTGAAACCAACATGAATGAATAATTTAAAACCTTAAATAGTTAAAGCTGCAAATTTTAAGGAAAAACACTGATAAAATTCATTAAAATTAAGCTGTTCAGATTGCGGGAATGCTGTGGATATCGTATGATTAATAACATAATTAAACTTGTACATATAATCACAAACTCGAAAAATGATTATTGTTGCAATTTTTGCTGTAAACTAAGCAAAAAGCGCCGTTTATTACCTTAAGGAGTGAAATAGATGAATATCACAATATATGATGTTGCAAGAGAGGCGAATGTTTCAATGGCAACGGTTTCACGTGTTGTCAATGGAAATCCTAATGTAAAGCCAGCAACCAGGAAGAAGGTCATGGAGGTCATTGACCGTCTTGGGTACCGCCCGAATGCGGTTGCCCGTGGTCTGGCAAGCAAAAAGACAACTACTGTCGGAGTCATCATCCCCGATATCTCCAGCCCATTTTTTGCTGAACTGGCCAGAGGAATTGAAGATATTGCAACCATGTATAAATACAATATTATCTTGAGCAATTCTGATCAAAATATTGAAAAAGAATTGCACCTTTTAAACACGATGCTTGGAAAGCAAGTTGACGGCATTGTTTTCATGGGCGGCAATATTAAAGCTGAGCATGTTGAAGAGTTCAAGAAATCCCCAGTACCGATTGTTCTTGCTGGTTCGATCGAGGATTCCGGCGAGATTCCATCAGTAAATATTGATTATGAACAGGCAACATATGATGCCGTTTCAGCTTTTGTAGAAAAAGGCCACAAAGAAATTGCGTTCGTCATTGGACCGTATCATGAGCCAATCAATAAAGATAAGAAGCTTGAAGGTTATAAAAGGGCACTAAAGGATGCAGGCATTGAATATAATGAAGAGCTTGTTCTGGAAGGGGATTACACCTACGATTCAGGCCTTGAGGCAATTGAAAGAATCATCGAGCTGGGTACAAAACCAACCGCAATCCTAGTCGGTTCGGATGAGATGGCTCTTGGAGTGGTTCATGGTGCATTTGACCAAGGGTTCAGCGTTCCAGATGATTTTGAGGTCATTAGTTCAGATAACACAAGATTGACTTTGATGGTGCGCCCGCAGCTGACAACTATCGTCCAGCCTTTATATGATATTGGGGCAGTAGCGATGCGCTTGCTGACTAAATACATGAACAAAGAGAAAGTGGACGAGAACATCGTTGTTCTGCCACACCGGATTGAAAACAGAAAATCAACGAATTAGACTACGGCCCCCGCAATCATTGCGAGGGGTTTTTTTGTTTCCTTTACGTAAATTAGTCTGATTATATTTTAATTCAAGTCTGGCTTGATTCAAATATTCCGTCCCTTTTAATTGTGAACGCTTAGTATGTAAGCGTTTATTTTTTTTGCAAAAAAATTACTCCCCTGGGTTTTCTAAGTGATTTGCCTCACTACAATGATAATCATTCGCAATTATCATAAAGGTAAGAAATCAAAGGGGGGATTTAAGTGAAGTTGACAGATGTGAATGATCATGAAGATGTTCGGAATGAAAAAATGACGGTTAATGTTCATCGTACATCTAAGATTGGTACTTGGATATCAGTCGGCGTTGTTGGAGCTGTAATTCTGGCTACGTATTTTGTGCTATTTGGATTATATATGGCGAGGATATAGGAGGGAAAGAAATGAAGATGCATTTGGACGAAAAAATCTGGCTGTTTTTAAGTTTCGGAATGATTATGGGATTCATGATCTTCACGGGGTATCAAGCAGTTGCTTTAGGAATGGGGCCGCCTAGCCATAAAGAAACGATTGATCCTAAAAAAGTGGATCAAACGGCACCGTTTGACCAGCCTGGAATCAAACAGATTAATGAGAATGAATATGAAGTAGTCATGACACTTCAGCTGTTTAGTTTCACACCAATGGAAATTGACGTGCCTGCTGGCTCGACTGTCCATTTCACCTTGACTTCAAAAGACGTTGTACATGGATTTCAAGTGGCAGATACAAATATAAACGCCATGGTCATGCCTGGTCATATCCAAAAAATTTCGCAAAAGTTTGATGAACCTGGAGAATATTTGGTGCTGTGTAATGAATATTGCGGGGCAGGACATCAAGCAATGAGTACAAAGATCATCGTTAGATAAAAAGGGGGGAAAGAAAGTGCAACCTGCATTAAAAACAAAAACATTTAATCAGAAAACAAATCAAGTGTTAGGGATCAGTCTAGAAGATGCCAGAATATCGAAATCATATTTATCCGTAGCTTTTATCGCATTACTGCTGGGCGGTTTTCTTGGATTGTTACAAGGATTGAATCGTGCTGGTGTCCTGCAGCTGCCTCCATGGCTTAACTATTATCAGGTACTGACAGCCCATGGAATACTATTAGTTGTTGTATTATCAGCATTTTTCACCATTGGTTACTTTTATGCCGGGATTTCCCATACATTGGGAGGATTGCTGCCTAAAGTAAGGAAGATGGCATGGATTGGCTTTTGGATGAAGATCTTTGGTTTTGTATTGGTCGTCATTCCAATTTTGAAGAATGAAGCCTCCGTCATGTATACCTTCTACCCTCCAATGGCCGCATCTCCTATGTTTTACTTCGGCTTAGTCTTTATTGTATTAGGTGTATGGATGCTCTCATTTGGAGCGTTTACCCAGGTGGCGAATTGGAGAAGGAATCATAAAGGGCAACATCTGCCGATTCTCGCATTCTTTGCAACGGGTGTTTTTGTCCTATTAGTTGGTGCAACCGCATTTGTTGCTGTGGAAGTCATTTTTATGATCATTCCCTGGACTCTTGGATGGGTTGACGGCATAAATGTGTTGCTAGCCCGTACACTATTCTGGGCATTCGGGCATACAGCCGTTAATATCTGGTACTTAACAGCTGTATCGGCATGGTATGTAGTCGTACCAAAAATAATTGGGGGAACCCGATGGAATGATCTTTTAACTCGTATGGTTGTCATACCCTTAGTGATTATGAATATTACTGGGGGATTCCACCATCAGATCATTGACCCGGGTATTTCCGAATCAATCAAATATATGCACGTATTCATGAGTCTGGCAATCGGATTCCCATCCTTAATGACGGCATACGCAATGTTCAGGGTATTTGAACGAACAGCGAGAGCGAAGGGTGGTAAAGGGTTAGTTGGCTGGTATAAGAAAATGCCATGGGGAGATGTGCGCTTCCTGGCTCCGTTCATTGCCATGGTTGCATTCATCCCAGCTGGAGCAGGCGGTATTGTACAGAGTACAAACCAATTAGACCAGGTTGTGCACAATACAATGTGGGTTGTAGGACACTTCCATCTAACGTTGGGTATGTCTGTTATTATGACATTCTTTGGTATCAGCTACTGGTTAGTTCCGTATCTATCAAAACGTGTACTGACGCCAGCCATGAACAAACTGGGTGTCATTCAAACTATCATTTGGACCATAGGCATGGTAATAATGGCAATATCGATGCATATCGCTGGCCTATTTGGATCCCCGCGCAGAACATCTTTTACAACTTATGGCGACTTTGCAGAAAAACTCGGATGGAATCCATATATGGCGTTAGTAGGAATCGGTGCAAGCTTATTACTGCTTGCTGTCATTCTTCAAGTATATGCAGTATTTAATCTGATGTTTTTTGCACCAAAAGGTACCACTGAGTTCCCAATCGCGGAAGAGGAGGCAGGTGCAGAAAAAACTCCATATTGGACAGAACGATGGGGAATTTGGGTGGTACTCATGCTGTTAGTTGTTTCAATGGCTTATGTACTTCCAATTGCTGATATGATCCTTAACGCGCCTCCTGGCTCTCCGCCATTTAAAACCTGGTAAATTCATTGAAAAAGGGATAGCTCGTGATAATGAGCTATCTCCTTTCAAATATTCTTTAGCAATAAATTTTAATCTTGAAGGATACTGGATTCAACGCTTTACTAAAATGCTTATATAAAACAGGAAGTGATCTCTGTGATCAAAAATCGGCATACTTCAGTTTCATGCATTCTTGTTCTTGTGTTTGGTTTGGTTCTGTTCTATACAGGGACAGATGGATTCACTGCTTACACAGCTGAAACAGCAAGAGTGACGAAGCTGATCGAGGAACAGCCCGTTTTTCCAGATGTATTAATTGAGGATAGTGAAGGGCGAACGTATTCCATTTCAGAATTTGAAGGCAAATATGTATTTATTACTTTTATCTATACAGGCTGCACCACTGTTTGTATAAAGCTTGAAGAAAATATGGCTCAGGTTTATGATTTGGTGCCCGACGAGTATTTAGGCAAGGAAATGGTGTTTTTAAGTATAAGCTTTGATCCAGAACGTGATGATCCAGCAACTTTAGATAGGTATAAAGATTTATTTAAAAGTGATGGGGAGACATGGAGAATGGCAAGAATCCCTGAAAAGACTCAATTGGATTCCCTGCTAAATAAGTTCGGTGTCATTGTTATTCCTGATGAAAATGGGAATTTTGCCCATAATTCTGCCTTCTATCTGGTCGACCGTAAAGGTACTTTAGTGGATGTTATGGACTTTACTAAGGTAACAGAAGCAGCGAATACGTTAAGGCAATATATTGAATCAGACAAAAAGGGGGAGTAAGCGATGAATCAGTTTTTATTCGGTCTCATCCTTTTTATTGGTTTAATGCTTCCTCCAGTCGCACGCTTAATGGAATCGGTCATGATTGTCCATATGCATATGCAAATGCCATTGTTAGTGATATCTGGTTTTTTTATGGCACACCTCTTTCTTCACCGGTATCCTCAATTCTTCAACAAATATAATCAAAATGGGGTACCTGGAATACTCCTTTTTATTATCATAATGTGCTATTGGTTGCTGCCGCGTACGATGGATGAGGCATTAACAATAAATACAGTAGAGATATTTAAATTTGTGAGTCTGCCATTTTTAGCTGGGGTTCCACTTCGTGACAGCTGGAAAAAATTCAGTAAAACATGGAAAAACAATATCATTACACTGTTTACTGTCATCTTTCTGGGAATGGGATGGTTATATATTCAATCAAACGATCAGCTGTGCAACAATTATTTAGTCATTGACCAGGTGATTCTGGGATGGGGATTTATTACGATGGCAATAAGCCTGGTCATTTATTTAATTTATATTTTTGCAGTTGATCCTTCACAGTATGAATAAGCCTATTCATTGGAATGGTAGAAGTCCGGAGAAATCCTTGAAAACACGATCAACCTTAACTATGGATTCAGGATGGGTGAGAATACTATGATCCAATCAGAAAAATTGAACGTATTAACGACAAAGAACAACACAAATTTCCTCTCAGATCTTAAATCTCTGTTTAAGGGAATTGTTCTAATAGCAAATGTATTGCCAGTATTCACCGGTCTATGGTTAGCGATGTATTTTACAAATACCTCCTTTATAGACAATTTAGATGCTGTTATATTCACAATTACGGGAAGTACATTTGTTATGGCAGGTGCTTTGGCCCTCAACAATTGGTATGATGCGGATATTGATGCAAAAATGGCTCGTACGAAAAATAGGCCAACCGTGACAGGTGCGATTTCTCTTAATGCGGTGTTGACAATAGGGATAACCTTAAGTATTCTTGGATTCCTGCTTTTACTATTTACAACAGCTGAATCAACCATTTATGCACTTGTCGGATGGGTTACTTATGTATTGCTCTACACCATGTGGTCCAAGAGAAGATATACATTCAATACACTGATTGGAAGTATATCCGGAGCTGTAACACCACTAATTGGCTGGGCAGCGATCGATTCAGGGATGCACACTGTACCGATTGTGCTTTTTCTTATCCTATTTTTCTGGCAAATGCCTCATACCTATGCAATTGCTATGAAGAAGTGCGATGAATACAGGTATGCTGGAGTGGTTATGCTTCCTGTCGTTCACGGATTCAGAAAAACAAAGAAACAAATTGTTATCTATATTCTCTGTTTGCTGCCATTGCCTTTTTTCTTAACGTCTCTTGGAAGTATCTTCACTGCTATAGCTACAATACTAAATGCCGGATGGCTCGTACTGAGCGTCAGCAGTTATTTTATCCAGGATGATCTTAAATGGGCACATCTGAATTTCATCTATTCTGTTAACTATATTTTGTTTCTGTATGTCTTAATGGTTGTTATGACAATTTTAAAATAAAGGCAATATTTGATGTATCTAAAAACAAGCCCTATTAGGGTTATTTTTTTTTGACCAATATGTGGAAGAATATGTTAGAATTTCAGTAACTAAAAATTTGGATGTGCTCAATATGGTTTATGACGTTGTTATAATTGGAGCTGGACAAGCAGGGCTTTCAATAGGTTACTTTTTACAGAAAAGTAACCTATCTTTCATTATATTGGACAAATCCACAGAAGCAGGAGAAGTTTGGAGAGAGCGATATGATTCCCTTACCTTGTTTACGCCTCATTTTTATAGTTCATTACCTGGGTTAAAATTAAATGACAATAAGAATACTTATCCAACGAAAGATGAGATAAGTCTATATTTAAAACAATATAAAGAGAAATTCAATCTTCCTGTACAGTTAAATACATTTGTACAACAGTTATTAAAAGGTAAAAACTGTTTTGAAATATCAACTAATCAAGGAGATTATACGGCGAAAAACGTTATTGTGGCAACTGGTCCCTTTCAAACAGCCCTCATACCTGAAATATCGAAAACAATTTCAGATCATATTTTTCAACTCCATTCTTCCGAATATAAAAACCCAATGCAGTTAAAAAAAGGACCTGTCCTTGTTGTGGGAGGAGGCAATTCAGGTGCCCAAATAGCAGCTGAATTATCAAATGAAAGGGATGTTTATCTATCCATTGGCCACAAATTGAAATTTCTCCCCTTAAATATAGGGGAGAAAAGTATTTTTTGGTATTTTGATAAAATGGGGATATATCGAGCTAACACAGATTCAATAATAGGTAAATTCATAAAAAAACAGAACGATCCAATCTTTGGGATCGAACTTAAAAACTTAATTAGAAATAACCTTGTAAAATTAAAACCAAGAGCTATTTCAGTGGATGATGATTCAATAATTTTTTTGGATAAAAGTGAATTAAAAGTAAGCAATATAATCTGGGCAACTGGGTTTAAACCGAACTATGAATGGATCAATCTCTCTTTAGATTTTGCAGAAAATGGCCTTCCAATCCATAAAAGGGGCATTACATCTGTAGAGGGTTTGTACTTTCTAGGATTACCATGGCAATCCAGCAGAGGTTCTGCACTAATTCAGGGTGCAGGCAGGGATGCGGAATATCTATATCATTGCATTTTATCTAGTTGAATTTAGCGATATTTAAAATGCAGCTTCTAGAAATCGGTGCGATACACAAACAACTTGAAGTAAACGAATAGAATGGGTTTCCATTCTTTTTTTACATAAATTTTTTAACTAACTTCGTTTAAAAATCCTAATATTCTCAACAGGAATTACGTTGTGTAAGAACAATAAAAACAAATACGTCTGGAATCGAATATAAAGTGGAATATACAGTCGCTGAAGTTTGATTATACCAATTGGATTTTTAGAGTGTAATATTCTAATAATCGTTTGACTATTTGAAATCCCTTGCATATACTAATGTTCAAATGAATGTTTGAATGAGGGGTGAGAATCGTTTGAAACATGATGATGTTTGTGAGATAACATGTTTTGATGGACCTAAAGTGGAACGGGTAAAGGAGTCTTTATCTAAATATAATACATTCTCAGTTTCTACAATGTTTAAAGCACTGGCAGATGATACCAGGCTGAAAATTGCTTTTGCATTAAGTGAAGAAGATGAGCTTTGTGTGTGTGACGTCGCTAATATTACAGGGTGTACAACAGCAACTGCCTCCCATCATTTACGCCTGCTCCGCAATATGGGCCTGGCAAAATATCGAAAAGAAGGAAAGCTGGTGTTTTACTCTTTAGATGATGATCATGTAAAACAATTGATTCTCCTAGCCTTTACTCATGAACAGGAGGGGAAAGTACATGGATGAAGCAGTCCAAAAATCAGCTGAAAAGCATGTATACCGTATACAGGGATTCTCTTGAACAGGTTGTGCGACTACGTTCGAAAAGAACGTAAAACACCTGGAGGGTGTTTCAGATGCAAGTGTAAACTTTGGAGCCTCTAAACTTGTTTTATACGGAAATGCTTCCATTGAAGAACTTGAAAAGGCCGGGGCATTTGAAAATTTAAAAGTAATTCCTGAGAAGGAACGATTTGAAGAAAAGAAAGAGCCGTTTTTGAAAAAGCATGCTACAGTGATTACCTCATTTGTTTTCTTGCTAATGGGATGGATTTTCGGACAATTGAACGGAGAAGAGGATATCGCCTCCGTTATCGCATATGCAGCCTCGATCCTAATAGGAGGCTACCGTCTGTTTAACACTGGATTGAAAAACCTGTTTCGATTAAATTTTGATATGAGAACCTTGATGACCATTGCCGTCATAGGAGCAGCATTCATTGGTGAATGGGGAGAAGGTGCTACGGTTGTCATCCTGTTTGCCATTAGTGAAGCCCTTGAAACTTACTCAATGGATAAAGCCCGTCAATCCATTCGATCGTTAATGGATATTGCACCAAGGGAAGCCTTGATAAGAAGGGGAAATCAGGAACTGGTGATCCAGGTCGATGAAATTCGAATTGGAGACATTATGATTGTCAAACCCGGGCAAAAAATTGCGATGGATGGCATTGTATCGAAAGGGACCTCTGCTATAAACCAGGCAGCGATTACGGGGGAGTCTGTGCCATTGGCTAAAACGGTCGATGATGAAGTTTTTGCCGGAACCCTTAATGAACAAGGACTGCTTGAGGTTAAAGTAACCAAACATGCAGATGACACGACCATTGCGAAGATTATCCATCTGGTTGAAGAAGCACAAGCAGAGCGAGCACCTTCCCAGGCGTTTGTCGATCGGTTTGCTAAGTACTATACGCCTGCGATTATGTTAATTGCTCTAGGGGTTGCCGTAATTCCTCCGCTTTTCGGAGCTGACTGGAACACCTGGATTTATCAAGGTTTAGCAGTGTTGGTGGTCGGCTGCCCATGTGCCCTGGTGGTTTCTACACCTGTTTCAATTGTTACCGCAATCGGAAATGCAGCCCGAAACGGCGTGTTAATTAAGGGTGGAATTCATTTAGAAGAAATGGGATCAATTAAAGCCATTGCTTTTGATAAAACAGGAACATTAACAAAAGGGATTCCTGTTGTCACCGATTATCTTCCGCAAGATGAAGGTTCAAACGAACAATTAAAAATCATTGCTGCCCTGGAAAATGGATCTCAACACCCACTGGCTTCAGCGATCATGAAAAAGGCTGAGGAAGAAAACCTTGATTACCAAACTGTTAATATTAATGAATTTTCTTCGCTGACCGGTAAAGGAATAAAAGGAAATATCAACGGTGAGACATATTTTGTTGGCAGCCCGAATTTATTTGAAGAAATCCTTACCGATGGGATTAGGACCGGACTAAAAGAGAAAATTGAAACTTTGCATAGCCAGGGGAAAACCGTGATGGTTGCTGGTACATCAAAGAAAATTACGGCACTGATCGCTGTTGCTGATGAAGTGAGAGAAAATAGCAAAAAAGTGATTCAAAAACTGCACTCTTTGGGTATCGAGAAAACAATTATGCTAACGGGAGATAACTCAAGGACTGCTAATGCCATCGGAAAGCATGTAGGCGTCTCGGATATTAAAGCAGAGCTTTTACCGCAGGATAAGCTTGACTGCATTAAAAATCTCAGAAAAGATTTTAACCGGGTTTCGATGGTCGGTGATGGTGTAAACGATGCTCCTGCTCTTGCAGCCTCAACTGTGGGGGTTGCTATGGGAGGTGCCGGGACAGATACGGCATTAGAAACGGCTGATATTGCCCTGATGGCTGATGACTTAGGAAAGCTGCCATTTACGGTAAAACTCAGCAGAAAAGCTTTGACGATCATTAAGCAGAATATAACCTTCTCATTAGCTATAAAGCTAGTTGCGCTATTACTCGTGATTCCAGGATGGCTCACCCTCTGGATTGCAATCTTCGCGGATATGGGCGCTACTTTACTCGTTACCTTAAACAGCCTGAGACTTCTCGGAATTAAAGACGAATAACCGACGCTTCCCAGCAATGGGAAGCTTTTTTTAGAGGATATATGATGTTTTTTAAACAGTTTCGGATGATTAGGAGTAATAAAAAAAAAAACCGAATTACTGGGTTTTTTTTCTTCGTAATTTCCCCATTTACAATTAAATCCAATTTATTTATAGTTTAATTGAGGTGGTAAAGATGATTTGGTTGATAATAGGGGCACCGTTAATTGTTTTGATTATTATTGCCTTGATTTTGGAAAAGAAAAAAGGGGCCGTTCCTCCAGAGCCACCCCATAACCACGGTATTGAATCAGATACAATGAAATACCAGTATTATACGACTCCCTCTAGTGGAGGCAGTGAAGGCAATCCCCCACAATGATAAAGCAAACACCCAATCAACTTAAATTGACTGGGTGTTTTTTTCTTCACTCTAACATGTTCGGGAATTAATGAGCACTGAATCAAGCAGGCGATATTTTGATATACTTGAGCATCAATACTCTTAGGCATTTTGCATGCTAATGGATGACCAGTTTGACTTCTGATTTTGTGGGAATTACAATATTAATTCCCCTCTGGAACTTCAATTACAGAACCCGTTACAAGTAACTTAAACGGGTTCTGATTTTTTATTATTCCTGATGGGATATAGCGCTTTTTCAACTGTCTGGGCGTTCTTTTCGGTGATTTCCGGTTTTCGCGGAATCGGTGGATATAAGTTATCCGGGTCATCCCATTCTAGTGGTAATTCTACCGGTGCCTTGTCTTTCCATTCATCGATCCAGTTTTGAGGCAAACTGCCATAACAGTTCGAGTTTTCAGTCATCTCCAGCCAGATTAGTGACCAGGCTCTCGGCACCACGCGCCATATGTCGTAGCCTCCGCCGCCAACTGCAATCCACCTGCCATCGCAATATTTATGGGCTGCTTCATGGGCAAGCCTTGGAATTTCCCGATAAATTTTCATGGTTGCAGACAGATGGGTCAATGGGTCATGGTAATGAGCATCAGCCCCATTTTGTGTCAGAATAACATCGGGTTTGAAGAACTCAACAACTTCCATCAGGGATTTTCTATAGGCATCGAGCCACGAGTCATCCTCTGTGAAAGCATCCACTGGAATATTAAAAGAATACCCATAGCCTTTCCCTTGTCCACGTTCATTCACATTTCCTGTGCCCGGAAAAAGGTAACGGCCAGTTTCATGGATCGATAAAGTGCATACATTCGGATCATCATAGAAAGACCATTGGACACCGTCTCCATGATGGGCATCGGTATCGACATATAATACCCTCGCATTGTACTTTTCCTGCAGGTATTTGATTGCGACAGAACTGTCATTGTATATACAGAAGCCCGAAGCTTTGCCACGGAACCCGTGATGCAGTCCCCCTCCTAAATGGAGCGCATGGACGGCTTTCCCGGTCATGACTTGATCTACTGCAGTCAGGGTGCCGCCGACGAGCAAAGCACTTGCTTCATGCATATTTGCGAAAATTGGTGTATCTTCAGTCCCGAGACCATATCCTTCCGCGGATTCACCTTTAAGCTTTCCCTGGCCAGCAAGCTTAACAGCGTTTACAAAATTAGGATCATGGACAAGGTGGAGTTCCTCATCCGTGGCCATCCTGGGAGCAATAATCTGATTGTCTTCAATTGCGCCAATTTTAAGCAATAAATCAAGCGTAAGCTTCAACCGCATCTGGTTAAAAGGATGGTTGCTGCTGAACCGATAATTCAGCAGCTCTTCTGAAAAAACGAACACAGAGCGGTCGCTCATGATGAAACACCCGGGAGGTTAGGCCAGAGTACATTGTGTCCTGCTTTTTTCAAATCCTCAATCACTGCGATAGGATTCATCGTCTGGATCCGTACAACGAGAATTTTATAACGATCATCCTTTTGGTCAGGGTATACGAGCACGCTTTGGATATTTGCTTTCCGCATGCTGATAACAGATGTGATTTCGCAAAGCATTCCTGCTTTGTTAGGTACCTTTACTTCTATTTGCGATCCGGGCTGGTGTGCACCTGTCAGCTCAACAAGTGTATGCAGCAAATCTGTTTCGGTTACGATTCCTACGAGTTTCCTATCTTTAATAATAGGAAGGCAGCTGATATTGTGTTCATAGAATACTGCTGATATTTCCTCTACAAAGTCTAGAGGATGCCCGGTTATCACGTCTGTTGTCATGATTGATTTTACTGGTTTATCGAGCTCGCTCTTATGTTCATCCCAATGGAAAACAGACGGGGCAGCATCCTTGATGTCGCGATCTGAAACCAGCCCAATCACGCTGTGATCTTCGTTCACAATCGGGATGTGGCGAATTTTGTTATCCGCCATCAGCTTGATCGCATCTGCAATTGTATCTTCAGGAAAAAGCGTCGTGACATTCTTCTTCATAATTTCCTCGACGATCATAATTCCTTCCTCCTTGATGATGAGGTATCTTTCAAGCTTAACAGCACTTTTAATACATAAAACGGTTCATGAACCGAAGCTGGTCAAATTTCTGCACAGATTCTGGAGGAATCCTCTTGCCAATCCGCGCCATGAGACAGTTTGCTGGGTGGGAGCTGATTTCAGGGTCATCCGTCGCATACCAGACGAGGCCGCCGGCATTCATCATCTTTTCCATGACTTTTCGATATTCCCATACATTAAGGCCGGTTCCCTTAAGGTCCCAGTGCCAGTAATATTCAGTCGTTATAATGATATAATCTTCCATTGCGTCATCCATCATGGAAACCATCAGCAAATTCTTGCCGACAGAGCTTCCGCGAAATTCAGGTATGACCTCAATTGCACCAAGTTCAATTAAATCTTCCATTTTTCCTTCAGACCATCTCTCTAGCGGGTCTGGATATAGGTACGTAACATAGCCGACGATCATATGGCCAGATCGAGCCACAATGATACGTCCTTCTGGCAGTCCGGCAATCTCAATGAGTGCCTTGTGCTGCTGTGCTGGAGGACGGAAGGCCACCAAGTCTTCGTGGAATTCATAGCTTGCCAGTTTTTCTGAAGAAATCGGGCCTTCAATGATCAAACGGCCATGGGGAGTTTTCAATTCTTTTGCGTTGTAAGTCTTTTTATGTTCCATTCAGTCACCACCCGTCAACAATTAAAACGATAATTCTATTATACATAAAATCTAACAAATAAAAGCGCTTTCACAAAATTTTCTGTATTTAAATGGCTACTTTTCTTTATAAATAATGAGCTGGAAGACCACATTTAATGTTCTGCTAATATTTTAAAAATTGAGAAAATCGAAATTTTATACTATAATGGTTTTTAAATATACAAGCCAAGGGGGATGGGTACATGAAAGTGGAAGCGCTACCAGTTACGCAAGGAAATCATAACTTAAAAAATTATGAAGAACTTCATAGTCAATTTGATTGGGCTGAAGCAGAGAAAGAGTTTTCCTGGTCTGAAACGGGCAGGGTCAATATCGCATATGAAGCAATTGACCGGCATGCCGAAGGCTTCAGGAAAAATAAAATTGCGCTATATTATCAAGATGGAGTGCGTAAGGAAAAATATACTTTCAAAGAAATGAAGGAACTTACCAATAAAGCTGGTAATGTATTTAAGACATACGCAGATGTTGAAAAAGGTGACCGCGTGTTCATCTTCATGCCTCGTTCTCCAGAACTGTATTTTGCGGTTCTCGGGGCGGTGAAACTTGGCGCGATTGTGGGGCCATTATTCGAGGCGTTCATGGAAGGTGCTGTACGCGACAGGCTGCAGGATAGTGGGGCAAAGGTATTGGTGACGACACCTGAGCTTCTTGAGCGGGTTCCTGTTGATGAGCTCCCTGACTTGAAGCACATTCTTCTTGTTGGTGATAACCTGGAAGCAAGTGATCAATATATTGATTTTAAACTAAAGCTTGCTGAAGCAAGCAAGAAGCTTGCTATTGAATGGGTTGACCGTAAGGATGGCCTGATCCTGCATTATACATCCGGTTCTACCGGAAAGCCAAAGGGTGTACTGCACGTCCATAATGCGATGATCCAGCATTACCAGACCGCAAAATGGGTTCTAGACCTTAAAGAAGAGGATGTCTACTGGTGTACAGCGGATCCAGGATGGGTAACAGGGACTTCATACGGAATCTTCGGACCATGGCTTGCAGGAGCTTCAAATGTAATTATTGGCGGGCGTTTCAATCCTGAGACATGGTACAAGATGATCGAAGAGTACGGAGTGACTGTCTGGTATAGTGCTCCAACAGCCTTCAGGATGCTGATGGGTGCGGGCGATGAGGTCGTGAAGAAATTCGACCTGAGCTGTCTGCGCCATATCCTGAGTGTTGGTGAACCGCTGAACCCTGAGGTAGTCAGATGGGGAATGAAGGTGTTCAATCTGCGCATCCATGATACTTGGTGGATGACTGAAACTGGTGCACAGCTGATCTGTAATTACCCAAGCATGGAAATTAAGCCTGGATCCATGGGCAAGCCAATCCCTGGTGTTCAAGCGGCAATCGTTGATGATCAGGGAAATGAACTGCCTCCATACAGAATGGGCAATCTGGCAATCAAAAGAGGCTGGCCATCGATGATGCACACAATCTGGAACAACCCGCAGAAGTATGAATCGTATTTCATGCCTGGCAACTGGTATGTTTCCGGTGACTCGGCGTACATGGATGAGGATGGATATTTCTGGTTCCAGGGCAGAATCGATGATGTCATCATGACTTCCGGTGAACGTGTGGGTCCATTTGAAGTAGAAAGCAAGCTTGTAGAGCATCCTGCTGTAGCCGAAGCTGGTGTAATTGGAAAGCCGGACCCAGTCCGCGGTGAAGTAATCAAGGCTTTCATTGCCCTCCGTGATGGCTATGAGCAGTCTGACGAGTTAATAGAAGAAATCCGCCAGTTTGTTAAAAGAGGCCTTGCAGCGCATGCTGCCCCTCGAGAAATCGAATTCCGCGATAAGCTTCCGAAGACACGAAGCGGTAAAATCATGCGCCGTGTATTGAAGGCCTGGGAACTTGATCTCCCAACAGGAGACCTGTCTACAATGGAAGACTAAATATATGGTTAAAAAGAGCGTGAACAGGTTTCACGCTCTTTTTACATCTTAATAAGGAAAACACCGCATCCATTTGGACGCGGTGTTTTCCTTTATAACTAGTTTCCAGTTCCGCCGCCGTCGTTTCCTCCGCCGGTCCCACCGCCATCACCAGGTGGTGGAGGTGGTGGTGGTGGCTTCGGAGGATCCTTTGGTTTTGGATCGGTTGGAGGCGGGTCTTTTGGTTTTGGATCCGTCGGCTTGCCATCCTTTGGAGGATCCTTAGGTTCTGGCTTTTTGCCGATTTCAATGATATTGGATGGAGCAGATTCTTTTCCTGCAATATCGACTGCTGTGACATAGAATGAACCGTCACCGGCATTGAAACTCAAGGAATCACCCGCTTTGATGCTGCCGACCTTTTTCTTGTTGTTATAGATTCGGTAGCCGACAATATCGTTTTCAGGATGTTTGCCCCATGTAATTGTTTTTCCAGAAAGTTTAACTCCGAGGGCTGCTGGAGTTTTTCCATTTTCACTCAGCTTATCATCTGCTGCAAGAATCTTGTTCCATGCATCCTTCTTAGGAATGAGCTGCTGAGGATCCCTGATTTTATGGCCGATGATGCTTTCCATATACTCAGGATTCAAGATTACACCGGTTTCAGTGAATTCAGCAGGAGTTGAATCAAGTGCTATGTAGCGCTTATCTCCTACTCTTACAAATTTGTTTTCAACAAGGCTGTCATCGACCTTAGATGGTGCGTACTTTGCAATAAAGTAATCAGACTCTACTAATCCTGCTTTCGAACATGCACTTGAAGGAAGCAATCCGGATACTGCGCAATAAGATCTCTTGACGATTCCGCCAGGCATCTTGAAGCGCTCTTCCGGATCGACCAGCTTAGGAGCGACCTCATATGCATCATTCATTAAGTCTGCCCAGATGTATTGGGTCCGGACTCCGTATGAAAGTCCTTTATAACTTTTTTGAAGGGCTTTTGGTGTATCATACCCAAGCCATACACCGAATGAGACATTCGGGTTTGTTGCAACAAACCAGGAATCAATATATTCATGTCCTGTTCCTGTTTTACCAGCCCAGTCAGAACCGAATTTCAGTCTGCCTTTAACAGCTGTCGCAGTACCGCGATTGATAACATCACGCATCATATCGATTGTCAGGTAGGATGTCTGCGGACTGAACACATCTACAGGTTCAGATTTATGCTGGAAAACAACATTTCCATTCTTATCAACAATTTTTTCGATCATATAAGCATCGATGAATTTACCGCCATTAGCAAACGTGCCAAAAGCATTAGTGTTTTCTTCAACAGTGACACCGCCGCGCAGGGAACCGATGGCTGTTGACAGGTTTTCATAATCATCCTTCTTCAGGTTTGAGAAGCCCATCTTATCCAGGAAGTTAGCTGGTCTCTGGCCGATGATGCTCTTATAAGCCAGTACTGCCGGAACGTTATAGGATTTCGTCAGCGCATGCCTTGCAGATGTCAAACCGCTGTATCTCATATCATAGTTATTGGGCCAGGCTTTTCCAGGTCCATTCAAAAACACCTGTACATCTGGCAGAACAGAACCAGGATGTAATTTCCCCAGCTCCATTGCAGGAGCATAGACAAGAAGCGGCTTCATAGTGGAACCGTTTTGTCTTGGAGCCCTGGAAGCGTGGTTCGTCTGTTCACGTTTAAAGTTGCGGCCGCCGACAAAACTGATGATTTTACCAGTTTTATTCTCAATGAGAGTAGCGCCAATTTCAACAGGCTCCTGGACAACAATCTTTTTGTTCGGGTCATCAGGGTCTGGAACTTCCTGAGGTTTTTCGCTTCCATAGTAAGGGTAATTCTTGGCAGTTTCCTGCATCTTTTCGTAAATATCTTTATTGATGGTGGAATAAATTTTATAGCCGTTTTGTCGAAGGTCTCGATCGGCAAGTGCTTTATATTCAGCCATCAATTTATCATCTTTTTTCAAATCGGCAAGTTCATAACCATCACGCTCGGCCAGGATCTTCGCCAGGATTTCAACAGAGCGGGCTTCGATTTCAAAAGTCAGGAATGGATATTCCTCAACCGTATTATCACTTGGAACCTCTTTGACAAAGTCTTTGGTAATATCGTAGTTGATTGCTTCCTTAAACTCTTGATCAGAAATAAACCCGGCACCATGCATCCTTGTGACGACAGTCTTATATCTGGAGAGCCCCGGTTCAAGTCCTTTCGGATCCTTTAGTTTACCATGGTCGCTGCTGAACGGAGTATAGCCAAACGGACTCTGTGGAAGTCCTGCGATAAAAGCGGCCTGAGGCAATGTCAGGTCCTTAGCATTCTTTCCGAAGATTCCCTTTGCAGCCGCCTGGACACCGGCAATATTGCTGCCGTTCGCGTTACGGCCAAAGGTAGCGACATTTAAATAGGCTTCGAGAATCTCTTTTTTATCAAAGAATTTTTCGAGACGAAGGGCGAGAAGGATTTCTTTAGCTTTTCGCTCGAATGAAATTTCATTCGTGAGGATCTGGTTTTTGATGAGCTGCTGCGTCAGTGTGCTTCCGCCTGAGGATGTCGACGAGTTGGTGACTTCCTGGAAAAGCGCCCGCATGATCGCTTTAGGCACAACACCATCATGCTCGTAAAAATACTCATCTTCCGTTGCCACTACTGCATTAACCAAATGCTTTGACATATCATCAAGCTTTACTTCCTCACGGTAAAGGTCGGTCCGTAGCTTGCCAAGATAAACATCGTTATCAAAATATAAATCCGATGTTTCTTCATAGTTGTAAATATCTTTCCTCATATTTTCATAAGGTCTGATTTGTTCATCTTTGACAAGGGATGCAAAATAGCCTGCACCTGCTCCTCCGGCAAATCCTGCCCCGAGGACCAGCACAATGATCAATAACAGCAGCATGTTCCAGACAACCGAATAGGTAATCCTGGCTCCTTTTACGGTCTTTTTATTCGTAAAAAAAGCAGCAAAGGATTTAAGCTTCTCTTTCCAAGGCTGTTTTCCTTCATGCATTCATATCATTCCCCCTAAAATCACATACATTATAGCATAAACAGGCTGCCGAAAAGTCAGCAATGTTAATTTTTCTGAAAATTTATGTCGAATTTGACAACAGATATCGCTTTATGGTAAAAATGCTTTATTAACTTTATAGTGAAAGCTTTGAAGGGAATCAGTAGTACTTTTGTCAATGTTCCAGAAAGCCGGCGGCCGCTGTGAGCCGGTACAAACAAAAGGACGAATTACCTCCCCGAGCGCCGCAGTGAACCGAATTCATAGTAGCCGCGGACGGTTTAACCGTTATTTTATTGAGTGGAAGACTTTTTGTTTAGTTTTCAAGCCGGGTGGTACCGCGCATTTAGCGTCCCTGCATTATTGCAGGGGCGCTTTTTATTGTGAAAAAAATCCGGTTGCGAAAGATATTTTTGAATGGAGGAAGGAAAATGGAATTACTAAAAGATCTCGAATGGCGCGGGATTATCTACCAGCAAACTGATGAAGAGGGAATGAAGGACCTGCTTTCCAAAGAGAAAATCTCTCTATACTGCGGTGTGGATCCAACAGCAGACAGCATGCATATCGGGCATCTTCTTCCGTTCCTGACACTGCGCCGTTTCCAGAATGCTGGCCACCGTCCGATTGTCCTTGTCGGCGGAGCAACAGGGCTGATTGGCGATCCTAGCGGCAAGAGTGAGGAACGTAAACTGCAAACACTCGAGCAAGTTCAATTGAATGTTGCAGGAATCAAGAAGCAGCTCGGAAAGATTTTTGATGTTGAAGGCGAAAATGGCGCGATGATGGTCAACAACTATGACTGGGCGGGTTCCATGGATGTTGTGACATTCCTGCGTGATTTCGGAAAGCATGTCGGCGTGAATTACATGCTGGCTAAAGATACGATCGCTTCAAGACTTGAGACAGGTATCTCATTCACTGAATTCACCTACACTATCCTGCAGGCAATGGATTTCTTCCATTTATACGAAAACCATGACTGCAAACTGCAAATTGGCGGAAGCGACCAGTGGGGTAATATCACAACAGGTCTTGAACTGATCCGCAAAATGTCCGCAGAAGGCTCAAAGGCTTACGGAATGACGATTCCATTGGTAACGAAGGCTGATGGTACAAAATTTGGCAAGTCAGAAAGCGGCGCAGTGTGGCTCGATCCTGAAAAAACTTCACCATACGAGTTTTACCAGTTCTGGATCAACACTGCTGATGCCGATGTTGTGAAATACTTGAAGTTCTTCACTTTCTTAGAAAAAGAAGAAATTGAAGCACTCGAAAAAGCGGTAGAGGAAGAACCACATCTCCGCAAGGCTCAGAAAGCACTTGCTGAAGAAATGACCCGCATGATCCATGGCGAAGATTCGCTTCAGCAGGCAATCAGGATCTCAGCAGCACTTTTCAGCGGCGAGATTAAAAACTTGAGCGCTGATGAAATCAGACAGGGCTTCAAAGATGTTCCTTCTTTTACAGCAGAAGGAGACGGAGAGCTTGGGTTAGTTGACCTGCTCGTTGCAGCGAAAATTTCGCCATCCAAGCGCCAGGCCCGTGAAGATGTGGCCAACGGTGCAGTTTCACTAAATGGAGAGCGTGTAACAGATACCTCATATGTACTTAGCGATGCAGACAAAATCGAAGGACAGTTCACCATCGTCCGCCGGGGCAAAAAGAAGTACTTTATGATTAAATACTAGAGTTTTTCGCTAACTATGATGCTTTATGCGGAAAACAGTGAATGTTAATAAAGAAAACAGCCTTCCTCGGATTAGGAAGGCTGTTTTTTTCAGTCAACAAACGTTAATTCCGCGAAAATCATGGTGAATTCCGCGAAACCACCCCTGATTCAGCGAACTAAGGCGTAATTCCGCGAAATTGACCACTAATTCCGCGAATGGTGTATTTTTACTCAAATGGTGTATCCCCAGTGGAGGCTAGAGATTAGCACCTACAGACGTTTGCAGATCCCGATTCCTGGTACAAAAAAACCCCAGCCAAATCGGCTGGGGTTTTCAAACACTCTATTAACGAGAGTAGAATTCAACGATAAGAGCTTCGTTGATTTCAGCTGGAAGTTCAGAACGCTCAGGCATACGAGTGAAAGTTCCTTCTAGCTTGTCTGCATCGAAAGTCAAGAAGTCAGGTACGAAGTTGTTTACTTCGATTGCTTCTTTAACTACATCAAGGTTGCGAGACTTTTCACGAAGTGTGATAGTTTGTCCTGGAGCTACGCGGTAAGACGGGATGTCTACACGTGCGCCATCAACCATGATGTGTCCGTGGTTTACTAATTGGCGAGCTGCACGACGAGTGCGAGCAAGACCAAGACGGTAAACAACGTTGTCAAGACGAGCTTCAAGAAGGATCATGAAGTTTTCGCCGTGCTTACCAGGCATTTTGCCTGCTTTGTCGAACAAGTTACGGAACTGGCGCTCAGTAACTCCGTACATGTGGCGAAGCTTTTGCTTCTCTTGAAGTTGCAATCCGTATTCGGAAAGCTTTTTACGCTGGTTAGGACCATGAGGACCTGGTGCGTAAGGGCGTTTTTCTAATTCTTTACCTGTACCGCTTAGTGAAATTCCAAGACGGCGGGATAGTTTCCAGCTTGGGCCGGTATAACGAGCCATGAATGACTCCTCCTTAGTTTTTATTTAGTAAAATAAAAACAGATTGTGATGAACCAATTATGGGTATTTTGTTTTCATGTACCTTCGCCCTAGCAGCAGCGGGTTACGAGATACACCATCAAACGTGTTTGAGGAACAAAATACATACATAATGCAGATCACATAGGCTGCGATATTTTACACAAAGAGTATTATATAATTTATGTTCACTTAAAGTCAAGGGTATATTTTTAGGTATATCGTTTGACCTTGAAAATCTTCCTAAAAACTTTGGTATTTATATCATACTATTTTACTAGGTCTATGATATAATAAATAGTAATTGTTTTATTTTTCAAATATTTAGGATATTACCTTGCCACGTGATGAATCATTTTTGTCCAATCAGGCTGCTGCCTTTAAAAAAGCTACTTATAAATCGCTGATAAGTGATTTTAAAACAGGTGATACATATGGAAGAAATGTTAGAACGGAAGACTATACTGGAACTGAAAAGCAGGTTCTTTGATTTGATCAGCACTGGCAGATTATCATTTTCGGAAGTTCTCTTACAGATGGTGACTGTTTTAAAAGAATTGCTTCGGGCTGATGAAATTGACTTATACAGATGTGAAGAATGGAAGCAGGGCATGTTCCTTGAAGCCACGACCCGTGAGGAGGCAAATGAGGGACTGGCAGGCACTTTCCCTGAATGTCTGGTTAGTAATGTGACTGCAGGTTCGCAGGCTTTTATTAAATATCCCGAAACTCTTAATCAATATGATTTGCTGCTTGTTGTGGCCGCAAACGAAAAGTTAAAAGGTATGTTTGCCATTGAAATGAGTAAAACATCACTTGAACGATTCTCAGACCGCTTTCTGAATGAGCTTACCGCTGAGTGCACTGTGTTTACAGAGAAAATACATAGCCTGGCTGAGACTATGGAAGAAGAAAAAAGGTATAAGCAATTATTCAGGGTAACAAAGAAATTTCATTCGACCATGGATATGGATGCAGTGCTCGGTGAAATCATTTCCACATTAAAGGAAGTGTATCCTACTTTCACTTATTATCTGATGCTGTCGCATGACCACAAAGGTTATGGCGGATTGCCTGTCAAAGACCTGGAATACGACAGTGAAAATCAGACTGCGATGCAATCGTATGTGAGCGGTCAAATCCAGTTCGAGGATTTAGTTGTTGATAAAAATTCCATCATGTATGCACCTTTAAAAGGGAGACAAGGCGTATACGGAGTGTTGCAGGTCATCGCGCCGAACTCTCTGGTATTCCCGCAAAATGAAGTGGAATTCATTAAGCTGCTCGCCAACACCGCGGGTAGCGCCCTGGAAAATGCAAAGCTTTATGAGCAATCAAGGAAGCTGATTGCCGATTTACAGTTAATAAATGAAACCTCCCATCAATTGAATACCAGCCTCCGTCTGACAGATACGATGAAATTTATCTGCAGCCAGATTATCAAGTCCTTTAATGCCCGGGAAGTTGGATTCATCATGCTGGCCGAAGAAAGTGGAGATTATACTGTTCTTCATGGCAGCACGAGTTTTTTCTTTTCAAATGAAGCATCAAATTATATATTGAAAATCGCCAGGCAGATCAGGCAGGATATGGAGCCATTGTTCATAGGAGATATCGATTCTGATTTCGAGGATGGATACTTCCGTTCCGTTATGTGTGTTCCGATGGTCCAGAGCGGTGAATTAAAGGGTATTGCCCTTGTCATGCATGAGGAGCCTTACCACTTTGCATTTGATACATTCAAGTTGCTGCAGTCACTCATCCACCATTCGACATTAGCTTTCACCAATTCCATGCTGCGTGAAGAACTGGAAAAAATGGTCGTGACGGATCATTTAACAAAGCTGTATTCCAGAGGCTATCTCGATGACAAAATGAATCTCTCGATGCTGGAGGATGCTCAGGGAACCTTTATATTAATTGATATTGATAATTTTAAAAGTGTGAATGACCAGTATGGACACCAGGTTGGAGATGAGGTGCTCATCCAGCTTGCCCGCCAGATCGCAAAAAACATTCGCGGAACTGATATAGGCGCAAGGTGGGGCGGGGAGGAACTCGCCATCTATTTACCGGGAGCTCCTTTGGAAATCGGCGTCATGATCGCAAAGAGACTAGTTGATAAAGTTGAACAACATACTAACCCCAATGTGACGATTTCCTGTGGTGTATCCACCTGGATCCGGGGGCAGGAAGATACGACCAAGACTGTGTTCAAAAGGGCAGACCAGGCTCTTTATAAAGCAAAAGGATCTGGTAAGAACAAAGTAGTAGTCCAGAATGAGAACCAGTTTGATTTTACAAGCACTCAGAAATGAGTGCTTTTTCTATTTATGTCCTGCATGAGTTTGAAATCAGTGCTTTTTCTATTAATCGGATACAGGATATCAAAATCAATGTTTTATCTATAATGGGCTGTTCGATTTGAAATGGGTGCTTTTCCTATTTAATGGACTGCAGGACTTTTTCAGCTGATGCAAGGGAAATCACTTTCCATATTAGGGTAATTATCATATCCTGATTATGAGGGTATTTTGTAAACGCTTACAATTATATAGGAGGAATAGGAATGGGAGAGAAAAGATTCGAAACAGAAGTAATCCATGCAGGCTATAAATCGGACGAATTCAGGGGAAGTCTTGCTCCTCCGTTATTTCAAACCAGTACATTCACTTTTGAAACGGCTGAGCAAGGAGAAAGGCGCTTTGCCGGGGAGGAAGAAGGATTCATTTATTCACGTCTGGGAAATCCAACTGTTGCGATGCTCGAAGAACGGATGGCAGTGATAGAAAAAGGAGAAAAAGCCCTCGCATTTGGTTCGGGAATGGCTGCTGTTTCGGCGATTTTAGTGGCACTGACCAGATCAGGCGATCATATTCTTTGTTCACAGGGTGTGTATGGCTGTACATTTGGTCTATTGCAGCTTATGAAAGAAAAGTATGATATCAATCACGATTTCTCCATGATGTCGTCTAGAGAAGATGTGCTGGCTGCTATTACCCCGGAGACAAGAGTCATCTATATTGAAACACCGATTAACCCGACTATGAGACTGGTTGACCTGGAAATGGTGGCAGATGTCGCGAAAGAAAAAGGAATTCCGGTCGTTGTTGATAACACTTTCAGTTCTCCGTATCTGCAAAATCCTTTAGAGCTTGGCTGCGATTTTGTCATCCACAGCGCAACGAAATATATTTGCGGACACGGGGATGTCATCGCTGGTCTAGCAGTTGGCCCGAAGGAAATTATGTCAAAGATTGCTATGACTACCCAAAAGGATATCGGCGGTGTAATTTCACCATTTGATGCCTGGCTGCTGCTTCGCGGCTTGAAGACGCTGCCTGTGAGGATGGACCGGCATTGTGATAATGCTGAAAAATTGGCCGCCTTTCTATCCGATCATCCAGCAGTTGAGGAGGTCATCTTTCCGGGTGATCCTAAACATCCTGATTACGCAATTGCAAAAAAGCAAATGCGCAAGCCAGGGGGTTTGATCTCTTTCAACATAAAAGGCGGCAAGAAAGAGGCTCAAGCATTTATCAACAAATTAAAACTCATAAAAATAGCAGTCAGCCTGGGTGATGCAGAAACATTGATCCAGCACCCGTCAACAATGACACATGCTGTGGTTCCGCAAGAATCAAGAGAAAAGATGGGGATTAAAGAAAACATGTTAAGGCTTTCAGTTGGTCTGGAAGCCTGGGAAGACCTAAGGGATGACCTTGAGATGGCATTTGAGGCAGTAAGGAAGGAAAGCGCAATGGAGACAGGAACGATTTAAGCAGTTATCAATCATTATAAAAAAACCTCCCGGCCATAACCGGGAGGGTTTCACTATGCTCTCTATTAAATATACTGCACCAGTACTTCAACGAATTCCTCCAGCTTCTGCTGGTCCAATTCATCAAAACGATTTTTTTCCGGAGAGTCAATATCAAGGACGCCGATCAAGTTTCCATCTTTGATGATTGGTATGACAATCTCGGATTGAGAAGCGGCATCACAGGCGATGTGACCAGGGAACGCATGGACATCTTCGACCCGTACTGTTTCTTTTTTAGAAGCTGAAGTCCCGCAGACTCCTTTTCCGAGCGGGATTCTTACACATGCAGGAAGTCCCTGGAATGGTCCGAGGACAAGTTCTCCATCCTCCATCAAGTAAAAACCGACCCAGTTGACGCGGTCGAGGAACTGGTTCAATAGAGCAGAAGCATTACTCAGATTTGCAATGGCATTCTTTTCATCCTCTATCAGTGCCTTAAGCTGTTTAATGACCAAATCGTAATTTTTTTCGCGGCTGTCGCTGTATGTTTCGACGTTAAACATCGTTATTCCCCCTCATTCATGAAGTTTTACTCTATATTGTATCAAAAATCGGCGAAACAATGGAGACTTTGTCGAGCTTTTTATAAAGGAATTTTGCAGGATTCCCAGAAAGGTTAACTATAGAGTGATTCGAGGAAAGTGAGGGGCGGAGAAATGAGAAAAAATTCAAAAGCTGCAATTATTGATGCGGCCATCTACTTATTCAATACGAAGGGGTTCAATGGAACATCAGTGAGGGATATTGCAGCAAGGGCAGACGTAAATGCAGCGAATATCTCATACTACTTCCAGAATAAAAAAGGACTCCTCGAAAATTGCTTTACTGCCTTTTTCGAAAACTATATAAAAGAGTTGGAAAAAGGTTATTCGTTTCTTGAATATGGTGCCGAGGTCTGTCTGAATGCAATGGTTGGCAATGTGTTAAGGTACCAGAGTGAAAATATCCAATTGACAAGGTTCATATTAAGAGAAATGACGATAGACTCTCAGGTTGTCAGGGAAATTATGTCGACCTACCATGTAAAAGAACGCTATATGCTTAAAAGGGTGCTTGAAAGCGGAATCGAGAACGGAGAATTCAAAAAACATTCAATCCAGTATAGTATCCTGCAGCTGAAAGGCTTGCTGCAGATGCCTTACTTGAATACACATTATGTTACAGAGGTCCTTCATGTCCAGCCGCATGAAAAATACTTTGCGGACAAATACAGTCTTGAAATTTCACAGTGGATCAAAGGAGCCCTCTGTCATGAGCAGCAATCCCATCAAAAAATGTTGATTAACATATAGGAAACCGGTATGCAGGCCGGTTTCCTTATTTTTTTATTGTCATAAATTCCAATCCCTGCCCGAGCTCCTTTGCCTGATGTGCATCGGATCCGTATACAAGCCTGATATGGCGCTTTTTGGCCTCGCTGATTACCCATTCTGGAGGATAGGGTTCACGGCATAATGGTTTCGCTGTACCGGCCCCGTTATAATCAAGTTCATACCCAAGTGCTGAAACCTTTTCCAGTATTTCAATGATTTCATTTGTACATTCATTACTGATCGGGTATTTAAGGCGGAATTTATTGGCCAGGGTCATATGGCCGATCCTTTTTGGCTTGTAAGGGCCCAAATCGGCCAGGATGGATTTCATGACAGTTTGATAGTAATGCTGATGGACTTTTTCCACGGAACCATATGATTTGATCATTTCCCCAAAGTAATCTGGACTGTAATCCAGGCAATCATATGTACCGGCATTATTTTTCAAAAAATGGACCGATAGGAGCGCATCATCTATAAACGATCCGAATTTGTTCAAAAAATTGATGGTGGCATTCTCATATCCTTCAATAAAATCAATCTCAAATCCAGCATTGATTTTTATTTTTCCTTCATACCTTTTTTTTGCCTCAGCAATTGTTTCAAAATAAGCATTTAAATCATCAAATCTCATTGCGCTGTCTTTTAATGGCGTTGGGTCGATAAAACTTTCCGGCAATGGTGCATGCTCCGCAAACGTGATTTCAGTGTAGCCAAGCTGGAGGGCCCTTTGGAGATAATCATCCATTGTGTCGTTTGATCCATGTGGGCAAAAAGCTGTGTGGACATGTCCATCTTTCATAAGAATACACCTCCTGAAGTATAATCTTTGGCATTAATTCAAGTTAATTCTGCCTAATTCGGACAATTTCAACAAAAAATATGAATTTAATAGTCAAAAATTGTCGTTAACATGGTAATATAATTACATTATACACGCATTTATCAAGAGATTTTATATAGAAGAATTCAGGACTTGGAATATGTGAGGCCAGGGGGATAATAATGGAGTACATAATTGGCGGAATTGCTATACTTATAATTGTTTTTTTGATCGGATATTTTATGAAAAGAAAATACTACAGTGAGGTCGACCGCTATGAATCATGGAAAATCGATATCATGAACCGGCCTGTACTGGATGAAATGTCCAAGGTAAAACAGCTTAACATGACTGGGCAGACAGAAGAGCTTTTCGAACGCTGGCGCCAGGAGTGGGATGAGCTTGTAACATCCAAGCTGCCCGGCATTGAGGATTATCTGTTTGATGCAGAAGAGTATATCGATAAGTACAGATTCAGCAAGGCGAAGGAATCTCTTGCCGTTATTGACCGTAAGCTTACAGAAACCGAGGAGAAAATCAAAAAAATTCTCGGGGAATTGAATGAGCTTGTCGGAAGTGAAGAAAAAAACCGCGAGGAAATCGATGGGCTGAAGGAGCATTACAGAGAAAGTAAAAAGAACCTTCTCACTCACCGCCACAGCTATGGAAGCGCGGAGGCCAGCCTCGAAGCAATGCTGGAACAAATTCAGGCCAAATTCATCGAGTTTGATGAGAAGACTGAGAATGGAAATTACCTTGAAGCAAGGGAGACGGTGCTGTCCATCCAGGCATTGCTTGAACAGGTTTCAGCGAAAATGGAATCCATTCCAGCACTTCTGCATGATTGCCAGTCGGCCATCCCAGCCCAGGTCGGCGATCTTAAGGATGGTGTCAGAGAGATGACGGAACAGGGATATGTTCTGAACCACTTGAACGCTGACAGCGAGATTGAAGAAATCAGCAAAGAATTGAGTGAGCATCTTGCTTCGCTTGAGAAGGGCGATGTAGAGACCGCTGATCAGGGCATCCAGGGTTTGAAGGAGCGGCTGGATAAATTATTTGACCTTCTGGAAGAGGAAGTACTGGCAAAACAATATATTACAAATACAGAGCATGTTGCGAAAGAAATCCTCGTAAAAGCAATAACTGAAAGCAAGACACTGAAGGAAGAAACAAAGCATATCCAGGAGAGCTATCATTTAACGGATAAAGAGCTATCTGCGCAAACACATGTGGAACAGCAGCTCAGGGGTCTGCTTAAGCGCTTCGAGCTGATTGACCACAGAATCACGGAAAACGATACAGCACAAAGCCTGATCAAAGTGGAGCTTGAAGAAGCAAAACTGCAGCTTGATAAGCTTGTCGAAGAGCAAAAAGAATTGATGGAAAAACTTAGCGCTCTTAGGAAGGACGAAATGGCGGCAAGGGAGAAAGTGAGAGGACTCTCGAAACAGATTTCCGAACTGATCCGAACCGTTTCCAAGAGCAATATGCCTGGCCTGTCACAGGAATATAAATACCTGCTGGAAGACGCGAATGAAAGCATCAAACAAGTTAATGAAAAGCTTGAGCAAAAGCCACTGGATATTCCTGCTGTCCAGCAATATCTCGAAATTGCCGTGCTGACAGTAGAAAAGCTTGAAGCTTCGACAGAGGAAATCGTCGAGACCGTCATGCTCGCTGAGCGTGTCATCCAATATGGTAACAGATACCGCAGCCGATATCCTTCTGTGGCGAGGGGATTGCGGGAAGCTGAAGAGTATTTCAGGAATTACGATTACCGTGAGGCACTTGAACAGGCAGCTACTTCCATAGAGGAAGTGGAACCTGGCGCATTGAAGAAGATTGAGAATATGCTGTCCGTAAAACAGTGATGAAACATGGTCTCCGCTTGGAGGCCTGTTTTTTTGCGAATGATTCATTCGAGGGATTGGATTTTTAATTTTGCAACATTTCTCATTCGAAAATTATTATGATATGATTTTTAGTTAGCAAAAGGATGCTTCATCATTGTTCATGAATCTTTTCCAGTTATAATTTAGATATTTTTTTAAAACCGAGGAAGCCGGTTTTTATTTTGGCTGAGATAGCAAAGTGTACGAAAAGGCCTTTAAAAAGGTTTTGGACAAGGGGGTTACCGATGATTTATTTAGACAACAGTGCAACGACTAAGCCTTATAAACCAGTATTGGAATCATTTGTAAAGGTATCTGAAGAGTACTTTGGGAATCCATCCTCTCTTCATAAAATCGGCGGCCAGGCAGAAAAGCTGCTTCAGCAGGCTCGTTCCCAGGTGGCCAGGCTGCTGAAGGTTAAAGAAGCAGAAATACTGTTTACCTCCGGAGGAACAGAAAGCAATAATCTCGCAATAAAGGGAATTGCAATGGCTCACCGTGAAAGAGGCAGGCATATTATTACCACCAGCATAGAACACGCATCCGTTCATAACGCGATGGTACAGCTCGAATCGCTCGGATATGAAATAACATATATCAAACCGGATAAAAACGGCTTTGTCAGTCCAGAATCAATCGAGAAAGAATTGCGTGATGATACGATCCTAGTGTCTGTCATTCATGTTAATAATGAAGTAGGCACCATACAGCCAGTCAAGGAGATTGGGCTGAAGCTGAAAAAGTATCCAAAGGCTTTTTTTCATGTTGATTTCGTCCAGGGAATTGGCAAGGTACCTTTGGACTTTTACGAGGCAGGAGTCCATTTATCAACGATTTCCGGCCATAAATTTCATGGGCTGAAAGGGACAGGAGCTTTGTTTATTAAAGAAGGTGTCAGGCTGTCTCCGTTATTATCCGGCGGCAATCAGGAATGGAAGCAGCGCAGCGGAACTGAAAACGTGGCAGGGATGGTAGCCATGGCAAAGGCGCTAAGGATGACACTTGAACAGAGAGAAGAAAAGCTGAATCAAATGGAGTCGGCAATGGAAAGATTAAGGGATGAACTTAGCCAAATCCAGGAAATCACTATTCACACTCCGAAAGTAAACAGTGCTCCCCACATCCTGAATTTTTCCATAAAGGGACTGAAGGCGGAAACATTTGTTCATGCACTGGAAGAAAAAAATATTTATGTATCGACCACAAGCGCGTGTTCATCAAAGAAAAAGGCAGCCAGCAAGACGCTGCTGGAAATGGGAGTTCCCGCCGCTGAAGCAGAAAGCGCGATCAGGGTAAGCCTGACCTACAGCAACACACTAGAAGAGGCAGAAATAACGGCAAAGGCGATTGCCGAAACTGTAAAACATTTAAGCGAGGTTGTAAAAAAATGATGTATGACCGCATATTGGTTCGATATGGAGAAATATCGACTAAGGGAAGAAACAGAAATAAATTCATTGACCGCCTGAGAAAAAATATCAAAAGAGCATTGAGTGATTATCCAAATGCAGCCATTAAAGCGGAACGTGACAGGATGTTCATCCTTCTAAACGGTGAGGACAGCGCTGAAATAGGAAAAAAGCTGAAGGAGATATTTGGGATCCAGTCCTTCAGTCCTGCAGTTAAAGTTGAGAAAGACCTGGAAAAAATGAAGGATGCTGCACTTGAGCTTTTCAGAAACATCTACAAACCGGGACAGACGTTTAAGATAACAGCCAAACGGTCCGACAAGACTTTTGAGTTGGATACAAATGAAATCAATTCAGAATTCGGCGGACATATACTGAGGAATGTGGAAGGGCTGAAAGTCGATGTCAGGAACCCTGATATTAACCTTCAAATTGAAATCAGGAAGGAAGCTGCCTACCTTTCAGCTGAGATCATCAAGGGGGCAGGAGGGCTTCCAGCGGCCTCCGGAGGTAAAGGAATGCTAATGCTTTCCGGCGGCATTGACAGCCCTGTTGCAGGCTACCTGACGATGAAAAGAGGACTTGAAGTAGAGGGCGTCCACTTTTTTAGCCCTCCTTTTACAAGCGAGCGTGCCAAGCAGAAGGTAATCGACCTTTCTGAAAAGCTTGCTGAAGTAAACGGGCATTTCGTACTTCATATTGTGCCATTCACTGAAATCCAGCAGGCTATACACAAACAAATCCCGGAAAACTATACAATGACAACAACAAGAAGACTCATGCTTCGTATAACGGATGTAATCAGGGAAAAGCAGGGCGCTCTAGCCATCATTACCGGAGAAAGTCTTGGGCAGGTTGCGAGCCAGACGCTTGAGAGTATGTATGCTATCAATGAAGTCACTAATACGCCAATCATCCGGCCATTAATTACAATGGACAAGCTGCAAATCATGGATATCGCACATGACATCGATACCCATGATATATCAATCCGTCCCTTCGAAGATTGCTGCACGGTCTTTGTCCCTTCGTCGCCGAAAACAAAGCCAAAGCTGGATAAAGTCCAAAACTTTGAAAGCTATTTCGACTTTGAGGAAATGATTCAGAGGGCTGTGGAAGGAACAGAGCGCATCATCGTCAAGCCGGCCTCTGAAAGGGCAGATGAAGCGATGGATGATTTATTCTAGATTGTTAAAAATATGTGAACAATTACCAATTAAAGTTTTGAATTAAGCCATGTGTTTTTACACACTCTATACTCACAAGGAGGTGAAACACATGGCAAACAACAACAACTCAAACCAACTTCTAGTTCCTGGAGTACAACAAGCTCTTGACCAAATGAAGTACGAAATCGCTACTGAATTTGGTGTAAACCTTGGTGCAGAAACTACTTCTCGCGCTAACGGTTCTGTAGGAGGAGAGATCACTAAGCGTTTGGTTCAAATGGCTGAACAACAACTTGGTGGCGGATTCTCTCGCTAATTAAAAAAAGAATAATATGGCTACAAGGAGCAGGGCAGATGCCCTGCTCTTTTTGTGTGGGAGTGAATTATTTTAAAATAACTTTGTCATATAATTTTTAATTTTTAAATAATTTTGTATAATAGAAAGTGGGGATAAGAAGCTTGTCTGACCATCCTGTCAGACAGGCCTTAAAATTTTGATTAGGGGGAATAGGTATGAATAGGGAGCAGTTAATTGCACCGCAAAAGTATAATCTTGTATCTGAAATGGAGCGTTTCGCCCAGGATCCAGTGAGAAAAGCGATTCTCTGGGAAAATGAAGAGGGCATCACAAAAGAAATTACATATCAGGAACTACTTAAAAATGCTAATAAAATTGGAAACGTTTTCTTGGAAAATGGATTAGCCAAGGGGGATGTAGTCCTTGTTGTCGTACCGAGGCTTATTGAAGCATACCAGGTTTATATTGCTTCATTAAAAATGGGCCTGGTCGTCATTCCAAGCTCGGAATTGTTAAGAACAAAAGACTTTCAATACAGAATTAACCATGGAGATGTAAAGGCAATCATCAGCTATGCTCCTTTTACAGAGGAATTTACTGATATCGAAGAAGTTAAAAATCTGCCTAAATTCGTCATCGGTGCAGAAAAAGAAGGCTGGATTAATCTTGATAAAGAAATGGAAGCGGCCTCAGAAGACCTCGCGCTGGCCGACACGGATCGTGATGATATGGCTTTCTTAAGCTATACTTCCGGAACAACCGGCAATCCAAAAGGTGTTGTCCATACACATGGATGGGCATATGCACACCTGCGCACAGCGGCCACAAATTGGCTTGGCATACAGGATGGGGACACTGTCTGGGCTACAGCAGGACCAGGCTGGCAAAAGTGGATTTGGAGTCCGTTCTTATCGGTTATGGGAACAGGTGCTACAGGCCTTGTTTATCATGGTAAATTCGAACCGCAAAAATACTTGTCATTATTGCAAAACTATAATGTAAATGTTCTTTGCTGCACTCCGACAGAGTATCGATTGATGGCTAAAGTAGAAAACATCGGTGATTATAGTTTACCTGGCCTTCATAGCGCGGTATCCGCCGGGGAGCCGTTGAACCGTGAAGTCATCGATACATTCAGGAAGCACTTCAATGTCAATGTACGCGACGGATACGGCCAGACTGAGAACACCTTGCTTGTCGGTGTAACGAAGGGCATGGAATTAAGGCCTGGATCGATGGGCAAGCCTACACCTGGAAACCGTGTTGAAATCATTAATGAGAACGGGGAACCATGCGCTCCGGGCGAAGTTGGCGATATTGCCGTCCATATTGAGACACCTGCATTATTCAAGAACTATTACAAAGACCCCGAGCGTACAGCGATGCAGTTCCGCGGTGATTACTATGTAACAGGGGATAAGGCAAGCAAGGATGAAGAGGGCTATTTCTGGTTTGAGGGCCGGGGCGATGATATCATCATCAGTTCGGGTTATACAATTGGACCTTTCGAAGTGGAGGACGCACTAGTGAAACATCCATTCGTTAAAGAATGCGCTGTTGTCGCTTCACCAGATGAAATCCGCGGACATATCGTCAAGGCTTTCGTTGTCCTGCGTGATGGTGTCACCCCTGACCAAGAGAATTTAGTTGCAGACCTGCAGCAGCACGTCAAGGAGTTAACCGCTCCATATAAGTATCCTAGGAAAATTGAGTTCCTTGAAGAACTGCCAAAAACAACTTCAGGCAAAATCCGCCGCATTGAACTGCGAAAGAAAGAATTAGAAGGCGCGAAATAATAAGAGAATACAAAAAAACGCAGGCCGAACGGTCTGCGTTTTTTGTTGCCTGAAAAAATCAACACTCTTAGGAGGAAATGCGTGACCATTCAAAACTTGGGTATATTTTTAATATGAAAGGGTGTGCTAAAGTGAAAATCGAAATTAAAGAAGCTGCAATGAATGAGTTAAGCAAAATTCAATTTGAAAATGGAGAAGGAATAAGAATACTGGCAGAGTTCGTAGGCACATGTTCTATTGCCACAGATATACAGCTGCAAATAGAAGAAAAGCAAGCTGAGGATGAGGTCATATCTGAAAACGGAATTAACTTCTTCGTTCCAAAAATATCATTGGAGTCTCTTCCAGGTAAAATTTTGTTGGATTTCAAACAAGGACTCGGCTATAAAATTTCGTCTCCGGAAGAAACTTTTGGCTATAACTTTAAATTAAAGCCGCGTAACCCATAATCAACTGATAAGGGTGACTGCGTTTATTGTCTGTTATTGGTTGAAAAAAATGGTTGTCAGTCTGTATCTTCCCCCTTATAATTGATATTATTTCGAGTCTAGAAAGATTAGGGGGCAGTTCGGATGAATAACAGAACCGAACAACAGGCTGGCGTCTTATACGCAGCTTTTTCTTATATAATATGGGGAATTCTTCCGGTTTATTGGAAGCTGCTGCAGCATGTAAGTGCAGATGAAATCCTTGCAAACCGGGTATTTTGGTCGTTTTTCTTCGTTGCGTTCATACTTATTGTTAACAAAAAGTGGGGCCTTTTTACAAAGACTTTCCGCGGGCTGGCACAGAACAAAAAACAGCTGGCGGCCCTGTTCATAGCTTCGATGCTGATCAGCATTAACTGGTTCATCTATATATGGGCAGTCAATACTGATCAAATGATCGAAGCAAGTCTGGGTTATTATATCAATCCACTCGTCAGTGTCCTATTAGGAATGATTTTCCTGAAGGAAAGACTCACACTGCTTCAGTACATGTCATTTCTTCTTGCCGCAATCGGTGTGCTGATCATGGCCACTTCTTATGGACAATTTCCATGGATTGCTTTATCACTGGCCGTTTCATTTGGTCTTTACGGGCTCGCGAAGAAATTGATCAAGGTAGACTCGGCTGTCGGCCTTGCGCTTGAAACATTAGTCGTTATGCCGCTCGCAGCCATCTATATTGGCTATCTCATCTTCCAGGGTACCAATTCTCTGTTCTCTGGTTCGTGGACTACTACGCTGCTGCTGGCGGGTGCGGGAGCAGCGACAGCAGTGCCTTTGCTGTTTTTCGCAAAGGGAGCGCAGAGAATTCCACTCGCTACGCTTGGAATCCTGCAATATATCGCACCGACACTGACTTTGATGCTTGGAGTTTTCGTCTATCACGAAACGTTTTCAACTGTCCACCTGCTTGCCTTTACTTTCATCTGGTCTGCCTTGATCCTGTATTCATTATCAAGGACAAAGCTGGCTTCAGCATTGACCATCAAGTTGAAAAAAGAAAAAAGTATGCATATGTAAACAGAGAAAGAGCTGCGGAATTTCCGCAGCTCCTTTTATTTTTATTGATTTTGTATTCTTTATTGAAAAAGTAGTAATAGAATTTACAAGATCAAACTTATAAAAACGTCCTCTTGACTTTTTCCCAGAAAGAATTGTCCTTGAGTTTGACAGTTTTGATGATTTTATTGCTCAATTTAACGTCGAATTTTTCCACATGCTGGATGCTCAGTGCTTCGTTATCCATTCCCATGATCGGATAATCGTTGCCGTCCTGGGCAACCTTGAAGGTAAGCTTACGGTCACCGCTCAGGATGAAGGATGATCCAAGAGTTCGATAATGGTTGTTATTGACCGAAGCCAGCTCACTTACCTGCATACATGGCAGAAGCGGGTCGACGACAGCTCCATTCACTGACTTGTTATAAGCAGTGCTTCCTGTTGGGGTTGCAACAATCATGCCATCCCCTCGGAACGTTTCAAAATGTTTGTCATCAATGAATACGTCCATCACGAAAGCCTTAATGATGGCGGAGCGTACGCTGAACTCATTCAGGCATTCAAATGTGGTTTCTCCGTCAATTGTCACTTCAATGGTCGGATAGCGCCTAACTTCGATTTGCGAATTTGTAATGGCTTCGATCATTTTATCCGTATCTTCAAGATGGAAATCACAATACATATTGAGGGATCCAGTGATTGAAATGCCGGCATACAGGCAATCATCGCGGAACCCAGTTTTTCTGACAGCCTGCAGGAAGGTACTATCGTCTCCAATGCTCACAATGATATTGGCTATTTTGTAGTCAGTGACGATATTGAATTCGTATCTGCGGGCAAGTTCATAAAGAGGCTCGACTTTTTCCAGCATGGTTGTGTCTGGTTTATGGTGAAAATAAATATTCCGGCGGTCTGGCATGGCTGATTCCTCCAAAATTTATATATTTTTTCCATACTTTTACCCACTTTTGAAAACTTTTGTTAATATATAACGTATTGACATTAGTGTATCATTTTTTAACAAGGCTTTGAAAGTACAAGCAATTTACAAGGGGGATTTAATATGAATGGCAAAAGGTGGGCGGCTTTAGGGATAGCCGTCGGTTTATTCATTGCTTCAACTGTAATTAATCTTCTTTCAACATTCGCATTCAGTGACGCAGAAAATGCGTTCGATGATATGTTTGCAGTGTCAGAAGAAATGTTTGCGGAAGAAATAATAGAAGAAGGTGACATGCTTAGCAAAATTGCGGTATTGTCCATCAATGGGGTAATCCAGGATACAGGGGATGCGCAATCATTCTTTGAAAGCCCGCTATACAATCATCAGGCTTTCATGGATCAGCTCGATTATGTAAAAGAATCAGATGATGTCAAAGCGATCATCCTTCAGGTGAACTCTCCGGGCGGAGGCGTTGTGGAAAGTGCAGAAATCCATGACAAAATCAAGGAAATCCAGAAAGATACGAAGAAGCCGATTTATGTTTCTATGGGATCGATGGCCGCATCTGGCGGGTATTATGTCTCTGCGCCTGCCGATAAAATCTTTGCAAGTCCGGAAACGCTGACTGGCTCCCTGGGCGTCATCATGCAAGGGATGAATTATGCCGGACTTGCCGAAAAGTACGGTGTAGAATTCACGACCATCAAGAGTGGGCCATATAAGGATATCATGAGCCCGACTAGACCAATGACAGAGGAAGAACGTAAGATCCTCCAGTCCATGATCGACAACTCTTATGAAGGGTTTGTCAAAGTCATTTCTGAAGGACGAGGCATGTCCGTCGAGCAGGTCAAGAAAATCGCGGATGGCCGCATTTATGATGGACGTCAAGCCAAGCAGCTGAATTTGATTGATGGATTCGGCTATCTAGAAGATGTTATTGAAAAGGTAAGGAAGGATGAAAAACTCGGTGATGCTACTGTGGTAAAGTACACTGAAAGCATGGGCTTTGGCTCATTTTTCAGCATGGGAGCGCAGAAACTCATGGGGAAAGACGCAGAAATGGCAGGCTTGATGAAGCTATTGTCCCAGCCTAATTCTCCGCGTCTAATGTATTTATACGCAGAATAAGGGGGACAAAAAATGAAATCCAAAGAATTTGATAATGACCAAACTAATGGTTCGCCTGAACCTGATCAAGGGGAACTTAAAAACACCCCTCCTGACGCTGATCGTTCAAACGAAAGTGAAATATACAATATTTCAAGGGAAGTTGATCGTTCAAATCAAAATGAACTGCACATATCAAGGGATGTTGAAAATTCAAAGGAAAATGAAATCCACAGCATCTCAACTGATGTTGATCGTTCAAATTCGAGCCATCCGGAACTGGACAGCATTTCAACCGCTGATGGACGTTCATACTATACAGATGCGGAAAAAGTGACGCCTCAATCAGATTATTCCATGACAGAGAGTCATCGAAATGGTACCGCACCTGAAGAAAATCAATTGTTTGCTGGTCAATATGCGGGTTTCTGGACGAGATTCTGGGCCTATTTGCTTGATTTGATTGTAATCGGGAGCATTAACAGGATGATCATCAACCCCATATTCCGTGCGTTGGATATACCTCTGGCGGAGGATGGAATCTTTTCGCCGATGGCCATTGCCACGGCAGTCGTCTTCTATTTATATTTTGTGCTAATGACAAAATTCCTTGGCCAAACGCTTGGAAAAATGGTGTTTGGACTAAAAGTAGTGGAGCTCGACGGAAAAACGCTTACATGGGGGACTGTCCTTTTCCGCGAGTGGATCGGACGTTTCATATCAGCCACTATTTTTGTCTTGTATGTTGTTGTTGCTTTTACCAAAAGAAAACAGGGATTGCATGACCTGTTCGCCGATACAACCGTCATATATGAACCACGCTAAAATGAACCTGCCGCGGCAGGTTTATTTTTTTGCCTTTTTGTTGATAATAATAGGCTGAAAGGTTGTGGAGAATGATGAAATGGGTGCTGCTTGTCATACTGCTTCTAACAGTGCTGGCGATTATAATCCTTTTTACTAGAGTTAAGATATTTCTTGATTATTTCCACGGCAATGATAATGACCACTTTAAATTAACTATTAAAGCATGGGGCGGTTTAATTAAGTACAAGATTGAAGTGCCTGTAGTAAAAATTGATGATAATTCTCCGACAATCATTGCAGAAGAAAAAATCCAGGCAGGACCTGATCAAAATAAGAATCAGCAAAAAACCTCACAGGTCGGAAAAAATGACGTGCTTAACAGCATCCATGATGTCAGGCAGATCCTTAGCCACATCGCTGGCTTCCATAAGATTGTCCGGGGTTTTTTGAAAAAAGTAACGTTGAGAAATATAGAATGGCATACGATGGTTGGTGTTGGCGATGCGGCAGCTACTGGTGTGATTACCGGTGCATTTTGGGCAGCTAAAGGCGGTGTCATCGGTATTCTGAGTCATTATATGAAACTGAAAGAGATGCCTGTAATGTCGATTACGCCAAACTTCCAGCAAACCATTTCAATTACTAGTTTTAAATGTATGATTCAAGTCAGAGTCGGGCATGCTATTTTAGCAGGAATAAAGCTGGTTAAATATTGGAAAGGCGGCTGGCCAGAATTCAAATCAAAGCAATTGTCCGCACTTTCTGGTGACAATACTAATTCTGTATAAAATAAGGAGGAAACAGGAATGTCCGACCATCCAATTCAAGGACTAATGACAACTGCCATGGAAAGCTTGAAAGAAATGATTGATGTCAACACAATCATTGGGGACCCTGTTGAAACACCGGATGGAAGCGTAATCCTGACAGTTTCAAAGGTGGGTTTCGGATTTGCAGCAGGCGGAAGTGAATTCGTTTTGGAAAGTTCAAAGGGAGGATCAGGCGGGTCTGGTGGCTCAGGAGGACAGTCAGGTGGTCCGCAGCACCCATTTGGCGGTGGTAGCGGCGGCGGTGTATCCATCACTCCAATCGCTTTCCTGATTGTAAGTTCAAGAGGAGTCAAGATGCTCCATCTCGACGAGAGCACCCATCTTTACGAGAAAATTCTTGACCTGGCACCACAAGCAGTGGAAAAGATCCAGCAGATGATGTCAAAGAAAGATCAGGGAAGTCAGGAAGGCAGCCAAAACAAGAACCAGAGCCAAAATGACTATAACGGGCCGAAAAACGATCTTGATTTTTAGGACGATGCTGCCTTTTCATGGTGAAGAGGCAGCTTCCTTATGTCAGGGGATATGCCAGACAAGAGATTTCAACCTTTTAATTTTAAATAATTGCAAAAAAATTCTTTAAAAGATATATTAACACTGTACATAAAATGGACAAGGAGGATGAGCAGGTATGGCATCTGTTACATTTAAGGGGAACCCAGTTACATTACCAGGAAATGAAGTAAAGGTAGGGGACCAGGCACCTGATTTCAAAGTGCTTGCAAACGATCTTTCTGAAGTTACTTTGCAGGATTCAAAAGGACAGGTTCGACTCATCAGTGTAGTACCTTCACTAGACACAGGTGTTTGTGATGCGCAGACACGCCGTTTCAATGAAGAAGCATCAAACCTTGATAACGTTAAAATCCTGACTATCAGCGTTGACCTTCCATTCGCGCAAAAGCGCTGGTGCGGAGCAGCTGGAATCGAAAACGTCCAGACTCTATCAGACCACCGCGACCTTTCATTCGGTGAAGCTTATGGAGTGGCAATTAAGGAACTTCGCCTCCTGGCCCGCGCAGTTTTCGTTGTCGACTCAAACGACAAAGTAACTTACGTGGAATATGTTAGCGAAGCTACAGACCACCCGAACTACGAAGCAGCAGTAGAAGCTGCAAAACAAGCTAAGTAAAAAAAGACAACATGGAACAAGCCGCAGAGTAAAAACTGCGGCTTGTTTTGCTATTTTAAGCATGGAGGGAGAAGGCTGGGGATCATTGATAGAAGGTCTCTAACGGACAAACGTAAGCCAGGGATGGAGAAAAGTGTCCGATAGAAGGTCTCTAACGGACAAACCGAAGCCGAGGGATGGAGAAAAGTGTCCGATAGAAGGTCTCTAACGGACAAACCGAAGCCAAGGGATGAAGAAAAGTGTCCGATAGAAGGTCTCTAACGGACAAACGTAAGCCAGGGATGGAGAAAAGTGTCCGATAGAAGGTCTCTAACGGACAAACGTAAGCCAGGGAGGAGAAAAGTGTCCGATAGAAAGTCTTTAACGGACAAACCGAAGCCGAGGGATGGAGAAAAGTGTCCGATAGAAGGTCTCTAACGGACAAACGTAAGCCAGGGATGGAGAAAAGTGTCCGATAGAAGGTCTCTAACGGACAAACGTAAGCCAGGGATGGAGAAAAGTGTCCGATAGAAGGTCTTTAACGGACAAACGGAAGCCAGGGATGGAGAAAAGTGTCCGATAGAAGGTCTCTAACGGACAAACGGAAGCCAGGGATGGAGAAAAGTGTCCGATAGAAGGTCTTTAACGGACAAACGTAAGCCAGGGAGGATGAAAAGTGTCCGATAGAAGGTCTCTAACGGACAAACGTAAGCCAGGGATGGAGAAAAGTGTCCGATAGAAGGTCTCTAACGGACAAACGTAAGCCAGGGATGGAGAAAAGTGTTCGATAAAAAAGCTCTACCTAACAAAACGAGAAGCTTGCACGATTGAACAAGCGCCAGACAGAAACTAACTTTTCATGGTCACGCTTCAGGGCTTGCTGGTTCCAGCCATATACCTTGTACACAACACAAAACACGGCTAAAATAGATAAATATCTATTCAAATCAGGAGGAAGTAAATTGAGTATGACTCCGGTCGAACAATTATTTACCGCATTTAACACTACGGCAGACATTTTAAAAGAAGAACTTTCTTGTACATATTTGGAAGCGCTGGCTGAAACTGGGGAAAATATTTTCCAGGGCACGGTGCTCCAGGATGAATTAAATCAATTGGCGAACAAGAGACTTGAAAAAGTATACAAGGACATCAACCTGGATTCTTTCAGCAAAGAGGAAATCCGTAAAGGCTTCCAACTGGCAATTCTGAAAGGCATGAAGGAGCATGTTCAGCCAAATCATCAAATGACACCAGATTCTGTAGGCATGTTCATTGGGTATCTTGTCAACAAATTTGTGGATAAGAATTCATTCAGGCTGCTTGATCCGGCAGTTGGAACTGGGAACCTCCTCGCAACGGTTCTGAACCAGCAGAATAATAAAGAAATTGAGTCGGTCGGGGTGGAGATTGATGATCTCCTTATCCGCCTTGCATTCGTAAATGCAAATCTTCAGAAGCATCCGGTTGAATTTTTCAATCAGGACAGTCTTGAACCATTGTTTGTCGATCCTGCGGATGCAGTTGTGTGTGACCTTCCCGTAGGTTATTATCCTAATGATCTCAGGGCTGGGGATTATGAAGTGAAAGCGAAAGAAGGCCATACTTATTCTCATCATATGTTCATTGAGCAAAGTACCAAACACGTGAAGGAAGGCGGCTATTTGTTCTTCATGATTCCAAATGGACTTTTCGAAAGCGAACAAGCCCCAATGCTTCATGAATTCATCAAGAATCATTTGATTGTCCAGGGGGTTTTGCAGCTTCCGGCTTCTTTATTCAAAAACAAGCAAGCTGCTAAGAGCATACTCATCCTCCAGAAAAACGGGGAGGAAGTGACGGCTCCGAAACAAGCACTTCTGGCCGAACTGCCGAAATTATCAGATGGGCCGGCAGTGAATCGCATATTGGGCAAAATCGACCAATGGTATAAAGAGAATAAAAGTTCAGTAAAATAAATTAAAGGACCGGACAATGCCGGTTCTTTTGTTGTTAAAAAGGGTAAATACACCGTGATAATATTTTTTTCTAATCCTTTGAAGTATCTGAATAAAAACTCATTTCGTGATTAAGAAAGCTTTGCTTGAAATGTGAAAAAGACAGTGTTTAAATGGGGTATTGAGAGATATAATCACGGCCTGTGGCACACAATAAAGGTGTACTATTTCACTGGATTATAAATCAGGTTGTTATATAAAAGGAGCGGTACAAAATGGCTAAAATCATTGCAATCAATGCCGGCAGTTCTTCACTTAAGTTCCAATTGTTCGAAATGCCGAGCGAAGAAGTCATCACAAAAGGAATCGTTGAGAGAATCGGTCTTAAGGATTCAATCTTCACAATCAGTGTAAATGGAGAGAAAAACAAAGAGGTTACTGACATCCCGGATCATGAGGTTGCGGTAAAAATCCTGCTTGATAAGCTGACATCACTGGGTATCATTCAATCACTAGATGAAATCGAAGGAATTGGCCACCGTGTTGTTCACGGCGGTGAAGAATTCAATGATTCAGTTTTAATCACCGATGAGGTTTTACAAAAAATAGACGAGCTTTCTGAGCTGGCACCGCTGCATAACCCAGCCAACTTGACTGGTATCCGTGCATTCCAGCAGGTGCTGCCGAATGTTCCAGCGATTGCTGTTTTTGATACAGCATTCCACCAGACCATGCCTGAAAACTCATTCCTATACAGTCTCCCATACGATTACTATAAAAAGTACGGAATCCGTAAATATGGCTTCCATGGAACTTCACACAAGTACGTTTCCCAGCGTGCTGCGGAAATGCTTGGGCGCCCTGTGGAGCACCTTCGCCTTATTTCCTGCCACCTTGGAAATGGAGCGAGTATCGCGGCAATCGAAGGCGGAAAATCCATCGATACATCAATGGGATTTACTCCGCTTGCAGGCGTGACAATGGGGACTCGTTCAGGGAATATTGACCCTGCCTTGATTCCTTACATCATGGAAAAAACGGATAAGACGGCAGATGAAGTTTTAGAGGTTCTTAATAAAGAGAGTGGTATGCTTGGCGTATCCGGATTCTCAAGCGACCTGCGCGATATCGAAGAGGAAGCTGAAAAAGGAAATGGGCGTGCCGAGCTTGCACTTAAGGTGTTCGGTGACAGAATCCATAAATACATTGGATCATACGCAGCCCGTATGTGCGGTGTTGACGCCATTATCTTCACGGCTGGTATTGGTGAAAATAGTTCTGCAATCCGTGCTCGCGTATTGCAGGGACTAGAATTCATGGGAATCTACTGGGATCCAGCATTGAACAAAGTGCGCGGGGAAGAAGCATTCATCAGCTATCCTCATTCACCAGTAAAAGTAATGGTCATCCCAACCGATGAAGAAGTTATGATCGCACGTGATGTTGTGCGTTTGGCGAGATAGTATAATTTCAGGCAGGAGCCAGAGTGCTCCTGCCTTTTTATGTTGAGTCAAAATTTGTGCTATACTGGAAGAAAATTCACACTAGTGGAGGGTTTTCGATGCCTTTGACTCAACGGGAACAAAAGGTGCTGGATGAATTAAATTCCTGGGAAAACAGTCTGTACGATTATGAGCCGAATGATTTTGAACTTGCTTATGACCGGTATCTTGAACGCTCTTTTTCGCTATTGCCACTTGAGGTACAGGAGCGATTTTTCAATTTATTCGACAGCTGGCTTTTCCATCTTCATTCATTGATACAGGGTTCGCAATTACAGATGGATGCAAAGGACCGGATTCTTTCGGCAGGACGTGTTTTTAAACCGGAACTGGAAACAATCCAGGATTTAAGGGATCTTCCTATTGAACAGCTTGAGTTTATTGCCAAGCAGCACATCGCCCGTCATAGGCTTTATTCCTTTGTTCAAGGCGGAATGTCCGGCAGCGGCGGAAAACTCGTGCTCGGAGCAGACATGCCGGCAATGGCAGTCATCAACCTGCGTATTGTCCAGCTCGTTGCAATGACGTATGGTTTCGAGGTGAACACACCCTTTGAGATGTCGGTCGCTCTAAAGGTATTCCATACCGCAACAATGCCTTCAAGAATGCAAAGTGCCGGTTGGGAAGAACTGAAGAATGATCTGGAACAGGCAGAAGACTTCTATTTTTATGAAGGCAATGACGACCTTACAGATGTTACATGGCTGGAACAGCCGATCAAGCAACTCTTTAAAGGAATGGCTATTTTGATGTTCCGCAAAAAACATATCCAGGGCAAGCCAATCATTTCGATGGCAATTGGCGCCGGGGCAAACTATCAATTAACTAGAAGAGTCACCGATTTTGCCCACAAATTCTATCAAATGAGATATTTCAAAGAAAAAGGGGCATTGTAGCAAAATGAGCACACAAGAACACAAGCAGGCTGCACCAAGCCAGGTGCGCTGCAAAGTCATAACCGTAAGCGATACAAGGACAACCGACACTGATAAAAGCGGTAAACTGATGATCGAGATGCTTGAATCAGCTGGCCATAAGATCGTTGATTACGTCATTGTCAAAGACGAAGCAGAACCAATCAAGTCTGAAGTCCTAAAAGGCTCTGCAAACCCGGATATTGACGTGATTCTGACAAACGGCGGTACAGGAATTGCGAAACGCGATGTCACAATCGAGACAGTCCAGAGCATCTTTGAAAAAGAAATTCCTGGATTCGGCGAGATTTTTCGAATGTTGAGCTATCAAGAGGATATTGGCTCAGCTGCGTTACTATCAAGAGCCGCCGCCGGAGTCGTGAACGACCGTGGCGTCTTCTCGACACCTGGATCGACAGGAGCAGTACGCCTGGCCATGGAAAAACTCATCCTGCCCGAAATTGGACATGTGGTGAGAGAACTGACAAAGGATTTATAATAAGCACCCGGGATGAAATCTTTAGGATTTCATCCTTTTTTATGGCTGAAAAGGAATTCGGAAAAATTTATAGAAGAACTTATGGATGAATTTGGACAAGTTAGAAAGAACATTGCGAAAGGTGTCAGCAACAGGGTCAAGTTTGGACCCGAAGTTTGGACAGCTTTAGTGGGAGAACCGGGAAAGCTGTCAGAAGTAAGATGAACTTTGGACAGGTTTAGAGTGAGAACAAGAAAAGCTGTCAGAAGTAAGGGGAAGTTTGGACAGCTTTAGTGGGAGAACCGGAAAAGCTGTCAGAAGTAAGGCGAAGTTTGGACAGCTTTAGTGGGAGAACCGGAAAAGCTGTCAGAAGTAAGGGGAAGTTTGGACAGTTTTAGTGGGAGAACCGGAAAGCTGTCAGAAGTAAGATGAACTTTGGACAGCTTTAGTGGTAAAAGCAGAAAAGCTGTCAGAAGTAAGATCAAGTTCGGACAGGTTTGAGGGGCAAGCACCAAAAGCTGTCAGAAGTAAGGGGAAGTTTGGACAGCTTTAGTGGGAGAACCGGGAAAGCTGTCAGAAGTAAGGCGAAGTTTGGACAGCTTTAGTGGGAGAACCGGGAAAGCTGTCAGAAGTAAGATGAACTTTGGACAGGTTTAGAGTGAGAACAAGAAAAGCTGTCAGAAGTAAGGGGAAGTTTGGACAGCTTTAGTGGGAGAACCGGAAAAGCTGTCAGAAGTAAGATGAACTTTGGACAGCTTTAGTGGTAAAAGCGAAAAAGCTGTCAGAAGTAATCTCAAGTTCGGACAGGTTTGAGGGGCAAGCACCAAAAGCTGTCAGAAGTAAGGGGAAGTTTGGACAGCTTTAGTGGGAGAACCGGAAAAGCTGTCAGAAGTAAGGCGAACTTTGGACAGCTTTAGTGGTAAAAGCAGAAAAGCTGTCAGAAGTATGATGAACTTTGCACAGGTTTAGTGGGGAGAAGCAGAAAAGCTGTCAGAAGTAAGATCAAATTCAGACAGGTTTAAGGGGAAAACACAGAAAGTTGTCAGAAGTAAGGTCAAGTTCGGACTGCTTTGAGGGGATAACAAGAATAAATACTGGTTTGAAAGGGGCACAGGAAAAGCTGTCAAGAAAAAGCCAGAATCAAGACAGGATGGAAGGGAACCGAGGAAAATCTGTCAAGAAAAAGCCAGAAAAGACAGTTGTTAAAGGGACGCAGGAAAAGTTTTGAAGATCTTTCAAGAAAAAATAAGAAAAGCGGACTAAAGTGGGGGAGCTATTATGAGACTGCTCGCCTTATCCATTTTTACTAAGCGAGAATGAGTTAGCCTGATTAACATGGGGGAGACTAGCATGTTTGATTTTAGAGAAATTGATGAAAATAAAGAGTTTTTAAACCAAGTAGCGGATTTATATCAACAAGTATGGAACCAAGAGGGAGATTCCATTAGGGAGCGAATTGTGAGGCATTCGGGATATGAAGGCTACAGAGGGATTGTGGCAATTTCCGACCAGGGGGAAGTAGCGGGTTATTCATATGGTTACTCTTCTCAACCTGGTCAGTATTATCATGGATTGCTATCCCAAGCGCTGAATCAGGAAGAATATCAAATTTGGTTAGCTGATTGTTTTGAGTTCGTTGAATTGGGGGTGCATCCTGCATTCAGGAATCAAGGACTTGCAAAACAGCTGGTATATCGCTTGCTTGAAGGAGCGGTACATAAGACTGCGGTATTAACAACGCAACTTGATAACGACTCCGCCCGTGGTTTATATGAAACCCTGGGCTGGAATGTCGTCAAGAAGCCTTTTTATCCTAATGAGGCTGGGGAAGCTTATATCATAATGGGAAAACAATTGTCATGAAAATCGTCGAAGCCTTAATATTTGCCCTAATCGGAAGTATTTTGATTGGTTCGTCTATCAATGTATTGAGCCCTCTTGGAAACGGATTGATCAGGATGCTTGGTGTTATTTTCCTCATTAACGCAATAAATATTGTCAGAAGGAAAAAACACGGAAAGCAGCTAGACAAAAAATAGCCTGGAGCTCCAGGCTATTTTTTTTATGAATTTGTTATCGATGCATCTTCTCCGATGTAATATCCTGATGTGTACGGTACCAGAGCCAAAGGTCGTTTATGATGGAGGCTAGCTCGGCGATTTCGCTGTTCAATTCACAGGAACGGATAAAGTTGCCCTCATTTGAAAGCTCGGCTTGTTTATGGTTAATTGTTTTTTCGAGCTCGGCAATCCGGTCTGGAATGCTTCCGCGAATTTTCTCCCAATGCAGCAGGATGGCGTGCTGTGTATCCAGGTCAAATTCTTCCCAGTTATTCTTAAGATCAGGCAGGGGAATGCCCAGTCGGCTGTTAAAAAGAAAATATTGGTCCATTTCTGATAAGCCCCCATTCCGGTAAACATGCTTACATTCTACTATACTTTTATATCCTCATCTATACTAGTCACTCAGAAGTTTTTTGCGAAATTAAAATTTAGCCTTGAAATATGCTTCAAAACCTGTTAATTTTATAAACATGAATAAAAATTTATTTGTATGTATAAATATCCGAAAAGAAAAAGGAGCTAAATAAAATGACTCAAAACAAAGTTGTGCTTGCCTACTCGGGCGGCCTTGATACATCTGTTGCGATTAAATGGCTGAAGGACCAAGGATATGCGGTAATTGCATGCTGCCTTGATGTCGGGGAAGGAAAGGATCTTGATTTCATTAAAGAAAAAGCTTTAAAGGTAGGGGCAGTCCAATCATACGTATTGGATGTAAAAGAAGAGTTTGCCACTGAATATGCACTCTTTGCCCTCCAGGCACATGCTTTATACGAAGGGAAATACCCGCTTGTTTCAGCACTGTCACGTCCGCTTATTTCTAAGAAACTAGTAGAAATCGCTGAGATGGAAGGAGCTGTGGCGGTAGCGCATGGATGCACAGGTAAAGGGAATGACCAGGTTCGCTTCGAGGTATCCATTAAGGCCTTGAATCCCGAACTTAAAGTCATCGCTCCAGTACGTGAGTGGAAATGGTCACGTGAAGAGGAGATTGCCTATGCTGCGACCAATGGCATTCCTATTCCAATCAATCTTGACAGCCCATTCTCAATTGACCAGAATCTTTGGGGACGAAGCAATGAATGTGGCATCCTAGAGGATCCTTGGCAGGCACCTCCAGTGGAAGCATATGAATTGACTGCGGAATTGGAAGACACACCTGACACACCTGATATCATTGAGATTGAATTTGTTGAGGGAGTTCCTACCGCAATTGATGGTAAAGTATATCCACTATCGGAATTAATCCTTGAACTCAACAGTATCGCTGGCAAGCATGGTGTCGGAAGAATCGACCATGTGGAAAACCGCCTTGTAGGCATCAAGTCACGTGAGGTATATGAAGCACCTGCAGCGATGACCTTAATAAAGGCGCATAAGGAATTGGAAGACATTACGCTTGTAAAAGAAGTGGCCCATTTCAAGCCGGTTATCGAGAAAAAAATGACAGAATTGATTTATGAAGGCCTTTGGTTTTCGCCGCTTCAGGAAGCACTGGCTGCTTTCCTTAAATCAACACAGAAGCATGTCACTGGAACGGTCCGCGTAAAGTTATTCAAGGGCCATGCAATCATTGAGGGCAGAAAGTCTCCGTACTCTTTATACAATGAGAAACTGGCAACATATACTGCTGACGATGAATTTGACCACAATGCTGCTGTTGGTTTCATTAACCTCTGGGGACTGCCGACAGTTGTCCACAGCATGGTCCAGGGCAAGAAGGTGACAGTGTGAAAAAACTATGGGGCGGCAGATTTACCGGATCTGCAGAAGAATGGGTAGATGAGTTCGGTGCTTCAATTGGCTTTGACCAGGAATTGGCGAAGCAGGATATTGAGGGCAGTGTCGCCCATGCTAAGATGCTGGCCGCCTGTGGAATCATCACGGAAGAAGAAGCCAATGAAATCGTTCAAGGTTTGAAAAAACTCGAGCAGCAGGCAGAAATAGGTGAACTGGAGTATTCAGCCAAACTAGAAGATATCCATCTCAATCTTGAGCATCACCTGACTGAACTGATTGGTTCGACTGGCGGGAAGCTTCATACTGCAAGAAGCAGGAATGACCAGGTTGCCACAGATATGCATTTATATCTTAAGGAGCAGGTAGCGGATATTATTGGGCTGATCACTAATTTTCAAAAAGCCCTCCTCTTACAGGCTGAGCAAAATATTGAAACCCTGATGCCTGGTTATACCCACCTGCAACGGGCACAGCCAATATCGTTTGCGCATCATTTAATGGCTTATTTTTGGATGCTGGACAGAGACAAACAGCGATTTATTGACAGCATGAAAAGAATCAATCTATCACCACTGGGTGCCGGAGCGCTTGCAGGCACTACTTTTCCAATCGACCGCCAGATGACGGCTGAAATGCTGGGATTCGACGGTATTTATGAAAACAGTCTTGATGCTGTCAGTGACCGTGATTTCATTCTTGAATTCCTGTCAGACAGTTCTATAATGATGATGCATCTTTCAAGATTGTGTGAGGAAATTATTCTCTGGACCAGCCAGGAGTTCCAGTTCATCGAGCTCTCAGATGCATTTACGACAGGAAGCAGCATCATGCCCCAGAAAAAAAATCCGGATATGGCTGAATTGATTCGCGGAAAAACAGGCCGGGTCTACGGCAGCCTGATGGGGCTTTTGACGGTGTTGAAAGGCTTGCCGTTAGCGTATAACAAGGATATGCAGGAAGATAAAGAAGGAATGTTCGATACAGTCAAAACGGTTAGAGGCTCCCTGAAAATCTTCGCTGGGATGATCAGTACCATGAAGGTCCAAAAAGAGAATATGGAAGGTTCTGTGAAAAGTGACTTCTCCAATGCCACGGAGCTAGCTGATTATCTGGCGGCCAAAGGTGTTCCATTCAGGAAAGCTCATGAAATCGTCGGGAAGCTTGTGCTGAATTGCATAGAAAAAAGCTGTTATCTTGCGGACCTGCCGTTAGAGGTATATAAAGACATGAACCCTCTATTCGAGGAAGATATTTATCATGCATTGAATCCGTATAATGCAGTAGAAAGAAGGAAGAGTGCAGGCGGCACCGGATTTTCTCAGGTTAAGAAGCAAATCGAAAAAGCAAAAGCATCCATGAAAATGTAAGAAGCACGCAGCAATTCGCTGCGTGCTTTATTTAATCATGATAGCTAGTCAGCTTTGTCAGTTCTCACTACCAGAACATCACAGGATGCATAGCGTGTGATATGCTCTGAAACACTTCCAATGAAGAAGCGCTCCACTGCGTTCATTCCTGTTGCTCCGCATATGATCAGGTCGGCGTTGTATTTTTTTGCAACATCTTTCGCAATCTTAACCTTTGGAGATCCATAATCCACTTCGTAGCTTACATCCTTGACTCCTGCATCGATAGCCTGTTGTTTGTAACTTTCCATCAACTCTGTAGCGAACTGGTTTGCACGCTCAGAGATTGTGCGGTCATAGGCCTCAACAGTTGCAAAAGTACGTAAGTCGATGATGTGGGTCATGACCAGTCTTGCTTCATTTCTTTTTGCGATTTCAATGGCCTTTTTAAAAGCCCATGCTGCCTCTTTAGAACCATCCACGGCAACTAATATATTCCTGTAATATAGTGCCATAGTTCTCGCCTCCTTTACCTATATTATACAACACTTTCCTTGGTATAGCTGTGACAATCCAACGAAAACTATGAATGCAAGCAAGAAATAAAAGGAGGTATTTCACATGGATAAGAAAGAAAAACAAGGACGGGCATTTTATGACTATGATGACCAGGGTGTCATGCAAGTCAGCCAGCAGATCATGGATTCATACAACAGCGGAATCGTTCCCCAGGATCAGATGAAAGCGGCCGCTGAAGCCAATGAGGAGCAAAGATAAACACGGTAACTTTGTAGTTTCAGGAGATAGGCAGCCTTTAGGTACGAGAAAACGATGAAAAAGAACTTAAGGCTTGCTATCGTTGAGGAATTTGTTAGCAAGCCTTTTATAAGTGTATGGGTTTTATTTATCCGCGGTTTTCACAATTTTATATGCGACCACCTTTGTCTTATTGGAAAAAACCTTTACTGGTGAAATTCAAATATATTGGCGCATTTCTCTTTTATTTTGGCGAACCGGAAGCTAATCCCATATTTTTCAGTCTGATAGAAGGTAAGTCGGCACCGGCTGGAGATTATTGATTTTAAATCAAATTCTGTGATCCCATCTGAAATACAGTAGAGGCAGGGCAAGGACGTAAAAAATATTTATTTTATTCCAAATATAAGGAATATTCATTTTTAGACAAGTTCGAACGATTTGTTTTGCCAAACGAACTTTTTTCTACTAAAATGAAAGTGTTTTCATTCTTGTTTTTTCTTTCTATTTTCCTCGTAAAATAATAGGATAGAGAAGCAAGGTGAAATGGAAGAGCAATCATAATACATAGGAGGTATGCAACAATGCGTATCGGTGTACCTAAAGAGATAAAGAATAATGAAAACCGTGTGGCTATGACGCCTGCTGGTGTAGTCAACCTTGTGAACTTCGGTCATGAAGTTTATATCGAAGCAGGGGCTGGAATCGGTTCAAGTTTCACTGATGAGGATTACAAAGCTGCCGGTGCTCTCATTGTTGAAAGTGCACAAGAAGCATGGGCACAGGAAATGGTCATGAAGGTTAAAGAACCTCTGCCAGAAGAATACGGATATTTCCGTGAAGGTTTAATCTTATTTACATATTTACACCTTGCTCCAGAACCAGAGCTGACAAAGGCCCTGATTGAAAATAAGGTAGTTGGTATCGCATATGAAACTGTTCAGCTGGCAAACGGTTCACTTCCATTGCTTACGCCTATGAGTGAAGTTGCTGGAAGGATGTCTACACAAATTGGTGCACAGTTCCTTGAAAAAGTTCATGGCGGTAAAGGAATCCTTCTTGGCGGAGTACCAGGTGTCCAAAGAGGTAAAGTTACTGTCATCGGTGGCGGTGTGGCCGGAACGAATGCAGCGAAAATGGCAGTCGGACTTGGTGCTGAAGTTACAATGATTGACTTGAACCCTGACCGTCTTCGCCAATTAGACGATATTTTTGGATCTGATATTACCACTCTAATGTCTAATCCTTTGAATATCGCTGAGGCAGTCAAGCAATCTGACCTTGTAATCGGCGCTGTATTGATTCCTGGCGCTAAAGCTCCTAAGCTTGTGACTGAAGAAATGATTCAGTCCATGAATCCAGGCTCAGTCGTTGTCGATATTGCGATCGACCAGGGCGGCATTTTCGAAACAACAGACAGAATCACTACTCACGACAACCCTACTTATGAGAAGCATGGTGTCGTACATTATGCTGTTGCCAATATGCCTGGTGCTGTTCCTAGGACTAGCACAATCGCGTTGACGAACGTAACTGTTCCATATGCTGTTCAAATTGCGAACAAGGGCTACAAGCAGGCTTGCCTTGATAATGAAGCATTGTTGAAGGGCATCAACACACTTAATGGCTACGTCACGTACCAGGCAGTTGCTGAAGCTCATAACCTCGTATATTCAGAAACAAGAACATTATTGGAGCAAATCTAATTTATCCAGATCCGGGGCGGTGTCCCGGATCTTTTTATTCCAATAACACATGCCAATTTTGGACAAAGCAGTTTAAAATCTTTTAATTTTAGCGTATATTATTTATGGGATATACGGATTCTCAAGCAGCATGTCCGTGATAAATTGTAATTAAGGAGTGTCATGATGGAAAAAGTTCTTGTTTTTGGCCATAAAAATCCTGATACAGATACAATCTGCTCTGCGATTGCTTATGCGAATCTAAAGAAAAAGCTCGGTGTGGATGCGGAAGCAGTTCGCCTGGGCCAGGTCAATGGGGAAACTCAATATGCATTAGATTATTTCAAGGCTGAGGCACCACGCCTTGCTGGCAGGGTTTCTGAAGAAGTGGACAAGGTCATCCTTGTTGATCATAACGAACGTCAGCAGAGTGCTGAAGATATAACTGAAGTGCAAATCGTGGAAGTGATTGACCACCACCGTGTGGCTAATTTCGAAACAAGCGATCCACTTTATTTCCGAGTCGAGCCAGTAGGCTGCACTGCAACAATCCTGAACAAGATGTACAAGGAAAATAATGTTGAAATTGATAAAGATATTGCAGGTCTTATGCTTTCAGCAATCATTTCCGATTCCTTGCTGTTCAAATCGCCAACTTGCACAGATCAGGACGTGGCTGCTGCACGTGAACTGGCTGAAATTGCCGGAGTGGATGCTGAGGAATACGGCCTTGACATGCTGAAGGCTGGTGCTGACCTCAGCAGCAAAACAATTGAGGAACTTATTTCTCTTGATGCAAAGGAATTCCAGATGGGAGATTCCAAAGTTGAAATCGCGCAGGTAAACACAGTTGATGTGAATGATGTTCTTTTACGCAAGGTAGAGCTTGAAGAAGCATTGATCAATAAAGTGACAGAAAAGAAACTTGGTTTATTCTTATTGGTGATCACTGATATCTTGACGAATGATTCAGCTGCGCTTGCGGTTGGTGAGAAAGCTGCTGCGGTCGAAGAAGCATTCAATGTAAAACTTGAAAATAACACTGCGACCTTAAAAGGTGTTGTATCACGAAAGAAGCAAGTCGTTCCAGTATTGACAAATGTGCTTGCGAAGTAATGTCAAAAAAACGTCCTCGCCAATCGGCAGGACGTTTTTTGAATTACGCATATTCCCCGGTTCGGGAAGGTGTTTTCTTTAGCTTTATTGTAATATAAGCAAAATACATAAAAGCAGCAATCGAGAAGTAAATCCATGCGCTAGTAACCTGGTCTGTTTTCCATAAGCCAGTCATTGACAGCAAAGCTGGGAAGGTCAAGGTCAGCCATGACTGGACCATCGCGACCTTGCCAATATAGGCATCGATCTTCTTGTTCATTCCCATCGACAGGAAGAATAGGAACCAGAGATAAGCCCACATCAGCCATGTAAGAGTGCTGACGATGTCTTCAAAATGGACATAAGCAACGAAAGCGTAGATAAGTGCAAGGACAGCAACCCAAAGGGAATACCATCCTAATCCGCTTACATCAAGATCTTTTAACAGAGTCATGCCAACATATAAATAAGTGAAGCCAAAGAGAAAGATGCTTGCAAGGCTGTATATGGTCCAGTTGTTCTGGTCAGAGGCAACGATTAAATAAAATGGTACGATTACCTGCATGGCCCCGATAAATAAATTGAATACTGCTACGCTTTTCGCATTGGCTTTTCCCATAAGCATTAAGCTGTTCAGGAAAAGTGCTGCGCCTGATAATAATAAACCTGCGTCTCCCATGATGTATGCCGTCCTTATGGAATGAACGGCTCTTTCCTCCTTTATCTATCAAGCAATAAATAGATTGAATAAGAAAGAGCAATCCCATAACCCTATATTTGGTTAGAAGGAATTGCCCCATTGTTTACTTGTAGATTTTTAAACCATCTTTTTAGACTGATCGACTTTTTCCATATCCTTTGATGTGAAATAACCAGGAAGGATTTCATCGATTGTTGTTTCCTTCACATCTCCATTAAGGTTGGAGAGATAAATCTTTGTATTTTCAGTTGCGAATTCTGCAATAACCTGGCGGCAAGCACCGCAAGGAGAAACAGGACCTTCTGTATCCGCAACAACTGCAATCGCTTTGATTTCAGTATCGCCTTCTGAAACGGCCTTGAAAATAGCTGTTCTTTCAGCACAGTTCGTCAGGCCGAAAGATGCATTTTCGATATTGCAGCCAAGATAAACATGATCATTGCTAGTAATGATGGCAGCGCCAACCTGAAATTTAGAATATGGAACGTATGCTGTGCTTCTTGCTTCAATCGCTTTCTCAACAAGCGTTTTTTTATCCATCTTCCATTCCCCATTCCCGAATGATTTGTTATTGCTTAGTATGAAGATTCAGAAGACAGTCCATTGACGATCGCTACGCCAGAGCTGGCGCCAATTCTTGTAGCCCCTGCCTCGATCATTTTCTGTGCATCCTCAAGGCTTCTTACGCCGCCGGAAGCTTTTACGCCCAAATCAGGACCCACTGTTTTTCTCATCAAAGCGATGTCCTCTACTGTGGCACCTCCTGTTGAGAAACCTGTAGATGTCTTAACAAAATCAGCTCCTGCATTCACGGAAAGCTTGCAAGCCATTTCTTTCTCTTCGTCTGTAAGCAGGCAAGTCTCGATGATCACCTTAGTCAATGCTTTGCCTTTGGCAGCATCAACAACTGCTTTGATATCTTTTTCGACCAAGTCGTACTGCTTATCCTTCAATGCACCAATGTTGATAACCATGTCGACTTCAGTCGCGCCATTTTCAATTGCATTTTTAGTTTCGAATGCCTTTGTTTCAGAAGTAGTAGCTCCAAGAGGGAAGCCGATTACTGTACAAACTTTTACACCTTCAGCATCCTTAAGAATTTCAGCAGCAGTTTTTACCCATGTTGGGTTAACACAGACAGAAGCGAATTTATATTCTTTTGCTTCCTCGGCCAGCTTTACAATCTCTGCTTCGGTAGCATTTGCTTTAAGCAATGTGTGGTCAATCATACCTGCTAAATCTTTAGTCATATTATTCATTCCCTTTCCAAAAAAATATAATGAAACGCTTTCATAATGAAGAAAAAAATATAGCTCAAATTAGTATGTGTTACTTACATGAATAATATATCAGTTGATTGAACAAATGTAAATAACCATATGAACATATGTAAAAATAAAAAACTGGAAATGCACAGATTTGTCATAATTTCTTTTTGTCTGTGTGAAAGAGCATGATGAAAAAATTTCTTTTGACTTTAATAGGATGTTTCATTATAGTTGCAATATAAATTGAATAAACATCCTGCATCGCGGGAGAGGTTCATAGCGGACACCCTCTATAAAAAACTATGGCTTTGAAAAATTTCAACCATATCCAGGAGGATGTGGTTTTTTTATTAGCAGGGTATCTGCCTCGATAAGCGCTTGCGGATTATATGGGAGGCTACTACAATGGCTGGAAGAAAAGAAGAGGAAATGAATGATTTAACTTTGCTAGGCAACCAGGGGACCAAATACCTGTTTGAATACAGTCCTGAAATTTTGGAAACGTTTGAAAATAAACATCCATACAGAGATTATTTTGTTAAATTCAATACCCCTGAGTTTACGAGCCTGTGTCCAATCACCGGACAGCCGGATTTTGCATCGATTTATATCAGCTATATTCCTGATCATCTGATGGTCGAGAGCAAATCATTGAAACTGTATCTGTTCAGCTTCAGGAACCACGGTGATTTTCACGAGGATTGCATGAACATCATCATGAACGATCTGATTAAGCTGATGGATCCAAGATATATCGAGGTCTGGGGAAAATTCACGCCAAGGGGCGGAATCTCAATTGATCCTTATACAAACTATGGCAAGCCAGGAACCAAGTATGAGGAAATGGCAAACTACCGGATGATGAATCACGATATGTATCCGGAAAAAGTGGATAATCGCTAACCAGGAAAAGAGCAGCTGCTGATGCTGCTCTTTTTTGTATTGGAAAAAAACCTGGATATTTTCCAATTCGCTATAAAAATTTGATTTTCGCTATAAAAAAAGAAAAGTCGCTATAAAAAGAATTTCTCGCTATAAAAAAAGAAAAGTCGCTATAAAAAAGAATTTCTCGCTATAAAAAAAGAAAATTCGCTATAAAAAAGAATTTCCTCGCTATAAAAAATTAAATTGGCTATAGAAAGAACTTTTCGCTATCAAAATTCGCTGTAAAAATGGAACTTCCATTTTAATTACTCACACAACTAACCGCCTGGATCCGGGATCGCAGGCGGTTGTCGTTTCTATTTTACGACACAAAGACTAATTCTTTAGTGTACTTCGTCAAAATTTCAATTCCACTCTCGGTGATGACCACGTCATCTTCAATCCTTACACCTGCCACGCCTGGTACATAAATTCCAGGTTCTGCTGTGAATACCATTCCCTTTTCCAGCAATAACGGATTCGTGCTTGTTAATGACGGGTATTCATGGACACTGACGCCAAGTCCGTGTCCAAGACGGTGTGGGAAGTAGTCGCCATATCCTGCTTCTTCAATCACATTCCTTGCTGCGAGGTCAACCTCTGAACATGACACTCCAGCACGTGCAGTTTCAAGAGACTTCAACTGTGCCTTCAAGACGGTGTTATAGATTTCTTCCTGCTGTTTGGTAATCTCGCCATATGCTACCGTCCTTGTGATATCAGAGCAATAGCCATCCATCACGACGCCAAGGTCAAACAGCACTAGGTCGCCTTTTTTGATTTTAGTCAGTCCTGGTGTACCGTGTGGGGCTGCTGCATTCTTGCCAGTAAGGACCATTGTTGAAAAGGACATTTCGGTTACGCCTTTTTTCTTCAACTCATACTCAATCGCAGCAAGGACATCCAGCTCTGTTTTGCCTTCTTTGATTTCGCTTACTCCTGTTTCAATGGCAAAATCAGCCAGCTCACAAGCTTTTCTAAGCCTTTGCAATTCTTCCTCGGTTTTCACCATACGCATCAGGCGCAGTTTTTCTTCTGCAGAGACAAATTCAGAACCGTCTGATAGTCCGGCGATCTTTTCATAGCGCTCGACATTCAGCTGTTCTTTCTCAATCGCGATCTTCTTGATGAAAGAAACACGCTTCTTCATCGCATTGAAGGCAAGTTCCATTGAATCCTCAGTATCGCTGTAGCCAATGATTTCAAGTGCCCATCCGGCATTCTTGGCATTTTCCTTATCCATAGCCGGGCAAATCATGAAAGGCTCGGCATCCTGGAATACCGCAACCGCCAGCAATCTTTCATGCGGGTCACTTAAAAAACCGCTTAAATAAAAGACATTATCTGGAGATGTAACAAAAGTGACATCAACACCATTGTCTTTCATCCATCCTGATAACGCAGCCAATCTTTCAGTCATAGAAATTCCTCCTCCGATATGTACATCACACTATGAGAGTAGCAATTCAGAGGTGAAAAGTAAAACTTTTAATCGATGAGGTTGCAGGGTAAAAGAAAATTGAAGCAGGAGATAGTCAAAGGGTGTTGAAATTATTTAATAATATGGCTATTTTTTGTAATAATTGGAGGCTGCGGTTGCAAGCCGGATCCTATGCACAAAAAGAGAGGAGCAATAATATGAAAGTATCTTATCACGGCCATTCTGTTGTTAAAATCGAAACAAATGGGAAAACAATCCTGATTGATCCATTCATCACAGGCAATGACCTGACGGATCTGAAGGTGGAGGATGTTAAGCCGGATGTCATTATCCTCACCCATGCACATGGAGACCACCTCGGGGATACGGTCGAACTGGCAAAAAAACACGACGCTCTTGTAATCGCCAATTTCGAAGTCGCTACATATTTAAGCTGGAAGGGCTTGAACACACATGGTATGTCGATTGGCGGGGCTTATGAATTTGATTTTGGAAAGGTCAAAATGACACAGGCTTTTCATGGAACGGGCATGATCAGTGATAACAATGAGATCATTTATGGTGGCATGCCTGCAGGAATCTTGTTCATGGCTGAAGGAAAAACAGTGTTCCATGCAGGTGACACAGGTCTATTTTCTGATATGAAGCTGATCGGGGAAAGACATCCAATAGACCTGGCATTCCTGCCAATTGGGGACAATTTTACAATGGGACCTGAAGATGCTGCATTGGCTGCAGAATTCCTGAAGGCGAAGCAAGTTGTGCCAATCCATTTCAACACATTCCCGCCAATTAAACAGGATCCACAAGCTTTTGTAAAAATGCTAAAGAATAACCAGGGCCGTGTCCTTGAAGCAGGAGAGGCTATCGAATTGTAATTTCACTTGCTGCACAAAAAGTTGTGCAGCTTTTTATGCTTTTTTCCCCCTCATAAGCATAAATATGAATTAAGACAACCTAATAGGAGGGGAATTATGAAGAAGAACCGCTACTTATTGTACCTGTTATTATGCGGTGTGATGCTCTACATAGCAATGCCGGAGCTCAATATCCAGGCAGGAGGAAAAGAAGCCCTGTTTGCAGGCTCATGGCTTTTCCTCGCTCTTCTTGTATTCGCAGGGAATCTGGCAGCCTTTTTATACACACCGAAAAAGCAGTCCCGGACTGGAAGCGGAAAAGCGGGAAGCAACCAGAAAAGGAAATCGCGCGTCTACACTGGCTGAGCAAATCGGCCAGTTTTTCTTTTGAAGTCCTTGCCTTTTCCAATAATTTGCACTTGCACCGTAATACAATTGAATCAAACCCTTTAAAACCTTATAATGAGTATGGATATGGCTTCATTGAACGGAAAATTATGATAAAGGGTGAAAGTCTTGGCAACTAAGCATGAACAAATACTTCAATATATTGATGAATTGCCAATAGGTGAGAAAATATCGGTACGCCAAATCGCCAAGGCGCTTAACGTAAGCGAAGGAACTGCATACAGAGCCATAAAGGATTCGGAAAATAAAGGATATGTAAGCACGATTGAACGTGTAGGAACCATCAGGATTGAGCGCAAGAAGAAAGAAAATATTGAAAAACTAACGTTCGCAGAGGTCGTCAATATCGTTGATGGACAGGTACTTGGCGGCCGTGCAGGACTTCATAAAACATTAAATAAATTTGTCATCGGGGCAATGAAGCTGGAAGCGATGATGCGATATACGGGTGCAGGCAACCTGCTGATTGTCGGGAACCGCGACAAAGCGCATGAACAAGCATTAAAGGCGGGTGCCGCTGTCTTGGTGACAGGTGGGTTCGATACAGAAGACCATGTCAAAAAGCTGGCAGATGAATTGCAGCTGCCGATTATTTCAAGCAGCTATGATACTTTTACAGTGGCGACGATGATCAACCGTGCGATTTACGATCAGTTAATCAAAAAGGAGATCATTCTAGTCGAGGATATCCTGACACCGGTGTCCGAAACGGTTTTTCTAAAAGCAAATGACCGTGTATCAGATTGGTACCGCCATAAGGATGAAACCCTGCACAGCCGTTTCCCCGTTGTTGACCAGAATATGAAAGTAATCGGGATGATTACTTCCAAGGATGTTATGGGCCATGAGCAGGAAACTTTGATTGATAAAATTATGACAAAGAGTCCGATGACTGTCAGTGGTTCGACGAGCGTGGCTTCATCATCCCACATGATGGTGTGGGAAGGAATTGAGGTCCTTCCGGTTGTTGATGACGGTAACAGGCTTCAGGGGATTGTCAGCAGACAAGATGTGTTAAAGGCCCTTCAAATGATCCAGCGCCAACCGCAGGTAGGTGAGACCCTGGACGATACAGTGACCAACCAGCTAGTACTGGCAAAAGGAAAAAACAAAGATGAAGAAATTTTCCGCTGCCAGGTGACTCCGCAGATGACAAATCACCTCGGAACTATTTCGTATGGCGTATTCACGACAATTGTCACCGAAGCAGCGAACAGGGTGCTCAGAGGCTATAAAAAAGGTGATTTGGTAGTCGAAAACATGACCATTTATTTTATCAAGCCAGTCCAGATTGACAGTGTCATAGAGATTTATCCGAAGGTGCTCGAAGTAGGAAGGAAGTTTGGAAAAGTCGATATCGAAGCCTTCAATGAAGGTATTTTAGTAGGCAAGGCGATGATGATGTGCCAGCTGATTGACAGGCATTAATGGAATGAGAAAGCCGATCCGGGACAGGATCGGCTTTTTTGAACAATTAATTTTCCCGGGCTTCCTTCACGGCATGAGGAAGATAGAATTTATAGGCTTTGATTCCGCCCCAAACACTCAATGAACCTATGACAATGAATATAGCACCCACGATGTAGGTGACAGTCGTCTGGAAAAGGAATAACTGGTTAATCCCGAACAATGCGACGAAAAGTCCAAGGGCAATGCTCGATTTTGCAGAAAGCCAGCTTCGCTCAGCAGGCCTTTTGCTGCGGACATATTTAATCTTGTAAAAGATATAGAAGACAAATGAAAGAACAATCAATAATACGAGAATAGGCATTGCAATTCCTCCAAATTTATAATCACCCCTATTTTAACGTTAATTTAAGGAGAATGCCATACCGTAGCTTTTAAGAATGGCATAAAGTAATAAGCGAGGTTATAGATTTTATAAAAACACTACTTTTAATGGTAGGGTGAGTCTTTTAACCGAAAAAATCAGGGTTTATTCGCAAAAAACGCAGTTTATTCGCAAAAAACATGTAGTAATCGCAAATCCAATGATTTATTCGCAAAATCCAATGATTTATTAGCAAACTGGAAAATAACCATTGTTTTTCCCAGCCTGTGTACATCTTCATGCTTTTCTTTTCCAAAAAATATGTTCATAATTAAGATATGATAAAGGTGAAGGAGCATTTTAATGAAAGAGCAAATACTTGAGGCAATTGAGAATTATGAAACGATCATTATCCACCGCCATGTGCGGCCCGACCCGGATGCGTACGGTTCGCAGGGAGGACTTGCTGAGGTTTTGAAGGCTTCCTATCCGGAGAAGAATATATACACTGTAGGTGTTGAGGAGCAATCCCTCAATTACCTGAGAAGGCTGGATTCAATTCCTGACAGTACTTATAAAGGGGCGCTTGTGATAGTCTGTGATACCGCGAATGCCGAGCGGATTTGCGACGAGCGTTATCGCCTGGGGGAACAGCTGGTCAAGATTGATCACCATCCAAATGAAGACCCATATGGGGACCTTCTCTGGGTGGATACTTCGGCAAGTTCCACTAGTGAAATGATCTATGAGTTTTACCTTACTTTCAAGGATAAGGGACTCAGAATGTCTGATGAGGCAGCAAGATTGCTTTATGCCGGCATTGTTGGCGATACTGGCAGATTCCTGTATCCGAGCACGACAAATAAGACTTTTGCATATGCAGGAGAACTGATTCACTATAATTTCTCGCGTACAGAGCTATATGACAGAATGTATGAACTGGCGCCGAATGTAGTGAAGCTGAACGGATACATCCTCCAGAACTTTGAATTGCTTGAAAACGGTGCTGCAAAGGTCGTGATGAAACAGGAATTGATGGACCAGTTTTCTGTGAAGCCGTCAGAAGCTTCCCTGCTGGTCAGTGAACTCGGCAATGTCGGGGGAATCAAGGCGTGGGCATTCTTTATTGAAGAGTCTGATCAAATCCGTGTTCGACTCCGTTCCAAAGGCCCTGTCATCAATACGATTGCAAGGAAATATAATGGCGGAGGCCATCCGCTTGCTGCCGGTGCCTCAATTTATTCCTGGGACGATGTCGATCGTGTACTGGAAGATTTAATCGAAGCATGTAAAGAATAAAATTAAGGTGCGTTTCAATCCGAAACGCACCTGCTTTATTTATCTATTATTAAAATAAACCTTCAAAGCATTCGTTATTTCTGCATTTAATCCATCCGTCCTGATTTTATAATGGTCACCATCAAGGGAAGCGGTGAAATCCTTGATACCCTGCTGCTTTAAAAAGTCATCGATATCCGAAAGATGTTCCCCCTGGTTCTTAAGGCTTTTTTTGCCGATAAAATCATCATTTACATAAACATCATATTGATCTTCATTTAATTTAATCTGGTTATCGTCATTGACATTATTCATAGCGTAAGGAGGGAATATCCCTCCGCCAATGCCACTGCCGCTATTTCCGGCTCCATTATTAAAAGTCATATCAAACCCTCCAGTCTGAAACTTTTTATATTGATCTTATAATTCCCCTTTTCCAAAGCAGCCACACAAATGGAAGGGAACTGGAGGGAATTACCTTTAATTCTGTAAAAGAGATAATTAAGGCAGTTCATTCGGGAATCCGCCAAAGAAAGCAGGAAGAAAAGGATTCCATTTAAGTCGTTAAAAAAAGACTGCATAGCTGGAAATCCGGCCAAAGCTGTCAAAAAAACAACAAAATAGGCTTTCCTGAAAATACCCGCTAACACCATCTCCATCCAGATCCCCGTATCAATCTAAACTGATTTCCACTTGAATACTGACAGAAGTATAAATCACCATTGACTTGATTTTCAGTTTATAGCGTTTGTCATTAACCTTGATTGATTTGTTTTCAATCACTCTTGTGATCAGTTCCCTGCTTTTAAAAACTGAGTCAAGATCCTTGGCGAGGAGCATGTTCAGCTGGCCTTTGATATCCTCCTCAATTTCGAAGATGCTGAGGGTATCTAGCTGTTTATACTTTTTGTCATTGACGATTTTCACTTTGATCTCCTGCACCGTGAGCTTTTCCTCGTTCTTTTTGTTTAACTCTTCATAATCCTGCATCCAGATTTGGATGTCGCTCTTCAAGTCTGCAATCTCATCTTTTTGCTGCTCAATTTTTTTTGCGTGTTTTTCCATCCAGGCACCATTGATGTATAAAAATAAAACCCAGCTAACGAGTGCTCCGACTGCCACACCAGAAAAGAACCTCTGCCATTCTGGTCTGCGGTAATATGGAGGAATCCTCATTTCAGACATGCTCCTGTGTCAGCCAATCGATTAGAAGAGCCCCGGTTTGAGCGCCACCCATGGCAGTCAGGATCAATAAGAACTGTTTGAAAATATCCTTTGTTTCCCCTTGCAAAAGTCCTTTTTCAAAGCTGTAGACGGTGTCGAATGTTCCGCCAATCGCGGCAATGATTGCCCATATCCTGATAGAACCAGAGAAACGGGCAATTTCTGTCATTAAAGGCTGTCCGGTTAAAAATGCGGCCAATCCTCCGATCAATGAGCCGCCAAGCAAAACTCCAAGCGCGATAAAATATGCTTCAAACAACCCAGGGATAAATGGCTGGTTCATGATAAACACCCTTTTGTAAAAAGTCGATTTTTTCCTTGTAATTCATCATATGGACAAACCGCCATCAATATGTTTAAACTTACGCAAACAAATGAGAACATATTTTCTTTTTTTTACTAAAAAGCCTATAATGAAAGAAGATGAACCTACCTTTAAAGGGTGTGAGAGAAATGCCATTTATTCACCTTCATGTCTATAGTGCATTCAGCCTGCTCACTAGTACCGCCACCGTCGAGCAGCTTGTCCGTGATGCAAGGGCAAAAGGGTTTTCCGCACTCGCACTGACGGATCACAATGTAATGTACGGAACGGTTGCATTTTATAAAGAATGCTTGAGGAATTCAATCAAGCCTCTTTTGGGCCTGACTGTTGATGTTGTCAGTACCTCTTTGGAAAATGAATCCTTCCCGCTCGTGCTCCTGGCGAAAAACAATGAGGGATTTCAGAACCTGATTAAAATCTCAAGCGCAGTACAGACAAAATCACCTGAAGGAATTCCCGTTAAGTGGCTGAAGCATTATGCATCTGGCCTATTTGCGATGACACCTGGCACTACGGGTGAGATAGAATATTATCTTTCAAATGGAGAAAGAGAGAAAGCGTTAAAGACGATTGATTTATATAAACAAATTTTTGGTAAGGATGACTTTTACCTGGCCATACAGGATCATGGTCTTCCAGGACAAAGGGAACTTGTTGAACAGCTAGCCAGGGTTGGATTAGAGACAAACACTCCATTGGCAGCTTCCAACCAGGTACATTATTTGGAAAAAGAAGATTCCTTTGCCCAGGAATGCCTTCTGGCGATAAAGAATGGCGAGAAGCTTCAGGATGATGAACGTAAAAGACTTGGCAGCAACGAGTTTTATCTGAAACCGGCAAAAGAAATGTGCGATCTGTTCCAGGAGTATCCTGAAGCTTTGGAAAACACGCTGAAAATAGCGGAAGATTGCAATGTAATGCTTGATTTTGGAACAAGGCATTTGCCCAAGTTTCCTGTCGAGCCGGGAAAAAACGCCGATGCGATGCTTGAAGAACTTTGTTTCTTGGGGCTGGAAAAACGTTACGGAAATCCATCCCGGCAGCATGTTGAAAGACTTCAGTATGAACTAACGATCATTAAAAAAATGAACTTTAGCGATTACTTCCTGATTGTATGGGATTTCATCAAATATTCGAGAGAGAAAGGAATCCTTATCGGGCCTGGACGTGGTTCCGCTGCAGGGTCGATTGTATCCTATGCGCTGTTCATTACTGATGCTGACCCTATTGAACATGACCTGCTCTTCGAAAGGTTTTTGAATCCAGAAAGGATTTCAATGCCCGACATCGATATCGACTTTCCTGACAATAGGCGGGATGAGGTCATAGAATATGTCGCTTCAAAATATGGGGAGCTTCATGTCGCGCAGATCGCGACCTTTGGAACACTTGCTGCCAAGGCAGCGGTCAGGGACGTGGGCCGCGTTTTCGGTCTGAACACAAAGGAACTGGATCGACTATCCAGGCTTGTTCCCTCAAAGCTGGGAATCACGCTGAAGGATGCGATCAGGGAATCCTCCGGGCTCAGGGAGTTTATTGAGGAGTCATCAAAAAATAAGAGAATCCTTGAAACGGCGATAAAGCTTGAGGGTTTGCCGCGTCATACATCCACTCACGCCGCGGGTGTCGTCATCAGTGAACAGCCGCTCACTAATGTGGTGCCAATCCAATCCGGACAGTCGAGGGTATTCCTCACTCAATATTCAATGGATCATCTCGAAGAAATAGGTCTATTGAAGATGGACTTCCTTGGACTCAGAAATCTGACTTTAATTGATTCCATCCTGCATTCTATCCAGCATAAAACTGGGAAAAAGCTGCATGTACGTGATATTCCCGCCGAAGATAAGCAAACTTTTGAATTGCTTGGCAGAGGAGAGACAACCGGAATCTTTCAACTTGAGTCTGAAGGCATGAGGAAGGTACTGACAAGACTGGAACCAACACGGTTCGAAGATATCGTCGCTGTCAATGCACTTTACCGCCCTGGTCCGATGGAAAATATTCCGCTGTTCATTGACCGCAAGCACGGAAGGCAACCGATTGATTTTTACCATAAAGACCTCGAGCCGATACTGAAGGATACATATGGAGTAATTGTCTATCAGGAGCAAATCATGCAGATTGCCTCAAAGATGGCAGGTTTCTCTCTTGGGGAAGCCGATTTGTTGCGAAGGGCAGTTTCAAAGAAAAAGAAAGAGGTCCTTTCACAGGAACGTGAACATTTTGTAAATGGAGCATTGAGAAAAGGTTATGATACACAAACAGCGAATCTTATCTATGATTTGATCGTCAGTTTCGCGAATTACGGATTTAACCGCAGCCATGCTGTAGCTTACAGTATGATCGCCTATCAGCTCGCCTATCTCAAAGCACATTACCCTTTATATTTCATGGCTGCACTGCTGACTTCTGCCATAGGCAATGATGCAAAAATCGCTCAATATGCCAGAGAACTGCAGCAGATGGAAATCAAGCTTCTGCCTCCATCAATCAACAGAAGCGCTTTCAGCTTCCAGCCCGAGGGAGATGCCGTCCGATATAGCCTGGCAGGAATTAAAGGTGTAGGGATTGCATCACTAAGGGAGATTTTCCAGGCGAGAAGGATTGAACCGTTTAAAGATATATTCGATTTTTGTATCCGGGTTCCGCAAAAGGCAGCCTCCAGGAAAGTGCTTGAAGCACTGATTTATTCTGGCGCATTCGATGAATTCGGGCAGGACCGGGCCGTCCTTTTGGCGACGATTGACGTGGCAATTGAACATGCTCAGCTCGTTGCCCCGGATGACACAGGACAAATCGATATGTTCGCTGAAGCTGAATTTTCCTTGAAGCCGAAGTATATAGAAGTTGACCCAATGAGGATCGAAGACAAACTGAGTCTTGAAAAAGAGATCCTGGGAGTCTATTTATCAAAGCACCCTGTTTCTATTTATGAGAAGGAGTTCCTCGCTGCGGATGTTAAAAAGATAGCCTCAAAGTCCCCAGGCAGCAAAATAAGGCTTGGTGTCTATATTACTGATCAGAAAAAAATCCGCACAAAAAAAGGTGAGGCGATGGCCTTCCTGACTCTCAGTGACGCGAGCGGCGAAACAGAAGCTGTTGTCTTCCCGTCAGTTTATAAGCAGTATGGAAATGTGCTGGGACAGGGGAAAATGGCACTGCTGGAAGGGAAATTCGATGAGCGGGACGGCAAAAGCCAGTTTATCGTCCAGCAGGTGCTTGACCTTGAAAAGGAAGCGGATAAGGCGCAGCAGAAAAAGCCTGTATTATATTTACGAATCACCCGTGGAGGGGACAGCACAGGCAAGATGGACAAGCTTAAAGCTTTATTAAAAAAACATCATGGTGCTATACCGGTTATTGTGTATAACGAAGAGACGGAGAAATCAATACTGTTACCTAATGAGTTCAATGTGAACACAGAGCTGGGAACTGTTGCAGAATTAAAGAAGGTATTAGGTGACAACAATGTTGTCCTGAAAAATTAGTTCTTTACAAGTATAATAGATGTGTTATATTGGAAAAAGGATATGTGTGGTCAGACCACTGGAATAGGCAGATTTATTTGTTAACCAGTCAGTTCGCCTATTATTGTGTCGCTGATCTCTTGCATTTTTCATCGAAACGAAACTGCTAAATCCAGATTGCAGATAGACTAGAGGCAATTAAATTGATGGAGAGAGCCCATAACTAAGGAGTGGACCTGAGTTGACTTTACGTGAAGAAGCTTTGCACATGCACCGTGTGAATAAAGGGAAATTAGAGTCTAAGTCGAAAGTGCCTGTAAGGAATGCCAGAGATTTAAGCCTTGCCTATTCTCCAGGTGTCGCGGAGCCTTGCAAGGAAATATATGATAAGCCTGAAACTGTTTTTGATTATACAATGAAGGGCAATATGGTGGCCGTTGTATCCGATGGCACTGCCGTCCTTGGCCTTGGAAATATCGGTCCTGAAGCCGCTCTTCCTGTAATGGAAGGGAAGGCTGTTCTTTTTAAGAGTTTCGCAGGTGTAGATGCATTTCCAATCTGTTTGAACACAACAGATGTAGATAAAATCGTTGAGACCGTAAAGCTTCTTGAGCCGACCTTCGGCGGTGTCAACCTTGAGGATATTGCTGCGCCAAACTGCTTTGCAATTGAAGAGCGGCTGAAAAAAGAAACGAATATTCCTGTCTTTCACGATGACCAGCATGGAACAGCCATTGTGACTGTTGCAGGACTTGTGAATGCGCTGAAAATAGTAGGCAAGAAAATGAATGAGATAAAAGTGGTCGCAAACGGAGCAGGAGCTGCGGGAATTGCCATCATCAAGCTTCTATATTCGTATGGTGTGCGAGACATCATCATGTGTGATACAAAGGGTGCTATCTATGAAGGACGCCCTAACGGCATGAATGCAATCAAGGATGAAGTAGCGAAATTTACAAACCGCGACAACGTTAAAGGTTCGCTTACTGATGCAATTAAAGGTGCTGATGTGTTCATCGGCGTTTCTGTTGCCGGAGCTTTGACTTCAGAAATGGTACAGTCAATGAATACTGACCCTATCATTTTTGCGATGGCAAATCCGGTGCCGGAAATCATGCCAGAGGAAGCGAAGGCTGCAGGCGCGGCCGTTATTGGTACTGGACGTTCGGATTTCCCTAACCAGGTGAATAATGTTCTCGCTTTCCCGGGAATCTTCCGTGGAGCCCTGGATGCCAGAGCTACCCATATCAACGAAAAGATGAAAGTGGCTGCAGTTGAGGCTATTGCCGGCCTGATTGAGGAAACAGAGCTTTCAGCCGATTATGTAATCCCGGGCCCATTCGATCCTCGGGTGGCACCTGCAGTTGCAGCGGCTGTTGCTAATGCGGCGATGGAAACCGGAGTTGCACGCATCAAGGTGGATCCGAACGAAGTCAGGGAGCGTACTGAAACTCTTGCATTAATTGGAAAAGGTGAGTGATCTCTTAGTGGCACAGCCTGAAAAAAGCACAAAAGTGTATGTGGAAATCGTCAGGCAGCTAAGGGAAATGATTAATAAAGACGGCTTGAAGCCAGGAGATAAAATTCCCTCGGAACGTGAACTTTCGGAGCGCCTGATTGCTGGGCGCTCTTCGGTTCGCGAGGCGTTGCGGGCCTTAGAGCTTCTTGGGCTGATAGAGACGAGAAGGGGAGAAGGGACCTTTATCAGGGACTTTCGCGGCAACCAGCTAGTCCAGTTATTAAGCACCTTTATCCTGCAGGATGAAAAAGCCAAAGATGATGTAGTAGAAACGAAAAATATGATCGAGGCTGATTGTCTCTATCTGGCAGCTGAAAAGATTAATGAAGATGAAATCAGAAGGTTAAAGGTCTGGATAGATGACCATAATTTTGAGGATGAGGAGTTTTTCCGAAGAATTGCAGACCTTGCTGACAATCATTTATTTTATCGAATTTGGTATATACTGAATGATTACTACAAAGCACTTAATCTGAAAGTAATTCCGGCTCCAAAAGAAGATTATCATCTGCTGGTGGACTCGCTTACAACAAAAAGTGGGGGACTGATCCTGAAAAGGTATCGCATGCTGCGGAAATTGTCGGACGAGTAACGACATGAAGTAACATCTTTCGAAAATTTGATGTTATATACTTGTGGACATGCTTATGATGCCTGGATCGAAGCCTCTCTTTCTTTTTTGATGTAGTGGTCTGACCACCTAGTGCTTTATTACTAATGATCTTTTTGTCACTGCCATAATCAGTGAGAATCCAGCCTTGCAAAATAAGGATATTACAAAACAACCAGTATTATTCGGAGGGGGTTATACATTGCTTAAGGAGCTTTTTACTAAAACGAAAAAGAAGAAGTACGCGACAATTCCTTCTGAAGCAGCAAAGCAGGATGTTCCTGAAGGAATCATGACTAAATGTCCGAACTGCAAAAAAATCATGTATACGAAAGAACTGAATAAAAACTGCAAGGTTTGTATCCAGTGTGGTTACCATCATCAAATGAATTCAGATGAGCGGATTAAAAGCTTCCTTGACATAGGAAGTTTCCGCGAATTGGACCGCGAAATGGTATCAGGCAATCCGCTCGGCTTTCCTGGATACGAGGAAAAGCTGGAAAAGGACCGGGAAAAAACGGATTTGAACGAGGCGGTAGTTACCGGCATAGGTTCTGTGAACGGATATGATGTTGCCATAGCGATCATGGATGCGACCTTCAGGATGGGAAGCATGGGATCTGTTGTAGGCGAGAAGATTACAAGAGCGATAGAGAAAGCCGATGAACTGTCCATTCCATTCATTATTTTTACTGCCTCAGGCGGGGCGAGGATGCAGGAAGGTGTCCTGAGTCTCATGCAAATGGCAAAAACAAGTGTCGCACTGAAAAGATTCAGCGATAATGGAGGGCTGATCATCTCCATCATGACCCACCCTACAACCGGGGGAGTTTCTGCAAGTTTTGCCAGTCTAGGGGACTACAATCTGGCAGAACCTGGGGCATTAATTGGCTTCGCGGGCCGCAGGATCATCGAACAGACTATTCGAGAGGAATTGCCTGAAGACTTCCAGACAGCGGAGTTTTTGCTGAAGCATGGACAGCTTGATGCGGTAATCTCGAGAGTCGATTTGAAGGAAAAAATTGCGGGAATACTTGAAATCCATCAGCCAGGAGGGACGTTCGAATGGCAGGAGAACTAGAATTCGAGAAACCAGTATTAGAATTAAGGAAAAAAATAAGTGAGCTGAAGGAATTCACCAAGAATACCGATGTTGATCTTAGCTCTGAAATAGATAAGCTTGAAGCAAGATTGCAAAAGCTTGAAACTGAAATTTATGAGAACATGAAACCATGGGATCGGGTACAGATTGCCCGGCACCCAAATCGTCCAACGACGCTTGAATATATCTCTTTGCTGTTTACTGACTTCTTCGAATGCCATGGCGACAGGACTTTTGGAGATGATGAAGCGATTGTTGGCGGTATTGCAAAGTTCCATGGCTATCCAGTTACAGTTATTGGCCACCAGCGCGGCAAAGATACGAAGGAAAATATCCGGAGGAACTTTGGTATGCCTCATCCGGAGGGTTACCGCAAAGCTTTGCGTCTAATGAAGCAGGCTGAAAAATTCAGAAGGCCGATTATTTGTTTTATAGATACAAAGGGTGCTTATCCAGGGAAAGCGGCTGAAGAACGGGGACAAAGTGAAGCAATCGCACGAAATCTGTTCGAAATGGCTGGCTTGAAGGTTCCGGTCATCTGTGTTGTCATCGGGGAAGGCGGAAGTGGCGGAGCTCTTGCACTAGGAGTGGGCAATTACATTCACATGCTGGAGAACTCCACATACTCGGTTATATCTCCAGAAGGAGCAGCGGCCATCCTTTGGAAAGATTCTTCTTTAGCTAAAAAAGCGGCAGAAACCATGAAAATTACAGCTCCTGATCTTAAAGGGCTTGGAATCATTGATGAAATCATTCCTGAAGTAAAAGGCGGAGCACATAAAGATTTGAAGCAGCAAGCAAAGTATATGGATAAAATATTAAAAGACTCGATGTCAGAGCTGCTGGTTTTAGATGAAGATACATTACTAAGCCAGCGCTATGAGAAATATAAACGAATTGGGGAGTTCTCGTTTCCAACTGAATTTATCGGGGTAAAATAAAACGTGCATAAATGCACGTTTTATTTTTTACATTTCTCATTTTGTTGCATTCTGATATTATTTATTTTAAAATCTGAAGACTCATTGAAAGAGTTTTAGTTAGGCCAATCATAATTCTGGCCAAGGCAGATGTGCTTTCCTTTTTCCAGCAACACCCTATTGAAGCGCTTGCAATTACGTGATAATTCCGTCTTATTGACAATATTAAGGATTCAGTTGAGATACGGTATTCTACATGTTATTTTAGAAATATTCCCGGGTATTCTGTTCATAATAATAGAAGCTGACAGGATACACAGTAATTTTTGTTTTCTATTTGTTTTTTCCGGATTCGTTGCTTTTTTATTTTCAAGAGTAAAAGTAGACTTCCAATAATTTTACAGTTGAAATATGAAGGGAACCATTCGAAAAGAGCAGGAAAAGTACATAGATGATCCCGAATGAGGTGAAAGACAATGAAAAGAATTGGTGTTTTGACGAGCGGCGGGGATGCCCCTGGGATGAACGCAGCAGTTCGTGCCGTCGTAAGGAAGGCTATTTATCATGATGTCGAGGTGTACGGTGTAATCGGCGGGTATGCTGGATTGATGAACGGAAATATCCAAAAGCTTGAACTAGGATCTGTAGGTGACATTATCCACCGTGGAGGGACATTCCTTTACTCTGCACGCAGTGAAGAATTCAAGAATAAGGAAGGCCAGCAAAAAGGTATCGAACAACTGAAGAAATTCGGCATTGACGGCTTAGTCGTTATTGGAGGAGATGGTTCTTACCGAGGCGCAAAGGCTTTGACTGAGCAAGGATTTCCTTGTGTTGGTGTCCCTGGGACGATTGATAATGATATTCCTGGCACGGAGTTCACCATCGGCTTCGATACAGCACTTAACACAGTTATTGACGCGATTGACAAGATCCGTGATACAGCTTCTTCACATGAAAGAACCTTTGTCGTCGAAGTAATGGGACGTAATGCGGGAGATATCGCGCTATGGGCAGGTTTAGCTGGTGGTGCGGAAACTATTCTTATTCCGGAAGATCCGCATGATATGAAGGATATTGCCAACCGTCTAAAAAAAGGTCATGAACGCGGTAAAAAGCATAGTATCATTGTTGTGGCTGAAGGAGTCATGAATGGCTATGAATTCGCAAAAAAATTAAAGGAAGAAACGGACTTCGATACGAGAGTTACGGTTCTCGGCCATGTCCAGCGCGGCGGGTCACCGACTGCATTTGACCGTGTATTGGCGAGCCGACTTGGCGCCCGCGCGGTAGAGCTTTTATTAGAAGGCAAAGGCGGACGAGCTGTCGGAATGGAGAAGAACCAGTTGGTTGACTATGACATTATCGAGGCTCTGGCTAAAGAACATACGCTTGATTTGAACTTATATAAATTATCAAAAGAGCTTTCTATCTAATTTCTTTACAGTAAACCAGGAGGTTGCAATCTATGCGCAAAACGAAAATTGTTTGTACGATTGGTCCCGCAAGTGAAAGTGTAGAAAAATTAACCCAGCTGATTGAGTCAGGAATGAATGTATCCCGCTTGAATTTCTCCCACGGGAATCATGAAGAACATGCTGCCCGTATCAAGAATATCAGAGAAGCTGCAGAGAAAACAGGGAAGAAGGTTGGTATCCTTCTTGATACGAAAGGCCCTGAAATCCGCACAAATGATATGGAAAATGGCGCAATCGAGCTTGTGACAGGCCAGGAATGTATTGTATCCATGAAAGAAGTTCTGGGTACAGCCGAGAAATTCTCTGTTACTTATGACCAGCTTATTGATGATGTCCATCCCGGTGCGAAAATTCTGCTTGATGACGGTTTAATCGGGCTTGAAGTAATCAGCATCGATAAAGAAAATAATGAAATCAAGACCAAAGTCCTTAACACGGGTACGCTTAAAAATAAAAAAGGCGTTAACGTTCCTGGTGTTTCCGTTAATCTTCCGGGAATCACGGAAAAGGATGCAAAAGATATCCTTTTCGGGATCGAACAAGGCGTAGATTTCATCGCAGCTTCTTTTGTGCGGCGCGCAACGGATGTTTTGGAAATCCGTCAGCTTTTAGAAGAAAATAACGGTTCCCACATCCAGATCATTCCTAAGATTGAAAATCAGGAAGGCGTTGACAACATCAACGAAATCCTTGAGGTTTCAGATGGACTGATGGTTGCCCGTGGAGATCTTGGTGTAGAAATCCCAGCCGAAGAAGTGCCACTTGTGCAAAAAGATTTGATCAAAAAGTGCAATACACTCGGAAAGCCAGTCATCACAGCTACTCAAATGCTCGATTCTATGCAGCGCAACCCTCGTCCAACTCGTGCAGAGGCTAGTGACGTTGCGAATGCGATATTTGATGGAACTGACGCTATCATGCTTTCAGGTGAAACAGCAGCGGGACACTACCCTGTTGAAGCTGTGCAGACAATGCATAACATCGCATCTCGTGCAGAGCAGGCGCTTAATCATAAAGAATTACTGTCATTCCGCAGTAAAGAGACAGACCACAATATCACGGATGCAATCGGACAATCGGTTGCACACACAGCGCTAAACCTTGAAGTTAATGCCATCATCACACCAACTGAAAGTGGACATACTGCACGTATGATTTCAAAGTACCGTCCAAAAGCACCGATCATTGCGGTTACTTCTAATGATCATGTGGTCCGCCGACTTGCCCTCGTATGGGGAGTGTATCCACAGCTTGGAGAAAAGGCAGAAACGACGGATGAAATGCTTGCCAGCGCAGTCGAAGAAAGTGTCAACAGCGGTCATGTTTCCCATGGTGACCTGGTAGTCATCACTGCTGGTGTACCAGTTGGAGAAGCAGGCACAACTAACTTGATGAAAATCCATGTAGTAGGAGATATCCTTGCAAAAGCACAAGGTATTGGCCGCAAATCTGCATACGGAAGAGTAGTTTTAGCAAAAGATGCCCAAGAAGCAATCAGTAAGGTAAAGCCAGGCAGCATCCTTGTAACAATCGGCTCCGACCGTGAAATGGTACCTGCCCTTGAGAAATGCAGTGCATTAATCACTGAAGAAGGCGGTCTGACAAGCCATGCAGCAGTTGTTGGATTGAACCTTGGAATCCCGGTCATCGTAGGAGTGGAAAATGCGATGAACCTGTTCACGGATGGCCAGGAAATCACAGTGGACTCTGCAAGAGGTGTCATCTACAAAGGACATGCGAGCGTTTTATAAATAAGCTTCTTAATAATTAGCGTGGAATCTTAGGATTTCACGCTTTTATTTTTATGGGTCCGAAAAAAGCAGGCGGTTCATCATGTGACTTCATGAGTTGGCCCCGGTTCGGACAAAGCCGGGAGATGATTTTGAAGGAAATGTCCGTTGTCACCCATGTTAAGACAAAATAGCAGCTGAACTTGGAGGAGATGTCCGAAGCTACCTCAATTAATCTTAATGTTTACCCTCGTTCATATATTTGGGAATCATAGCAATCATATTATTGTATTCTCATCAGCTCGGCACGTATAATAGAAAGACAGGCTATTCCAACACATTGAGGTGGAAAATGAAATACATTTTTCTGTTTTTAATTATTATTCCAGCGGCTGAGATTTCTGTCTTATTGCTTTCAGGGCAAACAATCGGCATTTGGCCAACGATTTCACTTATAATCCTCACAGGTTTCCTCGGGGCTTACCTTGCGAAACAGCAGGGATTGGAAACAATCAGAAGAACACAGGATCAATTAAGGCGAGGCATGATGCCAGGAGATGTCATCCTGGATGGAATAAGCATTCTCGTTGGAGGAGTCCTGCTTTTGACTCCTGGATTCATCACCGACATCATGGGGATTTTACTTCTGGCGCCACCTACAAGGAAGTTTTTCAAAGCATTGATGCTGAAGCTGTTCCGTAACTGGATGGATAAAGGGACCATTAAAGTTATACGATAAGATAAAAACGCCAACACTAATTGTTGGCGTTTTGTTATTTGCTCGCGTTTAAACTTACTTACACTCATGTATTTACTGTCCGGAACCTTGAACTCCCAAATGTATGGAACGGAACGCTCGACAGTCCCTGTCTGCAAACCTACTTGATTATCACTTCATCTTTTCCTTTAATGAACGACCATAAATCATGGAATACGTTAGCGCGCTGCAGAGTGTTGAAGACAACCAGAATCACAGGACCGACAATCAGTCCCAGGAACCCGATAGTTTTAAAACCGACAAACAGGGCAATCAAGGTAGCGAGTGGATCCAGGCCAATGCTGGATGATAGAATTTTTGGCTCCATTACTTGCCTTTGTACAAGGACAACAACATATAAAACACCCAAACCGATTGCAGTACTCATGTCACCGGTTACCGCTTCATATATGATCCATGGAACAAATACAGCCCCCGTGCCAAGGTATGGAATGATGTCAATAATGCCGGTCACGAGGGCGATCGTGATCGCATAATCAACTCTGAGGATCAGTAATCCGATCAGGATGATAACCGTGGTAATCGATATCAGGGTCGCCTGGGCCTTAATAAATCCGAATAAAGCCTTTTTTAAATCATCAAAAACACTTTTACTGCTTGTCCTAGCTCGATTCGGCAAGAGCCTCGTACCTAATGCGGATAATCTATACCAATCCTTGCTGATGAAGAATGTCCCCAGCAAAGAGAAAATAAGAACGGTTGCTGCATTCGGGAACCATGACAGGATGTTCGGAATTTTTTCAAAAAAGTTCTTGATAAAATTCCCTGCGGTTGTCCCGATAGTGGCACCGACATTCTGGATATTGTCCATGATCGTATCCTGCTGACCTGCATCCAGGTTTTGGAACAAACCAGCTAATTGGTTATAAAGCGGAATGAGCTGGGCAGCAAATAGATGCTCTATGTAATCAATTAAAGTAACCAGGTGATCAGGGACAACCTTAGCCAGATATTCGGCCCCGGATGCTATTTCAACAACAAGCAAAGTCAGCAGTCCGGCAAACAATGACATAATCAGGATGAGAGCAATGATTACTGCCAGGGACCTCGGTATTTTAGCCCGCATTTGAAGAAAGTTGACGAGCGGATTCATCATAAACGCAATCAGAAATCCGATTAAAAATGGATATGTGACCTTTGAAACATAATATAAGGCAAAAGCTCCTGCAACAATCGTGCTTATGACTAGAATAAAACGTATGGTTCGATGAAGATATACCGGGTTCAAGCAGTTTCCTCCTTTTGGAATGGTCAATTGCCTGGATGCTAGTACATGCTGTTTATCATGAAAACTTGGAGCCAGTCCGGAAAGTTTTCTACAATATACGATTCATATGTTAAAAAGATTCGACTTATACATAAAAATCCCTTTAAAGCCTGGGCAATATGATGGGTGATTTGGACAAGTTGCTGGAGCGTATATTAATAGATACAACTGCATCTGCCCTCTGGCTTGGTGTAATATTTTTAATTATGTTAAAATAGTATTAACCGTGGAAGGATGAAAAAATTTTATGCTGCAGCCTATGCTTTTTTTAATAACATTGCTTGTGATAGCTTTCTTAGCCAAAAACCAATCATTAATTATAGCTGTACTTGTACTTCTTGTGATGAAGATTGCCGGGTTTGAAGCAAAAACGTTTTCGCTGCTTCAGGGAAAGGGTATTAACTGGGGAGTGACAATTATCACCATTGCCGTCCTGGCCCCAATTGCCAGTGGTGATATTGGCTTCAAGGATTTATCAGGTGCCTTTAAATCACCTTATGCCTGGATTGCATTGATTTCAGGGATGGCCGTTGCTCTGCTTGCAAAGGGTGGGGTCACACTGCTCGCTGAAGATCCTCATATCACAACTGCGCTAGTCTTGGGAACCATCCTGGCAGTATCGTTATTCAAAGGTGTGGCAGTAGGTCCTTTGATAGGTGCAGGGATTGCATTTGCAGCCATGAAATTCTTTGATTTTTTCAAATAGCTTTTTACCAAAATAATATTTTCTGTTGAATTAAGTTGTTTTCATTCACAAATGTCAGATAATTGTTTATAATAGGACTTGTAACTGCTTCCATCCCTGTTGTATGGGCTGGGGGATGAGCAGAGTATCCACGGTTCTTGAAATCTAATAAAATGTAAGCATTTTCTTTTTTGCCGGCTGCCTGAGCAAGCGCTCGATACTATCTTCATAGAGGCAATTCGGCTGGAAAAGGTCTGTCGCCGGCGTATGCATCCGGCTTTTCGTATAAAGTGTCAGAAATTTCTTTTTTCTGAACGCTGTTGTGAACAGCAATTCAACAAACAGACAAATTATGGGATATGGGGAAATTAAACTACAAAGGAGAGATTGAGTATGACAGTAACACGTGGTCTTGAAGGGGTAGTGGCAACAACATCTTCTATCAGTTCTATCATCGATGATACACTGACTTATGTTGGCTATGACATTGATGATCTAGCAGAAAATGCTAGTTTCGAAGAAGTGATTTACCTATTATGGCATCGCAAGCTTCCTACAGCGGCAGAATTGGACGAATTGAAGAAGCAGCTTGCAGAAAATGCGGCATTGCCAAAGGAAGTGCTTGAGCATTTCAAGATGTACCCTATTGATAAAGTCCATCCGATGGCTGCAGTTCGCTCGGCAGTATCTCTTTTAGGATTATACGATGATGAAGCGGATGTTATGGAGAAAGAAGCGAATTACCGTAAAGCGATTCGTCTTCAGGCAAAAATGCCAGCTATTGTAACTGCTTTTGCAAGAGTAAGGAAAGGTCTTGAGCCAATTGCGCCAAGGGAAGACCTGAATTTCGCTGCAAACTTCCTGTATATGCTGACTGGTGATGAGCCTGAAGATGTGGCTGTAGAAGCAATGAACAAAGCTCTTGTCCTTCACGCTGATCATGAGCTCAATGCTTCGACATTCACAGCACGAGTATGTGTGGCGACGCTATCAGATGTGTATTCTGGTGTTACAGCAGCTATCGGTGCATTAAAGGGACCTCTTCATGGAGGAGCTAACGAAGCAGTTATGAAAATGCTGACTGAAATCGGCACACTTGAAAATGTTGAGCCAGCAATCCGCGGAAAGCTTGCGAACAAAGAAAAAATCATGGGCTTCGGACACCGTGTATACCGCCAGGGAGACCCTCGTGCGAAACACTTGAGAGAAATGTCCAAGAGGCTTACTGAGCTTACCGGCGAGCCGCATTGGTATCAGATGTCCACTAAAATTGAAGATATCGTAACAGGCGAAAAGAATCTGCCGCCGAATGTCGACTTCTATTCTGCATCTGTATACCACAGCCTTGGCATTGACCATGACCTTTTCACGCCAATTTTTGCAGTAAGCCGTGTATCCGGATGGCTTGCGCATATACTTGAGCAGTATGACAACAACCGTCTGATCCGCCCTCGTGCTGATTATACGGGTCCTGGCAAGCAGGACTATGTTGCCATCGAAATGAGATAATTTATAGAAATAGAGGAGCAATATTTTACTTTTTAGTGAAAAATTGCTGTAATAGGAGAGTGAGGAAAGTCAGTCAGGATTGCCTGACTTTCCTGAGTAAAGGTTAGAGGCCTGCCAGCCTGCTAACCTTTGATTCTGAAAAGAATGAGGATTTTGGAGGGAGAGTTTACTATGCAAGGTGAAAAAATTACAGTTAAAGATGGAGTTTTAAACGTACCAAACAACCCGATTGTTCCTTTTATCGAAGGTGACGGAACAGGTCCTGATATCTGGGCAGCTTCTGTCCGTGTCCTTGATGCTGCTGTTGAAAAAGCATACAAGGGTGAGCGCAAGATTGTCTGGAAAGAGGTTCTTGCTGGGGAAAAGGCATTCAACCAGACTGGCGAGTGGCTACCAAGCGAAACTCTAGAGTCGATCAATGAGTACTTAATCGCAATCAAGGGTCCATTAACAACACCTATCGGCGGCGGAATCCGTTCCCTTAACGTTGCACTTCGCCAGGAACTAGACCTATTCGTATGCCTGCGTCCTGTACGCTGGTTCGAAGGTGTACCATCACCTGTAAAGCGTCCTCAGGACACTGACATGGTTATTTTCCGTGAAAACACTGAAGACATCTATGCGGGTATTGAGTATGCTAGCGGTTCTGAAGAAGTCAAGAAAGTTCTTGAATTCCTGCAAAACGAAATGGGCGTAAATAAAATCCGTTTCCCTGAAACTTCAGGAATCGGTATCAAGCCTGTTTCCAAAGAAGGAACAGAGCGCCTTGTACGTTCAGCGATCAATTACGCCATCACAGAAGGACGTAAGTCATTAACGCTTGTACATAAAGGCAATATCATGAAATTCACTGAAGGTGCGTTCAAAAACTGGGGTTATGAACTTGCTGAGAAAGAATTCGGCGATAAGGTATTCACTTGGGCTCAGTATGACAAGATTAAAGAAGAACAGGGTACTGATGCAGCGAATAAAGCTCAGTCTGACGCAGAGGCTGCTGGCAAGATCATCGTTAAAGATGCGATTGCAGATATCTTCCTTCAGCAAATCCTTACTCGTCCGAAAGAGTTCGATGTTGTTGCGACAATGAACCTTAACGGCGACTACATTTCTGATGCACTTGCAGCACAGGTAGGCGGTATCGGTATCGCTCCTGGAGCAAACATCAACTATGAAACTGGCCATGCTATTTTTGAAGCGACTCATGGTACTGCTCCGAAATATGCTGGTTTGGATAAAGTTAACCCGTCTTCAGTTATCCTTTCAGGAGTTCTTATGCTTGAACACCTTGGCTGGACGGAAGCTGCCAACCTGATTGTCAAGTCTATGGAAAAATCAATCGCTTCAAAGGTTGTAACATATGACTTTGCACGTTTGATGGATGGCGCTACAGAAGTGAAGACTTCTGAGTTCGGTGATGAACTGATCAAGAACATGGGCTAAAAATGTGCAGAAGGCTATCCTTTTTAAGGATAGCCTTTACATAAATAACATATATTTTTAAAGGTTGTTCTCGTAAAGATGGTTGTTAAAATCCTAAAGCCGATTTTAACGTGATAAAATCCATTTTGTATGTCGGTACTAAGTTTGCAAGCTCTTTTCTCTTCATAAGGGTGGATTCTTTGTAGAAACATAGGTAATTCCATCCTATTTAGTAGATATAGCAGCAAAGTTGGAGAAAAGAGCCTTTTTAAAAATATATTCGTTCTGAGGAGGAAGCCTTATGTCATTGAAACGCAAAAAGATTTCAGTCATTGGTGGAGGATTCACTGGAGCAACAACAGCATTCTTGCTTGCACAGAAGGAACTTGGGGATGTAGTGTTGGTCGATATCCCGCAAATGGAAAACCCAACAAAGGGTAAAGCGCTTGATATGCTTGAAGCGAGTCCAGTCCAAGGCTTTGACGCGAACATTACCGGTACTTCCAGCTATGAGGATACGAAAGACTCAGACATCGTTGTTGTCACAGCTGGTATTGCACGCAAACCTGGCATGAGCCGAGATGACCTTGTCCAGACGAACCAGAAAATCATGAAAAGTGTAGCCCAGGAAATCGCCAAGCACTCCCCGAATAGTTTTATCGTCGTACTTACAAATCCGGTTGACGCGATGACTTATACTATTTTTAAAGAGTCCGGTTTCCCTAAAAACAGAGTAATCGGTCAATCAGGTGTATTGGATTCAGCCCGTTTCCGTACATTCGTTGCACAGGAATTGAACCTATCTGTAAAAGATGTAACTGGTTTTGTTCTTGGGGGCCACGGTGATGATATGGTGCCACTAGTGCGTTATTCATATGCAGGAGGCATTCCTCTTGAAACACTTATCCCAAAAGACCGCCTGGAAGCAATCGTAGAGCGTACACGTAAAGGCGGTGGCGAAATCGTCAACCTTCTTGGAAATGGGAGCGCTTACTACGCGCCAGCAGCCTCACTTGTGGAAATGTGTGAAGCGATTCTTAAAGACCAGCGTCGTGTACTTCCGGCGATTGCCTACCTCGAAGGGGAATATGGATACGAAGGAATCTATCTCGGAGTTCCAACAATCCTTGGTGCCGGCGGAATTGAAAAAGTAATCGAGCTTGAATTGACAGAAGATGAAAAAGCTGCACTAGACAAGTCAGCTGAATCTGTCCGAAGTGTTATGGCCGTTCTGGCTTAATCGTTTCGATAATAAAAAATCGGGGAATATTCCCCGATTTTTTTCACAAGTTTTCACTTATGAATTTAGACAAAAATAGTTTCCAGAACTTCTAATGCAAAGGGGTAAATGCTATGCTGCTTGGAAGAAAACGAAAGCTTGGCAGGAAAATAGAAGAAATCACTGTCGGTGAAAAATTGACACTAACAGAAAAAATAGAGGATAAAGATCTCCTGTTGTATTTGGGATTGACTAATGATGCGAATCCTTTATATATCCAGCACGATTATGCTTCACAAACACCATATGAGAAGCCGATTGTCCCAGCGATCATGCTTAATGGAATCATTACAGCAGCTGTTTCTAAATACCTTCCTGGACCAGGAAGCCATATTTTGAAGCAGGATCTTGAATATGTGAAGCCGGTCTATCATTATGGAACTGTCCAATTTCTGTTTGAAGTGACAGAAGTCATCAAGAGCAAGCATAATGTGGAAATTACAGTAACGGGAAAAAATGAAGAAGATGAGACAGTTGTAAAGGGGCAGCTGCTCGTCTGTCCGCCATACCCTGTACAGCGCATGGATGGTAAGGCATTGGAAAACTTTTAAAAATCGGGATGTACATTTATTTGTACATCCCTTTTCATTTTGTTTTAAAATTTGATTTTACATAATGGGTTGATATTATAATGTAGATAGAGCTATTGGATGAAACAGGGGTAATAACTTTTTTGGAGGCTTATATGAACAAGAAGGTCTTGGTTGTGGACGATGAACAATCTATTGTGACGCTGCTGAAGTATAATCTGGAGCAGGCTGGCTATTCGGTTGTTACTGGAATGGACGGTGAGGAAGGGATCACCCTTGCTGCAGCAGAGAAACCGGATTTGATGATTTTGGACTTGATGCTTCCGAAGCTCGATGGCATGGAAGTATGCAAGCAGCTCAGGCAGCAGAAAATCAATGTGCCAATTTTGATGCTTACAGCAAAGGATGACGAGTTTGACAAAGTCCTTGGCCTCGAATTAGGTGCAGATGATTATTTGACGAAGCCGTTCAGTCCTCGGGAGGTGGTTGCAAGGGTAAAAGCCATCCTCAGAAGGGTGCAGACACTGCCGGAAACCGTGGGAGAAATGCCTAAGGACGAGGGGCAGATCAAAATTGGCGAGCTTAAAATCATGCCCGATTTTTATGAAGCCTATTATATGGAAGAGCTGCTAGAGCTGACACCGAAGGAATTCGAATTGCTCCTTTATCTCGCAAAAAATAAAGGCAGGGTATTGACTCGTGACCAGCTTCTAAGCGCAGTGTGGAATTATGATTTCGCCGGGGATACAAGAATTGTAGATGTACATATTAGCCACTTGCGGGAAAAGATTGAACAGAACACGAAGAAGCCATCCTATATAAAAACAATACGAGGCCTGGGCTATAAGCTGGAGGAACCAAAGGTAGAATGACAAAGTACCGGACACGTCTTTTATTTGCCCTCATTACCCTGATCATCATCGTGTTGATCGGCCTTGGCCTGTTACTGGGGCAATTATTCAAGAATTACTATATCGATTCATTCAATGAGCGTTTGAAAATTGAAATGAATCTTTTAACCTCCAATATTGAGCAAAACGGAGGTCTAGCATCGCTGCACACAGACGAAATTTCAAAGATGAGCCGATTGCTGCACGCAAGAATTACCATCGTTGACCTAGAAGGCGATATCCATTATGACACGGGTGAACTATCAAGCACCAAAATCGGCAGGCACCGGGATATTATCGGGGAGATCGTGGAAGACAATCCCGATTCAAAGAGTGATCTTGAAATTGGCGGCGGTTATGATCTCCATTATTATTGGCATCCGCTCAAGCATAATGGTGAAAAAGAAGGATACGTATTTTTAACAACAAAGATCGATGAACTGCAGAATGCCTATCGTCAGATTTGGTGGATCCTCACAATAAGTCTTGGCATGGCACTGATCGTTATCATCCTTCTTGGTACGAGGATTACCAATCGCTATACCAAACCAATCGAGTCTGCGACAAATGTTGCAATCGAGCTGGCAAAAGGGAATTACCGCGCCAGGACATATGAAGATCATATTGACGAAACAGGTATGCTGAGCTCGTCCATCAACATTCTGGCAAGAAACCTTCAAGAACTGATGAAGCTGAAGGAATCCCAGCAGGACAGACTTACCGCCCTGATTGAAAATATGGGCAGCGGCCTGATTTTGATTGACAGCCGGGGATATATCAACTTGATCAATAAGCCATACAAGGAAATTTTCAATGTGGAAGCATCGGAATATCTTTACAAACTTTACTATGAAGTCATTGACCATATGGAAATATCTCAAATGGTCGAAGAGATTTTCATGACCGAACAAAAAGTCAGGAAGCAAGTCGTTCTTCCGTTGGAAATCGAAAGACGCCATTTTGAAGTATACGGAGTGCCAATCATCGGGACAAACAAGGTTTGGAAAGGAATCCTGCTTGTTTTTCATGATATCACCGAGATAAAAAAACTTGAACAGATGAGAAAGGACTTTGTAGCAAATGTTTCCCATGAGCTTAAGACACCCATTACCTCTATCAAGGGTTTTTCCGAAACACTGCTCGATGGTGCAATGCATGATAAGGACACCCTTGAAGCCTTCCTGGAAATCATTTTAAAGGAAAGCGACCGTCTGCAGGTGTTGATCCAGGAATTGCTTGACCTGTCCAAGATTGAGCAGCATGGTTTTCGGTTGTCATATGGAAGTGTGGATCTTCAACAGCAGGTAACTGAAGTCATAGAGATATTAAAAGGAAAAGCCGCACAAAAGGATATTGAACTGAAATTTGGCCAATCAAGCGGGAAACCCATAATTGAAGGAGATGCTGACAGGCTGAAACAAGTGTTGATCAATCTTGCCAGCAACGCAATTACATATACGCCAAATGGAGGCAGTGTAGAAATTTCCTTAGCTGACCAGGGAGACACGATTTTCCTTATGATCAAGGACTCTGGGATTGGCATTGAAAAAAGTGAGATACCAAGGATTTTTGAACGGTTTTACCGGGTGGATAGGGCAAGAAGCCGGAACTCAGGCGGAACAGGACTTGGCCTTGCCATCGTAAAACATATCGTGGAAGCCCATAAAGGGCAAATTGAGGTCACCAGTGAAGTCGGCAAAGGAACAACCTTCACAATCAAGCTTTATAAAAAGCTGCCTCAGTAAAAAATCGTTTTCGAATATAACCACCATTGTGGGCGGTCCTTTTATGATAGGGACTGCTTCTTTTTACTTAGATAAATTTGGTCCGGTTTAAAAGGGAATATGGAATGGCAAATCGAAGTCATACAGTATCAAAGGAGGGAATTCAATTGCCGAATAAAAATAAAGAGTTGTCCCGAGAAGAGCGTGATGAACTTTTTCATACTTTGAGAATCCGTTTTGAGAAGAATATGGAACGTCATAAAAGTCTTGATTGGGCTAGTGTACAAGCCAAGCTCGAAGAAAACCCCGACAAAATGTGGACGCTCAATGAAATGGAAAGGACCGGCGGGGAACCTGATGTGATTGCCATTGATAAAGAGACGGGCGAATACATTTTCTTTGATTGTTCAGCGGAGAGTCCTAAAGGCCGAAGAAGTGTGTGTTATGACAAAGAAGCACTCGAATCCAGGAAAAAACACAAACCCGAAAATAACGCTTTGGATATGGCAGCCGACATGGGCATTGAACTTTTAACAGAGGAACAATACAGGGAACTTCAGGAACATGGAAACTTTGACTTAAAAACGTCGAGCTGGATTCATACACCTGCAAATATCAGAAGATTGGGTGGCGCACTATTTTGTGACCGTCGCTACGATACGGTCTTCTTATACCACAATGGAGCAGACTCTTATTACGCAGCAAGAGGTTTTCGCGGCATGCTAAGGGTGTAAGTTTCCTGGCCAGCTTTCCATGGAGAAGGGTTTTCCAAATTTACATTGTCTTAACAAAAGGTTTATTTTTCCTTAATACTTAATTGCTAACATAATTAGTGAAAACCCCTTCATCCAAGAAGCAGAAAGAAGCACAAGCTGACCCCGCTTGTGCTTTTTTCATTTTATTATAAGGGTAGTAGTTTTAAGGTTAAGTTAATCCCGATGTCTCCCCTCTTAATCAGTGAAAGTTTTTTCAAAGGTGATCTCGGTTTTGCCAGGATTTCCTCTCATCTGTTAAAAGCTGCCCAAAGATGAATCAAGTTCTGCCAGCTATTCTTCTTTGACGGGAAAAGCTGTCCAAAGATGAATCAAGTTCTGCCAGCTATTCTTCTTTGACGGGAAAAGCTGTCCAAAGATAGCTCAAGTTCTGCCAGCTATTCTTCTTTGACGGGAAAAGCTGTCCAAAGATGAATCAAGTTCTGCCAGCTTTTCTTCTTTTACGGGAAAAGCTGTCCAAAGATGAATCAAGTTCTGCCAGGTTTCCTTCTTTTACGGTAAAAGCTGCCCAAAGATGAATCAAGTTCTGCCAGCTTTTCTTCTTTTACGGTAAAAGCTGTCCAAAGATGAATCAAGTTCTGCCAGCTTTTCTTCTTTTACGGGAAAAGCTGTCCAAAGATAGCTCAAGTTCTGCCAGCTATTCTTCTTTTACCGGAAAAGCTGTCCAAAAATGAATCAAGTTCTGCCAGCTTTTCTTCTTTTACGGTAAAAGCTGTCCAAAGATGAATCAAGTTCTGCCAGCTTTTCTTCTTTTACGGGAAAAGCTGTCCAAAGATAGCTCAAGTTCTGCCAGCTTTTCTTCTTTTACGGTAAAAGCTGTCCAAAGATGAATCAAGTTCTGCAAGGTTTCCTTCTTTTACGGTAAAAGCTGCCCAAAGATGAATCAAGTTCTGCCAGCTTTTCTTCTTTTACGGGAAAAGCTGTCCAAAGATGAATCAAGTTCTGCCAGGTTTTCTTCTTTGACGGAAAAGCTGTCCAAAGATGAATCAAGTTCTGCCAGGTTTCCTTCTTTTACGGTAAAAGCTGTCCAAAGATGAATCAAGTTCTGCAAGGTTTCCTTCTTTTACGGGAAAAGCTGTCCAAAGATAGCTCAAGTTCTGCCAGCTATTCTTCTTTTACGGGAAAAGCTGTCCAAAGATGAATCAAGTTCTGCCAGGTTTCCTTCTTTTACGGTAAAAGCTGTCCAAAGATGAATCAAGTTCTGCCAGCTATTCTTCTTTGACGGAAAAGTTGTCCAAAGATGAATCAAGTTCGACCAGGTACTCATCAGTTACTGCTAACCTGTCCAAACCGTCCAAAAGTTCCAACGGCTCTTCAACTTCTCCTGCTGAAACTACCTCCAATTATTACCTCTGACAAAACAATTTTTTAATTACCATTCATTTTGAAACTTTTACTGTAAATAAACGTAAAAACAAACATAGAAAGAAACTTAGGAAGAGGGGAATGAAATGGTGAGCTTAAAAAGGATCTACGTGACGACCGGTATTGTTGTTCTGGCTATTATTCTAGGTCTCTCTGCATTTACGACATGGTATACGGTTGATGAATCCGAACAGGCTGTCATCCTGACGTTCGGTAAGGTAGAAGCGGGAATCAGCGAGCCGGGACTGCACTTCAAGCTGCCTTGGCCGATCCAAAGTGTGGAGAAATTATCGAAAGAAACGTTCAGTCTCCAGTTTGGGTATGAGCAAAAGAACGGGGAGATCAAAGAGTTTCCTGATGAAACAAAAATGATTACCGGTGATGAAAACATTGTTCTTGCTGACCTGGTGGTTCAATGGAAAATAACGGATCCGGCAAAGTACTTATATAATGCAGATAATCCAAGAGAAATTTTATATGATGCGACTTCAGCATCGGTAAGGAGCATCATCGGCAACGCGAAAATTGATGATGCACTCACATCGGGGAAGGCAGAGATTGAAGGAGAAGTCCGGGATCTGCTGTCAACATTGATTGAAAAATACGATATGGGTGTTTCTGTATTGGGGGTAAAGCTTCAGGATGTTGAGCTGCCAAATGCTGAAGTACGAAAAGCATTTACAGATGTGACAGATGCCCGTGAAACGATGAACACTAAGATTAACGAAGCGAAGAAGTATCGCAATAAACAACTGAATGAAGCGCAAGGTGAAAAAGATGCGCTCATTTCAAGGGCAGAAGGGGAAAAAGCAGCAAGGGTTGAGCGTGCAAGAGGTGACGTTGCAGTTTTTAACAAACTATATACGGAATATAAATCCAATCCTGAGATTACAAGACAGCGTCTGATGCTCGAAACAATGGAGCAAGTGCTGCCAGGCACGGAAATTTATATTATGAATGACGATGGCAACACGATGAAGTATTTCCCAATTCGCCCTCTGGAAGCTGAGAAGCCGAAGTCAGAAAAGGAAGGCAGTGAAAAAGATAATGGCTGATAAAAATGTGATTGATCTCAAGGAACGGAGCGGCGGTTCGTTCAACTGGCGAAACTATACAAAACTAGGTATTTTTCTGATCATTATCATAGCCCTTCTCGTTTTCATGCTTACCAATGTATTTATTGTGAAGCAAGGTGAGTACAAAGTAGTGAGGCAGTTCGGTGAAGTCGTGAAAATCATAAAAGAACCCGGGCTTAACTTTAAAGTTCCTTTCATCCAGAGTGTAACCACACTGCCTAAATACCAAATGACTTATGATGTGTCACAGGCTGAAATCAATACAAAAGATAAAAAGCGGATTTTGATTGATAATTATGCGATCTGGCGGATTGAAGATCCGAAGAAGATGATTTCAAATGCAAGGACGCTTGAAGGTGCTGAATCAAGAATGGAGGAGTTCATTTATTCCGTGGTGCGTTCAGAGCTCGGCCAGCTTGATTATGACGAAATCATCAATGATGAAAAGTCATCGCGCGGCTCTCTGAATGACAGGGTGACTGAAAAGGTAAATGAGCTGCTGGCTGGCGGGAATTATGGGGTCGTCGTAACGGATGTCCGCATGAAAAGAACAGATCTTCCTGCTGAGAACGAAAAATCTGTCTTCACACGTATGATTTCAGAACGTGAATCTAAGGCTCAGGAATACCTGTCAATGGGTGATGCTGAAAAGAACAGGATTATTGCCCAGACAGACAGGGAAGTGAAAGAGCTTTTGGCAAAGGCTACGGCTGACGCTGAAACGATTCGTGGAGAGGGAGAAGGAGAAGCTGCTAAAGTCTACAACCAGTCATTCTCTAAAGATCCGGAATTCTATACAATGTTCCGCACACTGGAATCCTATAAAAAGACAATCAACGGAGAGACCGTCATTGTCCTCCCATCCGATTCACCATATGCAAGGATGCTGATGGGTTACACAAATTAATAGAAGGCTGATAAAGGGCCGTTATTTTTCTTTCTATCTTCTCTCATGATAAAATAGGAAGGAATCTAACGGTCTTTTTATATAAAGTGTTCATAGGTCTCGTTTTTTAAAAGGAGGAGGAAAGACATGTCAAAGAAGCTTGTATTGATCGACGGCAACAGTATAGCGTACCGTGCGTTTTTTGCTTTGCCGCTGTTGAATAATGAAAGAGGAATACATACAAATGCTGTTTATGGATTTACGATGATGCTGATGAAAATACTTGAGGATGAAAAGCCTTCCCATATTCTTGTTGCATTTGATGCCGGCAAAACGACCTTCAGGCATAAGACTTTCAGCGAATACAAGGGAGGCAGGCAAAAGACGCCGCCGGAGCTTTCTGAACAGTTCCCTTTCATCCGTGAGCTGCTGGCAGCTTACGGAATTGCTCAATATGAGCTGGAGAATTATGAGGCGGACGACATCATCGGCACTTTAAGCCTGCTAGCTGAAAAAGAAGGGTTTGAAACAAAGGTCATATCCGGGGATAAAGACTTGACACAATTGAGCTCTGACAAGACAACAGTCAGTATCACCCGGAAGGGCATTACCGATATCGAGGAATATACCCCGGAACATATCAAGGAGAAATATGGTCTGACGGCGGATCAAATCATAGATATGAAGGGGCTTATGGGAGATGCCTCCGATAATATTCCAGGAGTGCCGGGTGTAGGGGAAAAAACGGCAATCAAGCTGCTGAAGGAGCATGGCACCCTAGAGAAGCTGATTGAATCGCTTGACCAGGTCAGTGGGAAAAAGCTCAAGGAAAAGCTTGAGGAATTCAAAGACCAGGCCATCATGAGCAAAGAACTTGCGACCATTACTCGTGAAGCTCCGGTAGGAATAGAACTGAGTGAGCTTGAGTATGAAGGCGCAGAAAACGAGAAATTGGTGAAGATGTTCAAGGAATTAGGATTTAACTCGTTATTGGACAAGCTTGGTGCAAGTGCAATAGCAGAAAATGTAGAGCTGGAAGACATTGAATACGAACATCTAAATACGGTGGATGAAAGCATTTTTGCAAAAGAAAACGGCTTTTACGTTGAGGTGCTCGAGGATAACTATCATTATGCTGATATCGTCGGTTTTGCTGTCGTGAATGAAAATGGCCGTTATTATCTGCCAGCGAAAATGGCCCTTGAATCTGAGGAATTCAAGAAATGGGCAGAGGATGAGACTAGCAAAAAGTCCGTCTATGATGCGAAACGTTCCGAGGTTTCATTGCGCCATCACGGCATCCATCTAAAAGGTGCCGAGTTCGATGTGTCACTGGCGTCCTATATCATCAACCCTTCCGAATCGCCGGACGATCTCGCTGCAATCGCCAAACAGCATGGCTTCAATACCGTGCAGGCTGATGAGGCAGTCTATGGAAAAGGGGCTAGACGAAAGATTCCTGAAGAGGCCATTCTAGGTGAGCATCTAGTCCGTAAGGCAGCAGTGCTGGCAGCTTTAAAAGAAAAGCTCGAGCAGGAGTTATGGGATAATGATCAGCATGATCTCTTCAGCAGTCTGGAAATGCCATTGTCACTGGTGCTTGCGGATATGGAATATCAAGGGGTCAAGCTCGATATCGAACGCCTGGAGAAAATGGGAGAAGAAATTAAAGGCCGTCTGGCCGAAATCGAAATGAAGATTTTTGGGATGGCGGGCGAACAGTTCAATATCAATTCACCTAAACAATTAGGTGTGATTTTATTTGAGAAACTGGGTCTTCCTGCAGCAAAAAAGACGAAAACTGGTTATTCAACGTCAGCAGACGTCCTGGAAAAATTGGCGCCGAAGCATAAGATCATTGAAGAAATCCTGAATTACCGCCAGCTTGGCAAGCTTCAATCAACATATATTGAAGGACTCCAAAAGGTCGTAAACAAAGAAACAGAGAAAGTCCATACAAGGTTCAACCAGGCGCTGACCGCGACAGGCAGGCTAAGCTCTACCGATCCTAACCTGCAGAATATCCCGATCCGCCTTGAAGAAGGCCGGAAAATCAGGCAGGCTTTCGTTCCTTCAGAAAAAGGCTGGGTAATGTTTGCGGCCGATTATTCGCAAATTGAATTGCGTGTTCTCGCCCACATTGCCGGAGACGAGAAATTGATCGATGCTTTCCAAAATGACTTGGATATCCATACAAAGACAGCGATGGAAGTTTTCAATGTCGGGAAAGATGAAGTCACTTCTAATATGCGCCGTCACGCAAAAGCAGTAAACTTCGGAATTGTATACGGAATCAGTGATTATGGATTATCACAAAGCCTGAATATCACCAGGAAAGAAGCTGGAGAGTTCATCGACCGCTATCTTGAGAGTTATCCTGGAGTGAAGGAATATATGGATGAAATCATCAAGGATGCCAAGGCGAAAGGATATGTCCAGACGCTATTGCACCGCCGGAGATACATTCCTGAAATCACTGCCCGAAACTTCAATCTGAGAAGTTTTGCAGAACGGACAGCCATGAATACGCCGATCCAGGGCAGCGCAGCCGACATCATCAAGAAGGCAATGATTGAAATGGCTGAAAGACTCCATGAAGAAGGCCTCAAGACTAGACTGCTCCTTCAGGTACACGATGAATTAATATTTGAGGCACCGAAAGAAGAAATTGAAATCCTGAAAAAAATCGTTCCAGATGTCATGGAAAATGCCATAGAACTAAAGGTTCCTTTAAAGGTAGACTTCTCCTACGGCCCAACATGGTATGATGCAAAGTAACGGGTACAACTAGAAAAGAGGAAAGGCGGGATAGAATGCCTGAGCTTCCAGAGGTAGAAACTGTCAGGCGGACGCTTGAGGTACTTGCACTGGGCAAGGAAATCGAACGTGTCTCGGTTTTTTGGCCTAAGATGATCAAAAAGCCAAGTGAAGTGGAACAATTTAATGATGCGCTTTGCGGCCAAAAAATCCAGCAAATCGGCAGGCGAGGAAAATTCCTGATTTTCTATACAGAGGACTTCGCGCTTGTCTCCCATCTGAGGATGGAAGGGAAATACGGATTATTCAGCGCGGGGGAACCTGTTGAAAAACACACCCATGTTATTTTCCATTTTACAGATGGCAAAGAATTGCGCTATAAGGATGTCCGCAAATTTGGGACGATGCATCTGTACGCTAAAGGAACGGAATTTGATTCACAGCCACTAGCCGATTTGGGACCCGAGCCATTTTCAGAAGATTTTTCAGTAGAATGGCTGTCGGAAAAGCTCAAAAGGACTAATCGGAAAATAAAGCCTGCACTGCTTGATCAAAAGATCCTTGTAGGACTTGGGAATATTTATGTAGACGAGGCGCTTTTCCGTGCAAAGATCCACCCAGAGCGGATTGCAAACTCTCTGTCTCCAGAAGAAGAGGCTGTGCTTTACAGGGAGATTGTCAGCACTCTTTCTGAAGCGGTGGAGAAAGGCGGCAGCACCATCCGGTCGTATGTCAATTCCCAGGGACAGATTGGCATGTTCCAGCTCCAGCTGTTTGTATATGGCCGAAAGGATGAACCATGTAAGGTTTGCGGCACACCCTTGCAAAAAACTGTCGTCGGCGGGCGGGGTACGCATTTTTGCCCATCTTGTCAAAAGCTCTGAACACATGAATTTTCACCATATCTAGGCTCCTTCCATATACTAACGTAGCGATTGACAGGAAGGAGCTCAGTTTATGGCACAAATAATATCCCTGCTTTTACTTGCATTCGCTGTCAGTCTTGACAGTTTCAGTGTGGGGTTAACGTATGGATTGAGGAGAATGATTATCCCGGTAAAATCGATAGCCGTTATCGCAGCCTGTTCTGCGGTGGTCCTGATGGCTGCTATGATGATCGGGCATTTTCTCGAGAGCTTTTTTTCACCTGAATGGGCAGAGACGCTAGGTGGCGCTGTCTTGATCGTGCTGGGAGGCTGGGTTTTATTCCAATTTTTCCGCGATGACCAAACAGAATTGCTCTCCCATGAAAAAATCATCCTGAATTTTGAGATTAAATCACTAGGTATTGTTATCAATATCTTAAAGAAACCAATGTCAGCAGATTTTGACCGTTCAGGTACAATCAATGGAATTGAAGCGGTCATGCTTGGCCTCGCCCTATCCCTTGATGCATTCGGTGCCGGTATTGGAGCAGCCTTATTGGGCTTTTCGCCTGGCTACCTGGCTTTGACGGTTGCTTGCATGAGTTCACTGTTTGTCTATGCAGGCATGAAAATGGGGAGTTATTTTTCGGAAAGCGGCTGGCTGCAGAAGTTTTCTTTTGTACCAGGAATCTTATTGATCATTATTGGGCTGTTTAAGCTTTAGCAGCCCGTTTGAAAGGATAATAGAGATGTCATTAATCATTGGATTAACAGGAGGAATAGCAAGCGGCAAAAGCACCGTATCATCAATGTTCACTGAACTGGGCATCACTGTGATCGATGCCGATATTGAAGCAAGGCTTGCTGTCGAACCAGGAGAACAAGCATACAATGATATTGTCAGCCATTTTGGCAAGGGAATTTTAGATGAGGATGGCACAATCAATCGTCCTGCCCTAGGGGCGATTATTTTTAACAATGAGGAAAAAAGACTGCTGCTCAATTCGATTGTCCATCCTGCTGTACGCGAGCGCATGGCCGAAAAGAGACAGGCAGCAGAAGCGGCAAATGAAAAAGCAGTTGTCATGGATATACCGCTGCTGTTTGAAAGCAGGCTCACCAGCCTGGTCGAGAAAATCATCGTCGTTTTTGTGGATGAGAAAACACAGCTTCAAAGGCTGATGGCGAGGAATGATTTTTCCGAAGATGAAGCCCTTTCCAGGATTAAATCACAGATGCCCTTGAAGGATAAAGTTGATTTGGCAGATGAAATTATTGATAACAGTGGAAGCATTGAGCAATCAAGGCGCCAATTAATGGAGATTTTAAGAAAATGGGGAATTTGAAGAGCCTTACCATGGCTCTTTTTTTATTGGAATGGAAAATACCTGAAGTTAAACGGCTGGACCTCAGGTATTTTTAATTGAGCGGATTTATGATCCTGGTTTCTCTCAAAAATTCCCGGTTGCCCAGTATACTCCTGGTTTTCTGATGATTTACTCTTGTTTGTATTAAAATAAACACGTTATCTGAACATATCCTAACCATTCGTGGTTATAACTGACCTCGCAGGCATTATTATCAGAATTATTTTAAATTTAAAATGTGTGCAGTTTATATATCACAAATAAAATTTAATATGTTATACTAATACCATAACAAGGGGTTATTAAGTATAACACTAATTCGGAAGGGGCCGTACAATGAAGGCGAGAATAGCGATAAACGGTTTTGGGAGAATTGGCAGAATGGTTTTCAGAAGAGCCATTCTTGAAGAAAATCTTGAGATTGTAGCGATTAATGCGAGCTACCCAGCTGAAACACTGGCGCATTTAATTAAATATGATTCAACACATGGTCAATTTGCGGGGGAAGTCATTCCAGCTGATGATCACCTAGTGGTAAATGGGAAAACAGTTAAACTGCTAAGCAATAGAAATCCTGCTGAGCTTCCATGGAAAGAAATGAAGATTGATATTGTCATAGAAGCTACTGGGAAATTCAATTCGCGTGATAAGGCAGCACTTCATCTGGATGCAGGCGCAACTAAAGTCATTTTGACTGCACCAGGCACAAATGAAGATGTAACGATTGTTATGGGTGTAAATGAAAGCGCATTAAATATTGAAGTGCATGACATCATTTCAAATGCATCATGTACAACCAACTGCCTGGCACCAGTTGCAAAAGTGCTGGATGATACATTCGGGATTGAAAACGGCTTGATGACAACTGTCCATGCCTACACAAATGATCAAAATAATATCGACAATCCGCACAAGGATTTGCGCAGGGCGCGTTCTTGCGGCCAATCAATCATTCCGACTTCCACAGGAGCGGCAAAGGCACTATCACTAGTGCTTCCTCAGTTGAAAGGAAAGCTTCATGGCATGGCACTAAGGGTGCCAACACCTAATGTTTCACTTGTTGACCTGGTTGTTGACCTGAAACGTGAAGTAACCGTAGATGAAGTGAACGATGCGTTTTATTCTGCTGCAAGAGGGAAGTTGAGCGGGGTCCTGGATATCACAACAGATCCGCTTGTATCGATTGATTTTAACACCAACGAACACTCAGCCATCATTGATGGTCTATCTACAATGGTCATTGGCGCAAATAAGGTGAAGGTACTTGCATGGTATGATAATGAATGGGGTTACTCAAGCAGAGTTGTAGATCTGACAAAGCATGTGGCACAAGCCTTGTCTTCTTCTGCAAAATTGAGTGTAGGATAAATTGATATGCTGAAGGCCTGCCGGTTAATCCCGGCAGGCTTTTTTCACGTAATCAAACTTCTAAAATGGCTATCTAAAAACCTTCTAGAAAATAGGCTGTAATTCAAGAAAAAAATTTGTTTCATGTGTTGCAAAAAAAATATAAACAAAGTATACTAGTCATCGTGAACTTCTTAATAACGGTACCAATTGGCTACTTAAAGGGTTAGGACCTCTCTGGACTAACTTTCCCCCGTGGTAGTTAAGATACCATTGAAACTAGGAACTTCATTCTAATATTGTTAGAGGGGGAAATTGAATATGGAAACAATGGGTCGTCATGTAATTTCTGAACTTTGGGGTTGCGATTTTGAAAAATTGAATGATATGGATTTTATTGAACAAACTTTCGTTTCAGCTGCGTTAAAATCAGGTGCTGAAATCCGCGAAGTGGCATTCCACAAATTTGCGCCACAAGGTGTCAGCGGTGTTGTCATCATTTCTGAATCTCATTTAACTATTCACAGCTTCCCAGAACACGGGTACGCCAGCATTGATGTTTACACTTGCGGCGATCTTGATCCTAATATTGCAGCTGACTATATTGCTGAAGCTCTTAGTGCACAAACTCGCGAGAACATCGAACTTCCGCGCGGCATGGGCCCTGTGCATGTAAAGCAGGCACAAGCTAAAGCACTATAATTGAAAATATGAAAAATTACCAGGGGTGTAGCGATACACCTCTTTTTATTTTGTTCCAAAGTTAAGGTAAACTATAAATAGAAATAAGATGCAGGAGGATTTTTGATGTCTTTTTTAAAATCCATTACAGGAAGATTCGAGAAATTCAGCGGCACGAGTGAAAACAACAGGGATGAACAATTGCGGACTCGTTATTATAAAGCAAATTTCAACCAGATGTTCCAGTCAATTGAGGACCTGCTGAAAGCGGATCCTTCAGCAAGAATCACAAGTGTATCAAAAGAACATGGAGAAATCTCTGCAGAATTAAACGGCAGGCTGCCATCTTTCTTAACAGTGACTGTCATCACAACAAAACCTTATGAGACAGCGGTTGATTTACATATATCCACCGAGAAGTTTTCTCTGGCAGGCATGAATCCTGCCCTTAAGCAAGAACTGATCAAAATATATGAAAAACTGGACAAAACACACACATTCATTGGATCAGGTAAATATGGAAATCGATAGTTCCTCTTGTCCCGCCACCATCTTTTTTATAAGATAATAGTAAGGATAATGCTTATGGACGTATTGGTGGAAAAGCGAATGGTCCTTCGCTCATTCTATATTTCAAAATATTCGGAGCTGATCGAGATGAAATGTCCAACTTGCCAAAATAACTCTACCCGGGTTCTTGATTCAAGACCGGTTGATGATAGCCGATCAATTCGACGGAGACGTGAATGTGAAGCGTGCGGCTTTCGCTTTACCACTTTTGAGAAGGTTGAAGAAATTCCTTTAATAGTCGTGAAAAAAGAAGGTACACGCGAGGAGTTCAATCGGGAAAAACTTCTGCGCGGCTTGCTGAAAGCATGTGAGAAGAGACCTGTGGCCCTGAAAGAGCTCGAGGATTTGGTTTCTGAGGTGGAAAAAGAACTCCGCAGCCATGGAGTTTCAGAAGTAAAGAGCGAAGCCGTTGGGGAAATGGTGATGGACAGGCTGGCAAAGATCGATGAAGTCGCCTATGTCCGCTTCGCATCTGTTTACCGTCAGTTTAAGGATATCAATGTATTTATCGATGAATTGAAAGAGTTAATAAAAAAAGAACAATCATAAGACTCGGAGCTCAGGATAACTATATAATCTTGCTCCTGCGCCTAGCCAGTTTCATCCTCGAAAGTGCTGCCTCGAGTATCTAGCGATAAGCGTTAGCTTTGAGCAGCTCGAGCCGCTTGTTTAGTGTCACTTCCTAGAAACTTGGAAACTTCAACTACGCCCGCAGAAGCAAAGAGCGCTTCTTTGTCGGAGTCTACAGTTTCTGCGTTTCCGGGCAGTCGGCTATACTTTTCGATTTCAGGCCGCCCAATGAAGTCAAACAACAGCTTCACTGGCCGGCCCTCCGTGGCACACGATGTGCTAGACCCTCCAGCCACAGGACGTGGCGTTATTAGGCGGGCAGCGCTTGTCGGGGATGAACAAAGCGCTTGCACTTTTTATTTGAAGGAGCTGAAGGAAACTTCAGCTCTTTTTAAGACGCAATAGTTAAAACGTGTTGTTTTCAAATAGTATCAGCAATGACTAAACCAGACAGAGTGGAGGGGAAAGGATGGCTCAGCATTGGCAGGAGACTTTGCCTGTGGACCAGTATATCGTTGCATCTGGCGGCTTGCTGCATGAGTATGATCGCAAGGTGCTCACTTTTTTGTACCAGCCTTTGATTGGGCCAGCTTGTTTGAGCCTTTATATGACCCTATGGGCTGAACTTGAAGAAAACCGCCTCTGGTCACAATCGGGTACCCATCATAATCTGATGACGATCATGGATATGAACCTGAAGGAAATATATCAGGCACGCCAAAAGCTTGAGGGTATGGGGCTATTGAAGACTTATGTAAAAAACAGTGAGGATGGCCGTTCGTTCATTTATGAATTACAGCCTCCGCTGACCCCTGAACAATTTTTCCTAGATGGCATGTTGAATGTTTATTTGTATCGAAAGGTTGGAAAGAATCAGTTTTTGCGGTTGAAACGGTTTTTCAGTGATAAAACAACCGGGGCGGAGCCAGGATATTCTGAAATTACCAAGGCTTTTCAGGATGTGTTCCTTTCCGTGCCCCCACAGGCTCTTATCCATAATGAAGATTCAGCTCCTGACCTTGATGCGGGAGAGGGGAAATCCTTTATTGGAAGGGAAGAAGCTTCAAAAATCCAAATTGACCTTTCCGAGTTTAATTTCGATTTGTTATTGGGCGGTCTGCAGGAATCCCTGATCCCGAAAAAGGCTTTCACGCCGAAGGTCAGAGAAGCGATCAGCAATCTTGCTTTCCTTTATGGTATTGATGCATTGAAAATGAAGAATATCGTCTTAAGCGCATTGACGGCTGAGAATGAAATAGATATCGATGAGTTAAGGAAGGCAGCCCGGGACTGGTATCAATTTGAATATCAGGACCAGCTGCCTGCACTTCTCGACCGTACCCACCCTGTCCAGTACAAAGCAGGGATAGAAAAGCCCAGGACGAAAGAAGAGGAACTGGTTGTTTATTTTGAAAAAACTTCTCCTAGACAGCTGCTGATTGACTTTTCAGGGGGTGCCGAGCCGTCGAAAGCCGATTTGCAGATCATCGAAGAAATAATGTTCAAGCAAAAGCTGCTGCCCGGTGTTATAAATGTTTTAGTTCAATACGTTATGATCAAAACGGATATGAAGCTGACAAAGGGCTACATTGAGAAGATTGCCAGCCACTGGTCGAGGAAGAAGATCTCTACTGTCAGGGATGCGATGCAGCTGGCTAAAAATGAACACAGACAATATCTTGATTGGGCTGAAGGCAAAAAAGTTCCCGCTTCATCAGGAAAACGGAAACCTGTCCGTAAAGAAGTTCTGCCGGACTGGTTTGAGAAAAAACGCGAGGATGGACCAAATCAGCAAGATACATCTGTTGGAGAAGCGGATCCTGATTTTGAATTAGAAAAGAAAAAGCTTGAAGAAGAACTTAAGAAATTTAAATCCGGGAGGTGACTCATTTGCAAAACATAAATGAAACCCTAAAAAAGCTGGCAAATAACCAGAACTTCCAGGAACGGTATGAATCGCTCAAAAGACAGGTTATGCAGGATCAGCGTATAAAGGAGTTCCTGGATGAGAATGCGGATTATATTACTCGGGAAATGCTTGATGGCAGCATGTCAAAGCTATATGAGTTTGCCAACCAGAGCAAGGACTGTGAGAAATGTGAGAGCCTAGCAGCCTGCAGGAATATGATCAAGGGGTATGAACCTCAGCTTTTTATCAAAGGGAATTATATTGATGTTAAATATGATCGCTGTAAAAAGAAAGTCCTCTATGATGAGCAGCAAAAGAACGCACGCCTCATCAACAGTATCTATGTGCCGAAGGAGATCCTGAATGCGTCGTTCGGGGATATTGAGCTCGATGACTCAGGAAGATTCAAGGCAATCAAAATGGCAAAGGACTTTATTGAGAATTATGAATCCGGCCAGAAGCAGAAGGGCTTGTTTCTTCACGGCCCGTTCGGTACAGGCAAATCATATCTGCTTGGAGCAATAGCTAATGAATTGGCGGAGAAACAGGTCAGTTCCTTGATTGTATATGTGCCGGAATTTTTCAGGGAAATGAAAAATGCGATTGGTGATCATTCGGTCAACGACAAGCTTGAGGCAATTAAAAAGGCCAATGTCCTTATGCTCGATGATATCGGGGCTGAAACGATGAGCAGCTGGGCCAGGGATGAAATCCTTGGGACAATACTGCAATTCCGGATGCTCGAGAATCTTCCAACCTTCTTTACTTCCAACTTTGACCTTAAAGGCCTCGAGCATCATCTGACGCACAGTCAGAGAGGAGAAGAGGAGCAGCTGAAGGCAGCAAGGATCATGGAACGTATCAAATATCTTGCACAACCGGTAAAGGTAGAGGGCAAGAATCGAAGAATTTAAACATATGCTGCAGCGAACCAGGCTGCAGCATATTTTTTTTGGTTAAATCCTTCACCTGCCATTTGGATGCTTCTAAATTGTCCAAGTCCCCCATATATATAATCAGGGAATATTTATAAGGGGGGATATGGTTGATTGAAATCATCTTCCAAAAAAAGCAGGATGCCTGGAATTTTTACCACCACTTAGTCGCCAGGCTTGCTTCATTGCAGGAAAAGAATTCAATTCTTCTAAATGAAGATCGAAATAGAGTGCAGATTCCAGGGGATTTTTATCTGAAGGGCACATTATTTGAACTGAAACAATGTGTTTATGAGTTTATTTTGAAGGTGAAACGGGAGGAATGGCTCAGAAACATTCTGGCGGAATCTTATTTTTACACAGAGAGTGAAGAGCAAGACCAAATCCTTGATATCATCTACTCTGTCATGGAAGGGAACAGAAAAGATCTGGCACCTTTTATGGAGGTGGACGAAGAGCAAGGAATCATTAAAAACTTAATTAATGAAATTCTCGATGAGAGGGTCTCGTTTTCGTTTGACTCCTTTGTGATGTTCAGGCTGAAGACCTACTTCGAGCAGCTTTCGAAATGGGTAGAGGTGGCAATTGATGAGTATAAGATGGAGCAGGAGTACCAGGTATTCCTGCATACTTTAAGAAGTTTTTTGAAGGATAGAAAACCGCAAATGCCTTATTTATATTTGGTGATTGATGAAAACATGGCATTCTTTAACCAGCGATTCACGGAAATGAAAAGGAGCGAACTGTTCAAAACGATTGACCGGAGATTGCTTGTCAATCACCCAGTCTACGTCGATTCCGGAACAATCGCGCCATTGCTGTCCATCGCCCCGCAAATCATTTACCTGTATACCGACGATGCGCAGCAGCCTTTAGTGCGAACCATAATCAACCTGTTTGAAGAACGGGTCCAGATTAATTCAATATCCGCGTTTGAAGAAGAAAAGTTGAATTTTTTGAATGAGGATCATGAAAATATACGATAGCCCACTTGATTTTCAAAACATTACAAACTATAATTACGTACATAATAAACGAATAGTAAATGTAATGATGAGGACATGGGCATTCTTGAAAGGTTTGCAGAGAGGGAAGGCACGGCTGAAAACTTCCTAACACTTAAGATACGCTTACCACCTCTGAACTCCAGCTGTGAACGCCTTTATGGCAAGTATTGGCTGGCGGCAGAAGCCGTTATCTCAACCAGAGCCATTCATGCGTGAATTTTTTGCGCAAGGGTGGGAATTGGGTGGAACCACGTGTGATCAAACTCGTCCCTGTTTCAGGGGCGGGTTTTTTTATTTTTTGCGCAATAATTGCGCCATATTCGAAAAGGAGGAAAAGCCAATGGCAGACATGTTAAAGATTTCGTTTCCAGATGGAGCAGTGAAGGAGTTTCCGGCAGGCACAACAACTGAAGACATTGCCAGTTCAATCAGCCCGGGCCTAAAGAAGAAAGCCATTGCCGGTATGGTGAACGGGAAGCCTTATGATCTCCGCAGACCGATTGAGCAGGATGCAGCAATCGAAATCGTCACTCCAGACCATCCTGAAGCACTTGAAATTCTGCGCCACAGTTCAGCTCACTTAATGGCACAGGCAATCAAGCGTATGTATAAAGATGTGAACCTTGGAGTAGGGCCAGTAATCGAAGGCGGCTTCTACTATGATATCGACATGGAACATTCCTTATCTCCGGAAGACTTACCGGAAATTGAAAAGGAAATGAAGAAAATCATTAATGAGAACATCGAGATTGTCCGTAAAGAAGTAAGCCGAGAGGATGCAGTCAAGTTTTTCAAGGAGCTTGGTGATCCGTATAAGCTTGAATTGATTGAAGCGATCCCTGCTGATGAAAAGGTCACTCTATATGAACAGGGTGATTTTGTGGACCTCTGCCGGGGAGTGCATGTTCCTTCGACAGGCAAGCTGAAGGAATTCAAACTGCTCAGCATCGCAGGCGCTTACTGGCGCGGCGACAGCGACAACAAAATGCTGCAGCGTATTTACGGAACAGCATTTTTCAAGAAGGAAGATTTGCAAGAACACTTAAGGCTGCTGGAGGAAGCGAAAGAACGTGACCACCGCAAGCTTGGAAAAGAGCTGAATCTTTTCACCAACTCACAAAAGGTTGGGCAGGGACTTCCGCTTTGGCTTCCAAAAGGTGCGACAATCCGCCGCATCATCGAACGCTATATTGTCGATAAAGAAGTCAGCCTGGGTTATGACCATGTTTATACACCTGTGATGGGCAGTGTCGACCTTTACAAAACTTCCGGCCACTGGGACCACTATCAGGAAAACATGTTCCCGGTCATGGAAATGGACAATGAACAGCTTGTCTTGAGACCGATGAACTGTCCGCACCATATGATGGTATACAAAAATAGCATCCATAGCTACAGGGAGCTTCCGATCAGGATTGCCGAGCTTGGAACAATGCACCGATATGAAATGTCCGGCGCGCTTGCTGGTCTGCAGCGTGTACGGGGCATGACTCTGAACGATGCTCACATTTTCGTCCGCCCTGACCAGATCAAGGAAGAATTCAAGAGAGTAGTCCAGCTTGTACTTGAAGTCTACAAGGATTTTGACATGAATGATTATTCCTTCCGTCTATCCTACCGTGACCCTGAAGACAAGGAAAAGTACTTCGATGATGATCAGATGTGGGAAAAGGCTCAATCCATGCTTAAGGAAGCGATGGATGAGATGGGACTAGAGTATTTCGAGGCAGATGGCGAAGCGGCCTTCTACGGTCCGAAGCTGGATGTCCAGGTCAAAACTGCTCTTGGCAAGGAGGAAACTCTGTCAACTGTACAGCTCGACTTCTTGCTTCCTGAGCGCTTCGACCTGACTTATATCGGTGAAGACGGCAAGCATCATCGTCCGGTTGTCATCCACCGCGGCGTTGTGTCGACTATGGAACGTTTTGTGGCCTTCCTGATCGAAGAATACAAAGGAGCGTTCCCTACATGGCTGGCTCCAGTCCAGGCTCAAATCATTCCGGTTTCACCTGCAGTCCATTATGACTATGCAAGAGAAATCCAGGATAAACTGAAAGCAGAAGGCTTCCGCGTCGAAATCGACGGCCGTGACGAAAAAATCGGCTACAAAATCCGTGAAGCGCAAATGCAAAAGATTCCTTATATGCTGGTTGTCGGTGACAACGAAGTTGCAGAAAAAGCAGTTAACGTCCGTAAATACGGTGAACAAAAATCCGAAACTATTCCCTTTGATGAATTCCTGGAATTATTCAGGGAAGAAGCGAAGAAATAAAAATGAGAGGGGCCGATTGGCTCCTCTTATTGTTTTAATGAAATATTATTCAATAGGTTTGGAACAGGTTGGGCACAGGTTTTTCCTGTAGCTGCGCTGTATCTTCTGGCCGCAGTTTCTGCAGGACTTGAGGTTCACCGGTTTATTGTCAATATCATTGGAAAAACCGTAGCCTGTCCGGAAAAACTTCAGGGCGGTACCTGCGAGCAGCCCTGTGATCACACCTGTAATAATAATTGCGATCAGCATCACTACACCAGCTTTCTGACTTATTCTACTTTGAATTATAGCAACAAATAACCCAACAGGTTGTGACAATTTAACATATTTTGTATTTTAATCTATAGGGAACTCAATAGAATAATTTTTTAGTAAAGCGTAAAAAACTATTGCAGCCTGTAATCCTATCTGATACAATACTTTTTGTTGCAGTTAACGAATAGTGATTCGTTTGACACATCAATTTCTTTATGCTATATTAGCAAGAGTGAACTGAATACAAGTTTTAGGAAAGAAGAAGCACCCGCTTCTCACCTGGCTGACGCACTTGGGCTGTTGGCAGGTAATACGTAAACGTCTAATTATTTTGTTTCCGTAAGTGTGGGTGTTGTCGCCTGCGCTTTTTTTATTGCAAAATAAAAACGGACTATATCGTATGTCATTGTGTGAGCAAGATAAAGGCTTTGTCCTTGCAATGTACTTCTTCTCCTTGACAATGTATTCGATAAAACCCTGGAGGTGGCTAATTATTAGCAAAGATGCGATGTTACTAAACGAGGGAATTCGTGCTCGCGAAATTCGTCTGATCGATCAAAACGGCGAGCAATTAGGAATCAAATCCAAAGCTGAGGCTCTTGAGATCGCAGCGCGCGTCAATCTTGATCTTGTCCTTGTTGCTCCGAACGCGAAGCCTCCTGTAGGCCGAATCATGGACTACGGAAAATTCAAGTTCGAACAGCAAAAGAAAGAAAAAGAAGCACGTAAGAACCAAAAGATCATCACAACAAAAGAAGTACGTCTTAGCCCGACAATTGATGAGCACGACTTTAATACAAAGCTTCGCAATGCTATCAAGTTCTTGGAAAAAGGCGATAAAGTTAAAGCATCAATCCGTTTTAAAGGACGTGCTATAACACATAAGGAAATCGGTCAGCGTGTTCTTGATCGCTTCTCTGAAGCTTGCAAAGAAGTAGCGACAATCGAATCGCATCCAAAAATGGATGGCCGAAGCATGTTCCTGGTCTTAGCACCTAAAACTGACAAGTAACGAGGAGGAAGTCCCTATGCCAAAAATGAAAACTCACCGCGGCACTGCCAAGCGTTTCAAGAAAACTGGAACTGGCAAGCTTAAGCGTTCACACGCTTACACTAGCCACTTATTTGCTAACAAGTCTACAAAAGCTAAGCGTAAGCTTCGCAAATCTGCAATTGTTTCTAAGGGCGATTTCAAACGTATTCGTCACATGCTTGACAACATTAAGTAAACTCGAGCAATCTCGATTTATATAGGAGGGAAATTACATGCCACGTGTAAAAGGCGGTACAGTTACGCGCAAGCGTCGTAAAAAAGTTATCAAATTAGCTAAAGGTTATTACGGTTCTAAACATACATTATACAAAGTTGCTAACCAGCAGGTTATGAAATCCCTAATGTATGCATTCCGCGACCGTCGCCAGAAGAAGCGCGACTTCCGCAAACTTTGGATCGCTCGTATCAATGCAGCAGCTCGCATGAACGGTCTTTCTTACAGCCGTTTAATGCACGGCCTTAAGCTTGCAGGTATCGAAGTGAACCGCAAGATGCTTGCTGAGCTTGCAGTTAGCGATGCAGCAGCATTCGCTCAATTGGCTGATACAGCTAAGCAACAATTCAACAAGTAATCAATGATAAACCATTCTCTTCGGAGGATGGTTTTTCTTTTTACCTAAGGTCGGCCAAAGTATTAAGATATAATTATTTACATAACCGTTTATGAGGGATGTGTGAGAATGGAAATAATGATTTTAACTGGATTTGTCAGTCTTATCAATCTGGCAGCTTTTATCCTGATGGGCGCAGATAAGCAGAGGGCAATGAATAACCAGTACCGGATCAGTGAAAAAACACTGTGGAATGTTGCTTTTTTTGGGGGAGCGATTGGAGCAGCTACTGGAATGAAGCATTTCAGGCATAAAACAAAGCATTCGCAGTTCAAGTATGGTCTGCCTGCCCTTGCGATTATAGAGATTGGTATTTATATATATTTCTTTATGCTATTGGCATAACAGCTCGGGCGATTTTATAAGCTATTACAAATCTGAAAACCCGGGCAGGTGACAGTAATGGAAGAGGCATGGACATTGCTGCTGGTTATCGGTGAATCAGGAAGCTGGTTTGCACCTGTATTGTTTATACTTTTTCATGTTTTTCGCCAGTTTGTTTTTATTCCTCCTTCGGTGGTCTGCATCGCTGGCGGTATTGTGTTTGGAACAGTTCCGGGAATCCTCTATTCTCTCATTGGTTTGACAGGAGCGAGTATTTTGTTTTACTTTTTTGTGAAAAAACTTCCTGAGACTATGGACAGATTAAGCAGGATTAAAAAGCATCTGGTAGGACGCTTCAGGGAGTTGACCGTCCTGCAGGTCGCGCTGTTGAGACTTATACCGGTGATTCACTATCAGCTGCTGAGCTTTTGCCTGTACGAGCGAAAAAAAGATTTTAGAGAATTTATGATTGCTTCATTCATAACCAATATACCATTCGTTATCTTTTTTACAGTTTTCGGGAAGAGTGTGGGAGAGTTTGATGCACTGGCGGGGAGCTTGCTGATGATCGGACTTTTGTTGCTGGCCTATCTGTTTCGAGAGAAAATCACCCTTATAAAATGGCGTGAATTTTTTGATACGAGCCAATAGGAAAAGCGTCCGAAATGATTCGGACGCTTTGATATTTTTTATTCCTCATCCGGCCCATGATTCGCCATGAATTCCTTAATCGGGCTTTTCCAGTCAATTTTGGCTACAGGGTAGCTCTCACGGATCTTTCGTTCAATGATTTGAAAATCCTCAAGCACAAGCCCCTTCAATGCAGAAGTTTTCTTAGGCCAAATGAAAATGGAGACGACCTCAAATGCAGAAGGAGTCGTACCAAGATACTTTTCACCCTCAAACAAAACACCTTTGTAAGTCAACAGGAAATTCTTGCGGACATTGTCCGGGTCATCCAGTAAGAAAAAGCGCTTCTGCTCGTGAGCAAGCTCCAGCTTACGTTTCGGGTGGAATACATACTTCACTCCGCTGTATATCAGGAAAATGAATAAAAGCAATAAAATCAGACGTAAAAGCAGAATCATGACTGCCCCTCCAATGCGAACTTTCCTTATTTACGGATGAGTTTCCAAATAGTTTCAACAAATTTATAATTGATATATACTTTTTTTACTAAAGCTGTGAGAAGCAAGCCGAAGTTAGGACAGGTTTGGGAGCAAAGGGAGAAAAGCTGTCAGAAGCAAGCTGAAGTTTGGACAGGTTTGGTGGCAAAAGGAGAAAAGCTGTCAGAAGTAAGTCCAACTTTGGACAGGTTTGGTGGCAAAGGAAGAAAAGCTGTCAGAAGTAAGGTGAACTTTGGACAGGTTTGAGGGCAAAGGGAGAAAAGCTGTCAGAAGCAAGTCCAACTTTGGACAGGTTTGAGGGCAAAGGGAGAAAAGCTGTCAGAAGCAAGTCCAACTTTGGACAGGTTTGGGGGCAAAGGAAGAAAAGCTGTCAGAAGTAAGTCCAACTTTGGACAGGTTTGGGGGCAAAGGGAGAAAAGCTGTCAAAAGTAAGTCCAACTTTGGACAGGTTTGGGGGCAAAGGGAAAAAAGCTGTCAGAAGTAAGTCGAAGTTTGGACAGGTTTGGTGGCAAAGGAAGAAAAGCTGTCAGAAGAAGAAAAGCTGTCAGAAGTAAGTCCAACTTTGGACAGGTTTGGTGGCAAAGGGAGAAAAGCTGTCAGAAGTAAGTCCAACTTTGGACAGGTTTGAGGGCAAAGGGAGAAAAGCTGTCAGAAGTAAGTCCAACTTTGGACAGGTTTGGGGGCAAAGGGAGAAAAGCTGTCAGAAGCAAGTCCAACTTTGGACAGGTTTGGAGGCAAAGGAAGAAAAGCTGTCAGAAGTAAGTCCAACTTTGGACAGGTTTGGAGGCAAAGGAAGAAAAGCTGTCAGAAGTAAGGTGAAGTTTGGACAGGTTTGGTGGCAAAGGGAGAAAAGCTGTCAGAAGTAAGTCCAACTTTGGACAGGTTTGAGGGCAAAGGGAGAAAAGCTGTCAGAAGTAAGGTGAACTTTGGACAGGTTTGGTGGCAAAGGGAGAAAAGCTGTCAGAAGTAAGGTGAACTTTGGACAGGTTTGGTGGCAAAAGGAGAAAAGCTGTCAGAAGTAAGTCCAACTTTGGACAGGTTTGGGGGCAAAGGGAAAAAAGCTGTCAAAAGTAAGTCCAAGTTTGGACAGGTTTGGTGGCAAAGGAAGAAAAGCTATCAGAAGTAAGTCGAAGTTTGGACAGGTTTGAGGGCAAAGGGAGAAAAGCTGTCAAAAGTAAGTCCAACTTTGGACAGGTTTGAGGGCAAAGGGAGAAAAGCTGTCAGAAGTAAGTCCAACTTTGGACAGGTTTGAGGGCAAAGGGAGAAAAGCTGTCCAAAGTGAGCAAGTTTGGTCGAGAATTATCCTGAAGCTGTCAGAACAACGAGCTCTGCTATCAAGTTAAAAATTTACGGGGTGAAGTCAAATAATGAATACGATCACACTATTTAAAATGCAAAAAGCACTCGACAGCCATATTGAGTCGCACCATCAGATAGAGAATGAAGATTTATTTGATCGCAAGGTCCTTGCATTGCTTGTTGAAATAGGCGAGCTTGCGAATGAGACGAGGTGCTTTAAATTCTGGAGTGTGAAACCGTCGTCTGAAATAGATGTCATACTAGAGGAATTTGTGGATGGTGTTCATTTTATCCTATCGCTTGGGATTGAGTGTGGTTTTGATGATGTGGAATCTATTATGCAAGGCGCATCCATTGAAATCGATACAACCGGTCAGTTCCTGGCAATTTACAACTGTGTGCAAAAATTCAGGAACAGCCGCAGCAGGGAGTCCTACCTGGAATTATTCCAGGGTTATATGAAGCTTGCCCAGCTGCTTGGTTTAAGTGAAGACCAAATCGAACAGGCATATATTGCGAAAAATGAAGTAAATTATGATAGGCAGCAAAAAGGGTATTAGGCAGAATTTTTTGTACAATATCCAGCACGTCTAGTATAATAAAAAACGAAACTACATATTAAGGGAGTCGAAATAATGGCTAAATTAGATGAAACATTGACAATGCTAAAAGATTTAACCGATGCAAAAGGCATTCCCGGCAATGAGCGTGAGCCAAGGGAAGTAATGAAGAGATACATAACTCCATTCGCTGATGAAGTAACGACTGACGGACTAGGCAGCCTTGTAGCCAAGAAGGTTGGAGATGCGAATGGCCCGAAAATCATGGTTGCCGGCCATCTAGATGAGGTAGGCTTCATGGTGACAAGCATTGATGACAAAGGATTCATCCGCTTCCAGACAGTCGGCGGCTGGTGGAGCCAGGTCATGCTTGCACAGCGCGTGACAATTGTGACTCGAAAAGGCGATATCACAGGGGTAATCGGTTCTAAACCGCCTCACATCCTGCCTCCGGAAGCTCGCAAAAAGCCGGTTGATATCAAGGATATGTTCATCGATATCGGTGCATCAAGCCGTGAAGAAGCGAAGGAATGGGGAGTTACTCCTGGGGACATGGTGGTTCCTTACTTTGAATTCACCGTCATGAACAATGAGAAAATGCTTCTTGCTAAAGCTTGGGATAACCGTATCGGCTGTGCGATTGCCATCGATGTCTTAAAGGGACTCAAGGACGCAGAGCATCCTAACGTGGTATATGGGGTTGGAACAGTTCAGGAAGAGGTTGGACTCAGAGGGGCAAAGACTTCTGCCCAGATGATTGAACCTGATATCGGTTTCGGCGTTGATGTAGGTATTGCTGGCGATACTCCAGGAGTTACTGAAAAAGAAGCTTTAAGTAAAATGGGTGAGGGTCCGCAAATCATCATTTATGATGCTTCAATGGTTTCTCATAAAGGCCTACGCGATTTTGTTACAGACTTAGCTGATGAGTTGAACATTCCATATCAGTTCGATGCTGTCGCTGGCGGAGGAACAGACTCTGGTGCTATCCATCTGACACACCGTGGTGTACCGGCGTTATCAATCACGATTGCGACACGCTATATCCACTCACACGCTGCAATGCTTCACCGTGACGATTACGAAAACGCAGTAAAGCTGATCGTAGAAGTTATTAAGCGTCTTGATAAAGAAACAGTCGAAAAGATTACTTTCGAATAAAAAGATGAAGGTGTTCAGAAAATCAGTGAAAACTGGTTTCCTGGACACCTTTTGTTTGTTCATTTATAAGTCCTTTAGCTCCCTCTCTCCCGGCATCCGCACCAAAATAAAAGAACTCCTCAAAAATAAAGGAGTCCTTGCTAACTTATTGCTTTCCTTTCAATCCTTCTTCCAGTGCATTCAACATTTCCTGTTTTTCCTCTTCAGAGGCGTTCTGCCAGATTACTTCGAACAAAACTCCAAGTCCCGGAAGCATTTTTTCTTCGCCGTTTTGGATTGCGTCGACGATTGTGTCTTTCAACTCGTCTTGTGTATTTCCTGCTACATTTGATATGACAGCGTTTCTAAGGTTTAGGTTCATCCTTGCTCAAACTCCTTTCAAATGTCCATTACTGTTTTTAGGTTTTACAATTTTGGTTTTATTATGTATCCGTTTTGAGCTATAATAGTAAAATTGAACAAGCCATAATAAAGGAGAGCCAGAATTGAAGTACATTCAATCTGATAAAAATCCGCAAGTAAAACAATGGAAAAAGTTAAAGACAAGAAAAGAACGTGATAAGTCCGGAATGTTCCTTGTCGAGGGCTTCCATTTAGTCGAAGAAGCACTTACGAAAAAAGACGATGTTGAAGAAATCATTTTAAGCGAAAAAACGGAATTGCCGCCTGGCCTGGATTACGGCTCGATCTCTGTAACGGTTGTGACTGACGATATCAGCCGTCAGCTTGCCGATACCGAAACAACTCAGGGCATTTTCGCTGTGTGCCGTCAGCCACAGCAGCACATTCCAAATGGGAAGACCTATCTTCTGATTGATTCTGTTCAGGATCCGGGGAATCTTGGCACGATGATCCGTACCGCTGATGCGGCCGGGCTCGATGCCGTCATAGTCGGCAAAGGCAGTGTCGATATGTATAATCCGAAGGTACTGCGTTCAGCCCAGGGAAGTCACTTCCATTTGCCGGTTCTAAGCGGCGATCTTTTCGAGTGGGTCACCAAGCTTAAGGACGACAATATACCTGTTTATGGGACGGCACTTGAAAATGGAGTTGTTTTTACTGAGGCTGGCAGCAAGCATTCCTTCGCACTGCTGGTGGGGAATGAAGGAAGCGGGGTAAAAAAGGAGCTGCTGGCAAAAACTACTCAAAACCTTTATATCCCGATATACGGAAAGAGCGAATCATTGAATGTCGCAGTTGCGGCAGGTATTTTGCTATATTATTTAAAAACTGCAAAATAGGCTCGTTTTTTCATAAAACCATTTGATACCGCGGAAAGAATATACTATAATTAACAGCAAAATTAATATTTCAAAAACGATGACGGAGAAAAGTAGCTTGAAGATGGCCATTCAGGGAGAAAATGCCGGAGACTGGAAGCATTTTTATGGAACAGGCAAGCGAAGTTCACCTCCAGAGTTGGCATCGGGACCGCTTTTACAGAAGCGTAAAGATGCATCGGCACATGCCGTTATCTCAATGAAGCGAACACGTGATACATATTGTATTGCCTGTTAAAAAGGGTGGTACCGCGAAACCAAGACCTCGTCCCTTTATCCGGGATGAGGTCTTTTTGTGTTCAAAAAAGAAGAATAAGAAGGAGGATTTACCAATGCAGGATCGTCTAAAAGAACTGCAGGCTGAGGCTCTTGAAAAAGTAGCAGCTGCAGCAGACCTAAAAGAATTGAATGATATTCGCGTTTCCTATCTGGGGAAAAAGGGTCCAATAACGGAAGTTTTGAAAGGAATGGGCAAGTTATCGGCCGAAGAAAGACCGAAAATGGGTGCCCTGGCTAATGAAGTACGTGATGCAATTTCTGGACAGATTGAAGTAAAGCAAAAAGAGCTTGAGGAAGCAGCGGTACAAAAGCAATTGGCAGCCGAAGAAATTGATGTTACCCTTCCAGGCAGACCTGTAAAGACTGGCAGCCATCATCCGCTCACAAGCATTATCGAAGAAATCGAAGATCTTTTCATCGGCATGGGTTACACAGTCGAAGAAGGTCCTGAAGTTGAAAAAGACTATTACAACTTTGAAGCGCTGAACCTTCCAAAAGGACACCCTGCACGTGATATGCAGGATTCATTTTACATTACAGAAGAAACGCTGATGCGTACACATACCTCACCTGTTCAGGCAAGGACGATGGAAAAGCATCAGGGCAAAGGTCCTGTAAAAATCATTTGCCCTGGTAAAGTTTATCGCCGGGATAACGATGATGCGACCCACTCACACCAGTTCATGCAAATTGAAGGCCTTGTCGTCGATGAGAATGTAAGGATGAGTGATCTGAAAGGTACACTTGAAGTTTTTGCAAAGAAAATGTTTGGCGAAGATCGCGAAATTCGTCTGCGCCCAAGCTTCTTCCCATTCACGGAGCCATCCGTCGAAATGGATATTTCCTGCAAAATCTGCGGAGGATCAGGCTGCAGCGTGTGTAAGGGAACAGGCTGGATTGAGATTCTCGGTGCAGGAATGGTTCACCCGAATGTACTTGAAATGGCAGGCTACGATTCAAAGAAATACACTGGCTTCGCTTTTGGCATGGGACCTGAGCGGATTGCAATGCTGAAATACGGAGTGGATGACATACGTCATTTCTACACAAACGATGTCCGATTCTTAAAGCAATTTTCAGTTGAAGAATAAGTATTAGGAGGGTATAACCATGTTGGTATCATATAAATGGCTGCAGGATTATATCGATTTGACAGGCGTATCCGCGGATGAGCTTGCTGAAAAGATTACGAAGAGCGGCATTGAAGTTGAAGGCGTAGAAAAATTGAATGAAGGCTTGAAGGGTGTCGTTGTCGGCCATGTGTTGGAATGTGAAAAGCACCCCAATGCAGAAAAACTGAACAAAACACTCGTCGACATTGGCAGCGGCGAGCCAGTCCAAATCATTTGCGGCGCACCAAATGTCGGTAAAGGCCAGAAGGTTGCGGTTGCGACGGTAGGTGCTGTCCTGCCTGGCAACTTCAAGATCAAAAAAGCAAAACTCCGCGGCGAAGAGTCACATGGGATGATTTGTTCCCTGCAGGAGTTGGGTATTGAAGGCAAGCTGGCTCCAAAAGAATATGCTGAGGGAATCTATAATTTCTCACCAGAAACAGAAGTCGGCCAGAATGCCCTTGAAGTCCTTAACAGGGATGATGAAATCCTTGAGCTTGGCTTGACGCCAAACCGTGCAGATGCCATGAGCATGCTTGGTGTCGCGTACGAAATAGGTGCAATTCTCGGCAAAGAGGTAAAAATTCCAAATCCACAGCCGGAAACTTCTTCTGAACAGGCAAGCGACTATATCAATGTAACTGTTGAAGCAAAAGAAGATAATCCATTATACGTGGCAAAGGTAATCAAGAATGTGAAAGTCGGTCCATCACCAGTATGGCTGCAAACGAGATTGATGTCTGCTGGCATTCGCCCTCACAATAATGTAGTGGATATTACCAACTTTATTTTATTGGAGTATGGACAGCCGCTTCACGCGTTCGATTACGATAAGCTCGGTTCTAAAGAGATCCTTGTCCGCCGTGCCAGGGATGGCGAATTGATTGAAACGCTTGATGATGTGAAACGTACTTTAAATCCTGAACATCTGGTCATTACCAACGGAACAGAGCCTGTGGCGCTTGCGGGCGTCATGGGCGGAGCGAATTCTGAAGTCAGCAGCGATACAACCACTGTACTGCTGGAGTCTGCTTATTTTACCGGCGGGGCGATCAGAAAAGCTTCTAAAGACCATGGTTTACGAAGCGAAGCAAGCTCACGCTATGAAAAAGGCGTTGATCCTGAACGAGTGCGCCCGGCTGCCGAACGCGCGGCTCAATTGATGATTGAACTGGCTGGCGGAGAAGTGCTTGGCGGTGTTGTAGAAGCGGATGCTTTAAATGTTAAGCCGGCAGTCGTTTCCACAACGCTTGGTAAAATCAATAAAGTTCTTGGTACAGAATTTGAAATGAAGCAGGTTGAGGACATTTTTGCCCGCCTGAAGTTCGATACATCCGTCGACAACCAGACGATCACCGTAACTGTTCCTACACGCCGCGGTGATATTACAATCGAAGAAGATCTAATCGAGGAAGTTGGCCGCCTGTATGGCTACGACAACCTCCCAACTACTCTTCCTGAAGGACCTTCAACGCCAGGACATCTTTCTGATTACCAGAAGAAGCGCCGTGTCGTCCGCCGTTTTATGGAAGGTGCCGGACTTTACCAGGCTGTAACTTATTCACTGACAAGCGCTGAAAAAGCAACACAATATGCTTTGGATAAGCGCGAACCAGTGGAATTGGCAATGCCGATGAGCGAAGACCGCAGCCTGCTGCGCCTGAGTATCGTGCCTCAGCTGCTGGAAGTGCTTAAGTACAATAATGCACGACAGAACGACAGTGTGGCTGTTTATGAAACAGGAGCAGTCTTCCTTAAGAACAGCAATGAGGAGCTTCCAGAAGAGCGTGAGCACCTGGCTGCTGCAATTACCGGCCTATGGGAAAGCCATCCATGGCAGGGTGAAAAGAAGCCTGTTGATTTCTTCGTACTTAAAGGAATCGTCGAAGGGCTGTTTGCCAAACTTGGCCTTGATGGCCAGCTCGGATTCCAAAAGGCTGTGCTCGATGGATTGCACCCTGGACGCACTGCCGAAATCCTGCAGGACGGCAATGTGATCGGCTTCATCGGCCAGGTTCACCCAACCATGCAAAAAGCGCTTGACCTGAAAGAGACATATGTATTTGAACTGTCGCTTAAAGCATTACTCGAAGCCGAGACAGCGCCGCTTCAATACACAGCAATCCCGCGCTTCCCATCAATCACAAGAGATATCGCACTTGTTGTTGAAAAAGCAACGGCTGCAGGCGATCTGGAAAAGATTATAACTGAAGCAGGTGGTTCACTTTTGAAGGAAGTGAATGTTTTCGACCTTTACGAAGGTGAAAAAATGGAGCAGGGCAAGAAATCACTTGCCTTCTCATTGAAATACTTCGATCCTGAAAAAACATTAACGGATGAAGATATTGCGAAAGCACACAATAAAGTCCTTTCAGCCCTTGAAGAAAAAGCAGGAGCAGTATTAAGAGGATAAATAGGAAAAGGCAGCCCGCGGGCTGCCTTTTTAATATGTTTTGTGAGTTAGGATCGCGTTAATATGGGTTTAGAGACCATGAATTCTAGATGAATAGCTAACTTCCTGAGAATTTCACTATAATATCAGTCATTTATAGCTTTAGTACTCTGCTAGCAAGTGGGATACCGCGATTCTGCTGAAGATTCCCGCGGAACTACAGCATGATTCCGCTAAAACTGACCCGGATTCCGCGAAAGTCTCCCATAATCCCGCGAAAACAACCAACAATTCCGCGAACTGGAAAAAACAACTCGTTTTTTCCAGTTCCCAGATCTACACCCGAGAAATTTTCAAGTTTCCAGCTCCCGCTACACGCGTGCAATCTTCTTAGCTTTTTCGGTATTCGCAAAATGAAGCTTGACGAATTCAGGCAGGACTTCTACACCCTTTTCGATGATCAACCTGGCCGCTGCCTTATCAACAGCTGCTCCGGCACCTTTCGGGATTGTAAATCCTGCTCGCTTGCTGAGGTTCTCAAAATGGCGGACAAACGCATAGCGGGCAATCATGGATGCGGCCGCAACACCGAGATGGATTCCTTCAGCTTTTGTACTGAACAGGACATTCTCGCGGATGATCTTCCTTTGTCCTTTTAAATGCGCGAAATAGATAGGCTCTTTTGCAAATTCATCAATTAAGATGGCTTCTGGTTTTTCCGGGGCAATTTTGTCGAGAACATGGCTGATTGCCTGGTTGTGCAGCAGGGCCTTTAGTTTTCCCTGGGACATGCCCTTCATTTGCATCTGGTTATATTTTTCATTATGTAATGTCAGCAGGCTATGAGGTAAAAAGGTAACGAGCTGTCTCGCAATCTCGATGATTTTATCATCCTTGAGATTTTTGGAATCCTGGACACCGAGCTCTTTGAGAACCGGTATATCCTGCCGCCTTACATAAGCAGCAACGACGGTGATCGGACCGAAATAGTCTCCGGTGCCAACTTCATCTGAACCGATGATGGCCATTTCTGCGATATTTTTAGGCAAGTGGAATCCTGGAGCAGGAGCAGCGCTTTTTTTCGCTGAAGGCGCTGTTGCGGTGCCCCATCTTGCTGCTTCACTCTCTCCGTCTTTTCCCTGGAACAATACTTTTCCTGATTTATAGGCAGTGATCGCACAGGAAGGTGTTTTTGCGGCAAATACACTGCCGGGCGGAAGCTTATCAATCAGGAACTTGCTGTAATAATCTTTCATCTTTCTGATTTCTTCCGGACTTTTTTGAAGGACACTATTTCCCATGGTTCTACACTCCCTGTTAATGTTAGACATTTTCTTCCAAAAAACATATAGTTCAGGCCGGCAAATACTTCCCAGCTTTTTACGTTCATGTTATAGTATAAAATAGGATTCTTATGAATGGGGGCATAAATGTTGTCAGACACAAAAAAAAATCGGTCGACTGTCGTTATATATGGCCAGCAGTATACAATAGTCGGCATTGAAAGCACCAGCCATATCCGGCTCATTGCCTCAATGGTAGACGATAAAATGCGAGAAATCGGTTCAGCGAATCCTTCACTTGATACTAGTAAATTAGCTGTATTGACAGCCGTGAATGCTGTTAATGATTACATAAAAATGAAAGATCGTGTTGAATCGCTCGAAGCGGAAATTAAAAGGTTAAAGGACTGAAAAATTCATGCTTGATCTTGCTGTTTTGGCTATATTGGTCATGGGCTTCATTGTAGGACTGAAGAGGGGGTTCATCCTGCAAACCATCCATTTGGCTGGCTTTATCGCTGCCTTCATTGTGGCGTACATATATTATGATCAGCTTGCTCCCAAGCTGACTCTATGGATTCCATATCCAAACCTCGGCAGCAATACTACATTGAATCTCCTATTTGAGAATGCGAATTTAGAAGATGCCTATTATCGTGCAATAGCTTTTGCTGTCATCTTCTTCGCTGTGAAAATCCTGCTCCAAATCATCGGTTCGATGCTCGATTTTGTAGCACATCTTCCGATCCTGAAGCAGCTGAATGTCTGGGCAGGAGGATTCCTCGGATTTATAGAAGTATACCTGCTTCTGTTTATCGTCCTCTACATCGCGGCCCTGCTGCCGATCCAGGCGATCCAGGGACCTTTGAACGATTCAATTCTAGCCGAAAATATCATAAAAAATACACCGGTATTCTCCCAGCAAATAAAACAGCTTTGGATTGAATACATGGCTGCATAACTTCTCTTTTGCGGAGGAGTTTTTTTTATCCGTACGAAATAGTTTCATTTAATTTCACAGTGGAGCTTGTTTTCTATAAAATAGAGACAATGGCCAAGACCGGCTTGGAAAACCGGTTCAGAAAAGAAAAGGCAGGTGGACATCGTGTCTGTTAATAAAAAAGATATCGTGCAATTGCTTGAAACGATCGCTATATATATGGAATTAAAAGGGGAGAACCCATTTAAAGTATCCGCATTCCGCAAGGCTGCAGCTGCTCTAGAGGGTGATGAGCGCACCATGTCGGAAATGGGAGACCTTACTGAACTCAAAGGTATCGGAAAAGGGACAGCAGGAGTCATTCTGGAGTTTATGGAAACAGGACAGTCGACCGAGTTAAAGGAATTGCAGGAAGAGGTGCCAAGCGGTCTCATTCCGCTTCTGCAGCTTCCGGGAATGGGAGGCAAAAAGATTGCCAAGCTTTATAAAGAGCTGGGTGTAGAGAGTATCCATGATCTTGAGGAAGCGGCAAGTGCTGGGAAGATTCGTAATCTTGCTGGCTTTGGAAAAAAATCAGAAGAAAAAATCCTTGCTGCAATTGAAAACTTTGGCACAAGACCGGAGAGGCTTCCTCTCGCCTACATGCTTCCAGTTGCTGAATTAATTGAATCATATCTTCAAAAGATAGAGAGTATCGAACAATTTTCAAGAGCCGGAAGCCTGCGAAGGATGAGGGAGACAATCAAGGATCTCGATTTCATCATCGCTTCCGCCAACCCGTCCGCTGTGAAGGATCAATTGGTCAAACTCCCGAAAATCAAAGAAATCATTGCCGCTGGCGACACGAAGGTTTCTGTTACTCTTGGACTTGACTATGATGTGAATGTGGATTTCCGGCTTGTCGATCCAGAAGAATTCGCAACCGCTCTCCATCATTTTACCGGGTCAAAAGATCACAATGTAAGAATGAGGCAGCTTGCTAAGGAAAAGGGAGAGAAAATCAGCGAATATGGCGTGGAGAATGTAGAAACGGGTGAAGTTTCTACTTTCAAGTCGGAAGAGGAATTTTATCAATATTTTGGCCTTCCTTTTATTCCTCCAGAATTGCGGGAAGACGGCTCGGAGGTTGAGTTATACAAAAAAGACCTGAAACTCATCACTCTTGACGCTATAAAAGGTGATCTTCATATGCATTCGACATGGAGCGATGGCGGGCATTCGATTGAAGAAATGGCTATGGAATGTATGGCCAGGGGTTATAAATACATGGCCATAACCGACCATTCCCAGTATCTGAAGATAGCGAATGGACTGACACCGGACCGTATAAGGAAGCAAATAGAAGAAGTGAAAGAACTGAATAAGAAATACGAAGACTTCACAATTTTAACAGGTATCGAAATGGATATTTTACCGGACGGCTCCCTGGATTTTGAGGATGACTTGCTTGCTGAACTGGACCTGGTCATCGCATCGATCCATTCCTCTTTTTCACAGCCAACCGAAAAAATCATGAACCGCCTGAAAACGGCTTTGGAGAATGCACATGTTGATATCATCGCTCACCCAACAGGAAGGCTGATAGGCCGAAGAGAAGGGTATCCTGTTGATATCGATATGCTGATCAAGCTGGCAAAAGAAACGAATACGGCACTTGAGCTGAATGCCAATCCGAACAGGCTTGATCTGGCATCGGAATATTTAAGAAAAGCTCAGGATGAAGGCGTTAAAATTGTCATCAATACAGACGCCCACAAAGTAGATACACTGGAACATATGGGAATCGGCGTAACGGCGGCCCGGAAAGGCTGGATTAAGGAATCATCAGTCCTGAATGCACTTGATCTCGATGGATTGCTTGAATTCCTGCACGGCCGCAATCGCTAAGGGAATATTGATTCTTTTGTAGAAATGGCTAGCTTCAGGCTGACCCCTTTCTAATAACCTTCGCTTAAGAAGAAGGAGGAAATTTTCGTGCAGCAACGAGTTTTGAAAACATTGGAATTTGATAAAATCAGGAGCCAGCTGATTGAACATACTTCATCCTCATTGGGACGTGAAAAGGCGATAGCCTTGATGCCATCGGTCGATTTTTCCGAGGTTTCCCGTTTGCAGGAAGAAACTGATGAAGCAGCAAAGGTCCTAAGACTAAAGGGAAATGTACCGTTAGGCGGCATACATGATATCAGGCCTCATGTGAAAAGAGCGCAGATCGGCGGTATGCTTAGCCCGCTTGAACTGGTGCAGGTAGCAAGTACTGTCCATGCCAGCAGGCAGATGAAGCGTTTCGTTGAGGATCTGCAAGAAGTGACTGAAGTGCCGATATTATTGAGCTATACTGAAGAAATTATCGTACTGGCTAACCTTGAGGAATCGATCAGGAACTCAATCGATGAAGGCGGCGAAGTACTTGATGGAGCAAGTGAAGCGTTAAGGTCGCTGAGGCAGCAAATACGGACAAGGGAAGCAAGGGTTCGTGAAAAATTGGAAAGCATGATTCGCTCATCCAATGCTTCAAAAATGCTCTCGGATGCCATCATCACCATCAGGAATGATCGTTTTGTCATTCCTGTCAAACAGGAATACCGCTCCCATTATGGCGGCATTATTCATGATCAAAGCTCTTCTGGGCAGACTCTGTTCATCGAGCCGCAGACTGTGGTTCAGCTGAATAATGAACTCCAGACCATAAGGGTAAAAGAACAGCAGGAAATTGAACGAATCCTGTCAGAGCTTTCTGCACTGACGGCCGAGCACCATGATGAACTCTTGGTGATTGTAAGGATTATGGGCGAGCTGGACTTCATGTTTGCCAAGGCCCGATATGGCAGCAAAATCAAGGGTTCGAAGCCAATCGTCAATGACGAGGGCCGAATCAACCTTTTCCAGGCCCGACATCCTCTGATTTCAATAGAGGAGGTTGTCCCGAATAGTGTCACTCTGGGAAGTGATTATACGACGATTGTCATCACAGGTCCGAATACAGGGGGTAAAACGGTTACGCTGAAAACTGTAGGACTTTGTACGCTAATGGCTCAGGCTGGATTGCAGATCCCTGCGCTGGACGGATCGGAAGTAGCTGTTTTCGGATCGGTATATGCAGACATTGGAGATGAACAGTCAATCGAGCAAAGCTTGAGTACCTTTTCATCCCATATGGTCAATATCGTTGAAATCTTAAATAAGGTTGACTATAACAGCCTTGTTCTTTTCGATGAGCTTGGCGCAGGTACCGACCCACAGGAAGGTGCAGCACTGGCAATCTCTATTCTTGATGAGGTATATAAACGCGGGGCAAGGGTAATTGCGACAACCCATTACCCAGAGCTAAAAGCATATGGATACAATCGTGAGGGAGTCATCAATGCGAGCGTTGAGTTCGATGTGGAAACTCTGAGCCCGACTTATAAGCTTCTGATTGGTGTGCCGGGACGAAGCAATGCGTTTGAAATATCCAAGAGACTCGGTTTGAAGGAAACTGTCATTGATACAGCCAGATCTTATATCAGTGCTGACAGCAATGAGGTAGAAAACATGATTGCTTCCCTTGAGTCCAGCCGCAAGCAGGCGGAAAGGGACAGAGAAGAAGCCCACCAGCTGCTGAAGGATGCAGAAAACCTCCATAGGGATATGCAAAAGCAAATGGCTGAGTATTATCAGAAAAAGGATGAACTCTCTGAGAAGGCAAAGGTTAAAGCAGCGTCCATTGTGGAAAAAGCGAAGGATGAAGCAGAAGAAGTCATCCGTGAGCTGCGTAAGCTGAGGATGGAAAAAGGTGCGGAAATCAAGGAGCATGAATTGATCGATGCAAAGAGGCGCTTAAGTGAGGCAACCCCGGAGCTCAATAAGGTCCAAAAGGGCAGCAAGGCTAAACCTGCAAGGCATGAATTTAAGCCAGGGGATGAGGTCAATGTGTTGACCTTTGGCCAGAAAGGCCATCTTGTGGAACGAGTGAATGAAAAAGAGTGGCAAGTCCAGATTGGCATTCTCAAAATGAAAGTGAAAGAAACTGATTTGGAATATATCAATACTCCGAAACCTGCAGAAACACGACCGATCGCTACCGTAAAAGGCAAGGACTTCCATGTAGGGCTTGAGCTGGATCTTAGAGGTGAGCGCTATGAGGATGCGCTTATGAGGGTCGAGAAATATATTGACGATGCCTTGCTAGCCGGATATCCGCGAGTCAGCATTATCCATGGAAAAGGGACAGGGGCATTAAGGCAGGGTGTACAGGAATATCTGCGCAACCACCGGTCTGTCAAAAAGATCCGTTTCGGCGACGCCGGAGAAGGCGGAACGGGTGTGACGGTTGTGGAATTCAAATAGTGGATTCAACAGGCTAAAATAAATATTAAATGACGCCGGAAACCATTATAATAGGCATTAGGGTAAAATATATTCAGGGAGATAAGATATGGCGCATTTCTGGGAAAATGAATTTGTGGTAACAGCAGGTTATTACAGTGTGGCGATTCTCTGTATGGTTGTATTTCTGGCAGTCTTTGAATTGGTCACTAAATACAGGAACTGGGATGAAATCAAAAATGGAAATCTTTCAGTAGCAATGGCTACCGGCGGGAAAATTTTCGGGGTAGCCAATATATTCCGCCATTCCATCAACCAGCATGATTCCCTTCTCACAATGGTCAACTGGGGTGTTTACGGATTTGTGCTGCTTTTGATTGGATACTTTATTTTTGAATTCCTGACGCCGAAGTTCAACATAGATAAAGAAATAGAAAACGATAACCGTGCAGTCGGCCTGATTTCCATGGTCATATCCGTCGGTCTTTCGTATATCATCGGGGCTGGAATTTAACAGGGGGATTTGGAACAGATGGAAAAACTGGCGAAAATCTTGCTGATTTTATGTGGATTGTTCCTGTTGGTCGGCATGATCTATATGATGTTTATTGCATAAAAAGTTTTGAAAAACCGCCTTCAATGGCGGTTTTTTCTATGAATCCTTGCAGTGTTGCTAGAGTGTTTTATAGGAGTTTGTCCCTATTATCCTGCAAAAAACTATTCTAATTGTCATAAAAAGACCATTATATTATAATGAGAGATAGAATTTTCAAAAAATTTTAAATAAAGGAGGCAACAAGATGGAAGTAGAAAAGCCATGGCTGTCGCAATATCCTCCGGAAATCCCCGCCCATCTGGATCTTCAGGAAGCAACCGTCCAGGATTATTTAAAGAGGACTACCGAGAAATATCCAGAGAAAGTGGCCATCCACTTCATGGGCAAAGAATTGACGTATAAGCAAGTTTACAATTATGCAAAAAAACTGGCTGCTTATCTGCAAGAGTTGGGAATTGAAAAAGGAGACAGGGTGGCAATCATGCTCCCAAACACTCCCCAGTCAATTATCAGTTACTATGCAATCCTGATGGCGGGCGGAATCGTTGTCCAAACAAATCCGCTGTATATGGAGCGAGAGCTTGAATACCAGATGAAGGATTCAGGAGCGAAAGCAATCATCACTCTGGATATTCTTTTCCCAAGGGTGTCAAAGGTCATGGCAAATACGGATTTGGAGAACGTAATTGTAACCGCTGTCAAGGATTATCTTCCTTTTCCTAAGAATCTCGTCTATCCTTTCATCCAGAAAAAACAGTATGGAATCATTGTGAACGTGAAGCATGAAGGCCAGAACCATCTTTTTACAGAAATTATGAAAAAGCCAGCTGGCAAAATCAAAGAATATGAATATGATTTTGATGAAGACCTTGCCCTTCTGCAATATACGGGAGGTACAACCGGATTCCCGAAAGGGGTCATGCTGACGCACAAAAACCTGATTGCCAATGCAGCAATGAGCAATGCCTGGCTGTATAAGTGCAAGGAAGGGGAAGAAACGGTTCTCGGGATCCTGCCTTTCTTCCATGTCTATGGAATGACTGCTGTCTTGATCCTGTCAGTCATGCAAGGATCAAAAATGGTCCTGTTGCCGAAATTCGATCCTGAAACAACCTTAAAGACAATCCAGAAGCAAAGGCCAACATTGTTTCCGGGAGCACCAACAATTTATATTGGTCTGCTCAATCACCCTGACCTAAAAAAATATGATTTGTCGTCCATCGATTCCTGCATCAGCGGCTCAGCACCACTGCCTGTCGAGGTTCAGGAGAGGTTCGAGGAAATAACCGGAGGCAAGCTGGTTGAAGGATATGGCCTGACTGAATCGTCGCCAGTCACTCATGCGAATTTCCTTTGGGACAAAAAACGTGTAAAAGGAAGCATCGGGGTGCCCTGGCCGGATACTGATTCTGTTGTCCTTTCAATGGAAAACGGTGAACCGCTGCCGCCAGGGGAAATTGGTGAAATAGCAGTAAGGGGTCCGCAGGTAATGAAGGGATACTGGAACAGGCCGGAAGAAACGGAGCAAGTGCTTAAGGATGGCTGGCTTTTGACAGGAGATCTTGGCTATATGGATGAAGAAGGATATTTCTATATTGTCGACAGGAAAAAGGATATGATCATTGCAGGAGGCTTCAATATCTATCCGCGTGAAATCGAAGAAGTCCTATATGAACATCCTGCAGTCCAGGAAGTTGTGGCGGCAGGCATACCTGATCCATACAGAGGGGAAACAGTAAAAGTATATGTCGTGCTGAAGGAAGGCGCTGAGGTCACGGAAGTTGAACTTAATGAGTATTCACGCAAGCACCTGGCGGCATATAAAGTGCCCAGACTGTATGAATTCAGAAAAGAACTGCCTAAGACAGCAGTCGGCAAGATTCTAAGAAGAGCACTGGTAGATGAAGAAAAAGCTAAAAATCAGGAAGACCAGCAGAAGCGAGCTTAACTTTTTAAAGCCGGCTTTAATCGGCTCTTTCTTTTTGACAGAGAAAGCTTGTCCAGGTGAGATACAATTCCTTGACAGAAATATGAGTGAATACTATTATAAAAATATGAATGACGATTCATTCAGTAAAAAGTATTCCAGACAAAAATCGTAAACGGGAGTGTGCCACTGTAGCAGTTAATGCTTGTGCTTTTCCTGGAGCGGGAGTGAACGATATGAAAAAGAACAGGCCGAAGTATATGCAAATAATTGATGCGGCAGTCGTCGTAATCGCAGAAAACGGCTATCACCAGGCGCAAGTTTCTAAGATTGCAAAACAGGCTGGAGTGGCTGACGGGACCATTTATTTGTATTTCAAGAATAAGGAAGACATACTGATTTCTCTGTTCCAGGAGAAGATGGGTTACTTTGTTGAAAATATCCAAGAAAAAATTGCAGGAAAAAAGACAGCAACAGAGAAATTATACATGTTGGTCGAAACGCATTTCAAAATGCTTTCCCAGGACCGGCATCTTGCAATTGTAACCCAGCTGGAGTTAAGGCAGTCCAATAAGGATCTCCGTCATAAAATCAACGAGGTACTTAAAGGCTACTTAATGCTGATTGACAAAATCATTATGGAAGGCATAGAGAATGGAGAGTTTTCTAGCTCCCTGGATTTGCGTCTTGCAAGGCAGATGATTTTTGGTACGGTGGATGAAACTGTCACTTCATGGGTAATGAATGAACAGAAGTATAATCTGCCTGACCTGGCTCAAGCGGTACACCAGCTGCTGATCAATGGCTGCGGTTACCACGGTGCCAAACCGGTCCTTTAATCAAGTCCTTTCCATCGGCCTGTGTACAGGATCGTGTGGAAACGGTACGTAAAAAGGCAAGTTTCGCACCTCGGTGCGAAGCCTGTCTTCATGCAAAGGAGGGGAAAATGTGGAATATCTTAAATGGTCTACGGAGGACAGGATTGCAACCATCACGATTGCCCGTCCGCCTGCGAATGCCCTTGCTTCAGGATTGCTAAAGGAAATTTCCGCAGTGCTTGATGAAATCGAGGGAAATGAAGATATCAGGGTAGTCTTGATTCACGGTGAAGGCAGATTCTTCTCTGCAGGTGCAGATATCAAGGAGTTTACCACAATCAAAACTGGTGAAGACTTTGCGAAACTGGCGGAGTATGGACAAGATCTTTTCGAACGCATGGAGTATTATCCAAAACCGATAATCGCAGCTATTCATGGTGCGGCACTGGGCGGCGGACTGGAGCTTGCCATGGCTTGCCATTTCAGGCTGGTTGCTGAAAATGCGAAATTAGGCCTGCCGGAACTTCAGCTGGGATTAATTCCAGGATTTGCAGGCAGTCAGCGCCTTCCGAGATATGTTGGTGTTGCCAGAGCGGCGGAAATGCTGTTTACAAGTGATCCGATTTCAGGGATGGAAGCAGTTCAATACGGTCTGGCTAACCATGCCTACCCAGAAGAGGAATTGCTTGAAAACGCATACAAGCTTGCTGGGAAGATTGCGAAGAAGAGTCCTGTATCCATTGGTGCTGCTATCAAACTATTGAATTATACCAAGCATGAAACCTTCTATAAAGGGGTTAAGGAAGAGGCGAAACTCTTCGGCGATGTTTTCCTGTCAGAGGATGGCCAGGAAGGAATCAAAGCATTCCTGGAAAAAAGGCAGCCGGAGTTTAAAGGCAGATAAGCAAACTTTTAGCATCAATATTTTTTTGCTATAAATTTTTCTAATCTTTAGAACAGCTAAAATGTTTGAATACTTAGGAGGGGAACAAATGAATATCTACGTTCTAATGAAAAGGACATTCGATACAGAAGAAAAAATTACGATTTCAAACGGCAAAATCAATGAAGATGGTGCCGAATTCATCATCAACCCTTATGATGAGTACGCAATCGAAGAAGCAATCCAGGTAAGAGACGCTCATGGCGGCGAAGTTACTGTTGTTTCTGTAGGCAATGAAGAAACAGAAAAGCAGCTGCGCACAGCATTAGCAATGGGAGCAGACAAAGCTGTATTAATCAATATTGAAGATGACGTAGAAGATGGCGATCAGTTCACAACTGCCAAAATCCTTGCTGAATACCTTAAGGATAAAGAAGCAGACTTGATCCTTGGCGGAAATGTCGCAATCGATGGCGGATCAGGCCAGGTAGGGCCACGTGTGGCTGAACAGCTGGGAATGCCTTATGTAACAACGATTACTAAACTGGAAATCAATGGAACTACTGCTACAATCACTAGAGACGTTGAAGGGGATTCAGAAGTCATTGAGACAAGCCTGCCTGTTCTTGTAACTGCACAACAGGGGCTGAATGAGCCTCGTTACCCATCTCTTCCAGGGATCATGAAAGCAAAGAAGAAGCCGCTTGAAGAGCTTGAGCTTGATGATCTTGATCTTGACGAAGATGATGTAGAAGCAAAGACTAAAACAATCGAAATTTATCTTCCTCCGCAAAAAGAGGCAGGGAAAGTCCTTCAAGGCGAGCTTGCCGACCAGGTTAAAGAGCTTGTCAGCCTGCTTCACACAGAAGCAAAAGTTGTTTAACACATAAAGGAAGAATAATACGCAGGAGGTAAATCAAATGGCGAGAAAAGTATTAGTATTAGGAGAAGCACGTGACGGACAACTAAGAAATGTTTCTTTCGAAGCAATCGCAGCTGCAAAAACAGTTGCTGAAGGCGGAGAAGTTGTCGGAGTATTGATCGGTGGCTCTGTAAGTTCTTTAGGAAACGATCTATATCAGTATGGCGCGGATAAAGTTGTGACAGTAGAAGATGCCAAGCTTGCACAATATACACCAGACGGTTTTTCACAGGCATTGATGGCTGTAATCGAGCAGGAAAGCCCGGAAGGCATAATCTTCGGACATACATCGCTTGGAAAAGATCTTGCGCCGAAAATCGCGAGCAAATTGGATTCAGGACTGATCTCTGATGCAGTAGCGGTAGAGGAAGCAGGAGGGAACCTTGTATTTACTCGTCCAATCTATTCAGGAAAAGCTTTTGAAAAGAAAATTGTCACTGATGGCCTTGTTTTCGCGACAATTCGTCCAAACAATATTGCTCCGCTGGAAAAGGATGCGGGCAAATCCGGTGAGGTATCAGCTGTTTCCGCAGAAATCAAGGATCTAAGAACCATCATTAAGGATGTTGTCCGTAAAGCAACGGAAGGCGTAGATCTTTCAGAAGCAAAGGTCGTTGTGGCTGGCGGACGCGGAGTCAAGAGTGAAGAAGGCTTCGAGCCTCTAAAGGAACTGGCAAACGTTCTTGGCGGAGCAGTAGGCGCTTCCCGCGGAGCATGTGACGCGGACTACTGTGATTATTCACTGCAGATTGGCCAGACAGGAAAGGTTGTAACACCGGACTTGTATATCGCAGCCGGTATCTCTGGAGCAATCCAGCACCTTGCTGGTATGTCGAACTCTAAAGTCATTGTAGCCATCAACAAAGATCCAGAAGCAAATATCTTTAAAGTGGCTGACTACGGTATTGTTGGTGATTTATTTGAAGTCGTGCCAATGCTTACTGAAGAATTCAAGAAGCTTAAAGTCAACGCATAAAATAACAGGAAAAAACGGACGTGAGAAACGTCCGTTTTTACTTTTTACGGAGGAAAAAAGGGGAATATTCCATACTAAAAAGGGTAAATTACAACAAGAGCAAATAAATAGCATCTATTGGAAAACGATGATATACTGACGATATTATTCAGATTTATTTAGGAGGCTTTCAAATGGCTATTACACATGCTACTGACGCAACTTTTGCTAACGAAACTGGATCAGGCCTAGTGCTTGTTGACTTTTGGGCTCCATGGTGCGGCCCTTGTAAGATGATCGCTCCTGTGCTTGAAGAATTGGATTCAGAAATGGGCGACAAAGTAAAAATCGTAAAGCTTGATGTTGATGACAACCAGGAAACTGCCGCTCAATACGGCATCATGAGCATCCCGACTTTGCTTATCCTTAAGGATGGCCAGCAAGTTGATAAAGTTGTTGGTTTCCAGCCTAAAGAAGCACTTGCAGGACGTCTGCAGCAGCATATCTAAATTAAAATAAGAAGAATCCCGCCCTCTTTTGAAGGCGGGATTTTTTGCGTTATGAAGCAATGTTTGGACATAATAATTGGGAATGTTCAATACTTTGTCAAAGTTTTCTTACAAAGTTCGTTGACAGTGAAAATCATTCTCGATTATAATAACAATTGTCAATGAAAATCATTATCAATTATTAATAACACCAAAACATATTACATAGGGGGATCACAACAATGAAAAAGAAGCACCTTAAAGTGATTTTTGCGAGTTTTTTAATGGCGAGTACTGTCCTTGCAGCTTGCGGAGGAAATGAATCTGCTGAGAAACCAGAAGACAAAAAGCAGGCAGAAACAGAAAAGAAACCAGAAGACACAAAGACACAAGAAACTAAAGAAGTGAATGTAGAAGACACAGATGCTGCAAAGCAGGCTGCAGCGTATGCTGAAATGATGACAGAGCTTTCAAAAGCAAAGGAAGAACAAAAAGTTAACTGGGATACAGTCAAGGAAAAATATGATGCTGGGCTTCAGAAGGATATAGCTGAGCTTACCCCTGAATTTGACCAGGCAATCCAGGCTGCTATTGCGGCGGGTAAAAATGGCGAGATGGAGCCAATCATCTCTGTTCAGTTAATCGACAAGACCACTCAATCCTATTTCTATCAAAATCAAAAAGCACTTCAAAAAGAAGCTGTTGCTGCTCTGACAGAGGATAAAAAAGAAGATGCTGATCTAGCATTTGCGCAAATCAAGCATCTGGCTGAAAAAGTTTTCATTCCAACAGCGGAAAAGCGTGATACGTATTATGAACTCAGTGGGGACTCAAGTCTTGTAGAAAACATTAACTCAGGATTGACAGCCCAGGAAGAAGCACTTAACTCTGGAAACGCAGAAGACTTCCAGGTATTCCTTCAGGTAACGGATAAATCAATCTACAGAAGCTACTACCTGGCAGCGAAGTCATACGCTGAGAAGATGGAAGCAGGAGCGAAAGAAGGAAAAGATTCAAAAGAATTGTCCATCATGCAGGCAGAAGCTTGGGGCTTCTACCAGGCGATTAAAGGTTCACTTGGCGGTGGGGATGAAGCTGCTGCAGCTCAGTTAGACAAACTCTTCACCATTAACACAACGGATCCTGCTACAATCAAATCTACAGAAACAAATGCTTTATTCGCAAAAGCGGTAGCTGGCAAAATCAAAGGCTACTACGAAAAAGCACCAAACCTTCTAGCAGAAAATGCAGTCGAAGCGAAAGTAAGTGCTATGGAAGGCAATATGTTCCTAAAGATGCTGCAAGGCCAGATGACTGAAAAATTAGGCGAAGAAAAAACACAGGCAGTATTTGCTGACGCTGAAGCTTGGTTCAATGCCATTTCGGAAAATGAGCCAGAAGATGCAAAGGCAAAAGGCGACGCTGTCATTTCAGCAGTAAATGGTTTGCTATAAAATTTGGGAGCCGCAGTGATGCGGCTCTATTTTCGCTTTTTAGATGAAATATTATGGTAAAATGGCTTAGGAAAGAAAGAGGTGTAATCATGAAGATTTTGATTACTGGGGGCGCGGGATTTATCGGAAGCCATTTTGCTGTCAAAATGCTCAAGGAGCAGCACGAGGTGGCAATCATCGATAACCTGCATCCTTACTATTCGGTTGACAGAAAACAACAGCATCTTGAGAACATAAAAAGAACTGGCGATTTTCAGTTCTGCCAAACCAATCTCCTTGACCGTAATGAGACCACCGAAATTATCAAAAAAATTTCGCCGGAAGCGATTGTTCACCTGGCCGCATTGCCGGGAGTTGCATATTCTATCCTCCGCCCATTGGAATACATAGATTACGATGTAAAGGCAACTGTTAATGTACTTGAAGGAGCAGGTATTTCAGGTGTGAGGCAGGTTATATTTGCTTCCTCTTCATCGGTATATGGGATGATGAACAATATACCCTTTAAAGAGGAGATGGCAACTGGCAAGCCGATATCACCTTACGCGGCCTCCAAATATGCTGCTGAATCCTTTTGCCATGTGTATGGACATCTTTACAATATAGATGTCAAAATCCTTCGCTTTTTCACCGTTTATGGTCCTTGGGGCCGGCCGGACATGGCCATCGCCAACTTTATAAAGAAGTTGGAAAATGGCGAAGAGATAACTATTTTTGGCAAGGGTGGTTCTCGCGACTATACATATGTTGGAGACATCGTGAATGGTATCAGCCTGGCTCTGCAAAATCTGCAGCAAAGCGCCATTATCAATATCGGCTCGGGCCAGCCTGTTTCAATGACTCAGCTGCTGGGCGAACTAAAGGTTTATTACCCGGACATGAAAATAAAGCGCGAAGAAGATCGGGCCGGAGATGTAGACAGGACATGGGCTGATATCTCACTTGCGAAGAAATTGCTTGGTTATGAACCAGAGATGGAATTCAGCAAAGGGATAGCTGAAACGGTGGCATGGGCAAAGAATAATGAAAAATTTCTATAAAAAAACCATAGCGTTTCTATTAATCGGGGCATTTCTCCTGATGACGATCTACTATCTTGATGCAGGCAGTGTGCTTGGTGAATTAAATGCCATTGCTGATAAACCTGAAGCACTGCTGTTCATTTTCGGAAGCTATTTTCTTGCTTTCTTTGCCAGAGGCATTGCCTGGAAGCTGTATCTGAAAAATCATGTACGTCTTTCAACTTGTATGTATGGCTTGTTTTATAGTATGCTGCTGAACCATCTCCTGCCTGTCAAAGCGGGAGATTTTGCGAGGATCGGGGTTATGAAGACCAGAGAGCCTGGCATTACAGGACAGGCAGCTTTCTATTCAGTCATAGTCCTGCGCTTGATGGATACCGCAATCCTATTTACCTTAGCGTTGATCGGGCTGGCTTTCCTTGAACTGCCGTTCCCCGGGATCGTTCTTGTTTGGGTTGCAGTACCCGGAGCTGCCGTATCTATAGTTGTTTACTATAAATTCCGCTCTTTTTTTGACAGACAATTATCTATCATGAAAGATGCCTTTTCAGGCTGGCGGGGAATTTGGGTACTCGGGTTGACCCTGGCCAGCTGGATGCTGGAAGCGGCAGTGATCTATGGTGTTATTCTAAGCGGAGATAGTGTCATCAGCTTTGTACAAGCAATCTGGGTCAACAGCATTACGGTTGCTGGGCAAATCTTTCAGATCACACCGGGAGGAATTGCCAGCTATGAGGCTATAATGGTTTTTGCATTGGGAGCTAATGGCGTAGCTGCTGCAGATGCCTATACTGCTGCTATCATCACCCATGGACTGAAATATATCTTTTCATTCATCGTCGGAGGTATTGCCTTTGCTGCATACCCGGTACCGATTCATTTTTTGAAGAAATGGACTAGAGAAAGGGGCAACGAATCATGAAAAGCGCATCTAAATTTGAAAAATTCGCGGCCCGAAGCTGGAATTTGCTTAATGAAGGGAAGCCTTTCACGCCAATTTTTACAGTTGGCACGATGCTTTTATTCCACCTCGGAGATTTGGGCAGTGCGGAAGGGATAATGGATTTTCTTATCGCTCTGCTCACGGTACTGCCGCTCTTTATTATGTATTTTATTTATGATTTTCCGCTGTTTTTGAGAAACTATTTATGGATTCCGTTTATTGTTTTTATTATCTTGTGGCCTGACCTTAATTTGAATTTGCTGCTGTTTGCGGCTGGCCTTTATTTTTTCTTCACTGTGTTTTTCTGGGGTACGCTTTATTACCACTTGAGAATTGGCACTTCCTGGCTAAACTTCACAAGGTTTTGGAAACTGGTGTTAAAGAACAGTGATACGACCAGCGGAAATGCCCAGGAACAGCTTCTGAAAGTATTGCTGCTTCTGTCCTTATGGGAAATGTCATTTATCGCTTTCTCTGGTAATCTGGGTCTGCCGCTCATGGACATGGCTTTATTTTACGGCTTCGTATTGCTATTTGCGTTTATTTTGCACAGATATTTATTTGACTGGAAACCGAAGGCGTACGATACCTATACAAAGGATGAGGGACCGGAAGTACCTGAAAACGGCCTTTCAGACAAAGTGATCGTCATTGTTATCGATGGTATGCGCAAGGAACGATTTTACGAAGCGAGTACCCCTTTTCTCGATCAATTAAAAGAGAATGGTACAGAATTCCTGAACATGGAAACCTTGTATCCTGCAAGGACGGTCGTTTGTTTTAGCTCAATGTTCACGGGTACTTATCCGTTTGAACACGGCATTAAATCGAACATGGTCTATAAGCTCGGTGTTAATGCCGAAACGATTTTTGACTCGCTCAGGAAAGTCGGCAAAAGAGGAAGACTGCTGGGCATTGCCCATCTCGTTGATGCAATGGGGAGCGATGTTGAGACGGTAACAGCTGTAATGCATAAGGACAAGGCAGACACCAATATGCTTGCAAGGGCAAGAAAGATAATGGATGAGCAGGATCCTGACCTGTTTATCGTGCAAATGATCGGAACAGACCAGGTTGGTCACAGCCGCGGGGTGCTATATGATGATTACATTGAAAAAATCGAGGAAGCCGATGCGCTGATCAAGGAATTCGTAGATTGGCTCGAGGCTGAAGGGAAAATGGAGAATACCACACTGGTCATTTGTGCAGACCATGGGCAGGCTGATGGCATAGGAGGCCATGGCCACCTTGACGAAGGGGAAAGATTCGTTCCATTTTTCATGCATGGACCGCATATCAAGAAGGGAAATAAAGTCCAGGAAAAGCATAGTCTGGTCTCACTTGCTCCGACGATATCTTATTTGATGGGAGCGCCATACCCGGCCAGCAGCAGGGGAAAAGTGCTGATGGATGCAATCAAAGCAGAGAAAGAAGAGAATCGATTTGAATAAAGTTATCGTATTTTTACCTGCATTTAATGAAGAGGAATCAATAGGTGAAGTGATTGGCAATATTCCGCGCAGTTTTGCCGGAGTTGATCAAGTAGAAGTGCTAGTCATTGATGATGGATCAACAGATGGAACGGTTGCTGAAGCGAGAAAAGCGGGAGCCGACCATATCATCAGCTTTGAAAAAAACCGCGGCCTCGGTGCCGCGGTCCGAGAAGGACTGGATGCATGCTACAAAATGGGGGCAGACGTCGGCGTAATGATTGATGCAGATGGGGAATACCCCGCATGGCAGATTCCTGACATAGTTAAACCCATTATCAATGGTGAGACAGATTATACAATGGGATCCCGTTTTATGGGCACAATAAAAGGAATGAAATTTCACCGCAGGATGGGCAACTATATTTTTACCTTCCTGCAAACCTTATTATTGAGAAAGTGGCTGTATGATGGACAATCAGGAATGAGGGCCTTCTCCCGGCAGGTGCTGAAGCATGCGGAGATTATTCATGATTACAATTATGCTCAAGTATTGACGCTGAACCTTGTGAGAAAGGGTTACAGGGTTCTTGAAGTACCGATAAAATACCGAGTGAGGACAACTGGTACATCCTTCATTTCCTTCAAGAAATATATGACGAATGTCGTGCCCGCCGTATATCGCGAAATGACAAGGCCGGTCATTAAGGTATCCGGGGAAGAGAAATTCCAACGTAAAAGCAGTAAAAATAGTGACAAAAAAGTGACGTTTATCAAATATGATTGACATACATATTGATAATCATTATCATTATCATTGTAGGAGGGAAAACGACTAATGAAAAAAACTATATTTTTTTGTTTTTCATTGATATTCATTCTCAGCAGCAGCATTCCGATGACAGCCAGCGCATATTCATATGGTGACCCCAATGAAGAGAAAGTCGCTGAGGTCTATAAGGAGATGCAGCTGAAACTTGATGAGGACCCTCCAAACTTCTCGGCAGCAACGTCTCTGTTTGAAACAGTAAAAGAAGAAGTTGATATGCACATGGGACCTGAGCCTGGAGAAGTCATTATGGAAAGCTTGAATGATAAGGATAAAGAAGCCACTATTGACAATATGGAGAAGCTTTTGGTTTTGAATATTGCAAGAAGGCTTGAGAGCATTGAAAAGAGTTTTGAGGAGTATGATACTTCTAAAAAACTTCTTGCCAAAGGCTTTGCTACATATCAGGCGCTGTCGCCAAACGTGGAAGCAAAAGATCCTGAACTTGATAAACAAATTAAAGCGGACTTTGATACAGCACTTGAAGCTTTGGGGAATCCCGGACTTTTTGGAGTCGGGAAGAAGCCATCTGACATTGAAACTTTTAAAACAACAAAAGATGAAATTTTAAAGGCTTTGCAAAAGCAATTCAATCTTCCCAGCCTTGAAGTAGGACACTTCTCTGACACAGGCGAGGAAGTTGCTGCAACAGGCAAAAAGGACTGGACCGACTTGTCGAATTTGCGAAATTGGATTCCTTTGGTCCTGATTGTTGCTGTCCTTGCTGCTTTAGTGATAATTGGAATCAGAAAAAGAAGATCTTAAAATTACGATGACACCTTGGAGAGGGGAGAATCAGCAGTGGAAGTACAAGCATTATTGATCACTTTTCGTGAAGTATTGGAAGCGTTATTAATCATTGGCATCATTACAACATACTTAAAGAGGACTGGTAATCCAAAGTATACCAAGTATGTTTGGCTGGGCGCAGGCCTTGCTGTTCTTGCAAGTATAGGAGTAGCCATTCTGTTTCAGGTAGTCTTCACTGGATTTGCCGCAATGGGCAGTGAGATTTATCTGAAAATCGGAATCATGGTTGTATCGACTGTCCTTCTAACCCAGATGGTATTCTGGATGGCCAGCCATAGCAAAGACCTAAAGGGCAATATGGAAGGAAAAATGAATAAATTTATTTCCACTGGAAATATCATTGGAATGGTCATCCATTCATTCCTAGTAGTATTGCGAGAAGGAATTGAAACTGTATTCTTCTTCGCTGCGATCACTGGCGGGAATATCGGTGCCGCGATGCAGGGTTGGGGAGCGATAACAGGAACGATAATTGCAGTAGTTGTATCTTACATGTTCTTTAAAGGTACAATGAAGGTTAAGCTTAAAACATTCTTCCAAATCACTGGAGCATTCATCATCCTGATTGCAGCAGGTTTGCTGGTCCAGGCGATTTCTATGATGCAGGATATAAATTTGATCGGCAGTGTTATGTACCATGTTTATGATATTACCTGGCTGTTGCCGGAACATCCGATTGACCATGCCCATTATTTGCGGGACCATGGTGTCGCTCCGTTGCTGTCAGGAGATGTAGGAATCTTCCTGAAGGCTTTATTCGGATATTCATCAATGCCTTCCATTGAAGAAGTCATTGCGTATATTGGATACTTCACGGCAATTTACCTCTTTACCTCATCACGCAGCAGTAAAGTGAAAGCTGCCGAAAACAAAAAGGCAGAAAAACAGGTGAACGTGCTCAACCCACAAGTAAAATAAGAACTTTTGTGAGGTATTATGATCCTCTCTCCAGAAAAAGTACAGGGAAATTCCTTGTACTTTTTTCATACCTTAAAATAATTTTTTGAAAGTTAGTTGGTGAAGATAAATGGCTTCTGAAAAAGTGAACAGGGTAATAGTACTTGGACTGAGTATGATTGCGGTTCTTTATATTTTTGCTGTCCAGTTAAATTCACTGAATCCATTCGTTTCATCATGGGATCAGGTGGATTTTGCCCTTGCCCTTGAAAGGTACGACATAAGGGCGATGCAGCCGCATTTTCCAGGATATCCGTATTTTATCTTAGGTGGCTTGCTCACCGAAAATATTGTGCACAATCCAGGTCAGGCCCTGGTGGCATTCAATGTACTATTTTATGCAAGCTCAATCATACCCGTTTACTTTCTTTCATCAAGAGTTGTAGAAAAAGAGAATGCTTTCGTTGTGGCAGCAGCTATTTATACAGCCAGCTTTCCTTTGATTATCGTCAATCAGCCGATGTCTGAAGGAGCAGCGCTTGCCGCATTCTGGTGGTACTTCTGGAGCATAGTGGCAGCTGAATCTAGAGATTCGGGGAAATGGATGCTCCTGCCGTTGTTTTTATTCAGTGTGCTTTTAGGGATCAGATTGAGTTATATTCCGATGGGAATCGGGCTCATTTATCTTTTTTATAAAAAATGGACCAAACAACAGCTGAATTTGCCTGATATTCTTAAGTTTTCGGCCATTGCTGGCCTGTTTCAGCTAATTTGGGTTGCCGGGATCATTTTAACAGAAGGAAGCCTTGGCAATTTCCTGGAGCTGGCATTCGGATTCACCGGCGGCCACTTTCAGGAATGGGGAGGCACTTCGATATCGAATGAACTATCCATACTGGAAAGGCTGCAAGCATTTTTGTTTACCAACATTTTATGGTGGGGAATATTTTCACGAACAGCTGTTTTGATGGTATTATATATACTTATCGGTATATTCATTTTTATGCCGGCTCCCAAAAGCAGGATCTTGAAGCATAGCACTGTCCGATTAGGTATATTGCTGATGCTTGCTTATGGCGGATGGGCGCTTTTTGCCCAGAATATCGAGAAGCCAAGGCATATATTGCCCCTTGCGCTGCTGCTGGTGTTTCTCTGCTTGATTGTTTTTTTAAAAAAGAGAGCATTAGGTTTTGCCAGATTTCTTGCTGTAGCCGTAATCATTGCCCAGGCAATTATTTCATCAGGCTATGTGCAGGAGCAGGCCGAGTCATCACCGGCTGTTTATCAGCTCGCAGATTATCTCGAGGGGCAGACCGGCGATTTTGTGCTATACACTTGGGAGGAAACACGAGTGCTTCAGTTCCTGGAAATGCCCTTTGCGCATAAGCGAATCTACACCTATAAAATATTCCTTCATGACCAGAGTTTATATGAAGGGAAAAGCGTTTATCTAACCAATAGTGTAGTTGACGGCTTCCGTTCCCAGGGGTTTAACCTTCAAGGGAAGATTGAAAAAATAAAAACATTTAAATCAAATGAGATTTTCGATCCAGTCTATCATGAGATTGTTTTATATAAATTGGACACCGTAACAGGAGGTGAATCGCATGAATGAGCAAATTAAAAATAAGCTTGCTCTTCTCCCTGCACAGCCAGGATGTTATTTAATGAAGGACAGGCAGGGAACCATCATTTATGTCGGGAAAGCCAAGGTCTTGAAAAACAGGGTGCGTTCCTATTTCACCGGATCGCATGACGGCAAAACGCTTCGGCTTGTCAATGAAATCGAGGACTTTGAGTATATTGTCACCTCTTCCGATATGGAGGCACTGCTTCTTGAGATCAACCTGATCAAAAAATATGACCCGAAGTATAATATCATGCTCAAGGATGATAAGAGCTATCCCTTCATCAAGCTTACGGCAGAGCGCCATCCAAAGCTGATCATTACCCGGAAGGTCAAGAAGGACAGCGGCAAATATTTTGGACCGTATCCTAACGTACAGGCGGCAAATGAGACGAAAAAACTGCTCGACAGGATTTATCCGCTCAGAAAATGCTCGACTCTGCCTGACCGAGTCTGTCTTTATTATCACATGGGCCAGTGTCTTGCACCATGTATCAAGGAAGTCAGCAAGGAGGAGTACAAGCAGATTACCGATGAGATTGCCAGGTTCCTGAATGGCGGTTACAAGGAAATCAAGGAAGATCTGACGGCCAAAATGGCAGCTGCTGCCGAAGACCTGGATTTTGAACGGGCGAAGGAATTTCGCGACAAGATTGCCCATATCGAGGCGACGATGGAAAAGCAGAAAATGACCACGACAGATTTTACCGACCGGGACGTTTTTGGTTATTCTGTCGATAAGGGCTGGATGTGCGTCCAGGTGTTCTTTATTCGCCAGGGAAAACTGATCGAGCGGGAAGTATCGATGTTCCCAATCCATAATGAACCTGAGGAAGATATCCTGACGTACCTAGGTCAGTTTTACTCAAAAAATGAGCATTTCAAGCCAAAAGAAATATTGGTGCCCGAAAGCGTCGATCTGGAAATGGCTGAGGGCTTGCTTGGTGTAAAAGTCCTTAAGCCACAGCGCGGCAAGAAAAAAGAGCTTGTCCATTTGGCTTCCAAAAACGCGCGTATTGCTCTGGAAGAAAAGTTCTCGCTGATTGAGCGTGATGAGGAAAGGACCATCAAGGCAGTTGAAAACCTTGGAAAGCAGATGGGAATCTACACTCCACATCGAATCGAGTCTTTCGATAACTCGAATATCCAGGGAACTGACCCGGTTTCCGCAATGATAGTATTTATCGACGGCAAGCCTGAGAAAAGGGAATACAGGAAATACAAGATTAAATCGGTTAAAGGGCCGGATGATTACGAATCGATGAGGGAAGTCGTGCGCCGCAGGTATACCCGCGTATTGAGAGAGGCTTTGCCGCTGCCCGATTTAATCATCATCGATGGCGGTAAAGGACATATTGAGTCGGCACGGGATGTCCTCGAGAATGAATTGGGGCTCGATATTCCGATTGCAGGTCTTGCCAAGGATGACAAGCACAGGACCTCACAGCTGCTCTATGGCAATCCATTGCAGGTAATCGAATTGCCGCGGAACAGCCAGGAGTTTTATCTGCTGCAAAGAATTCAGGATGAGGTCCACCGTTTCGCAATCACCTTCCACCGCCAGTTGAGGGGGAAGAGTGCTTTTCAGTCCATACTCGACGATATCGATGGCATTGGAGAGAAACGCAAGAAAGCTCTTTTGAAGCATTTCGGTTCAGTGAAAAAAATGCGCGAGGCCACTGTTGAAGAACTAGCTGCGGCAGGACTGCCAGCAAATGTAGCACAGGAACTATATCAGAAATTACAGAATTAAGGTAGCATTCTATTTTTTTGTATGCTATAATAATAAAAATTTCATATTGTTATCACTTTAGAGTATTAAAGTGAAGATAGAGGTGCGAGCTTCAAGAGTAAAATCCCGGAGAATTATAGGATTCGAGGAAGGGTTTTGAAAGGGGATGTTCGCCGAAGTGAGGGAATGCCTATCGATTTTCTCGCTGGTCCTTCGTTGAATAAACGCAGGATTGTCAAGATTGCCATCTTGGAGTGCTATCTCATGTTGCAGCGTATAAAAACGTTTATCAAGCAATGGGAGCCACTTCCATTGCTTTTTCTGTTTTTATGGCTCTTTTTTTTAAAGGCCAGGGGAAAATACATATGCGGAAAAGCCATGAAACTCTTTAAGAGGCACAAAACAGTAGAAGAGGCAGGGGAAACTTATGGGATTGATTGTACAGAAATTCGGCGGAACATCGGTTGGCAGTGTTGAAAGAATCAGGAATGCTGCTTTAAGGACAGCAGAAGAATTAAAGAACGGAAATAATGTAGTTGTCGTGGTATCGGCCATGGGAAAAACGACCGACCATCTTGTCGACATGGCGAATGATATTTCCAAGACGCCATCCAAAAGGGAAATGGATATGCTCCTTACGACTGGAGAGCAAATTACAATTGCACTCTATTCTATGGCGCTTTCACAAAGCGGAATTGAGGCAGTTTCCTTTACAGGCTGGCAGGCTGGGATCAAAACCGAGTCCGTTCATGGCAATGCCCGGATAATTGATATTGATACTGACAGGATTTCCAAAGAGCTGAAGTCAGGAAAGGTAGTGATTGTCGCTGGATTCCAGGGAGTAACGGATGATGGGGAAATCACGACACTTGGCCGCGGAGGATCAGACACCACTGCAGTTGCTCTTGCAGCCGCATTGAAGGCAGACAAATGTGATATTTATACAGACGTAACCGGAGTATTCACGACCGATCCTAGGTTTGTAAAAAGCGCCAGGAAGTTACTGAGTGTTTCCTATGATGAAATGCTTGAACTGGCAAATTTGGGGGCAGGAGTGCTGCACCCGCGTGCGGTCGAATTTGCCAAGAACTACGGACTGCCTATTGAAGTAAGATCAAGCATGGAAAAAGAAAGAGGCACCATCATCGAGGAGGAGAATGAAATGGAACAAAATCTAATTGTACGCGGAGTGGCATTTGAAGACAAAATCACTAGAGTATCAGTCCTTGGGGTGAGCACTTCCTTAAAAGGGCTTTCTACGATTTTCACGACACTTGCACAAAATCAAATCAATGTCGATATCATCGTCCAAAGCCGGACAGAAGCAGGAACTGCCAACATTTCATTCTCCATCAAGAGCAATGATCTGCCAGAAACACTGGATGTACTGGAGCGTAATAAGGAGACCCTGAACTATCAGGCAATCGAATCAGAAACTGGCCTTGCAAAGGTGTCAATCGTAGGATCCGGCATGGTATCAAATCCGGGGGTTGCCGCGAAGATGTTCGAAGTCCTCGAAGGAAACGGCATCCAGGTGAAAATGGTCAGCACTTCCGAAATCAAAGTTTCCACAGTCGTAAGTGAAAAACAAATGGTAACCGCCGTTGAGTCGCTTCATGAAGCATTTGAGCTGTATTCAGGAGCGGTTAAGACGAATTAAGCAGGTAAAATAAGCTTTCCCGGCTGGGAAAGCTTTTTGTTCAGATATTGACGCTGACTCTTGTTCGGGTGCAAGAGGAGACAGCGCTTCAGTCCATCGGTATGAGCCATCCGGAAGGAAACGAGAGAGCAGACGGTCACATAAGGGAAACATGTGCCCGAAAAGTGGAGGAACAAAAGGTTTCGGTAACAAGTAAGAGGAACATGTGCCGAAAAAGTGGATGAGCAAATGAGTTCGGTAACAAGTATGAGAAACATGTGCCCGAAAAAAGGAGGAGCAAAAGGGTTCGGTAACAAGTAAGAGGAACATGTGCCCGAAAAGTGGAGGAGCAAAAGATTTCGGTAACAAGTAAGAAGAACATGTGCCCGAAAAGCAGAGGAGCAAAAGATTTCGGTAACAAGTAAGAGGAACATGTACCCGAAAAGCGGAGGAACAAAAGATTTCGGTAACAAGTAAGAAGAACATGTGCCCGAAAAGCGGAGGAGCAAAAGATTTCGGTAACAAGTAAGAGGAACATGTGCCCGAAAAGCGGAGGAGCAAAAGGTTTCGGTAACAAGTAAGAGGAACATGTGCCCGAAAAGTGGAGGAGCAAAAGATTTCGGTAACAAGTAAGAGGAACATGTGCCCGAAAAGTGGAGGAACAAGTAAGAGGAACATGTGCCCGAAAAGTGGAGGAGCAAAAGATTTCGGTAACAAGTAAGAAGAACATGTGCCCGAAAAGCGGAGGAGCAAAAGATTTCGGTAACAAGTAAGAGCAACATGTGCCCGAAAAGTGGAGTGACAAATGATTTCGGGAACAAGTATGAGGAACATGTGCCCGAAAAGTGGAGGAGCAAAAGATTTCGGTAACAAGTAAGAGGAACATGTGCCCGAAAAGTGGAGGAACAAAAGGTTTCGGGAACAAGTAAGAGGAACATGTGCCCGAAAAGTGGAGGAGCAAAAGGGTTCGGTAACAAGTAAGAGGAACATGTGCCCGAAAAGTGGAGGAGCAAAAGATTTCGGTAACAAGTAAGAAGAACATGTGCCCGAAAAGTGGAGGAACAAAAGGGTTCGGTAACAAGTAAGAGGAACATGTGCCCGAAGATTAGTATGTGCCTCTAAATTGGTCATTGTATCAGTATGGAGGGCAAACAAAATGTATTGCGCTAGAAAAACCGTAATAGCTCAAATTCCAGCCACAATAAAAAGGTTACTGCGACCGAATTTCGAAATTTTTTCCAAATTCGTGCGCAGTAACCCTTAAGATAAAGCTGGCATTATAAAACAGTATCTTGTTAAAGCTTCTGCTTTTTCCATTCACTCTATAATATCAGTCTTATCCCACTTGATTGTGAACAGGATTTTCAATGATTTTTTATTCGGGTGTTCGAAGGCTTCTGCTGTTACTTTTTTCTGGTGTTCAATTTGCTGGGCGATGAATCCCGCTTCGAGCTGGAAGGTTGCGTTTGGATTTTTTTTGAGTCGGGAGGAAATCAGTTCGCTGCTGAGTTGGAGCAGCATTTCTTTTCGTGATTCTTCTTTGACGGTGAGATGACCCCAGCCCGCTTCCAGGAAAAAGTGGATCGTCTCCTCCAGGCTTGATAATGGATATTTGCGCGCGAGCCTTTTGCCGGCCCAGTAAAGGATTTCAGGTGTGTCTTTGCCGAGCAGTTCCGCTAAAAGCTCGTCCCTGATCAATTCATATCCGAAAGCAGAAACAGCAAGAGGCTTGCTTTCGGTCTTTTGTTCAGAAGTTGTTGTTTCGCTCATGTTCTCCCCTCTTTCTATTAATCTATTATAAACAATTTGCCAAGAAAACAACCGGCGATGGTAAAAATTAAAGACTGTTAAATTTTGTTTCCTTAAAGATTTTATAATTTTTTTCCATGTTTATACCATACCCGTAACTTGGAATTTCAAAAATTTATTTTTTTAAATGGTTGTAAAAGGGCAATAGTGTTATTTTAATATAACCTTTCAGGGCTTGGAATGATTAAAAAGTGGGATTTTTACAATACCAATATATTTTAAAAATTTTATTTATATAAGCATTTTTATGTATCCGTTTTCTTGACGCTCTATTATGATGGGAGTAAAATGAACATGTCACATAATTGTAAGAAATACTTATTTTTTTTTGATGTTAGGTTTAATCAGTCTCTTAGGTTAATAGGGATGGGGAGAGAAGCCTGGACATCACGGCCAAATTTCAGGGGGGTATACTTATGGCAGGTAGACAAGAGTTTTATTGGCGGAGGCTGCATTCTTTACTGGGTGTTATTCCAGTAGGTCTATTCCTAACGCAGCACCTTGTAGTAAACCATTTTGCTACAGGGGGAGAAGAATCATTTAATAACGCAGCACATTTTATGGAGCAGTTGCCTTTCAGGTACTTTCTAGAAATCTTCATTATCTTCTTACCATTATTATTCCATGCAATTTACGGTCTATATATTGCTTTTACAGCTAAAAACAATATAGGCCAATATGGCCATTTCAGAAACTGGATGTTCATGCTCCAGCGTGTATCCGGGGTCATCACATTGGTCTTTGTGGCATGGCATGTATGGGAAACACGTATTGCCGCAGCCTTTGGTGCAGATGTTAACTTCCAGATGATGGAGACTATTCTATCAACTCCATTCATGCTATGGTTCTATTTAATTGGTGTAATTTCTACCACTTTCCACTTCGCAAACGGATTATGGTCTTTCCTCGTAAGCTGGGGAATCACTGTTACACCACGTTCACAAGTGATTTCTACTTATATCACAATCGGGGTTTTCATTGCGCTTTCCATTGTTGGAGTCCGCGCGATCCTGGCGTTTGTATAAGCTCATTTCTGAAATAAATGAACAAATAATGTGCAGCTTAGGCTGAGAAATAGAATTACTTTTTTAGGGATATGAAAGACAGACTTGGATTTAAGGGAGTGAGTCACGATGAGTAAAGGTAAGGTTATCGTAGTCGGCGGCGGTTTGGCTGGCTTAATGGCTACTATAAAAGTTGCAGAAACAGGAACTCCTGTTGAACTGTTTTCTCTTGTGCCGGTAAAACGTTCCCACTCTGTTTGTGCACAGGGCGGAATTAACGGCGCAGTAAATACAAAAGGTGAAGGTGACTCTCCTTGGGAGCACTTTGATGATACAGTTTATGGCGGTGACTTCCTTGCAAACCAGCCGCCTGTAAAAGCAATGGCTGAAGCAGCACCAGGAATCATCCACCTTCTTGACCGTATGGGTGTAATGTTCAACCGTACACCTGAAGGATTGCTGGACTTCCGCCGTTTCGGAGGTACACAGCATCACCGTACAGCATTTGCTGGTGCGACAACTGGACAGCAGCTTCTTTATGCTTTGGATGAGCAAGTCCGCCGCCATGAAGTGGCTGGTTTGGTCACAAAGTATGAAGGATGGGAATTCCTTGGAATAGTTAAGGATGAGGAAGGTGTCTGCCGCGGGGTGGTAGCACAAAACCTGACTTCAATGGAAATCAAATCATTTGCTGCTGATGCCGTCATCATGGCAACTGGTGGACCTGGTATCATTTTCGGTAAAACAACGAACTCAGTAATCAATACGGGTTCAGCTGCTGCAATCGTTTATCAGCAGGGCGGATATTATGCTAACGGAGAATTCATCCAGATTCACCCAACGGCAATTCCTGGTGATGACAAACTTCGCCTAATGAGTGAATCTGCACGTGGAGAAGGTGGACGAGTATGGACTTACAAGGACGGTAAGCCTTGGTATTTCCTTGAAGAGAAATATCCAGCTTACGGAAACCTTGTGCCTCGTGATATCGCTACACGTGAAATCTTCGATGTGTGCGTAAGCCAGAAGCTCGGCATCAACGGCGAAAACATGGTATATCTTGACCTTTCACATAAGGATCCTAAAGAGCTTGACATCAAGCTTGGCGGAATCATTGAAATTTATGAAAAATTCATGGGAGACGATCCAAGAAAAGTTCCTATGAAAATCTTCCCTGCTGTTCACTATTCTATGGGTGGACTGTGGGTTGACTATGATCAGATGACAAATATTCCTGGCCTGTTTGCAGCTGGTGAAGTAGATTACTCACAGCACGGTGCGAACCGTCTTGGGGCCAACTCCCTGCTGTCTGCAATCTATGGCGGAATGGTCGCTGGTCCTAACGCAATCCGTTACATCAATGGCCTTGAAAAGAGCGCGGATGCTGTTTCTTCAGTTCTGTTTGATGATGCTGTCAAAATGGAACAGGAGAAGTGGAACAATGTAATGTCATTGGATGGAACAGAGAACGCATATGTCCTTCACAAAGAGCTTGGCGAATGGATGACAGACAATGTCACAGTTGTTCGTTACAATGACAGACTGAAGAAAACAGATGAGAAAATCGTTGAATTGATGGAGCGTTACAAAAATATCAATATTAATGATACAGCTAAATGGAGCAACCAGGGCGCCGTATTCACACGTCAGCTTCAAAACATGCTCCAGCTTGCCCGTGTTATCACGATCGGCGCATATAACCGTAATGAAAGCCGTGGAGCTCACTATAAACCGGAATTCCCTGACCGTAACGATGAGGACTTCCTGAAAACAACAATGGCGAAGTTTGTTGATGCTAACTCTGCGCCAGCATTCCATTATGAAGATGTCGATACTTCATTAATCCAACCGCGTAAGCGAGATTATTCCAAGAAGAAAGGGGAGTAATAAGCATGTCAGAGAAAAGAACTGTCCGTTTTATCATCAGCCGCCAGGATACTCCTGATTCAGCCCCTTATCAGGAAGAGTTTGAACTAGATTACCGCCCAAATATGAATGTGATTTCCGCGCTTATGGAGATACGCCGTAATCCTGTTAATGCAAAAGGAGAGGCTACTACTCCAATCGCATGGGATATGAACTGCCTTGAAGAGGTTTGTGGTGCTTGCTCAATGGTCATCAATGGGCGTCCGCGCCAGTCATGTTCTGCGCTTGTAGACCAGCTGGAGCAGCCAATCAGACTGGAGCCTATGAGAACATTCCCGGTTGTCCGTGACCTGCAGGTTGACCGCAGCCGCATGTTCGATTCACTGAAGCGAGTTAAAGCTTGGATTCCTATCGATGGAACTTACGATCTTGGACCGGGACCTCGTATGCCTGAGAAAAAGCGCCAATGGGCTTACGAACTATCCAAGTGCATGACATGCGGTGTGTGCCTTGAGGCTTGCCCGAACGTAAACAGCAAGTCTGACTTTATCGGACCGCAGCCATTGTCACAGGTTCGCCTGTTCAATGCTCACCCAACTGGTGCTTTGAACAAAGGAGAACGACTTGAAACGATCATGGGAGACGGAGGACTTGCAAACTGCGGTAACTCCCAGAACTGTGTTCAGTCATGCCCTAAAGGCATTCCGTTGACTACATCAATCGCTGCCTTGAACCGTGATACAACATTCCAATCTTTCAAGAACTTCTTCGGAAGCGACCAAGTATAAAGAAAAGCGCAAGCGCCTTGGTCAGCCCCAATAAGCGACTCGAGCTGCTCAAAGCTAATGCTTCTCGCAAGATACTTGAGGAAGCCAACTCCAGGATGAAAACTGGCTAGGCGCTGAACTTGGACAATAATCTAAGGGTAAAAAGCTATTCTTTATAAAAAATACAGCCTCCTTTTCCATTTGGAAGAGGAGGTTTTTTCATTTTAAAAAAGTGCTTTTTATACAAGAGGGCATCTTGGTATACTGATACTAAAGACTTAATCAGGAGCGGTATATGAAAATACCAAAAATATTGGCTATTGTAATTATCCTCAGCGGGATCGTCATTCTCACCATTGGTGTGTTCCAATTATGGGATATCAAACGCCAGGAGATGATTTCCCTTGCAGCCGCCAGAGATTTAGTTAAAGATAATCATCTGAAGATGAAAAAGGAAGAGTTCAAGCCAGATACTGGCGATGCATCAGGATTGCTGGTAATCCCAAGAATTGAAGCGGAGCTGCCGATTGTAGAAGGGACGGACCCGGATGATCTGGACAAGGGAGTAGGCCATTATAAAGACTCCTTTTACCCGGATGAAAAAGGGCAAATCGTCCTCTCAGGCCATCGTGATACAGTTTTCCGAAAAGCAGGTGACCTGAAATTGGGGGATCATTTGACAATGAAAATGCCTTATGGGGACTATACATACGAAATCATTGCAACAAAGATTGTAAGTGCTGAAGACACTAGCATCATTACTCTCCAACATACTGAAGAAGAACTTATTCTGACCACCTGTTACCCTTTCAATTATATAGGCGATGCTCCTTACCGTTATATCATTTATGCCAGGAGGACAGCTGAGGGCAATTAATCTAGCAAAAAACCAGGAAGGGCCAAAAGTCCTGGCTGGTTTTCTTTGTGCGGGAGTATGGTAACTATTTTAATATAAAGCGTTTTCATACTATGTATTCATTTTTCTAAATTTAGGAATAATTAACATACACTGCATGGAATAGCTGAAATATCCATGTTATATTCCTTCTGACAGGGATCTTATTCTGTCGGATATAATCTGAGGAGGAATCAATGTGGGGAACTTTCGTCAAAAACTTTTTTCTTTGCTGACAGCGGTTATTCTGCTTATGGGCTATGTTTCACCTTTCCCTGGCCAAACATCAGCTGAACCAATCCTGACTGTCCAGCAGGCGATAGAAAATAACAGTGGTACGGGAACAGTTGAAGGATACATAGTAGCACATACTACAGGCACCAATGCCTATGATTTTGAAGCTCCATTCGGAAATGATTATAATCTTGCACTGGCAGACAATCCTGATGAAAAGGATGCAAGCAAAATTCTGCCTGTCCAGATCAGTACCTCTTTCAGGAATTCATTTGGTTTATCTTCCAATCCAGATATTATCGGTAAAAAAGTGCAGGTGACAGGTTCACTTCAAGCATATTTCACCGTACCAGGCCTTAAGTCGCCTACAGCTATGCGCTTCGCTGAGGACAGCGGCGGAAACCAGGGAGAGCCTGAGCCACCCGCTGTTACAGGTTTGAAAATCCATGATATTCAGGGAGAAGGTCATTCCTCACCCTATAAGGACCAAAATGTTGCCGGAGTTACAGGCATTGTAACAAAAATTGATGGCAGCAGCGCGTTTTTTATGCAGGAACCAGAAGAGGATGGTAACCCAAACACTTCGGAAGCGGTATATGTTTACCAAAAGTCTCATGGTCTTGCTGTAGGTGATTCGGTTAAAGTTGATGGCCTTGTGAAGGAATGGGTTCTTGATGGCTACAGTGAAAAGCTGCAGACTGACCTGGCAATGACTGAAATAAACGCGACTGCAGTTACTAAGATTGCTTCTGGCAACAAGCTGCCTGATGCCGTCGTCATTGGCCAAGACAGAATTCCGCCATCACAAATCATTGATAATGATCAATTCGGTGTCTTTGATCCTGCCGAGGATGGCATCGACTTTTATGAAAGTCTCGAGGGTATGAGAATCGGAGTTGAAAGTCCCCAGGTCATCGGACCGCAGAAATATGGCGAGGTGCCTGTCATCGCCAATAAGGTTGATGGAAAGGTATACAGCCCGCAAGGCGGAATCTTGCTGACTAAGGAAAGCAGCAATCCTGAAAGGCTGTTCCTGCTCATCAATCGTGACTTTGTTGCGAAAACAGGAGACCGTTTTAATGGACTAGTCACTGGTGTAGTAAGTTACAGCTTCTCAAATTTCAAAATCTTGGTGGATCAGGATACGCTTCCAGAGTTGACTGAAGCCCAATTTGTTGAAGATTTGACGAAATTAGAGACTGAAAAGGATAAATTGACAATTGCCAGCTATAATATTGAAAACTTCTCAGCAAAAACAGATGCTGCAAAGACTAAAAGAATTGCAGATTCGATAATTAACAACTTGAAATCGCCTGATATTATCGGTCTTGTTGAAGTACAAGATAATGACGGCCAGACAGCCAGCGGTTCTTCAGATGCATCGATGAGCTACCAGGCTTTGATCGATGAAATTACTGCGCAGGGCGGACCTGCATACAGCTGGACTGATATTGCCCCAGAGTATAACCAGGATGGAGGAGCGCCGGGCGGAAACATTCGTGTGGGCTACCTATATAATCCGGAACGTGTACAGTTAAAAGAGGCACCTAAAGGCACTTCGACAGAAGCTGTTGCCTATGAAAATGGCGGTCTGACATTGAATCCGGGTAGAATCGACCCGCAGAATCCTATTTTTGAAGATACAAGGAAACCATTGGCTGCAGAGTTTGAATTCAAAGGGGAAGATGTAGTCGTCATCGCCAACCATTTTAACTCAAAAGGCGGAGACACCCCATTATTCGGCAAAATCCAGCCGCCAGTCCTTGATAGCGAGGCAAAAAGAATTGAGATTGCTAAATTGCTGAACGAATTTGTCGCAGGGATATACTCACAGGATCCTGAAGCAAATGTCGTTGTTCTTGGGGATTTGAACGACTTTGAGTATTCCCAACCAATTGAGGCATTGGAAAACGGGCAATTAACAAACATGATTGAAACATTGCCTGCAGAAGAAAGGTTCACTTATAATTTTCAGGGAAATTCTCAGGTACTTGATCATATTCTGGTATCCAATCATCTTGCTGACAGCAGTGAGGCGGATATCATCAATATTAATTCTATGTATATGGAGGAGCATGGGCGGGCAAGTGACCATGATCCTGTCATGGTTCAAATCGACCTTAAGCAAAAGCAGTGTCCGGAGCAAAGCGGAAACGCAAAAGGAAAGGTAATGGACAATAACGGAAAACACTTGGGACACGATAAAAAAGCAAGAGCGTGCGGCTATAAAAATGCCAGCTGATTATTCAAGGAAGGATTGGGTCTCCCAATCCTTCCTTTCTGTTTTTAACCTGTTTTTATTTCCAAACAACAAAAAAAAATTTATAATAAAGAAAAGAATGAATGTTCATTCAGTTTACTGGAGGTTACAACATGAAGAAGATGGATTACATTGACGAAATTGTCAGCTGGGAAGAGGAATTTGAGTTTTTTTATAAAGTGAAGGTACGCTTCTCTGAAACGGATATGTTCGGGCATTTGAATAACACTGTTCCATTTACATATTTCGAACAAGCGAGGATTGAATATTTCAAGAGCCAGGGATTCATGCAGGATTGGGTAAAACCGGAAAATGAGACGATCCCGGTTGTTGCGGATTTGCAGTGTGATTATTTGAGCCAGATTTTTTTTGATGAGGACTTGAAAATTTTTGTGAAAGCCAGCTCAATTGGCAATTCTTCCGTCGACCTTCACTATATGGCAAAGAAATCTGATGGTTCAATTTGCCTTGCCGGCAGGGGGACAATTGTCCAGATTTCCAAAAAAACAGGAAAAGGTGTACGATGGACAGAAGAAATGAGGGATCTATTTTTAAAAAGCAAGAAATCCGCCGTTCAATAGTCCTTCAAGACATTCAGTAAAATAATTTTCGGGTATCGCTTTCTGGTTTTATCCTTTAAAATCAGCAAAAAAAGCCTGGACAACACATTATTTTACGGACCTTGAAAATCAATTTACAACTGTACAACAGCCTAATTGTAAAATTTGGCATGAAGTCCCTTAATTATGTGTCACTTCAATACTTTCCTTCACATATGATATTTTGACTAAATTTATACCCACCCCGCAGTTCACAGCTGGCGAAGGCAAGGAGGGTTACAATACTTGAAGGAAAATGAATATACTCACAAGCCATTACTCACTAAACGCGAAAGAGAAGTTTTCGAACTGTTAGTACAAGACAAAACAACAAAAGAGATCGCTAGTGAATTATTTATCAGCGAAAAGACAGTTCGGAACCATATTTCAAACGCCATGCAAAAGCTTGGTGTAAAGGGGCGTTCCCAAGCTGTTGTAGAGCTCCTGCGAATGGGAGAGCTAGAACTTTAATCATGACCGGCCAATCCTGCAGGGTTGGCCGGTTAAGATATTAAAGGGCCTTTGTCGGCTCATTTCAGAATTGTATCTTGAAATTTTCCCGAAAAAAGTAGAAAATAAGGGCAATAGTATTAATATCATTCTGGCTTGGAAACCAGGTCTTTTGGATAAAGCATTTTATTTAGGAGTTGTTACGGATGAAGGTTGAAGGGATTAACCAGGGGCTGGAGACGGTTGCTGATATCGAAAAGGATTTAAGATACATATCGGGTATTATTAAGCAGAAGGGCCGGGAATTGCTAAGTAATTACACGATTACACCGCCACAGTTCATTGCCCTGCAATGGCTGTTTGAAGACGGTGATATGACGATCGGGGAATTGTCGAATAAAATGTTCCTGGCATGCAGTACGACGACGGATCTTGTTGACAGGATGGAAAAGAATCAACTTGTTGTAAGGGTGAAAGACCCTAATGACAGACGAGTAGTACGCATCCATCTCCTTGACGAAGGGGAAAGGATCATCGATGAAGTAATCAAGAAACGCCAGCTGTACCTTCAGGAAGTATTGAAGGATTTCTCCGGTGAAGAAATCGTATCGCTTAAGGAAGGGCTGGCAAAATTACATCAAGAAATGCGTGGAGAATGAGGCGAGTTTTTTGAACCGACCAATCGGAATCATTGATTCAGGAGTAGGCGGGTTAACTGTTGCCAAGGAAGTCATGAGGCAGCTGCCATATGAGCAGATCATCTATGTCGGTGATACGGCCCGTTGCCCTTATGGCCCGAGGCCTGTTGAAGAAGTGAAGAGATTCACCTGGCAAATGACCCGGTTCCTGCTGGAAAAGAATATTAAAATGCTTGTCATTGCGTGCAATACAGCGACAGCGGTGGTCCTTGAAGAAATCAGGGAAGAACTATCCATTCCGGTACTGGGTGTTATCCAGCCGGGCGCAAGGACAGCGATCAAGGTAACCGAAAATTATAAAATCGGAATTATCGGTACTGAAGGCACCGTTAAAAGCCGTGCGTACGAGCATGCGCTGAAATCAATCAATCGTAGAACTTCTGTTGCAGCACTTGCCTGCCCAAAATTCGTGCCGCTTGTTGAGAGTGGGGAGTATGATGGGCATGTTGCGAAGAAGGTCGTAACTGACACCCTGAAACCATTAAAGGGACAGGGCCTGGATACATTGATCCTGGGCTGCACCCACTATCCTTTGCTTGAGCCGCTCATCAAAGAGGAAATGGGAGATGAAGTCAAGGTTATAAGTTCAGGAGAGGAAACGGCGCGTGAAGTGAGTACAATACTAGGCCATAGCGACATGTTTGCCGATCGGGACGAGCTTCCTGAGCATTCATTTTACATGACTGGCTCAAGGACAATCTTTTCTTCAATCGCGTCCCAGTGGCTGGAAAGGCCGATAGAAAACGCAGAGAAAATTAAATTAGGATAACACGGACTTCCGGCAACGGAGGTCTTTTTTTTAACAGCTTAAACAGCCTATCCAAAAAATCTTCTCTCAGACGGTCTAAAATGTTGAAAGGCTCGTATACATGATAGTACAAACTGTCTTTGGAGGGATTTATATGTCAAAAAATAAAAAGGCTGTGGTCGTTACAGCTGCTACATTGGCAACTACGGTATTCCTGTCAGGCTGCGGACTGTTCGGCGGCGAGGAAAAGAAGAAAATCGATCCGCCACAGGATGTTACGATCATGGAAGACGGGAAAGCAGTTGATGAAAATGTTTCTACAGAAACAAAAGAGGACGGCAAAGAAGCGGTGGAGACATCTGTTCAGACAGAACTGTACTTGATCGATAAAAATGGTTATGTCGTTTCCCAAACGCTCGAACTTCCTAAAACCGAGAGCGTCGCAAAACAGGCATTAGAATATCTGGTCGCAAATGGACCTGTCGAGCAAATGCTCCCTAATGGCTTCAGGGCTGTCCTTCCAGCTGACACGCAAATGTCAGTGAACATCAAGGATGGAACAGCAACAGTTGATTTTTCAAAGGAATTCGCAACCTACAAAAAAGAGGATGAAAAAAGAATCCTTCAGGCTGTGACATGGACGCTTACACAGTTTGATTCCATCAATGAGGTTAAGCTTCAGATGAATGGCACCCCACTTGAAGCCATGCCGGTAAACGGAACTCCGATTGGAGGAGAATTGAGCCGTGCAGATGGGATCAATATCGACAATTCTGATGTTGTAGATATCACAAATACAAAAGCACTAACAGTTTATTATATTGGCGGTGAGGAAGGAGCCTATTACTATGTTCCGGTAACAAAGCGGGTCAGCAATGATGTAAAAGATAACATCACCGCAGTTGTCAACGAGCTTGTAGAGGGTCCTGCATTTGCTTCGAATCTGCTTTCGGAATTCCAGGCAGATGTAAAGCTGCTTAATGATCCAAAAAATGAGGATGGCAAGGTGACGCTGGACTTTAATGAATCCATCCTAGAAGAAAAAATGGTTTCAGAACATCTGCTGAATTCTCTTGTCCTGTCACTGACAGAGCAGGAAGGAGTTGAGAGTGTCGCCCTGACTGTAAATGGAAAGGCAGACATCCTGTCAGAAACAGGTGAGAAACTGGCAGAGCCGGTTACAAGGCCTGAAAAAGTTAACACAGGTAGTTTTTAATAGCAAGATTTTGATATACTAAATAAAGACATTCAAAGAGGCAGGCGTATTTCCTGCCTCTTATTTATTGTGTTTCCAGGCAGGCCGATTGTTTTTTATCATGCTAAGGAGGGCTTTTTTATGCGATTTGATGGGCGAGAACCCTTACAATTAAGACCAATACATATTGAAACTGATTATTTAAAACACCCGGAGGGCTCAGTGCTGATTTCTGTGGGAGATACGAAAGTCATCTGTACTGCGAGCATAGAGGACCGTGTGCCGCCATTTATGCGTGGTGAGGGAAAAGGGTGGATCACTGCTGAGTATTCCATGCTGCCTAGAGCTACAGAGCAAAGGAATATTCGTGAGGCGGCAAAAGGCAAAATTTCCGGGAGAACAATGGAAATCCAGCGCTTGATTGGCAGAGCATTGCGGGCAGTCGTGAATCTGGAGGCGATTGGAGAGCGGACAGTCTGGATTGACTGTGATGTCATCCAGGCAGACGGCGGCACTCGTACCGCATCGATTACAGGAGCTTTCATTGCCATGGCACAGGCTCTAGAAAAGCTTAGTAAGCAAAAGAAACTCTCGGCATTCCCAGTAACGGACTTACTTGCTGCAACAAGTGTCGGAGTCCTGAAAAATGGAGAAGTTGTTGTTGACCTGAATTATGTAGAAGATTCCGCTGCCCATGTCGACATGAATGTGATTATGACAGGCAATGGGGAATTTGTTGAGCTCCAGGGGACAGGAGAAGAAGCTACTTTTTCATACGGCCAGCTGCAGGAGCTTTTAAAGGCGGCCCAGGATGGGATAACGGAACTATTCGAAAAGCAGAAAGCAGCCCTGGGAGAGGAATTAGCGGCCAAAATCGAGGGAGCAAATAAAAGCTAGGGGAGATCTCAAAATGGAATCAGTCATTATCGCAACAAAAAACAAAGGAAAAGCAAAAGAGTTTGAAAAGCTTTTTTTACCAAAGGGGCTGACTGTTAAAACGCTGCTGGATTACCCGGAGCTTGAAGAAGTCGAAGAAACAGGTTCAACCTTTGAGGAAAATGCAGTCCTTAAAGCTGAAACAATTGCAAGAATTCTTGGAGTCCGTGTGATTGCGGATGATTCTGGCCTTGAAATTGATGCCCTGGAGGGTCGTCCTGGTGTCTATTCTGCACGATATGCCGGAATTGAAAAGAATGATGAGGCAAACATCGACAAGGTTCTTGATGAGCTGCAAAATGTGCCAGAAAACGAGCGTGCCGCCAGATTCTGTTGTGCTTTGGCGATGGCAGAGCCGGGAAGGGAAACACTGACGGTTTTCGGAACATGCGAAGGCCGGATCCTTCATGAACGGCGGGGAACCCACGGGTTTGGCTATGACCCGATTTTCTTTGTCGAGGCAGAAGGCAAGGCAATGGCAGAGTTGTCATCAGACGAAAAAAACAGTATCAGCCACCGGGCGACCGCAATTCGAAAACTGGATGAAGCTCTCAGGGAGCGGGAGTGAAACATGAGCAAAGTGTTGATTGTCAGTGACAGCCATGGATCAACAGAGGTGCTTGAAGGAATTAAAAGTCTTCATGGAAACGATATGGACCTGATGATTCACTGCGGCGATTCTGAACTCTCCGAGAAGGACGCTGCTATCGTGAATTTCCATTCAGTCAAGGGAAATTGCGATTTTTACGGTAGTTTCCCTGATGATGAAACTCATATGATAAACGATGTGAAAATCTTTGTGACCCACGGGCATTTGTACTCAGTCAAATCGACCCTCGTAAACTTATACTATAAGGCAAAAGAAGTACAGGCGGATATAGTGTGTTTTGGGCATTCTCATATCCTGGGAGCCGAAATGATCGATGATGTGCTCTTCATTAATCCGGGCAGCATCAGACTCCCGCGAGGAAGAAGGGAAAGGACCTACGGAATTATAGAGCTGCGTGATCAAAAAGTCTTATTGAGATTCTATGACTATGGTAATGGAGAGCTATCTGATTTGAGGCAGGAGTTTTCACTTCACAAAAAAGGCTAATGCTACTATAATAGGTTTCTGAGGGGGAATAAAATTCCCCTCGGAAAAAAATTTCATTTTTTATTGACATTTAGTTATTTGGCTAATATAATAAATCTTGTCTTTAAAAAACCACTATGTCCCAGTAGCTCAGCCGGATAGAGCATACGCCTTCTAAGCGTACGGTCGGGAGTTCGAATCTCTCCTGGGACGCCATTTAAACTACATACCTTAACTCACCTTCCTGGAAGGTGAGTTTTTTTGTATTTTGGATTGCAATTAGGAAAATAGATTAAAAAAAATTTAAAAATTTTAAAATGTGAATATATCAACAATGTAAGCGTATACAAATTGATTAACAAATCTAAATTATCAAATAATTTAGAAAAAGGGTGTTGACGAGTGTATAAATTGGGCGTAAGATAATCCTCAAATATAAAATACAAGTTGCACCATACAGTTTTATAGCAATAGCCAATTGTGTAAAATTGTATTTTTTTAAACCTAAATTTTACTAATTTAAAGCGTCTATTTATTAAAGGAGTGTTGATGGTGCCCGATCAGTGGATTTACTTGAATGGTGAATTCGTCACCAAGGAAAATGCCAAGATTTCAGTATATGATCATGGTTTTTTATACGGTGATGGTATTTTTGAAGGGATACGGGTATACAGCGGCAATATTTTCAGGATGGATGAACATATGGATCGGCTATACCGTTCAGGCAAATCCATTATGCTGAACATGCCCCACTCTAAAGAGGAGCTCACTGATCTTGTTGTACAGACAGTTGAGCGGAACCAATTACGAGATGCCTATATCCGCATTGTCGTCTCGAGGGGTGTCGGTGACCTGGGACTGGATCCCTTCAAGTGCCCGAATGCGAATATCGTTATCATTGTTGAGCCGCTGTCTATTTTCCCGAAGGAATTATATGAAAGCGGACTTGAAATTGTTACGGTAGCCACAAGAAGAAATCGCCCTGATGTTTTAAGCCCAAAAGTGAAGTCATTGAATTATTTAAATAATGTTCTGGTAAAGATTGAGGCGCATCTGGCTAATGTAAGCGAGGCTTTAATGCTCAATGATCAGGGCTATGTTGCCGAAGGTTCAGCAGACAATATTTTTATCGTAAGAGGCAACAGCTTTTTCACACCGCCAGGCTATGTTGGAGCTCTTGAAGGAATCACGAGGAATGCAGTCATTGAAATAGCGGAAAAACTAGGTTACGAGGTGAAGGAAGAACCATTTACCCGCCATGATGTATACACCGCGGATGAAGTATTCCTTACCGGGACCGCAGCCGAAGTGATTGCGGTGGTTAAAGTAGATGGAAGAGTCATTGGCGATGGCGTACCGGGAGAGCACACGCAAAACATCTTGAGTGAGTTCAGAGCAAGAGTCGTAGCAGAAGGAATCCAGGTCTACCCGGAAAAAGCCCATCAAGTAAGTTAATAGAATTCTTTTACAAGACAATACGTGAGTTATACCATTAGAATCTGCCAATACCAAACTAGTCTAATTGAATATAGATAAAGCAAAGACAGGGACAAGTAATTCAATGCAATCAGCATGCACAGAGAGCCGGGTTAGCTGGGAGCCGGTGATGCCGTATTGAATGAACTCACCCTGGAGCGCCAGTTTGAAAGGAATCCAAGTAAAACTGGCCGAGTGCCCCGCACTTGTTATCAAAATCACGAGCGCACGCGTAAAGCGTGAAGAAGGGTGGTACCGTGGAACAAGGAGATAAAGCCTATTCCATCCCTTTGCCTGGGAAATCCAGGCATATGGAGATGGATGGGCTTTTTTATTTTTGAAAAAAGCTATTTCCGCAGAGTTTATTGCTTTAACAGCCAAACATTTGGGTCCAATAAGTCCCTCTCATTGGAAAAGCAACCATCAATGCGAGAAACAGCTTATATACAAAAGGAGGTTCGATAAATGGAAGCTGCCTTGAAGGAAACAAAGGCTAAAACAAGTGAAGTAAGCGGTGCGGATTTACTGCTTAAAGCCCTGGAAAAGGAAAACGTCGAAGTCATTTTTGGCTATCCCGGCGGTGCTGTCCTGCCAATTTACGACAAACTCTATGATTCCAAGATTCTTCATGTGCTGCCAAGGCATGAGCAGGGAGGAATCCACGCAGCGGAAGGATATGCAAGGATCAGCGGGAAACCGGGAGTAGTGATTGCAACTTCAGGGCCAGGCGCGACCAACATCATCACCGGAATTGCCGATGCGATGATGGACTCATTGCCATTGGTCGTTTTTACTGGCCAGGTGGCTACAGGCGTCATCGGTACGGATGCCTTCCAGGAAGCTGACATTCTTGGAATCACCACACCAATCACGAAGTACAACTATCAGGTCAGGGAAATCAAAGACATTCCGAGGATCATCAAAGAAGCTTTTTATATAGCGACAAGCGGCAGACCTGGCCCGGTCGTCATCGATTTTCCGAAAGATCTGGCAGCCGGAGTAACAGAAGTGCCGGAAGAGCAGGATGTCCATCTTCCGGGATACCAGCCGACAACTGAGCCGAACTTCCTACAGGTCAGGAAATTGTCAGAAGCAGTCAGCAAAGCTAAAAAGCCAGTCATCCTCGCCGGCGCCGGTGTCCTCCATGCCCGGGCTTCGAATCTACTAAAAGAATATGCTGAACAGCAAAACATAGCAGTTGTCCACACACTGTTAGGCTTGGGAGGATTTCCTGCTGGACATGAACTATTCATGGGAATGGCAGGGATGCATGGCTGCTATACGGCCAATATGGCTCTTTACCATTGTGACTTGTTGATCAATATTGGGGCGCGTTTTGATGACCGCTTGACCGGCAATCTAAAGCATTTCGCCCCACATGCAGCAGTTGCCCATATAGACATTGACCCGGCTGAAATCGGCAAGAATGTCCCAACGCAAATTCCCGTTGTTGGAGATGCAGGTGAAGCATTAAGGCAGCTGATCAAGCTGGAGGGGAATCCGCCGCAGCAGCAAGAGTGGATTGAATCGCTCGCCGTGTGGAAAAGGGACTTTCCTTATCATTACGAAGACAGTGAGGTTCTTAAACCGCAAAAGGTGATGGAATTGCTCTATGAAAAAACTGCAGGCGAGGCGATTGTCGTTACCGATGTCGGCCAGCATCAAATGTGGGCAGCTCAATTCTATCAGTTCAATACAGCTGATCGATGGGTCACCTCAGGAGGGCTGGGGACAATGGGATTTGGTCTTCCAGCTAGTGTTGGAGCACAGCTCGCAGACCCGCATGCTTGTGTTATCGCTGTTCTTGGCGATGGAGGCTTTCAAATGTCAACCCAGGAACTTGCGGTCATCAAAGAATTCCAGCTGCCGATCAAGATTGCGATTTTCAACAACATGGCACTCGGAATGGTGAGGCAGTGGCAGGAGATTTTTTATCAAGAAAGGTATTCACACAGTAAAAACCCAGTACAGCCATCCTTCGTCAAACTGGCAGAAGCTTATGGCATAAAAGGATTTGAAATCCGCACTGAAGCAGAAGCCAGTGCAGTCCTGGATGAAGTCCTCAATAATGATGAACCAGTGCTGCTCGATTTCAGAGTGGATGGAGACGAAAATGTATATCCGATGATTGCTCCGGGAAAAGGAATCCACGAAATGGTGGGAGTGAAAAAATGAAACGAATCATAACGTTGACGGTTTTGAACCGGCCGGGAGTTCTGAACAGGATCACCAATCTTTTTACAAAACGCAACTACAATATCGAGAGCATTTCAGTGGGCCATACCGAACAGGAAGGAGTTTCTCGGATGACTTGTGTTGTCCATGTCGAGAATGACAGGATGGTCGAGCAAATTACAAAGCAACTGAACAAGCAGATTGATGTCCTGAAGGTGGCGGATATCAGTGATCAGGCAATTGTAGCCCGCGAGCTTGTTTTAGTGAAAGTGCCGGTCCTTCCTCATAACCGCACAGAAATCTATTCAATCATTGAGCCTTTCCGGGCGTCGGTGATAGATGTCAGCAAGGATAGCATCATCATCCAATTGACAGGTGAAACAGAAAAAATTGAAGCGTTTATCGATTTGATCAAACCATATGGAATCAGGGAAATGGCCCGTACCGGAACGACAGCTTTCCCGAGGGGGAACCAGCGGACCACTCAGCAAAAAACATTTTCTTTTGTCTGATGATAACTAATTTTTTTAATAGAAAGGGAGAGGTAATATGGCAAAAATGTACTATAACGGAGACGCGAATGAGGCTTATTTTAACGGAAAGAGAGTTGCGGTTGTCGGATATGGCTCACAAGGGCATGCACACGCCCAGAATCTTCGTGACAGCGGTGTGGAAGTTGTTGTTGGCCTAAGAACTGGAAAGTCATGGGAAAAGGCTGTTGAAGATGGATTCGAAGTCAAGACGGTTGCAGAAGCAGTTGCTTCATCAGATGTAGTGATGGTGCTGTTACCGGATGAGCGGCAGACAGCGGTCTACAAAAATGAAATTGAACCTCAGTTGTCAAACCAGGCTTTAATGTTTGCCCACGGGTTTAATATACATTTTAACCAGATTGTCCCCCCGGCGAGCTGTGATGTATTGCTGGTTGCACCAAAGGGTCCGGGACATCTTGTCAGAAGGACCTACGAGGAAGGTGCAGGGGTTCCGGCATTGTTCGCTATCCATCAGGATGTGTCAGGAGAGGCAAGGGAGCTGGCGCTGGCATATGCGAAAGCAATCGGTGCATTAAGAGCGGGAGCACTGGAAACAACCTTCAAAGAAGAAACGGAAACGGATTTATTCGGGGAGCAGGCAGTACTTTGCGGGGGGTTGACTTCGCTGGTGAAAGCTGGTTTTGAAACACTTGTTGAAGCAGGCTACCAGCCAGAGCTGGCCTATTTTGAAACCATGCATGAACTGAAGCTGATCGTTGATTTGATGTATGAGGGCGGACTAGAAGGCATGCGCTATTCAATCTCCGACACAGCTCAATGGGGTGACTTTGTCAGCGGACCAAGAGTCGTCAATGACCAGGTAAAACAGGAAATGAAAAAAGTTTTGACTGACATCCAGGAAGGCAATTTCGCAAAAGGCTGGATTGCTGAAAATGAAAACAACAGGCCAGTCTTCGATGCAATCAATGAAAAAGAAAACCGGCACCAGATTGAAGAGGTGGGAAGAGAACTGAGAAAGATGATGCCGTTTGTCAACAAACAAAAGCAGAGAGAAGTGGCTGCCAGTGCGAAAAATTAAGATTTTTGATACGACACTTAGGGACGGGGAACAATCAGCAGGAGTGAACTTGAATTTTTCGGAAAAATTGGAGATAGCCAGGCAGCTCGAGCGCCTGAATGTAGATATTATCGAAGCAGGATTCCCGGCTGCCTCAAAAGGGGATTTTGCCTCGGTTGCTGAAATTTCCCGCCAGATAAAGGGGTGTTCGGTGACAGGACTCGCGCGCTCGGTTTTGACCGATATTGACACCGCCTGGGAAGCATTAAGACATGGGGCAGAACCAAGGCTTCATCTGTTTATCGCAACTTCGCCTATTCATAGGGTACACAAGCTGAAACAGACAAAGGAAGAAGTGATTGAAACAGCGGTAAGAACCGTGAAATATGCGGCATCTAAATTTCCGGTTATACAATGGTCTGCTGAGGATGCGTGCCGGACTGAGCTTGATTTCCTTGCTGAGATTGTTGAAGAAGTAATTAGAGCAGGGGCAAGGGTAATCAATATTCCAGATACTGTCGGTTATATCTCTCCGCAGGAATATGGACAAATTTTTAGTTACTTGCAGGAACATGTTCCTTCTATTAGTAAAGTCGATCTTTCAGCGCATTGCCACGATGACCTTGGAATGTCGATTGCCAACTCCCTTGCAGCTGTATCTGCTGGAGCTGCCCAGGTCGAAGGGACCATTAACGGAATCGGCGAGCGTGCCGGGAATGCTGCGCTCGAGGAGTTCGCGGTCGCCCTCCATATCCGTAAAGATTTCTATAATGCAGAAACAAGGATGAACCTTAAAGAAATCAGCAGAACGAGCAGCCTTGTCAGCAAGCTTACGGGAATGGCTGTTCCAGCTAACAAAGCCGTTGTAGGCAGGAATGCGTTCGCGCATGAGTCAGGAATCCACCAGGATGGAGTGTTAAAAGAGAAAACGACGTACGAAATCATTTCTCCCGAGCTGGTCGGCCTGCAGAATAACTCGATGGTACTCGGTAAGCATTCCGGACGCCATGCATTCAGAAACAGATTGAATGAAATCGGGCTTTCGGTACCTGAGCAGGATATCAATCATTTATTCTCAATATTTAAGGAACTGGCGGACCGCAAAAAGGAAATGACCGATGAGGATCTTGCAGCAATCATCCTAGAAGAGAAGCTGGCGAAAGAACAGCAATATTACAGTCTTGATTCGATTCAGGTCCAGTATGGCACAAACCAGGTTCCAACCGCGACCGTTACCCTGTTTGGCTGTCAAAATGAGCTGATACAGGAAGCATCGACAGGTTCCGGAAGTATTGAAGCTTTATATAATACGCTTGAAAAATGCATGGAAGAAACAGCGAGTTTATTAGATTACCGAATACAGTCTGTTGGAGCTGGCAGAGATGCACTGGCACAGGTGTATGTAAAGCTCGATTTCGGGGGCACGGAAACTAGCGGAAGAGGCTTGGCACAGGACGTGCTTGAAGCTTCTGCTAAAGCTTATCTCAATGCTGTCAACAGAGTCCTGTTTATAGAAGAAACAAAGAAAGTCGCGGTCAATGGCTGAACAACTAATAAAAAAGCGGAGGCGAGTGTAATGGAAAAAAGGATCGCAATCCTGCCGGGAGATGGCGTAGGGAAAGAAGTAAGCAAGGGGGCGGTCACTATCCTCCAGGCAGTAGCCGAGCTTTTCGGGCATAAATTCCACTGTGTATATGGAGAAATTGGAGGGGCAGCCATTGATGAATATGGCACCCCGCTTCCAGAGCACACACTGGAACTCTGCAAAACTAGCGATGCAGTCCTTTTAGGGGCAGTGGGCGGACCGAAATGGGATCGAATGCCGGGGCATATCCGTCCGGAAAAAGGGTTGTTGAAAATCAGGAAAGAGCTTGGGTTATATGCAAATGTCCGGCCAGTCCAATATTACTCCAGTATTTCTGATGTTTCACCACTGCGCAAGGAAGTCGTCGAGGGAGCAGATATGGTTGTAGTCAGGGAACTGACAGGAGGGCTTTACTTCGGGAAACCAAGCGAAAGAACCTTCCAGAAAGGTGAGGCTTCCGTAGTTGATACTTTGTTTTACCAGAAAAAAGAAATTGAGAGGGTCATCCGCTATGCGTTCGAGCTTGCAACGACGCGTAAAGGAAAGGTCACTTCTGTCGATAAGGCTAATGTCCTGGAATCAAGCAGAATGTGGAGGGAAACAGCTGAAGAAATCGCAAGGGAGTATCCTGATGTTAGGCTCGAGCATATGCTCGTTGACAATGCGGCAATGCAGCTGATTAAAAATCCGCGACAGTTTGATGTCATCGTAACCGAAAATATGTTTGGAGATATTTTAAGTGATGAAGCTTCAGTGCTGACCGGATCGCTTGGCATGCTGCCATCTGCCAGCGTCTCGACCAAAGGGCCCAGCCTCTATGAACCGATCCATGGTTCCGCACCGGATATTGCTGGTACGAACGCAGCCAATCCGATAGCGATGATCCTTTCTGCTGCTATGATGCTGAGAATGTCCTTTGGGTTGTTGGAAGAAGCCGAAGCAGTAGAGAACGCCGTCAAGCAGGTGCTTGAATCAGGAAGCAGGACTCGTGATATCGCTTTGCTGGGGAATTTCCCAGTAACTACTGAACAAATGGCAGATGAAATCAAAGCGGCCCTGCTCGACAATGAAGCAATTTTTAATATCATGGGCGCGTACGCTTAAAAAAGAATAATGATTAAGGAAGGGGAGGATATTTTGGGTAAAACGATCATAGAAAAAATTTGGGAGAAGCATGTCGTCCATATGGAAGAGGGCAGGCCGGATCTTTTGTACATCGACCTGCACCTTGTCCATGAAGTAACCTCCCCGCAGGCATTTTCAGGGCTGAGGATGAAAAATAGGAAAGTAAGGCGGCCTGATCTGACATTTGCGACGATGGACCATAATGTGCCTACCATTAATCGACGGGAAATCAATGACCAGGTGGCCAGGAATCAGATGGACACGTTGAGAAACAACTGTCTGGAGTTTGGCATACAGCTAGCGGATCTTGACAGCCCTGAACAGGGTATCGTCCATGTCATCGGGCCAGAACTGGGATTGACGAAGCCAGGAATGACCATCGTCTGCGGAGACAGCCACACATCGACACACGGTGCATTCGGTTCCCTTGCCTTCGGGATTGGAACAAGTGAGGTGGAGCATGTGCTCGCAACCCAGACACTCTGGCAGGCAAAGCCTAAAACATTGAAAATTGAGGTTTCAGGCTCACTTGGGCCTGGAGTCAGTGCCAAGGATGTGATCCTCTTCATCATCAGTAAATATGGGGTCAAATTCGGAACCGGATATGTAATCGAATTCTGCGGTGATGTGATCAGGAATATGTCGATGGAAGAGAGAATGACCATTTGCAATATGTCAATTGAAGGCGGGGCAAAAGCTTCAATTGTTGCTCCAGATGAAAAGACTTTTGCGTATTTAAATGGAAGGAAATACGTGTCAAAGGGAGATGAGTTTCTCGATCAAATCCTGGAATGGCAGCAGCTCGCTTCGGATAAGGATGCTAAACACGATGATGTGATCATGGTAAATGGAAACGAAATTGCTCCGATGGTCAGCTGGGGCACCAATCCTGCTATGACTGCAGAGGTAACGCACCGAGTGCCTTATTTAGCTGAATGTGAAACCGAGGCCGAAAAGAAAGCCGTCCAAAGGGCATTTGAGTACATGGGACTTGAGGAAGGCCAGCCTATCACTGCTATCCGTGTTTCCAGGGTATTCATCGGCTCCTGCACGAATTCAAGGATAGAGGATTTACGCGCAGCTGCCCAGATCATCAAAGGAAAGAAAGTCGCTGCCGGAGTATATGCGATTGTCGTACCCGGGTCCCAGCAGGTCAAAATGGCTGCAGAAACAGAAGGCATTGCCCGAACCTTTATCGAAGCAGGTTTTGAATGGAGAGAATCAGGCTGCAGTATGTGTCTGAGCATGAATGCTGATATTGTACCAGCTGGAGAACATTGCGCCTCCACGTCGAATCGAAACTTCGAGGGCAGGCAGGGCGCGGGGGCACGGACACATTTAGTCAGTCCGGCCATGGCTGCTGCTGCGGCGCTGTACGGACACTTTGTTGATGTCAGGACACTGGCCGGAGTTCCAGTTTAGGTTTTACTTCTTAGCCCGGTTTCTTGAACGATATTAATATGAAAATCATTACTAAAGAAGTGAAAAATGTTTCGAGGAAGAAGAATTTCGGGTCATTTTGCCAAAATCCCATTTTACGATGAAAGGAGTCTCAAATGGCCAGTTTTAAAGAAATGACAGGTAATGCTGCTGCAATGGATCGGACAAATGTGGACACAGACCAAATCATTCCAAAGCAATTCCTCAAAAGAATCGAGAAAACCGGCTTTGGGCAGTATTTGTTCTATGATTGGCGCTTCAAGCCAAGCGGTGAATTAGATGAAAGGTTTGAACTCAACCACCCTGCCAGCCAGGGAGCATCTATTTTGATCGCGAATGAAAACTTTGGCTGCGGCTCATCAAGGGAGCATGCGCCATGGGCATTGCAGGATTATGGATTCAAGGTGGTGATTGCCCCGTCGTTTGCAGATATATTCAAGCAAAACTGCCTGAAAAACGGAATCCTCCCTGTTGTACTGCCTGAAGAGGTGGTGGCCTCTTTACTCAAGAAAGCAGCCGGTCAGGTGTACGAACTGACCGTCTCACTTGAACACCAATGTGTTTATGACAAAGAAGGCTTCAAAGCAGAATTTGAGATTCACCCATATTGGTATAATATGCTCCTGAACGGCTGGGATGAGATTGAATTGACCCTCCAGCTTGAAGAGCATATCAAGGAATATGAGGATAATCCTGCTTCAACAAGATGTTAACATTCTTATAAGCATCAGCTGTTTTTTTGCAGGCTACCAGTTAAGCTTATTAATACTGCATTTATAAAATTGATTGATTCACAAGTTACACTTGTGAATCTTTTTGTTTTTTCATGAAATCATGCTACACTTTCTAAAAAGCTGAAGATGCATCTGGGAAAACAATATTGTTATTTTTTATAAAGTAAGGCGGTATGTGTATGAAAAAGCGGGATTCAAATAAGGATAATGTGATCCTGTTTCCTGGCCTGGAAAAGCGCCTTTTGGAAAAAGGCCTCGATTATATGAAACAGCAAAAGTACAGGGATGCTATCCAATATCTTGAGCAGGCCCTGGATCACGATCCTGAGAACAGCGATATATATGTTGGGCTTATACTTGCCCATTACGAAACGGGAAACCTGAAGCAAGCCAAAGATATAGCGGCAGAGATGCTTAAGAGCGGATTGGGTGATTACATACAGGTAATTGAAATGTACTTAATGATCCTCGTCCAGCTGAATGAGTACAGTGAAATGGTAACTACTATTGAAGCTCTTTTGGAAGAAAGGGAGATTCCCGCAGATAAACACGAGCATTTTATCAAAATGCTCGAGTTTGGCAGAAAGATGATCGATGGAATTGAAAGAAATGAAATTGCAGAGATAGATGATGAACAACCAGAAGAACAGGCGCTTGATCTGTTTGGCTCGGACGACCTCAATCAACAGGTGATGGCTTTAGCAAGTCTTGCGAATGTAAATATCCGTCCTTTTATCAAGATTATTAAAGAATTTACACGGTCAGAAGAGGGTCATCCCTTTTTAAAAACAATGCTGGTCAATATATTAAGAGAACAGGGTTACGCAGAGGAGCTTGCCGTAAATAAATTCGGCTGGGAAGAATCGTTTTTCCCTGCTCAGCTGCCAGATGTCAAGGAGTATATCGAGGACAGTGGAGTACTGCAGCTGTTAAGCCGTGAAATAGAAAATGAGGATCCTGTATTGTTTGAGCAGGTACAGAGCCTGGTCGAGCGTTATTTCTTCCTGATTTACCCGTATAAAAATCCTGTCGGCAATTCTCCGGCATGGGCTGCAGCAAGTCATTTCATTGCCAATGAGTACTATGGATTTGACGATCCGCTTGAGACTTTCGCTGATCTTTACAGCAGTCCGCATGAAGAAACAGCACAGGTTCTCGACTTTATCAGGAAGCTAGAAGAAATTTCTTACCCGATAATATAGTCCTGGCTGTTGAAACGAAATAATCCTGTGTTATAATGTAGTGGTTGTATTATGTAAAAATCATTCTATTTTACATTTAATCTGGAATATTACTTGGTTAACAAGAGTATTCATCGTCGAATGAAGATGACAATAGATTATTGTTGGAGGGAACTGTATGTCTGCAAAGGTAGAAAAAAGAGAAGGGAACCAAACGGTTCTAACAATTGAAGTTGATGCTGAAAAGGTCAATAAAGGTCTTGACGCTGCATTCCAGAAAGTCGTTAAGCAAATTAACGTACCAGGATTCCGTAAAGGGAAAATGCCTCGCCAAATGTTCGAAAAGCGTTTCGGCGTAGAGTCTTTATATCAAGATGCAATTGATATCCTTCTTCCAGAAGCATATGCAAATGCAATCGAAGAAACTGGAATCGAGCCAGTTGACCGTCCTGAAATCGATGTTGAACAAATCGAAAAGGGTAAGAGCCTTATCATTAAGGCTACTGTAACTGTTAAGCCAGAAGTGAAGCTTGGCGAGTACAAAGGACTTGAAGTAGAAGCATTCGACACAAACGTTACAGACGAAGAAGTTGAAAACGAACTAAAAGCATTGCAAGAAAAGCAGGCAGAGCTTGTTGTTAAAGAAGACGGTACAGCAGAAAATGGCGACAGTGTTGTCATCGATTTCGAAGGATTCGTTGATGGCGAAGCATTCGAAGGCGGCAAAGCTGAAAACTATTCACTTGAACTTGGATCAGGTTCATTCATTCCTGGTTTCGAAGAACAACTGGTTGGTACAGCTACTGGCGAAGAAAAAGATGTTGAAGTCACTTTCCCAGAAGAGTATCACGCTGCTGAGCTTGCAGGAAAGCCTGCAACTTTCAAAGTAAAAGTTCACGAAATCAAAGGCAAAGAACTTCCAGCGCTTGATGATGAGTTCGCAAAAGATGCTGATGAAGAAGTTGAAACTTTAGAAGAGCTTAAGACTAAAATCAAAGATCGCCTGGCTCACGATAAAGCACACCAGAAGGAACACTTCGAACGTGACACTGTTGTTGAAAAAGCAGCAGCTAACGCAGAAATCGAAGTTCCTGAAGCAATGATCGATACTGAAATCGACCGCATGGTTAACGAATTCGAACAGCGCCTGCAAATGCAAGGCATGAACCTTGACCTATACTACCAGTTCTCTGGTCAAGACGAAGCTGCTCTTCGTGAACAAATGAAAGAAGAAGCTGCTACACGAGTTCGCGTTAACCTGACTCTTGAAGCAATCGCAAAAGCTGAAAACATCGAAGTTACTGATGAAGAAGTTAATGCAGAGCTTGAAAAGATGTCTGAAATGTACAATATGACTGCTGACCAAATCAAAACTGCACTTGGCGGAAGCCTTGAAGGAATCAAAGGTGACCTTCAACTTAAAAAAGCAGTTGATTTCCTTGTAGAAAACAGCAAGTCTGTTGCATAATAGAATCAGGAAGATATAGAAACAAGGCGCGAGTATATCGTGCCTTGTTTTCTACAATTTATCACCAATATATACATACATAAATTTTTAGTAATTTCGTATATGCCGATTTAATGGCCTGAATTATGGATAAGATGATTTAGTACATATTTTTTCGATTCATAAGCGCGAAACTTAAATGGCCGAGGGTTATTATTTCCTGTACCCTGGCAAAATATGATACAATGCAATACATACCTGCTCGAATGCAGCAGAAAAACTGTTACTTAACCGTTCGTTTGCTTATGAATCGCAGCTTTATATATGTTTTAGAAGTTCTCAAGGGGTGAAGGCATTGTTCAAATTTAATGACGAAAAAGGACAACTCAAATGTTCCTTCTGCGGCAAGACCCAGGATCAGGTCAGAAAATTGGTTGCTGGACCAGGCGTCTATATCTGTGACGAATGTATTGAATTGTGCACAGAAATTGTTGAAGAAGAACTTGGCACTGAAGAAGAGGTTGAGTTCAAGGATGTTCCGAAGCCACAGGAAATCCGCGATATTCTAAATGAGTATGTAATTGGCCAGGACCAGGCAAAGAAAAACCTGTCTGTAGCCGTTTACAACCACTATAAGCGTATCAACTCAAACAGCAAGATTGATGATGTGGAACTATCAAAAAGTAATATTGCTATGATAGGTCCTACTGGAAGCGGTAAAACATTACTTGCTCAAACATTGGCCCGTATTCTCAATGTTCCATTCGCAATCGCGGATGCTACATCATTAACAGAAGCGGGATATGTCGGTGAAGACGTCGAAAATATCCTTTTGAAATTGATCCAGTCAGCTGATTACGATGTTGAGAAAGCTGAAAAAGGGATCATTTACATCGATGAAATCGATAAAATTGCAAGGAAATCTGAAAATCCTTCCATCACGAGGGACGTTTCAGGTGAAGGAGTACAGCAGGCACTCCTTAAAATTCTTGAAGGAACGGTTGCAAGCGTACCGCCACAAGGGGGACGAAAGCATCCTCATCAGGAATTCATCCAGATTGATACTACAAATATCCTGTTCATTTGCGGCGGGGCATTCGATGGTATCGAACAAATCATCAAACGCCGTCTCGGCCAGAAAGTAATCGGCTTTGGCTCTGATAAAAAAGAAGAAGATTTAGATAAGAAGGAATTACTGTCAAAAGTACTTCCTGAAGACTTGCTGAAATTCGGTTTGATCCCTGAATTCATCGGCCGTCTCCCTGTAATCGCCAGCCTAACTCCGCTTGACGAAGAAGCACTGGTAGAAATCCTGACAAAGCCGAAGAACGCACTTGTGAAGCAATATCAGAAAATGCTTGAGCTTGACGATGTCGAGCTTGAATTTGAAGATGATGCTTTAATCGAGATCGCGAAAAAGGCAATCGAGCGCAAAACAGGAGCACGCGGATTGCGTTCCATTATCGAAGGTATCATGCTTGATGTCATGTTCGACCTTCCATCACGTGACGATATCGTAAAATGCATCATCACGAAGGAAACAGTCGAAAACAACATGCCGCCAAAGCTAGTCCTTGAAGACGGAACAGTCCTCAAAGACGAAAGAAATTCAGCCTAATATTATCAATCCCGGTGAATATTTCACCGGGATTTTTTGATTTATTACACCCCTTTGTATGTTTGCTCCTTGGAATAAAAGTAAGCTGTTGGAACCGGAGCGAACTTTGGACAGGTTTGTTGTTAAGAGAGGAAAAGCTGTCAGAACAAAAGCCGACTTTGGACAGGTTTGGTGATAAAAGAGGAAAAGCTGTCAGAACATCAGCGAACTTTGGACAGGTTTGGTGATAAAAGAGGAAAAGCTGTCAGAACATCAGCGAACTTTGGACAGCTTTGGTGATAAAAGAGGAAAAGCTGTCCAAACAATAGCGACCTTTGGACAGCTTTTGAGTTAAAAGAGGAAAAGCTGTCAGAACATCAGCGAACTTTGGACAGGTTTGGTGATAAAAGAGGAAAAGCAGTCCAAACATCAGCGAACTTTGGACAGGTTTGATGTTAAAAGAGGAAAAGCAGTCCAAACAATAGCGACCTTTGGACAGCTTTTGAGTTAAAAGAGGAAAAGCTGTCCAAACATCAGCGAACTTTGGACAGCTTTGGTGATAAAAGAGGGAAAGCTGTCCAAACATCAGCGAACTTTGGACAGGTTTGGTGATAAAAGAGGAAAAGCTGTCCAAACATCAGCGACCTTTGGACAGGTTTGGTGATAAAAGAGGAAAAGCAGTCCAAACAATAGCGAACTTTGGACAGCTTTGGTGTTAAAAGAGGAAAAGCTGTCAGAACATCAGCGAACTTTGGACAGGTTTGTTGTTAAAAGAGGAAAAGCAGTCCAAACATGAGCGAACTTTGGACAGCTTTGGAGTTAAAAGAGGAAAAGCAGTCCAAACATCAGCGAACTTTGGACAGCTTTGGTGTTAAAAGAGGAAAAGCAGTCCAAACATCAGCGAACTTTGGACAGGTTTGTTGTTAAAAGAGGAAAAGCAGTCCAAACATGAGCGAACTTTGGACAGCTTTGGTGTTAAAAGAGGAAAAGCTGTCCAAACATCAGCGAACTTTGGACAGCTTTGGTGATAAAAGAGGAAAAGCTGTCCAAACATCAGCGAACTTTGGACAGCTTTGGTGATAAAAGAGGAAAAGCAGTCCAAACATCAGCAAACTTTGGACAGCGATGGTGTTAAGAAAGGAAAAGCTGTCCAAACATCAGCGACCTTTGGACAGCTTTGGTGATAAAAGAGGAAAAGCTGTCAGAACACAGGCCAACTTCGTACACTGTGGTGTCAAAAACTTAAAGCTGTCAAAAGGCAATCCAACGAAAAAGATATATCCCTCAAAATAAAATCCAAATTCAACAGGTTGGCAAACAGTGAAATATCATTAATTCTCACTCAACCAATGGTCAATTCAGGTGGAAAAATTCACATGAAAATATTGTTTATTCCAACACTCTCAGGGGGATACTAGGTTAAAGCGAATAGTATCAACTTACGGGAGGGAATGTACATTGAGTTGGACCGGAATCGCCTTATTTATACAGCTTTTTTTCGGTATCATTATCGGGCTGTATTTCTGGAATCTGCTTAGGAATCAGAGGACGCAAAAGGTATCAATTGATCGGGAATCCCGAAAGGAAATGGAACAGTTAAGAAAGATGAGGTCAGTCTCACTAAGTGAGCCGCTTGCTGAAAAAGTCAGGCCGTCCAGCTTTAAGGATATTGTTGGACAGGAAGATGGAATTAAGGCATTGAAAGCTGCTTTGTGCGGACCCAATCCTCAGCATGTCATCATTTATGGGCCGCCGGGAGTAGGAAAAACTGCTGCGGCAAGGCTCGTGTTAGAAGAGGCAAAGCAAAATCAAAAATCGCCTTTCAAAAAATCGTCAGTATTTGTTGAGCTGGATGCTACTACTGCCAGATTCGATGAAAGAGGGATTGCAGACCCGCTGATCGGATCGGTGCATGACCCGATTTACCAGGGGGCAGGAGCAATGGGACAGGCTGGTATACCTCAGCCAAAGCAAGGAGCGGTGACCAATGCACATGGCGGAGTCCTATTCATTGATGAGATAGGTGAACTCCATCCAATCCAGATGAATAAGCTTTTAAAAGTACTAGAAGACAGGAAAGTATTCTTAGAGAGTGCCTATTATAATGAGGAAAATACCCAAATACCGAGTCATATCCACGACATCTTCAAAAATGGGCTTCCAGCTGATTTCCGCCTTGTAGGCGCGACAACGAGAACTCCAAGCGAAATCCCTCCAGCGATCAGGTCCAGATGCATGGAAGTATTTTTCCGAGAGTTAACCCAGGAAGAAATATCTGCAGTGGCTAAAAATGCAGCTGAAAAAGTACAACTGACCATGAGCGATAAAGCGATAGAGATTTTGTCCAATTATGCGCGGAATGGCCGTGAAGCCGTCAATATGGTGCAAATTGCTGCAGGCCTGGCTATTACTGACGAACGCTCATATATCAAGGAAGAGGAAATTGAATGGGTTGTGCATTCCAGCCAGTTGACACCGAGAATGGAAAGAAGGATTAACGAAAAGTCCGCGGTAGGGCTTGTAAATGGCCTTGCTGTCTATGGGCCGAATACTGGTGCCCTTCTTGAAATCGAGGTAACAGTCATAAAGGCTAAGGATAAAGGGTCAATCAACATCACAGGAATTGTGGATGAAGAAAGCATTGGCGGACAGGGCAAATCGATCCGCAGAAAAAGCATGGCACGTGGTTCGATTGAAAATGTCATCACTGTTCTCAGGTCCATGGGTGTTCCGGCTGACGAGTTTGATATCCATGTGAATTTCCCTGGTGGTACACCAATTGATGGGCCATCTGCCGGTATTGCCATGGCCACGGGAATTTATTCTGCCATCTATAAAATCCCGATGGATAATACCGTCGCAATGACTGGTGAGATCAGTATCCACGGAAATGTTAAGCCAATCGGAGGCGTCTATCCAAAGGTGAAGGCTGCAAAAAAAGCTGGTGCCAAAAAGGTCATCATTCCAAAGGAAAACGTTCAGACGATCCTTAATGAAATTACAGGAATTGAAATCATTCCAGTCACCCATCTGGATGAAGTCTTTGATATCGCTCTTTTAAAAGAATACCCCAGAGAGCAGATCATCAAGGCTGCCAGTGATTTGACGCAAAAAGAGACAAGCTGAACATTTGAAAAAGAACGCGTGCAGCGTTCTTTTTTTATGGCATCGTCTGCCAGAACTCATCGATCCAGTAATAAATCCCGCTTCAATATGGGTTTATTTCTCCCTGAAAAAGGAAAAGGATTTGTAGCTGTCATAAACAAAGATTTGTCCGTTAAAGTCCTTTATGATTTAGACATATTTTCTCGTGAATATCAGGATACTAATCAATAGGTCGAAATAAGGCAATACGCTCTAGATATTAGACACTAGAAAATAAATGCGATAGAATTGAACAACAAAGTATTATGGTTTAATACAATGCAAGTTGGAGGTGCAATGCCATGGTGAACAAGAATGAATACACTGTCCCTCTCCTGCCGCTGCGCGGTTTGCTTGTGTATCCGACAATGGTCCTGCATTTGGATGTAGGCCGCGAAAAATCGGTACAGGCACTGGAGAAGGCAATGGTGGATGACCATTTAATCTATCTCACTACTCAAAAAGATATATCCATAGATGAACCGGGCGAAGAGGATTTATACCAGATGGGTACGCTGACTCGTGTCAAACAGATGCTGAAGCTTCCTAACGGAACGATCCGCGTATTGGTTGAAGGATTGTACAGAGCTGAAATCATTGAATTCTTCGAGGAAAATGATCATTTTTCGTGTAAGGTTAGAACGTTTGAAGACGATGATTCAAAAGATGTCGAAGATGAAGCGTTGATGAGGACAATGCTTGAGTATTTCGAACAATACATAAAAATGTCCAAGAAGATTTCCGCGGAAACGTATGCATCCGTTTCTGATATTGAAGAGCCAGGTAGGATGGCGGACATTATCGCATCCCACCTTCCGCTTAAGCTGAAGGAAAAACAGGAAATTCTTGAGACAATCGACACAAAAGAACGGATGAACCGTGTCATTGAAATTATCCATAATGAAAAAGAAGTGCTTGGCCTTGAAAAGAAAATTGGCCAGCGCGTAAAACGTTCCATGGAGCGTACCCAGAAGGAATATTACCTTCGTGAACAAATGAAGGCCATTCAGAAGGAACTGGGCGAGAAAGAAGGAAAAACAGGTGAGATTTCCGAGCTAAGCGAAAAGATTGAGCTCGCTGGAATGCCTGAACATGTGAAGGAAACGGCATTGAAGGAACTCGACCGCTATGAAAAAGTTCCGACAACCTCTGCCGAAAGTGCCGTTATCCGAAATTATATTGAATGGCTGGTTTCTTTGCCATGGTCCAAGGCTACTGTAGATGATCTGGATATCAGCAAGGCTGAAAAAATCCTTGATCAGGATCATTACGGCCTTGAAAAAGTTAAGGAACGCGTCCTGGAGTATCTGGCTGTCCAAAAGCTGACGAACTCATTGAAAGGACCGATACTGTGCCTTGCGGGACCTCCAGGGGTTGGAAAGACGAGTCTTGCCAAATCGATTGCCAAGTCCATGAACCGGAACTTTGTGCGCATCTCATTGGGCGGAGTTCGCGATGAATCAGAAATCCGCGGACACAGAAGGACCTATGTAGGGGCGATGCCGGGACGGATCATCCAGGGGATGAAGAAGGCAAGTACAATCAACCCTGTATTTCTGCTTGATGAAATTGATAAAATGTCCAGTGATTTCCGCGGAGATCCATCTGCAGCCATGCTTGAGGTTCTGGACCCAGAGCAGAACCATAACTTCAGCGACCATTATATTGAAGAGACATATGATCTTTCGAAAGTAATGTTCATCGCTACAGCCAATAATCTGGCCACAGTTCCTGGACCATTGCTAGACAGGATGGAGATCATTAATATTGCCGGCTATACAGAGCAGGAAAAGCTGCATATTGCTAAAGACCATTTGCTCCCTAGACAAATCAAGGACCATGGTCTGTCAAAATCACAGCTTCAGATGAAGGACGAGGCGATCACAAAGGTGATCCGTTATTATACGCGTGAATCCGGTGTCCGCTCCCTTGAAAGGCAGCTTGCGTCCATTTGCAGGAAAACCGCGAAGATTGTTGTTTCCGGCACGAAGAAGCGTGTGATTGTCAACGACAAGAACGTGGAAGAATTCCTGGGCAAACCTAAGTTCCGGTATGGCCAGGCTGAACTGGAGGATCAGGTTGGAGTTGCGACAGGACTCGCCTATACAACGGTTGGAGGAGATACTCTCCAAATTGAGGTTTCTCTATCTCCTGGAAAAGGAAAACTTGTGCTGACTGGGAAGCTTGGGGATGTAATGAAGGAATCCGCACAGGCAGCATTCAGCTATGTTCGTTCAAAGGCGAAGGATTTGGACATTGATCCGGATTTCCATGAGAAAAATGATATTCATATCCACGTCCCTGAAGGTGCTGTTCCTAAAGATGGTCCTTCAGCGGGAATAACGATTGCTACTGCGCTGGTTTCCGCTTTATCAGGAAAGCCGATCCGCAGGGAAGTAGGAATGACAGGAGAAATAACGCTTAGAGGACGGGTATTGCCTATTGGCGGCCTCAAGGAAAAATCCTTGAGTGCTCACAGGGCCGGTCTTACCAAGGTTATTTGTCCAAAGGATAATGAAAAAGATATTGATGATATTCCTGAAAGTGTACGTAAGGAGCTTGAATTTGTGTTAGTTTCACATGTAGATGAAGTATTGAAACACGCTCTAGCCAGCGGTGATTCTAAATGAAGGTAAACAGTGCAGAAATCGTAATCAGTGCTGTAAGGCCGAACCAGTATCCGGAAGGCAATCTTCCTGAGTTCGCTCTTGCAGGACGTTCAAATGTTGGTAAATCTTCTTTTATCAATAAAATGCTTAACAGAAAAGCTCTTGCCAGGACTTCTTCCAAGCCGGGGAAGACGCAGACATTGAATTTTTACTTGATCAATGAAATGCTTCATTTTGTTGATGTTCCAGGATATGGGTACGCTAAAGTATCTAAATCAGAACGTGAAGCATGGGGTAAAATGATTGAGACATACATTACTTCACGGGAACAATTGAAAGCGATGCTGCTGATCGTCGACTTGAGGCATCCACCTTCAAAGGATGATGTGATGATGTATGATTTCCTAAAGCACTATGGAATTCCAGTCATCATCATCGCGACTAAAGCTGATAAAATCCCAAAATCAAAATGGCAAAAACATCTGAAGATTACTAAGGAAACACTTGATTTAGACCCGGATGATACAATCATTCTTTTCTCCTCAGAAACAGGGGAAGGGAAAGACAAAGCCTGGTCTGTATTAGGTAGCTTCATGAGATAGCAGCCGATTCAAAACCTGCACCATAAATGGTTAAGGGGGTCCGTTTTGGGAGAGAAGATTACAAATAGCATTTAAAAAAGCGGGTCTAATTCTCAATTGAATTAGATCCGCTTTTTTTGTCTGTAAATCAATATTTGTACTGGCACTTCTATTGGCAGCTCAATTAGGACAAGTAAACAATATCCATTGTACAGCTAAAAATGGGTTGCTAATTAGGGTGCTAGATAACATAACTTGTCAATTTACATCATGTCCCCCTTAGTACCTCTTCCTAGGATCTCTCATGTAAGGATTTGTGTGATACAATTGTAAAAAATAGATATTCCCTTTAATGATGAAGTTTAGTCCGATAAGAAAGTAAATATAAAAGGGGGGAGTAGATTGAAAAAGATGTTACTGTTTTTTTCTTTACTAGGTGTACTCTTTGTTGCTTCAGGATGTTTAAATGAGGGGGATGCGCAAAAAATAACTGTACAGAAACGAACTGGTGAAGAAAATATTTTTGAAGACTTCAAAGAAGTCACTCAAAAAAAACAGGTTGAAGAAGCAATAGATATAGTTAAAAATGCTAATTGGGAAAATGTGAAAGTAGAAATGGCACGCTATGCCGACTATCAATTTCAATTTCCAGCTAAGAATAGCGACGGTAGCGAAGATAAAATAGCTTCCTATTTATTATGGATTAGCCCAAATGGTGAAAATTTAGAGATGGTTACCGATAGCGATAAATATGTGACATTAACAAAGCAAGATTCAGCAGCTCTATACGAAATTTTAACAGGAGAGACATTAATGAAATAGTCCCGAGTCTTCTTACACTTTTCAACCAACCAGCTTTGAATAAGAAGTTTATAAAGATTCAAAAACCCAGAGCCATTTGTTCTGGGTTTTTCACTATGTTGAATAGAGTCTTAATTACACTGCTATTTCTCCTGCCAAACTGGATGTGATTTAAGGATTTTCCTCCCTAAACGGGAGCCGTTACATAATGGTGCGGGTTTTCTTATTTTTTCTTAATGAATAATAAGTATATGCCGATCAATATCAAGGCTGCAGGCCAAAATCTCCATGCACTCGCAACTCCATTTTCCAGTAACCCGAGCCATGCGGTCACTCTGTCATAAAACAGCAGCAAACCTGCTAAAATAAGAAAAAGGATTCCATGGAACAAGCCATTGCCGGTTTTCTGATAGCGCAGCAAAAATCCGAGAGCAATGATCAATATAAACGCTCCAAGATGATCCGGCCATAGTTCGAACTTATTGACTACATGAAAATGAATTCCGATTCCAACCAGGATCACACCTGGGAAGATGGATTCATAATCCTTGCCCCAATAACCCTGCACTAAAAAGGCTGAACCGACGATTATTAAAAGCGTTGGCCAGGTATAAAACTCATTGAACAGCGAAATATTCTCCTGTTGGAGATAAAAATAGACGCCAAATCCAATCAATATCATTCCGGGTATGATTTTCTGATTTTTCATTCTTTCACCACTTCCAATAAGGCTCACTTGAATTCAAGGACAAACTTTGATAAGGTACATTAGGGAGTATGTTTATTTGCTTACTAGATAGTATAAAAGTATAACAAATCAACAGAAAAAATAGTTCAATTTAATCAATGCCATTATATAAATTTTTATTCAAGAGTTGTTCACATTTACAACGTTATAAGAGAGAAAACTCATGTATAATTGCCTTAGCCAATTATGCAATTTCTATGTGGGGGTGTCAATTCATAATGCATATTATCGTTGTCGGTCTTAACTATAAAACTGCCCCTGTCGAAATCCGCGAAAGGTTGACATTTAATGAAGCAAATCTCGGGGAAGCAATGAGCGCGCTTCAGCAAAAGAAGAGCATCCTTGAGAATGTCATCGTATCAACTTGCAACCGTACAGAAATTTATGCCGTCGTGGATCAGCTTCACACTGGCAGATACTATATCAAAGAGTTTCTATCTGAATGGTTCGGGATCCCTCAGGCAGAATTCACGCCGTTCTTGTTCATTTACGAACAGGATGGAGCGATTGAACACTTATTCAAGGTTTCTTGCGGCTTGAACTCAATGGTTTTGGGTGAAACCCAGATTCTTGGGCAGGTACGTTCAAGCTTCATGCTTGGCCTTGAAAAAAACGCGACGGGAACTGTTTTCAACCAGTTGTTCAAACAGGCTGTCACGCTTGCAAAACGCGGCCATTCTGAAACAGATATTGGCGCGAATGCTGTCTCGGTCAGCTATGCGGCTGTAGAACTTGCCAAAAAGATTTTCGGTACTTTGGATCAAAAACACGTACTGATCCTCGGTGCAGGAAAAATGGGTGAGCTTGCGATCCAAAACCTCCATGCAAATGGAGCGGAAAAAGTTACCGTCATCAATCGTACTTTCCAGAAAGCTGAAGACTTGGCTAACCGTTTTTCTGGAGTGGCCAAAAGTCTGGATGAGCTCCAGACTGCTCTGGAAGATGCTGATATCCTGATTAGTTCAACAGGAGCGAAGGATTTTGTTGTAACTAAGGATATGGTGGCAAAGGTTGAATCAAAGCGTAAAGGAAAGCCTTTATTCATGGTGGATATTGCTGTTCCCCGTGACCTTGATCCTGAAATCGCGGCACTGGAGAATGTCTTCCTTTATGATATCGACGATTTGGAAGGGATAGTCGAAGCGAACCTTCAGGAACGCCAGAAGGCAGCCGAGAAAATTCTTATCATGATTGAAGCTGAAATCGTTCAATTCAAGCAATGGTTAAACACCCTTGGTGTTGTGCCAGTCATTTCTGCATTGAGAGTCAAGGCTCTTACCATCCAGGAAGAGACGATGAGAAGCATCGAACGTAAACTGCCAAATCTCTCCGACCGTGATAAAAAGGTTCTGAACAAGCATACGAAGAGTATCATCAACCAGCTTCTTAAAGACCCGATTCTTCAGGCGAAAGAACTTGCTGCTGCACCTGATGCGGAAGCGGCTCTTGATCTTTTCGTCAAGATTTTCAATATTGAACAGCTGGTCGCTGAACAAGAAGGAATGAAAACAGCTGAAACAAAGCAGGTGAAAATTCCTTCACCTCAGCCTTCTTTTCAGGCATAAGAGAGGTGGTGCCCATGGGTGATCTTTATATTACGCGTCTCCATGAAATAACCATTGTGATTTATGCGGCAAGCGTACTTTTATATTTTATCGACTTTCTTAACCGTAACCGGAGGGCGAACAAAATTGCCTTCTGGTTACTTGCATTTGTATGGGGTTTCCAGACGATTTTCCTTATTTTTTACATGGTCGGGACAGGCCGTTTCCCAGTACTGACCCTTTTTGAAGGGCTATATTTTTATGCATGGGTGCTGGTCACGCTGTCTTTGGCAATCAACAAACTGCTGAAAGTGGATTTCATTGTATTTTTCACGAATATACTCGGGTTCATTATCATGGCGATTCATACATTTGCGCCAGTGCAATATGATTCCAATGTTATGTCTGAACAGCTGGTATCAGAGCTCCTGCTCATCCATATTACGATGGCAATCCTCTCATATGGGGCATTTTCAATTTCGTTCGTCTTTTCGCTGCTTTATCTTCTCCAATATGACCTTTTAAAGCGGAAAAAGTGGGGTAAGCTGTTATGGAGGATAACTGATTTATCTAGGCTGGACTATTGGTCTTATATATTGAATGTCATTGGAGTGCCAATGCTGATCCTAAGCTTGATTCTTGGGCTGCAATGGGCATGGATCAAGGTTCCGGATCTTGCCTGGTATGATGCCAAGCTGATAGGGTCTTTCATTGTCCTTGCATTTTACAGTATTTACCTGTATTTAAGGGTCGGCAAAGAAATGTATGGGAAATCACTTTCATTATGGAATGTTGCAGCGTTCCTGATTGTTTTAATCAACTTCTTTCTTTTCGGAAAATTATCATCATTCCATTTTTGGTATCAGTAATAGGAGGCTGTCATGAGAAAAATTATCGTTGGCTCCAGACGGAGTAAACTGGCATTGACACAAACAAATTGGGTTATCGAACAGCTGAAACAATTAGGTGCACCTTTTGAATTTGAAGTAAAGGAAATTGTCACAAAAGGAGACAAAATTCTGGATGTCACTCTATCAAAAGTTGGAGGAAAAGGACTTTTTGTCAAAGAAATTGAGCAAGCCATGCTTGATAAAGAGATTGATATGGCTGTACATAGCATGAAAGATATGCCTGCTGTATTGCCAGACGGACTTGTCATCGGGTCCATTCCTCAGCGAGAAGACCACCGAGATGTCTTGATTTCAAGCGGGCATGTGCCTTTTAAAGAACTGAAGCCGGGATCTGTAATTGGCACCAGCAGCCTGCGCAGAAGTGCGCAGCTATTGGCTCAGCGTCCAGATCTTGAAATGAAATGGATTCGCGGAAATATTGATACAAGACTCGCAAAGCTGGAAACAGAAGATTATGATGGAATCATCCTTGCAGCTGCCGGGTTGAAGCGGATGGGATGGGCAAGTGATGTTGTCACGGAATTCATCGATCCGGACCTCTGTGTGCCAGCTGTCGGGCAGGGAGCGCTTTCGATTGAGTGCCGCGGTGATGACATCGAACTGCTTGAGCTTCTTGAGAAATTCACTTCAGCTGAAACAAGCGCCACTGTAAGAGCTGAAAGAGCATTTCTGAATAAGATGGAGGGCGGCTGCCAGGTGCCGATTGCCGGATATGCGCACATCAATGATAAGGAAGAAATCGTTCTGACTGCTCTTGTTGGATCACCGGATGGAAAGACGATTATTAAGGAGCAGGTAATAGGAACGAATCCAGAGGAGCTTGGAGAGCTTGCTGCCGATAAATTAATCAGCCAGGGTGCAAAAGATTTGATTGACAAGGTAAAGCAGGAGCTTGAGAGTGAATGATAGCGCCTTTTTCGCTGCAAAATAGAACAGTATTGATTCCCAGGGGAAAGGCCCATTCGAAGCCTTTCTCTGAATTGGTTGCTAGAAATGGAGGGATTCCTGTGGAAATCCCTCTTATTGCCTTTCACCCGGTTGCAGCTTCTGAAAAATTGCTTCGTATATTAAATGAATTACATACTTATAATTGGGTTATCTTTACTAGCAATGTGACGGTTGAAACATTTTTTTCGTTTTTTAGAAACAGTAAGCCGTCTTTCCGTAAAGTAGCTGTCATAGGTGACAAAACGAGAGCTTCCCTTGAGGAAAGGGGAGTTAAAGCAGACTTTATGCCGGAGGAATATGTGGCTGAAGGGTTCATCGATGAATTTTTGCCCCAAGTAAAGGCAGGCGAAAAAATCTTGATACCAAAAGGGAACCTGGCCAGGGACTATATTTCCTCTTCCTTAAAGAAAAAGGGAGCCATCGTGGAAGAAGTTATTATCTATGAAACCTATCTTCCACAAGACAGCAGGGACAAGCTGGTTCAGATGCTAAGTGATGAAAGACTTGATATACTTACATTTACAAGCCCTTCTACGATCGATCATTTTATGGGGATTGTAGAAGAATATAATTTAAGGTGCAAGCTTGAGCAATGTATCGTTGCCTGCATTGGTCCTGTCTCCAAAAGGAAGGCAGAGCAGTGGGGTTTGAATGTCCATGCTATGCCGGAAAAATACACCGTTGAAGAGATGCTTAAAAGCGTTGCCAAGTATATACAAACTGGAGGGTAAATTTATGAAACATCTTGAATTCAGCCGCCATCGCCGTCTTCGCCAGTCAGCGAACATGCGCGCACTTGTACGTGAGAACTATCTTCGCACAGAAGACTTGATCTACCCGCTTTTTATCGTAGAAGGAGAGAATGTTAAGAATGAAGTCTCTTCTATGCCAGGTGTCTATCATTTATCTCTTGATAACCTGAAAGAAGAAATGACTGAAATAGAAGCATTAGGAATCAAATCCGTGCTGCTGTTTGGCGTTCCAAATGAAAAAGATGAAGTAGGCTGCCAGGCATACCATGACCATGGAATCGTTCAGGAAGCCACCCGTGTAATCAAAAAGGATTTCCCAGATATGGTCGTCATCGCAGATACATGCCTGTGTGAATACACAAGCCATGGTCACTGCGGCGTTATTGAAGACGGCAAGGTCTTGAATGATCCCTCTCTTGAGCTTCTTGGAAAGACAGCTGTCAGCCAGGCGAAGGCGGGAGCGGATATCATCGCACCATCTAACATGATGGATGGCTTCGTTGCCGCTATTCGCTTTGCCCTTGATGAAGCTGGATTCCAGGATGTGCCGATTATGTCCTACGCTGTAAAATATTCATCCGCATTTTACGGACCATTCCGTGAAGCGGCAGAAAGCACACCACAGTTTGGAGACCGCAAATCCTACCAGATGGATCCTGCAAACCGTATTGAAGCAATGCGCGAAGCTGAATCCGATGTAATGGAAGGTGCTGACTTCCTGATCGTGAAGCCAGGAATGCCATACCTAGACATCGTTCGTGATGTGAAAAACAACTTCAACCTGCCAGTTGTCATTTATAATGTCAGCGGTGAGTATTCAATGGTTAAAGCTGCAGCACAAAACGGCTGGGTCGATGAAAAGAGCATTGTCATGGAAATGCTGACAGGAATGAAGCGCGCAGGCTCAGACCTGATCATCACTTACCACGCAAAGGATGCAGCACGCTGGCTGAGAGAACAGTAATACATCGGGTTGCTGATACTGTTATGATTACAAAACAAGGGTAGCCAATAAGAAATGAGGGATAATATGCGCTCATATGATAAATCAATTGCAGCTTTCAAGGAAGCGAAGGAACTTTTGCCAGGCGGAGTGAACAGCCCTGTCCGCGCGTTCAAATCAGTGGATATGGATCCGATCTTCATGGAAAAAGGAAAAGGGTCAAAAATCTATGATATCGATGGCAATGAATATATTGACTATGTATTATCTTGGGGACCACTGATCCTTGGCCACACAAATGACAGAGTGGTCGAAGGAATCAAGAAGGTAGCTGAGCTTGGTACAAGCTTTGGTGCGCCAACCGTTGTTGAGAACGAGCTGGCACAGCTTGTCATTGACCGGGTGCCATCCATTGAAATGGTGAGAATGGTATCATCGGGAACTGAGGCAACAATGAGTGCCTTGCGCCTGGCGCGTGGGTATACAGGCCGAAACAAGATCCTTAAATTCGAAGGATGCTATCACGGCCATGGCGATTCATTGCTCATCAAAGCTGGCTCAGGTGTCGCTACACTTGGTTTGCCTGACAGCCCGGGTGTTCCTGAGGGTGTTGCTAAAAACACGATTACAGTGCCTTATAATGACCTTGAGAGCGTTCGCTATGCATTTGAACAGTATGGTGATGATATCGCTGGCGTCATCGTTGAACCAGTTGCCGGAAATATGGGTGTTGTGCCTCCAGTTGAAGGCTTCCTCGAAGGCTTGCGTGAAATCACAACTCAGTTTGGTACAGTATTGATTTTCGACGAGGTCATGACTGGTTTCCGTGTGGGCTATAACTGTGCCCAGGGCTATTTCGATGTAACGCCTGACCTGACATGCCTGGGAAAGGTAATCGGCGGAGGACTCCCAGTTGGAGCCTACGGCGGTAAAAGAGAAATCATGGAGCAAATCGCACCAAGCGGTCCGATTTACCAGGCAGGAACACTTTCAGGAAATCCGCTGGCAATGACAGCAGGCCTGGAAACATTGAAACAGCTGACTCCCGAATCCTACAAAGAATTTGAGCGCAAAGCTGATATTCTTGAATCAGGACTGAAAGCCGCGGCAGAAAAATACGGAATTCCTCATACCATCAACCGAGCAGGTTCGATGATCGGCATCTTCTTCACTAACGAAAATGTCATCAACTATGAGATCGCAAAAGGTTCGAATCTTGAATTCTTTGCTGCCTACTATCGTGAAATGGCAAACGAAGGAGTATTCCTCCCGCCATCACAATTTGAAGGATTGTTCCTTTCTACAGCACACACAGACGAAGACCTGAAAAAAACAATTCAGGCAGCTGAAAAAGCATTTGAAAAGCTGCAGAATATGTGAAAATAATTTGGACACCCCAATTAAGCGGGGTGTCCTTTTATAGTTCTATTTGTTCAGGAAACCATTTGATATTACTGTAACTTTGTCCGAAGCAGCACCAGGTTCGGACAAAACTTGGAGGTATTCCCGTAACTTTGTCCGAAGTCACCCCAGGTTCGGACAAAACTTCGAGGTATTCCCGTAACTTTGTCCGAAGTCACCCCAAGTTCGGACAAAATCATGAGAGGTTCCCGTAACTTCATCCCAAGATACCCCAGGATGATCTATATAAATTGTAAATCCACTATTACCCCCTTCACTCCCTTTTTATGTTCTAAATTATCATAAAAGCAAATACAGACTCATAAAGTGTTAATGACATAGTGATTTTACGTTTAAGGAATGAAAGGAGGAGTCGCTTTGTCTCAAGGGAATCAATCGTGCCTGCGGTTTTCGCTAGAGGAGTCAGTGTGGTTTCAAAGAGGACAGGAAGTCGCGGAGCTTGTCTCGATTTCACTCGATCCGAATATAACGATCCAGGAAAATGAGCAATACGTTTCCATTCGCGGATCTCTGGAGTTGACAGGGGAATATACATGCTATGAACAGCAGGAGAATAATGGGGAGGAACAAGTCTCGTCTCTTAAGTATGTGCATTCTGTCATGGAAAGGGAAGAAGGAGTGTATGAATTCCTCCATCGATTCCCGGTGGATATCACCATTCCTAAAAACAGGATTGAAAGTATTTATGATATCGATATCCAGGTTGAAGGTTTCGATTATGTTTTTCCGGAAAAGGAGCGCCTGAAGCTGAATGCTGATCTGGCGATTACTGGCCTTTATGGTGATCAGCAGCATGAAGCTGAGCAGGAAGTAGATAGTGAAGAAGCTGAAGAGCTCGAGATCAGCTACCGTGAAGAGACATCAGCAGTAGCTGATTTTGCGGCGGAAACAGAGGCAGAGGAAGTTAGCCAAAATGCAGTAGAAGCAACTGAGTTAGACTTCCCGGAAGCTCCAGCCTATTCATTTGTACAGCAGAATGAAGCCTTGAATAATCACGAAGAAGAGCACTTTGAGGAAGAACTTTATGCCCCGTTCAGGGCTGAAGCCAAGAAAACCGCACAAGCGGAAGAAAAGTCTCAGCCAGAAACTCATGCTCAAAGAGAACCAGAGCCAGTGCTGGAATATGCATTAAGCGATTTCAGAGGTGAGCAGCAGCCAGTTCAGGCAGTGGAAGTTGAGCAAGAGGAAGCGGAAGCGGAAGTGGAAGTGGAAGTGAAAACCGAGCAAAAGACAGAAGAAGCGCAGGTCTCTGAAAGTATGCCTGCTGAAGTGGAGGAATCTCCTGAAAGCTCATCCTCACCCTTACTTAAAAAGAAAAAGCCGAATATGAAAAAAGGCATTTCGATTGCTGAATTTTTAGCGCGGAAGGAAGAGACAACAGAGGTTGCCAAAATAAGAGTCTGCATTGTTCAGCACGGGGATTCTCTTCATTCGATCTCTGAACGGTATGATGTTCCGGTACAGCAGCTTCTGAGAGTCAACCATCTGAGCATCGACCATGAAGTCCATGAAGGCCAGGTATTGTATGTTCCAGGAGTGGCACTTCACCAATCTTAGCCTTTAATAAGGAGCAATGCCTTGTCCAAAAGGAAGCTGGTTGTCAGGGCTGGCTTGTCTGCTGGCTGGGATTGTGACAGCTTTTAGTATGGGCAGGTGTTTACTAGCACCTGCCCAACTCTATTCTTGCATACGAGGTCCAGAAAGTAGGCGAGTGATCCGATGGATGATCGCAATTTTTTAAAAGAAGAATCTGCAGTGTTGAGGCAATATCCAATCGAGCCTTATTTTGCGGAGGATTTTGGAAGAGTAAAAAAAGTCTATACCAAATCAGGGACCTATGCCCTGAAGAAAATCCATCCTTATGAAGGGACGGAATTCATCAAGCACATTCAGACACTTTATCAAAAGGGCTATAACAGAATTGTACCAGTATATCCGGCAAACGACGGAAGATATGCCGTCTTGCATAATAAGTCCCTTTATTATTTAATGCCATGGATGCCAAATGCCATTAGGGAGGATCAATCGGAGAGGCATAAGCAGCTGTTCAGGGAACTGGCGAGAATGCATACTTTGTCGGTCAAGGAGCTGGAAATCAGTCCAGAGGTAAAACAGGAGCATTACGAGCGGACACTGAAAGAATGGGAAAAGGAAGAAGAGTTCCTGAATGGTTTCCTTGAAAGCTGCGAGAACAGGACATATATGGCTCCCTTTGAGCTGACTTTCTGTCTGTACTACATCCAGATCCGGCAGGCGATGCAGTTCGCCAGGCAAAAACTTGAGGCTTGGAATGAGAAAACGAAGGAGCAAAAGAAAACAAGGACGGTAATACTGCATGGCAAAGTCTCTCCTGAACACTTTTTGTTCGATGAAAGGGGATACGGGTATTTCATCAATTTCGAAAACGCACGACAGGGTTCTCCTATTCAGGATTTACTGCCGTTTCTGGCAAGGTCATTGAAAACTCAGCCGAAGTACGGTGATGAGATCATTGACTGGATTTATGTATATTTGAAGCATTTCCCTTTCCGGGATGATGAAATGCAATTATTCATGAGCTATCTTGCCTTTCCGACAGGTATCATCCGTGTCGCGGAAACATATCATCAACGAAAGAATGAGGTTGATGAGAGGAAATTCGTCCAAAAGCTTCAGCGCCAGTACTGGCTATTAAGCAATACAGGCTATGTGGTAACCAAAATGGATGAACTTGAAAGGCAAAAGGAGCTGGCCAAACAAGAAGGAGCCCAGAGCTGAATGACGCTCTTAGGCTCCTTAAATCATTTCAAATTTAATCGCCAGTGCAATCAAGATGAATATAGTCAGTAAAAAGACATCAAACGTTGTCGGAAAAAACAGGGTGCGAATTCCCTGGAATACACAAAAAGGAATGATCAGCTGTGCGCACACTCCCCTTGCGGTCCTTGCCCACCTCGGAAGTGCATATGGGTTATACCTTTTTTTCTTCATCGACATCCCTCCAAGCTGTAAGATATCCCTTTTTTATTCTATGTGGCATCGGCCCAAAACGTGCTGAATATTGGCACAGTATGTGTTAAGAAGTATAAAATAATAAAAAATAGGAAATGATGATTGACGTCAATCCTCTTTTTTAGGTAGTATAACTAATATACAAAACCAATAAATAAAGCAAAGCATTGACAGGGAAGAGTACATGAAAAACTGACTTGAAGAGAGGAAGTCCATTAGCTGGGAGGACTTCTAAGCGGGAATCATGGAAGGTCGCCCTCGAGCATCGCCTGGGAACGGAGCGGATCCCAGTAACAGGCGACGGTGAAGAGCCGTTATCCAGATTTGAGCCAGCATTATGATTCATTTTTGCTGGGAAAAAAGGTGGTACCGCGAACATACTCCATTCGTCCTTTTAAGGCGATTGGAGTTTTTTTATTTTTAAATGGAAATGAATTTGATTGGAGGAAAAAATGATGGAAGAGAATTTGTCGATGCCGACCAAATATGATCCGTCTTCGATTGAGCAGGGACGCTATGAATGGTGGGTCAACGGAAAGTTTTTTGAAGCGAAGAATGATGAAACCAAGAAACCTTATACAATCGTGATCCCGCCGCCAAATGTTACCGGAAAGCTTCATCTCGGCCATGCTTGGGACACAGCGCTTCAGGATATCCTTACACGCATGAAGCGTATGCAGGGGTACGATGTTCTTTGGCTCCCTGGAATGGACCATGCCGGGATTGCCACACAGGCAAAGGTTGACGAGAAGCTTCGCAGCCAGGGAATCAACCGCTATGAACTCGGCCGTGAAAAGTTTCTTGAGGAAGCCTGGAAATGGAAAGAAGAGTACGCACAGCATATCCGCAAGCAATGGTCAAAGCTTGGACTCGGACTGGATTACAGCCGCGAGCGCTTCACATTGGATGAAGGCCTTTCAAAGGCTGTTAAAGAAGTATTCGTATCTTTATACCGCAAAGGGCTGATCTACCGCGGCGAATACATCATTAACTGGGACCCGGCTGCTAAAACAGCTTTATCGGATATTGAGGTTATCCACAAAGACGTTCAGGGTGCCTTCTATCATATGAGATATCCACTGGCAGATGGCAGCGGCCATATCGAGATTGCCACGACAAGACCTGAGACGATGCTTGGTGATACTGCTGTTGCTGTCCATCCGGAAGATGACCGTTACAAGCATCTGATCGGCAAGACGGTTATCCTGCCAATCGTCGGCCGTGAAATCCCGATTGTCGGCGATGATTATGTTGATATGGAATTCGGTTCTGGTGCTGTTAAAATCACTCCTGCACATGACCCTAACGACTTTGAAATCGGCAACCGCCACAATCTTGAAAGAGTCCTTGTCATGAACGAAGATGGCTCAATGAATGCGAAAGCCGGCAAGTACCAGGGCATGGATCGTTTTGAGTGCCGCAAGCAAATCGTCAAGGACCTTCAGGAAGCAGGCGTTTTATTCAAGATTGAAGAGCATATGCACTCTGTTGGGCACTCAGAGCGAAGCGGAGCTGTTGTAGAACCATACCTATCCACACAATGGTTCGTAAAAATGCAGCCGCTCGCTGACGAAGCAGTTGCGCTGCAAAGCAAAGAAGAGAAAGTAAACTTTGTCCCTGAACGCTTTGAAAATACGTATATGCGCTGGATGGAAAATATCCGTGACTGGTGTATTTCCCGCCAGCTATGGTGGGGCCACCGCATTCCGGCCTGGTACCATAAAGAAACAGGCGAGGTATACGTTGACCATGAACCGCCTGCAGACCCTGAAAATTGGGAGCAGGACAACGACGTTCTTGACACATGGTTCAGTTCAGCTCTATGGCCATTCTCCACAATGGGCTGGCCGAATGAGGATGCAGCCGATTATAAGCGCTACTATCCAACGGCTGCACTTGTAACGGGCTATGATATTATCTTCTTTTGGGTTTCTAGGATGATCTTCCAGGGACTTGAGTTCACTGGCCAAAGACCATTCCAGGATGTACTGATCCACGGACTTGTTCGTGCAGAAGACGGCCGCAAGATGAGTAAATCACTTGGCAACGGTGTGGATCCGATGGATGTCATTGACCAGTACGGAGCTGACTCACTACGCTACTTCCTGACAACAGGAAGCTCACCGGGGCAGGATCTTCGCTACAGCACTGAAAAGGTTGAAGCGACCTGGAACTTTGCCAATAAAATCTGGAATGCATCACGTTTTGCTTTAATGAATATGAATGGACTGAAATATGAAGAAATTGATTTGAGCGGTGAAAAATCGGTAGCTGACAAATGGATTTTGACAAGGCTAAACGAAACGATCGAAACAGTGACAAGGCTATCAGACCGCTACGAATTCGGTGAAGTGGGCCGTGCGCTTTATAACTTCATCTGGGATGATCTTTGTGACTGGTATATTGAAATGGCAAAGCTTCCTCTATACGGGGAAGATGAAACGGCCAAGAAAACGACTAGATCCATCCTTGCGTATGTACTAGATAACACAATGCGTCTGTTACATCCATTTATGCCTTTCATCACAGAAGAAATCTGGCAGAACCTCCCGCATAAAGGCGAGTCGATTACAGTTGCCAGCTGGCCTGAGGCGGATTCCGCTCTTACAGATCAACAAGCTGCAGAAGATATGAAGCTGCTCGTTGAAGTCATTCGTTCTGTAAGGAATATCCGCTCCGAGGTGAACACGCCTCTAAGCAAAAAGGTCGATATGTTCCTGAAGGTGAAGGACGAAAAGACGCTTAACATGCTGGAAAACAACCGTGGCTACATCGTTCGTTTCTGTAATCCAGAAAACCTCGAGATTGGACTTGAAGTTAACGCTCCTGAAAAAGCAATGACGGCTGTTGCAACTGGCCTGGAAATCATCATGCCGCTTGAAGGCCTGATCAATATTGACGAGGAGATCGCACGGCTGCAGAAGGAGAAAGAAAAGCTGGATAAAGAAGTAGAACGTGTCCAGAAGAAGCTTGCCAACGAAGGCTTCGTTAAAAAAGCGCCTGAAAAAGTTATTGAGGAAGAGCGTGCGAAAGAAAAAGACTATCTGGAAAAACGTACAGCGGTTGAAGCTCGCATCAATGAATTGAGAAACTAATAAATGAAACTTTGAAGACGAACCATTTTGGTTCGTCTTCATCTTGAATTGAGGTGTTGAACATGTTTGAAACATATGAACAAGCAATTGACTGGATTCATGCTAGGCTTCGTCTGGGCATGAAACCGGGGCTTTCCAGGATGGAATGGATGCTGGAAAGGCTGGATCACCCCGAAAGAAGGATTAAAACGATCCATGTCGGCGGTACAAACGGAAAAGGCTCTACAGTCACATTCCTGCGCTCTATCCTGCAGACAGCAGGCTACAGGGTCGGCACTTTTACTTCTCCATATTTCGAACAATTCAATGAACGGATCAGCATCAATGGAAATCCTGTCAGTGATAAAGAGCTGGTTGAAATGACGAATGTGATCAAGCCGCTTGCCGACGAACTGGATCGATCCGAATTGGGCGGACCGACTGAATTTGAAGTGATTACAGCCATGTCAATTTATTATTTTGCCAAAATGTCACCAGTTGATGTTGTGATTTATGAAGTGGGTCTTGGCGGGCGTTTTGATTCCACCAATGTCATCCATCCGCTGCTTTCAATCATTACCAGTATCGGTCTTGACCATACAGCGATCCTTGGCGATACATATGAACAAATAGCTTTTGAAAAAGCGGGCATCATCAAGAACGGTGTAAGTGTCATAACCGGAGTTAAGCAGCCCGCAGCCCTTGATGTAATCCAGAAAAAAGCGCTAGAAGGGAAATCCCCGATATATCAGCTTGACAAGGACTTTTTAACGGGTTCAAGAGAAGCGGTGCCTCATGGAGAACGATTTGCCTTCACAAGCATGTTTGGTAACTATATGAACCTGGAGACATCCATGCTTGGTTCCCATCAGGTTGACAATGCAGCTTGTGCTGTCATGGCTGCGCAGGTCCTGGCAAACTACTACTCCTTCATGATCGAAGAGTCAGATGTCCGGGAGGGGCTAAAACTTGCGTACTGGCCGGGAAGGCTTGAAATCCTCAGTGAGGCTCCCTATGTTCTGATCGATGGAGCGCATAATGAAGAAGGAATAAATGCACTCGCCAGTGAAATAAAATCTCGATATGCCGATAAAAGGATTACCATCTTATTTGCGGCTCTCAAAGACAAGAAGCTGGACAAGATGATTGCAACCCTGGAAGATGTTGCGGACCAGCTTGTTTTCACCTCATTCGATTTCCCGAGGGCAGCATCTGCGGAAGAGCTGCATGCAGCAGCGAACATCAGCAATGTTAAGATAGCACCTAATTATAAAGAGTTTCTCTGCGATAAAATTACTGACTTGAAAAGCGGTGAAATATTCATCGTAACAGGCTCTCTTTACTTTCTTTCCGAGGCAAAGCCTGTGATGGTTAGTCTGTTAAATAATTAATAAGAAAATTATGACATTGCACTAAAAGTTTGTTAAAATATTCTAAAAGCATGACTTTATACCTAGTAAGAGGGAGGTGGATAGATAAAATGACCCCAATGCTCAAAAAATCCATTTGGTTTGCCTGGTTTCTGGTTGTTCCAGTCGGAATCTGGCTGACCTATAAAATCTATCCACCGGAGGATGTAAGTGTATGGGAAGTCATTCCCTTCCTTTTCCTGATGGCAGTCGTCGCTGCGATGCCGATGGTTGTGAACAATACCCCTATTTTTCTTATCCAGTGGGTATCTCTCGCTGTATTTTTGACTTATGGTGTTTTTATCGAAATGGTATTGATGCAGATTTCGGTATTGATCCTTTTAATGAGACTTCGAGTTCAAAAGTCTGATTTATACAGGATTCCTTTAAACTCGTTAATGTTCTTTATCGTTTCATTAGTGAGCGGCCTGCTGTTTTATGCCCTTGGTGGAAGCCATGGTAATCATCTGGCAAAGGATCCCTATACCTATGTGCTTGGAACGGTTTATGGAATCAGTAATTACGGGGTAAACACAATCTTCCTGCTATTATTGCAAGCGGTGATCTTAAAACAGAAGGGGCCGTATTTTGGTAAAGACTTTATCTGGGAAACTGTCACGACACTTATTACCTTCCCGATAGGCTTTGTGCTATTTGAATTGTATTTAAGCGATATGGGACATTATTCGCTGTTGTTTGTAGGCATTCCTTTTGCGAGCCTGTCTATCATTCTCAGTCTCTATTATTCCAGCGGCAAGGTAAACCAGTTTTTACAGAGTGCAGCGGAAATCGGGCACCAGCTGGCAGAAAGACTTAAAGCTGATGAAGTAGTTGATCTTTTTGTCCAAAAGCTTATTGAGATGCTGCCTGTTGACTATGCCTACATTTTGGATGTAGTGGAAAATAAGGAATTGAAACTGATTCACAAGGTTGAATTCGGTGAAATTCTGGAGCCAGCTGCGGCAAATCTTGGAAAAGGGAAGGGCATCAGCGGACTGGTCTGGGCTGAAAAAAAGCCGGTGCTCTTTCATTCTAAAAAAGAATGGCGCCATATAAATTCGGGCTATATCCCGGCAGGAGCTGAAAGCATCCTTAGCGTTCCGATCGTCCGTAATAACCAGGTTGTGGGTGTCCTCTTCCTCGCTGCCAATAAAAAAAGAGCATTTGAAAAGTCGCAATTGATGATTGTCGATATCCTTTGCTCTCACTTTGCGATTGCCGTGGAAAACGCAAGGCACCACGAAAAAACAAAGGAATATAGCGAGCGCTGTGCTTTGACGGGACTATACAATTACCGCTACTTTGAAAATATGCTGACAATGGAATTCGAAAAATTGCAATTCGGCCAAAGGGATCTTTTATCTCTGATTCTGCTCGATATTGACCACTTCAAATCTGTTAATGATACATATGGGCATCAAAGCGGGAATGAAATTTTGATTGAACTCGGTGAGCGCTTAAGAACAAAAATCGGCAATATCGGGACTGTTGCGCGTTATGGCGGAGAAGAGTTCGTCATCCTGCTGCCAGACATGATGAAAGGCGATGCCATGAAGCTGGCGGAACAAATCAGGCTTCTCATTGCCACAGATCCTTTCATCCTCCTGCAATCTATGGATGAAGAAGCGAATCAGCAGCATGTCAGCATTACCGCTTCAATCGGCGTAGCCACTGCCCCCCAGGATGCCGATGACTCCCTGGCGTTAATCAGGCATGCTGACAGGGCTTTATATGTCGGTGCCAAGCGATCCGGACGAAATCGGGTTGCGGAATATGTGAAATGATAAAGGCTGACCGCGTGGGTCAGCCTTTAATATTGTACCTTTACGCCATTGTCAGGGTTGATGTACCATTCATCATCCTTCGGTCTTGGACAGGACTTATTTTTGCCGGAAGGAAAATCTGTATATTCAACCAGCTTTCCTTGATTGTCCATTCTGTAAATATTTCCGTATACACAAAATGAATAGGCATGGCCATTAATTTCTGGCTGGGACGTGAAAATCGCATCTCCAAAGACAAAAATGTCAGCAGTTCCAGAGAAAATGACTTTATCATTAAAGAAGGCATTCCCATTGACTTTAATCGTCCGATTGCCCTGAATTTGAATTTTTTGCTCGAAGTAAGTGGATGAGTCAAAAGCCAGATGTTTATCATTTCCTTTTAAGTCAATCGGAGTGGTATGCACCACCTGATAACTTGATTTGTCAGGCTTAGGCTCTCCCTCCAGACTTTCGCTATTTTTTTGGATAGTAATAGTACTTTCGAGAGTTTTAGTTTCGTTCTCCGTTTGTCCATAACTTTTAAATTTAACGGCTATCGTTTCATCTGCCTGTATTTCTGAGATGAAGATGTCTTTTACTTCATATAAATTGCTTCCTTCTACAATTCTTAAAAGGCTATTGTTCAGTGTATCGATTCTTAATTTGAGATTCTCTAGAAAATAATCGTCATACTCAGCCGTACACCTAATAGGGTTTTTATTGCATTTCTTTACCTTCCCATTAGGGTGGGGTTTTTTATTGCCATTGTTATTTTTAATGGTACGATCCGCCATCGATTCGGCATACGAATTCGCCTGTATGACGGCATTACCAAGCCATGCTTCATAGTGGGCTACACCCATTTCGGCAATGTCTGTGGCCTTATTGTTCTGATCTGTCTTATTAAATTGTTTGCGGGCAGACAGTGCCATTCCACTCATTGAAAGAGCCACGGTAAAGGTTAGGGTGATGATCACCAGGACAAGGACAAGTGCGTACCCTTTTTGATTTTTCACTTTCAAACCAATACCTCCTTAATATCTTTTTACTGTTGTTTCAACTTCGTATGTCTGCCCTTTTTTATCGGTTAAGTTAAGTTGAACTGTAAGTGGTTGTTGAGTGTCAACCTTTATATTATTTATGGAAACTGGTGCAGGATAACCTGCCTTTAATTCAAGATCATAACTGGTGTCGCCAAGCAGGGTATCTGCAGAATCTTTTCCAATGAATGCTCTCTTGTCTGAATCATCATAATAGATCCAATAGGAATCATTTTTCTGGTGATACTCCTTAATGGCTGCCAGGATAAGATTGGCATTCTGATCCATGCTGTTTTTAGAGGAAATTCGATCGTAATTATTATTAAAACTGAAAAACACTCCGTATATGATTCCTGATATGGTGAAAAGTACTGTAATTGCCGCGAGAAGTTCTACCAATGTTAATCCTTTTTGGTTATTCATATATTCACCTTCTTATATACGTAAATGTTTCAGAGGAACTTTCAGGATCATCATTGTCAAAGATTGTCACCTTTGTTTTAATCAAATTTTCTTCACCAGGTGTGAAAAATGCCGATATAGTATATGTACTATTGATGGTTTGTCCGGAAAGTGCTTCTATAGCTTCTTTATTTAATTCACATTCCAAATCAGCACAATCTGTTCTTGTTTGCAATCGGCTCTTGGATATGTGAACTTCTATTAAGTTTACAACTTGCTGGGCGGTCTGAGAGGTTGATAGCTTCTCTTCATTTTTTTTGACGAACAATGCTGATTGGCTGAAGAAGCCAGCAAAAGAAGTAAGAACGATTGTAAGAATTACGATTGACCCTAAGACCTCTATTAAGGTCACACCACGCTGTTTATCCAACTTTTTTACCAAGACCTTCTTCCTCCATCTTCTAAATCTAGTAATTTTATTATACAATATTACCAAGTGGAAATTGTCTAATTTTGAGATTTCAAGCAGAATATTCTAAGAAAACTGTTGGAATCTTAGAATTATTAAAAAAAGGAAAAAAGATTTTATGGGTATTTTGCCTCTAGGTCTTTTTAAGGACAATTACATGCCTTTAGATATGAAGATCTCCTGCTACATTAAAATCAGAAATACAGAAGAATCCATTCTAAAATCTACTAAATTAATCAGCCGGGAGGAGAAGTACGTGAGAAAGCAGCAAATCATTAAATTTTCGCTAATCCTCTCTGTTTTTACTGTTTTTATATTTAGTTTTTCCTATTATGGAGTACCCGCATTCGGATCCCTCGCATCCAGCAACCAGACATTTACTGAAAGTACATACATAGGAACCGTGGATGTATCTAATAAAACACATGAGCAGGCAAAGGCTGTCGTTGAAGCGAAAGTGAACGAGTGGTTATCATCAGCAAAAATCAGTCTGGTATATAAAGGCGAAATATATGATGTTGATCCATCAAAATTCATTTACTTGGTTGATGAATCGGTTGCAGACGCTAAAAGCGGAACTCAAAATGAGCTTTATGTAGAAATGAACGAAGGTATTCTAAGTGGATTGTCCCTGCCAGAAACTACAGTTACGCACATAGAAAAAGAAATGCTAATGAATGAATTGCGGACAGCGGGCCAACGTTTGGCACCATCTTTGGAGATCAGCCTGGAAAACTTTCTTCCAGAAGAGGAGCCAGTAACGATATCACAAGCTTCCATTGATCTTCCGGAAGACAGCAATGAAATTAAAGAACTCATGAAAGTGGTTCAAAAGATAGAAATAGCTTCAGAATCTCAAGTCTCTTTAGCCAACACTGCGAATGAAAAAGGGCTGATCGAAAAGTCTTCTTTTGCTTTCAGTCAAATTGCATCAGCAATCTATAAAGCGATTTTGCCTACTAATTTTGCCATTACTGAAAGGCATATCAGCAGCCAATTAGCAGGAAATATTGAACTGGGATTTGAGTCAAAGGTTGATTTTGCAAACAATCTTGACTTGAAATTTTATAACCCTAATAAATCCGCCTATAGGATCGAGCTAGCTATTGCGGAAGAAAAATTGCAGGTAACGGTTAAAGGTGCACCTCTTTTATATGAATATAAAATCGCAACATCCGGGAAGCAGGAGTTCAAGCCGAGAACAATAAAGCAGTACTCTCCACTTTTACAGTCGGGTCAAAAGTCGGTTGAAAAGGAAGGTAAGTCGGGATTTGTGATTACAGTCAGCCGAGAAAAATACGTGCCAAAAGGAGAGCTCCTTGAGTCACTATTTGTTTCAGAAGACTTTTATCGGCCAGAGCACAGGGTAGAAATCCTTCCTGTAGCTCCTGCAGTTCAGCAAACGAGCCCAAGCCATGATAGCACAGGCACTGTGACAGGACCTTCTGGAAATCAATCAACAACAACTGTTCTTCCAGGTGTTCCAGCAGGAGATAACAGCATCACACCTGACCAAGATCATATCAATGACTCTCCAGGACAGGATGCAACCACTGATACTAAAAACGATGGAGGGCTTTGGGGAAAGCCGAATGAGGAGCCAAAATAAACAGTAGGACCGGGAGCGAAGAAAATGAGACAAACACGAAAGCGGCTTGGTGATTTATTAGTCGAAACAGGGATGATTACAGCTGAACAGCTGCAAGGAACCCTTTCTGAAAAAGCTGATGGCCAGAAGCTTGGTGATGCATTGCTCCAACAGGGCCTTATTACTGAACAGCAGTTGATTGAAGTCCTGGAATTTCAGCTAGGAATCCCGCATATCAGCTTATATCGCTATCCGTTTGATACCAAATTGTTTACCCTTGTGCCTAAAGAGCTGGCGAAAAGGAAATTGGTCATTCCGCTGAAAAAAGAAGGCGATAAATTATTTGTTGCAATGGCAGATCCAATGGACTTTTTTACAGTTGACGATCTTCGGCTTTCAACAGGCTTTCACGTCGAAACTGCTATCGCTACAAAGGATGACATCCTGCGGGCAATCAATAAGTACTACGATAGCAATGAGGGATTTGAGGAGTTCATGGAGCTCACTTCTCCGGTTGAAACGATAAAGGAAGAAGTCCTGAAAGAAACTGATTCGCCGATCATCCGCCTGGTCAACCAGCTGCTTTCTGGTGCCTCCGCTCTAAAAGCGAGTGATATTCATATAGATCCTCAGGAAACAAGAATAGTAGTCCGCTATCGAGTTGATGGAATACTTAGAGTTGAACGAGTATTGCCGAAGCATATGCAAAATGTGCTGATTGCCAGAATAAAAATCATGGCGAACCTGGATATAACCGAGAATCGCATTCCGCAGGACGGGCGCATCAAGGTGAATATTGACTTCCATCCTGTCGATATGCGTGTTTCAACAATGCCGACTGTATTTGGGGAAAAGGTCGTCATGAGGATCCTGGATATGGGCAGCACGTTAAATGATATTGAAAAGCTTGGATTCAATAAGCAAAATCTTGAACGGTTCTTGAAGATGATTATAAAGCCAAATGGAATCGTATTAATCACGGGTCCAACAGGATCAGGTAAATCATCAACATTATATGCAGCTCTTAACAAGCTAAATAGCGAGGAAGTCAATATCATCACGATTGAAGACCCTGTAGAATACCAGCTTGAAGGCATAAACCAGATACAGGTGAATCAGAACGTTGGGATGACATTTGCAGCCGGGTTAAGGTCCATTCTCCGCCAGGATCCCGACATTATAATGGTTGGAGAAATACGGGACAAGGAAACCGTTGAGGTATCTGTAAGAGCATCGCTTACAGGTCATCTGGTTTTGAGTACTATCCATACGAATGATGCGCTAAGTTCAGTGACACGAATGCTTGATATGGGTGTGGAGCCTTTCCTGGTTGCATCATCTTTAAGCGGAGTAGTCGCCCAGAGACTTGTCAGAAAGGTCTGTCGGGATTGCGCCAAAGCTCATGAGCCAACAAAGCGGGAAATTGATATTTTCGCAAAGAGAGGAATTCAAATCGATACCGTCTGGAAGGGCAGCGGCTGCTCTTCCTGTAATATGACAGGGTACCGCGGACGGATTGCCATCCATGAGGTATTGGAAATCAATGAAGAACTTCGTAAGGCTATCATGAATGAGGAGCCTGTCACCGTCCTTCGGGAGATTGCCGTAAAAAATGAGACCATCTTTCTTATTGATGACGGCTTGCTGAAGGTACAGCAGGGTCTTACGACTACTGAGGAAGTATTAAGGGTGGCTATTACAGAGTAAGCGGGGATAGAAAATGAAAGAAAAAATCGAGCATTTGCTAAGTTCCGGTTTTGAACTTAAGGCCTCCGATATCCATATCACTGTCGGCGTGCCACCAATATTGAGAATTAACGGGGAATTAAGAAGATACGGCACAGAGGCGATTTTGCCTGAAGATACAGAGGGAATGGCAAAAGCAATCATTCCTGCAAAACTATGGGACGACTTCAAGTCCAAGGGGGAACTGGATTTCTCCTATGGAATCCCGGGCATATCGAGATTCAGGGTCAATGCCTATCACCAGAGGGGATGTGTCTCGCTCGCAGCACGTATCGTCCCAACGACAATTCCTACGCTTGAGGATCTGGAACTCCCCTCGGTACTGAAGAAGATCGCCGAGAAGCCACAGGGACTTGTACTCGTTACCGGGCCGACTGGAAGCGGAAAGTCAACAACACTGGCAGCAATGATTCAGTATATGAACAAAAATATGTCGAAGCACATAGTCACACTCGAAGACCCAATTGAGTATTTGCATAAGCATGGAAACAGCATCATAGACCAGCGTGAAGTGGGCTTCGACACGAATAACTTTGCCAACGGATTGCGTGCTGCCCTCAGACAGGACCCTGATGTGATCCTGGTCGGGGAAATGCGTGACCTGGATACAATTCAAACCGCAATTACAGCTGCTGAAACAGGCCATCTCGTTTTGGGTACACTGCATACATCAAGTGCACCGGCAACCATCAACCGGATTATCGATGTCTTTCCTTCCGCCCAGCAAGCGCAAATACGGATCCAGCTGGCTTCAGTCCTGGTTGCCGTTGTCTCACAGCGACTGTTTCCTACGGTTGATAAAAGAAGCCGCCGCGGGGCAACTGAAATCCTGATCAATAATGCAGCAGTAGCGAATTTGATCCGCAATGAGAAAATACACCAAATCATCAGCATTATGCAAACATCAAAGGCATTTGGCATGCACACGCTTGAAATGAGCATTAAAGAACTGGTGATGCAGGGAATTATCTCTAGGGAAGCGGCAGAACCATATTTACAGGAGAAGTTGGTGTAAGCATGGCAAGATTCAAATATTCTGGCCGGGACCGGACCAAAAAGCGCTCAGGGACATTAACTGCTGGCTCCAAGCGTGAAGCACTGGAAAAATTGCGGGCAGAGGGAATCAGGACCACTGAGATTATGGAGGTTCCCGAGACACTGCTGACAAAGGAGATAACGATTGGGAATCCAGTCAAACTTCAGCATCTTGTCATCTTTCTGCGCCAGTTTGCAACTTTGCTTAAAGCAGGGGTATCGGTTGTGGAATCTACGAATATCCTTGCCCGCCAGACAGAAAGCAAAGCATTAAGGAAAGCATTGCTTGATATTGAAGCGGAGTTGAGAGATGGAAACCAGTTATCCCAGGCTTCTAGCAGGCATAACAAGATTTTTTCACCTATGTTTATAAACATGATTAAAGCCGGTGAAGCAGGCGGTAATATGGATGAGACGCTGGAACGTCTTGCCGAACATTATGAGAAACAGCATAACACCAGGCAGAAAGTCGTCGCCGCTTTGACATATCCCGCAGTCATCGGCCTGATTGCGATTGGAGTCGTAATCTTCCTTCTTGTTTCAGTAGTACCAACATTCGTAGGGATGTTTGAAGATTTTGGCGGGGAGCTTCCGGGTATCACAAGGTTCGTCCTTGCGGCAAGTGAGTTCATGCAAGATTTTTGGTGGCTTCTCCTGTTGTTACTCACAGGGGGTGCTGTCTCGCTGGTTTTAGCGAAGAAAAATAAGAATACGAAATACTTTCTTGATTATGCCATGTTAAGAATGCCGATTTTTGGGAACCTGATGCAAAAAGCAGTGCTTGCAAGAATGACCCGTACATTGAGTTCGTTGTTCACAAGTTCAGTACCAATCCTACAAGCGCTGTCAATTGTCGAAAATGTCGTTGAGAATGAAGTGATTTCCCGTGTCGTACGCGAGTCGCGTGATGCAATGGAGGCCGGAGAATCCATGACTGGGCCGATGCGCAGACACTGGGCTTTCCCGCCACTAGTGACCCAGATGATAGCGATTGGCGAAGAAACCGGCTCACTTGACGGCATGCTCGGAAAAGTCGCTGATTTCTATGAAAAGGAAGTAGAAACAAGCACCGACCAGATAAAATCATTGATCGAGCCGATCATGATTGTCCTGCTGGCCGGTCTCGTCGGAACGATTGTCACATCCATCATGGTGCCAATGTTCGACATTTTCAATCACGTCAACTAAAAATTGGCAAATAAAGACAAAAAACTATCGTGTTTATATATTAATTTAAAAGTCTATCGATTATAATATTGATAGATACATAGTACTTTTGTACTGGGTGAATAAAACTAAAAAGGAGAGATTTAAATGTTGAGAGCGATTAAGAAAAGAATGAAAGATCAGAGAGGTTTGACACTTGTCGAACTATTGGCGGTTATTGTTATTTTGGGGATAATTGCGGCGATTGCGGTGCCTAGTATTGGGAATGTTGTTCAAAAGTCAAAAGAAGATGCTATCAAAGCTGAAGCTTTGCAGATAATAAATGCAGCTAGGTTATTTTCTATAGAGACTTCTATTCCTTCAGGAGGCGTTAGCCAAGTAGAGTTAGAACCAAAATATCTTGATAGCACAGATAATTTTGATGAGTATTCGGTTAAATATGTAGGTAACGAACTTTTGCTAACTGGAGATGGAAAAAATGGGTCTTTAGTTATTAAGTTTAAAAGCGCTTCAAAAGATGCTATAAATAAAGATGCTGGTAGCGGAAACAGAACTATACCAGCTCCAGCTCCAACTCAACCTGAGTAGTTAATTAGAGTATGAATATGGTTACTTTCATATTTTTTTACGGCCTCCTCCTAGGCTCCTTCTACAACGTAGTAGGCCTGCGAGTGCCAGAAGGCAAATCCATCGCAGCGCCGCGCTCGTCATGTCCGAAATGTGGGCACCAGCTGACGGCGCTTGAGTTAATTCCAGTTCTATCATATGTATTCCAAAGGGGGAAGTGCCGCCAGTGCAAGGTCGGCATTTCTCCCGTTTATCCTTTTTTCGAGCTTTTGACGGGCTTGCTTTTTGCAGCGGCATTTCTATTCATGGGCTGGAACTTTGATCTTGTGATTGCTCTTACGCTCATTTCTTTATTTATTATTATTACGGTCTCTGATCTGGCTTATATGATCATCCCGGATAAGGTACTGCTGGTGTTCACAGGGATTTTTGCGCTTGAGCGAATCTATCAGCCACTTATGCCATGGTGGGATTCTTTCATTGGTGCAGCAACCGGGTTCATTCTCCTCTTATTGATCGCTTTCGCGAGTAAGGGTGGCATGGGCGGCGGCGATATCAAGCTTTTTGCGTTGATTGGTTTTGCTGTAGGTTTTAAGACTATGCTGCTCGCCTTCTTTTTCTCCACCTTTTTTGGGGCTTTTTTCGGAATCATTGGGCTGCTTTTTGGTCTTGTAAAGAAGAAGCAGCCCATTCCATTCGGTCCATTCATCGCCATTGGCACGCTCACGGCTTATTTTTTCGGGGAAAATATTATTGATTGGTATCTGAATTTATTGGTTACAGTTTTTTAATAAGGAGTTTTTGAAATGGCATTTTCCCTTTTTTCTGGCAGAAGCAAAGTTGTCAATATTGTCATCAATGACCATTCTATTCGCTATGTTGAATTGAAACAGAAGAATCCAGCTGTTCCGCTGCGTTTTGGGCAGCGGTTTTTGCCTCCAGGGGTCATTTCGGACGGAAAGATTCAAGATTTTGATACATTGGAGAATATCCTTGACGAATGCATTGAAGACTGGAAGATTGCTAAAAGGGAAGTTCGATTCATTGTACCCGATTCACTTGTGATGATAAGGAAGGTATCTATTCCTGCTGATGTGAAAGAGGATGAAATTCATGGTTATTTATATTTGGAATTAGGGACTGCTATCCACCTTCCATTCGAGGACCCGGTGTTCGATATTGTAAGCCTTGGGACTGAAGGTAAACAACAGGAAGTTCTTGTTTTTGCTTCTCCTGAAAAATATGTGACTGAATATGCAGATTTGTTCAAAGCTGTCAGACTTAAGCCAATTGCTGCCGATATATCCCCCCTGGCGATTTACAGGCTATATCGCCAATCCGATTTGGCGCATAGCAGCGAAGTCTTGCTGTCAGTCCAATTTGATCTTGATGTTGTCAGCATGTGTGTGTTTGAGGAACATATCCCTGTTTTTATGCGCCATATTCCGGGGGACCTGAAGGAAAACTGGAAGGTCAAGTGGAGTAAAGGTGATTCCTCTGAACAGGAAATGGTGTATGAAGGGGAAATTTCCGAGCTAACCTTTCAGCTAGAGGATATTTATCGTGACATCTTAAAGCTGATGGATTTTTACCGGTATTCGCTTAGCCAGGGGAAAAAGGAAGTAACCAAAATCCTCGTAAACGGAGACCACCCAATGCTTGGGCGCATTATAGCTGATATAAAGGAACAATTAGAGGTTCCTGTAGATACCCTGACGGTCAATATACCTGGCAGTGAGCAGGACTCATTCCCTAATTCGTTTCATCTGGCGCTGGGACTTGGATTAAAAGAGGTGCAATGATGCTTGTAGAGATTAATCTTTTACCTAAAAAGGAACATCAGAAATCCTCCATACTAATTATTGTCCTGGCAGGAATTCTTTTATTATCAATTATTGCCTCCATCATTTTTTTTCAGGGAAGCAGCTATGAGGACAGGATGGCTTCTCTTGATAAACAGATCCTGAGTGTCCAAAAGCTGAATGAAGTCCAACAGGCAAAATTAGCTGATGGAGATACAGGCAGCTCGGCTGCAAAGCTCCAGAAAGCGGTGGAGTGGGCGAAGCAATATCCGCTAGAAACCGTTCCGCTTCTTCAAAATATTATCGCGCTTTTGCCGGAGCGCGGATTCATCCAAAACTTTGAGTACGGTAATACAAATTCTGTCGTCATTAAGATTCAATTCGATGCCTCAAGAGATGCAGCTTTTTATCTGAGTTCCCTGAAAGAATCAGACTGGGTGGAAAAAGTGACGCTTATGAAAATTGTGGCAGAATCTGATGGAGATACTAGCAGCGCAGGAGCAGCAGGTTCTACAACCCAAGAAAGAGAAGCGGAAACCCTTCCGCGCTATAGCGCAGAATATGAAATCTTTTTTAAGCCTGAACAGTTTAAAGAGAAGAAAGAAATGGCTTCAAAAGAAGGAAGTGACACATGAACCTTCAACTTGAAAAGAAACATGTACTGGCAATGATTGGGTTAGGATTGCTGTCAATATTGGTTTATATGGGTGCTTATTTTCTTTACATATCTCCTTTGAAGGGAAGTATCGCATTAAAGGAAAGCCATCTTAAAACTGAACAGAAGCTTAGCGGGACATTGGAGGCGCGTTTAGCTGCAGCCAGTGGGAGTGATTTTAATAGTACCGCAGAACTTCAGAAACTGCTCCCTGTCGATCCAATGACAGAACAGCTCGTGCTGGACCTTGAGAAGGCGGAGGTCATCTCGGATAGTTATATCACTTCGATGGAATTTAACCATGACGGAGAAAATGCCAGCGCAAGCCAGGCTATTGACGCAGGGCAGCAAAATTCCGCCGCTGAGACTGCCGCTGGCCAAAACCAGGGAGTGGAAACCATCTCTGCCAATGACGAGCAACAGATAACTTTTCCAGAGGGGGTGTCTAAAACCTCTATAACAGTCATCGTTGAGTCCGACGGTTATTTTTCCCTCGAGAAATTCCTGGCTACCTTGGAGAACTTGCAGCGAATTGTCCTGGTTGATTCCATTTCATTCAGCGGGCCTGAGGAAATTACTTCTCTTTCGGATAATGATAATAACATTAAGATGACCCTTACAATAAATACATTCTATCTTTCAGGTTTAGATGACTTAAATACTGAAAGACCTAAGATAGAAACCCCGGCCCCGGCTAACAAACGCGATCCGTTCCCTGCCTTTGGGGATTATTCAAAAGATAATGTCAAAGATCAAGAGCAGTCAACGGATGAAAGTAGTGAAACAGACGGGAACTAATCTAGTAAAAAAATTGACGAAAGCATTCTATAACAAGACGACAAAAGTCTTGTTATTTTTTTTTGTCTGTATGATAGGATGAAGCAAAATAGGAGCGGGCAGGGGGAGGTACAAGCATTGGACAAGCATGGCAAGACAATCACAATCAAGATTAATGGCAAGGACCGTCCGGTTCAGGAAAACAAGCAGATTCACGAGAATGAGACCGTTAAGAGGAAGCAGAAAGACGAAATGATCAATAAGCATAAATACGATAAAGAAAAAGGTAATAAGTTCCCGATTCACGAGATTCGTGAGGAGCGCAGCAAGGTGTATCCGTTGGATAATGAGGCAGCAATAAATGAAACTGCGGCAGCCCAGGAAAAGGCTGGGGATAATTTTGAATGGGTTTTGCCTGATCCCATCGAACAGGAAATTGTTAAGGAATATAAAATAGCTCCTGAGAAGCCTAAGAACAAAAAGAAGGGCTTAGGGGTTTCAATCTGGAATGCTAAGCCAAAGCGGAGCAATCGGTTTTATACGACAATTTTTGTGACTGTTTTTTTTGCGGTCTTACTTGGTACGGGGTTTGGGGTCACCTTTCTTAAGTTTGTAGCATCTGAACCGGAGACGGCTGCACCAGCTGCCACTGCTCCAAAAGAAGCACCGCCGGCTGATAATCCAGCAAAAGGCGGCGAGGGACTCGAATTAAAATCAATTCCGGTTTTTATCGTCCAAAACGGGATTTTCACTACAGAGGAAGGCGCGAAGGAAAGGGTAAACCTCCTTGCAGGAAAGGGAGTTACTGCTGAGCTATTCCCTGTAAATGGCAAGTTCGCTGTCTATTTAGGAACCGCTGGAAGCATCGAGTCGGCAAAACAACAGGCTGAGGCACTAAAGGGTAAAGGATTGGAGGTTTTTGCTAAACCTTTCGAAATCTCTGGAGGAAAAGCCTCTGGTTTAACCGCAGAGGAGGCGAAATTCCTCCAGCAGTCTTCAGATATATATGGAATTCTTATGAACGGATCGCAAGCTTCACCCGAAGAAGTGAAAAAAGCAGAAGATTACAATGCGCTGCTTCAAAAAATCGAGGACAAGAAAGTAAAAGATAAAAATATCCTTAAAGCCAAAGCCAGTATGGAAAAGGCAAGCGGATCATTCATTGCTTACCAGAAAACAAAGGATGCCAATCAAATTGCAGAAATGGAGAAAAGCCTGCTATCTTTCCTGTCTGCCTATCAGTCAATTGGCAAATAGCCTTTAGGATGCTTATAAAAGAATATTTTCCGGGAAATTGTACAAATTAACAGAGCCTTCGCCATTTTGTGCCAGGCTCTGATTTTTTTTGCTAAAGCAATGGCTAAAGATTGTGACATATGGTGAACTTTGGTAGTATTAGCTTGTATCTCCCTTTGATGCAAAAAGAAAAGAAAGGTGATTTTATGCAACGCCTCATTTTAGCCTCTTCTTCTCCACGGCGAAAAGAACTTCTTGAAAACCTCCGCTTGCAATTCGAAATCTCTAGCAGTGATGCAGATGAAAGTTTCAGTGCAACCTTAAGTCCCTCTGAAGCAGTGATGGAGCTTGCTTCAAGGAAGTCGGGGATGGTGGCTCAGAATTTTCCGGATTGTTTCGTAATCGGCTCAGATACAGTCGTTGTACATGACGGGATGATTTTAGGGAAGCCTGAAAGCGGACAAGAAGCTTCAGAGATGCTCAAAAAGCTGTCTGGGAATACCCATTCAGTCTACACTGGAGTATCCATTATCTCCCCTGAGAAGGAAACGCGTTTTTATGAAAAAACAGATGTGACGTTCTGGGAATTGTCAGATGAAGAAATCGACACCTATATAAAGAGCGGTGAACCATTCGATAAGGCTGGCGGCTATGGAATCCAGGGATTCGGCAGCATGCTTGTCAGGGAAATCAGTGGGGATTATTACACAGTTGTTGGACTGCCTGTTTCAAGATTGGTCAGGGAGCTAAGAAAAATCGGTTACATCCTTCCTTATTAAAAAGAAAACCACAGAAACTTCTTCTACACTTCCCTCGTCATAAACATGACTGGGAGGAAAATGTATTGTCTACACAATCATTAATGATCAGAGATTATCCGCAAAATGAGCGGCCCAGGGAGCGGTTTGTCCAAAATGGCCCCCAGAGCCTCTCCAATCATGAATTGCTTGCCCTGCTGCTTGGTACAGGCTCGCGGGAGGAATCTGTCCTTCAGCTGGCAAACCGAATGCTATCCCAGTTTGAAGGCCTTCGCCTTTTAAAAGATGCAACTCTCGAAGAGCTGACCCAAATTAAAGGAATTGGCAAGGCGAAGGCCATCCATGTCCTGGCTGCAGTTGAAATTGGCAGGCGTATCGCTAATCATACCCTTGATGAACGTTATGTCGTCCGTTCACCGGAAGACGGAGCGAAATATTTGATGAATGATATGCGCTTTTTGACCCAAGAGCACTTTGTCTGTCTTTATTTGAACACGAAAAATCAGGTGATCCACAAGCAGACGATTTTCATCGGCAGCCTGAACGCTTCGATTGTCCATCCGCGCGAGGTGTTCAAGGAAGCAGTCCGCAGATCGGCAGCATCAGTCATTTGTGTGCATAATCATCCATCTGGTGACCCGACGCCGAGCAGGGAGGATATTGAAGTTACCAAACGGCTTGCTGAGTCGGGAAAAATCGTCGGGATTGAATTGCTTGACCATCTGATTATTGGAGAAAATAAATATGTTAGTTTGAAGGAAAAAGGGTATGTATGATACTAGGATTTTGATTGACGTTAAGATATAATATAATTTATGATTTTTGCGGACAACTTTCATTTACGCCGGAAAATCTGCCTATGAACATTCAACTACGTTTTCTATAGATTGCCTGTTCTTTTATTGCATTTTTTGTTAAGAAAGGGAGATACAAAATGTTTGGGATTGGAACAAGAGACCTGGGGATCGACCTCGGTACAGCGAATACACTTGTTTTTGTAAAAGGAAAAGGAATTGTCTTAAGGGAGCCTTCTGTCGTAGCTCTTCAGACCGATACGAAAAATATCGTTGCTGTTGGAAATGACGCGAAGAATATGATTGGACGTACTCCTGGCAATGTTGTAGCGCTTAGGCCTATGAAGGACGGCGTTATTGCCGACTATGAAACAACTGCGACAATGATGAAGTATTACATCAAGCAAGCTACTAAGAACAAAGGCTGGTTCGCTGGCAAGCCGTATGTAATGGTTTGTGTTCCATCAGGAATCACTGCCGTTGAAGAGCGTGCTGTAATTGACGCTACACGCCAGGCCGGGGCAAGGGATGCATTCACGATTGAGGAACCGTTTGCAGCGGCAATCGGCGCCAACCTGCCAGTTTGGGAACCGACTGGAAGTATGGTTGTCGATATTGGCGGCGGAACGACTGAAGTAGCGATCATTTCTCTTGGCGGTATCGTCACATCCCAATCTGTTCGGATTGCTGGTGATGAGATGGATGACGCGATCATCAATTATATCCGTAAAACATATAACCTTATGATCGGTGAGAGAACAGCTGAAACGATTAAAATGGAAGTTGGTTCAGCAGGTGACGCGGAAGGAATCGAGAACATGGAAATCCGTGGTCGTGACCTGTTGACTGGATTGCCAAAAACAATCGAAATTACTGCAGAAGAAATCGCCAGGGCGCTGCACGACACCGTATACGCGATTGTCGATGCTGTTAAGCTGACGCTGGAAAAAACTCCGCCGGAACTTGCTTCTGATATAATGGACCGGGGAATCGTCCTTACAGGCGGCGGCGCGTTGCTGCGTAATTTGGACAAGGTCATCAGTGAAGAAACCAAGATGCCGGTATTGATTGCAGAAGATCCGCTTGATTGTGTCGCAGCCGGTACAGGCAAAGCACTGGATCATATCGATTTATTCAAAGGCAAAGCAAAAGAATCAAGATAATGAGAAGAAGGGAAGCGGGAATTTATCCACTTCCCTCATCTTCTGTCACCATATTTTTAGATTAGAGGTGTAAATCATGCCACAGTTCTTTTTTAATAAACGCCTGATAATGCTGCTTGTGAGCATTATAGTCCTCGTGGCATTGATTGGTTTTTCTTTAAGGGATAGAGAAGAATTGACCTGGCCTGAGCAGTTTGTCAAAGACTCGACCAGCTGGGTGCAATCGGTGGTCTCCAGGCCTGCTAATTACGTTGCCGGCATCATTGAAAACCTTCAAGACTTGCAAAATACATATCAGGAAAACAAAGAGTTGAAGAAACGCGTTGATGATATGGCCCGACTTGAAGCCAAAGTATACTCCCTTGAAAAAGAAAACGAGGAGCTTCAGGAAATTTTAGATAAAAAAGAATCTCTTGCAGACTATGAACCGATCCAGGCAATCAGGATTGCCAGAAGCCCTGAACGCTGGAATGAATTGATCATCATCAATAAAGGCGCGTCCAACGGCGTGAAAAAAAACATGGCTGTTATCACGGCAAAAGGATTGATAGGCAAGGTCAAGAGCACGACTCCGTTTTCTGCTACAGTCCAATTGATCAGCTCTATTGATCCGACCAACAGGATTTCTGCGATCCTTCAAGCTGATAAGCCGCTTTACGGAACAATCGAAGGATACGATAAGAAAAAAGAGCTGCTGTTACTAAAAGGGCTTCCGTTTGATGCTAAAATTGAAAAAGGGCAGAATGTTGTAACGACTGGTATGGGCGGTATCTTTCCGAAAAATCTGCCGATTGGAAAAGTTGTCAATGTCGTACCTGATCAATTCGGCTTGAATCAAACAGCATATATAAAACCTGAAGCAGATCTTTATGATTTGGAACATGTCATGGTTGTTAAGAAATCAATGGTCTCTGTGGACCTTGAAGAAAGCTTGGAAGATGGCGAAGGTGAGGAGGAAGGCAATTGATCCGTTTCCTGCTCCCCGCGCTTTTCGTTTTTTTATTCATCCTTGAAAGTTTGTTTGTCGAGTTATTGCCAGCAGAGTTATTTGATAGTGACAGAATCCTTGTGCCGCATTTCCTCATGGCCGGAATTCTGTTTTTGACGGCATATTTGAGTCCAAAGCATGGAATTCTTTACGGACTCATTTTTGGATTGCTTTTCGATCTCGTTTACACAGAAATTATTGGGATCTACCTATTCATGTTCCCGTTTATTGCCTATTTGTTTGCAAATATGATGAGGATTCTGCAAGGAAATGTGTTGATTGTGTCTTTCCTGTCCCTCTTCGGGATTGCAGTTTTGGAAATGGGAGTTTATCAGCTGATGCTGTTAATTAAAATAACTGACCTGGACTTTTCGACCTATGTTAAAATAAGACTAGTCCCAACATTGATTTTGAACCTGGCTTTTATCATCCTGGCTGCCTACCCGTTCAAAAAGCAATTCGAAAATGCTGCTGACAGAATTAGAAACGATTAAGCTTCATTTTCTGAATCAAGACAATTTGTAGAAATGTATTTTTACATGAAAGCAGCAGGGTTTTGCCGAAATAGCATTCATGATTTTTCAAATAGAGGAATTTGGCGGACGCTTGTCGAATAATTCCTTTCAGGTAAAATAAGAAATTATTTTCTAGAGTGCCGAGATTTAAAGTTAAACTTTTACACTTAGATTAGTGTCTAGCTCCAGCGCCTGGCCTCTTAAGAAGTTTCGGGGTCAACCCAGGCGCTTGTGCTTTTCGTATGAGGTGAACATCCAGTATGAAGAAAACACAAAATGTGACAATTAAAGGGACAAAAGATGGCCTTACGCTCCATTTGGATGATACTTGCTCTTACGACGATTTGAAAAAAGAGTTAGAGAGGAAGCTTTCAAATTCTACACGAGTACAGGAGGAGCAGCAGCTGCTTTCTGTTAAGGTGAAGGTAGGGAATCGGTACCTTACGAAGGCCCAGGAGGAAGAACTAAAAGACCTGATCCGGCAAAAAAGGAATCTGATCGTCGAGGACCTTGAGACGAATGTTATTTCCAAAGACGAAGCTGACAAACTTCGGCAGGAGACTGAAATCGTTCCTGTTGCCAAAGTGATACGCTCCGGACAGGTTCTTGAAATTACCGGTGATCTGCTGCTCATTGGAGACGTGAATCCCGGGGGGACCGTGAAGGCGACGGGGAATATATTTATCATGGGTGCCTTAAAAGGAATTGCACATGCCGGTTCAGCAGGCAATGATGAAGCGGTCATCGCTGCGTCGGTCATGAAGCCATCCCAGCTCAGGATCAGCGACTGCATAAACCGTGCTCCGGACGAAGCGGCAGAGGATGAAAATCGCATCATGGAATGTGCGTACATATCAGACACTAAACAAATCGTTGTTGATAGATTGCAAGTTTTAATGAAAAAAAGACCTAATTTAACTAGATTCGAAGGAGGCCTCTAAAGTGGGAGAAGCGATTGTAGTTACATCCGGAAAAGGCGGGGTTGGCAAAACAACAACTTCTGCTAATATAGGCACAGCTTTGGCCCTTCAAGGCAAAAGAGTCTGCCTTGTCGATACAGACATTGGCTTGCGCAACCTGGACGTGGTTATGGGCCTTGAAAACCGCATCATTTATGATCTTGTTGATGTTATTGAAGGCAGATGCAAAATCCATCAGGCACTGGTTAAAGACAAGCGCTTCGATGACCATCTTTATTTGCTTCCAGCTGCCCAGACGAGCGACAAAACTGCAGTCCAGCCTGAGCAAATGAGAAAATTGGTTAATGAACTGAAGCAGGACTATGATTATATCATTATCGATTGTCCCGCAGGAATCGAGCAAGGCTACAAAAATGCCGTTGCAGGAGCAGACAAGGCGATTGTCGTGACCACACCGGAGGTTTCCGCTGTAAGGGATGCTGACAGGATTATCGGCCTGCTTGAAAAAGAAGAAAATGTTGAATCTCCGAAATTAGTGATAAACAGAATTCGCAGCCATATGATGAAAAATGGCGACATGCTCGATGTCGATGAGATTACCACACATTTATCCATCGATTTGATCGGGATTGTTGCGGACGATGATGAAGTCATCAGAGCATCCAATCACGGCGAACCAATCGCCCTGAACCCAAACAGCAAAGCTTCTATCGCCTACAGGAATATTGCCCGCAGGATTCTTGGCGAATCCGTACCATTGCAGCAGCTGGATAACGAAAGTAAAGGCATGTTCTCCAAAATCAAAAAATTCTTTGGTGTCCGCTAAAACCTTAAGCATCTCCTTCCCTTCGACTGGGAGGAGATGTTTTTTTATTGGATCAAAGAACGTCAGGAAACCAAATTTCTTCGGCATTACAAGCAAGTTTTTACCCGGAAACATTATTGCTGGACTTCCTTTCAAGATAATCCTTTCTATCAGCCGAAAGTGTCATACTCTCGTGGGACAGGTCATAAACTTGTACTAACATTGAGTACAAGGGGATTGGTGGGGATAGGATGAACTCGAGGGCTGATGATATAAGGAGAAGGATGATGAAGCGGAAAAAGGAACGGGAAAGGATGGACAAAATGAGTGATAACCGCTTTTTCTCAACAGAGGAAGAGCGGCATGGTTTTGACAGAATTCCATCCTATGATATGGGACCGGGAGAAGGAGGCCATCCGTTATTCAAGAAAGAAGTGTTTCTGTTCAAGATATTAGCTTCTGCCTGCCTGGTCCTGATTATTGCAATTATTTTCCGGAGCCCTTCCGAAAAAGCGGTGACTTTCCAGCAGTATGTGAAGCATACAATGGATCAGGAGTTCCAGTTTGCGGCTGTTTCAGACTGGTACGAAAATCAATTCGGCAAGCCTTTGGCACTGCTTCCTGCCAAAAATTCTGGCGAAGAAAAAGAGAATGAGGTGGCTTCTGACAATGAATATGCTCTTCCTGCTTCCGGGAAAATTCTGGAGGATTTCGGTGACAATGGACAGAGAATCATGATTGAAACAGGCCAGGGTGCAGGTGTAGAGGCGATGGATGAAGGGCTTGTCCACTTTGTCGGAATCAAAGAGGGCTTTGGTAAAACAGTGATTGTCCAGCATGCAGACAAAAGTGAGACCTGGTACGGAAATCTGGACAAAATCGATGTGAATCTCTATGAGTACATTTCTAAGGGGGCGAAGGTTGGGACAGCAATGGACAGTGATGATGGTCTTAAGGGTTCTTTCTATTTCGCGATAAAAAAAGGGGATGACTTCATAGATCCCGTCCAGGTGATCAAGTTTGAATAAAACCTTTGAATTAGTGCGAAAAATCCACTTCCACCCTTTACTCTGGGTGGTCATCGCCCTTGCTGTTGCGACTGCGCACTTTATAGAGCTGATGATGGTGCTGCTGATTATTTTTGTTCATGAAATAGGACATGGAGCTGCAGCCTCTTTTTTTTCGTGGCGAATAAAGAAAATCGCCTTGCTGCCATTTGGCGGTGTGGCTGAGATGGATGAACACGGCAACAGGCCGTTAAAAGAAGAACTGATTGTTGTTCTGGCGGGTCCATTACAGCATATCTGGCTGATGGGACTTTCTTATTTGCTCTTCATTGCTGGAGTTTTCCCGGAAAAATGGCATCAGTTATTTATGGAATATAATATAATGATCCTCATTTTTAATCTGATACCAATTTGGCCGTTGGACGGGGGGAAGCTGATGTTTATTCTGCTTTCAATGAACACATCCTTTCAGGAAGCACATCTGCGTACCCTGAATGTTTCCATTGGGATACTGGTGATTTTTGCGGCTAGCCTCCTGGCAATCGCACCGCTTACCTTGAATGTCTGGGTAATCATTGGGTTCCTGGCGTTTTCATTGTATTTTGAATGGAAGCAGCGGAGGTTTACGTTCATGCGCTTTTTAATGGAGAGGCATTATGGAAGTAAGCTGGACTTGCGGGAGCTCAAACCGATCAGCACCAGCGAGAATGAGATGGTTGGCCAGGTTCTCGAAAAATTCCAGCGTGGCTGCAAGCATCCAATCATCGTCAAGCGTCAGAATGGCAAAGAAATGATCATGGATGAGAATGAATTGCTCCATGCGTTTTTTAGCGAAAAATTATTGACCGCCAAAATAGGAGATTTGCTTTACACCTACTAAAATAGGATAATGAATGCAGCGTGGATGGTAATTCACGCTGCATTTTTTTGCAGGCAGGGAGAAATGATGGACCAGTTAATCATCAATGCAAATTTAAGAGAAAAACGCTTCGCTTTCGTTAAGAATGGCGAGGTTGAAAAAGTATATATAGAGCAGCCAGGCCAGCAGTCACTGGTCGGAAATATCTATCTTGGCATCGTAGAAAATGTGATACCAGGGATGAACGCAGCATTCGTCAATTTTGGCGAAGGAACGAGCGGTTTTTTGCAAAAAGACCGTCTGCCCTCCTTCATTCTGTCAGAGGATGAAAATAAAGCGGCCCGCCCAATTGGATCATATGTCCACCAGGGAGAAAAGCTGCTGGTGCAGGTTGAAAAGGATGCAGCCGGGACCAAAGGTGCAAGGCTGACAGGGGTTATTGAACTGCCCGGCGAGAATATCATATATATGCCAAAGGGCAAGTACATAGCAGTGTCAAAAAAGGCAGAATCCACGGAAACCAGGGCAAGATGGAGAGAGTTTGCCAGCAAGGTAAAAACATCCGAGGAGGGCATCATTTTCCGGACGGAAAGCCTGCATCAGCCAGAGGAAAATATCATCAGGGAGCTTGAACAGCAGAGAAATCAGTATGCTGAATTGGTGAAATCAGTGTCCGCCATGAAAAAGCCGGGACTCGTATTCAGCAGGGACTATTTTTTTGAACAGGCATTGACCGCCCTTACAACTGTCAAAAATGGTTCAGTTATTGTGGATGATCTGGAGTTCAAGAAAAAAATCGAACCCTATATTCCAGAAACTATTGAAATCGAATTTTATAATGGGAAACCGTCTGTTTTTTCTTTCTATAAAATAGAAGCGGAGATTGAGCGGCTGTTGAAAAGAATAGTGTGGCTGGATAAAGGTGCCTATATGGTCATCGACCAGGCAGAGGCTCTTACGGTCATAGATGTAAACACAGGCAAATTTTCCGGTAAAACGGATTTGCGGGACACGGTCATGAAAACTAATATGAGAGCAGCGATAGAGGCAGCAAGGCAGCTGAGGCTCAGGGATATGGCTGGCATCATTCTGATTGATTTTATCGATATGAAAAGTAATGACGAGCGGGACAGAGTATTGAAAACACTTCAAAAAGAATTGATCCATGATGAACGCAGAACCCGGATTGTTGGTTTCACCGAACTTGGAATCCTCCAGCTGACAAGGAAGAAGACGAAACAGTCTGTGGCCGAGACACTGACAGAAAAATGCGGGACATGCGGCGGCTCGGGTCAGGTGCTAAGCTCGGAAACAATGGCTTACAGGCTGGAGCGGGAGTTGTGGGAATACAAAAATTCGGATTATGAAGAAATCCTTATCTCTGCCACAGATGAAGTGATCAGACATTTTTCCGGAGACGGAGATATCCATAAATTGAGGCTTGAAACAGCGCTTGGCTTTAGGATAAAATTCTCGGTGTCAGATGCGGCGAAGCCTTTTTATAAAATCCTTCAGGTTGGTGCTTCGACAGAACAGGGTTGAACCAAAGCTGGCCATTAAAAGAAGAGCGAATATATGTTGACACTTTTGCTCGGCATATGATAGTATTTTAATGTTATTGTTTGTAGCACCCGTGCTACAACCGCTCACAACAGGTATTTAAGCTTTGCTCAGCGCAAACGCCTGCTGATGGCGAGTCTGAGTCTAATGAGGAGGTGCACTGGAATGTACGCAATTATCGAAACTGGCGGCAAGCAAGTAAAGGTAGAAGAAGGACAAGCAATCTACATTGAAAAGCTAAACGCTGCTGAAGGCGAAACTGTAACTTTTGACAAGGTTCTTTTTGTAGGTGGCGATAACGTTAAAGTTGGTAGCCCAGTAGTTGAAGGCGCAACTGTAACTGCTAAAGTTGAAAAGAATGGCCGTCAAAAGAAAATCATCGTTTTCAAGTACAAGGCGAAAAAGAACAATCGTAAGAAGCAAGGTCATCGTCAGCCTTACACTAAAGTAGTTATCGAAAAGATCAACGCTTAATTAAAGGCGGATTGCCATGATTCGTGCAACGATTAATCGTACAAAATCCGGAAGCATCCAGTCGTTTACGATTAGCGGCCATGCTGGATATGCTGCCCATGGCAGCGACATTGTCTGTGCAGGTGTTTCGACCATATCGATTGGGACAGTCAATTCCATCATTGGGTTGACAGGAGTCACGCCGGACATTGAACAGGGCGCAGACGGTTTTCTCCGCTGTGAAATCCCGGACAATTTGCCTGAGGAAACACAGGAGAAAATTCAGCTGCTACTCGAAAGCATGGTCATTACATTGCAATCGATGGAAAAAGAGTACGGAAAGCACATAAAATTAACCTTCAAAAAGTAGGAGGTGGAACAAATGTTAAGATTAGATCTTCAATTCTTCGCTTCTAAGAAGGGTGTAGGTTCAACTAAGAACGGACGTGACTCTATCGCTAAGCGTCTAGGCGCTAAGCGTGCAGATGGTCAATTCGTAACTGGTGGTTCTATCCTTTACCGTCAGCGCGGAACTAAAATCTACCCAGGTGTAAACGTGGGTAAAGGTGGAGATGACACTCTATTCGCTAAGGTTGACGGCGTCGTTAAATTCGAACGTCTTGGCCGTGACCGCAAGCAAGTAAGTGTTTATCCAGCAGCTCAAGAAGCGTAAGCTAAAGAGAAGCCCTAACCACTTCGGTTAGGGTTTTCTTGCGTTTTATGGCTTATGCTCTTTAAGTAAGGCTCTTTTCTCAAACTTTGTGGCTGCTGACTACAAAATAGGATGGAATTATCTAAGTTTCTTCACAAAATTAACGCCTTATTAGAGAAAAGATCTTGCCAACTTAGTACCGACCTGCAAAATGGCTTTTATATGTTAAGATCGGCTTTAGGATTTTAACAACAATCTTTACGAAGTAAAAGAAGGATCCAACTAACATAAATACATAATTAGCTTACGCAGAATGGCTTTTTTGTTATACTTACACCAAGCAAGTCTTATGAGTAGGGAGTATGTGTATGAAAAGAGAGTGGGATACAATCGAGGTTTTGCGCCATGAGCGCCATGATTGGATGAATAAGCTTCAGTTAATTAAAGGGAATTTATCGCTGAATAAAGTGGACCGGGCTAAAGAGATCATTGAAGAAATTATCATGGAAGCCAGGCAGGATGCAAAGCTATCAAATTTACGTCTTCCTCAGTTTGCCTCTACATTGTTAACCTGCAATTGGGAGAGTCATCATTTCCAACTGGAATACGAAGTCATGGACTCCCAGAACTTCCACAGATTAGATGACCAGCTGTTGACAGACTGGACAGAGCAGCTTTTTGAAACATTGAATTCTTCAATTGAACCATATCAGGAAAACCATCTCTCCGTCACAATTGAACCACAGGAGAAAGGAATCGGGTTCTTTTTTGATTTTAGCGGAATAATAAAGGATAAAAATCGCTTAGAAAGCTTTCTCGACCAGCAACCCGGAAAAAACATGAAAATTATTTCGGATGGTGTGGTCGAAGGGGAACTGACAATCGAAGTTTTCTTGGAAACACTCAAGGGAAACATAAATAGCGATAACTAATTTTAAGACAGGTGGTAATGACATAATGTTTGTCGATCAGGTAAAGATTTATGTAAAAGGCGGGGACGGCGGCGATGGAATGGTCGCGTTCAGACGTGAAAAATATGTACCGAAGGGCGGTCCTGCCGGCGGTGATGGCGGAAACGGCGCGAATGTGGTATTCCAGGTGGAAGAAGGATTGCGTACACTAATGGATTTCAGGTACCAGCGCCATTTTAAGGCACCGCGCGGCGAGCACGGAATGTCTAAGAACCAGCATGGCAAAAACTCGAAGGATATGATCGTAAAGGTTCCTCCAGGGACAATCGTGTCTGACGCAGAAACTGGCGCAATCATTGCCGATCTGGTGGAGCATGGACAGCAAGCTGTCATCGCAAGGGGTGGACGAGGCGGACGCGGGAACTCACGATTCGCTACTCCTGCCAATCCGGCTCCTGAGCTTTCTGAAAAAGGCGAGCCTGGCCAGGAACGCGAAATTATCATGGAATTAAAGCTGCTGGCTGATGTAGGTTTGGTTGGTTTCCCAAGTGTAGGGAAATCGACATTATTATCCGTGGTTTCAGCAGCAAGACCGAAAATCGCAGAATATCACTTCACTACGATTGCTCCAAATTTAGGGATGGTCGAAACGGAGGATGGAAGAAGCTTTGTTTTAGCAGATTTGCCAGGTCTTATTGAGGGAGCACACTCTGGTGTGGGCCTTGGACACCAATTCCTGCGTCATATCGAACGTACAAGAGTTATCATCCACGTAATTGATATGGCAGCGACTGAAGGCCGCGATCCTTATGAAGATTATCTGACCATCAATAATGAGTTAAAAGAATACAACTTAAGGCTGACGGAAAGACCACAAGTCATAGTCGCAAATAAAATGGACATGCCTGATGCCGAAGAGAACCTGAAAGTGTTCAAGGAAAAGGTGGGGGACGATCACCCTGTTTTCCCTATCTCAGCTGTTACAAGAGAAGGTCTGCGTGAATTATTATTCGCGGTTGCTGACCTGATTGAAAAGACGCCGGAATTCCCGCTCATTGATGAAGAAGTATTAGAAAAAGATGAAAACCGAGTAATGTACAAGCATGAAAAAGCTGAACAGGAATTCCAGATTACCCGAGAACCGGATGGAACATTTGTCATTTCCGGTGACAGTATTGAAAGGCTGTTCAAGATGACTGATTTTTCAAGAGATGAATCTGTACAAAGATTCGCCCGTCAGATGCGTGGCATGGGCATTGATGATGCTCTTCGTGAAAGAGGCGCAAAAGATGGAGATACAGTCAAGCTCCTTGAATATGAATTTGAATTCGTGGAGTAGGCTTCAAATGGTGAAAGGGAGTCGATTAGCCAAAAACGGCTAATCGGCTTTCCTCTTTCAAGTAGGCAAGCATTCTGATGGGGTGATTTGAGATGAAGCAAAATCAAGATAAAAAATTTTATCTCGTTCGGGAAGACGTCCTGCCGGAAGCAATGAAGAAAACGCTTGAGGCTAAGGAAATGATTGAACGAGGCAAGGCGGAGTCCGTCTGGGACGCAGTTCAAAGGGTCGACTTGAGCAGGAGTGCATTTTACAAATACCGGGACACTGTTTTTCCGTTCCATACAGTAGTGAAAGAACGGATCATTTCGCTGTTTTTTCAGCTTGAAGACAGGTCTGGTACCCTTTCGGAGCTTTTGAGCACTGTCGCTGCTACTGGCTGCAATGTTTTGACCATCCATCAGACCATTCCTCTGCAAGGCAGGGCCAATGTTACGCTTAGCTTGAATGTCACCGAAATGAGAGTTGAAATGGACGAGATGCTTGGAATGCTGAATAGACTTGAATTCGTGGAAAAAGTAGAAGTTCTGGGCACAGGTGCCTAAAGAAGCAGCAGGGGGAGTGAGGGACTTGAAAGTAGGATATCTGGGACCGAAAGCAACATTTACGGATTATGCTGCCAGAAAACTGTTTAACGAGGCAGAGAGAATTCCGTTTGTAAGCATACCAGAATGCATGGATGCTGCTTCAGAAGGCGAGATTGATGCAGCAATTGTCCCTTTGGAAAATTCAATTGAGGGATCTGTTAATCTAACAGTCGATTACCTGGTTCATGAAACGGACCTGCATATCATTGGCGAAGCGGTAGTGCCGATCAGGCAGCATTTACTTGTTCATCAGGACAATCTCGAAAAATGGAGAAATGCAGAATTAATCTGCAGCCATCCTCACGCACTTGCACAGTGCCATAAGTTTTTACATAAAGAATTCAAAGGGATTTCGCTCGAACATATGGCTTCCACAGCGGCAGCCGCTAAATTTGTACAAGAACATCCAGAGCAAAATATCGCAGCCATTGCGAATAGTCTGGCTGCCGAAGAATATGATGGCCTCGTCCTCGCTCAGCAAAATATCCATGACTACAGCTATAACCATACTGTCTTCGCTGTCCTGGCAAAGCCAGAGAAGGAAATCCAACTGGATCAGGGAGAAGAGTTCAAAACAAGTTTGATGATTACTCTGCCTTCGGACCAGGCAGGAGCACTGCATCAAGTTTTGTCAGCATTTTCATGGCGGAAACTCAACCTTTCCAAAATTGAATCCCGTCCAATGAAAACAGGTCTTGGAAAATACTTTTTCATTATTGATATTAACTTGAAAATGGATGAAGTATTGATTCCTGGAGCCATTGCTGAAATTGAGGCCTTGGGCTGCACCGTTAAGATGCTCGGAAGCTATTCCAGCCATAAAATATAAAAAGATCCATCAGCAATTGATGGATCTTTCTTTTATGCCAAATCAATAAGAAAGTCCGCTTTTCTTAGCGTTTGTTCCGCTTCATCAAGTGCCTTCTCCGTTGGGGCAGAAATAGTGTGCAGATGGATGCCGTCGGTCAGCTCTGAAAGATAGGAAGCATTAGTGGATCGTATTTTTTCCATGAACTGCTTTACCTCATAACGGTTTGAGACCATGATTGATGCGGTTAAATCCCCATATACAGGGTGTTCTATTTTTACGTCTTTTACTGTTACACCGTGATCGACAAGAAGCAGAAGTTCTTCTTCAGTCCTATTAGGGTCGTGGGAGCAGGCGATGATTCGTTCTGCTCCTGCTGGCCGGGAAGCGTGCATATATAAATATCCCTGGCTCGTAGCGATGATTGGTTCATTCCTGGCTTTCAGCAGAGTGATATCGCCGACAATGACCTGCCTGCTGACATTCGTAACCGCAGCCAGCTCGCTGCCGGTGATTGGCTCACGGCTTTCCTGCAGACGCTTTAGGATGAATCCCCTTCGTTCATCTCCAAGGATTTTGGTAGGTTCACTCATAACCGATCTCTCCTTCGACTTCTTCATTCGAGAATTTTACCATAAATCAGCATGAAGTTAAACGGCCGCGGTCCGGGAAGTGATTGCAGCAAGCAATTTCCCAAGCTCGGTCACATCTTCTTCCACAGTATCTCTCCCAAATGAAATCCTGAAAAATCCCTTTGCTTCTTTCCCATTGATTCCCATTGCCGTCATAGATTTTGCCGGTGTTAACATTCCAGTATGGCAGGCTGTTCCAGTTGAAATCGCAAAGCCCCTGCGGTTACATTCAAGCATGACCATTTGCCCTTCTAGTCCGTGAAGCGCCATTCCGACGATTCCCGGCAGCCGTTCTTCCCCTTCCGTGCCGAAAATCTCAAATGATCCATTTATCTCCGCAAGTGCATTGACGAGAATGGTCCTTAATTTATGGAGTCTGTCATTCTCCGTTTTGATTATTGAATGTGCTTTCTGGGCCGCTGCTGTCATCGCGGCGATACCCGGGACATTCACTGTGCCAGGCCTGAAGCCCTTTTCATGAACAGTCCCGTCAATGTACGGCTTCCAGGCAAGTTTCGGATTGACATAAGCCACTCCAGTTCCTTTTGGCCCGTAAAACTTATGTCCAGAAATGGAAAAGGCATCGACAGACCGGGCCAGCGAGTCCAGCGGGATTTTTCCAAAGGTTTGCACGCAGTCCGTGTGGATCAGGATTCCTTTGGGTCTGCAGTATTCAGCGATTTTTTTTACCGGCTGAAGTGTCCCGATTTCTGGGTTGCCATGTTGAATAGAAACTAGCACAGTTTCCGGCCGGACGGCATGTGCTAAACTTTCAATCTTGATTAATCCGTCTCTGTCCAAAGGGAGATATGTGACCTCCCATCCTTCCGCCTCAAGCTTTTTCATCAGGTTATAAACGGAGGAATGTTCCGCAGCTCCGGTAATAATATGATTGCCCATTTTTGTTTTTGCCGAAAGCAGAGCCATAATTCCAAGGTGATTCCCTTCCGAACCCCCGCTTGTAAAATAAACTCCTGCTTCTTCCACATCAAGCAGGCGTGAAAATTCCTGTCTGCAGCTCTCAAGAAGATTGGCAGCCGCACTCCCTGCCTCATGAAGGCTCTGGCTGTTCCCAAAGTAATCAGTCGATGCCTTGATATAAATATCGGCAGCCTCCCGATCAAGCGGGCAGGTTGCTGCGTAATCGAAATATTTCATAGGTTCCCTCCTGAATTCGAATTTTGGTACCTTATACGGCAATATGTTCCCAGTTTCTGTTCATTAGAGAAAACCGGTCACATAAACACCAAATATGTTTCCGGTCTCAGTCCAGGATAAGGAAACCGATCACATACAGTTCTAATCTAACCTCAAACTAACTATCAGGTTCCATCGAGAAAAATATATCCCTGCTGAATACCAAGGGATGACTTTCAATAGCAAGGCCTCGACCTATAAAAAATAAAAGTTCTTGTCAATAGTGTAAAACTGTGTAAATATAGATGTCAAGACACCTGTTAATCCAGGAGGCTATTAATCTATGAAACAATATGACGTAATTATTATTGGCAGCGGTATTGCCGCATTGCAGTTGGCCAATAAGTTAACGAAGGATTTAAATGTGATTATTCTCACAAAGGAGAAGCTGACTACAGGAAATTCCTATCTCGCCCAGGGTGGGGTGGCAGCGGCAATTGCTCCAAGTGACGATCCTTACTTACACTATCTCGACACGTTAGAAGCGGGTGCCCACCATAATGACGCGGAAGCCGTTTTGGAAATGACCCAAAAGGCACCGGAGCTTATTAAAGGATTATGGCAGTCAGGGTGCCGATTCGATGATGATGGTAAAGGAAAGCTGCTTCTGGGAATGGAAGGAGCACATAGCGAAAAGAGAATCGTCCACAGTGGCGGGGATGAGACCGGGAAGCATATGGTGGATTTCTTGATTGAAAGGCTAGAGGCCAACATTTCTATCGAACAATCCACTTTCGTTTATGATTTGATTTTAAACAAAGAAGAAACTCAATGTATCGGAGTGAAGGCGAAGCTTCCTGATGGAAGGAATGAAATATATGCTGCACCCCATGTAGTTCTGGCGACAGGGGGTTGCGGTCAGGTATTCGCCTACACTTCCAATGCAGAAACTGCTACTGGGGATGGGATTGCCCTGGCCTATAGAGCCGGAGCTGAATTGGCCGATATGGAATTTGTCCAGTTCCATCCCACATTGCTTTATGTAGCAGGAAAGACGCGTGGCCTTATTTCTGAAGCAGTCAGGGGAGAAGGGGCAGTCCTTGTCACCGCAGAAGGAAAAAGGATTATGGAAGGCATTCATCCATTAAAGGACCTGGCACCGCGGCATATTGTCTCGCAAACCATTTATGATTACTCCCGAAAAGGAATACAAGTCTTCCTTGATATATCCTCCATCCGGGATTTTGGCTCAAGATTTCCAACGGTCAGTAAGCTTTGCAGGGATCATGGGACAGAAATAGAAAATGATCTCATTCCTGTTGTACCTGGGAGCCATTTTGTCATGGGCGGGGTCAAGACTGATCTGCAAGGACGAACGAGCATCCCGGGATTATATGCAATCGGTGAAGTAGCTTGTACCGGTATCCACGGAGCGAATAGATTAGCCAGCAATTCTTTATTGGAAGGCATGTTTGTCGGAGGAAAGCTAGCTGAATGGATCAACGGCACTCAGGCATACAGGGATGCCATCAACAATCTGCATATTCCTGAAAAAAACTTCTTCAATGGTGAACTGCCAGAGCCAGATATTTTGAAACATACAATGATGAACCGTACGGGGATTGTCAGGACAAAGGAACTGCTCATGACCCAGGCTGAGTGGCTGTCGCAATTCAATCTGGAAAGGTGGCTTGATGCCGCAATTGATCACCTATCGCCATCAACATTAAACAGGTTGTTTATGTATATTGCCGCATCTCTGATCACCCGGTCAGCTTTGGAGAGGACAGAAAGCAGGGGCGGCCATTTTCGGGAAGATTTTCCTAATGAAGATAATGCCAACTGGATGAAAAAACAAATCATCCATCAACGAAAAAACGTAAAGGATGGTAAGCATGAATTTAATCAAACTGCGCTTGCTACTTGAACAATTTTTTATTGAAGATATCGGAGAGCGGGACGTCACCAGTGAATTGATTTTCGGAAACAATAGCAGAGGAAGTCTCGTTTTAATAGCAAAGGATGAAGGGATTTTCTGCGGAGAGCAGATCATCAATATTGGTTTCAAGCTGATGGATGAAAGCAGCCAGGTTATCATGAAGGTGAAAGATGGTGAAAAAGTCGGCAAAGGTCAGGAATTGGCATTTATAACTGGCAAGGTTTCTTCACTGCTAAAAGCGGAAAGAGTCGTTTTGAACCTCGTACAGCGAATGAGCGGGATTGCAACGAAAACTGCAGAAGCTGTAAGAGCATTGGACAGTATAAACACGAGAATTTGCGACACTCGTAAAACGACACCGGGCCTTCGGATGCTCGAAAAGTATGCAGTTCGATGCGGTGGCGGATTCAACCATCGCTACGGATTATATGACGCAGTAATGATCAAGGATAACCACATCTCCTTCGCCGGTTCAATTCGCAATGCAGTTGAAGCAGTGCGGTCAAATCTTGGGCATATGGTGAAGGTGGAGGTAGAGATCGAATCAAAAGACCAGCTTCTGGAAGCAATCGAGGCCAAGGTTGATTGCATTATGTTCGATAACAGAACACCGGAACAAATTGAAGAATGGATTGACTATGTCCCGGAAGGCATAGTAACAGAAGCCTCCGGTGGTATAACACTCAATACTCTCAATAGTTACAGGAATTGCGGAGTGGATTATATATCTCTAGGATTCCTCACGCACTCTGTAAAATCTATGGATATTAGCGCAAAAGTAAAGGCTGAAATGAAAGGGGATGCACATTATGAATTTATTGGAGGCGCTCGAAGCTAAATCCAGGATGCTTCCTGATAAGTACCGAAATAAGTCGGTGCAGGAGCTTGAGGATTTGATCAAGGGTATCAAAGCAAAAATGGGCAAAAAATTGTTCATACCCGGACATCACTATCAAAAAGATGAAGTCATTCAATTTGCCGATGCGACAGGTGACTCACTAAAGCTCGCCCAGCTGTCTGCCGAGAACAGGGAAGCAGAGCATATTGTTTTTTGCGGAGTTCATTTCATGGCGGAGACGGCTGACATTTTAACAACCGAAAATCAGAAGGTTTACCTGCCGGACATGAGAGCCGGCTGTTCGATGGCGGACATGGCAGATATCTATCAGACAGAAAGAGCCTGGGAGTTCCTTCAGGTACTGTTTGGAGATACCATCTTGCCTTTGACGTATGTCAACTCTACTGCAGCAATTAAATCATTTGTCGGGGCAAACGGCGGTGCGACTGTAACATCCTCTAACGCTGAGAAGATGGTCCGCTGGGCTTTTTCAAAAAAAGACCGGCTGCTTTTCCTTCCTGATCAGCACTTAGGCAGGAATACAGCTTTTAACATCGGAATCGGGCTTGATGAAATGGCTATTTACAATCCGATTGAAAACATTCTTGAGTATGATGGCCCTCTTGAAAAAGTAAAGGTAATTCTCTGGAAAGGACATTGCTCGGTTCATGAGAATTTTACAGTGGAAAACATATCAGAGGTCCGTAAAACAGACCCGGATATGAAAATCATTGTGCATCCTGAATGCCGCCGAGAAGTAGTGGAACTGTCTGATATGGCAGGATCGACTAATTACATTATTGATGCAATAGAAGCGGCACCTGCAGGCTCATCATGGGCAATCGGGACAGAAATGAATTTGGTGAACAGGCTAATATCACAACATCCTGATAAGCACATCATTTCATTGAACCCACATATGTGTCCATGTTTAACAATGAACAGAATCGACCTGCAGCATCTTGCCTGGAGTCTTGATAGTGTGAATGAGGGACTGGAAAACAATTTAATAAGAGTAGAAGAAAATACAGCAAGAAACGCTCAGCTTGCCTTGACACGCATGCTAGATCAGTCATGTTGATGATCCTTCCCGGATAGGGAAGGATTTTTTTTATGGGAAAAGCTTATTATCTGTGGGAAAAACATATTTATTTAGATAGATGCATAAGTTTTTTTGAAGATTGTTAGCAATTTGCCCACACCAACATAGAATATATGGACTTATGCCATAGGAGGGAATCAGAGTGAAAATCCATATCGTACAGAAAGGGGATACTCTTTGGAAGATCGCCAAGAAGTACGGCGTGAACTTTGAAGAGCTGAAAAAGATGAACACCCAGCTCAGCAACCCTGATATGATTATGCCCGGTATGAAAATAAAAGTTCCGACTGGTGGAGGGACAATAAAGAAAGAAGCTCCAATAGCCGGTGGGACGCCTCAAGCAAAAATCAATATGGGTGGCAAGAAGGAAATGCCGATTGCCAAAGAGAAACCGATGCCAATTCCAGAAGTGAAAAAGGAAGCACCAAAAGAGGCTCCAGTTAAGGAACAGCCGAAAATGGAAATGCCTAAACCTGTTAAAAAGGAAGAGCAAGTAAAACCATATAAACCTAAAATGCCGGTTCAAATTAAACCTGAGATCGATATTAACAATTACTATATGATGAACATGGCTAATATGCAGCTCCCGCCACAGCCGCAGCCTATACCACAGCCTAAGCCACAGCTCCCGCCCAAGCCAGAAAACATTTTCCCAGAAGTCAAACCAGAAATAAAGCCAGAAGTTAAGGCCCCTGCCAAGCAAGTCAAACCGCAGGTGAAACCGGAGGTAAAGCCTATACCTCTAAAAGCAGAAGTGAAACCGAGCGTGAAGTCAGAAGTTAAACCACAGATAAAAATTGAAAAGAATGACTACATGGATGAATCACCGTCAATGATGCCATTCGTTCAAGGAGGTTTTCAGCAGCCGATGATTCCTTATCCTTATAATTGTTATCCAGGGGCACCTTCTATGACAGGGCCTGCATATGGTTATCCTGGAGTTCAGCAAATGACTTATCCTCAAGTGCAGGGGGTTTCTCAAGGTATGATGCCAAATATGGCATTGCCAGCAGAGGAAATGGAATCATCATCTTTTGCTCAAATGCAAATGCCATTAAGCCCGGTAATGGGTGAAAACATGCCACTTCAAGTCGCACCGCAAATGACCGGCCCGACATTCCATGGTGTGCCAATTTCACCAGTTCTGCCTGGACCGGGATGCATTCCTTACCAAGGTTACCCACAGGCAATGCCTTATATGCCGCAAGTAGGCGGGATGATGGATAACCAGATGATGCCACAAGCAGGCGGGATGATGGATAACCAGATGATGCCGCAAGTAGGCGGGATGATGGATAACCAGATGATGCCGCAAGTAGGCGGTATGACGGTTGATGAATCTTCAGAAATGCCAATGCCGCAAATGCCGCAAGTAGGCGGCATGATGGATAACCAAATGCCGCAACTCGGAGGAATGATGCAAGGACAAATGCCGCATCAAATGCCGATGATGCCACAAGTAGGCGGCATGATGGAAAATCAAATGCCGCAAGTCGGAGGAATGATGCAGGGACAAATGCCGCATCAAATGCCGATGATGCCACAAGTAGGCGGCATGATGGAAAATCAAATGCCGCAAGTCGGAGGAATGATGCAGGGACAAATGCCGCATCAAATGCCGATGATGCCACAAGTGGGCAGAATGATGGAAAATCAAATGCCGCCGCAAGTCGGAGGAATGATGCAGGGACAAATGCCGATGATGCCACAGGTAGGCGGCATGATGGATAACCAGATGCCGCAAGTCGGAGGAATGATACAAGGACAAATGCCGCATCAAATGCCGATGATGCCACAAGTGGGCGGAATGATGCAAGATCAAATGCCAATGATGCCACAGGTAGGCGGCATGATGGATAACCAAATGCCGCAAGTCGGAGGAATGATGCAGCCCCCAATGATGCCTAAGCAGGCAGTTCAAGGAGGAGGCGGAGATTGCGGCTGTGGCGGGCCTATGAGCAGCCCATATGGAATGATGGGGCCAGGAATGCATCCTTACCATATGATGCATCATGGTTATCCGGCAGCCCATGGAATGCCGCTTCAGCCTCATTACGGCTACCAACCGGGCATGGGGCCACAGGGATTCATGGATCCTTATGGAGCAGGACCAATGGGTGGAGGATACGCTATGCCGATGCCAAGATTTGATGAAGAAGAGAGCAATGAATATTAACATCCGGAGAGGCGGAGACGATTATTTTTTCAATCGTCTCTTCTCTTATTTAAACAGCGAACTGGACGGAAAAATTGTTAGAATGAAACCATTGAGGGGAAATGTATATTTTGTTGAAGCTGAACACAGCCGGTTTATTTTAAAAGGATTTAATGACTTACGGAAATTAAAGATACAGGAGGCTTTTGCTTCTTCTTTAAAGAAATCCGGATTTGACCAGTCATACAGATTTTTAAGGATGAACAAAAATCCTCTTCATTTTGAGGGTGTATATTATGGCTGTATTCAATATTTAGACCATCACCAGAAAAGGTTTGACTATGGGTTATCTGCAGACAGACTGGAAGGGATTGAGCTGCTGAGCCATTTTCATGACCATACTTCTGACTTTGTGGCATCCTATACAGGGATGCTTCCAAAAGCGGATTTGGCGAGAAAATGGCATCACCGAAATAATGAGTTCACTTCTAATCTGCATGCAGTGCATTTTTATGTGAATCGAAATATATCCGATAAAGTAATCGAATGGGCAGAATGTTCATTGGAATACTTTGACCGTGTGAAACAAGAATTAGAGCAGGAACCGCCCGCCATTCTTCATGGAGATGTTGCCCACCATAATTTTCTTCGCTCAAAGGATGGAAAGCTGTACCTGATTGATTATGATTTGATCAGCGTGGGCCCGAGAGCCTATGATATGCTGCAGTATGCCAATCGAATCCTGCCATTTTTGGATTGGAAATTGGACGCTCTTCAAAAGATCAGTCAGTTGAAAATATGGCTGGATCATGAAGCCTTTTTATATGGTTTATTGTATCCAGCGGATATTCTTAGGGAATGGAACCGGCTGTTTAGAGATAGGAAGCACATAACCCCAATTAGTTTGGCCCCGGTGATTGAAATGACAGTAAACCAGTTCCACAAAAGAAAAAGGTTCCAGCAAGAAGTTAAATCCATACTTTAGTTTTAAAAATGTTCTGGACGTAACTGTCAGAATGAAAATCCACCCCCATCCGCACTCTAATAATGAGCATGAAAGAAAGCTCATTTTAGCTAAGATGGGGGTTGTTTGTTTGAACAAGAAAATGTTGCTCGTTCCCATAGCCTCACTGATTACGATAGGATTGTCGGCTTGTAATGGGGATAACGAGGCTGCGATTCAAGGGACGAATAGGAACCAGGGTCAACCGCTTGGCTATTATTCAAATGAAAAAGGGAATGAAATTGATTCAATGGATGACAGGGAAGGTGCACTTACTGAGATTTTTGACCATAATTTCGGCAAAGAGGGAGCCGCCGAAGAGAATCGTAAACGTAAGATGCTTCAATCCAGGGATGAAAATGGCAACCCTCCCAACCCAACTGTCCCGCGTTCTGACCATGATCATAATTTCTTCCAAAAAGACAATAAATACAGCCGCGGTGATTTAAATTACCATGGACACTTAAGTGAGCACAAGGGGAGCGGCAAGGCCGGGATCTATACCAATAGTGAACAAGATAACAAATTGGCCCGTAAGGTCGGGCTTGCCGCTGAGTCTGTTGATAATGTCGATAAGGTAAGGTCAGTTTTATTTGGCCGGGAAGTTAAAATTGCCGTAACCTATAAGGATAAGTCGCTCAAAAAACAGACAGACAAGAAAATTAAAAACGCGGTCCGTCCATATACCGAAGGAAGAGATTTGCGTATCATTGAAGATGACGGAACCATTAGCCGGACAAGAAACATTGATTATGATCGAAAAAATGGAAATCCGCGTGAAAGCATCAACATCAACCCTTAATAGTAAAAGAAGGCAGATTATATCTCGCCTTCTTTTTTCATGTCAAAAGAGTGACAAGTATTATTTGAATAACATACTTTTATTTGCTGATAATTAGCTGATCCACAAAATAGTTTTTTAAAGACCCGCGCGGCTAATCAAAAGTTATGTACATATAAATTTCTTTTATATAACGATAGCCATTGCTGTAACAAGTTTATCCGCACAACAAATGCTTTAATGTAATGATAACCATGGCGGAAACAAATTTATCCGCACATTATAGAATACTAATTCAAGATCTTCACGAGTTTTTACATGTATTATCATCACGTATTAAGATCTATTCTCCAAAGGAGCCCCACATTCTTATAATAATGCCCTTCAAAGTTTGTGTTTAAAAGCAAACCTCAACGCGAAAACAGCCGAGGATAAATTAGTGTATATTGGCTACACTAGTAGTGTAAAAGAATTTCAACACTTTTTGGCAAAAGAGAGGTGGACGGCAATGGCTTCAATAAATCTAATCAAAGCGTTCAGCACAGCTGTTATGCTCCTTATCAGTCTATCGGGAAATGGTCCAGTATTTCAGACAGAGCCGGTTCATGCTGAGAAGCCTGATGAAGCAGTCCGTGAAATCAATGAACCTCTTAAGGTGACAATCATTTTGCAAAGGATTTATCTGGATGGCGAAATGAGTGAGGAAAAGGTCGAGGAAACTATTTGGTCAATGGAGGATTTTTGGGCCAAATATGATAAGTGGCAGCTTGTTGAGATGGAAGCGAATAAGGCGGTTTTCAGGCAGGGCATTGATGATATATCGCCGCTTCTAAAGTCAAATGGATATTTCGGTCTTTCAGATGAAGGGGTTTTGACTATTTTTAATGGAAGGCCTGACGGCTCGAACATCATCCAATCTTTCTTTCAAATCGATCTCGGCAAACTTGAAAGCATCAAGCGGGACCAATTGAAAAAGGGAATTCCAATACGCAATAAAAAATGCTATGAAGAGGTCTTGGAGACTTTTAAACCATATACGGTCCAGGAAAGACATTGAAGAGCCGGGATGACTGGCTCTTATTTGTGTTCAAGCGGCTTTTTGGGAGGCATCCTTTGAAATCAGACAGAAAAATGATCATATGTTCGCCTTTTTGTATATTTTTATTCATACCTTTAAATAGAGTATGTTAAAATGAGTTACAGCAAAGCAGAGGGGCGAGAGTATTGTATGAGTTCATAAAAGGTACCGTCGATTTTGTCGGTCCTGAATATATAGTGATTGAAAACAGCGGTATTGGCTATCAAATCATGACACCCAATCCATTTGTATTCACAAAAGACGCAGGCAAAGAGATTCGTATTTTTACATATCATTATGTTCGTGAAGATCTCATTTCTCTTTACGGGTTCAAGACGCGGGAAGAAAAGGCGCTTTTTACCAGGCTTCTGAACGTATCTGGTATCGGTCCGAAAGGGGCACTGGCTATACTTGCTTCCGGAGAACCGGGCCAGGTAGTCCAGGCGGTTGAAAATGAAGATGAATCCTTCCTTGTCAAATTCCCTGGAGTAGGCAAGAAGACTGCCAGACAAATGATTCTTGATTTGAAAGGGAAACTTCATGACCTAGTACCGGATTACTTTCCAAATCTATTCAATGCGGACGAGGTGGCTGCAACCATTTCCCAGTCACATGAGTTTGACGAGGCAGTATTGGCTTTGATGGCGCTAGGTTATTCGGAAAAGGAAATCCGCAAGATCACACCGGATTTAAAGAAGGAACAATTGACGACAGACCAATATATTAAGAAAGCACTGCAAAAACTGTTAAAATAAGCTTATTGACAACGGTTCTGTTGATTAGCAGTTTTGATTATCCAGCATAAAAGAAGGTGAGAAACGGATGGAAGAACGAATCATCTCCAGTGAAGCAGGTGAACAGGATCTTTCGTTTGAACAAAGTCTGCGTCCCCAGACTCTCAGGCAATACATCGGCCAGGATAAAGTAAAAGCCAACCTGGAAGTTTTTATCGAAGCAGCCAGAATGAGGCGTGAAACCCTTGACCATGTATTGCTGTATGGGCCTCCAGGATTGGGAAAGACAACATTAGCAGCAATCATCGCCAATGAAATGGGCGTCAATCTAAGGACAACTTCAGGGCCAGCGATAGAGAGGCCGGGTGATCTAGCCGCTATTTTAACAGCTCTTGAACCCGGAGATGTCCTGTTCATTGATGAAATCCACCGTCTTCCGAGAACGATTGAAGAAGTGCTCTATCCAGCAATGGAGGACTTCTGCCTTGATATCGTCATCGGAAAAGGGCCAAGTGCCCGTTCTGTAAGGCTTGACCTGCCTCCATTCACCCTTGTTGGTGCAACAACCCGGGCTGGTTCTCTGTCAGCACCATTAAGAGACAGGTTTGGAGTATTGAGCCGTTTGGAATACTATAATGAAAGCCAGCTTACTGATATTGTGGTTAGGACAGCTGAGCTTCTGGACACCGAAATTGACTGGCTTGCAGCCCAGGAGTTAGCAAGAAGATCACGTGGGACTCCAAGGATTGCCAATCGTCTGTTGAAGCGAGTCCGTGACTTTGCACAGGTCCGAGGCAATGGTGCTGTTGAGGAAACACTTGCCCGGGAAGCATTGGAGCTCATGCAGGTTGACCGTTTAGGCCTTGATCATATTGACCATAAATTGCTTAAGGGCATCATTGAAAAATACCGCGGCGGGCCAGTCGGATTAGAGACCATTTCTGCAACCATTGGAGAAGAATCGCAGACAATTGAAGATGTATATGAACCATACCTATTGCAGATCGGTTTTTTGCAGAGGACTCCAAGAGGAAGAATTGTAACGGAGGCCGTTTACCGACATTTTGAAATGGAGGTGCCTGAACGATGACAGGAGCAGCGAAGTTCATTATGATCGCCGGAGCAGTCATCTTCATCATTGGCTTTATCATGCAATTCATCAATATAGGAAGACTGCCAGGGGACATTGTCATAAAAAAAGGTAATACCACCTTTTATTTCCCTATTGTGACATCCATTCTGGCAAGCATCATCTTATCAGCGATATTTTACTTTATTGGCCGATTCAGATGAGAAAGTCGGCCAAAATTAGAAACTTAGTAAGGGTGACATCATGAAAGTAGATCTGTTTGATTTTCATTTACCTGAAGAACTGATTGCCCAGACCCCGCTGGAACAAAGAGCGGAGAGCAGGCTAATGGTATTAAATAAAGAATCGGGCAACTTGGAACATGATATTTTTAAAAACATAAAACATCATCTCAAGCCAGGCGATTGTCTTGTACTGAACGATACAAAGGTTCTTCCGGCAAGGCTTTTTGGGATGAAAGAAGACACAGGAGCCAAAATTGAAGTGCTGCTTTTGAAACAGCTTGAGGGAGATGAGTGGGAAACGCTTGTTAAACCGGCTAAGCGAGTGAAGGAAGGCACAAAAATTGTTTTTGGTGATGGTCTTTTGACAGCAGTATGCACCGGTGAAGCTGAACATGGCGGCAGGAATCTGAAGTTTTCATATGAAGGTATATTCTACGAAGTCCTTGAACAGCTGGGTGAAATGCCACTCCCTCCTTATATTAAGGAGCAGCTTGAGGATAAGGACAGGTACCAGACAGTGTTTGCCAGAGAAAGAGGTTCTGCGGCAGCTCCGACGGCTGGCTTGCATTTTACAGAGGAACTGCTTGAAGAAATCAAGGAAATGGGAGTCCATATCGCCTTTATTACTCTTCATGTCGGTCTGGGAACGTTCAGGCCGGTCAGCGTCGATTCCATTGAGGAACACGATATGCACTCTGAATTTTATCAGGTGACTGAAGGGACGGCATTGCTTTTGAATAACGTTCGTGAGCAGGGTGGACGGATCATTACTGTAGGAACGACTTCAACGCGCACACTGGAGACAATTGCCACCTCTAATGACGGTAAATTTGTCGCTGAAAATGGCTGGACAAATATTTTCATTTATCCTGGATATGAATTCAGAGCGATCGACGGAATGATTACTAATTTCCACCTGCCTAAGTCTACACTAATCATGCTGGTAAGTGCTTTGGCTGGACGGGAAAATGTTCTTAATGCCTATAATAAAGCAGTAGAGGAAAGGTATCGCTTTTTTAGCTTTGGCGATGCGATGCTGATTCTTTAGTATTTTATTTATAAAAATAAACACTTATATGAATTTCGTCATCTGGAAGGAGCTTAAACATTGTCAGCAATCCGTTATGAATTAATTAAAACCTGTAAGCAGACAGGAGCAAGGCTGGGAATTGTCCATACACCCCACGGTTCGTTTGAAACTCCGGTCTTCATGCCTGTTGGTACACTGGCAACAGTCAAAACCATGTCACCCGAGGAATTAGTCCAAATGGGTGCGGGTATTATCTTGAGCAATACCTATCACCTTTGGCTAAGGCCAGGCCATGAAATCGTCAAAGAGGCAGGCGGCCTGCATAAATTCATGAACTGGGACCGTGCCATCTTAACTGATTCTGGCGGATTCCAGGTTTTCTCTTTAAGTGAGTTCAGAAAAATTGAAGAGGAAGGGGTTCACTTCCGCAATCACCTGAACGGGGACAAGCTTTTCCTGTCACCGGAAAAAGCGATGGAAATCCAGAACGCTCTTGGTTCAGATATTATGATGGCTTTTGATGAATGTCCTCCATATCCGGCTGAATTTGATTACATGAAAAAATCGGTCGAAAGGACTTCACGGTGGGCAGAACGCTGCCTGACAGCACATCAGCGTCCGCAGGACCAGGGATTATTTGGTATAGTCCAGGGCGGTGAATATGAGGAGCTGAGAAAACAGAGCGCTAAGGACCTTGTTTCAATGGATTTCCCTGGCTACGCAGTTGGAGGCCTTTCAGTGGGCGAACCAAAGGATGTAATGAACAGGGTGCTGGAGTTCACTACACCATGGCTTCCAAGCGATAAGCCTCGTTACCTGATGGGGGTGGGTTCTCCGGATTCCTTGATCGATGGAGCAATCCGTGGAATCGATATGTTTGATTGTGTATTGCCTACACGTATCGCCAGAAATGGCACATTGATGACAAGTGAGGGAAGATTGGTCGTCAAGAATGCGAAATTCGCTCGCGACTTTGGACCATTGGATCCTAATTGTGATTGCTATACTTGCAAAAATTATAGCAGAGCATACATCCGCCATTTGATAAAAACGGATGAAACGTTCGGAATTAGACTTACTTCTTATCATAATCTTCATTTTCTGATAAACTTAATGGAGCAGGTCAGACAGGCGATTCGTGAAGACCGTCTGGGGGACTTTAGAGATGAGTTTTTTGAGCAATATGGTTTCAATAAACCAAATGCCAAAAACTTCTAAATAAACTGCTTTAACAAGGCTATTATGGTTAACAAGCCATTACACATGAAAGGAGGGGAAAGAATGGAAGGATTAGTAGGTACAGTATTCCCGTTATTGCTAATGTTTGTGTTGTTCTACTTTTTGCTGATCCGCCCTCAACAAAAGAGGCAGAAAGCGGTTCAGCAAATGCAGAGCGACCTGAAAAAAGGGGATAAGGTAGTGACAATCGGCGGTTTGCATGGAATCGTTGATGGCATTGATGAAGGTACTGTTGTCATTAAATGTGGCGATGGAAGCCGTCTTACATACGATCGTGCTGCAATTCGCGATGTTAAAGAATCTGCAGGGGTTTAATGAAAAGCGGAGGAACATTGGCCGGCTCGGCAAGCATTGGCCGCCTAATAATGTCCACAAAAAGGTTTTAAAGTACATAAAAGAAGCGGACTTTCATGCCCGCTTCTTTTTTATGCTTTCGATGAACCTCCAACGATATTTACGCCAAGTATGCCGCCCATCATTGCGGTGAGTATATAACAAACATGATAGATAATTTGCTCCAGCGTAAATAAACTGTCATAGCCGAGGTACTGAAAAAGGAATATGATCAAGGAATAAACCAGGCCTGTTGCTCCTCCAATCATCCACCCTTTTTCTTTGCCATTCCCGCCGGTAATAAATCCGCCGATAAAAATCGACAAAAATGAGATGGAAGTCATCACGTATTGAAACGATGATTCTTGAAATGAAGTAAATTTTAACAGAAGAGAAAATATAAAACTGCTCACGATTGCCAGTAGAAAAATAGCAATCACACCGTACAGGATGGCCCTGCCCATACTTTTCGATTCCATTAACCCCTCTCCTTTCAACTCTGATATCCTTTAACCGGGAATACCCTAGTACAAGCATATTCATGAAAATGGACAATTAGAATCAACTTTTCACAGTTGGTCCGCCGAAAAAATGCAGAAACTGCAAGTATTTTTTTAGAACTAAGTAAAAGACTAAAGAGGAATGCTGTAAAAAGAAGGGCGGGGGAAAAGTGGAACAATACTTCATCATCCTTTTTAGGACATTGCTCCTTTATTTATTGATCCTGTTGATTTTTCGCTTAATGGGAAAAAGAGAAATCGGTGAACTGAGCATCCTGGATTTGGTTGTTTATATCATGATCGCTGAGATGGCTTCCCTTGCCATTGAAAATACAAAAGCTCCTTTAGTTGATACCCTTCTCCCAATCAGTCTGCTTGTGATCATCCAAATAACATTGGCAATGCTTTCTCTTAAAAGTAAAAAGTTCAGGGATATCGTGGATGGAAAGCCAACAATCATAATTAACAATGGAAAAATCGATGAAAAGGCAATGAGATCTCAAAGATATAACTTCGATGATCTGCTGCTTCAATTACGGGAAAAAGATGTGGGAGATATCGCTGATGTAGAGTATGCCATTCTGGAGCCTTCAGGTACCCTCTCGATTTTCCAAAAGAAACTGGGAGACCAGGAAGAGCAGCAGGACAGCAGCCTGGCCCTGCCTTTAATCATTGATGGCGAGGTCCAGGAAGATAACCTTGGAATGATTGACAAGTCAAAGATTTGGCTGTTGGATCAGCTAAGGAAACAGGGATACGGAGATCCAGGAGAGATATCTTTTTGCAGCTACCAGAATGGAAAATTTTACATTGACTTGATAGACAAATAAGAAAACGTGGAATCGAATTCCACGTTTTTTACTTTTGTTTAGGTCTGAAAAAAGATTTTAGGACAGATTGTAATTTCAATAGTTCATTCTTTCTAACTAAACCGAGACCTATAGAGAGTAAAAAATAAACAATTGTAACTGCCCCTGCATTTGTCAGGATTCTTATGGTTAATCCGATACTTTCATCCAGCCAATCCCAGAGCAGAAAACCTAATGATCCCGAAAGGAGGATAACTGAAAATAACTTTATATAATCTTTTACATAAAATGTGAAGGAAACGGCCTTAAGCATGGTCGCAAAATGAAGAAGGGTGATCAGGACAATTCCCATGACCATTCCGAGGGCAACCCCATTAATGCCAAACGAAGGCTGGCTTGCCAACAAGAAGATTACAGCCGTTTTCGCGAGGTTTCCAATCAGGCTGTTAATCATGGCTGCCCTTGCTAAATCAAGAGCTTGCAGTGCTGCCTGCAGCGGACCCTGAAAATAGTAGAACAGAAAGAAAGGTGCCATCAGCTTGATGAATTGTGCACCATTTGACGTCCCGTACATCAATGTCATTAAAGGTTCTGCCAGAACGTATAAAACTACAATAGCCAGCCCGCCTGTTAAAAGAGAAAATCGCAATGATTGCTGGAGGAGGTGTTCAATCACCTTCATGTTCTTGCGTGAATTGGCTTCGCTGATTGCCGGTACCAGTGAGGTGGACAGAGAGTAAGTGATGAATGATGGCAATAATAACAATGGCATTGCGAAACCCGTCAATGCTCCATATTGTTTAGTTGCAGCAACGGCCGCAACACCGGCAATGGCAAGGCTGTGGGCAACGACGATCGGCTCAAAAAACCAGGAAATAGACCCGATCATCCTTGACCCCGTTGTAGGCAGGGCAATTCTCATTAAATCATTGAAGGTCGATTTTCCGGTATGGACAAACTGGAAAAAGTTCTTCCGCAGCCTGAATTTTTTCCTTAGCTTAAAGGTAGTCATTAAATAAATCAATGATATAAGCTCCCCAATAACTGAAGCGATCATGGCGCCTGCTGCTGCATATTCAATTCCATAAGGCATGAAGGTTTTTGTCAAAACCGCTATCAATGTGATCCTGACAAGTTGTTCAATCACCTGGGAGATCGCAGAAGGCCTCATATTTTGCCTGCCCTGGAAGTAGCCGCGAAGAACGGAAGAAACTGCGACGATCGGGACAATTGGAGCGATTGCCAGAAGCGGCCACTGGGTTCTTGGGTCTGTGAATAAAGTTTCCGACAGATATGGCGCTAGGAAAATAAGAGCAGGTGTAAATAAAATCGACAATGAGATAGTCGTGGCGAGTGAAACGACCAGTATCTTCTTGATTTTAGGGAAATCGCCTCTTGCTTCAGCCTCTGCGACATTTTTTGAAATTGCGACTGGGAGTCCCAGCTGGGTGATCGTCACAACGAGCACCAGGGTAGGAAAGGCCATCATATAGAGACCAACCCCCTCTTCGCCTATGAACCGGGCAATGACAATCCGATTTATAAAACCGAGAACCCTTGTTACGAGCCCGGCTGCCAGCAAAATAAAAGTTCCTTTTAAAAATTTCGACATTCCGCTCCCTGCCTTCTCAAAAGTGCATATTTCATATACAATTAACTATATGCAAGAAAGTGGACAAAGCATGACAAGGGAAAAACATTAAAAGGCTTGAAATTTGGATGAGGAGGCCAGGCGATGGAACAAAACCATCAGTACGGACGGTATTACAAGCAAGTGAAGCCGGCTCTAGAAAGTAAAATCGAAGAATTCAAAATATTCGGTTATGAACACGTGCGAGAAAAAGAATTATGGGATTATCTCACAAAGAAAAAATGGAAGAAACCGAGGGAAGAAACCCAAATATATGAAATTGTCGCTGATATTTTATCTGCTAAAATCGGTGACGTGATGAATTTTACAACCGTAGAAGCGTTTAAGCTCGGAGATTTTGCACTCGATGATGAAGAAGAACTGAAGGAATTATTGAAGTAGTGCAAGATTTAATAAAACCAGTAACCATTCACACAAATAATGCCTCTATTGGCTTAAAAAGAAACTCAGGAAAAAATCCGGGTTCCGATTGTTTACCAGTAACAAAACTTGCCAAATTATGAAAAGAGCCCTAATTGACAGTTTTTTTAAACTGATACATAATTAGAATGCTATAAATTGGTTATGTTTTAAATTTCGTTTTATTGTCTGGCAGCATGTTGTGTTCTAAATAAGGAGGATTTATACATAATGGTTAAACGCAGCCGCATCGTGGCCTTCTTTTTGCTGATTATATTAATCGGAAGTGCCATGGGTGCAACGACCCAGAATATCTTGAAAGACATTAAGCTTGGTCTGGATCTTCAAGGTGGATTTGAAGTACTCTATGAAGTCAGCCCGCTTGAGAAAGGCCAAAAAATTAATCGTGAAGTTTTAAAGAGTACCGCAGAAGCACTTGATAGAAGGGTTAATGCCCTTGGTGTCAGTGAACCAAACATCCAAATAGAGGGTGAAAACAGGATTCGCGTCCAGCTAGCTGGTGTAAAAGACCAGAGCAAGGCGAGGGAAATGCTGTCAACTGAAGCGAATCTGACCTTCAGGGATGTGAATGACCGCGTCATGATGGATGGAGGCGACCTTGCAGAAAACGGCGCTTCTCAAAGCTATGATGAAAATAATAAGCCAAGCGTTTCCATTACCCTCAAAGACGGTGACGAGTTTGGAAAAGTAACGCAGGAAATCCTGAATATGGCTCCTGATAACCAACTAGTTATCTGGCTTGACTTTGAAGAGGGAAAAGACTCTTACAAAGAAGAGAGAATGAAAGAAAATCCTAAGTTTCTTTCTAATCCTAATGTAACCCAGGTCCTAAATAATAAAGATGTCCAGATAACAGGGAATTTTACTGTTGAAGAAGCACAGCAGCTGGCTTCTCTATTGAAGGCTGGTTCGCTTCCAGTTAATTTGGATGAAATCTATTCGACCTCAGTAGGTGCCAAATTTGGTGAGCATGCAATGGATAAAACTGTGCTTGCCGGCATTATCGGGATTTTGGCTATCTTTGCCTACATGATTGCATATTATCGTTTTCCGGGTTTCATTGCCACAATTACCCTGACGATTTATATTTATTTGACTGTCCTGATTTTTGACTGGATGAACGTTGTGCTGACCTTACCAGGGATTGCTGCACTTATTCTTGGTGTTGGTATGGCAGTTGACGCAAATATCATTACGTATGAACGGATCAAGGAAGAAATCAAGGTTGGCAAATCAATAAAGTCTGCTTTTAAAGCTGGTAATGACAATTCATTGTCTACTGTCACGGATGCAAACCTGACAACACTTTTGGCAGGTGTCGTACTGTTCATTTATGGAACAAGTTCCGTAAAAGGATTCGCAACAAGTTTAATTATTGGTATTCTAGGGAGTTTCTTTACAAATGTCTACCTCTCCAGATGGCTGCTCGGCCTTTGGGTAAACAGCGGTTTCCTTGACAAGCGTCCAGGATGGTTTGGCGTGAGGAAGCAGGATATTAAGAGTCTTTCAGAAAACTTTGATACCCTAGACCTGCCAACCAAGTTTGACAGATTCGATTTTGTAAGAAGCAGAAAGAAATTTTTCATTGTTTCAGGTACGTTATTGGCTGCAGGTGTCATTATTTTACTGGTGTTTAGATTGAACCTGGGTATTGATTTTACAAGTGGAACCCGGGTAGAAATTCTTTCTAAAGAGCCATTGACCAGCGCCCAGCTATCCGACGAATTCGAAAAACTGGGCATGGAAACAAGTGACATCGTAATTTCAGGCGATAATGAAAATATCGGAGTTGCAAGGTTCAAAGGACAGCTGTCAAAAGCCGAAATTTCAGAAGTGAAATCCCACTTTGGGAAAGAACTGAGTGCAGATACAAACGTTAATAGTGTTTCGCCAACTGTAGGCCGGGAACTGGCCAAAAATGCACTCATTTCACTATTGATCACCACATTGGGGTTAATCATATTTGTTACTTTCCGATTTGAGCTGCCAATGGCTGTTACCGCGATCATCGCGCTAATGTATGCTACATTCTTCATAATTCCGGTTTTTAGCATCATTAGATGGGAAGTGGATATTACCTTTATTGCTGCATTGCTGACTATAGTTGGTTATGCGATCAATGATACGATTGTTACTTTTGACCGTATGAGAGAGAATATGCAAAAAAGGCGTAAATTGAAAACAAAGCAGGAGATTGAGGATGTTGTAAATATAAGCATTCGTCAAACTCTAACCCGCTCAGTGAATACCGTCCTTATGGTTACATTAACGGTCATTGCTCTTCTTCTCTTTGGAAGTGAGTCTATCAGGGGCTTCTCGATTGCTTTGTTAATAGGCCTTATTGTAGGAACCTATTCTTCGATTTTCATTGCTGCCCAGCTTTGGGTTGAGTGGAAAAATAGAGAGCTCGAGAAAAAGGGCGTACTTATCACTTATAAAGAAAAAAAGAAATACTCTGATGAGCCTCAGGTTTAATTAACATTGATAGAATGCTTAAATACCACGGATGATTCCGTGGTATTTTTTTTGTGTGCAGGTTAGAACAATCATATTTAAGGATAAAATAATACGAATGCCTGCAGACTAAAACAGTTGGGTTTATAAAGCACTCATAACTAATGTTACAGGGAGGACTTTGCCATTGGAAAAAGATGTTCGGTTTAAGAAAGCGGAGTTTGCCGCAATGGTCGGTGTGGTTGGGAATATCGTCCTTGCGGCATTGAAGTGGGGAATTGGCATTTACGCTAACAGTAAAGCGCTGGTGGCTGATGCCGTTCACTCGGCATCCGATGTAGCAGGCTCACTGGCAGTATACATTGGGTTAAGAGCGGCAAAGGCTCCGCCGGATGCAGACCATCCATACGGACACGGTAAGGCGGAATCCATAGCTGCCATCATCGTAGCAGTGCTATTGATGCTCGTGGGTGTTGAAATCGGAAGATCATCCATCGAATCTTTCTTCAAGCCTATTGAAGCGCCTAAATCAATTGCGATAGTTGCCGTTGTCGTTTCGATCGTTGTAAAAGAGGGAATGTTCAGATATAAATATAGACTGGGAAAACAGCTGAAAAGTGATGCGTTGATAGTGAATGCTTACGAGCATCGCTCAGATGTCTACTCGTCTATAGCTGCTTTGATTGGGATCAGCGCGGCAGTAATCGGAGGAAAGTTAGGCATAGGCTGGCTGGTGTATGCAGATCCTGTTACTGGCCTGCTTGTAGCATTATTAGTTATCTGGATGGCCTGGAAGCTCGGGAAGGAATCAATCCATAATGCACTTGATCATGTGCTTCATGATGAGGACACGGAGGAATTCAGGGCTGTAGTTCAATCAATCCCAGAAGTGAAAAAACTGGATGAGTTACATGCAAGGGAGCATGGACACTATGTCATTATTGATATTAAGTTATCTGTCGATCCGCATATTACCGTAGAAGAGGGCCACCGAATCGGTAAAAGTGTAAAGAGGAAGCTGATGGAAAATAAAAATGTTCAAAATGTCATGGTCCATATCAATCCATATAGCCAGAATGGAGATACCGACGAAAATGTAGAGATTCAATAGCCATTTATTAAGGGGGGGGAAGAAATGAAGTTTCAATGGACATTGCTTCTGGGGCTTGCTTTTGCATTGATTGTCGCCGTTTTCGCTGTCATCAATGTGGACCCAGTGTCAGTGAACTATTTATTTGGGGAAGCAAAATGGCCGCTCATTTTGGTCATTCTAGGCTCTGTATTTATGGGCGGGATTATTGTTGGATCAGTAGGGCTCCTCAGGATGTTTGTCCTTCAGCGCGAAGTAAAAGCATTGAAAAAGAAAAACAAGGAACTGGAAGAACAGCTTGTCCAAAAGGAAACATTCCAGGAGGAACCGGTACAGGAGTATCCAATAGAGGATATTCATTGATCGTGACGTAAATGGCAGCATAATATGCTGCCATTTTTTATTTCAATTTTATAGATTAATACACTTCCTTTTTCAAATTAGGGGCTCTGTTAGCATTCATTGTCATTGAAACCATCTCTCCGCTTTTGTATAATGAAAAGGCTGAGAGGTGAACGTATGTTAAAGCCAAAATCAAGGTGGATCGTCAAGGAATCCGACACCATAAAAATAGAGTCACTTGCAACAGCCCTGAACGTAACTAATCTGACTGCTTCATTGCTAGTCAATCGCGGACTGGATACCGTGGAAGATGCCCGGTATTTTTTATTTGCGCAAAAAGGCGAGTTTCACGACCCTTTTTTGCTCAAGGATATGGACAAGGCTGTTGAACGGATCAATAGGGCGGTTGAAACACAGGAGCCCATCTGGGTGTTTGGAGATTACGATGCCGATGGTGTGAGCAGTACAACAGTCATGATGAAAGCCCTGAATGAAATTGGAGCTAACGCTGATTATTACATACCGAATCGTTTTACAGAAGGGTACGGCCCTAACGAGAAGGCATTCAGATTGGCTGCTGAGAATGGAATCCAGCTGATTATCACGGTCGATACCGGGATTTCAGCTCTTCATGAAGCAAAAGTTGCCCGGGATTTAGGCATCGACCTGATTATAACGGATCACCATGAACCAGGTCCGATTTTACCTGATGCGTTTGCTATCATTCATCCAAAACTAGAAGAAAGTGTATATCCTTTCAAGGATTTGGCCGGTGTTGGTGTGGCTTTCAAGGTTGCCCATGCTTTGCTCGGACGACTTCCTGAGCATTTGCTTGAATTTGCAGCTATTGGCACCATTGCCGACCTTGTCCCGTTGCTTGGTGAGAACAGGCTTATCGCCATAAAAGGAATAGAAAAATTAAAGACAAGCCAGACACCTGGTTTGAATGCTTTGCTTAAGCTCGCCAAAACAGATCGATCATCGATTGATGAAGAAACGATCGGGTTCATGATTGGGCCACGGGTCAATGCAGCTGGACGTCTGGGGAGTGCAGACCCAGCAGTGCAATTAATGATGACACCTGACGCTGAAGAGGCGAAGATGCTTGCGGAAGAAATTGATTCGATCAATAAAGAACGACAGAATATTGTTTCAGAGATTGCTGAAGAAGCGGTTGCCGAAGTGGAGCTCCACTTTCCAATAAAAGATAATCCAGTTCTCGTCATAGGTAAGGAAGGCTGGAATGCCGGTGTTATCGGAATCGTTGCTTCGAAGCTTGTGGAAAAGTATTATCGTCCTACGATTGTTCTCAGTTTTGATGAAGAGAAGGGTCTCGCCAAAGGGTCTGCCCGAAGTATTGCCGGCTTTGACCTTTTTAAAAATCTATCAACCTGCAGGGATATCCTGCCTCATTTCGGCGGCCACCCTATGGCTGCAGGAATGACTCTGGAGCTTAAGGATGTCGATGAGTTAAGGTCCAGGTTGAATGCACTGGCTAAGGACCAGTTAAAGGAAGAAGATTTGGTTCCAGTGTCAAATATTGATGCGAAAATAGACGTCAAAGAGATTAAGATTGAAACAATCAATGAACTTAGTCTTCTTTCACCATATGGTGTCAGCAATCCAAAGCCAAAGGTGCTGATTGATGGGGCCAACATTTCGACCCTTAGGAAAATAGGGGCAGACCAGTCTCATCTAAAACTGGCGCTAGAAGAAGATGGCACTCTAATTGATGGCATCGGCTTCGGTTTTGGCCATTTGCATGACCATATTTCACCGAGCTCCAAGCTGTCGGTGATTGGCGAACTATCCATCAACGAATGGAACAATATGAAAAAACCGCAGATATTTCTCAGGGATTTAGCAGTGAAATCCTGGCAGCTTTTTGACTTTCGAGGGTTAAAAAGAATTGAAAAGCTTCCGGATATGATCCCGGGTGATCATCCCATTCATTGGATTCTCTTCAATGAAGAATCAAAAAATAAGTTTTCTCCTATTATCGGCGATTCATTACTGCTTGTTACTACAGAGGAACAAGCAGAACAGATGATGCTTAACCATTCATTTGTCGTATTGCTGGATCTCCCGCCATCAAAGGAAATCCTTGAGAAGCTATTGGCGGATAAAAATCCTGGCAGAATTTATGCTCATTTTCATAAAGAAAATAGTGATTTCTTCACCACTATGCCGACCAGGGAGCATTTTAAATGGTTTTATGCTTTTCTTGCTAAAAAAGGGCCATTTGACCTTAAAAGGTATGGCGATGAACTGGCCAAATACAGGGGATGGACAAAAGAAACAGTAGAATTTATGTCGAAGGTGTTTTTTGAACTAGATTTTGTTAAAATAAACAATGGGTTTATTTCACTAGAAGAAAATGTCCCGAAAAGGGATCTTTCTGAATCCACAACATATCAGCACAAGGTGCAAGCATTCACTCTTGAAAATGAATTGCTCTATTCATCATATGAGCAATTGAAGAACTGGTTTGATCAGTTCATTCAAGAGTCGGTGAAAAATGAGGAGGCAATTATTCAATGGATTTGAAACAATTCGTAACAATCGTTCCCGATTGGCCAAAGCCCGGCATTAAATTCAAGGACATCACAACCTTAATGGACAATGGTGATGCTTATAGATATGCTACAGACCAAATCGTGGCCTATGCCCGTGAAAAACAAATCGACCTTGTTGTCGGACCAGAAGCCCGCGGATTTATCATCGGCTGCCCGGTTGCTTATGCGCATGGAGTAGGTTTTGCGCCAGTAAGGAAAGAAGGAAAGCTTCCACGTGAAACAATCAAGGTCAATTATGGACTTGAATATGGCAGCGATGTTTTAACAATTCACAAAGATGCCATCAGGCCAGGACAAAGAGTGTTGATCACCGACGACCTGCTTGCAACTGGCGGAACGATTGAAGCGACGATCAAGTTAGTTGAAGAACTTGGCGGAATCGTGGCAGGCATCGCCTTCCTGATCGAGCTCACTTATTTGGATGGCCGCAAGAAACTCGATGGATATGATATCTTAACCCTGATGCAATATTAATCAGCCTGGGCGCTTCATTGCGAAGTGCCCTTTTCTTATAGGTCCAAACAAGATTGATTGTAACCTGCAGGTTTAATAGGAGCGGATCCGGAGTAAGCTGGTTTAAAAGGGATTTATAGGCTGAATTAACAGAAATTAAATATCTTTCGACAATTTTTTTAATTTCTGCTGTAAAATCTCTTCCTTTCTCTTTACATCTTCGATTTTTTCTTTGATAATAGTAACAATCCTTTATAAGAATAATTATTGTATATAAAGGGTTTCTATGAATATTCAATTTTTTCCTTGGTTCCCGCTGGAGAGAAGAATTGCGGGTTAATATAATGAAATTTAAATTAGGTGATCCTATGGCGAATGACCAGGTAATGACAGCTGAACAAGTCATTGACTGTACAAAATCATATTTGAATGATCAACATGTTGAATTGGTAAGGAAGGCTTATGAGTTCGCCAGACAGGCTCATCATGATCAATTCAGGAAGTCGGGTGAACCATATATCATCCATCCAATCCAGGTAGCTGGGATTCTTGCCGATCTCGAGATGGACCCGGCAACAGTTGCTGCTGGCTTTCTGCACGATGTCGTTGAAGATACAAATATAACTCTTGATGATATAAGAGAGGCCTTCGACGATGAAGTTGCGATGCTTGTTGATGGAGTCACAAAGCTTGGTAAAATCAAGTATAAATCCCATGAAGAACAACAGGCAGAAAACCATCGGAAAATGTTTGTTGCAATGGCTCAGGATATCCGTGTCATCCTGATAAAACTTGCTGACCGTCTTCATAATATGAGGACTCTGAAGCATTTGCCGAATGAGAAACAGCGCAGGATTTCGAACGAAACACTTGAAATCTTCGCCCCTCTTGCTCATAGACTCGGGATTTCTAAAATCAAATGGGAACTTGAAGATACCGCATTGCGCTATCTTAATCCGCAGCAATATTACCGGATCGTCAATTTGATGAAGAAGAAGAGGGCGGAACGGGAGCAGTATCTCGATGATGTCATCGATGAAGTGAAGGAAAGGCTGAATGAGGTTTCAATCAAAGCCGAAATTTCAGGAAGGCCGAAGCATATTTACAGCATCTATCGAAAAATGGTGCTGCAAAACAAGCAATTCAATGAGATATATGACCTGCTGGCTGTAAGGATAGTCGTTAACAGCATCAAGGACTGCTATGCCATCCTTGGTATCATTCATACATGCTGGAAGCCGATGCCTGGGCGATTCAAGGACTATATTGCGATGCCAAAGCCTAATATGTACCAGTCTTTGCATACTACTGTCATAGGGCCTAAAGGGGATCCGCTTGAAGTCCAGATCAGGACAGATGAAATGCACCGGATTGCTGAGTTCGGGGTCGCAGCACACTGGGCTTACAAAGAGGGAAAACCCGCAGATAGTTCCAATTTCGAAACAAAGCTTTCATGGTTCAGGGAAATCCTCGAATTCCAGAATAACACCGCGAATGCGGAAGAATTCATGGAATCTCTTAAAATCGATCTTTTCTCTGATATGGTATTTGTTTTCACCCCTAAGGGCGATGTAATCGAGCTGCCATCCGGCTCCGTCCCGATCGACTTTGCTTATCGAATTCACTCTGAAATTGGCAACAAGACGATCGGAGCTAAAGTCAATGGCAAAATGGTCACTCTCGATTACGAACTGAAGACGGGAGATATCATAGAAATTCTCACGTCTAAACATTCTTATGGCCCAAGCAAGGATTGGCTCAAGCTTGCCCAGACTTCACAGGCCAAGAACAAGATCCGCCAATTTTTCAAGAAACAGCAGAAGGATGAGAATGTTGAAAAAGGCCGCGAACTATTAGAAAAAGAAATCCGCAATATGGATTTTGATGTTAAAGAAATATTGACAGCTGAAAACCTGAAAAAGGTTGCAGAAAAATATAATTTTACCAATGAAGAGGATCTGTTCGCATCCATCGGGTATAACGGCATCACAGCGCTCCAGGTTGCGAACAGACTGACAGAAAAGCTTCGAAAGCAGCGCGATCTTGAACAGGAAAAGGATATCTCGAATGCGGTTTCCGAGCTTAAGTCCTTTACTCCGGCAAAAAAACGTGAATCTGGTGTGCGTGTTTCTGGTATCGATAATCTGCTGATCAGGCTTTCCCGTTGCTGCAACCCTGTACCTGGGGATGATATTGTTGGTTTTATCACAAAAGGCAGGGGTGTATCCGTTCACCGTTCCGATTGCACGAACATCCATACCGAGGATGCACAGGCAAGGCTGATCCCGGTAGAATGGGAGACCGGCCTGAATGATCGAAAGGAATACAATGTAGACATTGAAATCAGCGGTTATGACCGAAGAGGTTTGCTGAATGAAGTTCTGCAGGCAGTTAATGAAACCAAAACAAACATTACTGCTGTTTCCGGAAAATCAGATAAAAATAAAATGGCGACCATCAATATGTCAATCGCTATTCATAATGTCAGCCACTTGCAAAAGGTTGTTGACCGAATCAAGCAAATTCCGGATATCTATGCTGTAAGAAGGGTAATGAGCTAGATTACTTCAGGTGTGCAAGGCAATAAAGAAACCTGAAACTGACAAGCAAGGAGATTCCCAATGCGTTTAGTGATACAAAGAAGCAAAGAAGCAAAAGTGACTGTAAATCAAGAAGTAACTGGGGCCATTGAAAAAGGATTTGTTATCCTTGTCGGCGTTACCCATGAAGATACAGAAAAGGATGCTGCCTTTCTTGCCGAGAAGGCAGCTAATCTAAGGGTATTTGAAGATGAAGCTGGAAAAATGAATCTCTCCCTGCTTGATGTAGGAGGAGAGATTCTGTCGGTTTCCCAGTTTACCCTCTACGGGGATTGCCGCAAAGGCCGCCGTCCAAACTTTATGGACGCAGCAAAGCCAGATCACGCCGAAAAAATCTACGAAGCATTCAATCGCATACTTGCTGAAAAAGGAATTAAGGTGGAAACTGGTTTATTTGGCGCCATGATGGACGTCCAATTAACAAATGACGGACCAGTAACCTTGATCATCGATAGCAAATAAGGAAAATGCAAAAGAAGGTGTCCCTAAAGCGGGATGCCTTTTTTGTGTTTTTCATTTTATTGGAAGATGCCCCTAAAAAGGTTTTTGTTTATAAAATTATATTGCCCATCACCTTAATACCCTCATAATCTATTTGGTAATCTGTCTAGGGGCTCGTTAGTTCATACATCGTATTCACGTAAATAACAACCTTATTGGAAGGAATTCCAACTATAGGTTAAAGACGTCCTTATGAGTGAGGAAGCCCATACATAAGGGTGCTTATCAAGGTTAAAGACAACCTTATGAGGAAGGGAGTCCAGTCATAAGGGTGTTTATCGAGGTTAAAGACACCCTTATGCGGAAGGGAGCCCAGTCATAAGGGTGTTTATCGAGGTTAAAGACACCCTTATGCGGAAGGGAGTCCAGTCATAAGGGTGTTTATCGAGGTTAAAGGCGCCCTTATGAGGAAGGGAGCACATACATAAGGGTGTTTATCAAGGTTAAAGACAACCTTATGAGGAAGGGAGTCCAGTCATAAGGGTGTTTATCGAGGTTAAAGACACCCTTATGAGGAAGGGAGTCCAGTCATAAGGGTGTTTATCGAGGTTAAAGGCGCCCTTATGAGGAAGGGTGCCCAGCCATAAGGGTGTTTATCGAGGTTAAAGACATCCTTATGAGGGAGGAAGCACATACATAAGGGCGTTTATCAAGGTTAAAGACAACTTTATGAGGAAGGGAGTCCAGTCATAAGGGTGTTTATCGAGGTTAAAGACACCCTTATGAGGAAGGGAGTCCAGTCATAAGGGTGCATATCAAGCGAAAAGATACCTAATGAGAAAACTTCCCGCACATATGGTAACTAATAAAAGGCCAGCTGCATTTAAATAAGGGAACTTCTAGCGATTAGCATAAATATCGGGGATATCATGCCCAGTAATCATTATCCACTACAGTTTACTTGTACAAAAAAAAGACTGAAGACAAGCTCCCTTTTTAATAAGTGAGCTTGTCTTCAGTCGGGAACCTCCTAAACAAGGAGGCTTGAAACGCACTAGGCATTGCTTATTGATTTTTAAAATATCGTGCCAGGCCTTCAAAAATTCCGTTAGCTACTGATTCTTGATACTGCTGTGTGTTGACTAGCATTTCCTCTGCGGGGTTACTTAAATATCCCAGTTCGAGGAGAACGGCTGCCTGTCTGTTTTCCCTGATGACGTGATAGTCGCCGAAGCGGGTGCCTCGGTCCTTTAGCATCGTGTTACTGACGACCGATGAATGGAGTTGTTGGCCCAGGGGTTTTTGCTTTGAATTATAATAATAAGTTGTCATGCCCCTGACAGACCTGTCATTGATGCTGTCGTAATGAATGCTGATGAATGCGTCGGCATTATGATAATGAGAGCTGCTTACTCTTGATCCGAGTGAGATATATTGATCATTGTTTCTCGTCAGGATGGCGTTCGTACCGGCAGCTCTAAGCTTTTCATAAAGAAGTTGTGCCGTTTTCAGAGTGAGTGTTTTTTCCAGGGTCCCTCTCACGCCAGTTGTCCCATTGTCCCGGCCGCCATGCCCTGGGTCAATGACAATGGTTTTATTTTTTGTATGCTTTTCTGCTCCAGGACGTTCTATTTGCGGTGCATTTCCCTGGACAGAAACAATCCACCCAGCAACAAAGCCGGTTGTTCCATTAGGCAGTACAATTTTATACCAGTCTTTTTCGACACTGATGATTTCATAGCTGTCACCCTGATTTGCACGGTAAATGACCGGTGCACTTGTACTTGGCCCTTTGCGTATGTTTGTTCCATTATGCAGCATGGATACATTACTGTTTTTGACGGTCTGGTTTGGTGCTGCTGTGGGACCGTTTTTCTTTGTGTCAAAAAACCAGCCTGCCGCCCATCCTGTTTTGCCAGGCTGATATTCGATTTTGATCCATTTGTTTTGTTCATCAAGGATTTTAAAACTTTGTCCTTTTGAAACAGAACCGACGACACGGCCATTGAGGGAATTTTTATCACGGACATTTAGGCTTGATGCTGTTACCGTCCCTGTGAATTGATCTGCAGGTGCAGGAGAGGCAATGTCTGGTGCCGATGCTCCATTTATCTTCAGAAATTCCGAACTTACCCAGGCTTTTTTTCCTTCATATGTAATTTCTGCCCAGCCATTAGACTGAGAGTGAACTGGTACAACAGCTCCATTGTTTAATTGTCCCACTCTCCTGGCGTTTAACGATGGTTTTTCCCTTACATTCAGAGAAGTTGCTCCAACAGTACCACTTGATTTGCCAGCACTTGAAGCCGAGGTTGACGGTTTGGCTGTGTCCGTCTTGCTCTTTTTTGACTTTATGTACTCATTGGAAACCCAGCCTCTTAAAGCAGAAGTCCGTACCTCCGCCCAACTGCCTTTTAAGCTTAGAATCTCAACAGCCTGTCCAATATTAAAAGATCCTATGACATCGTAGCTGGTTCCGGGGCCTTTTCGGACTCTCAGACCATCGACGGTCACGCTGCCGGAATTGTCAGCTGGTGTTTGAGCAACAACTGGCTTGGCAGCTTCTCTGGCAGTGAACCACTGTGCTACCCACCCTTGTTTGCTGCCTCCTAGGCTGATCTGGATCCAGTCCCCTTGTTCCTTAATGATTGAAAACCTATCTCCCTTTTTAACCGCCCCAGTAACCGGGTAACTCAGACCTGGTCCATTCCTGACATTCAGGCTTGTGGCAGTAATTGAAACACTTCCGTTATCTGCTCTGGCTGTTTTCAAAGCTGGCAGGTTCCCAAAAATAAGAATCAAGCAAAGGATGATAGGAACCATTTTCTTTATGGGCATGATCTCCCTCCCTCTCTTTTTTTATAAGAGTCTTATAAAAATATATTACCGGAATTTACCGGCAAAATCACGAAGACTTTTTTCTTATATCGGAACTGATAAGGAAAACTTCAATAGGAAAAAAAGTATATAAAATTATAGAAGGGTGGGAAGAATAATAGGCAATAACTATTGGAAGGTGATACCATGCGGTTTAGTGATAAAGGAATGTCTGCTTCTTCCGCCGATAATCAATTGTTTGGAGTGGACTTTCATGATTTTATCCAGAAAGAACAAAACTCCCAGGTAGTAGAATTAGCATCTGAATTCGGGCTTTCTTTGCGTGACGTGAGAAAATTGAAAAAACAGCTTGAGCGTTCTTGAATTGTGCTTGACAATGCAAATTGTACTCCGTATTATAATATAAATAAAATATTATACGAAAACATACCGTTGATGGAGCATAGTAACCGGGATACAGGTGGCAAGAGAGGAAATGCCGTGGCTGAAAGCATTTCTGCATCATGACTTGGTGAATGAACACTCCGTAGGATTTTCTCTGAACATCGGGAGCACCGAAAGTAGGAGAAGACGTAGGCAGGCGTTAACTGTTAAAGAGGAAGTGCTGAATGGCGCTTCAATTAGGGTGGCACCGCGGGAATCAAAGCTCTCGTCCCTTGTTATTACAGCAAGGGATTGGGGGCTTTTTTGCATTTCTTTTTAATTTCACTTTGAGAAATGTCCAGCTCCGGCCCTCGAAAAGCCTGTACATCCTGCCAATGAAACAACTTTACGGCAGGCCCTTCATGACTTTTCGGGGCTGACCCAGGCGCTTGCGCTCTTTAAAATACATATTGATCTAATGAATGGAGGAGGATGAACTGTGTCGAATCAAATTAAAATACCAAGGGGAACACAGGACATTTTGCCAGGCCAGACTGAAAAATGGCAGCTTATCGAGGCGAAAGCAAGAGAACTTTGTGAAAGATACCAATATCGGGAGATCAGGACACCGATTTTTGAGCATACAGAATTATTCCTTCGAGGTGTTGGTGATACAACGGATATCGTTCAAAAAGAAATGTACACATTTACTGACAGAGGAGATCGCAGCCTGACTTTGCGTCCAGAGGGAACAGCAGCGGCTGTCCGCTCTTTTGTGGAACATAAAATGTTCGGTAATCCAAACCAGCCCGTAAAGCTTTATTACATGGGGCCGATGTTCCGTTACGAACGTCCTCAGGCAGGTCGATTCCGCCAATTTGTCCAGTTCGGGATAGAAGCAATGGGAAGTGCGGATCCAGCAATTGATGCTGAAGTAATTTCTCTCGCGATGGGTATTTACCAGGAATTGGGGCTGAAGAAGCTGAAGTTAGTGGTTAATAGCCTGGGAGACAAAGAGAGCCGTTCAGCGCACAGAGAAGCGCTTGTTAACCACTTCAAGCCAAGAATCGGAGAATTCTGCGGCGATTGCCAGAACCGCCTTGAAAAAAATCCGATGCGCATCCTCGATTGCAAAGCGGACCGAGAACACGAGCTGATGAAAACAGCTCCATCCATAATTGATTATTTAACAGATGATTCCTCTCAATATTTTAACAAAGTCACGAAATACTTGACAGAGCTTGGGATTAAATTTGAAATCGATGCAAATCTCGTACGCGGCCTGGATTATTACAACCACACTGCTTTTGAAATTATGAGTGATGCTGAAGGCTTCGGGGCCATAACCACGCTTTGCGGCGGCGGCAGATACAATGGCCTTGTCGAGGAAATCGGCGGTCCGGAAACACCAGGTATCGGTTTTGCCCTGAGTATCGAGAGATTGCTTGCTGCACTAGATGCGGAAGGTGTCGAACTGCCGGTCAAAGAAGAAATCGATTGCTATCTCGTTTCTCTTGGGGATGATGCAAAAGATTATACAGTTGGTCTGCTGCACAAGTTGCGGATGGCAGGATTTTCGGCAGAACGTGATTACCTGGACCGTAAAATCAAAGCTCAATTCAAGGCTGCAGACAGGGTCAGAGCGAAGTATGTAGCGGTTCTCGGTGAAGACGAGTTGAAAGAAAACAAAATCAATCTTAAGTCAATGGCAGACGGTGAGCAAACTGAACTGCCACTTGAGAGTTTTATTGAAAAATTCAAGGAAATCTGTAGATAGTGGGGGAGTTTACATGTTTGGGAGATCATATTTTTGCGGCGAAGTAACTGAAAAGGCAATTGGTGAAAAGGTAACGCTGAAAGGCTGGGTTCAAAAGCGCCGGGACCTTGGCGGGCTTATTTTCATCGACCTCCGAGACAGGACTGGGCTAGTACAGATTGTATTTAATCCTGATGTTTCACAAGAGGCGCTCTCCATAGCGGATAAGGTACGGACAGAATACGTTCTTGACGTAAAGGGGAAGGTCATTGCCCGTGCAGAAGGCAGTGTGAATGAAAATCTCAAAACTGGAAAGATTGAAATCCAGGTTGAAGAATTGACAATCATCAATGAAGCGAAAACCACTCCGTTTGTAATTGCAGACAAAACCGATGTTTCAGAAGATGTGCGATTGAAATACCGATATTTGGACCTTCGCCGCCCGGTCATGTTCGAGACCTTCAGGATGAGGCACCAGGTTACGAAAGCGATCCGTGATTACCTGGATGGGGAAGGCTTCCTCGATGTTGAAACACCAATTTTAACAAAGAGCACGCCTGAAGGAGCGAGGGACTATCTCGTACCAAGCCGTGTACATCCCGGAGAATTCTACGCACTTCCACAATCACCGCAGATTTTCAAGCAGCTGATGATGGTTGGCGGCTTCGAGCGTTATTACCAGATTGCCCGCTGTTTCCGTGATGAAGACCTTCGTGCTGACCGCCAGCCGGAATTCACACAAATAGACATTGAAACCAGCTTCATGAGCCAGGAAGATATCATGAACCTTACTGAAGGAATGATGGAAAAGGTCATGAAGGATGTGAAAGGAATGGATGTTACAGTTCCATTCCCACGGATGAGTTACGAAGAGGCAATGAGCCGCTTTGGTTCCGACAAGCCGGATACCCGTTTTGGAATGGAGCTTGTCGACCTTTCTGAAACCGTCAAGGATTCAGGATTCAAGGTATTTGCATCGGCAGTCGCTAATGGCGGCCAGGTGAAGGCGATTAATGTCAAGGGAGCAGCAGCCAATTATTCTCGCAAGGATATCGATGGCCTGACTGAATTTGTAGCCGTATACGGAGCGAAAGGATTGGCATGGCTGAAATCTGAAGAGGATGGACTAAAAGGTCCAATCTCTAAATTCTTCGGGGAAGAAGAGCAGTCAGCTTTAATAGCCCAACTTGATGTGACAGCCGGCGACCTTCTATTATTTGTAGCCGATAAGAAAAATGTTGTAGCAGATGCGCTTGGTGCATTACGCGTAAAGCTTGGAAAAGAGCTCGAACTGATCGATCAGAGCAAATTTAACTTCCTTTGGGTTACAGACTGGCCTCTATTAGAGTTTGACGAGGAAGCAAATCGATATTTTGCAGCACACCATCCTTTTACGATGCCAGTTCGTGAAGAAGTTCCAATGCTTGAGAGCGATCCAGCCAATGTGAAAGCACAGGCCTATGACCTTGTCCTGAATGGCTACGAGCTCGGCGGCGGATCATTGAGGATTTTTGAAAGAGATGTACAGGAGAAAATGTTCTCTGTGCTTGGCTTTACTAAAGAACAGGCATACGAACAGTTTGGTTTCCTGCTTGAAGCATTCGAATATGGAACACCTCCACATGGTGGAATTGCACTTGGACTCGATAGAATGGTCATGCTTCTTGCCGGCAGAACCAACCTGCGCGACACGATTGCATTTCCGAAAACCGCAAGCGCCAGCGATCTATTGACAGACGCTCCTGGCGAAGTGAGCGAGGCACAGCTGGATGAATTGCATTTGTCACTAAATGTCAAAAAAGACCAATAATATCCAGCTGTCATTTTCTTGAAGTCAATCAAAGCCTGTGGTAATATAATTACAACAGATGAAGAGTCCTGATGTGTTCGTTGTTTAACCTGAAGTTTTGACCTAACATCTATCCTTCGGGAGTTCGCGTTTTCGGGCCGCGTAAAAGCCTCTGGCTAGAGGACTTACAGAAACCTGGAACAGGGCACCCACCTGCTGAGAGCGGGTTCAAGACGAAGGCATCCAACACGACGGCACGATTGGGACTCTTCCTACATATGTAAATTAAAACCATGCATACGCATGGTTTTTTTGTGCCTTGAATCGATTAGTGAGTGATCAAATTTACCAGGAAATAACTTTAGCAGCATCGATGTTAATGGGCAAAATGACTGGATGATGGTCAGTTGCAGTACAGGGTTTTTAATGGACACTTATCTGTAGTTCGGGATCCACGTTTGTCCGATAACGAGCTTCTAACGGACATTTTTTCGGAGTATAGTCCTATGATTGTCCGATAGAGGTCTTCAAATGGACACTTATCTGTAGTTCGGGGTCCACGTTTGTCCGATAGCGAGCTTCTAACGGACATTTTTTCGGAGTATAGCTCTATGATTGTCCGATAGAGGTCTTCTAATGGACACTTATCTGTAGTTCGGGATCCACGTTTGTCCGATAGCGAGCTTCTAACGGACATTTTTTCGGAGTATAGCCCTATGATTGTCCGATAGAGGTCTTCTAATGGACACTTATCTGTAGTTCGGGATCCATGTTTGTCCGATAGCGAGCTTCTAACGGACATTTTTTCGGAGTATAGCTCTATGATTGTCCGATAGAGGTTTTCTAATGGACACTTATCTGTAGTTCGGGATCCATGTTTGTCCGATAGCGAGCTTCTAACGGACATTTTTTCGGAGTATAGCTCTATGATCGTCCGATAGAGGTCTTCTAATGGACACTTATCTGTAGTTCGGGATCCATGTTTGTCCGATAGCGAGCTTCTAACGGACATTTTTTCGGAGTATAGCTCTATGATCGTCCGATAGAGGTCTTCTAATGGACACTTATCTGTAGTTCGGGATCCACGTTTGTCCGATAACGTGCTTCTAACGGACATTTTTTCGGAGTATAGCCCTATGATTGTCCGATAGAGGTCTTCTAATGGACACTTATCTGTTGTTCGAGATCCACGTTTGTCCGATAGCGAGCTTATCTATTTAGTTATGATTTCGCTTCCCAAAAATTAAAGTATACTCATTAATTCCTATAAAAATACTTGAATTTAAGAGTGGGTATGTTATATTCAAAAGCGGGTATAGATAGTAACACTAAACTTAAATTTGGAGTGAGTCCGGATGCTTCATCAATTTTCAAGAAATGAACTGGCCATCGGCAAAGAAGGCCTTGATATAATGAAAAACAGTACTGTAGCCGTTTTAGGAATCGGCGGTGTTGGTTCTTTTGCTGCAGAAGCGCTGGCGAGATCCGGCGTTGGAAAACTTATTTTGATTGATAAAGATGATGTTGATATCACGAATGTCAATCGGCAGCTAATTGCTCTGCTTTCGACTGTCGGCAAGCAGAAGGTAGAGGTGATGCGTGACAGAATCATGGATATTAATCCTGAATGTGAAGTTATTGCACTGAAAATGTTCTATACTGAAGAAACATATGAAGAGATATTTGGCTACGATCTCGATTTCATTGTCGATGCTTCAGATACGATTTCTTATAAGATTCATCTGATCAAGGAATCCATCAAACGAGGTATCCCGATGATTTCCAGTATGGGTGCAGCGAATAAGATGGACCCTACGCGTTTCCAGATTGCTGATATCTTTAAGACGCATACAGATCCGCTTGCGAAGGTCATCCGTACTCGCCTTCGTAAAGAAGGAATCAAACAAGGGATTCCGGTTGTTTTCTCTGACGAAAGCCCAATCGTAATCAGGGAGGATGTCAGGAAAGAGGTAGGGAATGACAATGCGGAAATCCGCAAAGCAAAAATGCCTCCTTCATCGAATGCATTTGTTCCGTCTGTTGCGGGACTTATCATGGCTAGCCATGTTGTCAGGGAATTATTAAAAGACATCGAGATCCAGCGAGTCAACAGTTAAAAAAAGCGGCAAGGACCCAAAAGGAGGTCCTGCCGCTTATTTTTTATGTCCCGTGATTTTTTCATAGATTGCTGCGATCGCCTGTTCAAACTTCCCTGTCCTCTTAGGCTTATAGTATACCTTGTTTTTGATCCTGTCGGGGAGGTACTGTTGTTTGACCCAGCCGCCCTCGTAATCATGCGGATATAAGTAATCTACGCCTCTTCCAAGATCCTTGGCTCCTTTGTAATGGGCGTCCTTCAAATGGTCAGGAACCTCACCGCTGATGCCAGAGCGAATATCTGCAAGTGCCGAGTCAATAGCCGCATAAGCAGAATTAGACTTTGGAGACAGACATAGCTCGATAACTGCATTAGCTAAAGGAATGCGGGCCTCCGGGAAACCAACTCTTTCCGCTGCTTCAATGGCTGCCAGTGTCCTTTGCCCAGCCTGGGGACTTGCCAATCCGATATCTTCATAGGCTATGACAAGAAGCCTGCGGTTGATGCTGACAATGTCACCCGCTTCAATCAATCTTCCAAGATAGTGGAGTGCTGCATTCACATCGCTACCCCTGATGGACTTCTGAAAGCCGGACAGGACATCATAGTGGGCATCGCCATCTTTATCATGTGAGAGACTCTTCTTTTGCATGCATTCCTCAGCTGCCGATTCATCGATATGGATGACTCCATTTTCATCTGGTTGAGTAGAAAGGACTGCAAGCTCAAGGGCATTTAATGAGCTTCTTACATCTCCGCCCGAGGCAGTGGCAAAATGGGTCAGTGCCTGTTCAGTAATATCGATCTCCAAGTCTCCCATGCCTCTTTCTTCATCGGCAATTGCCCTGAGTAAGGCTTTTTTTATATCTTCTGGTTCAAGAGGCTTCAATTCAAATATCTGGCATCTTGATCGGATGGCTGGATTGATCGCATGGTACGGATTGCTCGTTGTTGCCCCGATGAGGACAATCATCCCATTTTCAAGGTATGGAAGCAGGAAATCTTGTTTCGCTTTGTCAAGTCTGTGGACCTCATCAAGCAAAAGAATGACTTTACCAGACATCTTTGCTTCTGCTGCCACCACTTCCATGTCTTTTTTATTATTCGTCACAGCATTCAGTGTCCTGAACGCGAAATTCGTGCTTCCGGCAATTGCGCTGGCAATTGAGGTTTTGCCAATGCCAGGCGGTCCATAAAGAATCATGGACGATAATTGTCTTGCCTTGACCATTCTGTTTATGATTTTACCTTCAGCTACTAGATGGGACTGGCCGATCACTTCTTCAATGGTCCGGGGTCTCATCCTGAAAGCAAGAGGTTTAAGGTTCATGCTCATCGCTCCAATAAGACGTAAATTTCGTGTATATATACAATAACACGAACATGGGACTTGCGCATTGACCATGCAATTTATGCTATAATGTCAAAAGCCTACCTATTGACTAAGGATTTTGTTAAAATTTATAGTGTGAGAATGCCATATGGGGCATTATGAATATATCGTTTGAAAATCTTATTGATAGAACAATGGAATAGAGGTGCAGTATGAAAATATCCACGAAAGGGCGCTACGGACTGACAATTATGATCGAGCTTGCCAAGAATTATGGAGAAGGACCGATTTCTTTAAAGTCCATTGCCCAAACCAACGATTTATCAGAGCATTATTTAGAACAGCTGGTTGCACCGCTCAGGAATGCGGGACTTGTAAAAAGCATCAGAGGGGCGTATGGCGGTTATATCCTCGGTTCGGAGCCATCAAATATCTCAGCCGGCGACATTATCAGGGTCCTTGAAGGCCCAATCAGCATAGTCGAAGGCATTGAGGACGAGGAACCTGCCAAGCGGGAGCTTTGGACGCGAATCAGGGATGCCGTTAAAGATGTACTGGACAACACCACGATTGAAGACCTCGCCAACCATACCGACAATTTTGGCGAATCAGATGCTTATATGTTTTATATTTAAATAAAAATCTTCTGAAGAGAGGGTAAAAGTTTGAATAGAATTTATTTGGACCATGCGGCCACTACACCGATGCATCCAGAAGTCCTGGCTGAAATGGTAAAGGTCATGGAATCGGAGTTTGGCAATCCTTCAAGCATCCATCATTTCGGGCGCGAGGCCAGAAGAATCCTTGATGATACTCGTGACGAACTGGCAAAGAGCATCGGAACAAAAGGAAATAATATTATTTTTACAAGCGGCGGAACGGAAGCGGATAACCTGGCTATCATTGGCTATGCGGAAAATAATCGTTCAAAAGGAAACCATATCATCACATCGCAGGTTGAACACCATGCTGTGCTGCATAGCTGCGAGGAGCTGGAAAAGCGAGGTTTTGAGGTCACCTACCTCCCAGTCGATGGAAATGGCCGTGTTTCCATGGAGGCATTTGAAGATGCCTTACGAGAAGACACAATACTGGTTACCATCATGTATGGTAATAATGAGGTTGGCACGATCCAGCCGATCGCAGAGATTGGAAAATGCCTTGCTGAACACCAGGCGGTTTTCCATACAGATGCTGTGCAGGCTTACGGGATTGAGAAGTTAGACGTAGAAGAGCTGAAAGTTGATTTGCTTTCTGTTTCAGCCCATAAAATTAATGGCCCAAAAGGAATTGGTTTTCTTTATATCCGTGATGGAATTAAGCTGGCTCGCCAGCTGTTCGGCGGAGAACAGGAAAGGAAGCGCCGGGCAGGCACGGAAAATGTAGCAGCCATTGCAGGATTCCGGAAAGCAGTCCAGTTATCGCAAATGGACCTTGATACCAAACGCGCCTTCTATAATGATTTAAAAAACCGTTATATCGAAAAGCTTGAAGATGGTGGAATCTCTTTCCAGCTGAACGGATTGCTTGATAATACACTGCCACATATTTTAAACTTAAGCTTTCCTGGTACAAATGTCGAAGCCATGCTTGTCAATCTGGACCTTGCTGGAATCGCGGCATCAAGCGGTTCAGCATGCACAGCTGGTTCCATCGATCCATCGCATGTGCTGGTGGCAATGTTCGGGAAAGAATCTGAAAAACTGACAAACTCGATCCGCTTCAGTTTCGGATTACACAATACCAAGGAACAAATTGATAAAGCTGCACACGATACAGCGGAAATTGTCCAGAGACTGGCGAAAAACAGTCCGGCTTAAGGGCAAAATAGGATTAATGGAAGAGAAAAGAGGTGAAGCATAATGGAAAAATCACCTAAGGACACTAGAGTGGTGGTTGGTATGTCAGGGGGCGTTGACTCATCCGTGGCTGCGCTGATTCTTAAGGAACAGGGCTATGATGTAATCGGGATCTTCATGAAGAACTGGGATGATACTGATGAAAACGGGGTCTGCACAGCTACGGAGGATTACGAAGACGTAATCCGTGTCTGCAACCAGATTGGAATTCCATATTATGCAGTCAATTTTGAAAAACAATATTGGGATAAGGTTTTCACTTATTTCCTTGATGAATATAAAGCTGGCAGGACGCCAAACCCCGATGTTATGTGCAATAAAGAAATCAAATTCAAAGCATTTCTTGAGCATGCAATGAACCTGGGGGCGGATTACCTTGCCACCGGCCATTATGCCCGTGTGGAAGACCGTGATGGGGAGAGAAAGATGCTCCGTGGACTTGATGAGAATAAGGATCAGACTTATTTCTTGAATCAGCTGAACCAAAGCCAGCTGGAAAAAGTCCTGTTCCCGATCGGCAATCTGGAGAAATCACGGGTAAGGGAACTTGCTAAGGAAGCAGAATTAGCCACTGCAACAAAAAAAGACAGTACAGGTATCTGTTTCATTGGCGAAAGGAATTTCAAGGAATTTCTTGGGAATTATCTTCCAGCCCAGCCGGGAAATATGGAAACAATGAACGGTGAGGTAAAAGGCAAGCATGACGGCTTGATGTATTATACGATCGGCCAGCGCCAGGGCCTCGGAATTGGCGGTGCAGGCGAACCTTGGTTTGTTGTAGGTAAGGACCTGGAACGCAATGTTCTGCTTGTGGAACAAGGATTTCATAACGAATTGCTTTATTCTGACAGTATTACGGCTGTGAATGTCAGCTTTGTATCTGACAAACCGAAGGCGAAGACATTTGATTGCACAGCCAAATTCCGTTACCGCCAGCCTGATAATGCTGTAACGGTTGAACTTCAGGATGATGGAACGGCAAAAGTGATTTTCAAAGAACCAATCCGCGCAGTCACTCCTGGACAAGCTGTTGTATTCTATGACGGAGAAGAATGTCTTGGCGGCGGTACGATTGATGAAATTTTCAAAAACGGAAACAAGCTGACATATGTCGGCTGATCCTGTTTCAATCCCCGGCGGGCTAGTTTCGCCGGGGATTGTTTTTTTTCATAGTGGCTCATAGAAGTGCCACACTGAAAGGGATTGGATTTATGTAATTATTAAATCTGCACAACTATCGTTAAAGAGAACCTGATTAATTCAGTAAAAAACTTAAAGAAGTAATCATGCTTATTAAGATACAAGATAAATATGATATACTTTCATGGAGAATGGGGTGTGTAATATGGATAAAAACCAGACTGGTATTGAATTGATGAGAGAAGGCAAATGGGAGGATGCAGCCAAAGCTTTTGCTGAAGCGATTGAAGAGCAGCCGAAAGACCCTGTTGCATACATAAACTTCGGAAACGTACTTACTGCGGTAGGTGATACCGAAAGAGCGATTAATTTTTATGATAAGGCGATCAATCTTGATGAAAATGCCACTGCAGCCTATTACAGCAAGGGTGGCGTTTATTATGACAGCCAAAATTTCAGCGAAGCAAAAGATATGTTTGAAATCGCCCTAAAAAAAGGGCTTGAAACTGGAGATAATTTTTTTATGCTGGGAATGAGCCTTGCGAATTTGGGAAACAGAAAACTGGCATTGCCATATCTGCAGCGCAGTACAGAACTTCTTGAAAATGATGCTGAAGCTCTTTTCCAATACGGACTTTGTCTGGCAAGGGAAGATTTTATTGATGAAGCGATTGCTGTTCTGGAGCAGGCAGTCATACTCGACCCTGAGCATGCAGATGCGTTTTATAATCTGGGAGTGGCTTATGGTTACAAAGAAAATGGCGACAAGGCCCTTGAAATGTTCAATCGTGCACTGGAGGTTCAGCCCGATCATTTGCTTGCAGGCCATGGAAAGAAATTGATTGAAGGGCAAGGCAACGATTAAAAAAAGAAATCCGTGGAAAGGGGGAAGGCGCTTTGGAAAAGCAGAACTCGCTGGATTTGTTTTCAGAACAGGGAAAGTTCATGAAAGGGAAGCATTTAGTAACCATTTTCCATAATGAACAAAACCTTTACACCGTCCTGAGAATCAGGGTGGAGGAAACAAATGAACAATATGAGGATAAAGAGGCGGTCATTACCGGTTACTTCCCCCGGATTCATGAGCAGGAGACGTATATATTCTTTGGTGAAGTGAAGGAACATCCAAAGTTTGGCTCCCAATTTCATGCGACGCATTTCAGGAAAGACCTTCCTCAGTCAAAACAGGGGATTATAAGCTATCTTTCCAGTGATCTCTTTAAAGGGATCGGGAAGAAGACGGCTGAAAAAATCGTCGAAACTCTTGGGGAAAAAGCAATCACGAGAATCATTGAGAATCCATCTGTACTTGATCAGATTCCGAAACTCGCACCTGAAAAGGCAAAAGATCTTTATGATACATTGATGGAGCATCAAGGTCTCGAACAGGTTATGGTCGCTTTGAATGAATACGGGTTTGGTCCACAGCTGTCAATGAAAATATATCAGGTCTATAAAGAACAGGCGATTGAGGTTATCCAGAACAATCCCTATAAGCTTGTCGAGGATATTGAGGGCATTGGTTTTGGCAGGGCGGATGAACTTGGAAGCCAGCTGGGATTGACGGGTAATCACCCTGATCGCATCAAGGCAGCCTGCCTTTATACCCTTGAGAATTCCAGTATCCAGGGCGGACATGTCTTTATGGAGGCAGAAGCACTGCTTGTAGATGTTAAAAAGCTGCTTGAAGACAATCAGAATTTCCAGATTGAATTTACCGATATCTCAAACGAAATCATCAAACTGGGTGAAGAAGATAAAGTGATTGCCGAAGAACAAAGGATCTATTTGCCTTCCCTTTATTATTCTGAAAAAGGGCTTGTCGCAAATATTAAAAGAATCCTTGAACAGAGCGAGTATGAAAATCAATTTCCTGAATCAGAGTTTCTCCTTGCGCTCGGCAGCCTTGAAGAGCGCCTCGGTGTCCAATACGGACCAAGTCAAAAGGAAGCCATCCAGACAGCTTTGATGTCGCCAATGATGATTCTGACGGGCGGTCCGGGAACAGGGAAAACGACCGTTATAAAAGGGATTGTGGAATTATATGGAGAACTTCATGGATGTTCCCTGGACCCGAAGGATTATAAAAAGGAAGAGCCATATCCGTTCCTGCTCGCGGCTCCTACCGGGAGGGCCGCAAAGCGGATGACGGAATCGACAGGACTGCCTGCCGTCACCATCCACAGGCTTTTGCGCTGGAATGGCGCCGAAGGCTTTGACCATAATGAAGATCAGCCGCTCGAAGGAAAGATCCTGATTATCGATGAGACCTCGATGGTTGATATATGGCTGGCCCACCAGTTGTTCAAATCACTGCCTGACAATATTCAGGTCATCATCGTGGGAGATGAAGACCAGCTTCCTTCCGTAGGACCAGGCCAGGTATTGAAGGATTTGCTTGATTCCGGCCGGATTCCGACAGTAAGGCTTACGGATATTTACAGACAGGCAGAAGGTTCATCAATCATTGAGCTTGCCCATCAAATCAAAAAAGGGTATCTGCCAGAAGATATTTCGGTCCAGCAGCCGGACCGCTCTTTTATTCGCTGTACGACAAACCAGATTCCGCAAGTAGTCGAGAAGGTTGTCGCCAATGCCAAGAAAAAAGGATATTCGCCAAGGAATATTCAGGTATTGGCCCCGATGTACCGCGGCCCTGCGGGTATTGACCGGTTAAATGAGCTGCTGCAGGATCTGTTCAATCCGAATGCGGACGGAACTCGAAAAGAGCTGGCCTTTGGTGATCTTAAATATCGGATAGGCGATAAGGTTCTTCAGCTGGTCAACCAGCCCGAAGCAAATGTATTCAATGGGGATATGGGAGAGGTAGTCGCCATTTTTTACGCAAAGGAAAACACAGAAAAGCAGGATCAGCTGATTGTTTCATTTGACGGTATCGAGGTGACCTATAATCGGGCGGATCTTTCACAAATCACACATGCTTACTGCTGTTCCGTCCATAAATCGCAGGGCAGTGAATTTCCAATCGTCGTTCTTCCTGTGGTCAAAAGTTATTACAGAATGCTGCGAAGGAATTTGATCTACACGGCAATTACAAGGAGCAAACAATTCCTCATTCTAGTTGGTGAAGAAGAAGCCTTGAAAATGGGAATTGAACGTGGAGAAGACACGGAGCGTAATACAACACTTGTTGAAAAGCTGGTGCTGATGCTCCCTGATTTGAACGGAAAACAGGATGAACAGGAAATTTCACCAGCAACAGAAGGGGAAATTAAGCATACTGATTATCTTGAAGTCATCAAAAATGCAGATCCGATGATCGGTATGGAAAACCTGACCCCATACGATTTTATGGAAGAGAATGAGGCATAAGAATCCACAGAAAGCTGTGGGTTCTTTTTAATTTTGCGAACGAGGCTTTGGAAATCCTTACACTACATGAATTCGCCTGGACAGTGGAAACTAAGAGTGTTCGGAAAGGCGGGACACACTTTTGCGGACATTTTCACTTTTAAAGGGACTGCCTGTTTATGAATTGGTGAGTGGTCAAAAACTGGGCGAAGTTTGTGATGTAAGCATTTCAAGCAATGGAAGCGTTGTAGGCTTACTTGTAAAAAAGGGTGCGTTCATCAAGAAAACATACCAGATAAAAGTTGGTCAGGTTGAATCTTTTGGCTGGGATGGTGTTATGGTAAGGGACAAGAAGGCTATGGAGCAATTGGAGGCAGAACCCGAATATACGTTTGAACATAATGACGGGCTCGCTGGCAAAGCCCTTCTTTCCAGGGATGGCGAGCAGCTTGGGTTGCTCGAAGACGTATATTTTTTGGAAGAACTGGGCACGATTGTAGGGTACGAATTATCGGATGGCTTTTTTTCGGATATCGCGAATGGAAAGCGAGTGGTCAAGACCATTGGTCCGCCTGCAATCGGGAAGGATGCCATCATCGTGACAGTTAAACCGAGATGAGGTGTCCTTATGTTAAGTTGTCCCAATTGCAGAAGCAAGGATATCGGCAAAATTGGCATTAACCAATATTATTGCTGGAATTGCTTTATAGAATTGTCCTTGAATAAAGGTCTGATCCATACCCATCAAGTCGAAGAAGATGGAACCTTAAGCTCCCTTGATGACCTATTCGACGAAGATCAACGTCAATACGGCGGCTTGTAAAATAAACCAAAGAGGTGAAACACATGAATAAAATGTTAACCTCCGCTATCGCATTTGATGCCGGTATGGCAGCATACAACTATGCATCCAATAATAATATGATGTCAGCCAGGAAAATGAAAAAGCTTGGCCGTAAAATGACAAGAGCCATGTTTTAAGTTACGATCCCCTGTATGGAAAATTGCAGGGGATTTTTAATTTAAAAATGGAAAAAAACCTGCAGGATTTCCAGTTCGCTATAGTATGGCGAAAGTCGCTATAAAAAGTAAAAACTCGCTATAAAAACCAAAAAATCGCTATAAAAAATAAAAAGTCGCTATAAAAGATCATTTTTCGCTATAAAAAGTAAATTACCAGTTCTTTTTATTTAAAATATCCCGCCTCGGTACCAATAAAAGGTATAATCCACCTCCTTTCTTTTAAGAATATACAGGAGGGAGGGCGAAAAAGGATGAATATCCATATGAAGTGGTATTACCGGCTTGGATTTCTTCTTCTCTTATTTATTGTCCTGTTTATTTTTATCAAGCTTCAATCCTTATGGGTCCCTGTTTTTGAAGTGATTCTATCCTTGCTGATTCCTTTTACTATAGCGGCTTTCATTACATATCTGCTGCACCCGATTGTTGAAGCCCTGCATCATAGGGGTCTGCACCGGGGAGTTTCCATCCTGATCATTTATATTTTATTTTTTGGCGGTGCTGGTTTTGCATTTTACAAAGGAATCCCGGCTTTAATCCACCAACTGGGGGATCTGGCGGAAAACGCTCCGTACTTCGCCGAGCAATATAAGCAAATGGTCAATAAAGTGGTGGACCAGACTTCGACATGGCCAGCAGGAGTTCACGAAAGAATCGAGGATGGGATAAACAGCATGGAACAGTGGCTGGACGGTGTGCTGGCAAGCACGATGTCTTTCCTGATGGAAATCATCAATTCCATTCTGACAATCGCAGTGATCCCGTTTATCGCTTTTTATATGCTGAAGGACTTTAATGTCATGAAAAAAGCGGCATGGTATATCACACCCAGACAGTGGAGGAAGCCAGGGACAAGGTTCCTGCATGAAGTCGACAAATCCCTGGGCAGCTATATCCGCGGCCAGCTCCTCATCTGCCTCATCATTGGCGTACTGTCCTCTTTGTTTTTCTGGTTTGCGGGCATTAAATATTCACTTTTGCTTGGAGCGATTGTAGGCGTTACGAATGTAATTCCATATTTCGGGCCGATTATCGGAGCAATCCCGGCTGTTATCATCGCCGCGACGATGTCAGTTAAAATGGTGATCTTTTCCCTTGTTATTGTTTTTTCTTTGCAATTCCTGGAGGGGAATATTCTGTCTCCGCTGATTGTCGGCAAAAGCCTTCACATGCATCCATTGATGATTATGTTCGCTTTGCTGGCAGGGGAAGAAGTAGGAGGAATCCTCGGATTAATATTAGCGGTACCGTTTCTGGTTGTGCTGAGAGCGGCTCTGATCCACGCCAAAGACCATATCATTCTTGAAAGAAAAAGAGAGCGTCCAACATAAATTTTGCCAAGTCGTTTGACAAACCGCAGACCGCTATATATAATTCGGCTATAGATTAATAATTCGAAAAGTGTAGAAGGAACGAGTATGTTATAGACCATCGTCCAGAGAGGGATTCCAAGGCTGCAAGAGTCCCCGGTGAAGGATAACAGAAGGCTATTCCGGAGTGCAGGCAAAACCTGCCGTAGCAGCTGCGTTAAAGCGTCATTGAGAGATGGGCGTGTCATTTTGCGTCCATAATCAGGGTGGTACCGCGAGCAAGCTCTCGTCCCTGTCCAGGGATGAGGGCTTTTTTTGTTGCCTAAAAACCCTGAAAGCTTAGCTTATATTTCAAATGCGATTTAGGAGGTTAGTAAGATGAAAAAACTGACAGGTGCAGAAATCAGAAAAATGTTTCTCGAATATTTTCAGGAACAAGGCCATGCCATCGAGCCAAGTGCTTCCCTTGTTCCGCATGATGATCCCTCCCTGCTTTGGATCAATAGTGGGGTAGCAACTTTGAAAAAGTATTTTGACGGGCGTGTTGTTCCAGAAAACCCAAGGATCACGAACGCGCAGAAATCCATCCGTACAAATGATATTGAAAATGTCGGCAAAACGGCACGCCACCATACATTCTTTGAAATGCTCGGTAACTTTTCAATTGGTGACTACTTCAAGGTAGAGGCAATTGAATTTGCATGGGAATTTCTTACGAGTGAAAAGTGGATTGGATTTGATACTGAAAAATTATCAGTGACGATTCACCCTGAGGATGATGAGGCGTTTAACATCTGGAAAGATAAGATCGGCATTCCTGAAGAGCGGATCATCCGCCTGGAGGGTAACTTCTGGGACATAGGTGAAGGTCCAAGTGGCCCGAACACAGAAATCTTTTATGACAGAGGTCCTGAATACGGTAACGACTTCCAGGATCCTGAGCTGTATCCTGGCGGGGAAAATGATCGATACCTTGAAGTATGGAACCTGGTATTCTCCGAGTTTAACCATAATCCGGATGGCACATATACACCGCTTCCAAAGAAGAATATTGATACAGGCATGGGGCTTGAGCGTATGGCTTCAGTAGTCCAGGACGTCCCTACAAACTTCGAAACAGATTTGTTCATGCCAATCATCAATGCAACAGAAGAAATTTCCGGTGAAAAATACGGCGTAACAAATGAGAAAGATGAAGCATTCAAGGTGATCGCCGACCATATTCGTACTGTTGCTTTCGCGGTAGGAGATGGTGCTCTGCCATCAAATGAAGGCCGCGGCTATGTTCTCCGAAGATTGCTTCGCCGCGCAGTGCGTTATGCAAAGAAACTCAACATCAACCGGCCATTCATGTTTGAGCTGGTGCCTGTAGTCGGCGAAATCATGCATGAGTTTTATCCGGAGGTCCAAGAAAAGACAGAATTTATCCAGAAGGTCATCAAGAATGAAGAAGACCGTTTCCATGAAACACTTCACGAAGGCTTAGCGATTCTTTCAGAGCTGATCAAGAAAGAAAAAGAAAAGGGCAGCGGAAAAATCCAGGGTGAGGATGTCTTCAGACTTTATGATACGTATGGCTTCCCTGTGGAACTGACAGAGGAATATGCTGAAGAAGAAGGATTGAAGGTCGACCATGAAGGTTTTGAACGAGAAATGGAGCTGCAGCGTGAAAGGGCCCGTGCTGCACGCCAGGATGCAGGTTCCATGCAGGTACAGGGCGGTGTTCTTGGCGACATTAAGGAACAAAGTGAATTTGTAGGCTATGATACGTTTGAGACGAATAGCAAGATTGTGGCAATGGTAAAGAACGGTGAACTAATTGAGGAGGCTCAGGCTGGTGAAGAAATCCAACTGATTCTCGATATTACTCCATTCTATGCAGAGAGCGGCGGCCAAATTGCTGATAAAGGAACGATTATGGCAGAAGGCGTCAGGTTGTCAGTAAGGGATGTTAAGAAAGCACCGAATGGTCAAAACCTGCACAGTGTGGTTGTTGAAGAAGGAATTGTGACAACAAACCTGGCAGTGACAGCAAAACTTGACCAGGACAATCGTGCCAAAATCATCAAGAACCATACGGCAACACACTTGTTGCATCAGGCACTGAAGGATATACTCGGTACCCATGTCAACCAGGCCGGATCTCTTGTAGAACCGGACAGGCTGCGTTTTGACTTCTCCCACTTCGGCCAGGTGACTGCGGATGAACTCGAGCAAGTAGAAGCGATCGTCAACGAAAAAATTTGGAGAAGTATCCAGGTTGAGACGAGCTTTAAGCCAATAGCTGAAGCAAAAGCAATGGGTGCAATGGCATTATTCGGAGAGAAATATGGCGATATCGTTCGTGTTGTCAGAGTTGGAGACTACAGCCTTGAACTTTGCGGCGGTTGCCATGTTCCAAATACATCAGTCATCGGACTGTTTAAAATTGTATCAGAAAGCGGCATTGGAGCAGGAACAAGAAGGATTGAAGCTGTAACGGGAGAGGCTGCTTATAAGGTACTTAACGACCAAATCGGCATACTGAAGGATGCGGCAGGCAAGCTGAAGACTTCACCGAAGGAAGTGGCGAACAGGATCGATTCACTGCTTGCTGAAATGAAGCAGCTGCAGCGTGAAAATGAATCTCTTTCTGCTAAATTGGGAAATATTGAAGCAGGGAACCTAACGTCACAGGTAAAAGAAGTCAATGGTGTCCAATTACTTGCTGCGCGTGTCCAGGCTTCTGACATGAACAGCCTGCGAAATATGGCTGATGACCTAAAGCAGAAGCTTGGTTCAGCCGTAATACTGCTAGGCATGACAGACGGCAGCAAAGTGAACTTGATTGCGGCTGTTACGGATGATTTGATCAAGAAAGGTTATCAGGCTGGAAAACTGATCAAGGAAGCAGCTGCGATTTGCGGCGGCGGTGGCGGCGGCCGTGCAGATATGGCTCAGGCTGGAGGGAAAGATCCTTCAAAACTCGACAATGCGCTTCAATTTGCCGAAGAATGGGTAAAATCAATTTGATATAGAAGTAAAGTAGTGTAGAATGAAGGTAACTCAAGAAAATTTTACCGGAAATTTTTTAAAGTGAGGTGCATTCGATGAGCTCGTTTGATAAGACGATGAGATTTAATTTTCCTGAAGAGCCTTTTGAGCATGATGTCAATGAAGTCCTCCTGCAGGTCTATGAAGCGCTGCAGGAAAAGGGATACAACCCGATCAACCAGATTGTCGGATATTTGCTCTCCGGAGACCCGGCCTATATTCCCCGCCATCGGGATGCCCGCAACATCATCCGCAAGCTGGAGCGGGATGAAATTATCGAGGAACTGGTTAAATCCTATTTAAGGAACCATCGAGAGGGGAAATAACTTGCGGATCATGGGACTGGATGTCGGCTCAAAAACAGTCGGCATTGCGCTGAGCGATGAACTCGGATGGACTGCTCAGGGATTTGATACATTGAAAATCAATGAAGAAGAAAATGTGTTTGGTTTTGATGAAATTGGTAAAATTATAAAAGAGCACGAAGTCAGCAAAATAGTCGTAGGTTTGCCGAAGAATATGAACGGGACAATTGGCCCGCGCGGTGAAGCCAGCCAATTCTATGCCCGTGAATTGGAAGAGCGGTTCGGTATTCCGGCCATTCTGTGGGACGAGCGTCTGACGACGGTTGCTGCCGAGAGGGTATTGCTCGAGGCAGATATCAGCCGGAAAAAAAGAAAAAAGGTCATTGATAAGATGGCCGCAGTAATGATTTTACAAGGCTATTTAAACAGCCAAAATTAAATTGAGGTGACTACAATGGATCACGGCGAAAACAACATTACAGTAGTAGACGAAAACGGTAACGAACAATTATGCGAGGTACTTTTCACATTCGACTCCGAGGAATTCGGAAAGTCATATGTGCTTTATTATCCAGTAGGTGCTGAGGAAAGCGATGACGAGGAAATTGAAATCCATGCATCTGCATTCACACCGACAGAAGATAACGAAGATGGCGAATTAATGCCTATCGAGACTGACGAAGAATGGGACATGATCGAGGAAATGCTCGAAACCTTCCTTGCTGAGCAGGACGAAGAGTAAAATATACGAATTGGGACCAGGCTGGTGCAGCCTGGTTCTTTTTTTGCCGGTAAAATTGCTCATTGACTGCAATAGTAACAATTATTATTAGATATTAACCACATTTAGGTTTTATCGGCCAGATCCTGCAATATATCGATCACATTTGAAGATTTATCGGCCAAATTCTGCGATATATCACCCACATTTCCTAATATATCAATCAAATGATAATTTCCCGTCTTTTAAAGGCCAATACTACTACAAAACTAATCAAAACTCCTAACAGCAAACGACATTGTCGGATTTTATGTTTATTTGTCGTAAGCAGTATTTTTTCGTAATTATTTGCAAATAGAAATAGAAAATATAGTATAATGGTTCGAGATGTGATAATAGAGAGGATCCAGGAAGTAAGTTTTGGTAACTGGAGGGGGAACCTATGTCTGACGAGAAGAACATAAACGATCCAAAAAAAGATAAAAAGCAGTTCATTTCAGAAAAGCTTATTGAACGGCAGTCAGAAGCGAAAATCGTAAGGAGGATCGTTTTCATTACTGCGATTGTGGCCATTCTGCTAATTGGGGCAGTCGGCGGAGGAGGCTATTACTACATAAAAGAAGCCTTGAAACCTGTTGATGCAAACAGCAAGAAAACAGTCAATGTTAATATTCCGATTGGCTCCTCCACAACTGGGATTGGGAAAATTCTTGAAGATAAAGGAATTATCAGGGACGCCAGAGTCTTCAAGTATTATGTAAAGTTCAAAAATGAAGCCGGTTTTATGGCCGGAGATTATAAAATGAATCCATCAATGACACTTCCTGAAATCCTTACCAGCTTGAAAACAGGTAAAGTCATGCAGGAAGTGGTGATGAAGATCACAATCCCGGAAGGAAAGCAATTAAAGCAAATTGCTGGGATCATCGCCGAAAAAACACAGCAAGACGAGGCAGAAATTTTTAAACAGCTGAACGATCCTCAATTCGTCAAAACCTTGATAGAGAAATACCCTGATGTTCTTAGTGAGGAAATCTTGAAAGAAAATGTGAAGTACCCGCTTGAAGGGTATTTGTTCCCTGCTACCTATCCGTTTTACTCTGAAAAACCGACAGTCGAGGAAATTGTGACCGTCATGCTGACAAAAACGAAAGAAGTATTAGGTGATTTCAGAGGACAGATGGAAGAAAAGAAAATGACTACTCATGAGTTGATGACAATGGCCTCACTCATTGAAGAGGAAGCAACTGAGAAAGTAGACCGCGATAAGATTGCCAGTGTGTTCTACAACAGAATGGAAGAAGGAATGATGCTGCAGACAGACCCGACTGTTCTGTACGCACATGGCGAGCATAAAGATCGGGTATATTACAAGGATTTGGAGATTGATGATCCGTATAATACCTACAAAAACATAGGATTGCCGCCTGGGCCAATTGCCAATCCTGGCGTAGATTCTATTGAGGCCGCTCTTGCACCTGCCGATACAGATGATATGTATTTCCTCGCCACCTCTACAGGAGACGTGCTCTTCTCCAAGACGCTGGCTGAGCATAATCGAAAAGTGAACGAGCATATCACAAATAAGAAATAACAGTAAATTAAAGGGAAATGCACAAAGATTCGCATTTCCCTTCTTATTGTGGTAAAATAATTCAAGTGTTTTTTAATAGTAATGTTACTGTCTGGCGTATACTCTTTTTGAGTGCTATGCTTTTTTTGATAGCGTGCATTGCAGATGTAGGAGTTGTGGCTTATTTTAGCTGATGGACCTGTTTGGGAAGCTTCCCTGCGGTGTCCCTCTTAACCTGTAAACGCTATTTTTTTCATGCCCGGACAGTTATTTCAATCTACTCTGGCTTATATTTCAGCCTTTGAATAGAGGTGAGGCAGCTTGCTAAATCAAGAGCTGCAGAATTATATAGATTCTCTCATACAGCCCCGGAATGGCATCATTAAAGAGATGGAAGAGTTTGCGAAGCTAAATGGTGTTCCTATTATGGAGCCCGCTGGCATTGAAACGATGCTGCAACTATTGAGAATCCAGCAGCCGAGAGCCATCCTTGAAGTCGGAACCGCAATTGGCTATTCAGCTATAAGAATGGCATTGGCCTTGCCGGATACCCAAGTCATTACACTTGAACGTGATGAAGACCGGTATCTACTTGCCATTGAGTACATTAAACGGGCAGGTCTGCAGGATCGGATCATTCAGATCAAAGGTGATGCTCTTGAGCTTGAAGAGGAAGTAGCTTTCCATGCTCCATTTGACGCTATCTTCATAGACGCGGCTAAAGGGCAGTACAAACGCTTTTTCGAAATATACTCCAGGCTTTTGAAGCCGGGGGGAATGATCATTACGGATAACATCCTTTTTAAAGGGCTTGTATATAACCAGGAGGCAGAGAGCAGGAGAGTCCGCAGCCTGGTAAAAAAAATAGACGAATTCAATCGCTGGCTTGCAGCCAATGAGGAGTATGATACGATCATCCTTCCAATTGGCGATGGTGTGGCGGTTAGTAAGAAGAGGTGAACGGAATGAAGAAACCTGAATTATTGGTAACTCCAACTAGCGTTAATGACATTATTCCATTGGCAGAGGCTGGAGCAGATGCGTTCCTGATTGGAGAACAAAAATTCGGATTGCGCCTTGCCGGTGAATTCAACCGTGAAGATGTAAAACAAGCGATTGAATTGGCACACTCAAAAGACAAGAAAGTATATGTGGCCATGAATGCCTTATTCCACAATGAAAAAGTGGATTTGCTTGGCGAATACCTTACCTTCCTTACGGATGTGAAAGCTGATGGAGTCACGTTTGGCGACCCTGCTGTTTTAATGGCTGCAAAGGAATATGCTCCAGACATGAAGCTTCATTGGAGTACCGAAATGACAGGAACAAACTGGTATACCTGCAATTATTGGGGCAGGAAAGGCTCCAAGCGTGCTGTTCTTGCGAGAGAAATCAACATGGACGCAATCGTAGAAACCAAGGAAAATGCAGAGGTGGAAATCGAGGTCCAGGTACACGGAATGATGAACATGTTCCAGTCAAAGCGTCCGCTCCTTGGCCATTACTTTGAATATCAAGGCAAGGCCCTTGAAGTTGAGAACCGAAGACAGGAACGCAATATGTTCCTGCATGATAAAGAGCGCGAGAATAAATATCCAATTTTCGAGGATGAGAATGGTACGCACATTATGAGTCCTAACGATATTTGCATCATCGATGAATTAACAGAGCTTGTAGAAGCAGGAATCGATTCTTTTAAAATTGACGGTATTCTGAAGAGCCCTGAATATATTTTGGAAGTTACGAAGCTTTATCGCAAAGCAATAGACCTGGCTGTTGAAGATCCAGACCAATACGACGAAGTAAAAGATGGCTTATTGGAAGCAGCAGAAGAGCTGCAGCCGCCTAACCGCCCGCTGGATACAGGATTCTTCTTCAAAGAGACAGTTTATTAAAAGTAAGAAAATAGGAGGTTGCGTAATGACAGCATTAGCAGATAAAATCTCGCAAATTGTTGACGGTAAACGTGTTATCGTAAAAAAACCAGAACTGCTTGCGCCGGCCGGTAATCTCGAAAAACTGAAGATTGCGGTCCAGTACGGTGCAGATGCCGTTTTCATTGGCGGTCAGGAGTATGGTTTGCGTTCAAACGCAGATAATTTCACTTTTGAAGAAATGAAGGAAGGCGTCGAGTTCGCTAAGAAATATGGCGCAAAAATATATGTTACAACAAATATCTTTGCCCATAACGAGAATATCGATGGCCTTGAAGAATATATGTTGGGATTGAAGGAAGCTGGGGTACACGGAATCATCGTGGCTGATCCGCTGATCATCGAAACTTGCCGCAGGGTCGCTCCTGAAATCGAGGTCCATTTGAGCACGCAGCAATCCTTATCAAACTGGAAAGCAGTCCAGTTCTGGAAGGAAGAAGGACTGGAGCGTGTCGTACTTGCGCGTGAAACTGGTGCGGAAGAAATCAAGTTAATGAAGGAAAAGGTCGATATTGAAATTGAAACCTTTGTCCACGGTGCAATGTGTATTGCCTATTCCGGACGCTGTACCTTGAGCAATCATATGACAGCCCGTGACTCAAACCGTGGCGGCTGCTGCCAGTCCTGCCGCTGGGATTATGATTTGTACAAACTTGAAGGAACTGAGGAAAACGCATTGTTCGCAGAAGGTGATTCACCTTTCGCTATGAGCCCTAAGGACTTGAAACTAATTGAGTCAATTCCCCGTATGATCGAGCTTGGAATCGACAGTCTAAAGATTGAAGGCCGCATGAAGTCCATCCATTACATTGCAACAGTTGTCAGCGTATACCGCAAAGTGATTGATGCTTATTGCGCTGATCCTGAAAACTTTGTGATCAAGCAGGAATGGCTTGAAGAATTAGACAAGTGTGCTAACCGTGAAACAGCAACTGCGTTCTTTGAGGGAGTTCCGGGGTATAAAGAGCAAATGTTTGGAAACCATAGCAAAAAGACAACTTTCGATTTTGCCGGCCTGGTACTTGATTACAATCCTGACACACAAATGGTTACCCTTCAGCAAAGGAACTACTTCAAGCCTGGCGACGAGGTTGAATTCTTTGGACCTGAAATCGAGAACTTTACACATGTAATCGATAAAATCTGGGATGAAGATGGCAATGAACTTGATGTTGCCCGCCATCCTCTGCAAATCGTTAAGTTCAAGATGGACAAGCCTGTCTACCCAAATAACATGATGCGGAAGGAGAAATAATAGATGGACCGCAAGCCTGTTGTAATTGGTGTAGCCGGGGGTTCCGGCTCAGGAAAGACAAGTGTCACAAAAGCAATCTATGATAGCTTTAAAGGCCATTCAATCCTGATGATAGAACAAGATTACTATTACAAAGATCAAAGCCACCTGCCAATGGAAGAGCGTTTAAAGACAAACTACGATCATCCGCTGGCATTTGACAATGATCTTTTGATTCAGCATATTCAAAGGCTGCTTCGTTACGAGGCGATCGAGAAGCCGGTTTATGATTATGCCATCCACACCCGATCCAATGAAGTTGTGAATGTCGAACCGAAGGATGTTATAATTCTTGAAGGGATCTTGATCCTGGAGGATGAGAGATTACGCGATTTGATGGATATCAAGCTTTACGTAGATACTGATGCAGATTTACGAATCATCCGCAGGCTCCTCCGCGACATTAAGGAGCGCGGGCGCTCAATGGATTCAGTCATCGAACAGTATGTTAATGTAGTCAGGCCGATGCATAACCAGTTTATCGAGCCAACAAAGCGATACGCGGATGTCATCATACCTGAAGGCGGACATAATCATGTTGCGATTGACCTGATGGTAACAAAAATTCAAACAATTCTTGAACAAAAATCATTTTTGTGACACAATAGCATAGATAATATGGACATGGAAGTACTTTGAAAAAGTGCTTCCTTTTGTCCAAAGAGAAATAATCGGCCTTAAATGGCTTTATTTTGACCGCGCGCCCTGATTAAGGACGCGCTACTGTATATTTTTCAGGATACATAATATAATATTACACAATCTATTTATTTGGGGATTTGTGAAGACTAGAAGGAGTGAAGTATTTTGGCAGCAGAAAAAGTTTTTCCAATGACACAGGCAGGGAAAGAAAAGCTTGAACAAGAATTAGAACAACTGAAGACCGTCAAACGAAAAGAAGTCGTTGAGAGAATTAAGATCGCTCGCAGCTTTGGTGACCTTTCAGAGAACTCTGAGTATGATTCTGCAAAAGAGGAGCAAGCCTTTGTAGAAGGCCGTATCACGACTCTTGAAAATATGATCCGCAACGCAAAAATCATCCAGGAGGATGAGTTGAGTACAGATGCAGTCAGCCTTGGCCGCACAGTCACTTTTGTCGAGCTTCCTGATGGCGATGAAGAATCGTATACAATCGTGGGCAGTGCAGAAGCTGATCCATTTGAAGGGAAAATTTCAAATGACTCTCCGATTGCGAAGAGCCTGATGGGCAAAAAAGTCGGCGATCAAGTGTCTGTCCAGACTCCTGGCGGTGAAATGAACGTTCGCATTACATCTATCAAGTAATGATTCATAGGTTTGAAATTTGTGCACCTCGTCAACACTTTTGACGAGGTGTTTTTTATGCGTAAAAAAAGAATGGTGGTTTGGATTTCCATTTGTCTTGCAGGCTTTGGTCTGTTGTTATTCAGGCTGGCACAGCTGCAGCTGATTGATACGGAATCATTTTCAAAGCATGAAATAAATTTAATCGAAGCCAGTGTCAAGCAAAGGTCACAAGAAATGGTCGTTGACAATGGCAGAGGGAATTTCCTGGACCGCTCGGGAAAGCCGCTATCCTATGAGGCTGCATCAGTGCTTGTTCTGTTCCCGTTTTTAAAGAAAATGGACTGGGAAGCTGAGAAGGTTGCAGGAGCCATTGGTGTTTCTGAATACGCATTGAAGAATGCAGTTGAGAATTCAAAGGAACCTTTTGCTTTTGGCGACCCGGAACCGGTCATCTTGACTAAGAGGCAAATGGATATAATCAACGGAATGGAAATCCCGGGCGTATTTGCGGTTGAGCGCAAATATCCCATGGAAAAAGTGCCTGCTGCGCAGCTTGTGGGGATTATTGGTGAAAATGAAGAGGTGCTGAAATCCAGATATGGCGACAATGATTTGCTCCCAAGGACCTTGATTGGCCTGTCAGGGCTGGAAAAAAGCTTCGATGAGTTCCTCGTAGCAGAAGGAAAGTCTAAGCTGGTTTATCATGTGGATGGTGAAGGAGCTCCGTTATTCGGTATCAATGTAAAATATATAGAACCAGCCAACCCCTTCTATCCGATCAACCTGCAGACATCGATAGATAAAGGTTTGCAAATGCTTCTTGAGGAAAAAGTTGATCAGCATAAAATAAAAAAAGGCGGAGTCGTCCTGCTCGATATTGAAACAAGCAGCATTTTGGCCATGGTTTCGAGACCGGCAATAAACCCCGCAAAACCCTATACGGATGAAGGGGTTGAAAATATGATGATCAAGCAGCATGTTCCAGGATCGGTTTTTAAAACGGTTGTAGCAGCTGCAGCAATCGATAATGGACTAGACAATCCCGCAAGGAAGTTCGATTGCAGCAAGACCATCACTGGCAAAAAAGATATGAAACATGATTATGGAATGCTGAATTTTACTGATAGCTTCGCCGTCAGCTGCAACCGTACATTTGGAGAAGCAGCCCAAGAATTACAGAAAAAGAACCCTAACATCCTTGAAAAATATTCAGAAATGCTTTCATTGACAGGAGGGGCAGGCTGGACAGGAGATATTTTTCATCTCGAGAATTTCAGCCAGCTTCGGGATGAGGAAAAAGGGCGGATTTTTCGAACGGATGAAGCGAGGAAGGATAGGAATTTTGCTGCACTGTCAGGCATTGGGCAGCATGAGGTGAGGGTAACTCCTCTCGCCGTCGCGAACATGATTGCGACAATAGCCAGAGGCGGTGAAAAAGATATGGTCAGGGCGGTTCTGTCCATTCAATACCAAAATGGAACGAAAATGACTCAATTCCCAAAAAACAAACTTGAAGGGGACGAAATCTCACCCTATACAGCCATGAAACTCCAAAAGCTTTTACATGAGGTCGTTCTGAACGAAAAAGGCACTGGAAGATGGTTCAGGGATCTGCCATATGACGTGGCAGGTAAGTCTGGAACAGCAGAAACGGGAATATACAATGATGGGAAGCAATTGCATAATAAATGGTTCGCAGGATACTTTCCATATGAAAAACCAAAATACGCACTTGTGACAGTCAATTTAGGAGTCCCTGAGAATGAAGGCGGGGTAAACCCTCTTTTTGCGGAAATAGTAAAGGAGGTCTATGATTACAACCATGGGACACTGGCTAAAGGTCCTGAAAATGAATGAAACCTCATTACATGAATATAAAATCCTTCAAGTTTGCCCCGAGTCATGGTAGAATGTTGACAACCTTATAAGGGAGGGAAAGATCTTGAAGAACGATTATGATAGCCTAAATGAGGGGACACGCTCAAGATTGACGGCAAAGCGCAGAAAAACGAACCTCATTTTAAATAGCTTGATTATTATTGTTGTTTTACTGATTGGCATTGTTTCATTCAATATTTTTTTCAGCAATGATGAAGGGGCAGCCGACCAAAATGAGGCAGCAGCAGAAAAAGAAAATGCGGGAGCCTCTCAAGGGAAAAAAGCTGACAGCAAGGAAGCTGAAAAGAAAGACGAAAATGAAGCCTCCGGCAAAAATGCAGATGAAGAATCAGAATCAGATGAAGCAGCTGAGGAAACTAAAGAAGATGAAGAAGTTGCAGATCCAATCGTGACAGAGGGCGGCAGTGATGCCAACGTAAAACAAACGATTGAGAATCCTGAATGGAAGCCGGTTGGAACGACTCAATCGGGTGAGCATAATACTGTTTTCGACCAAAATGCAGTTGATTGGCAGGAAATGATTCTTGCCTATTCCTATGCCACAGGAATCGATAAAAATAATATGACCGTATGGTGGAATGAAAATGGCGGTGCGCCTAATACAGCGGTTGGAACCATTTCTGAAAAGGGAAATGACCAGACATTCAGGGTCACAATCGAGTGGGCAGAAGGCGAAGGCTGGAAGCCAGTTAAAGTTGAAGAATTAATTCAAAATGATAAGCGATAAGGACCTGTTTAATTTCGAAATACGTATAATTAGCATCCTGATAAACAATTTGACCGTCGTCATTTTGTTAAGTAGGATGCTATTTTTTTTTGTCCGTTTTTCATCCGCGGAGAAAAACAGGGATTAAGATCTATTTTGGAGAATTACAATAAAAGGAATTATCTTTAGAAAATTCTTGGGTTTGAATCCAAAAATTATTGTATGAAATTGGTTAATAGGAAGGAGGAAAATTTGTGGAAAAGACTGATTCGTTTATAAGACATTATTATTTAGACTGGATAAGGGTACTGGCTATGTTCACTGTGTTCCTTTATCATTGTTCAATGTTCTTTAATTCCTTTGAATGGCATATAAAAAACAACGTGATAGATGATACCTATATCGAATTTTTTTCCCTATTAGTGGGAAATTGGATCATGCCAATTTTTTTCATGCTTTCAGGAATGTCCGCTTATTACGCTCTAAAAAGAAGGGATTCAAAAAGTTTTTTGAAAGAAAGACTCTTGCGATTAGGTATACCATTGCTTTTAGGAATCTTTCTGCTTTCACCTCCTCAAGTGTATGTTGAAAGGATAGTGAGTAAACAGTTTAAAGGCTCATTCCTGCACTTCTTTCCACATTACTTTGATGGACTCTATTTGGAGATAGGAGGAATTGGCAACTTTGCATTTTTCGGCCATCACCTGTGGTATCTCCTAATGTTACTGCTTTTTTCAGTTATTATGTTGCCTTTTTTTCTGAAAAAAAGAGATGTGGAGAGTAAGGATTTTAATATACTTCATTATTTATTCATCCCAATCCCTCTGTCAATTGCTGCCTTGACTGTTAACGGCATTGTAAACTTAGGAAGTTGGGGAATCATCTTTTATTTACTTTTATATGTTTTAGGGTTTTATTTTTTTGCCAGAGATTCGTTACGGCTGTTTGTGCGTAAAATTGGTTTTCCAGCAGGTTTATTAAGCGTATTTTTTACAGCTATATATCTATCCTGGGTTTTCTTATATGGGTTTCCTAAGGGCGTCTCTATCAGTTGGGGATTGTTTTTGATTATTCGTGTCTTATTGGTATGGAACATGCTATTCTATATTCTTTATCTAGGAGAAAGGTATTTGAACTTTTCTAATACATCATTAAAGTATGCAAGTGAAGCTTCTATGCCATTTTATGTGCTTCATCAACCGATCATTATTCTAATAGGTTTTTTTATCTATAACCTGGGATTATCAATCCCATTAAAATTAATCTTCTTAGTATCCTTATCCTTTGTAACGATTATGTGCATCTACCAATTTATGATTCGGCGATTTAATTTACCCCGTGTTTTGTTTGGGATGAAGGAAATAAAGGATGAAAATTTAAACAGAGAATCTGTGAAACCTTTGAAATTTTAGCAATGAAAAAAGCTTGGGTGTCCCAAGCTTTTTGGCGTTATAATCCTGTTACTTTTGGAAATAAGAATTGGTGCTTCTACTAGTTACTTTCCATCTATTTTTTCGCTTTAAAATGGACAACTGCAGAATAGAACAACCTTCCTTTGTCATCCAGATGCATCTGGTGGGACACATGATGTACTGAAAGCATTATCGCTTTATTAATTTCGATTTGCTTGGTGATTTTTTGTTCCAGCGTTTTTAAATCAACAGCTTCAAAAAATTCCACCTTGTCTTCAATTAAATCAAATTGGAATTCCATATCTTATCTCCTTTGTGTACGACAATATCTATACAAAATAAAATAGCAAATTCCCTATAAAAATAAAACATTTTTTGATAAATTAAAACGACAGGCATATTTCAGCGGTTAATATCGAACTCTAGTAGTGCTGTAAATACAAGTGGTTTTATATATACTGGAAGAGCTTGGCCCTCATTAAGGCAAACTAGTTAATCCCTTTCCATGATAATCAGTTTTGCACCTTTTGTTCTAGGTATGGGAAGAGTTGCAAAGATTTCTATGAACAGGGTAAATAAAACAGCAAAACGGCCGTTTCACAACTATGGATGAAAAAAGTTCTTTACCAGCTTTAGAAAATATAATTTCGGGAGGAGATAGTTATGAACAGAATTGGTATTATTGGTGCAATGGATGAAGAAATTCAGCATATTCTTGAGGCCATGAAGGATTATGATGAGAAAAAGAAGGCAGGCATCACTTTTTATGTGGGTACTTTCAACGGCTTTGACATCGTACTCTGTAAGTCTGGAGTAGGGAAAGTGAATGCAAGTGTATGTACCCAAATTCTGATCGGTGAATTTTCTGCATCGAATATTGTTTTCACAGGTGTTGCCGGTGCAGTGAATCCTGATTTGAAAATAGGGGATATCGTCATCTCTACTGATTGTGTGCAGCATGATATGGACGTACGTGCTCTGGGTTTCAAACTAGGGGAAATTCCTTATACAGAAGTATCCGTGTTTAAAGCAGACGAGCGACTGGTTGAATTAGCAATGACAGCAAGCAAAGAAATCGTAGAAAACAAGAAAATCGTCAGCGGCAGGATTTTATCAGGTGACCAATTCATCGCAGACCGTGAAAAAGTTAAATTTCTCCATGAGGAGCTTAATGGTTATTGTACAGAAATGGAAGGAGCAGCTGTTGGCCAGGTGTGCAGCATGAACAGCATCCCATTCGTGATCATTCGCTCCATGTCCGACCAGGCAGATGGTTCAGCAGACGTAAACTTTCTGGAATTCACAAAACTAGCTTCAAAGAACTCCTTTGAAATCGTAAACGAGATGGTCAAAAATTGGAAGCTTTGATGTCATTATAATTTCGTTGGGAAATTCTGCGCTATATTTTATATTAAATAGGGAGTAAGATCTTGTTTGCGGAAATGTAGAAGGCACTGCAAATTCTGTTGGAAGGGTATTGAGAGCGTTTCGGGCAAAGCCTCAGTGCGAGCCCCTCCTTATGTCTGAAGCAGAATCAGTTTCGGCCAAAACAATGGCTTTTCTAATGTGCGCCAAAATCCCAACGTTTAATTTCCTAACTTCCATAATTTACATATCAATAAAATGTTTAAAACATGTTAAAGTAGGGTTGTGGTTAAGACTATTAAAATGCAGGTGATTATATTGAAGGCTAGACAACTCTATGAAAAAATGGTTGATTTTAAACAATTCGCCACTATTCTGCTTGCAGTAGGAGCTTTCTTTTATCTTGGAACAATCATACCGTCTGAAACGAAAGTAATGACGGATATTTATATCGCTACTGGTGCTTCTGTGGTATTCCTTGCTGTTTCTATCGTATTCTTTTCTTTTGCGAAAAAATACCGTAATCAGCTGATAGAATCTGAGGAAGGCCAAGAATTACTGATGAAAAAATAACAATAAGCAAACTAACTGCATCACCAGGTGTTAGATATTTGATCTAATATCCGGTGGTGCAGTTTTTTTGTTGAAATTTGCCGAACATTTTTTTGGAAAAAAAGGCCAAAAAAGGTTTACAAATCAACAGGAAGTGGATATACTTACCAATGTGAGTTAATAATTCAGAAGGAGGTCGAGTGAAATGATTATGATTGGATACTGGAATAACACATTAACTTCATATAGTAAAGCGCATTCGACCGGGCCGGACTGGATTATTTAAGTTGCTTATTTAACTAATACATCCATGGCCGCAGGGAGAATCGTGCCCTGTGGCCTTTTTGTGCCCATTTTTGCCGCAGGGAAGGAATCCTTGCGGCTATTTGGGGTGGAATTAAAAGGAGGTGAACTGATCATGACCTTAAATATCTTATTTTTAACCATAACAATCAACAAACGCAAATTGTCTTTGGAAGAAATTCGTCACAACGAAATGGTAGAAAAAATGGTGGAAGAAAACAAAAACCGTCAATCAATGCTGCGCCTGTTTTAATTCATTTGAATAATTAACCAAGAAAGGTGGAAAGAAAATGATTTATCTAATTCAAAGAAGACTGGCTAGCTTATGGGTGGAGAAGGACACCACCTAACGACGGTATCGGGAGGTAATTCGATGTCTTTGCATGTATTGCTTTTAACGCTTATTTTCAGGAAGAAGAAATCCCATCGTTAACAGAATGTTCACAACCCATACCTTTTAACACAGTATTTATATGATAAATTTGGTGTAACAAGTGGCTATGATAAAGGGGTGGTGGGCATGTTCTTGATCGTCATGGGTTTGGTGATTTGCGGCGCTGTCGGGCTGGTTGTTGCTGCAGAAGTGAGTGTGGAATAAGATGTAAAAAGGCATCAATCATATGTGATTGATGCCTTTCATTTTTTTCGGGCGTTACTGCCCTTTATTCTTTTTCTTTTCCTTTTCGGCACGATAAAACTCATGGAACATTTTCATCAATGCACGTTTTTCAATCCTGGACACATAACTTCTTGAGATTCCAAGTTCTTTCGCAATTTCCCTCTGTGTTTTTTCCTTCTTCAAGTCAAGGCCAAAACGGCCAACAATGACCTCTCTTTCTCGCTCGTCGAGGACATCGATATATTCTTTCACTTTTTCAAGCTCCATATTGAGCTGGATGGTATCAATGACATCTTCCGATTCAGACTTCAGGACGTCTATCAAAGATATCTCATTTCCTTCTTTGTCCTGGCCAATCGGGTCATGCAATGAAACATCCTTTTTGGTTTTCTTCAATGCCCTTAGATGCATGAGTATCTCGATTCTAATGTCAAATGTGTGCATAGTCAAGGACAAGTTTTTCGAAGTTATGCCAATAAATATTACAAAAATGTTACAGGAATATTAAATTTGTGTTAAATCGTATTTATGACGCTTGTCAAGGGATTTTGCGGTTGAATTACGAAGTAGAAGTCGCTTAGATAACGTTAGTATTTCGTTAGTTTCAACGAAACTTCGATACAATACTTCGCTTGATAGTAACCATTCTTTCGGAACTAAAAATCAAGTTCCTCAAGAACGGTGCAAGCAAAGCTTGCTTAACTTTGGAACATAAGTGACAAAGTTAATTAGATAACGACAAAGATATTCGCAATATAGATTCGATTAGATTGTCGCAAATTACGAAGTAAACGTTAATACGTAATAGATGTCAAAGAAGATTAAACGAAAATACATAAAATTAATCCTTGCCGTTTCCGTATGCGGCATTGACATACAATCGGTTATTCCTCCGAGAAAATGCGATTGGTTGCGAGCTTTTTACCGTGACCGTCGCATTTTTTTTATACATTCTATCTTGTTTTTTACGAATTTAGTCCAATTGTAACTTACAAGGGACGATTTAGAACAATTGATAATTAGAAGCGGGTTCTTTAACGGGGGAATCCGCTTTTTTACAACTGAATATTGGTTGCCGACCCAAGTTCGATTTGACCTATCGAAGCAGCGTGCAGTAGTGCGGTTGCCCGTCTTATTGGCGGGACATTTCTTTTTGGTCAAGAACTTGTTTTTTACTAATTTAAAAGGAGGTTGAACGTATGGAAGGATTTGTTGTCAAAGCATTGCGGACGAATCTTGGACTGAATCAAGGCGATTTTGCCCGTGAAGTTGGCGTATCTCAACAAATGATTTCGCTAATTGAATCCGACAAAATGCCAATCTCCGAACGACTTAAACAACGAATCATTTACCGATTCAACGTTAAGCCAGAAGAAATTGAAGCAATTCGCAATTTGAAAATCATGCGTAGGTTTGAAAGTGAATGAAAAAATCAAAATTGAACTAAAAATTTAATCGGGACAAAACGTCCCGTATATCAAAGGGGGGAATTGATCTATGTCAAAGCAACAATTGGAAGCGGTCAAGTCTAAAATTCAAGAATTGGAAAACAAGCAAGACGAATTGACGAATCAGGTAATTGAATTGACGCAAGCAATCGAAGATTCAACCGAACAATTACTTTTAGGGATTGTATCTGAATCCGACGTTGAACAAGCAAAGGAATTGTTGAACGAAAAGAAATCTGAACTTGCCGAAACAACCGAACTTCTTCAACGTGCCTATGCAGTCCGCAAAAAATTAGCGGTTGAAAAGTTTGTTCCATTCGCAAAAGAACATCGTGAAAAACGGTTGAAGGAAATTCAATCCCGATATGACAATAAGGTCGAATCCGTGATTGCAGCAAGAAATGAATTATTGAAGCAATTAGCGGAACTTGGTCAAATTAAGAGCGAAATCGGGAATGTAAATCAAGAATACAACAAAACACTGTTTGACTTAGGGATTCCTACTGAAAAGTATGGTCGCACTATTAATGAACGAAAAGTCTATTCACCAAAGGATTATACTCCCGAAGAACTTTGTCTTGGATTAAAAACTGAAACGCAAGAAAGAGCATATTCCAGCGGTCGTGTTCCCGCTTGGGTGAAGTAATTATGAACGTTCTCGCATTGATTCATTTCTTGATTGCGGTTGGGTCATTGGTCATAATTGAAAAACATTTTGGTGGGGTATCGGAATGACGGCACTCGAAATGTTAGTGAAACAGACGGAATATGAAGTAAAAACTCTTGATATGATTCTTCGTATGAAACGTGAACGCAAGTCGCATGAAGATATTGCGAAAGAAGTTGGCGTATCTACAACCGAAGTCCGTATCGCACGACCAAAGGGATTGGAACGGGCAAAGGAACGTCTTGAACGATATAAAAGGGGGTTAAATTAATATGGCATATTCACAACGTAAAGCATTAGAAGATATTGCGAAAGGTTATGCGGAAAGTCCGAAGTCAAAAAAGATTGTCAAGGAAGCAAAGGAAAATGCAAAGCATAACGTCGAGCAAATTGAGTATTGGCGTAAATTGCTTAATGAAGGACACAATCTTCCACCAATTTGTTTAATTGCAATCGGAATGCACGACGAGCAGATCCGCCAACAAAAGGAACGTGAAAAAAGTGGAGAATTAACAACAATCGAATTAAAGAAGTAAGGACGTCCTTCGGGGCGTCTTTTTGATTGGTCAAAATGAACACCAAAACGAACTTGGGAAAGGAGGTCATCAATATGTTTGTTGAGGCTTATGGTGCTATCAGATTCGAACCAAAAAATGAAAATGAGGACAAATTGTTAAAATATATTAAGCGAAAGAACGGTTTACACGGTTGTCGCCGATTCAATGACTTCAAGTTCAATAACGACGGAACTGTCGCAATTTTATTGAAAGACGGGCGGGAAACAATAATTTCGAAGCATAGGTTGTCGGAAGTATTGCAAAAAGGAAAAGTAGCCGCTTTCTTTGGGAACAATGGAGTTTACGCAAATATTACCGTTGGGAACGGAACTCAAAGAAAGGAACAATTGCATAGATTCATCATGCGTGAAGAACTTGCCAAATACAACGGATTTTTCGAAGAAACGGGAATGTCAATTCAAGTCAATCATAAAAACGAACAAACTCTTGATAATCGGGACGAAAACCTTGAAGTGGTTACCGACCGTGAGAATTGTTTGAAATATAAATTGAACCATGCAAAAGGATTTACGAAGACGTCAAGCGGTAAATACCAGGTTGGAGTTTGTGGAAAGCATATCGGGACGTTTGAAACAGAATCAGAAGCCCGTGCAGCATACGTCAAAGCGGTCAAGGCGGAATTAAAGCGATTGGAACAAATACGAATGAGTTGGTTGAAGTCGAAAGGACAAGTATAGGTCGAACTTGGGAACGCCTAAGAAATTGCGTTCCCTATTACATATGTAAGGGGCGATTAGCTTTGTCCTTTCATTTGTTGTTTTAAAGCAAGATATAAAATGGTGGAATGAATCGCAGAAATTATAAAACCTGTAATTGCTTGAAAAGAAGTGATTTTTATTAATGTCCGACGTGTTGCAATTTGATTCGAAACTAGTACGGTAATTGTTGCGAATATAGCGATTAGAATATTAAACAATATTTTCACTATTCTTCCTCCAAACTATCAATCATTTGTGCTTAATATCCGCATTCACTAAAATTAATATTCCATCATTAAAAAAATCATAAAATAGCCGCAAGCCTGTCGTTATATGTCCGATTATAGAAATATCACTTTACTTCTCTATTACGTTAAAGTGTTGATACGCAAGGGATTGAACGGTTTTTCGCCATGTCACACGAATACCAAAAGTGACATTCCATTCAATACAACGTGAATCGAAGGAAAGGGATTAATTTCTTCGTAAATATTGGTTTATGCGTTCCGAAATGTCCGAAATTTACACGGGAAGGAATCGGCAAAATACTAACAGTCGTAAGGGATTCAGCCGTTTTTGTTATGATACAAGCGGACATAATCGCATTATACGACGAATGAGTGAAATACATTTTTAATATACGACGAATCAAAATCGACAAACCCTTTGTTTATAGGGATTTGTTGAAAACGTCAAAATACGATTGGTCGTGTAATCTTTATTATATGACGAATAGCAATAGGTTTGTCCATAAGATAGTAATTGTAATGACGTGTTGTCTTCCGTATGTTTATACAACGATTGCTATATCTTTGCAAGACCATACATAAGCCTTATGGTCAACGACATTTAATCCCAAGACAATAACTATTCGGAATGAATTCAATCGCTTTACACACAAGCACAGAAAGAAATGGACGGAATATTCGACCCCACCCACGGGGGGACGGGGGGTCTTTTTGGCGGAGGAAGACGCTTTCAGAATATACACAACAATTTTGAAATATCGGGTCACTACACGTCACGGAACGTCCTTCAAACGAGCGACCAATCGTAGATAGGATATGTTATAATATTACAAAAATATGAAAGGGGAGTCCATTATGCCAAAGAACGAATATCTAAATGGAAGAAAAACGGTTGGAAAGGAAGAAATCCAACCCGCAATAATTGAGTTCATGCGGCAGAAAGGCAAAGGTGTGGAAGTATCACACGAAGAAATTTCCGATTACATATATGAGAAATTCGGCATCCGCTTTGGTGAGATCAATCACGTTATGTGGGGATTAAGAAAGGACGACAAAAGGGTCGTCAAGGGGAAACGAGGTTATTCGAAGTTAGTTGAATAACCGTAGGATAGAGTCTAAGTAGAGTTTTTTCACCAGATTAGACATTCTTCTTCAACTAACATGGCAGTTTAGCTCAAATTGCTGTTTTATGTATAATAAAAGACGGTGAAAAAACACCGCCTATAATAAGCTATTTATTTTGTGTTATTTCTTTGTAATAAAGGTAATCGACTTTATGTTTGGTAGCCATTAACTGCGAAGCTAAAACAGCAGTATAAAGAGTGGTTAGTACAATTGCTCCAACACCAAGACCTGAAAGGTTTAGTTTATTAGAAGTGCTCATTCCATTATTACTTGTGGTTGCTCCTTCCATTTCATAACCCCCTAATTTGTTATAGGGATATTATCTGTAACCGCATTTAAATTTATACCAACAAATAAAGGACGGACGTATAGAAAGGAAACAGGCAGGTGTCTAATAAGGTCTTAAGTTTGTGAATAAATACACTTAAACTAACGGGTGCTTGAGTTCAATAAGAATGAATGAAACCATCTGAATTATCTGAACTTATAAGCGATTGTTAAAAATTGAGAGGTGTCTTTTCAATGCTATACGAAGTAAAAATTTGGGGTAAGGAATTTAAATGTGATTTATGTTCCGATAATCAATGGCATAAAAGCACTCTAAAAATAGAATTTCAAAGCGAAGAAAACGGAAATGAGTATAACGAGGAAATCAGATATATGTTTGAATGTAAAAAATGCGGTAATTGTAGGATATTCGGAATGGTATCTAACGAAAATGACATTGATGATGTGAATATCTCTATTAGACCTATTTCAGATATGTAGGGTTATCTTCAACTAACAGGGGCTATACTTGATTTTTTGAACCGTCGAAAGGCGGTTTTTTGTTCGAAAGAAAAGACGCTCCTCTAATTGGAACGTCCTACAATGAAATGAAGTCAATTTTTCCGTTTGAATATACCCGAATTTCCCGATATAACATTCGAAGTAGTTCTTGCCTTTCTTCACTCGACATAGATTCGGGATTTTCGTTTTCAAAATATCGTTCAACCGCCTTTGCCCGAATTTCGTCATTGACTTCGTTGTTTTTCCGTTCTTCAAGTAAAGCAGCGGTTTCTTCCTTCAACTTCAACAAGTGATCTTCTTTTTCTTTTAACTCTTTCAATTGATTGCGAATATCTTCTTCGTCCACAATATCGGCATTGTTTGTCATGAAGTCAAGAAGACGTTTCCGACCCGATTTAATACGAATGAGTTCGGCTTCAATGCGTTGTAATTCCGATTCTTCGAATGGAATTGAATCTTGGGTTTCGGTTGTTGCGGCGACTTCGGAATATGCTGATTCCCCTTCGGTTGTTATGACATTGACAAAATGATTCCATACATAAACGTCAAGGTCTTCGCATTTGACCCGATTGCCACAACCCTTATGCTTTGCCCCTGCGGTGTTCTTGGCGTCGGAATATTCAAAGACGTAAGTTCCCCAATTCTTCGCCCGTCGCCCCGTCATGGTATTGCCACAATCGCCACAGCGAACCAATCCCGAAAGAAGATATTTGTTCTTTGAAGTACCAGCCCAACGACGTCGTGATTCCTTCAACAACTTTTGGGCAAACTTGAATGTTTCCTTTTCGATAATCACAGGAACTTCGACGGGAATCCATTCTTCTTTAGGTCGTAAGGTCATTGAAACCTTTTCGTCGTCTGAATCCTTGTATTTGTTGACGAGCATTCCTTCCGTATTCCATTTGTTGTGATAGAATACACCCGTGTAGGTTTCATTCATAAGAATCTGGCGGACTACTTGCCTATGCCAAACGCCTTTTCGTTTTTTGGTCGGAATACCTTTGTCGGTCAAATAGTGGGCGATTCCGTTTATACCCTGTACCCGCCCCCGTGGGTCGGTAAATAGTTCGAAAATCAATCGAACAATCTTTGCTTCGGGTTCATAGATTTCGAGTTCTTGCGATTCCTTGTTGAACTTGTATCCATAAACCTTGACGTCTTTGACTACTTTGTTCTTGCGAGCCTTTGCACGTCTTCCATTAGTCATACGTTCTTTGATTTTCGCCTTTTCAAATTCCGAGAATGCCCCCCGCATTTGGTAGAACAAAATTCCTTCGGGTGTATTCTTGTATTCGGAATTGACAAAGATTAATTTTGCCCGTTTTTCGATTTCTTCCGTAACAATCAATTGATTCGCAAGTTTCCGTGATAGACGGTCGGGATCATAGACAATAACTTTGTCAATTAGTCCTTCCCGAAGGTCATTCCGCAATTTTGAAAGTGCCGGACGTTCAAGGAATCCCCCCGAATAGCCGTCGTCCACGTATTCAATACATTCCGCATTTTTGCCCGCCTTTTCACGGCATTGGCGAATTTGGTCTTGAAGTGAATATCCGCTTTTAGCTTGTTCTTCGGTTGATACCCGTGCGTATAGTGCAATCATTGTTCCGTCGTTCCCTTCTAATTTTTTCTTTAATTGCGTTATAGCAATTAGCAATTAGTCGGTCGGTTGCGTCGCTTCTTATGAATTCGGAGTGAAATTTACTTGCGGAGATATACCCTTTTTTACTCATTGGTGTCGTCCCTCCCGTTTTCAATTTCGTGGTTGCTTCACAATTAAATGTGTTGTGTGAAAACGGTTATTGTGACGTTAAGAGGAAATATTTTTGAAATGATTGTTTCGAAGTGATACGCAACACTATTGACTTTACAATTTCATTTTCAATACATCTGGCAGCATAGGTAGCAAGCTTTGTGCCTTTTCCCTCAGAATAACTTTCGATTGCCTTGATCAGGCCGATTGTGCCGATTGAAATCAAATCCTCAGAATCCTCGCCGGTGTTTTCAAATTTCTTCACGATATGTGCGACAAGTCTAAGATTGTGCTCGATTAGCATATTTCTTGCGTGTGGGTCGCCGTTTGCCATCAACCTTAAATACTTTCGCTCGTCAGCTGCAGACAACGGTTGAGGAAATGCGTTGTTTTTAACATACGAAACAAGAAGGATCACTTCTTTAACTAGATATCCGAGTGCCGTCAGTATGCCAGACATGTTTCCACCCCCGCTTTTTTAGGCTTTCGCCTATAATAAATTCCTATGTTTGACCGCGGGGGATTGTGTCTGTCCAAATAATATTTTGTTTTGGAAAATAAAACCAAAGGCATTGACACTACCAAACCAAACACCAATAACACTACCAATAGATTGCTTTGTCACTTTTTAGACGAACAACGTTCACAATACCGAAACAGACATAGATATGGGGGTATGGGTATAATTCAAATGTAAGGTAAACCAATTGAATTAATTCATTAGGAGGAAATAAATTATGGAACAGCAAACACCATCTTTAGCGGTTATTTTATTATCAGAAGATCTTGAAAAGCTGCACGCTGGCGCACTCGTCGGATCAGTAGCATCAATGTCAGGCATGACTGTAAATGTATTCGTGACAATGAACGCTCTGAAATCATTCCGTAAAGAAAGCTTTGAAAATACCGACTTCATCACAGGTACAATCGGTAAGGAAATGCTTGCAAAGAAAATACCATTATTCGATGCATTGCTGCAGGAAGGGAAAGACATGGGCGAACTGAATATTTATGGTTGCGCGTTAGCGATGGACATCATGGATTGGAAGGAAGAAGACATGATCGATGTATTTGATGGGGTAATCGGTGTAACGAAATTCCTGGGAATGACTCAGGGGGCAACAGTCATTACAATGTAAGCTGCAGAAGCAGGAAAAAGTGATAAGGCATGCAAGCCTATACTCCAAGCCATTCCTGCATGAGTAAATTAGCGTAAATCACAACCATACAGGAGGAAAAAAACATGAGTGAAGTACAAGTAACTAAATCAATCGATGCTAGGGGAGCATATTGCCCTGGCCCGCTAATGGAATTGGTTAAAGGAATTAAAACAGCGCAAGTCGGAGATGTTGTTGAGGTTCTTTCCACAGACAAAGGATCAGCAGTGGACATACCTGAATGGGTAAACAAAATGGGTCACGAAATTGCCTATCTTGAAAATGAAGGCGATGAATTCAAAATAGCGGTAAGAAAAGCAAAATAAGTGATTGCTCTTGGACTTAGTTGTTTTCGATACGGCCAATGATATTTGGAAATTATCGCGAAGAATTAACAGTCCTCAGCAAAGAATCCAGTAAAGAGGTGTACGGAATGGTAAAGAAAATAGTGATTCTCGGAGCCGGCAGCGCGGGGACAATGGTCGCAAACAAGCTCGCCCGCCAGCTAGGGAATGAAATAAAAAAACGCGAAGTCGAAATTACCCTGATTTCCAATACAGAAAAGCATATCTACCAGCCAGGTTACTTATTCATCGCTTTTAATGAAAAGCCATCTGAGCATTTCATCAGAAAACAGGAATCATTGGTTCATCGACATGTGGACCTTGTATATGATGATATAGAAAAAATCGATATCGAGAAAAAGACGATAAAGGGCAATAGGCATTATCAATATGATTATCTTGTCATCGCGACAGGGTCCCACCCTGATTTTGACAGTGTCCCTGGTTTAAGGGAAGGAGCACATAACTTCTATACACTGGAAGGTGCTGAACGCTTGCGCGATGACCTGGCGGCAATGGAAAAAGGAAAAATCCTGATCACCATCGATGTGCCTCACAAATGTCCTGCAGCTCCTCTGGAACTGGCATTGATGCTGGATGATTATTACCGGAAAAATGGCAGACGTAAGGATATCGAAATCAAATACGCCTATCCAATCGGCCGTATCCACTCATTGGTTCCAGTAGCAGAATGGGGACTTCCGCAATTTGAGAAGCGCGATATTAAATATGAAACATTTTTTAACCTTGAAGAAGTGGATCCAAAACGCAAAGTGGCAATTACAATGGACGGATCGGAACATGAATATGACATGCTCATTACCATACCTGCTCATACAGGAGCAAAAGCGGTGATGGATTCCGGAATCGGTGATGAATCTGGCTTCATTCCGACCAACCGCACCACACTGAAGATGATTGGACAGGATGATGTATATGTAATTGGTGATGCTACGAATCTTCCAATCAGCAAAGCTGGTTCAACAGCACATTATCAATCTGAATCGCTGGTTGCCAATATCATCAGCAGATTATCTGGCCGCCCGGAAACAGCTGTATATAATGGCAAGGTGGCTTGTTTCCTTGAAAATAGTCTTGAAGATGCCAGCATGATTACTTTTGATTACAACAATCCGCCGCAGCCTGCAGAAACTTCTGACCTGCTTCACTGGTTCAAAGCTGTCTACAATGAGCTTTACTGGTTAAATGCAAAAGGGATTTTATAGAAGGGGTGGTTGAGATGGCTACAGAAACACCTCAAGTACACACAACGGAATCACATAAGCTCGTCAGCTTCACCGATGCCGCTATGAGTGCAGTAACCGGAGAGATGGTCTCCACAATCGCAGAAACAGGTGTAAAGATGGCCGAGATGGCTGACGACCTGCTCCAGCCGGAGACGGTCTCGTTGTTAAAGGCATTGCCGGAAGTTGCTGAGAACCTTGAAAGAACATTGATGGAAGTTAAAAGGATGGAAGAAACAGGAGTCCTTAAGTCCCTGATGCAGTTGGCGGATATGGTTGCTGCCATGAAAGGCGCCATGACGGGGCCGATGGTAACAGATATGGTCGAAAAGGCAATCAAGGGTGCAGAACTGGCAGATTCCTTCGTCCAGCTTGGTGCCCTTGACCTGGTAGACGGTATGCTTACTGCTTTCCATCACGCCCAGGAGGAAACAAAGGATAAAGCACCGCTGTCATCCATGCAGCTGATGAAGGCAGTCACACAGAAAGAAACAAGGGAAGGTATGACACTAATGATCTCCTTCCTGCAGAACCTGCCGAAACAATTAAATAAATAGAAAAGGAGAGGGGGGAATCCCTTTCTCCTTTTCTATTTGTATAGAATATCATTTTTCATTTCTGTCAGCTTTTCTAACACTCCATTGATGTCTTCTTCCGATACATTGAATTCCCTTAAACTTGCAGCGAGGTGATTGGCAATAGCTCCAAAGTGCTCATCATTTAGGTTCATGCCTTTATGTGCGAGTTCCATGCTTCTGCCGGAATATTGGTTTGGTCCGCCCAATGCCCAGCTGATGAACAGTGATTGATGTCGCCGCTGTTTTTCCATGTCCGTTTCCTTGAAAAATTGATTGACTGTTTCATCTGCCAGCACTTTTTTGTAAAATACATCCACAACTTTAGTAATGGCATCCTGCCCGCCAAGGCGTTCGTATAATGTTTCCATTCGATATTCCTCCTGTTCGGAAAATGACTAGCTTATTATTTCTATTTATCCCCAGAAGTATGAATGAAACTTTTTTACACTGTTCTATTCTATCCACTTATACCCTACTCCCCAAACAGTAGCCAGGTAATCATCAGCTGCAAATCCAGCCTTTCGAAGCTTATCCCTCAGGTTCCGGACATGCGAATCAATCGTGCGGTCTTCAGTAGCAACACCATATCCCCATATAGTAGAAATTAAATGTTCTCTTGTGAACACCTTATTTTTGTTTTGCAAAAAAAGGCTTAACAATGAAAATTCCTTTGGTGTCAGAGGAATTTGGTTCCCGTCATAATGGACCTCATACGATTCCATACTGAGATTGAGTCCTTTGAACGTAAGTACAGGGCTTTTTGAGGAATGTCTTCTTAACAAGGCTTCAATTCTGGCCAGAAGTTCTCCCTCATCAAACGGCTTGGTGACATAGTCATCTGCCCCAATGTGTAAACCTTTTACAATATCAGGTTTTTCGCTCCTTGCGCTAAGCATGATAATCGGTATGTCCCAATGTTTTCTGATTTCACCGCATGCCTCCCAGCCATCCATCTCAGGCATCATGATATCAAGTAAAATAAGATCCACACCATGGTGTTCCAGGTATTCAATAGCCGCGTTTGCAGAAGTCCTTTTGATGCACTTATGGCCAGCAGGCTCAAGGTATAGCGCGAGTAAATCAAGCATTCGCATTTCATCATCTACTAGCAATATAGTCGCCATAAAAATACCCCTTGTAAGTAATTAGTGAGTTTATCATACACTAAAAGTTTGAAAAACCTGTGCACTTTACTTGTACTTCCTAAATAATTTTGTGAAATTAAACCATTGAGCCCAAACCAAATAGGACAGAATCCCATAAATTGATACCAGGATAAAAAAAAGGAGTGTGAAAGTATGCCTTACGGTTACTATCCACCATACGCGGTTCCTTATGGAGGTTATCCCGGTTGCTACGGCGGGAGTGGCGCATGGTTTGCACTGTTCATTATACTGCTTGTAATCGTCCTTATTTTTGGAGGCTGGTGGTATTTCTGTTGCTAAATAGTTTTAAGGTTTATCCTTTTTATAAGGATGAACCTTCTTACTAAGCTGGAGAGAATTAATGATTATTGAAAACATAGAAATTTGTGAAAAATATTATTATAATAAAAAATAGACTAAAAAGGGGGAACATTAATGTCTAATACATATTCTGATGTCTGGAATCTTGACGTGTTTTTTGAAGGGGGAAGTGATTCTCCGGCATTTGCAGACCATCTTAAGGCAGCTGGCGAGCAGATCGAAAAGTTTAAAAGGGAAGTAGACAGATGGCAGCCAGTTGATCAGCCGGACGAGGGGCAAAGACTGGTGAATCTTGTTGAACTATTTGATGGAGCAGCGAGAAAGGTAAGGCAGGCTGGCGCTTTTGTCAGCTGCTTGCATGCGCAGAACACAGATGATAAAAAGGCTGGGCAATTGAAGGCGACGGTCACTGAATTAAGTGCGTCACTGCAAAGCGCACTGACTACTTTTGATCAACAGCTATCCGGCTTTTCTAACGAAGTCTGGGATAAGCTTTTACAGGAAGGGCTTTTAAAGGAGCTTCGTTTTGTGCTGACGGAGCGGCGGGAGCGTGCGGCTGAAAAGCTATCCGAAAAAGAAGAAACGGCTATAAATGCTTTAAGTGTTGACGGCTATCATGGCTGGGGCCAGATGTACGACCTTCTGGTTGGTAAAACAAAAGTCCAGTATAAAGAGGAAAGTCTTTCTGTCGGCCAGGCAGCCAATAAACTTGCGGATTCTGACCGCTCTGTCCGTAAAGAGGTTTTTGCAGCATGGGAACAAGCCTGGGGAGAAAAAGAAGATTTTTATGCAAAGACGCTGAACCATCTGGCAGGTTTTCGCTTAAATGTGTATAAGCTGCGAGGCTGGGAGGATGTTTTAAAAGAACCGCTCGATATCAACAGAATGAAAAAAGAAACACTTGATGCCATGTGGGATGTCATTTCCGATAACAAGGAACCGTTTGTAAGATTCCTGAACCGGAAAGCGAAGCTCCTGGGACTTGAAAAACTGAGCTGGTTTGATTTGGATGCACCAATAGGAAGCGCAGATTCCACAATGTCCTATCAGCAAGGAGCTGACTTTATCGTTGAGAATTTTGCTGAATTTGGCAAAGAAATGGCTGAGTTTGCGAAGATGGCTTTTGAAAATGACTGGATTGAGGCCGAGGATCGCCCCGGCAAGGCTCCTGGCGGTTTTCATACATTCTTTCCAGAGAGCAGTCAATCGAGAATATTCATGACCTACTCAGGTACGCCTTCCAATGTATCAACATTGGCGCATGAACTTGGACATGGTTTTCATACTTATGCCATGAGGGATTTACATTTGTTGAACCGAAATTATGCGATGAATGTTGCTGAAACTGCATCTACCTTTGCTGAAATGATTGTTTCCGACGCTTCCGTGAAAAACGCACAAACTAAAGAAGAGAAGCTTGGTTTGTTGGAGGATAAAATACAGCGTTCTGTAGCACTCCTGATGAATATTCATTCCAGGTTCCTGTTTGAAACGAAATTCTACGAGGAGCGTAAACAGGGAGTTGTTAATCCAGAAAGACTTGGGGAATTGATGAAAAATGCACAGACCGAAGCATACGGCGGAGCTCTCGAGGAGTATCACCCGCTGTTCTGGGCTTCCAAGCTGCACTTCTTTATTACAGGAGTCCCGTTTTATAACTTCCCGTATACCTTTGGTTACCTATTCTCTCTTGGTATTTATGCAATGGCCCAGGAGGAAGGCGAGGGATATGAGGAAAAATATATTGCTCTCTTAAAGGATTCGGCATCAATGACAGTCGAGGAGCTTGCGCAGAAACACATGAACGTCGACCTCACAGAAAAAGAATTCTGGGAAAAAGCCGTACGCATGTGCGTTGATGATGTCGAGGAGTTCATGACCTTGACGGAATAGGGACATCAGGCTAACAGGAATTGTACTGCAAAAAAGGTTTAAACAGATATAAAAATAAGTGTAAAACCCAGTCCTTATACGGCTGGGTTTTACACTTTTCTGAGCTTGAAGGGACTGATCATCAGCAGACTGAGAGCCAGCATCATGAATAGGAATATTTGCGGCGGAACATGAGGAATGGCAAGGAAACTAAGTGTAGCCAGCACGCCTGCAGCTGTTATCGGTAAACCTGTAAAGTAGCCGTTATTCTCGGTTATATTGAATCTTGCAAGGCGAAATGCGCCGCAGCCTATATAAAACACAGTGAAAAAGGCTCCTGGAGCTCCAAATTCCGATAAAATTCCTTGATAGATTAATAGTGCAGGTGCTACACCGAATGATATAATATCACTCATGGAATCCAATTGCTTTCCAAGTTCTGATTCGATATTGAACTTTCTGGCAACCATGCCATCAAATCGGTCGGCAAGGGCGGCTATGAAAATCAGCATAAGACTCAGGTTCAAATTGCCATTGATACCGGCGATGATTGCAAATCCGCCTAATGAAAGATTGGCCATAGTCAGCATATTGGCAGTCTGGGATTTTATTTTTTTGACTGTAGATTCTACTACTTCGTGAAAAAACATAAATTCACTCCTCTAAATGGAAGGCAGTTTTCGCCAGGATCGATGCTTTTGGAATGGTATGGTACCAGCAGTCTCAATGATAGAGCACAAAATTCATCATCCCCTAGTTGAAAAAGGGAACTAGCACATTGGGGTATTATATAATAATATATAATTCTAAGCTGATTATGCTTTTTCGTAAAGATTTCTTTTGATCCTTACCGGAATTTTCAAACAACGCAGGAAACCTACAAAATTAATCGGAGGTATGTGAATTGCTCCAATCGATATATCGTCTGCTTATAGAATTGACCAATGGAAGATGGACTTCGGCCATTTTACACAAATTTGCAAAATCTAAGGGGAGCAGAAGGATTGTTCCTTCGTTCGCCAGGACTTATCAAATTAATCAGGAGGAAATGGAAAAGCCTTTAATGGAATATGATAGTCTGCATCAATTTTTTATCAGGAACCTTAAAGAAGGGGCAAGAACGGTGGATCATGATCCTATGTCAGTTGTCAGTCCAGTAGATTCCGTGATTGAAGAAATAGGAGAAATTGCAGCGGACAAGACCATTACGGTAAAAGGTAAGATTTATTCGATCTCCGAGATGCTTGGTAATGATGAAGCAATGTCAAGGTATGAACAGGGAACATATATGATTTTTTACCTGAGTCCAAGTCATTACCATCAAATTCACAGCCCGGTTTCAGGGGAGGTTGTCAATCAGTGGACTTTGGGAAAGAAGTCATTCCCTGTCAATAAGATGGGATTGAAATATGGGAACTATCCGTTGTCTAAAAATTATCGGAAAATTACCGAAATCAGACACAAAGCGGGTATGACAGCCGTTATTAAGGTTGGCGCTATGTTTGTCAATTCGATTGAAATGACTCACGCTGGCACTGAATTGAAGAAAGGCGAGCAAATGGCTTATTTTACTTTTGGTTCAACTGTAGTGTTGCTGTTTGAAAAAGGGACGATTAACCTTTTGCCTGAAATCACTGCGCCCTATCATATCAAATATGGAGAGAAAATCGGTACAATTGATGAACAAGGATGACCAGCGAGAGGCACAGGTTTAATCTGTGCCTTCATTTTGTTTCGAATTATATTAAGGCAGTAAAAAAAGAGCCCTTTTGGGGCTGTCAGGAAGAGACTTTGATTCGGTTAGATAATGACCGCCGGTGGATTTCCGTTTCAATCAAACGAATAAACTCATAGCTAAGGTTTAGCTCTCTTGCTTTGAAATAAGATTCGATCAAAAGCTCGTCCGATAGCTTGCGCATTCCAGTCATTCACCCCCAAAAGGATCTTCTAAATTCAAAATTGATTGCATATAATTGTAAGTTGTTTCGTTCTACCCTTACTCTAGCAGAATGAAACTCTCAGAACAACTGTTCTAATTATCCACAAACATCGGTGGATAACCTGTGATTAAATTGTTTATAATCGGGAAATTTGTAATAAAACCAATGTGTATAATGTGTATAAGGTTATCCACAGGGATGGAAATCCTTGGATTTTGTCGAAAAGTTTTTTGAAATACTTCGAAAATTTATTGAATTTAGCAGAAATCCAGGGTTTTCATCGAACTTTATCCGGGTTCTACCCTTATTTAAATGTTTGTTTTGAATACGAGGATAAAATTGGGTATGATGTTAACGGTATGATAGGAATTTAATTAATGAGGTGTTATAAAATTGCTAAAGCATTTTTTGCCTGACCAGCATGTCAAGAGTATATTTGAAATCCATCCTGAAAGCCTAAAGGAAAAAGGCGTGAAGGGCATTATAACAGATTTGGACAATACCCTCGTAGAATGGGATCGGCCAAATGCGACCCCAAAGCTGATCGAGTGGTTTGATAATATGAGAAGAAATGAAATACTCATTACGATTGTATCCAATAATAATGAAAGAAGAGTCAGGTCGTTTTCAGACCCGCTTCAAATACCATTTATATTTCAAGCGAGAAAACCGATGACTCGGGCATTCAATAAGGCATTAAAACAAATGGGATTGCGTAAAGAGGAAACAGTCGTTATTGGGGACCAGCTGCTAACCGATGTTCTTGGGGGGAATAGAAGCGGATTCCACACGATTCTCGTCGTTCCAGTTGCCCAGACAGATGGTTTTATAACCCGCTTTAACAGAAAAGTGGAAAGAAGGATATTAAATTGGTTCAGGAAACAAGGAAAGTTGAATTGGGAGGACTAAAATTTGAGTGAGCAATTAATCTGTACCGGCTGTGGTGTGAAAATCCAAACTGAAAATCCCGAAGAACTGGGTTTTGCCCCTGCTTCATCCCTGGAAAAAGACGTTGCCGTCTGCCAGAGATGTTTTCGTTTAAAGAACTATAACGAGATTCAGGATGTCAGTCTAACTGACGATGACTTTTTAAAAATATTGAATGAACTTGGCAGCAGGGATGCATTGATAGTCAAGATCGTAGATATTTTTGATTTCAATGGGAGCTGGCTGCCAGGTATCCAACGCTTTGCCGGAAAAAATCCGGTACTATTGATTGGAAATAAGGCTGACCTGGTGCCAAAATCGGTAAAGCAGCGGAAACTCATAGACTGGATGAAAAAGGAATCAAGGGAACTGGGACTAAATCCAATTGACGTCTTTCTTGTGAGTGCGGCAAAGGGACATAATATCCAAGAAGCTGCAGCGGCAATAGATGAATATCGCAATGGCAAGGATGTCTATATCGTCGGCTGTACGAATGTGGGTAAGTCTACTTTCATTAATAGGATCATCAAGGAAGTGACTGGTGAAGGAGATATCATTACAACCTCACATTTTCCGGGAACAACCCTTGACATGATTGAAATTCCGCTTGAAGATGGAAAAGCGATTGTAGATACCCCGGGAATCATTAATCATCACCAGATGGCGCATTATGTAGATAAGCGGGATTTGAAATACATTACACCCAAAAAAGAAATCAAGCCCAAAGTGTACCAGCTGAATGAACAGCAAACGTTATTTTTCGGGGGGCTTGCCCGATTTGATTATATATCTGGCGGCAGAAGATCTTTCCCCTGCTATGTACCGAATGAAATCAATATCCACCGAACTAAGCTTGAGAATGCGGACGAGTTATATAAAAATCATGCTGGAGAATTGCTGACTCCGCCTCGCCGCGAACAAATGGAAGAATTCCCGGAACTTGTCCGTCATGAATTCACGATCAAGGAAGCGAAAACCGACATTGTTTTTTCAGGGCTAGGATGGGTAACCGTCAATGATGCAGGTGCCAAAATAGCGGCTTATGTTCCAAAAGGAGTTCATGTGCTGCTAAGAAGGTCCCTAATCTAAATTCTTTTGCAGGTAATAAATTTGATGAAGGGGCGGGAGATTATGAAAAAATTATTCGGAGTTATAGGTGATCCGATATCACACTCGATGTCTCCTGCCATGCACAATGATTTATTTGGCTTTTATGGAATCGATGCAGCGTATCTGCCATTCCATGTCAGCAAAGAAAATCTTGAGGCAGCTGTAAAAGGATTGAAAGCATTGGAAGCATCCGGCTTCAATGTGACAATCCCCCATAAGACAGATATTATGGCCTATCTTGATAAAATCGATCCTCTGGCCGAAGCGATCGGAGCTGTCAATACAGTCAAAAATGAGAATGGCTTTTTGACAGGTTACAATACCGATGGCCCTGGCTTTGTCAAAGGGCTAGAAACAATTGATGCTGATCTTGGTTCAAGGTCAGCTTTGATTATTGGTGCTGGCGGTGCTTCGAGAGCGATCTTCTTTTCAATGGCCCAAGCAGGAATAAGCAGAATTGACCTTTATAACCGTACCTATGACAAGGCAGAAGAATTAATCAGATCATGTCCTTTTAATGTAGAATCAAAGGTCCTTAACCGGGAAACAGCAGAAAAAACACTGAATGAATATCAGCTCGTTATCCAGACGACTTCCATAGGGATGGTGCCTGATACAGGAAGTTTGCCGCTTTCTCCTGAAAACATATCCCAGGATGCAATCGTCAGTGATATAATTTATAATCCATTGCAAACAACATTTTTGAAGGCTGCTTCCAAGAGAGGGGCTGCAATCCAAAATGGAATAGAGATGTTCGTTTTCCAGGGGGCACTTGCTTTTGAGAAATGGACAGGGATTTTTCCCGACACCGAGAGAATGAAAACCAATGTTTTAAGAAATTTAGGAGGTTAACACATGTTAACAGGTAAGCAGAAACGTTTTTTAAGATCAAAAGCCCATCATCTTAATCCGATTTTTCAAGTCGGCAAAGGCGGGGTAAATGAGAATATGATCAAGCAAATCGCAGATGTTCTGGAAGCGAGAGAGTTGATCAAGGTGAGCATCCTCCAAAATTGTGATGAGGATAGGGATACAGTTGCAGAAGAGCTTTCCAGCGGAGCTAAAGCGGAACTAGTTCAGGTAATTGGGAATACGATCGTTTTATATAAAGAGTCACGTGAAAATAAGGAAATCGTTCTTCCAAGATAAAAAAACTGGGAGGTGCCTGTTTGAAGAAAGTTGGCATTCTTGGCGGAACCTTCAATCCGCCGCACACCGGACATTTGGTTATAGCGAATGAAGTGCTTCAAGCTTATGGGCTGGATGAGATATGGTTCATGCCAAATCAGGTTCCGCCGCATAAAACTGTCGAAGAGCCCATCAGCAATTCAGACAGGCTAGCGATGCTCGAGCTTGCTATTGCTGACAACCAGCAATTCAGGCTGGAAAAAGCAGAACTTGAGAGGAGCGGTCCTTCTTACACGTATGAAACGATGAAAATATTGAAAGATAAGAATAAAGAAATTGATTTCTATTTTATCATTGGCGGCGACATGGTCGAGTATTTGCCTAAATGGCATAAAATAGATGATTTGCTGAAGATGGTAAAGTTTATCGGGGTTAGCAGGCCCTCGTACACGACGGAAACGGATTATGATATTCTTTACGCAGAAACACCCCAGATGGATATCTCTTCAAGCATGATCAGAGAGAGAACAAGGACCGGAAGAAGCATACGTTATTTGCTGCCGGATTCTGTACGGGTATATATTGAGGAGAATAGTTTATATGGAGCGTGAACAAGCACTTCGGATAGTGAAGCCGCAACTGACTGAACATCGCTATGTGCATACACTTGGAGTGATGGAGACTGCCCTCAGACTGGCTGAGAAGTACGGTGCAGATAGAAAGAAAGCAGAATTGGCAGCCATTTTCCATGATTACGCCAAATTCAGGCCAAAGGATGAAATGAGGCAAATCATTGTGGAACAAGAGATGCCGGCTATCCTGCTGGATTTCAACAGTGAGCTTTGGCATGCACCGGTAGGAGCCTTTCTAGCTGAAAAGGAAGCAGGCATTAAAGATGAAGAAATCCTGGATGCTATTCGCTTCCATACATCTGGGAGGGTGGGCATGACCCTCCTTGAAAAAATTATTTATCTGGCTGATTATATTGAGCCAGGCCGTCATTTTCCGGGAGTGGATGAAGTCAGGGAAATGGCAGTGAATGATTTGGACATTGCGCTGATCCAGTCCATGAAAAATACTATCCAATTTCTGATGAAGAAAAATCAGCCGGTCTTTCCGGATACGTTTAACGCATACAACAGCTTGGTAAAAAATTCAGGAGGGTGATTGAATGAACGATCGAGAACTATTAATGACAGCTGTAAAAGCAGCAGATGATAAAAGAGCAGAAGATATTATGGTATTGAATATGAAAGGCATTTCGCTGATTGCTGACTACTTCATTATCTGCCACGGGAATTCTGACAAGCAGGTACAGGCAATTGCCCGCGAAATCAGGGAAAAAGCAGAGGAGCAAGGGCATAACCTGAAGAGGATGGAAGGATTTGATGAAGCTAGATGGGTCCTGATCGATATCGGCGATGTGGTAGTCCATGTATTCCATAAAGAAGAAAGAAGCTACTACAATCTTGAACGTCTCTGGGGAGATGCGCCAATCGAAAACGTGCAAAGTGAGCTGAATTAATGTCGTACGAACGATTTGCATATTTGTATGATGAGCTTATGCAGGATGTTCCCTATGAAAAATGGGTCGAAATCCTGGAGGCATACAAAGAGAAATTTCAAGTGAACGGAATGAAGCTCCTCGACCTGGCATGCGGGACCGGGGAGCTCTCTGTAAGATTGGCACAAAAGGGCTATGATGTAACCGGCGCGGATTTATCCGGAGACATGCTCTCAGTAGCCCAGGTGAAAGCCCAGGATCTTTCTTTGCCCATCCATTTTTTTCAGCAGGATATGACAGAGCTTGAAGATTTAGGTGAATTCGATATGATCGGTATTTTCTGTGATTCTCTTAATTATTTGGAGGATGAGAACGCAGTTCGGAAAACCTTCGAAGGAGTGCATCGCCTATTGAAAAAGGGCGGCTTGTTTATTTTTGATATCCATTCCGTGTATAAAATGGACCATATTTTTGCAGACGCGACATTTACATGGGACGCCGAGGAGATCACCTATATTTGGAACAGCTTCAAAGGGGATGCACCACATAGTGTTGAACATGAGCTGACTTTTTTCGTCCTCGATGAGAAATCCGGAAAATATGATCGAGTCGATGAACTCCATTTCCAGCGTACATATCCTGTTTCAATTTATATGGATTTGGTAAAGCAGACAGGTTTTGAGAATATTGAAGTCACCGGGGACTATTCATTGAAGGAGCCTGAATCAACATCAGAACGATTGTTTTTTGCCATGATTAAGCCCTGAATATAAGAAAAACAGAAAGGCTCCCATTCTGATCGAATGGGAGCCTTTCTGTACTAATTTTGTCACATTTAGCGGGAAGGATAATCGAGTTAAATGGAGAATACTTTTAAGGACCGAAAAGTTCCTCCGTTTTTTCCAATTCCTTTGCATATTTTTTATGTGTTGCCTTGAAAATCTGTTCAAACATATCCCCTGTTTCACTTTCCAGCACCTTGATCCCTTCTCCGGTAATTCCGCCCTTTACACAAACCTTTTCCTGCAAAGTCTGTAACGTATAATGGTTTTGACTCAGCAATTCGCCCATGCCCACCAGCATCTCACTTGAAAGCTTAGTAGCCGTTTCCCTGTCAATTTCGGTTTCTTTTACCGCAGCTTCAATGAAGCTCTGAACAAGGTGGCTGAAAAAAGCAGGTCCGCAGCTAACGATATCCGATGCTACCCTTGTAATATTCTCTTCAATTTCAAGCGGTACAGATACCTTTTTGAAAAGGGTGAATAATGACTCTCTCCATTCGGCAGTGCATTTGGATCCAAACGAAAAAAGTGATACACCAGCAAGTGCCCTGTTCGTGATGCTCGGGATGATTCTCATCACTGAACAGTCCACAACCTTCTCGATTTGCTGGACACTGATAGGGCTTGTTATTGAAATGACACATTTATCACTCTTGAGTACAGGTTTGATCAATTCGAGCACTTCCAGGACATTATGGGGTTTTACACAGACAAAAATGGCATCAGCGTGTTCTGCTACTTCAATAGCATCCTTTCCAACTGATAAATCCGGATATATTTTTTGTATCTCTAAAGCTTTGGATAATGTCCTATTAGTAATCATCATTGAAGAAGGGGAAATGGCATTCCCATCAATGAGAGCTTCGGCGAGAATTCTCCCCATATTCCCTGTGCCTATAATCCCTATTTTCATAACCCTTCCCTCCTTCATACATTTATTCTCCTATATCCATATGATTTTATCTTTTACTTTATGACATAGAGAAAGGCGTTGACGCAAACATGGAATGGATCAAAGAAAACAAAATCTATGTAATTGCTGGATTTGCGGCTTTATTATTTTTTCTTTATGCCTCCTTCGATAAAGAAGGAGAACTGACAGAAGAAAATGCTGATGCTTTGGCGGTGGTAACAGATGTTGAAACAACTGAAGAAGAAGTTGAGGAAAAAGCCATCGTAATGATGGCGGATATAAAAGGAGCTGTCGTTAATCCAGGTGTTTATGAAGTTAAGGAGGCTGGCCGGGTAATTGACTTAATTGAGCTGGCAGGGGGGCTAGAAGAGGACGCCGACGTTGCAGCGATAAATTTTGCCATGTATGTTACGGATGAAATGGCTATTTATGTACCCCGCGTTGGAGAGCAAATACTTTCGTCTTCCCCAATTCAGGCTGGCGGGGATACAGGTAAAGGAAAGGTGAACCTAAACTCTGCCCAAACGGACGAACTTCAGACATTACCGGGTGTTGGACCTGCTAAAGCGGAAGCTATAATTGAATATCGTGAAACTAACGGACCATTTAAGGTGATTGAGGATTTAAAGGAAATAAGCGGAATCGGTGAAAAAACATTTGAAAAATTAAGGGACCAGATTTCGGTAAAATAGCTGCCATTCAAATTGAACTCTTTTATCGAAAGCCTTAAAATGGAGGATATAAAAGATTGTCCAAACCTGGATTTGGTCTTCTACAAGGGGGAGTACAGCATGGAACGTAAGAGTTGGGATGAATATTTTTTGGATATCGCAGAAGAAGTAGGCACACGCTCCACATGTCCTAGGCTGCATGTCGGATGTGTCATTGTCAAGGACAAGCATATAGTTTCTACAGGTTACAATGGTTCCATACATGGCCACGATCATTGTGAAGATGCCGGCTGCTTGATTAATGAACAGGGGAGATGCATCAGGACATTGCACGCTGAGGAAAATGCTGTCCTCCATGCTGACAGGGGCCTGTTAAAGGGAGCAACAGCTTTCGTAACCCATGAGCCTTGTGAAAAGTGTTCCAAGACGCTCGCACAATCAGGGATAGCCAGGATTGTTTACCGATCTGCCTATCCAAACAAATACAATGATCTCTTTTTAAGGGATGTAGAGGTTGTTCATTTGCCCTAATAACTCTAAAGGATAAAAGATATGAAGTCTATTCGTCATCTACCCATTAAGGGACAGCTGTTTTATTTTGCAGCTGTCTCCTTGCTTGGGCTGCTTACCAGTAAAGAACATCCCGTTGTTTATGGGCTATTGTTTCTTCTTTGTCTCACCTTTTTGCAAAAAGTAAAGAAGCTGCAAGTATCTTTTTTGTTGCTTCTGACAGGCTGTTATATGATTTTCACAGCTGCAGGGTATTATGAATCTGTTAACTTCAAAACAGTTTATAACGGGAGTGAAAAAAGTTTCGTTATACTGTTTGAAGATGGCATTAAGGTGGAAGGCGATTTGCTTTTAGCTTATGGAAAATCCCTGCCAAACAATGAAAAGCTGTTCATCAAATATAGAGTCAAGTCAAATCATGAAAAAAACACGATCCAAAATCTTCTCGTCCCGGGAATGGCCTGTACGGCTTCAGGGACCCTCATTAGTCCATCATCCGCCACGAATCCAAACGCTTTTGACTACAGAAAGTATCTTGAACGTAATGAAATATCCTGGCTGCTTGAAGTCGGCCAACTGACCTTGAATACCTGCCATAAACGGTCAGAAAACATTCTAACTGCACTAAAAGGCTTCAGGCAGCAAGAAGTCGCCAGAATAGAAAATATGCTGCCCGAGGAAACCTCCGCGCTTGCAGCAGCCCTGATTTTTGGAGAGAGAATTTTATTCAATCCCGAAACAGAACGGTCATACCAGAAAATAGGCATCGTCCATTTGCTGGCGATTTCAGGACTGCATGTTAGCCTGCTCATCGGAATGCTCTTCTTCATTTTCATCAGGTTAGGAGTGACAAAGGAAAAAACTGAATTAATACTTATGGCATTTCTGCCATTGTATAGTGTTATTACTGGTCTTGCACCACCTGTTGTCCGGGCGGCCGTCATGCTTCTCATATTGATTGGATCAAGACATTTGTCAGTCCGAACGACACCGCTTGATGCTATATCAACTGCCTTCATGATCATGGCATTTTTCCAGCCAGCCATTATCTATGATACGGGTTTCCAGCTTTCTTACACAGTGAGCTTCTCCTTAGTTCTTTCCGCACCGATCATCCTTAAATCATTCACTTCATTTGTAAAACAAACAGCTGCAGCTTCATTTATATCACAAATTTCAAGTGTCCCGATTCTCATTACCTCATTCCATGAAGTCTCTGTGATTTCTGTTTTTGCCAATCTTTTTTTCGTACCTCTATTTTCATTTGTATTACTTCCGCTTCTGCTGTTGTCCTACATTTTTCTGGTTGTTTTAGGAGCAATCCCTACATTTTATTTAACCTCCCTGGAAGCAGTCATTCACCATGTTAACCTTTTGGCTGCCTGGATAGCTGAACTTCCGATGTCGACTCTGATCATCGGTAAGTTCGAACCGGCCATATTAATTTTAGCCATCCTTTTGATACCAACATTTTTCTATAAGTGGGAAGGATACATGTCTAATAATTCCAGAACTCCTTTATGGCTTTACACGCTGCCTCTTATTCCACTTCTCATGCAAATTCTATGGCCATTTTTCAGTCCAAATGGGCAAATCGTATTTCTTGATGTTGGCCAGGGTGACAGCATTTTCATCCAGCTGCCATATAATCAGGGGAATTATCTTATTGATACTGGCGGCGTCATGTCCTTTACAAAGGAAGACTGGCAGCAGAGAAGGAGTACCTATGATCCCGGAGAAAAGATCGTGGTCCCTTTTTTGAAAAGTGAAGGAGTCCGTACCCTGGATAAATTGATCCTCACACATGGTGATGCTGATCATATCGGGGGAGCTGTTGCATTGTTAAATGAAATCAATGTCAAACAGGTGATTATGCCAAATGGTACGGAGAGGTCTGAGTTGGAAAAACAGATAATCAGCATCGTCCAAAAGCAAGGAACAGAAATCGGTACCGCTAAAGTTGGCAATGGTTGGCATACAAAAAGTGGAGATTTCATGGTTCTTAATCCGATCAAGTCTTATGAAGATCGAAATGACGGATCGATTGTGCTGCTAGCATCTATTGGCGGGAAAAGGTGGCTTTTTACAGGAGATCTTGGTTTTGAAGGTGAAAAGTCAGTAGAAGAAAACATTAACGGTCTGGACATAGATGTGCTGAAGGTGGGGCACCATGGCAGTAAATATTCCACTTCGGAGACATTTCTTTCAAAGATAAAGCCTGAGTATGCGATTATTTCCTCCGGAAAAAATAACCGTTACGGCCATCCATCAGGGGAAGTGCTCGAAAAACTAAAGGGTAGAGGCGTTCAGATTTTCAGAACGGATGAAGATGGTGCAATCATTTATAAGTTCTATGGCAACACAGGAACGTTTGAGCTGCAAAGTCCATAGTATATATCAAAGAGCACGCGTCTCTCCCCCAAAAATCACAAGAATACGAAAAGAGACTGCATTTTTAAAATGCAGTCTCCATAACTTTATCCTATGTAGCCGTGATTAACTCCCGATTAACTGCACGACTGTCGCAATAATGAACATTGTTGCAAAGAATCCAAAAGAAACGATGAACCCAACACCTGAGTCAACAGCGTCATTGCGATTGCTTTGTACATTTTCTTCGAATTGATTCACAGTCAATCCCCCCTATTAATTCTATAATAGTATAAGCGATTCAATTTAAAAAATCCAGTGTTCTCTTTACAGCTTATTTACCCAATGTACCAAGAGTTGACACAAATACTTTTCCCGCTTGAGGCTAAAATAATCTTACTTAGATGCACCGCTGCGATATGAGTATCCTAGGCCTTGTATAGCAGCGTTCAATATAGATAAGGGAATTGGCCCAAAATGGAGGCGGCCAATTCCCTTAGAATGCTTGTCAAAATGTCCAAGCTTCTTTACGATAGATGTATGTAAAAAAAGGATTGAACGGAGCGGTATAAAAGTGGTATTGGACATTTGGAAAAAGATAAGCAAAAAGCAAGTAGATCCGGTCTATTTATTGTATGGAACAGAAGCCTTTCTTATCAATGAGACCAAACAGCTTCTTGTCGATAATGTATTGGATGAAGAAGAAAAGGATTTTAATTTCTCGGTATACGACCTCGAGGAAACACCTATTGAGGCAGCACTGGAAGACGCTGAGACCTTTCCGTTCATGGGAGAGAAGCGATTGGTGATTTTACAGAACCCCGTGTTTTTGACATCTGAGAAGGCCAAAGGGAAGATTGAGCACAATCTGGCCAAACTGGAGGATTATCTTTCACAGCCTGCTCCGTACTCCATCATCGTATTTTCCGCTCCATATGAAAAATTGGATGAACGCAAGAAAATAACCAAGGAGTTAAAGCGGAAAGCAACGGTCATAGAAGCGAAAAAGCTGAATGAGCAAGAAATAAAAGCCTGGGTAAAAGAACGTGCTGAGTTACATGGGGCGGTCATTGAAAATGATGCGATCGAGCTTCTATTGGCACTCGCAGGGACGAACTTATTCATGCTAACATCAGAAATCGATAAACTTGCGCTTTATGCAGGAGAAAATCAGCCGATCAGCAAGGATATTGTGGATCGTCTGACAGCAAGGTCTCTGGAACAGAATATATTCTCTTTGGTCGACAAGGTGGTTCACCGGAATGTCGAGGCTGCACTGAGGATTTATTATGATCTTCTGAAACAAAATGAGGAACCAATAAAAATCCTTGCGGTGATCACTGGCCAGTTCAGGCTGATTTATCAGGTAAAAGAGCTTGCGCGAAAAGGCTATGGCCAACAGCAGATTGCAGGGGCATTGAAAATCCATCCATTCAGGGTGAAATTGGCAGCGGGACAGTCAGGGGCATTTTCTGATGAAGAACTGACTAGAATCATTAAACTTCTTGCCGACGCTGATTATCAAATGAAAACGGGCGGCATGAAAAAAGAGATGCTGATCGAAATGATCCTGTTCCAGATTAATGGCAGGAAATAAAGTTACATAGAGGACAAAATAAAAAAACGACCATAACAGGTCGTTTTTTTATTAGCAGCATGAAAGAAATTAGCCGTTAGCATTCAATTTTTTCATAAGACGGGCTTTTTTGCGGGCAGCTGCATTCTTGTGGATAAGACCTTTAGCTGCTGCTTTATCAAGCTTGCTTGCTGCTTGAGCGTATGAAGCTTTTGCTTCAGTATCGTTGTTTACGATCGCTGATTCAGCTTTTTTAACTGCTGTACGCATAGAAGATTTTACAGTAATGTTGTGAGCTTTGCTTGCTTCACTAGTTTTCACACGTTTGATCGCAGATTTAATGTTTGGCATTCCGTTCACCTCCTAAAAAGCATCGAGATTTTATGGAACTCGACATTTCCAGTACATTTCTTATTTATTAAGAACAAATGATATTTTATCAAACAGGGGGTAATAATGCAATACTCTGCTTTAATTTAGGCTCTTTTTTCAAACTATGTTGCTATAGAATACAAAATATAATTAAATTACCTAAATTTCTTCAGAAAATTAACCCTTTATGATGAGAAAAAGAGCATGCAAACTTACTACCGGCCTACAAAATGGCTCTTATCTCGTTAAAATCGGCTTTGCGTTTTTAACAACCATTTTTTCGAAAACAGCCTTAATTTAAGTCCAGTGTATCGTGAATGTTTTTTAATGTAAAAGGAAAAGATAGGCAATAGTATGCTGTATAGCAGCCAAACTGTGTTGGGAGGAATGCAACTATGAAAGAACCGGTGGATTTGAGCATGTATTCAATCAGGACTGACCTGGCTGTCGAGGCAAGAGAGATGGTGCTGGCAGACAAGGCAGGAACCGTACATACCGAGGAAAATCTCTCTCATATTGAAGGCGTCATCATAAAAGAAAAAGAAGAAAATGATATAAAGATTTCTCTCGTTGAGGTGACTGCCGAGGGAGAGAAGAATCTTGGGAAAAAGCAGGGGCAATATCTGACAATCGAAGTTGTCGGCATCCGCCAGCAGGATACAGAACTCCAGGGCAAAGTGGAAAAGGTATTCGCAAAAGAGTTTGCCCAGTTTTTAAAACAGTCTGGAGTCCAGCAAGATGCATCCTGCCTTGTCGTTGGCCTGGGGAACTGGAATGTGACTCCGGACGCCCTTGGACCTCTAGTTTGTGAAAATTTGCTGGTGACCAAGCATCTGTTCGAACTTCAGCCGGAGTCTGTCGAGGATGGTTACCGCTCAGTTAGTGCTCTATCTCCCGGCGTTATGGGATTAACTGGTATTGAAACATCCGATATTATTTTTGGCGTAGTTGAAAAAACCAAACCTGACTTTGTCATTGCAATCGATGCACTCGCCTCACGCTCCATTGAAAGAGTCAATGCGACGATCCAGATTTCCGATACCGGAATTCACCCTGGTTCTGGCGTAGGGAATAAAAGGAAGGAACTCAGCAAAGAAACCCTTGGGATCCCGGTCATTGCTATTGGGGTGCCAACAGTTGTAGATGCCGTTTCGATTACAAGTGATACGATTGATTTTATCCTGAAGCATTTCGGCAAGGAAATGAGAGAAGGAAACAAGCCTTCGAGATCCCTCGTTCCCGCGGGCATGAGTTTTGGCAAACGAAGAAAGCTTACGGACGAAGATCTGCCGGAAACAGAACACCGCCAAACATTCCTTGGAATGATCGGGACACTTGAGGATGAAGAAAAACGAAAGCTCATATATGAGGTTTTATCTCCATTGGGCCACAACCTGATGGTGACTCCTAAAGAAGTGGATGTTTTCATAGAGGATATGGCGAACCTGATAGCCAGCGGACTGAATTCAGCGCTTCATTCGAATATCGACCAGGATAATACCGGTATGTATACACACTAGGTTTATTTCAAATAAATTACGATACGAATCAAGGTTCTATCTTCTCTAGCAAAGTCATAACATTTACTAGACTTGCATGAGAGAGGTGGAGCAATGAGATTCAATAAACGATCCGGAATAATTGTAGCTGTCCAGGGAACTCAAGTTGTAAAAGCCGCACTAGCATTTGTTTTCTTTCTCATTGGGATTTTTTCCATAAGCGGGGCAATGACGACGCTGAGGCCGGAACTTCGAATTTCCTCAGATTCAGTCAATCAGGCCGCGACCAATCTGAACGGCCAACTCCTTTTCAGCCTAATGGGCTGGGAAAATCATCAATTCCTGCAGGCACTGCCAGAGGAATATGAAGCTCCCAGGCTGACCAATGTAATGTTTAAACTGTCCACGAATATCAATCTGGATGACCCAAGAAGTCTTCTCGGGAGAGAGCTCCCTGGTTTCTCGCTTTTCGATGGTAAAATTCTCGTAGCCGGTGAGGGAACCAATTATACGAACATGCCGATGGAATCTGCCCCGCCGCTGGATGTGTTGAAAGCAGAGCAGGAGGCGGCACTGCAAAACACTGAGGATCTGCCGGGTGCACAGGGGGAAAATGCAGCACCGCCATTATCTACAGGTGACCGCAAAGCTGTGTATATTTATTTTACCCATACAAGGGAATCATATCTTCCGTATCTTAAGGGAGTGACCGACCCGAACCAGGCATATCACTCGCAGGTAAACGTAACAAAAATTGGCGATCAGCTCAAATCAAGCCTTGAACAGCGCGGAATCGGAACGACCGTCGATAAAACGGATGTTATGGCGAATCTTAACAAGAAAGGCCTCGGTTTTGGAAGAGCCTATCAGGAAGCCCGTCCAGTAGTCGAAGCCGCCATGGCTGGAGACAGGAATCTTCAATACTTCATTGATGTCCATAGAGACGGTTATCGGAAAGAGAAAACCACCATTGATATAAACGGGAAATCCTATGCAAAACTGGCATTTGTTATTGGCGGGGAAAACGCTAATTATGAGAAGAATCTTGCGCTTGCACGTGAATTGCACAATCTCCTTGATAAGAAGTATGGCAAGGGACTCAGCAGGGGAGTTATCGAGAAAAAGGGTGCCTCAACAAACGGGAAATTCAATCAGGACCTTTCAGGGAATGCATTATTGATTGAGTTTGGCGGAGTGGATAATACATTCGAGGAATTGAACAGGTCAGCGGATGCACTCGCAGATGTATTTAGCGAATTCTACTGGCAGGCGGAAAAAGTAGGAGCTCCTGCACAACAGCCGCCAGACAAGAAATAAAATTGGTCAGGTGATCGAGATGAAAATGTTCATGCTTAAAAGCATAATGCTTGCTTCTTTAATGTTCATATCCGTATTGTTCGGCATGCAGCAGGCCAACGAAGGAATTCATAAAATGAAAGGCTACGAAGATACAGAATTTAAAAGTGCCTTCACTATGAAAGAAAACGAGAGTGGCAGCTTCGAAACAGCGATTCTTGGCAACGACATATCAAGCCATGACCTCGAACAAAAGCGGAAAAAGCTAGAAGAAATGAAAGCATTCAACCTCTTTTCATCATTGGGGAAAAAGCTGGCAGACGGAATTTCCTCTGTCATGGAAAAGACAGTAGAGTTGATAACAGGGAAGTGAGTAGCAGCGGGCCTGGCGCCCGCTGTTTTTGTTGTGATTAGGGTTTAAATGGTGTCTGGAAAAAAAAGGAATTGCTTGATTAAGGTGCGTTTAGAGAGACGAACAGCACTCTTATAAGGCAGGGAAGCCAGAGATAAGGCCATTTAGGTCAGAACGGCACCCTTATGTGGCAGGGAAGCCAGAGATAAGGGTCCATTTAGAGGAGAACGGCACCCTTATGTGGCAGGGAAGCCAGAGATAAGGGTCCATTTAGAGGAGAACGGCACCCTTATGTGGCAGGGAAGCCAGAGATAAGGGTCCATTTAGAGGAGAACGGCACCCTTATGTGGCAGGGAAGCCAGAGATAAGGGTCCATTTAAAGGAGAACGGCACCCTTATGTGACAGGGAAATTAGAGATAAGGGTCCATTTAGAGGAGAACGGCACCCTTATGTGGCAGGGAAATTAGAGATAAGGGTCTATTTAAAGGAGAACGGCACCCTTATATGGCAGGGAAGTCAAAGATAAAGTTAATTTTAGGTCCCATAGCACTTCGACCAACACTCTTCCTCCATTATTTATTGAATCTTGATATTCCTGCTGATATAATCAACAATAGTGTACATGCGCGAGTATAGTAGGAGTGAACGCAATGAGCAGAGAAGATAGACTGAATAGACAAAGTAAGATACGGAATTTTTCGATCATCGCCCATATCGACCATGGGAAATCCACTTTAGCTGACCGAATCCTTGAAAAGACGAATGCATTGACTGCACGTGAAATGAAGGATCAGCTGCTGGATTCCATGGATCTTGAACGTGAGCGTGGAATCACGATAAAACTGAACTCAGTACAATTGAAGTATAAGGCAAAGGATGGAGAGATTTATACTTTCCATTTGATTGATACTCCGGGACACGTAGACTTCACGTATGAGGTTTCCCGAAGCCTTGCAGCCTGCGAAGGGGCAGTCCTTGTTGTCGACGCTGCACAGGGAATCGAGGCACAGACATTGGCGAACGTATACCTTGCAATCGACAATGACCTGGAAATCGTGCCCGTCATCAATAAAATCGATTTGCCAAGCGCGGATCCTGAGCGCGTGAGAAATGAAATCGAAGAGGTCATCGGCCTTGATGCATCCGAAGCAGTTCTTGCTTCGGCAAAAGCTGGAATCGGAATTGAAGAAATCCTTGAACAAATAGTAGAAAAGGTGCCTGCTCCGCAGGGAGATCCTTCTGCTCCTTTGAAAGCATTGATTTTCGATTCCTTATACGATGCTTACCGCGGAGTTGTTGCCTACATCAGAGTTGTTGATGGCACGGTAAAAGTCGGCGACAAAATCAAAATGATGGCGACGGGTAAAGAATTTGAAGTTACGGAAGTTGGGGTATTCACTCCAAAAGCTACTCCTTCACCAGAGCTTACAGTAGGCGATGTAGGTTTCCTTACCGCGGCAATTAAAAATGTCGGCGATACACGTGTCGGTGATACCATCACCAATGCGAAAAACGGAGCGACTGAGCCGCTTCCGGGTTACCGCCGTTTAAACCCAATGGTATACTGCGGTTTGTATCCGATTGACTCAGCAAAATTCAATGACCTGAGAGAAGCACTGGAAAAACTTGAACTCAATGATTCGGCTCTTCAGTTCGAACCGGAAACATCACAGGCGCTAGGCTTTGGTTTCCGCTGCGGATTCCTTGGACTGCTTCATATGGAAATCATCCAGGAACGCATCGAACGCGAGTTTAAAATCGATTTGATCACAACAGCACCGAGTGTTATCTATGATGTAATCATGACTGATGGAACTGAGATAAAAGTCGACAACCCGTCGAACATGCCAGATCCGCAAAAGATCGACCGTGTTGAAGAGCCTTATGTAAAAGCAACAATGATGGCTCCGAATGACTACGTTGGAGCGATCATGGAGCTTTGCCAGGAAAAACGCGGCATTTTCATCGATATGCAATACATGGATGAAACACGCGTAAGCATCGTATACGAAATCCCGCTGTCAGAAATCGTATATGATTTCTTTGACCAGCTAAAATCAAGCACGAAAGGCTATGCTTCATTCGATTATGAACTAATCGGGTACAAGCCTTCCAAGCTTGTCAAGATGGATATCCTGCTCAATGCTGAAAAAGTTGACGCATTAAGCTTCATTGTTCACAGAGATTTTGCTTATGAACGTGGAAAAGTCATCGTGGATAAGTTGAAAGACCTTATTCCGCGTCAGCAGTTCGAGGTGCCTATCCAGGCAGCAATCGGACAGAAAATTGTTGCCCGTTCAACCATTAAGGCAATGCGCAAGAACGTATTGGCAAAATGTTATGGCGGGGATATATCACGTAAGCGTAAGCTCCTTGAGAAACAGAAAGAAGGTAAGAAGCGCATGAAGCAGGTTGGTTCTGTAGAAGTGCCGCAGGAAGCCTTCATGGCAGTCCTGAAGATGGACGATAACAACACAAAGAAATAAAATAGCAGGGGAGGCTGGATGTGCTTGTTAATGCAAGTGATTCTGGCCTCTTTTTTCAATAAATTAAGGCAGAAAGCCTCATAGGAAGTGAAACAATAATGAAATCAGCATATATCCATATCCCCTTCTGTCATCATATTTGCCATTATTGCGATTTTAATAAAGTCTTTATGAAAGGCCAGCCTGTCGATGATTACCTCCATGCCTTAGGAAAAGAAATGGAACTGACGGTAAAAGGTAATCGGAAAGTCCTCGATACCATATTCGTCGGTGGCGGAACTCCGACCGCATTGGATGAAAGGCAGTTAGGAAAATTGGTAGAGTCTATCCAGGAAAAGCTGAACTTTGACAATGGAACAGAGTATACCTTTGAAGCGAATCCAGGAGACTTATCAAAAGAGAAGCTGGCTATTCTGAAAAATGCAGGAGTTAACCGCCTTAGTTTCGGAGTACAGACTTTTAATGATGAGCTTTTGGAAAAAATCGGCCGCAGCCACCGGTCAAAGGATGTTTTTGAATCAATCGAAAATGCACAAGCAGCAGGCTTCGAAAATATCAGCATTGATCTGATCTACAGTCTTCCCGGCCAGACAAAGCATGATTTCATTGAGTCCATTCAAACCGCCCTTTCGTTGGGGCTCGTTCATTACTCAGGCTATTCACTGATCATTGAACCAAAAACAGTATTTTACAATTTAATGCAAAAAGGAAAGCTGCCTCTCCCCGGCGAGGATGCCGAAGCAGAAATGTATGAAATTCTCATGGACCAAATGGAGAAACATGGTCTTCATCAATATGAAATAAGTAACTTTGCTCTGCCAGGATATGAAAGCAGGCACAATCTAACCTACTGGAACAACGAAGAATATTACGGTTTTGGTGCTGGAGCCCATGGTTATGTCAATGGAATGAGACAGTCGAACTATGGTCCTCTCAAAAAGTATATGGAGCCCATTTCAAATGGCGAACTACCGATTATGGATGCGCATAAAGTTACACTTGGTGAACAGATGGAAGAAGAAATGTTTTTGGGGCTCAGGAAAGCGAAAGGTGTCGATGTTCGACATTTTGAAGAAAAGTTCGGTACCAGTCCAATAAACATATTCGCCGGGCAAATTGAGGATGGTATCTCAAAAGGTCTGTTAAAAACCGATAATGGCCATATCAACTTAACAAGGCAGGGGCGTATGCTTGGCAATGAAGTTTTTCAATCATTCATTGGGGTATCAAATCATTGACATCTTAAGTGATTATTGATAAATTATTTTTAGAATTAGCACTCGTTCTTATAGAGTGCTAACAGAGGTGATGATGTTGTTAACAGATCGTCAAGTGCTAATTTTGCAGGTGATTGTTGATGACTTTATTCGTTCAGCTCAACCGATAGGTTCTAGGAGCTTGTCGAAAAAAGAAGAAATTAACTTCAGTTCGGCGACGATCCGGAATGAAATGGCCGACCTCGAGGATATGGGTTTTATTGAGAAAACCCACACATCTTCTGGCAGAATTCCTTCTGAAAAGGGTTACCGATTTTATGTTGATAACCTTTTGCTGCCGCAAAAAGTCAATCGAACCGATATGGCTGCAATAAAATCAATTTTTGCTGAACGGATTTACGAGCTTGAAAAAATCGTACAGAAATCAGCGAAAATTTTATCTGAAATGACGAATTATACTTCGATTGTTTTAGGGCCGGCTGTAAAGGACAACAGGCTGAAAAAGCTTCAGATCGTCCCGTTGAATAAGGATACGGCTATCGCTATAATCGTAACCGATACAGGGCATGTGGAAAACAGGATGTTCCATTTCCCGACGAGTGTAGATCCATCTGACGTTGAAAAAATGGTGAATATCCTGAACGAGCGATTGGCAGGTGTACCGCTTACCAATTTGAATTCCAATATCTACAAGGAAATTGCCATGCTGCTGCGTCAGCATATTAACAGTTATGACACTTTCCTGAATACGATTATGGAAACATTGAACTTGCCAGCACATGAAAAGGTGTTTTTTGGCGGCAAGACGAATATACTCAGCCAGCCAGAGTTCAATGATGTTGAAAAAATACGCAATCTGATGAATATGATCGAACATGAAGATGGCTTATATCATCTGATAAGGCGGAATTCAGCCGGAATCAATGTCAAAATTGGTACTGAAAATGATAACACTGCAATGGAAAATTGCAGTCTGATTACTGCCACCTATTCCATGGGTGAAGAAAAGCTGGGATCTATCGCAGTTTTAGGTCCCACCCGCATGGAATACTCGAGAGTCATCAGCTTGCTGCAATTAATTAGTACAGATTTGTCAAAGGTGCTGACACAGCTGTATCAAAATAAATAAGCATGGAAATATTGATTAGGGGTGGAACAGCCTGTTCCATCCTGAATCGTCATGTGTGTTTTCTACTGAAGCGTGCAAGCTTCGTTGAAATAATAACAATCCAGGTGCTTTCCTGGGAAATGCGGCTGATTTTTGCCGCCATACTTTAAGGGAGGTGAGTTAACGTGACAGAAGAGAGAAACACTGAGCAAGAATTTAACAGCAAGACGGAAGAAGGAACGGTTGAAGAGGTTTTTGCCGAAAACGAAGCTTCTGAGCAAACTGAAGAGATTCCATCCCAAGAGGAAGAGCAGCAAAATCCAATGGAGCAGAAAATCGCAGAATTGGAGGGCAAGCTTGAGGAAGCCGACAACCGTTACTTACGCCTTCAGGCTGATTTTGACAACTTCCGCCGCCGTTCAAGAATCGAACTTGAAGCGAGCGCTAAATATAGAGCCCAAAGCATTATTACAGACCTGCTTCCGGCCATCGATAACTTCGAGCGTGCTTTGAAAATGGATGTAGATAATGAACAGGCTAAATCCCTTAAGCAGGGTGTGGAAATGGTCTACCGCAGCTTACTTGATGCCTTGAAAAATGAAGGAGTCGAAGTGATTGAAGCTGTAGGCAAGGAATTTGACCCGCATCTTCACCAGGCAGTGATGCAGGCTGAAGATGAAAATTACGGACCTAACATTGTTGTTGAAGAATTCCAAAAGGGCTATATGCTGAAGGACCGCATCATTCGTCCAGCGATGGTAAAAGTGAACCAATAACAGTGGTTAAAGGGCTTTTTTCGAGGAGACTTCTGAATAAAAATATATAATCGTAAAGACCTATGTGCAGATTGAAAGCACAAAGTTTACGAAAAGAGCCTACATAAATGAGCCAGGAGGTAATTGAATATGAGTAAAATTATCGGTATTGACTTAGGAACAACTAACTCTTGTGTTGCCGTACTAGAAGGCGGCGAACCAAAGGTAATCCCAAACCCGGAAGGTAACAGAACAACTCCTTCTGTCATTGCGTTCAAAAATGGCGAGCGTCAGGTTGGTGAGGTGGCTAAGCGCCAGGCAATCACAAACCCTAACACAATCATTTCTATTAAACGCCATATGGGCACAGACCATAAAGTTGAAGTTGAAGGCAAAGATTACTCACCGCAGGAATTATCAGCGGTTATTCTTCAATACTTGAAGTCTTATGCTGAGGACTACCTTGGAGAGCCTGTTACAAAAGCAGTTATTACTGTTCCGGCTTATTTCAATGATGCAGAACGCCAGGCAACTAAGGATGCGGGAAGAATCGCAGGCCTTGAAGTTGAGCGTATCATCAATGAGCCAACAGCTGCAGCACTGGCTTACGGTCTTGATAAAATGGATGAAGATCAGACAATCCTTGTTTATGACCTTGGCGGCGGTACTTTCGATGTTTCCATCCTTGAGCTTGGAGATGGCGTGTTCGAAGTAAAAGCTACTGCAGGTGACAACCGTCTTGGCGGTGACGACTTTGACCAGGTAATCATCGACTATTTGGTAGAGCAATTCAAAAAAGAAAATGGCATTGACCTTTCTAAAGATAAAATGGCTCTTCAGCGTTTGAAGGATGCTGCTGAGAAAGCGAAGAAGGACCTTTCTGGTGTAACTTCTACACAGATTTCCCTTCCATTCATCACTGCTGGGGAAGCTGGACCGCTTCACCTTGAAGTGAACATGACTCGCGCTAAATTTGAAGAGCTTTCTGCAGATTTGGTTGAACGTACAATGGGTCCAACTCGCCAGGCTCTAAAAGATGCCGGCTTGAGCCCGTCACAACTTGATAAAGTAATCCTTGTCGGCGGATCTACACGTATCCCGGCTGTACAGGAAGCAATCAAAAAAGAAACTGGAAAAGATCCTCACAGAGGTGTAAACCCTGATGAAGTTGTCGCAATGGGTGCTGCCATCCAGGGCGGCGTAATTTCTGGTGATGTCAAGGACGTAGTTCTTCTTGATGTTACTCCGCTTTCGCTTGGAATTGAAACTATGGGCGGCGTATTCACGAAGCTGATTGACCGTAACACAACAATCCCTACTTCAAAATCACAGGTATTCTCAACAGCTGCAGACAATCAGACTGCTGTTGATATCCACGTACTCCAGGGTGAACGTTCAATGGCTTCTGCCAACAAGACACTTGGCCGCTTCCAGTTGACTGATATCCCGCCAGCACCACGCGGAATACCTCAAATCGAAGTTACATTTGATATCGACAAGAATGGTATCGTTAATGTACGTGCGAAGGACCTTGGCACAAACAAAGAACAGCAGATCACTATTAAATCTTCTACAGGACTTTCAGATGAAGAAATCGACCGCATGGTAAGAGAGGCGGAAGAAAACGCAGAAGCTGATAAGAAACTGAAAGAAGAAGTAGAACTTCGCAATGAAGCTGATCAGTTGGTCTTCACTACTGAAAAAACTCTGAAGGACCTTGAAGGCAAGGTAGATGAAGAGGAAGTCAAGAAAGCAAACGAAGCAAAAGACGAACTGAAGGCTGCAATCGAAAAGAATGAAATTGAAGAAATTCGCACTAAAAAGGATGCTCTTCAGGAAATCGTTACTAACCTTAGCGTCAAGCTTTATGAAGAAGCTGCCAAGCAGCAGGCTCAGCAGGGCGCAGAGGGCCAAGAAGGAACGAAGAAAGACGACAATGTCGTTGATGCAGAATTTGAAGAAGTAAATGACGATAAATAATAAACTTTCATAGCAACTAAAAAGTCAAAGTCAGGTATTACTTGGCTTTGGCTTTTTTAATGTGATAGAACACTATTTGTAAAATAGATATAAATTACCGCATAACAGATGTTTTAAATATTGCGTATGAATATACGGGAATGTTAAAATTACCTTTATGTGAAAAGATTCGGGAGTGGTAATCATGAGTAAACGGGATTACTATGAAGTCCTTGGGGTCAGTAAATCGGCTACCAAGGATGAATTAAAGAAAGCCTATCGCAAGCTTTCTAAACAATTCCATCCGGACATCAACAAAGAGCCGGGAGCAGATGAAAAGTTCAAGGAAGTAAAAGAAGCCTATGAGGTATTGAGTGACGACCAGAAGCGGGCTCATTATGACCAGTTTGGCCACGTGGATCCGAACCAGGGCTTTGGCGGCGGAGCAGATTTCGGCGGCGGGTTTGGCGGTTTTGAAGATATTTTCAATTCCTTCTTCGGCGGCAGGGGAGGCAGACGCCGTGATCCAAACGCACCAAGACAGGGTGCCGACCTTCAGTACACCATGACCTTAAAGTTTGAGGAAGCTGTTTTCGGCAAGGAAGCAGATATCGAGATTCCTCGTGAAGAAACATGTGACACTTGTGATGGATCTGGCGCAAAGCCTGGCACTAAAGTGGAAACATGTAAACATTGTCATGGAAGCGGTCAGATCAGTGTAGAACAAAATACTCCTTTTGGACGTATTGTAAACCGCCGTGTATGTCATCACTGTAATGGATCTGGTAAGGAAATCAAAGAAAGATGTACAACATGTTCCGGAACCGGGAAGGTTACAAGAAGAAACAAGATTCATGTGAAAATTCCAGCGGGTGTAGACGATGGACAACAGTTGAGAGTAGCTGGAAAAGGGGAAGCTGGAATTAACGGCGGACCTCCAGGTGATCTTTATATTGTTTTCCACATCAGGACGCATGAGTTTTTCGAGCGTGATGGCGATGACATCTATTGTGAAATGCCAATCACATTTGTTCAGGCTGCCCTTGGAGATGAAGTTGAAGTCCCTACACTTCACGGGAAGGTAAAGCTGAAGGTGCCTGCGGGAACACAGACAGGAACCAAATTCCGCCTGAAGGGCAAGGGGGTTCCAAATGTACGCGGCTACGGTACAGGAGACCAGCATGTCCTTGTCCGAATCGTGACTCCGACCAAGCTGTCTGAAAAACAAAAGCAGCTGCTGCGTGAGTTTGCGGAAGTAAGCGGACAATCCCCTCTTGGAGAGCAGGAGGAAAGCTTTTTTTCAAAAGTGAAACGTGCCATAAAAGGTGATTAATCGAATGGAGTTGGTATAAATGAAATGGTCCGAAATCAGCATTTTAACTACGAATGAAGCGGTTGAGCCGATTTCAAATATCCTGCATGAAGCAGGCGCGAGCGGGGTTGTTATAGAAGATCCGCTTGAGCTTGAGAAGGAAAGAGAGGACCAGTTCGGGGAAATATACCAGCTTAATCCTGACGATTATCCGGAAGAGGGCGTTATCGTAAAGGCGTATCTCCCTGTTAACAGCTTTTTGGGAGAAACGGTGGATGAAATTAAAGAAGCAATCAATAATCTGATCATCTACAATATCGATATTGGATTGAATAAAGTTTCAATCAGCGAAGTGAATGAAGAAGAATGGGCCACTGCCTGGAAGAAATACTATAACCCTGTTAAGATTTCTGAGAAATTCACGATTGTCCCAACCTGGGAGGAATACACTCCGGTCAACACCGATGAATTGATCATCGAGCTTGATCCCGGCATGGCTTTTGGAACTGGAACACATCCTACTACCGTGATGTGTATCCAGGCGCTTGAAAGGACTGTCCAGCCAGGTGACCGGGTCGTTGATGTCGGAACAGGTTCTGGTGTCCTAAGTATTGCTGCGGCCAAGCTTGGTGCAGAAAAAGTGGAAGCGATGGACCTGGATGATGTTGCTGTCCAGGTCGCAAAGCTCAATATAAAGCTGAATAAGGTCCAGCATGCAGCGACCGTTTCACAAAATAACCTGCTTGATGGTGTAGCAGAAGGGGCCGACATTGTTGTCGCAAATATCCTCGCGGAGGTCATCCTTCGTTTTGCTGACGATGCAGGCCGTATCGTGAAAAATGGCGGTTACTTCATTACATCTGGAATTATCCAGCAGAAGAAAGAAGTCGTCAAGGAAGCAATGATGGACGCCGGTTTCGAGATAGAAGAGATTATCACTATGGAAGATTGGGTTGCAATCATCGGGAAAAAGAAATAATGTAGGAAAAAGGGGACAGCTTCACCCCTTTTTTCTGTCTTTTTATAACAGCTCTTTTCGAAAGCAGGTGCTGTGATGCAGCGTTATTTTATTGAAGAACAGGTAAATCCGGAACAATTCAATATTACCGGAGATGATTATCATCACATTGCGCGTGTCATGAGGATGAGCGCAGGGGATGAAATCTTTTGTGTCACTCCCACGGGAAAAAGTGCAATTTGCCAGATTGCAGAAATTACCGATGAAATGGTTGTGGCAAACGTTGTAAAATGGGAAGAAGGGAACAAGGAGCTGCCCGTCCATGTTGTCATTGCGAGCGGTCTGCCCAAAGGGGATAAGCTTGAATTGATTATCCAAAAAGGCACTGAATTGGGTGCTTATGAATTTGTCCCCTTTACCGCATCCCGCTCAATCGTTAAATGGGACAGCAAGAAATCTGCCAAAAAGGTAGAACGATGGCAGAAGATTTCCAAGGAAGCAGCGGAACAATCGCATCGGAATCTCATTCCGTCAGTTCAAGAGCCGGTCAGTTTAAAACAATTGATCACTTCGGCAAAAGACTATACTTATAAGCTTATTGCTTATGAAGAAGAGGCAAGGGCAGGAGAGGCATCCATGCTGTCTGCGACTCTTTCAAAAATGGAAGCAGGTGAAAGCCTCCTGCTTGTTTTTGGGCCTGAAGGTGGTTTGACTTCAGAGGAAGTCACCCTTTTATGTAATAATGGATTTTTGGCTTGTGGTCTTGGACCACGAATATTACGTACTGAAACAGCACCCCTTTATGCATTGTCTGCTATTTCCTATCATTTTGAACTTTTGAGGTGAAGATCATGCCTGCAGTTGCTTTTCATACATTAGGTTGCAAAGTTAACCACTACGAAACAGAAGCCATCTGGCAATTATTCAAAGAACAAGGTTACGAAAGAGTGGATTTTGAATCTACCTCTGACGTCTACGTTATTAATACCTGTACAGTAACGAATACTGGGGACAAAAAGAGCCGCCAGGTCATCCGCCGTGCTGTCCGCAAAAACCCGGACGCTGTTATCTGTGTAACTGGCTGTTACGCTCAGACATCACCTGCAGAAATCATGGCGATCCCTGGTGTGGACATTGTTGTCGGCACACAGGATCGCGTGAAAATGCTAGAGTATATTGAACAGTACAAGCAAGAACGACAGCCTATCAACGCCGTCGGCAACATCATGAAGAACCGTGTATATGAAGAGCTTGACGTCCCTGCCTTCACGGACCGCACAAGAGCCTCATTGAAAATTCAGGAAGGCTGCAACAATTTCTGTACATTCTGTATCATTCCATGGGCACGAGGTCTGATGAGATCACGCGATCCTCAGGAGGTCATCCGCCAGGCTCAGCAGCTTGTTGACGCCGGATACAAGGAAATTGTCCTTACTGGGATCCACACAGGCGGTTATGGCGAGGACATGAAGGATTACAACCTTGCTGCACTGCTAAGGGATTTAGAGGCGCAGGTGAAAGGCATCAAGCGTCTTCGCATATCTTCTATCGAAGCAAGTCAGATCACAGACGAGGTGATCGAGGTAATTGATAAGTCGAATATCATCGTCCGTCATCTGCACATCCCTCTTCAATCGGGTTCGGATACAGTTCTGAAGAGAATGCGCCGGAAGTACACAATGGAATTTTTCGGGGAGCGCCTTGACCGCCTGAAAGAAGTATTGCCTGGACTTGCAGTTACATCTGATATCATCGTTGGTTTCCCTGGAGAAACAGAAGAAGAGTTTATGGAAACATACAACTTTATAAAAGAGCACAAGTTCTCTGAGCTCCACGTCTTTCCTTATTCAAAACGTACAGGCACGCCTGCTGCAAGAATGGAAGATCAGGTGGATGAAGAAATCAAAAACCAACGCGTTCACCGCTTGATTGAGCTTTCAGACCAGCTTGCAAAGGAATATGCTTCACAGTTCGAAAATGAAGTGTTGGAAGTAATTCCTGAAGAAGTCTACAAGGAAGCACCAGACAGCGGACTTTATGTAGGGTACACAGACAACTACTTAAAGGTTGTATTCCCTGCGAATGAAGAGATGGTCGGCAAAATCGTCAAGGTGAAAATTGCAAAAGCAGGATATCCTTACAACGAAGGCCAATTCGTCAGAGTGTTAGAAGATGAAACAACCTTAGCTGAAGAAGCAGTTATTTAAATGGATTAAAAAGAGCTGGCAAATTGCCAGCTCTTTTTTCGTCAACAGACATTCATATAAAAATTCATCCCACCATTTTACATAAAATGACTGGCATTATATATCAGCTTATCGATGATATTTTAAAATATCAGCAGATTTTTAAAAATATCTAACACATTTCGAGATATATCGATCACATTTTCAAAAATATCGATCACATTTTGAAATATATCATTGGATTTTTAAATATATCGCCCATATCTTTAAATAGCGGAGTTTTCAAAAGCATCTTTGACACCTCTTGATATATCCGGCGAATCCTGGAAATATCCATCACATAACCGGTTTTAAAGCATATCCTTCCCGTGTATCACCTCAATCAGTCTTCCGAATTTCTCAGCTACCGGAAGGACGAGGAGCGATGCTATTAAATTATAAGCGACGCTTACATGGGCCAATTGGACTTCCGGCCTTGAAGCGGTTAGTGGTGCAAGGGCCGATATCTCTTCAATAAAGGGATAAAACAAAGCCGCACCAACGATATTAAGCCATACATGAGCAAAAGCAGTCAGTCTCGCCTCTTTCCCGGCACCAATGGAAGCCAGCAAGGCGGTGATGCAAGTGCCGATATTTGCCCCAAGCATGGCTGCTACTGCCGAATCCATGGTTAAAGTACCTTCTGACAGGAATCCCATGACAATGCCAGTCATTGCAGTACTCGATTGAATCAATGCAGTTACAATCGTCCCTGTAAATAGGCTTGCCAAATTACTGTTGTTCAAATGGACAAGAGCATGCTCGATCATAGGAAGGCTCGTTACTGGGTCTGCGAGAAAAGTGAAACCCCTCATGGCTGCAAAAACTGCGGCAATTCCAAAAGAAACCGCGCCGATATTCTTCCAGGTCGAGTTTCGCAGAACCATAAAAATTGCCCCCGCCACAGCAAAAGGCACGATGAATGCGTCAATATTGAAGGTTATTATTTCAAGGGTAAAGGTTGTCCCGATATTTGATCCAAGGATAATGCCAATTGATTGTGAGAACTTTAGAAGGCCAGCAGAAATCAGGCCGATCGTGATTACCATGACTGCTGAACTGCTATGGAGCAATGCCGTGACTACCATTCCGGCAACCAGCCCTTTTAATGGTGTATCGGTCATAACAGAAAGCCAGTTTTTCATTCTGCTCGCTGAAAGTTCGAATAAGCCTCTCCGGAGCAAAGTCATGCCTCCGATAAACACACCGAGGAATAAGATAAATAATAGCAAATAGACCATCAGCTATCCTCCTTTCATTTAAATGTATGAAAAGCAAAGAGGGACATGCATAAAAGTTCCATTTTATCAGTTGCCCGAGACAAATATACATTATTTAAAACAAGGGCTAATTACAGTTGACCTCATGCCGGTGTTATATTATAATTGCAAGGTACATGGTTTCCCATGTGTTTTGGTGTTAGTGTGTTGTGCTCGGAGGGAGGGAAAGAGAATGTCTAAAACTGTCGTTCGTAAAAACGAATCGCTTGAAGATGCTCTTCGACGCTTCAAACGTACTGTATCTAAATCAGGTACTATCCAAGAAGCTAGAAAGCGCGAATTCTACGAAAAACCTAGTGTAAAGCGTAAGAAAAAGTCTGAAGCTGCTAGAAAACGCAAGTTCTAAGAGAGGGTGGAATCAAATTGAGCCTGCTCGAGCGTTTAAATGATGATATGAAACAAGCGATGAAGAACAAAGAAAAGGACAGACTCACAACAATTCGGATGGTCAAAGCATCCCTGCAAAACGAAGCAATCAAGTTCGGCAAGCAGGAATTATCCGAAGATGAAGAGTTAACTGTACTTTCTCGTGAAGTGAAACAACGCAAAGATTCCCTCCAGGAATTTGAAAAAGCTGGTCGCCAAGACCTCGTTGAAAAGATACAAACAGAATTAAAGCATGTCGAAGTTTACATGCCACAGCAGCTTAGCGAAGAAGAAGTGACGGAAATAGTCAAAGAAGCTATCGCGGAGACCGGTGCGGCATCGAAAGCCGATATGGGAAGAGTAATGGCTGTCCTTATGCCTAAAGTAAAAGGCAAAGCAGACGGATCTCTCGTTAATAAACTTGTACAACAACACCTTTCATAAAAAGCTCGAAGGCCGCAGGTAACTCTTGCGGCCTTTTTAGCGCATACTAACTGATGTGACAGCATGATGCTTTGCGTTTTAATGGTTTATACATAGACTCAGTAAAGCCGATACAGCCATATGCATATTCTTCTATAAGCCCAAAATGAAGCTTGCAACCTTAAAAAGGGCACATAGAAACATTCTAAAAGCCCAAACTGCAGCTTGCAACCTTAAAAAGGTCACATAGAAACATTCTATGAGCCCAAACTGAAGCAGGCCTCTAAAAAAGGTCACATAGAAATATTCTAAGAGCCCAACCTGAAGCAAGAGCCTTAAAAAAGTCACATAGAAATATTCTAAGAGCCCAAACTGAAGCAGGCCCCTAAAAAGGGTCACATAGAAATATTCTAAGAGCCCAACCTGAAGCAAGAGCCTTAAAAAAGTCACATAGAAATATTCTAAGAGCCCAACCTGAAGCAGGAGCCTTAAAAAGGTCACATAGAAATATTCTAAGAGCCCAAACTGAAGCAAGAGCCTTAAAAAAGTCACATAGAAATATTCTATGAGCCCAACCTGAAGCAGGAGCCTTAAAAAGGTCACATAGAAATATTCTATGAGCCCAAAATGAAGCAGGAGCCTTAAAAAGGGCACATAGAAACATTCTATGAGCCCAAAATGAAACAGGAGCCCCAAAAAAGGGCACATAGCTTACTTACAAGGCATCGCCAGCACAAGTTCATTATTAATCCAGCATATTTACATTCATAATTGCCCAATTCAAATCGATTGTACTTATTTTAATGATCTGTAAAAAAGATTGAAACTTTTTAGTGTGCATATGCGTATTACCACTATGGCCTTATTTTTATGAATGGAGGTGCCGAATTGAATATCAAGTCAGTGATTGCCAGCATCATTATCCTCTTATCCCTGGCAAGTCTGATTAATCCGTTCACTGCAGATGCGGATCAAAAAGTCGTTTATGTGGTCCCGATTAAAGAAACGGTCGAAAAGGGTATGCTTGCCTTCTTGGAAAGAGCGGTGGAAGAAGCGGAAGAGGCTGGTGCAGAAGCAATCATTTTTGATGTTAATACTCCCGGGGGAGCTGTCGATGCGGCTGGCGGCATTGGTAAACTGCTCACGGGCACCGACTTGAAAACCGTGGCTTTCGTCAATAAGCAGGCATTATCCGCTGGAGCATACATTTCCCTGAACACGGATGAGATTTATATGGTTCCTGGCTCCACGATGGGATCTGCTGCGATTATTGACCAGGAGGGCAATACGGCTGGAAAGAAAGCGGAATCTTATTGGTTTGCAGCCATGAAAGCAGCAGCCGTTGAAAGTGGCAGGGACCCGATATACGCCCAGGCGATGGCGGATGAAAGCATTGATCTGCCTGAACTGGGAGCGGGAAAGGGGAGGCTTCTTACCTTAACAGCCGAGCAGGCACTTGAGGTGGGTTATTCAGAAGGAACTGTAAAAAACCTTAATGAATTATTGCAAAAACTGGGCTATGTGGATGCTGAAATCCGGAATGTGGATGAAACTTTCGCGGAAAAACTGGCGAGATTCATAACTAATCCTGTTGTCGTTCCGATTTTGATGACCATTGGAAGCCTGGGTTTGATTCTTGAACTTTACTCGCCTGGATTCGGTTTACCCGGAATTGCCGGTTTATCAGCATTGCTATTATTCTTTTATGGACATATGGTTGCCGGGCTGGCCGGTTACGAGACGCTAATCCTGTTCGCTCTAGGAATCGGGTTAATCCTGCTTGAGTTGTTTATTGCAGGGGGAATAGCTGGAGTCATTGGTTTGCTGGCAATTGTCGCGAGCTTTTTTATGGCATCCGATAATGTGGTCCACATGGGGATCTCTTTACTGATTGCCTTGACAGCGTCTATCGTTTTATCTATTTTGATGATAAGGGTGTTTGGAAAAAAGATGAAATTTTTCAAGAGAATCATACTCACCGATTCAACAAGCACTGAAAAGGGTTATGTGTCGAATAAAAATCGCCTGGAACTGATTGGAGTAGAAGGAATGACGGTGACGCCTCTCCGGCCTTCAGGCACGATCATCGTGGAAGATGAACGCATTGATGTTGTCAGCGACGGTGGATTTGTTCCAAAAGGCAGAAAAGTAAGGGTTATTAAAACAGAAGGCTCAAGAATTGTGGTAAGAGAGATAGAAGTAATCTAATTTGTTTTCTTTCGTTGTATTGTTGCTAACTCTGCAATGGAAAGTCATAACAAGTAGAGATAAACCAGAGGCAATGATTCATATCAATAGATCAACCGCCTGGGGAATATAATTTTAGGAGGCAGTCCAAATGGAAGCAGGAACAGCGTTTATTTTAATTGCAGTTGCACTTGGGATCATTTTCCTTGGTGTTTTGCTGACATTCGTTCCAGTAATGCTGTGGATTTCAGCATTAGCGGCGGGTGTAAGGGTCAGCATTTTCACGTTGATTGGAATGAGATTGAGAAGGGTAATTCCAAGCAGGGTTATCAATCCGATGATTAAGGCGCATAAAGCAGGTTTGAATGTGACGACAAATCAGCTGGAAAGCCACTACCTTGCTGGAGGTAATGTCGATAGGGTTGTTAACGCCCTGATTGCTGCACATCGTGCGAATATTGAACTTTCATTCGAAAGAGCTGCTGCGATTGACCTTGCAGGTCGTGATGTATTGGAAGCGGTACAAATGAGTGTTAACCCTAAGGTAATTGAAACTCCATTCATTGCTGGGGTAGCCATGGATGGGATTGAAGTGAAGGCAAAGGCAAGAATCACTGTTAGGGCGAATATCGACAGACTTGTCGGAGGTGCCGGTGAAGAGACGATTGTTGCTCGTGTAGGTGAAGGTATTGTTTCAACAATCGGTTCTTCCGATAATCATAAAAAAGTGCTGGAAAATCCGGATATGATCTCACAAACAGTCCTTTCGAAGGGACTGGATGCGGGAACAGCTTTTGAAATTCTATCGATTGATATTGCGGACGTTGATATCGGCAAGAACATCGGTGCTGAGCTGCAGACTGAGCAGGCTGAAGCAGATAAGAAAATCGCCCAGGCGAAAGCCGAAGAGCGTCGCGCCATGGCAGTAGCACAGGAACAGGAAATGAAGGCACGCGTCGAAGAAATGAGAGCGAAAGTAGTCGAAGCAGAAGCTACTGTTCCACTGGCTATGGCAGAAGCGCTTCGTGAAGGCAATATCGGTGTGATGGACTATATGAACATCCAGAATATTGAAGCTGACACAGGTATGAGAGGCTCCATTGGCAAGCTTTCAAACAGTAAAAAAGATGACAAAAATAATAACTGATGCGAGAACCCGATAAAAGAAAGGGGGGCTCCTCATGGAATTTTTATTTGATATTCTGACTAATCCTATAGCCCTGTTCATTCTCATCGGTGCGATATCCAGTTTGTTCAATCAAAAGAAGAGAGATGGGAATCATCCTCAGCGCCGTCCGGTAAGGCCATCTGGTCCGTTCCAGCCGCCTGGTCCTCCACCTGTGAGAAGACAGCCTGCAGAAGCTAGAATTGAACCCCAGCGTCCTGAGATGGAAAAAGACCAGGATTACGATCCAGGGCTGGATGCGCGCAGAGAAGAAGGGCAAGGCCGTGGTACTGGCAAGAAAACACCGGTGAAATCAGGTGTTGAAACCATTACCGACCTTCAAAAGAAGTATCAGGAAAGAAAGCGGCAATCTGATGAGCCAGGGAAAAAGCAGAACACAGGCAGGATGTCATCAGGTGAATCTTCAGGCCGGCTTAAGCAAAAGAGAGAGCAGGTTACATCAGATGTCGTGTTCCAGCCTGACAGGGACACCCTGGTAGAGGGGCTGATTTGGGCTGAGGTCCTTGGCAAGCCCCGCGCCAAAAAGCCTTTCAACCAGGCAAGGAGATTGTAAGTAAAGAGAATTGCATACTCACGAAGGTTTGAAAGAATGGTTAGATAAAGTTAAAAATGGTGCTAGAACCTCCTTTTTTCTCATACATATGAGATGAAAGGGGGTTCTTTTTTTTATGGCAAAAAAATGGGGCCAGTATGTACGCAAATGGATGACACAAAAAATGGATCTTCCTCAAGATGTCATGATGGATCTCCCTAGAATCACGATGATTGGGCAAGTCCATATTTATATAGAAAACCACCGGGGTCTGCTTGCTTTTTCGGATGGTGAAGTAAGGCTGATGATTAAAGGCGGGCAGCTTCTGGTCAAGGGCAAGGCGTTCGTGATTAAGACAATATTGCCTGAAGAGATATTACTTGAAGGGAAAATAGATCAGGTTCTGTATATCAATGATTGAGTTTGAGGGGGAGTCAAATGAAAAACCAATGGATTCACACCTTTTCAGGCACAGTAAAGGTGAAGCTGACAGGAAAGGGAATAGAAAGATTCCTGAACCAGCTGACGCGCAATGGTGTATCAATCTGGAATGTTAAAAAGCATGGGTCTGAAGCGGTCACTTTTTTCGTCAATCTGCAGGATGTAAATAAACTGAGGGTGCCTGCGAGGGAGAGCAATTGTAAAATCAGATTTCTGGAGAGGGCGGGCGGCCCTTTCTTTTTAAAGAAATTATGGACAAACAGTGGATTTTTAGCAGGAGCAATCTTATTTATTGTATTGATCATGATTCTATCGAACATGGTTTGGGGTATAGAGATAAAAGGGGCAAGTCCCGCAACGGAACATCAAATTCGTAAGGAATTGGACAGGATGGGAATAGGCGTTGGCAAAATGCAATTTTCCATTGATAATGTGGAAAGTATCCAGAAGGAACTGACAGATAAGGTTGGTGCCCTGACATGGATAGGCGTGGAACTGAAAGGGACCACCTATCATTTTCAGGCTGTCGAGAAAAGTGAACCGGAAAAAGGGGAAGTGAATGGTCCCAGGCATCTGGTGGCAAAAAGGAAAGCAGCTATCGTCAAAATCTTTGTGGAAAAAGGCGATCCGGTTGTGGAAGTGAATGATTTCGTAAAGCCCGGCCAGCTCCTTGTTTCTGGCTTATATGGAAATGAGGATAATCCGAAAGTTGTGGCCGCCACAGGGGAAATTCTCGGCGAGACATGGTATTCAACCAAGGTGGAACTTCCATTAAAGAGTACATTTCAGGTCTATAATGGCAACGAGAAAAGAAGATTTTTTCTAAAAGTAGCAGGAAAAGCGATGCCTGTCTGGGGTTTTGGGAAAAATGAATTCAAGGAGTTTGAAACAGAAATCTCTGAGCAGCCTGTAAGATTTTTTAAATGGGAGCTTCCTGTCATGATTGAAAAAAAGACAATCAGGGAGCGCGAGCAAGTTACACGCATCTATACCAGGAAAGAAGCAATTGAAAGTGCAAAAGAACTTGCAAGAAAGGATATAAAAAACTCTATCCCTGAAAATGCTATCATAAAAGGGGAAAAAATTTTACATCAGTCAATTGAGAATGATAAAGTAAAACTAATCACACATTTTACAATCGTTGAAGATATTGCAGAAGGACAACCAATTATTCAAGGAGACTGAGAATGACAGAGGACCTAAAGACGACTGAAATACAACTAGCGAACCCAAATGAGGCCGTTTCATTATTCGGCAATGCAGATATGAATTTGAAATTGATTGAACAGGAGCTTCATGTTTCGATTGTGACTCGTGGCGAGTCGATGGGCATCTCGGGCCCTGATGAACAGGTCGCGCTGGCCCAGGCTGTTCTGGAGAATCTCCTGGCAGTGATCCGAAAAGGAATAAGCGTTAGCCAGAGAGAGGCCGTTTACGCCATTCAAATGGCTGAAAAAGGAACTCTGGAATACTTCAAGGATCTATACGATGAAGAAATCAGTAAAAATGTAAAAGGGAAGTCCATAAGAGTCAAGACACTTGGGCAAAGGCATTATGTAAATGCCATTAAGAGCCGTGACCTTGTATTTGGCATCGGGCCAGCTGGTACTGGCAAGACCTATCTTGCGGTTGTCATGGCTGTCACAGCCCTGAAGAATGGAACGGTGTCAAAAATTATATTAACAAGACCAGCGGTAGAGGCAGGAGAAAGTCTGGGCTTCCTTCCAGGGGATTTGAAGGAAAAGGTTGATCCATACCTCCGCCCGCTGTACGATGCCTTGCATGATATCCTGGGGACTGAACATACATCGCGTTTGATTGAAAGAGGAACGATTGAAATTGCGCCTCTTGCCTATATGAGGGGAAGGACTCTTGATGACGCTTTTGTCATTCTTGATGAAGCGCAGAACACGACCCAGGCTCAGATGAAGATGTTCCTGACCCGTCTTGGGTTTGGATCCAAAATGATTATCACAGGTGACACATCCCAGATCGATTTGCCAAAAGGAGCAAAATCGGGCCTTGTTGAGGCAGAAAATGTGTTGAAGAACGTCTCTGGGCTCGCTTTTGTACATTTGGAACAGGCAGATGTCGTCCGTCATCCGCTTGTCGGACGAATTATAGAAGCTTATGGAAAAAATGAATAATAACCATGTCCGCTCCATGAAGAAATGAGAGCGGACTTTTGTTTGGGCAAAAAAACATCTGAAAACCTTTTGACAGAGGCTGCCTTTAAATAGAGGTGAAACTTTAGAGAAAAACTGATATGATGGTACATAATGTTAGGTGAATTTCCCAGTTATTCTCAAACAAGCTCTATTCGTTCATTTATAAAAATTAGTAATATTTCACTTTGAGAAATGTCTAGCCTAAGCGCATGGCCGTTCTTATCCACGAAAGTGCTTGTAAGCTTAAACAGTTTGAGGCACTATCCAGCTGCTTTTTTCGGCCGTCGATGAAGTCAAAAAACGGCTTCACTGCCAGCCTCGACCTAAGATGTGCAGACATGCCGCCTTCGATGCGGCGTTATTGAGGTTCACGCTTATCGTGGTTAACCTGGGCGCTTGTACTTTTCTTATAGGAGGGTTGGGAATGGAAAAGCTGCAGGTCCAATTGACTGCCATATTGAACTTGCTGAATATCAAGATTTTTCGGGTGTTGTTATTTTTTCTGATTGGAATTGTTATGTACTCTGCAATGTATAGCAATGTAAAGCCTGAGAAACTTGACCTCAAGTTATTCTCTGTGGCAGAGCAAACAATCCGGTCGCCTATTACGATTGAGGATAAAGAAAGTACAGAAGCAAATCGGAGGGAAGCTGTCGAACAGGTAAAGGATGTCTATCGGGTGAAAAGGGAATATACCCAGAACAGGGTAGATTTGGTCACTTCAATTTTTGGTTCAGTATCGGAAGTCAACGCTGAAGCGCAGGAAGAGATTGAACAGCAGAAAAAAACAGCTGCCGAGGGAGATGAAGAGGCTGTTTCATCACCGGATGGACTAACTATTGAGGAGAAACTGGCAAAGTTAAAAACGAAATTGACCGATAGTGAGACGAAGAGTCTTTCTGATGAGGTTTTTATAGCCTTGCTGCAAGCTCCGAATGGAGATTTGCAAACAGCCAGGGACCTTACTGTCACAGCGATAAATAATACGATGAAGCACAGTGTTCCCGCAGATGAAGTGGAGAATGCGAAATTAAATGTAGAGGAAGAATTAAAGTATACCAGTTTAAGCGGCAGTTTAAAAAGGGCGGTCATAGAAATCGGCCGTTATGCCGTGGTCCAGAATGAATTCTACGATCCCGAAGCTACTGAAGACTTGCGTCAGCAGGCAATGGACAGTGTTGAACCAGTAAGGATTCTCGAAGGGCAAATAATAGTGGATGAAGGACAGTTGATCAGCAGGGATATCTATAAAAAACTACAGCTTGTCGGGCTATTGGAAAGTGAAAATTCCTTTAAGCCATTCATCGGGCTGGCAATGATTGTGGCATTGATCCTGTTTGGCCTATATGTCGTTTTTAACGAAATGGAGAACGCTGATAAAAAACAAAAGAACCTTTTGATATTCAGCATTATTTTTATCACTTCGATTTTATTGATGAAGCTGGTCAGTCTGTTCGACGAATTCGAGTATTCGGAAATTGGCTATATATTCCCTGCAGCAATGGGAGCAATGTTGATTAAGATTCTGATTAATGAAAGGCTTGCCTTATTGCAGGTGGCCATCCTTGCGGTCACTGGCAGCATTATTTTTAATGAAGGCATAACTGGAACACTGAATGTCTCGCTTGGAATTTATATTTTGATGAGCGGTCTGGCTGCTATCCTGTTTTTGCAAAAACAGAATCGAAGATCAAAAATCCTTCAGGCAGGTTTATTTGTATCGGTGGCCAATTTGATTGTCATCCTTTCGGTCCTGTTCCTTAGGAATAGCCAATATTCTGGTTTAGAATACGGGTTTTATATTACTGCCGCATTCGTATCCGGAATAGTTTCTGCTGTATTGACGATTGGCTTACTGCCATTTTTTGAAGCAGGATTTGGCATTCTTTCAACTCTAAGGCTGATTGAACTTTCCAATCCGAACCATCCGCTTTTAAGAAAGATCCTTACTGAAGCTCCAGGAACATATCACCATAGTGTCATGGTAGCTAATTTATCAGAAGCAGCATGTGAGGCAATAGGGGCGAATGGACTTTTAGCCAGGGTTGGATGCTATTATCATGACATCGGGAAGACAAAACGCCCGCAATTTTTTATCGAGAATCAAATTAATATGGATAATCCTCATGATAAATTGCCGGCTTTGACAAGTAAAAATATCATCATCGCCCATGCTGCAGATGGAGCGGATATGCTGAGAAAACATCGGATGCCTAAGGAAATCATTGATATCGCCGAGCAGCACCATGGTACCACTTTACTGAAATTCTTTTATTATAAAGCCAAACAAAATGGCCATGAGGTAGCAGAGGAGGATTTCCGCTATCCAGGACCAAAGCCTCAAACAAAAGAGTCTGCGGTTATCGGGATTGCAGACAGCGTTGAGGCAGCCGTACGTTCGATGAACCACCCTACACATGAGCAAATTGAAACATTGGTTGATAATATTATCAGGGACCGTCTTCAAGACGGGCAGCTAAGTGAGTGTGACATTACTCTTAAAGAGCTCGACACGGTTGCTGATACTCTTTGCGAAACATTAAAGGGGATATTCCATTCCAGAATCGAGTATCCAGAAATGAATAAACAGAAGGTGAAGCAGGCATGAATTTAGAAATCGACTTTTTGGATGAAACAAATGAATTATCAAAAGAAGAAGCAGAAGAAATTGAAAAGCTTTTGAATTATGCTGCTGTAAATGAGAATGTCCAGGGAGGAAGCGAGCTTTCTGTGACATTTGTATCAAATGAACGAATTCAGGAAATCAACCGGGAATATCGTGATAAAGATCGTTCGACGGATGTCATCTCCTTTGCCATGGAGGAAATTGGAGAAGGTGAAATCGAAATCATCGGGGAGGAAATTCCTCGTGTGCTTGGCGATATCATCATTTCCATTCCAAAGGCCAGGGAGCAGGCAGAGGAATATAACCATTCCTTCATGAGGGAACTGGGGTTTCTAGCGGTCCATGGATTCCTGCATTTATTAGGCTATGATCATATGAATGAACAGGATGAAAAGAAAATGTTTGACAGGCAAAAGGATATACTTGAAGGATATGGCCTTGGACGCTGATAATCGGAGGAAGCACCCCTTAGCTTCCTCCTTCAAATTTGGTTTCGAAGGAATCGCCACAGCTGCAGCCAGGGAAAGAAATGTGCAAATCCACGCTGCAATTTCTGTTATAGTCATCATATCCGGATTCTTTTTTTCAATTAACAAATTCGAATGGATTGCAATCATTCTGTGTATTGGCGGAATGATTTCGATGGAAATGATGAATACAGCAATTGAAAGAACGGTTGATATGTATACAGAGGAGTTCCACCCTCTAGCAAAACAGGCGAAAGATATAGCTGCCGGTGCGGTCCTTGTTTTTGCAATCGCCAGTGTCATCATCGGTATGATTATATTTCTGCCAAAAATTTCAGCCTGGTTGAGTTAGTTGTCCTGAATGGGCAACTTTTCTTTTTTGTAGGCTCTTTTCTCAAACTTTGTTGCTATTGACTGCAAAAAAGGATGGGATTAACTAAGTTTCTTCACAACATTAACGCTTATTATGAGAAAAGGGCTTGCCAACTTACTACCGGCCTGCAAAATGGCTTTTATCACGTGAACAACAATCTTTTCGAACAGCCTTTTTGTAAAACTCCTGACTGATATAGGTCACATAATGGAAAGGACAAGAGTTAAAACCTCCATACATGTTTGACCCGATTTGAAAACAGGAAGAAACTTAAGTAAAATATCATCACAGTGTAGAAACAGTGCTTGTATGTTTTTAGAAAATTTAAAAATTTAATATTTCATTTTTGCTACAAACAATGAAATGACACTGAAAATAAGTTAAAATAAAGTGGAGAAGGGAATTACAGGAATGAACTCAAATAACCAGGATCTCAACAACAAACAGCACAAATCAGGATTCATATCAATAATCGGAAGACCTAATGTAGGAAAGTCAACCTTTCTTAACCGTGTAATCGGGCAAAAAATTGCAATCATGAGCGATAAGCCGCAAACGACAAGGAATAAGGTTCAGGGAGTTTTGACCCTTGAGGATTCTCAGTTGATCTTCATCGACACTCCAGGAATTCATAAACCCAAGCACCGTCTCGGGGATTTCATGATGAAGGTAGCGCAAAATACGTTAAAAGAAGTCGATCTCGTTTTGTTCATGGTCAATGCGCAGGAAGGATATGGGCGCGGGGAAGAATTTATCATTGAGAAACTGCAAAATGTAAAGACACCTGTTTTCCTTGTCATCAATAAGATTGACCTGATTCATCCTGATCAATTATTGGCACTGATCGAGTCCTACAATGAAAAATTCGATTTTGAAGAAGTCGTGCCAATTTCGGCTTTGGAAGGCAACAATATCGAAAGGCTGCTTGAACAAATCAAGGAAAAAATGCCGGAAGGCCCGCAGTTTTATCCAGCGGATCAGGTAACCGACCATCCGGAACGTTTCATCGTTTCCGAACTGATCAGGGAGAAAGCATTGCACCTGACTAGGGAAGAAATACCTCATTCACTTGCTGTCGTTATCGAGAAGATGGAACGCCAGCCTGAAAAGGAAATGGTGCATGTAATGGCAACAATCATTGTCGAGAGGGATTCCCAAAAGGGCATTATTATAGGCAAACAGGGAAGTATGCTAAAGGAAATTGGCAAACGGGCCCGACATGATATCGAGAATCTGCTTGGTTCAAAGGTGTTTTTGGAGTTATGGGTAAAGGTACAGAAAGATTGGAGAAATAAAGCCACTCAGCTGAGGGATTTTGGTTTCAGGGAAGATGAATATTAGGCCTGTTTGGCAAATGCTCCATCCATAACATATTAAGGGTTTCCAAATATTATTCATAAATAGAATTTACAATTTTTGCGTAACATGAAAATCTGCTCGGCAGGCCATGATATTCATAAGGATTTGGGATAGATAAAATTGCTAGTGAAAATATGAAAGGTGGGGTTTTCGATGTTGGATTTTACCTGGAAGGTTTTTTCGCAAACAGGTAACATTGACACGTATCTTCTCTTTAAGGAATTAGAGAAAGACAATCAAGAAATACCCGGTTATTCGGAGGAAGAACTAGCAGAAATTGATTTTCCAATCTCATAGGTTTGTCTGTAGTAATGGATGGTGACAGAGGATGCTGCAGAAATGCGAAGGCATTGTCATTAGAACGACTGATTATGGCGAGAACAATAAAATTGTAACTTTATATACCAGGGAATTCGGAAAAGTTGGTGTGATGGCAAGAGGTGCGAAAAAGCCCAGCAGCAGGCTTTCTGCCGTCACCCAGCTTTTTACGTATGGTTACTATCTTTTTCAGGCAAGTTCAGGGCTGGGCGGACTGCAGCAGGGAGACATGATATCTTCCATGCGGTCAATACGCGAGGACATTTTTCTGACGGCCCATGCCAGTTATATTATTGATTTGACGGATAAAGTGACAGAGGATAAAAAATCAAATCCTTTTATGTTCGAACTCCTTCTTCAGACCCTTAATTATATGAATGAAGGTTATGATATGGAAATTCTCACGTTTATCTATGAAATGAAAATGCTCAATGTCCAGGGTTTGTATCCGGTTTTGGACAGGTGTACCATTTGCGGAAACACCGAAGGAGAGTTCCACTTTTCGATTAAAGAAGGTGGGCTCCTTTGTCACCGATGCTTTGAGACAGATCCTTACAGAATCAAAATTTCTCCGGGGACAGTAAGGCTGCTGCGCTTATTTTATCTGCTGGACCTTAGCCGACTGGGAAATATCTCAGTAAAGCCGGAAACAAAGGCTGAATTAAAAAAAGTCATCACAGCATACTATGATGAATATTCAGGGCTATATTTAAAAACAAGAAAATTTCTGGATCAAATGGATTCCTTCAGGGATCGCCTATAACTATTGACATTGCTGAATCTTTTCGCTATTATTCAAAACAAAAGCTTTTTCTGATTTTTAATGACAATTACATAATGTTGCTGTGAAGGAAAAGAGTACTTAAATCACTCTGCATTAGCGAGTCCGGGTATGGTGTGAGCCGGATGGCAGAAATTAAGGAAGGCATTCTGGAGCGACATCATTTTTAAAGAGGCTGCTTTCTGGCAGCAAATAGGGTGGAACCGCGGGTAAACTCTCGTCCCTATGCATGAAATCGATGCATAGGAGGCGAGAGTTTTTTTGATTTTAAAATAAGGCTGTTTCGTAAAGATTGTTGTTAACGTGATAAAAGACAGTTTGTAGGTCGGTACTAAGTTGGCAAGCTCATTTCTCCTAATAAGCGTTGATTTTGTGAAAAAACTTAGGTAATTCCATCATATTTGTGTAGTCAGTAGCAACCAAGTTAGAGAAAAAAGACCCAAATAATCATATCTTTAATAAATGGAAAAATTCGGAGGTGTAAAGATGAATATACAAAATATGATTTTAACATTGCAAAAACACTGGTCTGAACAAGGCTGCATCTTAATGCAGGCTTATGATACCGAAAAAGGTGCAGGAACGATGAGTCCATATACATTTTTACGTGCGATTGGACCTGAACCTTGGAATGTTGCTTATGTAGAGCCGTCACGCCGCCCGGCAGATGGCCGCTACGGCGAGAACCCTAACAGGCTCTATCAGCATCACCAATTCCAGGTAATCATGAAGCCATCTCCAGATAACATCCAGGAAATTTACCTGGATTCCCTGAAAGCGTTGGGAATTGATCCAATCGAACACGATATTCGCTTTGTTGAGGATAACTGGGAAAACCCATCCCTTGGCTGTGCTGGCCTTGGCTGGGAGGTATGGCTAGATGGCATGGAAATAACACAGTTCACGTATTTCCAGCAGGTTGGCGGTCTAGACTGCAAGCCAGTTTCCGTTGAGATCACATACGGAATCGAACGCCTGGCATCTTATATCCAGGATAAAGAAAATGTTTTCGACCTTGAGTGGACAAACGGTTTTACAGTAAGAGATATATTTGGCCAGCCTGAATATGAGCACTCCAAGTATACATTTGAAACTTCTGACAAGGATATGCTGTTCAACCTTTTCAACATTTATGAAAAAGAAGCGAACCGCCAGATGGATGAAGGGCTTGTCCATCCTGCATATGATTATGTTCTCAAGTGTTCCCATACTTTTAACATTCTTGACGCACGAGGTGCCATTTCCGTAACGGAGAGAACAGGATATATTGCCCGCATACGGAACCTTGCCAAAAAGGTTGCCAAAACCTTCTATGAAGAAAGAGAAAAACTGGGCTTCCCAATTATAAAAAGGAAGGAGCAGGTGGAAAATGACTAAACGGAATTTATTGCTTGAAGTGGGTTTGGAAGAAATGCCTGCAAGATTTATAACTGATTCCATTAATCAGTTGGCTTCCAAAGTAGAGAACTGGCTGAAGACGAATAATATTGGCTACGAAAGCTTAAGCATGTTTTCCACGCCCCGGAGGCTTGCACTGCTTGTTATGAGTGTCGATGAGCGTCAAGAGGACAGCGAGGAAGAAGCAAAAGGACCCGCGAAAAAGATTGCTCTAACGGAGGATGGCGAGTGGTCCAAGGCAGCAATTGGCTTCACACGCGGACAGGGCATGACAGTTGAGGATATTTATTTCAAGGAAATCAATGGCGTAGAGTATGCACATGTGAAGAAATTCATCAAAGGGCAGGAAACCTTTGATTTGCTTGTAGAGTTAAATGCAATCATTACTGGACTGACCTTCCCGAAAAATATGCGGTGGGCAGATCTTGAACTTCGTTATGTCCGCCCGATCAAATGGCTGGTGGCTATGTTCGGCAACGACATCATTCCTTTTGAAATCGCTGGTGTTCAAACAGGCAACAAGACAAGAGGCCATCGCTTTCTCGGGGAAGGGGAAATACAGCTATCTTTCCCGGAGGAATACGAAGAAGCATTATTGGGCCAGTATGTTGTAGCGGATGCCCAAAAACGTAAAGACGCAATCACGTCACAGCTTGAAAAAATCGAGGAAGAAAATGGGTGGGTGATTCCGGTAGATGAGGACCTGCTCGAAGAGGTCAATAATCTGGTTGAATATCCAACCGCATTATATGGACGTTTTGAAGAAGAATACCTTGAAATACCGAGTGAAGTCCTGATCACGTCGATGAAGGAGCATCAGAGATACTTCCCTGTCAAGTCTGCAGACGGCGAGTTGCTTCCTCACTTTCTCACTGTAAGGAACGGTGACCATCTCCATATTGAAAAGGTGGCCCGCGGAAATGAAAAAGTATTAAGAGCAAGATTGGCGGATGCCGCATTTTTCTATAAAGAAGATCAAAAAATGAAAATCGAAGCAGCCCTGGAAAAATTAAAGAACGTGGTATACCACGAAGAAATCGGTACTATTGCTGAAAAATCCGAACGTGTTCGAAAGCTTGCCGGGTTGATCGCTGACAGAGTGGGCTTTGCCCCAGAAATTGCGAAAGCCGCTGACAGAGCAGCAGAAATCAGCAAATTTGATTTGGTTTCACAGATGGTTTACGAGTTCCCGGAACTACAGGGAATTATGGGAGAAAAATACGCTTTGCAAAAAGGCGAAAGCAAGGAAGTAGCAACAGCAATCAATGAACATTATATGCCTCGCAATGCAGATGATTCAGTTCCGGCATCTCCGGCAGGAGCATTGGTTGCAATAGCAGACAAACTCGATACAATTGTATCGTTCTTCTCGCTGGGAATCATTCCTAGCGGTTCACAGGACCCGTATGCTTTAAGGAGGCAAGCGACAGGTATTGTACAGACGCTGATTAAAAAGAAATGGGAAATCACGCTGGAAAACCTTGTCGGCTTATCACTTAATCTTGTTTCCGAGGCAGGAATCGCAAAGCGTTCTGAAGAAGAAGTATATCATGACCTTATCCAGTTCTTTAAGCTGAGAGTTAAGCATTTGCTGCAGGAACGGGAAATCCGTTACGATCTGATTGATGCTGTTCTTGGCGGGGAACTCGGAATTGTTTCCGGACTAATTGAAAAAGCAGATGCACTTCAAGATGCCAGCGGCAGGGAAGGTTTCAAAGAAAGCATGGAAGCATTGAGCAGGGTTCTGAATATTGCCAGCAAGAAAGAAGAGCTTGCGGACATTGATCCGGAACGCTTCGAAAATGAGTATGAGCAAAAGTTATATGAAAAATATCTTGAGCTTGGGAAAAGGGCAGAAGAAGGAATGGATGCAGCTTCCTACTATCAGCTGCTGGCTGACATTAAGCCAGAAATCAATGGTTATTTCGATCATACCATGGTCATGTCCGATAATCAGGAAGTTCGCGAAAATCGCCTGAATCAAATGGCAGCACTAGCCGTCCTGATCATGAAACTCGCCAAGGTAAATGATATTGTAGTAAAGTAAGAAAGCTGATTTAAAGCAGCAATTGAATGTTATGTACATTGTGCCTTCCTTCACTGGAGGGCACTTTAGTAAGTTTTTGATTGGTTGAATCATCAAGATTGGAACCGTCATAAGAACGTTAGAAAGTTCTTTCTTTTGGTTACCTCATGTAGTATATAATAATCTTATTAAGCTTTTTCGAGATTAAATTGTTTTATGTACATAAAACATTCTGCTCAGTCCTTGAATCTGATCCGAATCGAAAAAGCTGTAAACCAAGAATACGGGAGAATCAAAAATTCCCGATGGGTGGTGAGGACAATCGAACTGAATAAACGACAGGAGCAGATCCTGCAAATCGTAAAGGATAATGGACCGATTACCGGTGAGCATATAGCTGAGAGACTGAATCTGACCAGGGCTACCCTCAGGCCAGACCTCGCAATCTTGACGATGGCGGGATTTCTGGATGCAAGGCCGCGAGTGGGTTATTTTTATACAGGGAAATCTGGAAATCAGCTGCTTTCAGAGAATCTGAAAAAAATCCTCGTCAGGGATTATCAGTCTATACCAGTAGTCATCCCTGAAAATGTGTCTGTTTATGATGCAATAGTTGCGATGTTCCTTGAGGATGTAGGCACATTATTTGTGGTAGATAAAGCTTCAAAGCTGGTAGGCGTCTTGTCACGCAAAGATTTATTGAGAGCAAGCATCGGAAAACAGGAACTGTCTACTTTGCCGGTCAATATTATTATGACAAGGATGCCGAATATAACGGTGTGCCGTCGTGATGATCTGCTGATTGATGCTGCAAAGGAATTAATTGAAAAACAGATTGATGCCCTGCCAATCATCAAGGATACAGATGATGGGTATGAGATTGTAGGAAGATTGACCAAGACAAACATTACCAAGGCTTTTGTGGCCTTGGCAGAAGAATAAGAACCAAGACAGAGAAGGGGTTGATTGGGAATGGATAAAACACCTGTTATTTATGTGGTTTCTGACTCTGTCGGCGAGACAGCGGAGCTCGTGACAAAGGCTGCCATCAGCCAATTCGAACATTTGGATGTGTCCTTAAAAAGATTTCCATATGTTGAGGACAAAATACATATTGATGAAGTAATCACAATGGCGAAGCATGATGGCGGAATGATCGCTTACACATTGGTTAAGCCGGAAATAAGCGAATATCTGCTGGAGGCTGCAGGTAAAGAGGGAATATATGCCTGTGATATCATTGGGCCGCTCATGAAGCAAATTCAAGTATTAAGCGGTGAGACACCATTGTATGAACCAGGTCTTGTGCGTAAGCTTGATGAAGATTATTTCAAAAAAGTAGAAGCCATTGAGTTTGCAGTAAAGTATGATGACGGCCGCGATCCAAGGGGCATACTCAAAGCGGATATCGTTTTGGTCGGAGTCTCGCGCACGTCAAAAACGCCTTTGTCACAATATCTTGCCCATAAGCGCTATAAAGTGGCGAATGTTCCGCTTGTGCCTGAGGTGGATCCTCCGGAGGAATTATTTCTTGTTCCAAAAGAAAAGTGCTTCGGCCTTAGGATATCGCCTGATAAATTGAACCAGATCCGACGTGAAAGATTAATATCACTCGGTTTGAACGACCAGGCAATCTACGCGAATATCGAGAGGATTAAAGAAGAAATTGAGTATTTTGATGGAATCGTTGAAAAAATTGGATGCCCGGTCATCGATGTGACCAATAAGGCAGTCGAAGAAACGGCGAATGTCATTCTCAATATGGTCCGCAACAAGTCGATGGACAAATAGCACATATTCTTTATGTGCTTTTCTTTTTTAGTGTTTCAGCCTTTATAGATAAGATAAAATGATGGAAAAATAGGCTATCTTATACTATAATAAAAAATTGTGATAAAAATGTATCTGTTTAGGTTTAGACTTGACAGATTACGAATAAACTATTTATTATCAGTTGTCAAGATGTTGACCGCGAAAAAATTCGACAAAATTCCCTTTTAAAAAATACATTCCTAAGAAGGAATATGCGGAGTGATGTAGAATTAATACTAGTAAAATCAACAGTCAGACTCTTTTTGTGGATGCAGACTCTTGCCCGGTTATTAAGGAAATTGTCGAAATTGCTTCGAAGTTTGCCATCGAAGCTGTTTTTGTGGCTTCATACGCCCATATGAAGAATGATCTTCAAGGGCAGAACTGGGTTTTTGTCGATTCATATAAGGAGGCTGTAGACCTTTATTTAATGAATCACGTTAAGAAAGGTGATTTTGCAGTGACGCAGGACATTGGCCTAGCATCTACACTCATTGCGAAAGGGGTTTACACCATCTCCCCAAGGGGAAGTTTATACGAAGAAAAAGGAATCCAGACAGCGCTTGAGCTAAGATATATTTCTGCGAAAGCAAGGCGCCAGGGATACTATGGGAAAGGACCAAAACCTTTCACTGAAAAAGACAGAGAAAAATTCATAGAGGAATTGAACATGCTTTTGTCGAATTTTAAGATATGTTCAAGGAATCACAACTAATTAGAGGTCATGCATATGGCAGAGAGGATTGCCGAGGAAAAAGTAAATGAAATCCGGCAGGCGGTTGAAATAGTCGATGTCATTGGTGATTATGTCCAGTTGAAAAAGCAAGGCCGCAATTATTTTGGGCTTTGCCCATTTCACGGGGAGAATTCTCCATCATTTTCAGTTTCACCGGATAAGCAGATTTTTCACTGCTTTGGCTGTGGAGCCGGCGGGAATGTTTTTTCATTCCTGATGGATATAGATGGGCTGTCTTTTCAGGAAGCTGCAGTGAAGCTTGCCGAAATGGCAAACATCGAGCTTAAGCTGGAAGGTCACGCGGCGGGCAGGAATCCACAACTGCCTGAAGGCTCAAAGCAAATGATTGAAGCGCATGAACTCTTGCGTAAATTCTATCATCATTTGCTGGTAAACACAAAAGAGGGTCAGGATGCCCTGGAGTATCTTTTAAATAGGGGATTCACCAAAGAATCCATTGATCGTTTTCAAATAGGTTATGCCTTGCCTTCGTGGGATTTTGCAGTAAAACTGCTTGAAAAAAGAGGTTTTACGCTCGGCCGGATTTCGAAGGCAGGACTGGTCATCCAGCGGGAAAACGATGGGACATACTTTGACAGGTTCCGCAACAGAATCATGTTCCCTATCCTGGACCACCAGGGAAATACGATTGCGTTTTCTGGAAGAGCAATGGGGGACGAAGAGCCCAAATATTTGAATAGCCCAGAAACGCAAATCTTCAACAAAAGTAAAATTTTATATAATTTCCACCTTGCGCGCGGCTCGGTCAGGAAACAGCAGCAAGCTGTCCTTTTCGAAGGGTTCGCCGATGTCATCTCAGCTAACCGGGCAGGCGTTGAAAATGGAGTTGCCACAATGGGAACTTCGTTGACAGATGAACACATTTCCTTGCTAAAAAGAAACGTTGAGGCTGTAACAATTTGTTACGATTCGGACAAGGCCGGCATAGAGGCGGCATTCAGGGCCTCAAACATGCTGTCAAAGGCCGGGCTGGCTGTCAGGGTCGCGACGATGCCTGATGGGATGGATCCAGACGATTTCATAAAGGTACATGGTGAGGAAAAGTTCAGAAATGACGTTATAGGCTCCAGCGCCACCTTGATGGCATTTAAATTACTATATTATCGCCGAGGAAAAAACCTTCAGAATGAAGGAGATCGTCTTCAATATATCGAAGAAGTACTCAAAGAGATCAGTACACTTGATAAGGCAGTAGAAAAAGACCTGTACCTGCGTCAGTTGGCAAATGAATTTTCATTGTCACTTGATGCCCTTATCCAACAAATCAACCAGTTGGCACAGGCTGCGGCTCCCAAAAAGCAAAGCCAGCCCCGGGCAGAATCCAGGCCCGCCGTATATTCAAGGAAGGCAGAGCTAAAGCCCGCTTACCACACGGCCGAAAGACGGCTCATCTACCATATGATGAGAGACGCTGACGTCACATATAAGGTTCAGGAGCTGCTTGCAGGGAACATAATGAATATTGATGAACATCAGGCTATTATTACTTATTTATTTGCATACTATGAAAAAGGACATGACCCTGATCCAAGTGCGTTCTTAAATTATCTTCAGGATAATAAGCTAAAAAGGGTTGTTGCTGATATTGAAATGATGCCTCTAAACGAGGAACTCAGCGATCAGGAATTATCTGATTATATCAAGCAGGTCTTGAATTATCAAAAAATGTTAAAAATAAAGGAAAAAATGGCAGAACAAAAACAGGCAGAACGTCAGAATGACTTTTTGCGCGCTGCAGCAATCGCAACGGAGATTATCCAATTGCGTAAGACATTATAGAGCTTATGCTGATTGTTTTTGATTTTTGGAAGGAGGGGGACATATGGCTGAAAAGTCAGCCCGTTCTAAAGAAGTCACTGAAAATGAAGTGACTGTTGAACAAGTGAAAGACCAGTTAACGGCACTGGGCAAGAAAACAGGCGTCCTTGCTTATGATGATATCGCGGAAAGGTTATCAAGCTTTGAATTGGATTCCGATCAAATGGATGAGTACTATGAATTCCTCGGTGAGCAGGGAATTGAATTAGTTGGTGAAAGTGATGAGGAAGAAGATCCGGACATCAAACAGCTTGCAAAAGGCGACGAAGAATTTGACTTGAATGACTTGAGTGTTCCTCCGGGCGTAAAGATCAATGACCCGGTAAGAATGTATTTGAAAGAAATCGGCCGTGTTGACCTTCTTTCCGCCGAGGAAGAAATCAACCTGGCAGAAAGAATCGAACAGGGTGATGAAGAAGCTAAGAGGCGTCTTGCCGAAGCAAACCTGCGCCTTGTTGTCAGTATTGCAAAACGCTATGTCGGCAGAGGCATGCTCTTCCTTGACTTGATCCAGGAAGGGAATATGGGCTTGATTAAAGCAGTAGAGAAATTCGACTACCGCAAAGGATTCAAGTTCAGCACCTATGCTACTTGGTGGATACGCCAGGCAATAACGCGTGCAATCGCTGACCAGGCGAGGACAATAAGGATTCCTGTTCACATGGTCGAAACGATCAACAAATTGATCCGCGTACAAAGGCAGCTCCTTCAGGATTTAGGACGCGAACCAACACCTGAAGAAATCGGTGAGGATATGGACCTTTCACCAGAAAAAGTGCGTGAAATCCTTAAAATTGCACAGGAGCCAGTTTCCCTTGAAACTCCAATCGGTGAAGAGGATGATTCCCACCTTGGAGACTTCATTGAGGACCAGGATGCAACCTCTCCTTCTGAACATGCAGCGTATGAGCTCTTAAAGGAACAGCTGGAGGATGTGCTGGATACTCTTACTGACCGTGAAGAAAACGTCCTGAGACTGCGATTCGGGCTTGATGATGGACGGACCCGCACACTTGAGGAAGTGGGTAAAGTATTTGGTGTCACTCGTGAGCGTATCCGTCAGATAGAAGCCAAAGCTCTGCGTAAGCTAAGGCACCCTAGCCGAAGCAAACGATTGAAAGACTTTTTAGAATAGGATTGCCAAGGAACAATTTACTTTTTAAAATAAAAAGTAAATTGTTCCTTTTTTTAATGAGGCTCTTTTCTGAAACTTTGTTGCTATTGACTATAAAATAGGATGGAATTACATAAGTTTCTTCACAAAACCAACGTTTAATAAGAGAAAAGAGCTTGCCAACTTAGTACCGACCTACAAAATGGCTTTTATCACGTTAAAATCGGCTTTAGGATTTTAGCAACAATCTTTACGGAAATAGCCTTTAATAAAAATCACCAACCAGACGGGAAGTGGCTGCAAATGGATGACCATCGCAGAAAGATTATCACTAATGAGATTCAATACTGGAAACAAAGCAAGCTGCTGCCAGAGCACTATTGTGACTTTCTCTTGAATTTATATACCGAAGGGAGCTTAAATCCGGATTCAAACTTAAAAAATAGGCCAAGCCGTTTGAAGATCATTCAGCTGGCGATGCTTGGATTGTTATCGCTTTCAGTTTTGTTATTTTATTTTACTGAATTGTCGCTTTTTTTGCAAACCGGTCTAATGATATTTTTTGGAGTAAGTTCACTGATAGCAGCTTTTTTTATGCTGAAGAATTCATTATATGACTTAATAGTCCTGCTGTCTTCAGCACTTGTTATTTTAATAACAACAGTTCAGGCAGGGGAATTACTATTCCCAGACGTACCTGCTGTCCTGTATATTATAACGGCGGTCAACTGTTTGTTATGGCTTGCTGCAGGCGCTAAATGGAATTTGGTATCATTCAAAGTGTCAGGGGTGGCTGGATTACTTGTCCTATTAATTGCTATATTCATATAATAATTAAAAATTTAAAAGTTTTAAAATGTTGAGAAAATTGTCTGTTCACCTTTATAATGTAGAATGTAAACGCATTCAATGTCTTAAGGGGGATGGAAATGAATTTTGATTTAACTTCAGAACAATCGATGATTAAGAGAACGATAAGGGAATTTGCCGAGGAAGAAGTTGCTCCCGGAGCAATTGAGAGAGATAAAACCAAAGAGTTTCCGACTGAAATATTTAAAAAGCTAGGTGAATTAGGAATGTTGGGCCTGCCTTTCCCTGAGGAGTATGGTGGAGCAGGCGCAGATACTGTCAGCTTTGCCATAGTCACTGAGGAATTGAGCAAGGCATGTGCATCCACCGGGATTACTTACTCGGCTCATATATCCCTTGGCGGGGCTCCTATCAATCTATTTGGGACAGAAGAGCAGAAACAACAATATCTTACACCAATCTGCTCAGGTGAATCCTTGGGTGCATTTGGATTGACTGAACCGAATGCCGGTTCGGATGCAGGGGGAACACAGACTACTGCAAAAGAAGTGGATGGTGAATACATCATCAATGGCAGCAAGAACTTTATAACCAATGCCAGCTACGCTAAACACCTGGCAATGACTGCAATTACAGCGAATAAGGATGGCAAAAAAGAGATCACCGCGATTATCGTACCCACAAATGCACCTGGCTTCACAGTCATCGATAATTATGAAAAAATGGGCTTAAATGCTTCGAATACCACTCAGCTGGTAATGGAGGATGTGCATGTACCTGTTGAAAACCTGCTAGGGAAGAAAGGTGAGGGCTTCAAGCAATTCCTTGTTACGCTTGATGGAGGCAGAATCGGTATTGGCGCAATGGCAGTAGGTGTTGCACAGGCTGCTTATGAGAAAGCTCTGCAGTATGCAAAAGAAAGACAGCAATTCGGCAGGCCGATATCTCAGTTCCAGGCAATACAGTTTAAACTTGCTGACATGGCAATGAAAATTGAACTTGCACGCAATATGGTATATAAGGCGGCATGGCTGAAAGACCAGGGACGCCCATTCTCGAAGGAAGCTTCCATGTGTAAGCTGTATGCCTCTGAGATTGCGATGGAGGTGGCTGACCAGGCTGTTCAAATCCATGGAGGCTATGGTTATATGCGAGAATACGAAGTGGAGCGCTATATGCGCGATGCGAAGCTCCTTGAAATTGGCGAAGGAACATCCGAAGTCCAAAGAATGGTGATTGCAAGACTAATTGGCTGTTAAAAGGGAAACCTAAAATCAGCTTAAACATCTAAAACTTCATCATTTGATGAAGTTTTTTGTCTAAATTGTGAACAAGTGTGACAAAGTTTGCTTTTTTACTTTCCCTGTAAACGTTTTTCAAGTAAAATAATATCTGTGTGAAATCATTATTTAGTTGATGTTGTACATAAAGGAGGGTATATGATGAATCGAAATCCAATTATCCCGTTTGTATTGATCATGGTAATGGGAATCGGCTTGATGTTCCTGCTTTCTTTCAAGGGCCTGGGTGATTCCAAGGATCTTGCAAAGGAAAAAGAGGGCGGCGGAAAGACTGAAGAAACTGCTGAAGTAAACCCAGAAGAGTTTTATCAGCAGTCATGTGCAGGTTGCCACGGCAACCAGTATGAAGGTGTATCTGGTCCTTCATTAAAGGGTGTTGGCAGCAAGTATTCCAAAGATGAAATCAAGGGCATTTTGACTAACGGTAAAGGCAACATGCCTCCAGGAATGGCTGCTGGCAAGGAAGAACAAATGGCTGAATGGATCACCAAAGAATTGAAGTAATTTTTAAGGGCTCTTTGCTATTGCAGAGAGCCTTTACTATTTTTATATATAAATACATCGCAGCGATCTCTGTTTTCTTTTCGATGATTGGACAAGGGGCATGCGATTTTCATATACTTATAAAAGCAAAATAAGATCTAGTAGGTGACTTGTATGAATGCTGAAAAGCTCTCAGATCGGCTGAATGCCGTTGCAAATTATATTCCCAAGGGGGCAAGGCTGGCCGATATCGGCTCTGACCATGCCTATCTTCCTTGTTATGTTGTTAAAAAGGGTGCTGTGCCAATGGCGGTAGCTGGAGAGGTTGCCAATGGACCGTACCAATCTGCCCTTGAGCAGGTCCAGGAGGAAAATCTGACACAGCAGATTATTGTTCGCAAGGGTGATGGTCTCGAGGTCATTGAGCCAGGAGAAGTGGACTGCATAACGATTGCTGGCATGGGCGGAACATTGATTTCATCGATACTTGAGAAGGGGAAATCCAAGCTTCAAGGTGTAAGCAGGCTGGTTCTGCAACCCAATGTAGGGAGCTTTGCAGTCCGCAGATGGCTGATTGAAAATGGGTGGGAGCTTGCAGCGGAAGAAATACTGAAAGAAGATGGAAAGGTATACGAAATTTTAGTTGCTGAAAAAGGTGAACCGCTCATACCTTATCAACACATCAATCTCGAAAATGGAATCCTGTTTGGCCCATTCCTATTAAAAGAAAAGACGGCTGTATTTAAGGAAAAGTGGAATGCAGAGAAGAATAATTGGCAGCGAATTTTATTGCAGCTTCAAGAAGCTGCACAAAATGAAGATACAGTGAGCAAGAGACAGGAATTAGAGAGGAAAATTAAGATGGCAGAGGAGGCGTTACGTTGAAAAAAGTAAATGGACATGAAGTCATCCAGCTTTTTGAACAATTTTCACCCAAATCCTATGCGATGGAAGGCGATAAGATTGGCCTCCAAATAGGGTCGTTGAACCAGCCAGTCGAGAACGTCTTGTTAACTCTGGATGTTACCGAAGGGGTTGTTGAAGAGGCAATAGCAAAGAATGTCCAGCTGATCATTGCCCACCATCCGCCGATTTTCCGTCCATTGAAAAAAATTGCGACCGACACACCCGCAGGAAGAATGATTGCCAGGCTGATCAAACATGATATCGCAGTTTATGCCGCACACACAAACCTTGATGTGGCTAAAGGCGGCGTGAATGACCTGCTTGCCGATGCACTCGGTCTAATGGATACTCAGGTACTTGTTCCAACTTATGAGGATCAGCTGAAAAAGCTTGTTGTTTTCGTCCCGGAGGAAAATGCTCAGAAGCTTCGTGAAGCCTTAGGAAATGCAGGAGCCGGAGCAATCGGCAATTATAGCCATTGTACATTCTCTGTTTCAGGTAAGGGGCGGTTCCTTCCAGGAGAAAATACCAATCCTCATATTGGCGAACAAGGCAAGCTAGAAGCGGTGAGTGAAGTGCGGATAGAAACAATTTTCCCCCAGAGTATCGAAAAAAAGGTGATCCAGGCTATGATCAAAGTTCACCCCTACGAAGAAGTTGCCTATGATATATACCGACTTGAAAATAGTGGAGAGCAGCTTGGACTCGGAAGGATCGGAAAAGTTGAGGAAACTACTTTGTCAGAATATGCAAAGTTTGTGAAGGGGGCTCTCGGAGTCAATAACGTTCGTGTCGTTGGTGATTTGAATGCTAGGGTAAAAAAAGTAGCTGTCCTGGGCGGAGACGGAAATAAATATTTTTCTCAAGCTAGATTCCGCGGTGCCGATGTTTTTATTACAGGAGATATTTACTATCACACCGCGCATGACGCCCTGATGGATGGATTGAATATGATTGACCCCGGACACAATGTTGAAAAAATCATGAAATATGGAGTCGCCACCGTGATGGAAAGGCTCAGCAAAGAAAAAGGTTATGATGTGAAGTACATTCCTTCAGGAATTGATACAGATCCTTTTACCTTTATCTAAAAAACGAATACGGTTGTGAAGCAATTAAATTGATTTTTCATAGCTGTAAACTTAAATTGGTCCATAGCTATTGTGATTCAGTTTCAGCCGATGACGCAGAGGAGTTACATCAAACCTGCGAACTGAAAAATCGGATGCAGGAACAGCAGAGTTCAGCATGAAACTATAGAGCGGGATTAAAATTTTTTACCGTAAAGCACCAGCCTTATAAAAAAAGCAGCCTGAATTCTTCAGGCTGCTTTCCTATTACACACTTGCCTCAGTCTTTTTCACCTTTGGCAGGATTTTATGAAGTGGCACTTTCTTCTCTTTAATCCAGGTTGTTTCGATATCCTTATCAAACTGTTCGAGGAAGGTTATAACCTCTTTTGTAATCGGTGTCGGAGTCGATGCACCAGAAGTGACGGCTACAGTTTCCGCGTCTTTGATCCAGTCGATTTCCAGCTCGGTGATATCTGCGATACGATAAGCTTTAGTGCCCGCTATTTCTTCGGATACTTGTGCAAGGCGGTTAGAGTTGTTGCTCTTAGGGTCTCCCACAACAATAAGGACATCCGCTTCCTTAGCCTGTTCTGCTACTGCCTCCTGGCGAACCTGTGTTGCCATGCAGATTTCTCTGTGAACCTCGGCATGAGGATACTTTTCTTTCACCTTATTCATAATGTCGGCAACATCCCACTGGCTCATTGTTGTCTGGTTAGTGACAACCAACTTTTCAGCCTGTAAATTCAGTGCTTCCACATCTGCTGCCGTCTCCACCAGATGGACGATACCCGGGGCAACTCCTACTGCACCCTCTGGTTCCGGGTGGCCTTTTTTACCAATGTAAATGACTTCGAAGCCCTCTTTTTCTTTTTCACGGATCAGGTTATGGGTATTCGTTACGTCCGGACATGTAGCATCGATAGAAACAAGCCCTTTTTTCTTAGCGAGCTCCCTGACTTCTGGTGAGATTCCATGGGCAGTGAAAATAACTGTCCCGCCTTCCACCTTTTCGAGGATTTCCCTGCGGTTATTTCCATCCAGTGTAATGATGCCTTCTTCTTCAAAGGCATCTGTAACATGCTTATTATGGACAATCATCCCAAGTATATATATAGGACGCGGCAAGCTTTTATCCAATGCAGCATTGCGTGCAATGACCATTGCGTCGACAACACCATAGCAATAGCCGCGTGGTGATATTTTAATTACCTTCATTGAGTCATCCTCCTAAGAATACCTCTGATTCTTTCTTTTATTATATAAAACTTATAGAAAGATTACAAAAGTGGATTCCCGGAAGGAATGAATTAACTATTCATCAACTTATATGAAAAGTTTTGGATTGGATGCCCCTTTATTGTTTTGCTTTTGTGCTGGCTTAATGGAAGAATCGGAGACATCCTTCTTTTTTTGCACTGGCTTTTTCTTTTTCTTATCGGTTTTCTTACCTGATTGGACCGTTTCTTCTTTTGTTGTTTCTTCATCCGCATCAGGTAAATCCTTCAACCCTCTATACAACTTCCACATAGAAGGCAAATTGCGGACAAGCGGCCCATATTGCTGAATCATCGGCCCGAATTGCTGTGCTGTGTTCAAAACCTTTTGCGTGTTCGTCAGAAAGCCGTTAAGTGATGATGGATTACTGAGTGTTTTCAAGATACCGCCGCCGGTACCTGCTCCACGGGCTGCTGTATTTCCTCCACTAAATAATCCGGCTGCGCCAGTCTGCTGGCTATTTCCTCTTCCCAATATCTTTGAAAGCAGTCCGCCACCCTGTCGTGAGCGACCAGGCCTGGCCCGCATCCCCGGCATCTGCCCCGGAGGCATCATGGGTCCTGGACCATATGGATTCTGATACATCGGGCCCTGGCCCATGCGGGGGCCCCCCATCATTCGAGGGCCCTGAAAACGATTTTGCATCCCTCGTGGATTCATACGGGGTCCTTGTAGCATCTTGACCCCTCCTTTCCCAATATTTCATCTCTTATTAGAGTATGCATAAAGTCAGGATTGGTTTAAAGAATAAGGATATTGGTGAAACAGGTTTGTTTTTTCTCAAGGAAAGGTTAAGATAGTACTGATTGGAGATTTTGGGCAATCTTTAATATAATTACAGGATGAACCTGAAAGGACAGCTTACGGAACAGGCTGTTCTCCCGTTCACAAAGGCGGGACAGGGTGAAAGAGAAGGAGATTTTCAATGAGTGAAACAAAATTTAATCGTTATGAATTGAAACCGTTCATTATAGATGCTATCAATAAATTAGGCTTTTACGAGCCTACCGAGATTCAGGAACGCCTGATCCCGACTGTGCTGAAGGGCGATAGTGCAATCGGACAATCGCAGACAGGCACTGGAAAGACGCATGCTTACGTACTGCCAATCATGGACAAGCTGGTTCCTTCCCGTAATGAAGTTCAGGCAATCATCACAGCGCCGACACGTGAACTTGCAAACCAGATTTACCAAGAAGTTCTTAAAATTGCCGAGCACGCTCCCGAGGGAGAGCAGATTAACGCACGCTGCTATATTGGCGGAACCGACAAGCAAAGGACAATTGAAAAGCTTAAGACACAGCCTCATATCGTTATAGGCACTCCAGGCAGGATTAACGACCTTGTCCAGGAAAACGCCTTGTTTGTGCATACAGCCAACATTCTTGTTGTTGATGAGGCTGACTTGATGCTTGATATGGGTTTTATTGAGGACATCGATCAGTTTGCATCACGCATGCCAGAAAAACTTCAGATGCTTGTATTTTCGGCAACCATTCCTGAAAAACTCAAACCTTTTTTGAAAAAGTACATGGAAAATCCTAAGTATGTTCAAATCGACCCTAAGCAAGCAACAGCTGAGAAGATTGAGCACATTCTCCTTCCGGCAAGGCACCGGGATAAGATTGGCCTTGTGCATTCAGCTCTGCTTGCATTCAACCCATATTTAGGAATTGTATTTGCGAATACAAAGAAAAAAGCGGACGAAATCGCGGACGGCCTGATTCAAAAGGGCATGAAGGTTGGGCGCATCCATGGTGACCTGAGCCCGCGAGAGCGTAAACGGGTTATGAAGCAGATTAAAGACCTTGAGTTCCAGTATCTTGTTGCGACTGACCTGGCCGCAAGGGGCATAGACATCCAAGGCATCAGCCATGTCATCAACTACGAACTGCCTACGGACCTGGATTTTTATATACACAGGGTAGGCAGGACTGCACGTGCAGGATCATCAGGAGTGGCATTGACCATTTATGAGCAGAGTGATGAAGATGCATTGATTCGTCTTGAAAAAATGGGCATCACTTTTAACAATATTGATCTGAAAAAAGGCGAATTTACTGAAATCGAGGAGCGGAACCGACGTCAGAATAGGAAGAAAAAAGAAACTTCTGGCGAAGCGAAGGCAAAGTCACTCGTTGCCAAGCCTAAAAAGGTAAAGCCTGGATATAAAAAGAAAATGAAATATGAAATGGATAAAATCAAGAAACGGGAAAACCGTATACAAAAGAGAAATAAATAATGTTGCTTCAAAAATTTTAAGCTTTTTTCGCAAAACAGCTAAATTTAGGCGTTTAGGGAGAGATCTGGATGTTAATTGGTTCACATGTTTCAATGAGCGGAAAAAAGATGCTGCTTGCAGCCAGTGAAGAAGCCGTCTCTTATGGAGCAAATACTTTTATGATCTATACGGGGGCACCTCAAAACACAAGAAGAAAGAAAATTGAGGACCTGAACATCGAAGCAGGCCGATTGCATATGGAGCAGAATGGAATCAATGAAATCGTTGTCCATGCCCCCTACATCATCAATATCGGGAACACGCAAAATCCTGATACCTTTGATTTAGGTGTTAGATTTTTGCGTAGTGAAATTGACCGGACAGAAGCGATTGGTGCGAAGCAAATCGTGCTGCATCCAGGAGCGCATGTTGGTGCAGGGCCGGAAAAAGGCATTGAAAAAATCATCGAAGGACTGAATGAAGTACTCAGTGCAGAGGACAAGGTTCAAATAGCCCTTGAAACGATGGCAGGAAAAGGGTCTGAATGCGGGAAGTCTTTTGAAGAGCTGGCGATGATCATCGACGGTGTTAAATACAATGACAAGCTTTCAGTCTGCTTTGATACATGCCATACACATGACGCGGGTTATCCGATCGTTGAGGATTTTGATGGAGTGCTGAACGAATTCGATAAAATCATCGGACTTGAGAGGCTAAAAGTTCTGCACATTAACGATAGCAAAAATGAATTTGGGACAAGGAAAGACCGTCATGAAAATATCGGATTTGGACATATCGGGTTTGAGGCAATAAACTATATCGTCCACCATCCACAACTGATGAATGTTCCCAAAATACTTGAAACTCCCTTTGTAGGTCCGGATAAAAATAGTAAAAAGGCTCCTTACAAACATGAGATTGCCATGCTGAAAAGCAAACAATTCGATGAAAGTTTGCTTGAATTGATCATGAATGACTAACTAATTGCTGCGGACCAGGTCTGCAGCATATTTTTTTAGCAGGAATATAGGGTTGAGTGTTTATCAGTGGAATCACGGGCAGAAAAGAGTGTTAAGAAGGAAAGTTTACGTCATAGAGTTGATGATGGACACAAATGATAAAGAACAAAGAAAAGTGTCCGTCATAGTGACAATGACGGACACTTCTCTTATTGAGTAAATTTGACAAAAAGCTTATTCACTTCTCTTGCCGTTTCAGGGTTGGTGATTCTGGCAATTTGCTTGATAAGAGCTGTTCTTTCAGAGTCATTAAAAATGTTAACCTTTTTACCGCGTAAGTATCCGGCGATTTTTTCTGCCTGGGTCTTTGTAATGGAAATATTGAATTGAGAGGCGTATTTCAGCAGTTCCTCAGCCGTAATATTGCCTATTTTATGGTTAATGATATTTTCAAATATAGCCAAAGATCATCACTCCTTCATAGTAGGGTATGTGCCCAGTTCTTAAAACGTGACAATTTTCTGGGAAGGGAAGTTCTTTTGTTTACTTTATGGGCAGTAAGAGATATACTACTTAAAGTAAATCGGAATGATTCTTATTTTGCAGGTGATAAAAGTGGATATGAATAATTGCATCGTCCAGGTGCAGGATCTTTATTACCGATATGATAAAGAGAATGTACTTGAAAACATAAACCTGTCTATTGGCAAAGGAAGCTTTTTGGCGATAGTCGGTCCAAATGGCTCCGGCAAGTCTACATTGCTGAAGCTGATGCTTGGGCTCATTAAACCGCAAACAGGCACCATCCGTTTGTTCGGACAGGATATAAATAAGTTTAAGGAGCAGCATAAAATTGGGTTTGTATCGCAAAAGGCCAATTCCTTCAACACAGGCTTTCCTGCTACCGTTTTTGAGGTGGTTGCAAGCGGATTGACAAAAAAACTCGGGCTCTTCAATTTTCTTAAAAAAGCCGATCATGTAAAAATTAAGCGAGCTATCGAATCTGTCGGCATGGAAAAATTCCTGGACAGAAATATAGGGGAGCTTTCCGGCGGCCAGCAACAGAGGGTATTCATCGCCAGGGCGCTGGTGAGCGAGCCTGAACTTCTGATCCTGGATGAACCTACAGTAGGTGTGGATACTCAGAATGTGAACTCTTTTTATGAGATGCTAGAAAAGCTTAATAAGGAGAAAGAGATCACCCTGCTGCTGGTAACTCACGATATTGGGACAATTTCCGATAAGGTGACAAATGTAGCTTGTTTGAATAAAAATATGCATTTTCACGGAAGTGCAGAGGAATTCGAGCAATTAAAAATTAATGATGTGTCAGAAATATATGGGCATGATGTGCATGTATTGACCCATGATCACCACCATCACGCGGGAGGTCATCATCATGATTAGCGGACTGATGCAGTACGAGTTCTTACAGAATGCTTTTTTGACCGGGATGATTATTGGCGTCATCGCTCCCCTTCTCGGTGTTTTCATCGTAGTCAGAAGGCTGTCGCTTATAGCCGATGCCCTTAGCCATGTCACTTTGGCCGGGATTGCAGCAAGCCTTCTGCTTGAAAAAAAATTCATGGTGTTCAGCGGTCTCAACCCGCTTTATATGGGAATGGCTTTTTCTGTTGGCGGATCCCTGTTCATTGAAAAGCTCCGCACAGTATATAAGCACTATCAAGAGCTGGCAATTCCGATTATCCTATCTGGGGGAATCGGTCTCGGCGTGATTTTTATTTCTCTTGCTGATGGTTTCAATACAGATTTGTTCAGTTATTTATTTGGAAGTGTAAGCGCGGTGAGCAGGGCTGATCTATGGACGATATTGATCATCAGTATACTTGTTATAGCACTTGTCATTTTACTGTATAAAGAGCTTTTCCTTTTATCATTTGATGAAGAATATGCAAGGGCAACAGGAATTGCTGCAAAATCATTGCATTTTATTTTCATTATCATGGTGGCACTAGTCATTGCGGCATCAATGAGAATCGTTGGTATCCTGTTGGTTTCCTCATTGATGACATTGCCAGTGGCAGCAAGCATCAGGTTCGCTAAAGGTTTTAAGCAGACGATCCTCTTTTCAATCTTGTTCGGTGAGATTTCAGTGTTGGGCGGATTGTTCTTGTCGTACTACCTGGACCTTGCTCCCGGCGGAACAATTGTCATGATCTCTGTACTTATACTTGTATTGTCCATTTGGCTAAAAAAACGCACGTCAACAAGATCTGTTTAGAGGTGATACCATGAATGTGAATGAAGCAATGAACCTGCTTAAGGAGCAGGGGTTTAAACATACCGGAAAGCGGGAGGATATGCTCCAGCTGTTTTCAGACCATGATAAATATTTGACTGCCCGTGATGTTCTCGAACAGATGAAGGGAAATTACCCTGGGCTTTCTTTTGATACGATTTATCGTAATTTAAGTGTATTTGTGGACTTGGGCATTCTGGAGATGACTGAGCTGTCAGGGGAAAAACATTTCCGTTTTACCTGCTCGCATAAGGAACATCATCACCACTTTATATGCCTGGACTGTGGAAAGACAAAAGAGATTGAAACCTGTCCGATGAGAAATATCGAATCAAGCTTTAAGGGTTATGATATTTCCGGCCATAAATTTGAAATATACGGAAGATGCCCGGACTGTATTCAATAGATACATGCACATATACAATAAAAAACGGCCATTAATATGGCCGTTTAACTATTTTCTGCCCAGTTTTTTACCCAATCATTCGCTTCCTGCCAGTTGTTTACACGAATAACACCATTAGGAATAGCTTCCTGATTATAAGGAGTGTTAAAAAGGATGACCGGAATCTTTAGCTCTTCGTGTAAATTGACAGCATTATCGTGTTTATCCTCGAAGAAAATATCCACATCATATTTACGCGCTGCTTCGATTTTATCATGTGATCCAATCAAATGAATGTCATGGTACTTAAGTTCATTTGCAGAAAACCACTTTTCAGTAATTTCCAACAAATGTGTGCCCCTTGCACTGATGAAATATAATTCATGCTCGTTTTCCCAGCGCTTTAAAATTTCTTTAGCTCCAGCCGCTAAAGGGGATTTTGAATATATGACCGGTTCCATTTTTTTGAACCAGCTTGCGAATTCCTTTTCACTGACTGATACTAACGGCATAAAATCATATTGCTTTATATCATCCAGGGTTATATTCAAATCGAATGCTTCGTTTAAATACGGTACAAATGTAGTAGGACAGGTGACTGTTCCATCAATATCTATGCCAAAACGTTTTTTCATCCCTCTGCTCCTTAAACATTAATCTCCCTTAATCTTACCAAATGTTTAAACTGCAAAAAAGGTTAACTTTAAGATGTCAGAAATTCGTGGACCTGATTATGTGTAGTGTGCTCAACATGGATGGAACATTCAAGGGTGCTTTAGTGCGGGACGGCACCCTTATGTGGGTGATAATGAAAGCATAAGGTTGCATTTAGTGAGGAACGGCGCCCTTATGTAGCCGATAAAGACAGTATAAGGGTCCATTTAGTGCCGAACGGAGGTCTTATGGAGCCGGTAAAGGCAGCATAAGGGTGCATTTAGTGCCGAACGGAGGTCTTATGTGGCTGATAAAGGCAGCATAAGGGTCCATTTAGTGCCGAACGGAGGTCTTATGTGGCTGATAAAGACAGTATAAGGGTTTAGTGCTGAACGGCGGTCTTATGTAGCTGATAAGTACAGTATAACCATTTAGTGCCGAACGGAGGTTTTATGTGGCTGATAAAGGCAGCATAAGGGTCCATTTAGTGCCGAACGGAGGTCTTATGTGGCCCATAAAGACAGTATAAGGGTCCATTAAATGCCGTACGGAGGTCTTATATGGCCGATAAAGACAGTATAAGGGTCCATTTAGTGCCGAACGGAGGTCTTATGTGGCCCATAAAGACAGTATAAGGGTCCATTTAGTGCCGAACGGCGGTCTTATGTAGCTGATAAAGACAGTATAAGGGTCCATTTAGTGCCTAACGGAGGTCTTATGTAGCCGATAAAGACAGTATAAGGGTCCATTTAGTGCCGAACGGGGGTCTTATGTGGCTGATAAAGACAGTATAAGGGTCCATTTAGTGCCGAACGGAGGTCTTATGGAGCTGATAAATGAAGCATAAGGGTGCATTTAGAAAGGAACGGGGCCCTTATATAGCTAAAAAAGGAAGCTAAGGGTGTCTTTAGTGTAGAAAGACGCCCCTATGTTGTATGAGGTCAAGCTACGAAATAATTTTTGTGAAAACAATATCTCTTAGTAAAACATTGCCATGATGAAAACCATTTTACTCGTAAACAATAATAAATGCTCCACTTAAGAAAGCGAGGGATTAAAGTGGCAGACCAAGAACGAAAACAGATTGGTACCGAATATATTACTGAACCCAAGCAGGATGTCATTACACTCAGGGATGCACGTGATGAAATATACCAGGAGGAAACTGCAACGGAATTGTATTCTCCGGGCCGAGATGATTATCAAGAAAAGACAGCAATTGCAGAGCCTAACCGGGATGAGCACTACCAGGAAATGACGGCTATTTCAGGTCCTGGTCGTGAAGATGACTATCAGGGCATGACAGTAATTGCCGAACCTGTGCGTAATGAACATTACCAGGAAGAAACAGCAGCCGAAATTGCTGCTCCAGCAACTCCTGCGGTAAGAAGAAGGTCAGAAGAAGAAAGTACAACTGGAGGACGGGGGCTTGCGTATTCAGCTCTTGCCCTATCGATCTTGTCGCTGTTTATTTTACCTGTTCTTTTCGGAGCTGCCGGAATTGTCCTTGGCTTTATGGCCCGCCGCCGAGGTTCCTCAATAGGGACCTGGGCGATTGGGATCGGGATCATCTCTATTCTGGTTGGCATCTTTATTCTTCCGTTCTTTTGACGGATAATGCCAAAAAAAATGCCCGGGATTCCCGGGCATTTTTTTGTGCTTATTTTTGGAGAGCTGCTTCCTGCAGCTTTTCCTCAGCTATTTTATCGATTTCCTTCTTTAATTCCTCTACCATTGTTGCTTCCGGTACTTTTCGGACGATTTCTCCTTTACGGAAAAGAAGTCCTTCTCCTCTTGCGCCTGCAATGCCGATGTCAGCTTCTCTCGCTTCGCCAGGACCGTTAACGGCACAGCCGAGCACGGCTACTTTGATCGGTGCCTTGATTTTAGAGATGTATTCCTCCACCTCATTGGCAATGCTGATCAAGTCGATTTCGATACGTCCGCAAGTCGGGCAAGAAATCAATGTTGCCGCATTTGCAGCCAGGCCGAATGCTTTTAGAAGTTCTCTTGCTACCTTTACTTCTTCCACGGGGTCAGCACTCAATGATACCCTCACGGTGTTGCCTATTCCTTTGCTAAGGATTGCACCCAGTCCAGCAGCACTTTTTACCGTACCTGCAAATAAAGTCCCTGATTCAGTGATTCCAAGGTGAAGCGGATAATCAAAAGCTTTTGCAGCCTTTTCATATGCTTCAATCGCAAGGTTTACATCAGATGCCTTCATTGAGACGATAATATTATGGAAATCTAAATCTTCCAGGATTTTGATATGGTGCAATGCACTTTCTACCATGCCATCCGCAGTAGGATAACCGTATTTTTCGAGAATACGTCTCTCCAGCGATCCGGCATTTACACCGATTCTGATAGGGATACCTTTCTCTTTAGCGGCTTTTACAACCGCCTCTACCTTTTCGCGTTTGCCGATATTCCCTGGGTTGATCCGGATTTTATCGGCTCCCCCTTCGATTGCCTTAAGCGCAAGACGATAATCAAAGTGGATATCAACTACCAATGGTATATTGATTCTTTTCTTTATTTCAGAAATAGCATTGGCTGCTCTTTCATCCGGGCACGCTACACGGACGATCTGGCAGCCTGCTTCTTCCAGGCGTTTGATTTCAGCAACAGTCGCTTCGACGTCATGCGTCTTAGTAGTTGTCATACTTTGAATGACAACTTCATTGTTGCCGCCAATAGTTAAATTCCCAACCTTGATCGGACGGGTTTTGGTACGATGTATGATTTCACTCAACAGTGATTCGCTCCTTTGAAAAATGGAATTCATGAAAAAGTTCCTAAAGATGCACAACCCCATTTTATCAATCTTTTGTTCAAATTGACAAGGAAAGACTTTATTTGTTAGCCTTTGTTAATTTTGACTGCTATAATCGGGGAATTTATAGGTATTGCCAAATTTAATTTTTTGAGGGTCTGTTCCGTCATTCAATTTTTTAAAATCGTCTACCGCTTGTGAAACAGGAACATTCAGCGGGCTGTCTGATATGCTGTCAAGAACGGAAAGGACGGTGTCGCCGGGCTTTACCTCATGCTCGAAATAAGGGATTTCCGGCTGCCTTTGTCTGTCTGCTTTCTTAATGTTTTCTTTCTGTTCTGATTCTTTTATATCTGGATTTTGTGAATTCATTGCGGGAAGCGTTCCTATGCTTAAATCATTATATATCGCATAGGTTAAAACTATGAAAACAATGAATCCTGCCAATTTCTTCATAGAACCTTCCTCCTAAAACACCTATATCATTATTTATGCAGCAGAAGTAGAGTTCAGAACTAATTGATAGAAAAAATAACTCTTTTATTGACCTTGCATTTAGAAGAAAAGGAAGAGAGCAAAAAAAATACGCCAGGGGCGCATTTGTTAAATTTCTTCTCTTTTCTGAACTGCGATTTCTTTAATTGCCATTAGCAGCATCATGGATGCGACAAACCAGTTAACCGCAAAATTGTAGGGCACTGCAGTTTTAAGGAATGCCATCAGAGTGAAGAACAAAGTAGGGAGAGTGGTGCTGTATGCGGCCATTCTCCATAAATGTCTGTACTGTATATTCCTCTGGGCCAGGTTTTTCAAGAGCAAACCAAAAAGGGCGAGCAGCGAGACTTCTATAAACTTCAAACCGGCAGAAAAAACAAAGATGGCAATAAACAATATTCCGAGAAGGACAGGGAGGGCAGAATCAGCCGTTTTAATGAGTGACAGTGCGTCATCCCTGGATATTTTCTCCGTTGTGAAAAGGGAGTAGGGGATAGCATTTGTTTGTCCGCCAGCTGTAAGAACAATTTCATGCTCCAGCATTCCAAAAGTGGTGTCCATGTTTGTCATATCACTTTCCTCAACTGCACCAGTAGAGTCAAAAATAATAGTGAAATTGTCTTTTTTCAAGGTAACCGGTGCCTTAATATCCGATTTCAAGACACCTTCTTCGATTGAAAAGTTGGGAATGTCCGTCTCTACGGCTTGTTTTGCCGAGTCTATCGCCTGAGAAATACTAGTGAACATATAGAATATGGATGGCAAAATAGAGATTAGTGTTAATAAAAAAACAAACAAAATGGTTTTGCCGATACCTTGGAAACGGGTTAATGCTATATCCTTCGGAGAATACAGGCTTTTGGCCAATTGCGTAAAAAGGTTCATCAATACACGTCCTTTAATAGATTCCGTGTCTATTTTATCTTTTCTGTGAGGACAATAACAAGCGATTCCACCCTCTTCTTAACATTACTGTAATAAAACGCCCCAATGTTAAGGTATTGTAAATTTGGACGCTTTCTTATTTACTTATCCTTAATAATCCTCTCATAATAGTTCGTGTTTGTTGATATTAGTCGTATTAAAACTAGGGGTTGAAAAAATGGAATTGAATCTGCAAAATATGCTGTTTGAATTCTTTGGGGGTCTTGGAATTTTCTTATTCAGCATAAAATTCATGAGTGATGGTCTGCAGAAATCAGCTGGGGACAGGCTGAGAGATGTTTTGAACCGTTTAACGAGAAACCCGGTAATAGGTGTTCTCGCTGGCCTTATTGTAACAGTTTTGATCCAGAGCAGTTCAGCAACGACTGTTATCACAGTCGGACTGGTAAGTGCTGGCTTCATGACTCTGCGCCAGGCAATTGGGGTCATCATGGGTGCCAACATAGGAACTACGATTACTGCCTTTATCATCGGTATCAATGTTGGTGAAATTCCTTGCCAATTATTGCAGTTGGTTCTATCCTTTTATTTTTCTTTAAGAATAAAAAGATCCATAATGCAGGACAAATTGTTTTCGGTTTCGGTGGCTTATTCTATGGGCTGGAGTTGATGAGTGGAGGAATGAAGCCGCTAAGTACTCTTGAATCGTTTCATGAATTGACGGTTGAGCTCAGTTCAAATCCATTTCTTGGTGTAGTCATTGGTGCTGTTTTCACCGTAATTGTCCAGAGTTCAAGTGCGACCATTGGAATTCTGCAAGGCCTGCACGCTGAGAGCCTGATCAACCTAAATGGAGCCCTTCCGGTATTATTTGGAGATAATATAGGGACAACCATTACAGCTGTCCTGGCTGCCATCGGTACTTCTGTTGCAGCTAAAAGAGCGGCGGCCACACATGTATTATTCAACTTGATTGGTACAATCCTGTTTTTAATAGTTTTAGAGCCTTTTACTATGCTTATAGAACTCATCAGGGATAATCTTTCGTTAAACCCTGAGATGACGATCGCCTTTGCCCACGGGATTTTCAACTCAACCAATACATTGATACAGCTGCCATTTGTAGCCGTATTGGCGTTAATTGTAACAAAGTTGATTCCCGGGGAAGATTCGATAATAGATTACAAGGCCCAGCACCTTGATCCAGTTTTTATTGAGCAGTCACCGACAATCGCTCTTGGCCAGGCGAAAGAAGAAGTTCTTCGCATGGGTAAGTTTGCATTAAAGGGACTTGAAGAAACAAATGAATTTTTGAAAACAAAAAATACAAAGCATTCCGCCAATGCTATGCAATTGGAAGATGCAATTAATAATCTCGATCGTAAAATTACAGATTATCTAATAAACCTGGCAACCAGCTCTTTGTCGGAACATGATTCAGAAGAACACACCATGCTGATGGACACTGTTCGCGATATTGAGAGAATCGGGGACCATTTTGAAAATATTATTGAACTGATTGAGTACCAGCAATCTAATAAAGTGAGAATGACGGATACTGCAATGGATGACCTTGAAATAATGTTTAACCTGACAGTGAGCACAGTTGATGAAGCACTTCAGGCGTTAGATCAGAAAAACTTAGAAACAGCCAGAGCAGTTGTAACAAAAGAAGACGAAATTGACAGCATGGAACGCAAACTTAGAAAGCAGCATATTCTTCGAATGAATGAAGGTCAGTGTTCTGGACAGGCTGGCATCGTGTTTGTCGATATCATCAGCAACCTGGAGCGCATCGGCGACCATGCAGTAAATATCGCAGAGTACGTTTTGGGAGAACATAAATAGTGGTAAAATAAGCAAGGGGAAACCTTTGCTTATTTTTATATCTAAATGAACTCAAAAAGCAGGGAAAGGGTGGATTTTATGGATTTGATATATTGGACTATTATAGGAATATTGTTCGCTGGCGCCTTTGCCAGCTTATTTATACCCATCCTTCCAGGTGTTCTATTGATGCTGGGTGGTTTCATTCTATATGGGGTTTTTTATTCTTTTGAGCCATTCAACTGGCTGTTTTGGTCCATTCAGGGCATGTTTGTGGCCTTGCTGTTCGGCGCTGATTATATAGCAAACATAATAGGAGTCAAAAAGTACGGAGGAAGTAAGGCTGGTATATGGGGAAGCACTGCGGGACTGATAGTCGGCCCATTTATAATTCCGATTGTCGGTATCCTGATCGGTCCGTTTATAGGAGCGGCCCTGGCTGAATTGCTGGTCAATAAAAAGAATCTTAATGATGCAATTAAAATCGGTTTTGGTTCTGTTGTTGGCTTTGTGAGCAGTGTAGTGACCAAAGCAATCATCATGGTCATCATGCTCATATCTTTCTTTATGATCATATAAAAAATCGTGCTGAATGAGCACGATTTTTTATATGTTTTTTTGGAGTTGGAGCAGATAATTAATTCAGCCCGCAAATTTCAAAAGAACAATTCTGGCAATCAACTTCCCGCTTTAGATAGGCAAGGTTTTTGATAGTGAATTTTAGCTGGTCATAGGAAATGATGTCTTTTTCGCGCAATTCCTTCAGCATCCTTTGGATCACTTCCCTGGTTCCATAGGTTAAATTGGCAAGTTCCTGATGTGTGAGAGGCAAATCAATCAGGATGCCTTCATCTGTCATTACACCATAGCTGTTGCACAGCCTGATCAGAATGGAGTATAACCCTCCTTTTTTTCCGTTCATGATCAAGTCCTGACACTTCATTTGTGCCTTGAGGTATCTAGTACTTAACCAATTAACAAGTGCATTCATAGCGGTTTTATCATTGAGGATGAATTCTTCGAAATGTTCTCTTCTGATCATCAGGACTTCACAATCAGTGAGAGTTTTGGCTGAAAAATGATATCGCGGCGTATGCTTGAATAATTCATATTCTATGATCATCTCTTCGCCGTTCAGTATTTTCAGGATAAATTCCTTTCCCTTCATATGAACACGGCCCACTGACGCACTTCCGCTCAGCAAGATATAAACGTTCTGGACGTTTTCGTCTTCCTGGAAAAGGATAGTGTCTGCCTTGATTTTTTGGATTGTTTCCTTATCAATGAAATTCTGCAAAATCAAACTGTATAATGATATATTTTTGTCCACCAGGATCGACTCCTTATTATGCCTCTCTATACCTTGATTTAAAAGAATTGTTTCTACTGTGTCAATTGTGTTTTGGTAATAAATGGTTGAGGATTTGGCTGGATGCGACATATATCGTTGACAGGACTGCATTCAAGCAATATTGACGATTTTCTGAAATTTTCAAAGCAGCATTCGGAGTATAATCAGAATAAACTGCAGGGAGTTGGGATACTTTAAACTTGTTAAGCCAAAGCATTTTATTTGAAACGATTACCGTTCTTTGGTAATCTAAACATGAAGCACTTTTAGAACAATTCTAAATACTGAATTGTATGAAAGATTGTTCGGAAAGTGAAACTCGATACATAGGAGGATGTTAATAATGGCATTTGAATTACCACAATTACCGTATGCATATGATGCACTAGAACCACACATCGACAAGGAAACAATGAATATTCACCACACAAAGCACCATAACACTTATGTAACAAACTTGAATAATGCTTTGGAAGGAAACGAAGAACTTCTTTCTAAATCTGTTGAGGAAGTCGTATCTAACCTGGATGCTGTTCCAGAAGCGGCACGCACTGCTGTTCGCAACAACGGCGGCGGACATGCTAACCACTCTTTATTCTGGCAAATCCTTTCTCCAAATGGTGGCGGAGAGCCAACAGGCGAACTTGCTGATGCAATCAACTCTAAGTTCGGCGGATTTGAAGGTTTCAAGGAAGAGTTTTCAAAGGCTGCAACCACTCGTTTCGGCTCTGGCTGGGCTTGGCTTGTAGTAAACAACGGCGAGCTTGAAGTAACTAGCACTCCAAACCAGGACTCTCCATTAATGGAAGGCAAGACTCCGATCCTTGGATTAGATGTTTGGGAGCATGCATACTACCTGAATTACCAGAACAGAAGACCAGAATACATTGGCGCATTCTGGAATGTAGTTAATTGGGAAGAAGTCAGCAAGCGTTATACTTCTGCAAAATAATTGATTGAAAACACGAGAGGCTGCAGTAAATGCAGCCTCTCTATTTTTTTGACAAGTTTTCCTTTGTAAGACCCTGCGCAAAAACTGAATAACCCTGTTTACTTTGTTAGAAACTACCCAAGAGAAAAGGGGAGTCGATCATGAGCAAAGTAAACAAATTATTAGGAGACATTGAACTGACAAAGGACTTGGCGCTCCTATTGATTATTGGGGGTCTGTACTCATTAAGCATTGCCCTTTCCAATACTTTCGTTAATATCTATTTATGGAAACAATCCGGTGAGCTAGCAGACTTGGCAATGTATAACCTTTCGATTGTCATTGCACAGCCTCTCACCTTCATCCTTGCTGGGAGATGGGCAAAGAAAGTCGACAGGGTCATTGTTCTTCGCATTGGTGTCATCTTTCTCGCGATGTTTTATGTAACCGTTTTGTTTGTAGGCACCAGAGCATCGGAATTCCTATTATTACTGGGTGTCCTTTTGGGCATAGGCTATGGCTTTTATTGGCTGGCCTTCAATGTCCTCACTTTTGAGATCACTGAACCGGAGACACGTGATTTCTTTAATGGATTTCTTGGCATCCTTGGATCTGTTGGAGGTATGATCGGTCCGGTGGCTGCTGGATTCATTATTTCCAGGCTTGAAAAACTGACAGGTTATACAGTGGTGTTTGGACTTTCGCTGGGGTTATTTTCAATCGCGGTGTTACTTAGTTTTTTCCTTAAACGCAGACCCGCCCACGGAAAGTACTGGTTTATGCGAATTATAACAGAAAGAAGGAACGATAAAAATTGGCGGATGGTTACGAATGCCCACTTCTGTCAGGGGCTTAGGGAAGGTGTATTTGTCTTCATCGTTTCCGTCTTTGTATTCATTGCCACAGATAGCGAAATGGCCTTAGGTACATATGGATTGATTAATTCAGGGATTTCTTTTCTTGCTTATTTTTTTGTATCCCGTACGTTGAAAAAGGAACACAGGAAAAAGGCAATCCTTGTTGGCGGACTGATTCTTTTTCTTGCCATTTTCCTGCTTGTTTTCAATCTCAGCTACCTGCGGCTTCTTTTATATGCAGCCCTGATTGCGGTTGCTTATCCATTACTTCTGGTTCCTTACTCTTCTATGACATATGATGTCATTGGCCTTGGCTGGAGAGCAGCGGAAATGAGGATAGAGTATATCGTGGTCCGCGAACTATTTTTAAATCTTGGCCGGATTACTTCAATTGTGCTTTTCCTGCTCTCAATCCATCTTTTCAGTGAAAGACAGGCCATCCCTGTCCTGCTTGTCTTACTGGGAAGCGGGCATACCTTGATTTATTTCTTTATTAGAAAGATCCAGTTAAAAGCTCCAGCATAACAGGTAGCAAGCCTTGTTCATAAAAAGTCGGCCAGGCGTATAGCCTGGCCGACTTTTTATGGAAAAATATTCTTATGAGTTTTTTAATAGAAAAAGGCGGCGTAATTCGTTAAAATAAAGGATAGTGTAAAATCAGGACATACAGACTGAAGAGGTGGGAGAGGCTTGAACAAGAAGAAAAAGAAGAAGACGCATGTTCCATTCAGGCTGAATATGTTATTTTTTGCGGTGTTTGTCTTATTTTCGATGCTGATTTTAAGGCTTGGGATTGTTCAAATCGTTTACGGTGAGGACTTCAAAAGAGAAATCGAACGGACTGAAGATGTGACCGTGAATAATCCTGTTCCTAGAGGGAAAATGTATGACCGGAATATGAAGACAATCGTTGACAATACGCCTAGCAAGGCGATTACTTATACTAAGAGCCAGAGCACTGAGACGAAAGAAATGCTTATGGTCGCGGAACGACTCGCGAAATTAATCGCTAAGGATTCAGAGGAAGACCTGAAGAAGGTCCGGGAAAGGGACAAAAAGGATTACTGGATTTTAACAAATGAAGAACGTGCAAAGGATAAAATCAAAGAAGAAGAATGGGCGCAGTATGATGAGAAAAAGCTTGATGATAAAGCGATTTACAATCTTCAGCTTGAGCGTATTACTGAGAATGAATTGAATGAATTAACCAAGGATGACCTTGAGATACTTGCTATTTTACGTGAAATGATGAGCGGATATGCGCTGTCACCTCAAATTGTTAAGAAAGACGTAACTCCTGAAGAGTTCGCCATTGTCAGCGAGAACCTCGAAATGCTGCCTGGAGTGGATACAACAACAGATTGGGAGCGCAAATATAGCTATGATAAGACTCTGAAGTCCATTTTAGGCAAGGTGAGTGACTCGGAAAAGGGCCTGCCTAAAGAGAAGCTTGAGTATTATCTTGCCAGAGGGTACAGCAGGAACGACCGTGTGGGCTTGAGTTATATCGAGCAGCAATATGAAGATATTTTGCAAGGACAAAAAGCTAAGGTAAAGAACATTACTGATAAAGGCGGCAATGTTCTTGATACTCAGGTAATTTCTGATGGTCAGCGAGGAAAGGACCTTGTGCTTACGATTGATATGGACCTGCAGCTCGCTGTCGAAAAAATCATAGAAGAAGAATTGTCAAAAGCAAAGCAGACGCCAAGAACAGGACTCCTGGACAGGGCTTTCGTTGTATTGATGGATCCTAATACAGGAGAAATTTTGACCCTCGCTGGAAAGCAGATAGTCAGAGATGAAGAGACAGGTAAGACCGTCATGCAGGATTTTGCCAGCGGTAACTTTACAACATCTTATAATGTTGGATCCGCTGTAAAGGGAGCTACGATTTTAACTGGATTTAGTACTGGCGCAATAAGTCCAGGTACACAATTTTATGACACACCGATTAAAATCAAGGGCACTAACCCTAAGAAATCATGGAAGGCAGGACTAGGGACACTGGACGACCGCAATGCCTTGAAGGTATCGTCCAATGTTTACATGTTCCGGACAGCCATAAATATTGGTAAGGGAAATTATAAGTATGATCAGCCTCTGTATCTGGAGCCACAGGCATTTGATACGATGAGGAATCATTTCAGCCAGTTTGGCCTGGGTGCAAGAACAGGAATCGACCTGCCTAATGAGATGGTGGGTTTCAAGGGTACAGAAAAAAGGCCGGGTCTATTGCTTGACTTTGCAATTGGCCAATATGATACGTATACAACATTGCAATTAGCACAATATGCTTCCACAATCGCGAATGGCGGAAACCGGCTGCAGCCAAGGATTGTAAAGGAAATCAGGGAACCAGTAATGAAAAATGATGAGGTTGGTCCTGTTGTAAATGAATTCGAGCCTGTCATCCTTAATAAGGTTGATGCAAAGCCAGAATGGTTTGACAGGGTCCAGGAAGGATTCAGAAGAGTTATGCAGGAACGCGGGGGAACAGCATATGGAGCATTTTATACTGCTGATTACAAACCTGCAGGAAAGACCGGTACAGCACAGGCATTCTATGATGGGCCAAAAAGAAAGAATTATGATAAACCCCCTGAAGTCATGAACTTGAGCCTGATTGCCTATGCACCTCACGAAAATCCTGAAATCGCCATGGCCGTCATGGTACCGTGGGCGTATGAAGGAAATCAGGGACACCATGCCAATAATGATATCGGCCGGAGGGTCTTCGATACGTATTTTGAATTGAAAAAGAAACGCCTTGAAGGAAATATGAATCCGGAACAGCCGGTTCAGGAAGTTGAAGAGAAAAAAGAAGGAACTGAACTTTTAGAAGAAATCGCGGAAGATATTGAGCAATAAATCATCAGAACTGTCTCTTAAGAGGCAGTTTTTTTTATTATTTGGGAATACTATGCATAACCGGCAAACCCAAAAATTTTTGTTTTTCGACAAAAGCATACATGAGTCGCAAATTTACAAAACCTTTACATTGAATTAAAACAACCTTAAAAGAAAAACAGTATTCTGGGTCTTGTAGGACATAACAACCACATGTCGTAGGGGGAATTAAGAATGAAGAGTTTTAAAAAAATGAACCTGTTTTTAATGCTGGCGGCTGTAATGTTATTCACTGCAGCTTGCGGCGGTGGAGATAACGAAGGCGGAAACGGTGAAGAAATGGAAGGCAGTGTAGTAGTTGATGGTTCTGGTACAGTCTATCCATTCATGGCCCGCATGGCTGAAAACTATATGGGTGAACAAGAGAATGTTTCTGTAGAAGTAAGCCGCTCTGGAACTTCAGCAGGATTCAAGAAATTCCTTGCTAAAGATGGAACTGACTACAACGATGCATCCCGTCAGATCAAGGATGAGGAAAAAGCCAAAGCAGAGGAGCTTGGCATCGAAGTGCAGGAAATGAAGGTTGCCCTTGATGGAATTACAATCGTTATTAATAAAGATAACGACTGGGCTAAAGAGCTTACCGAACAAGAAGTGAAAGATATTTTCCTTGAAAGTGCCGGGAAGAAAAAATGGTCTGATGTACGCGCAGATTTCCCGGATGAAGAAATTAAGACTTACGGACCTAATGAAAATCACGGAACCTATGAGTTCATGTTTGAAACGATCCTAGAAGAACAAGATCTTCCTGAAGACATTAATTTGCAGCAAGACTACTCGACTCTGGTAGACCTTGTTTCAAAAGATAAAAACGCAATCGGATTTTTTGGTTATGGTTACTATGAGAGCAACAAAGACAAGCTATCTGCTGTTAAAGTAGACTTTGGCAACGGCCCTGTTGAACCCTCACTGGATACAATCAAAGAAGATGGTGAATACGCTCCTTTCACTCGTCCTGTATTCACATACTTGAATGTGAATCACGCTAAAGATAAGCCGCAAGTTCTCGATTATGCAATTTACACGATGAACAATGCACAGGATGTGGCGAAAGAAACTGGATTCGCACCACTGTCAGATGAGGACGTTAAAACGACTCTGGATGCATTAAATGGCATGAAGAAATAAATCTTGAACCACGAGGAGATGAGAGGTAACACCTTCTCATCTCTTGTGTGTGTTTTAAATAATTACATGGTCCCTGGGGTACTATAAGGCAAAGTTCTTCCTTGGATGAGAAGGATGAAAGGGGTTTTTCGCGTGGCAAAAAGCGTTGTCCGGGAACACGGCCAAAAGGTAAATGTTCGTGAACTCATACAGGAAAAGAAAAGTACCAAAAGCTTCACTAATACAACTGAAAAGTTAATCCCGAAGATATTATTTGGAATTGCAGCAATCTCTGTTTTAACAACAATCGGAATTGTTCTTACATTATTAACGGAAACTATCGCCTTTTTCAAAGAAGTCCCTTTCCTGGACTTCTTCACCGGAACTAAATTAAAGCCATTGGGAGAAAATGCGGTATTCGGTGTTTTGCCTTTGCTTACCGGAACCCTTATTTCTACGGCGATCGCAATGCTTGTTGCGATACCGGTTGGCTTGATGACAGCAGTGTTCTTGAGTGAGTATGCTTCAGAAAGGACACGCAGACTATTAAAGCCTATTCTTGAAATTTTGGCAGGGATACCAACAATTGTTTATGGTTTCTTTGCCTTTACTTTCGTAACACCTTTATTAAGGTCATTTATCCCAGGACTTGAACCAACAAATATCCTCAGTCCGGGAATAGTTATGGGGATCATGATTATCCCGATGGTCGCTTCATTATCGGAAGATGCAATGAGTTCAGTCCCAAATGCAATGCGGGAAGGGGCTTTGGCCCTTGGAGCGACAAAGCTGGAGGTAACATGGAAAGTTGTCATTCCTGCAGCGGTCTCTGGTATTATCGCATCGTTTGTGCTTGGTATTTCAAGGGCAATCGGCGAAACCATGATTGTTGCAATTGCAAGTGGCAGCTCGAAAAACTTCACCTTTGATGTCACTCAATCCATGCAGACAATGACTGCCTACATTGTTGAAGTTACCGGAGGAGAAGCAGCTGCAGGAACTACTTTGTACTACAGTCTTTATGCAGTCGCAATGACTCTATTTGTTTTCACATTGGTTATGAACCTGGTCGCCCAGTATATCTCTCGAAAGTTTAGGGAGGAATATTAAGATGAAATATGTAGATTCAACTCAAGTCCAGAAAAAAATGGGTACACGTCTATTGACAAACAATCTTGCAAAAGCGCTTTTTTTCCTGGCAACATTGTTTGGACTCATTGTATTGGTCGTTTTGATTTATCGAGTGCTAAAAGACGGACTGCCATGGATCAACATGGATTTCATTATGAATCGATTATCGACTGACCCTGAAAGAGCTGGTATCTGGGGAGCGATCACTGGTACTTTATGGCTAATGCTTGTTGTTGCGCCAGTAACGATGCTTCTTGGAATTGGTACAGCAATCTATCTGGAAGAATACGCAACAAAAGGAAGAATTTCTTCCTTTATTAAAACGAATATATCCAATTTGGCTGGTGTTCCATCTGTTGTGTTCGGTATCCTTGGATTGACTGTGTTTGCAAGAGCTCTTGATTTGGGGTCCGTTGTACTTGCCGGTGGCTTGACGATGGCCTTGCTTGTATTGCCCGTTGTTGTGGTAGCAAGCCAGGAAGCGATTCGCGCAGTGCCTCAATTCCTCAGGGAAGCTTCTTACGGTATGGGTGCCACTAAGTGGCAGACAATCAAGAATGTTGTTTTGCCGGCTGCATTACCGGGAATTCTTACAGGTGTAATCCTTGCCCTTTCAAGAGCGGTTGGTGAGACGGCTCCACTTGTTGTAATTGGTATTCCTGCGCTGTTAATACCTATTCCAGATGGAATCTTTGATAAGTTCACGATTCTGCCGGTACAAATATATTATTGGACAGTTGACTCTGCCCTCGTTGCGGAATACGCCAATTTGGCTGCTGCGACAATTGTCATTTTGTTATTTGTCTTATTTGTGATGAATTCAATTGCCATTTTGATACGTAATAAATTCCAAAAGAGATATTAGTCTGGGAGGTTTTAACTTATGTCAGCAGTGACAGAAAAGACAAAAGCAACTGTAAAATCCAACACGATGAATAATGCTTCAGAAAATTCCAAGGTTGTATATGAAACAAAAGACCTTAATCTATGGTATGGAGAAGGTCATGCTTTAAAAAATATCAACCTGGCGATCAACGAAAATGAAGTAACTGCAATCATCGGTCCTTCCGGCTGCGGTAAATCAACTTACATCAAAACATTGAACCGAATGGTTGAACTTGTTCCCTCTGTCAAAATTTCTGGTGAGATTTTATACAGAGGAAGGAATATCCTTGAAAAGTCATATCAAGTCGAGGACTTAAGGACAAGTGTAGGAATGGTGTTCCAGAAGCCAAACCCATTCCCTAAATCCATTTATGATAATATTGCCTATGGACCGAAAATCCACGGGATTCGTGACAAGAAAGTGCTGGATGAAATTGTTGAGAAAAGCTTAAGAGGGGCGGCAATCTGGGATGATGTAAAAGACCGCCTGAACCAGAATGCATATGGCCTGTCAGGCGGACAGCAGCAACGTATTTGTATAGCGCGAGCACTTGCGATTGAACCGGATGTCATCCTGATGGACGAACCTACTTCCGCACTTGATCCGATTTCAACACTAAAGGTTGAGGAGCTGGTGCAGGAGTTAAAGAAAGATTACAGCATCATAATCGTCACACATAATATGCAGCAGGCTGCCCGTATCTCCGACAAAACTGCATTCTTCCTGAATGGAGAAGTCATTGAGTTTGCTGAGACGGATAAAATATTCTCTAACCCATCAGACAAGCGGACAGAAGATTATATCACGGGACGTTTCGGTTGATGTTTAATCTTGAAATTTCATTGGAAGGATGAGGATCCATGGTAGTAAGAGGGAAGTTCGACGAAGACCTGAAAACTTTGCATGAAAAATTGCTTGAGCTTGGAAACTTTGCTGTCAACGCACTCAACCAGTCACTCGTTTCACTTGAAAACAAGGATATTGAACTAGCTCTGAAAATCCTAGAGGATGATGCAGAAGCTAATATAATGGAAGAAGAAATCAATGATTTCGCGATTCTTTTAATAGCAAAACAGCAGCCGGTCGCAGTTGACTTAAGAAGGCTGATTGTTGCGATTAAAATAGCGACTGATATCGAGAGGATGGCAGACTTCGCTGTCAACATTGCGAAATCAACAATCAGAATTGGAAATGAACCTCTTGTCAAACCGATTGAGCACATTAAGCAGATGCACCAGTTATCTGTAGAGATGCTTAAGCTGTCTCTGGAATCCTATAATGAAGAAGACCTGGGTAAAGCCAGGCAGGTTGCCCAAATGGATGACCAGGTCGATGATTTATACGGACAAACGATCAAGGAACTATTGAGCCTTGCCCGGACTAAACCGGAACAGCTGGCTCAAATCACACAGTTATCATTCATCAGCCGCTATCTTGAACGAGCAGCTGACCATGTAACGAATATAGCCGAGAATGTTTTTTACCTAGTAAAAGGGAAAAGATATGATTTAAATCAGTAAGGTTAAAGAGCAGGGGGGATTCCTTGCTCTTTTTTTGTTGTTTAGGAAATTCGGGTTAAATTTAACTATATTTTGTCTTCTTAATCCAGCTCCAGCGATTTTAAGGGGCTGACCAAGGCGCTTACACTTTTGTTCCTGAAGAAAAAAAGACCCTCGATTATAAGGGTCTTTTTCAGTGTTATCTATTTTTTGTGATGATCTTAGCGATCTGGTCGTAGTCCAGTCCGCGTTTTAGTTCATACTTGCCGATTTGTACCTTTGTGTGATATCCCTTATCAATCAGGAATCGTTCGAATTTTGTTTGATCGTCGATGATTCCCTGGCTCTCTAACATTGTAGCAACATCAGCAGGGGACATGCCGCCTGCTATAACCAGTGTGAATGGCTTTTCCTCTTTTACTTCTTCTTTTTTCTCAGCGGTTTCTTCTTCTTTTGGTTTTTCATCTTTTACTGCTTCTGTTTTCTTCTCGTTGAGCTTGGCGAACTCGTCGCTGCTCAATACTTTGTATCCTTTTTCTTCAAGAATCTCTTTTGCATCTGAAACGGCAACTTTCTTTTCTGGTTCTTTTTCTTTTTCTTTTCCAGCAAATACGCTGCTGCCGGCCCAGAGGAACACGGCCGCAAAAAGTAGTCCTAGTGCAAATGCTTGAGCTGTTCGTTTGTTCATACAATCTGTCCTTTATCAACGAATTCATTAATGATTTCCTGTACTTCCTGAGTTGAAAGTGATGATTGCTTTGCGATCTGGTTTAGATCCATACCTTGCTGTGCAAGGGACCATACCTGATTTTTTATAATATCGTGAATTTGTTTTTTCCCTGTATTAAATGAAGTTTGCTTGTCCAGGTTTGTATCCCCTACGAGCAATTCTTCCTCAAGAACTTTGAGCTTTTTCTTAATTTGATATAAATCCTGTATTTGCTGGATTGTCAGCTGGTCTATCTCCTCGCGCAGTTCCTTGTATGGATCTTTTAAAAAGAAAGAAAGTGCGAAAAGGAGCGCGGCCAGGACAATCAGGCTAATGATGATGGAGCCCATCTGTAATTCCTCCCGAGCTTATATTGGTACACATAGAACTAGTTTACCATTCAGGGTTCGAAATTTCGATTCATATTTTATTGTTGAAAAAAAATGATAGATTTGTCTTATTATGATTTCCATTCGTTGTAAACAATGTCGAATTCCCTCCAAATTTGTAATGCTAAAAGACTACTGAAAAATAATTGAGCGATTCTGCAAAGCATATTCAACGGGCTGCAATTTACGACAATTTGTGTTCATTGTGGCTCTCAAAAGAACGTGCTAACATAAATTTAACGAATATAATTTAACTTTCAATCATAAAATGATTGATTTGGAGGTCCATCGTGGAAAATGGCAATCAGGATAAAACTAAGATAGAAGACCATTTATTTGCAACCATTATTATGCCAGGCAAACTTTATGTTTACTGGCAGCTGCAAGACGAAAAACTGCGTTTCATTGGCAAGTATTTTTATATACCTGAAGAACAGCTTATGATGAGATTGCGCTTATGTGAATTTCCTTCAGGAAGAGTCATCCATGAAGTCAGTCTTCGAAAAGGAGTATCCAGCTGGCTGTTTAAAGGAATCAGGGCAACTAGCAATTATCAGGTTGAAATTGGGATTGAAACTAAAACTGATAAGTTTTTTCCCATGCTTAGATCAAATGTCATTAACCAGAACACTAATATGCTGGAGCCAGTGGACAAGCAGTATCTTCCCGCATGGTCTGGCAATGTGAGTACCTATACTTATTATGAAAACCTCGAAGGGAGCATCTTTAATGAAGGACTCGGAAAACTGTGATAAAAAAACGATCCTGATGCTCTCATGGGAATACCCACCGGAAATTATTGGCGGTCTTGCCAGGCATGTCCATGGGGTCTCAATAGAACTGGCAAGAATCGATCTGCAAATTCATATTTTGACGAGCAGCCATTCTGATTCTACAGGGTATGAAAGAGTCAGGGAGGTTCATATCCATCGAGTATCACCGCTAAATGTCAGGGATCCTGATTTCCTCTCATGGATTGGCGGATTTAATTTGGCCGTTATTGAAGAAGCATCGCGGATAGCAAAGCATGTACAATTCGATATTGTCCATGCCCATGACTGGATGACAGGACCAGCGGCGGAGTATATCAGCAAGACATTGAACATTCCGTTAATTGCCACTATCCATGGCACAGAATTCGGCCGAAATAACGGAATCTTTACTGAACTTCAGCAATTTATATTAAAAAAAGAAAATGAACTTATCAATCAAGCGGACGAATTAATCGTTTGCAGTGGTTTTATGGAAAATGAGGTTCATTCATTATTTAAAGTTCCAAAGGATAGAATCACGGTCATTCCCAATGGAGCAAGGTTAGATGAGAATGATCAGCCAGAATTTGAGATTACAGAAATCTATCCTTTTTTAACAGACAAAAAATTAATTTTTTCAATGGGAAGAATGGTCCGGGAAAAAGGGTTTGACACTTTGCTTGATGCTGCATACCTAATGAGGAAGCAGCAAGACTTGTGTTTTGTGATAGCAGGAAATGGGCCTTTATTGGAGACTTACAGGGAAAGAGCAGCCCAGATGGGACTGGAGGAACGGGTTTATTTAATCGGGTTTGTGAATGATGAAATCCGCGATGCATTACTCAGGAAGTCACATATCGCTGTTTTCCCGAGTGATTATGAACCATTTGGACTCGCAGCTGCCGAAGCACTTACATTGGGCATCCCGACCATCCTGGCAAAAACAGGGGGCATGCAGGAATTGATTGAGGAGTATAAAACCGGCTTCTATATGCAGCCTGGCGATGAAAAAAGCCTGGCTAGCAGCCTTGAATGGATTCTAGGAAATCCATCTTTGGCAAAAGAAATCGCCAAGACTGGCAGGGATACAGTCTCTCAGAGATTCAGTTGGGCACAAAATGCACAGGCAACAAATCGATTATATAAAAGATTGTTATCAAGCAAAGCCAAAAGGAGGGTATTTAATGAAGATGAATGCTTATCTCCAAATTGACAATGAAGAGATCTACGAACCAATCAGGAAACCTTTGATTTTCAGTCCTGGTATCTGGATCGATGGAAAGGTGTACTGGCTGGGAAATCTGACTGAAAAACTTTTGCCGCAGGAAAATCTATCAATTAAAATCAAACAGGCAAATGTGCATTCAAGGGTTGAATTTTTTGAGCTTTATGTAACGAACCATTCGAGCCAAAATAAAGAAGCGAAGTTGATTTTGATGCAGCGCCATCGTGAAAGTGCGAATGAGCAATTCAGTTTTGTATCACCAAATGAAGATGTCATTTTTCACTTTGCCGATAAACGAATTTACCTCGTAAATGGTTTTAACAGCAAGGGCAGGATGAAACAGTGCACTGTCCAGCCGGTTTGGAATTTGAGTACTGAACGCCTTTGGAATTGCCGGGAATCAGGGAAGCTGAATTATCAGCCGATGGCAAAAGGGGCTGCTGCCAGCCTTTTCTCACTCGATTTAAAAATGAACCCACGGGAAACACAAAAAAGCAGCTGCTGGATGATTGAAGGAACAGAAAAAAATACGGTTGTTCATTTGAATGCAATGCTTTTAAAAAACACACTAGCAATTCCCGACAAAAAGTGATATTATAGAAAAGTCGTATGCACGAACCTAGCTTGAATAGTTTGGAGGGAAAATACATGCGTGTAAACATTACTTTAGCTTGCACAGAATGCGGAGAGCGCAACTATATTTCTAAAAAAAATAAGCGTAACAATCCAGATCGTCTTGAACTGAAGAAATATTGCTCAAGAGATAAGCGCCCAACTTTACATCGCGAAACAAAGTAAGCAGCGGGATTTTCCCAGCTGCTTTTTTGTTTGCCAAAAAAACTTTCTCCCCCCTTGCGTGAATGGTATTGTTAATACATAGATCTCAGATGTCATTAACAAAATTGGGGGAATAAGTATGAATGCTAAAATTAACCTTAGAGAGTCGATAAAAGCAAAATTATCCCAACTTAGCCTTCCTGTATACGAAGACCAATCCTACCAGATTGCACAACAACTCTATCAGACTGAGGAATGGAATACGGCAACAACAGTGGCAATCACAGTATCCAAAGCCCCTGAAGTAGATACTTTCCAAATCATCAGGAAGGGCTGGGAGCAGGGTAAAAGGATTGTCATCCCGAAATGCGAACCTAAATCAAAACACCTCGATTTCAGGGAACTTAAGCGGTTCTCAGAACTTGAATCGGTTTATTATGGATTATTGGAACCCATTGTTAACAAAACTATTTCAGTAACACCTGATAGGATAGATTTAGTGGTCGTACCCGGTCTCGCGTTTTCAAAAAACGGTTATAGACTGGGTTTTGGAGGAGGATACTATGACCGTTTTCTGGCAAACTATCAAGGAAAGACAGTTTCTTTGGCATTTAATGAACAGATCGTAAATGATATCCCAGTAGAAAGTCATGACATACCAGTTCATAAAATTATCCTTAGTGAAGGGGTAGTCAGCATTGGAAATTGACCAGTTCCTGATAATAGGGTTTATTGCCGTATTTGCAGGAGCACCCGCCTTTCTTCATCTTCTTAAACCTTCAGGAGCGATAGCAGCTTTTTTTACAGGAACTTCAATCTGGGCAGGATTTGGAATTAAAGGACTCTTCTTGTTGGGAGTTTTCTTTATAACTTCAAGCCTGATGTCCAAGTATAGAAGCCAGCGTAAGGAGAAACTGGGCGAACTGCATGAAAAGGGATCGGCAAGGGATTGGGCACAGGTAGCGGCAAATGGAGGAATGGCAGCATTTGCTGGTCTGGCTAATGTTATTACATCTGATCCTGTCTGGTTCATAGTATTGGCTGTTTCTCTGGCCAGTGCCAATGCGGATACTTGGGCTTCAGAACTGGGCGTGCTAAGTAAACAGCAGCCTATTTCGATCAAATCTATGAAAAGGGTGCCACGAGGGACTTCTGGTGCGATTTCTGGGTTTGGTACAGCGGCATCTGGTGCCGGTTCTTTGTTAATCGCACTGACTGCTGATTTCCTATTCGGATTAGGGTCGGGATGGACATTGGCTGTCTTGCTTTTGGGATTGACGGGATCTTTGCTGGATACCCTGCTTGGAGCCTATCTTCAAGCGGGCTTTAAGTGCAGCCGCTGCAATTTGCTGACAGAAAAAACAACCCATTGCGGTGAAGCCACCAGCCTTGTATCCGGCTTTGTCCAGATCAATAATGATGCTGTAAACTTTATATCATGTTTTACAGCCGCTATGATGGGAATGTCTTTATATAACATCCTTTAGGAATCATTCTTTAAATAGCAGGATGGGATGGCAATAAAATGTTCATAATGATAACGTTCACTCAGGGTACATTTTAATTGTAAGAACCATTTAAAATTAATTTAATTTAATTTAAGGGGGAATGAGATATGAGAAATCGTGTAAATCGTGTTGTGCTGGTTGGAACAGGCTTTGTTGGTTCAAGTTATGCATTTGCAATGGTCAACCAGGGAGTCACAGAGGAATTGGTTTTAGTCGACCTTAACAAGGAAAAGTCGGAAGGGGACGCCATGGACTTAAATCATGGGATGGCTTTCGCTCCTTCACAGACTAAGATATGGTTTGGTTCTTATGCAGACTGCAAGGATGCAGACCTGGTTGTATTATGTGCTGGTGCAAACCAAAAACCAGGCGAAACAAGGCTTGATCTGGTTGAGAAAAATACAAAGATTTTTAAGAGCATTGTCGATGAAATCATGGCCAGCGGTTTTGATGGTATTTTTCTTGTTGCAACAAACCCCGTCGATATCCTCACATATGCTGTTTGGAAATTCTCAGGACTGCCAAAGGAACGTGTAATTGGCTCGGGCACCATTCTCGATACGGCGAGATTCCGTTTCTTGCTTGGAGATTACTTCAAGGTAGATACACGTAACGTGCACGCCTATATCATAGGGGAGCATGGGGATACAGAACTGCCTGTATGGAGTCATGCTGACATCGGAGGCAAGCCGATAGCGAGGATGATAAAAGACCAGGAAAATTATAAGCATGATGATTTGGAGGAAATCTTTACGAATGTACGTGATGCTGCTTATCATATTATCCAGCGTAAAGGTGCCACCTACTATGGAATTGCCATGGGCCTTGTCCGGTTGACAAAGGCCATCCTCCAGGATGAGAACTCAATCCTGACAGTTTCAGCCCATTTAGAGGGCGAGTATGGCCACGATGATATTTACATTGGTGTACCAGCTATCGTCAACCGTAATGGAATTAGGGAAATAGTTGAACTGGCGCTGGACCAAGAAGAACAACGAAAATTTGACCATTCGGTAGAAGTTCTTAGAAAAGTTATGGACCCTGTCATGAAAGGGTAGGAGAAAAGGGGCTGTTCACAAAGCAGCCCTGTTTTAAATTCGTACCTTTGTAACCGCTTTCTTCTATTATATATGTATTTTGTAGCAGTTTTTTTAAACTGAACGGATAGAAATCTGTTTTTATTCCTAAAATAAAAAAGGGAGGGATCTATATGGTAAGGAAAATGGTTTCGATTTTCATGCTTGGACTGGCAGGCTATCTCGTCTTTGAAAACAGATATCGGGTAATGAATATGCTTCTGGGAAACAGGTTTTTGCGCCGGGTAGCTGTAGGCTCAATCATGGGACTGCCAGGAATCAGAAGCAAAATGATGAATTCAATATTCTCAGGACCTTCAGAGTTCCAGTGAAAAGACCTAGTTGGGTCTTTTTCTGCTTTAAAGGGCTCTTTATATCTCGCAACAAGTTATTTGGTTTATAATAATTTTGGAGAGGAAAAAATATAGTATATTAGTGGCTGGACTCTGGCGAGAAAGTAGGGGAGAAGTTGGCTTTATTGGAAGAATACTTGTTTTGGAAAACTGCGGAATTCCTGATTGTTAAGAAGGAGTATCGAGTCCTTCAGGTTTCACAGGATCAGGGAGAGCTGTGGCTGGAGAAAACAGAAAACAAACATTCGCAGGTTGTGCGCCTGCTTCATTATAATTTGGATTGGAGCAACTGGCTCCAGCGAGACATCATGATGGTTGCCGAAAACGGTGAAAGAATTCGCAGGAAGTTTGCTAAAGGGGAGTTAAAAGTACTTAATCTTTACTTTAGTGCATATCCACCTGTTGATGATTATAATTTTCACGTGGCTAAGCCATATCTTTCTGAAAATGGAAAGGTAACAGTTGAATCCGTCATAGTAGAAAGGTCCAATGCCGAAGAGTCATTAATGATGCTGGGAAGCAGATTTGATGACCAGCTAAATTTTGATTATGCTGGAGAACCGTCAGGAGAGGTTATTGAGACAATCAAGAATAATGCTCTGTTAAGGGCGGTGGAAAGGGCGAAAGATGAGCAATCAGTATTCCGTTATGGAAAGCCCTTTTTTACCTATATATTCATTGCAATCCAGATATTAATGTTTTTAGTTCTTGAGGCAGCGGGAGGAAGTACAGATACTTCCACCCTGATTAAGTTTGGTGCAAAGTTCAACCCTCTGATCCTTAAGGGAGAATGGTGGAGGTTTTTCACTCCGATATTCATCCATATAGGACTGCTTCATTTGTTCATGAATACCCTGGCTTTATATTATTTAGGAACAATGGTGGAACGGCTGTACGGGAATTTTCGATTTTTAATCATTTATATCGTAGCTGGTTTCAGTGGCGTGCTTGCCAGTTTCATTTACAGTCCAAACCTTTCGGCCGGGGCCAGTGGAGCAATATTTGGCTGCTTCGGTGCATTACTATATTTTGGGGTTGCCAGGCCGCGGCTGTTTTGGCGGACGTTGGGGCTCAATATCCTCGTAGTACTTGGCATCAATCTCGCTTTCGGCTTTACGATACCTGGGATCGATAATGCCGGGCATATAGGAGGCCTGTTTGGAGGATTTATATCTGCAGGAATCTTCCATCTACCAAAGAAAAGGCGCCCCTTGCTGCAAAGTGCATTCCTGGCAGTGGCCGTTGCGGTAATCTTTTTTTCATTGCAGTATGGCTTTAGCGGAAAAGCTGACCTGATAGATGAAAGATCTGTATTAGTGCTCGCTCAGCAGCATATAAAAGCAGAGGAATATCAACAGGCAAATGACCTGCTAAGCGAATATGGCGAGTCGGAAGAGCTTTCGTCGGAATCTTTATTCATGCTTTCGTTTACGGAAATCAAGCTGGGCAGGCTTGAGGATGCAAAAAAACATCTTCTAAAGGTGATCGATATGGAGCCAGAATTCCATGAAGCATATTACAATCTTGCCTTGATTTATTTTGATGAAAAAAATCTTGAATTAGCCCGCATTTATGCCAAAAAAGCTGTTGAGCTTAATCCTGGTAAAGAAAGTTACGAGAAGACTCTTGAACAGATCAATTACTATCTTGAAGAAGCTGCTTAAGGACAATGCTTTCCCCGGCCTTTGTTTGGGTGATGACCAACAGATGGCTCTTATCACGTGAAATCAAAATTAGGGGCATGGTACTATCAATCGGGTCTACGGTAGTGCCATCGCTTTTTTTTATGCCCAGGTAATAATTCTTATACAACCCTTCCCATAATTTCCCCAGTATGTTGGAAGTCTCCTTTTGCGTAAATCCTTTCAGAGGCTGATCTTCATACCTTCTGATTGTATCCAGTGGAATGACACTATAATTCAACGCTTTAAATCTGAATGTGTTTTCTGCTTTTCTCAGGCTTTGGTAGAGCTTGTTCTTTACACTCTGGTCCAGCACCTTTTTCCATTCCTTTTCCTGATTACTTTTGGCTATTGTGAAGGATTGAAGCGGGCTGAACGGCGAGTCGACCACATAAATCATATCATCAGACATTCTTTGGGCGCTTGTAATCCTGTCCCCATCACCATGCAGCTCTGCATAATGAAATGTAATGGCGTCATATCTTGCGCTTTCTCCATATGAAATAAACTCTTCCTGAATTAAATCGGCTGTATCCTGATCCCATTTAGCTAATTTACCTTTTAAAAGTCCATTTACAAATAGGAGGCCCATATCCTGTCTGAGATAGGCAGCTTGGTCCAACGTAGAATGAACCTTCCAATCAACCAGGTGCTGGTTGTTTTTTTTATCCCTTTGAAGAATCAATGCAGTGCTGGCACTTTTATAGTGGACCGCATCATTCAAGGGAAAAAATGTAATGGTCTCCGTCGATGTGTTGACGATTTGCAGTTGGATTATCAAGGCAGAGACAGCAATTGCCAGCGCGCTTATGCTTAAGAACCACAGCTTTTTCATTATACTCATCCTTTTTCGATTTTAAGGTAGGCAGGTCGGTATAAACACTATATGATACTTGTCCGGAACACATGCATCTAAGTATTTTTTTAGAGTGTTTTGGCTAAGATGGAGAAAGGAATCGACAGGAAAATATTGGTCGTCGTTAATGAGAGGTGTTAAAGATAAAATGGCTGAAAAAAAGAAACATCCAGTGCATGAAAACTTAAAAGACAATATCGCATTTTTAAGAGAAGAATTAGGGATTGGCAAGAGTTTCGATGTGATTCAGCTTGATGTGGAATATGCTGGCAGAGATATGGCCTTATTCCTGGTTGATGGATTTGTTAAAGACGACATATTACTCTATATCATGCAGTTGCTGGCAAAACTTGAGCCGGGGACCCTGGACGTAGATACACTAAAAAAACTTGTCAAAACCTATATTCCTTATGTCGAGGTGGAGACGACTGATGATCTCGATAAAGTAGCAGATATGGTGCTGGCCGGCCCAACGGCTCTTGCGGTTGATGGGATTACGGAAGTCATTCTGATTGATGCGAGAACATATCCTGTCCGCGGACCGCAGGAGCCAGATACAGAAAGGGTTGTGCGGGGTGCGAGAGATGGCTTTGTGGAAACCCTGGTATTCAATACGGCGTTAACGAGGAGGAGAATCCGTGACCGCACTTTAAGAATGGAATACATGCAGGTCGGAAGGCGGTCCCAAACAGATATAGTTGTTTGTTATATTGAGGATATCGCTGATCCCGATATGGTAAAGAAAGTGAAGGATTCGATCAGTAAAATTGATACTGACGGCTTGCCAATGGGGGAGAAAACGATTGAAGAATTTATTTCAGGCCGCCATTGGAACCCATTTCCAACCGTGAGATACACGGAGCGGCCAGATACGGCAGCTACCCATCTATATGAAGGGCATGTCTGCATTATCGTCGATGGCTCGCCAAGTGCCCTGATTACGCCAACAACCTTCTGGCATCATTTGCAGCATGCTGAAGAGTATCGTAATAAGCCGCTTGTTGGCGCTTATTTGCGAATGGTTCGATTCATGGCGGTCTGGTCCTCCATATTTTTGCTGCCATTATGGTATTTATTCGCGGTTAAACCAGAACTGCTCCCAAAAGGGTTATCTTTTATCGGGCCAAATGATCCCGGTCAGCTTCCCTTATTCCTACAGTTTTTCCTGATTGAAATAGGCATTGACGTCCTAAGGATGGCAGCCATCCATACCCCGACCTCCCTGGCAACCGCACTTGGGCTTGTTGCTGCACTGATGATTGGACAGGTGGCAGTTGAAGTAGGCTTGCTGACCAATGAAGTGATCCTTTATCTTGCAATTGCAGCTATTGGTACATTTGCGACTCCAAGTTATGAGATGAGCCTGGCAAACCGGCTGGTCAGGATATTTCTGTTAATTATGACAGCAGCATTCCATCTCTATGGATTCCTGATCGGCATAGTGCTGTTCATCTTCTTGCTTGTGAGAATGAAATCGTTTGGTGTCCCTTATCTCTGGCCGTTCATCCCTTTCAATCCTCGGGCATTCAGGGATGTACTCGTCAGGTCACCAATTCCTTTAAAGAACAGGAGGCCAAGGATTTTAAAACCGCAGGATCCTGACCGTTAAATTGTTTTAGCCAAAGCAGCGATTGCTGCTTTTTTTGTGGAAATGAAAACCCCGGGCTATGCCTGGGGTTCCAAAAAGCTTTCAGCGTGGTATTAAAAAAACTTCCCCACGGTGCTAAAATATTTTTTGGTTCGCCAACCAAAAATATCAGCACGGAGGAAGTCCCATGTCTAAAGACAATAACAGTTTAGCACACACTACCTGGAATTGTAAGTATCACATCGTATTCGCCCCAAAGTATAGGAGACAAATCATTTATGGGAAAATCAAAAAAGATATTGGGGAAATACTGCGTACATTATGTGAAAGAAAAGGTGTAGAAATAATTGAAGCAACCGCCTGTAAGGACCACGTACATATGTTAGTGAGTATACCGCCCAAAATAAGTGTGTCCTCTTTTGTCGGTTACTTAAAAGGGAAAAGCAGTTTAATGATATTTGATCGTCACGCAAACCTGAAATACAGATATGGAAACCGTAAATTCTGGTGTACAGGATATTATGTCGATACAGTAGGTAGAAATAAAAAGGTAATAGAAGAATACATTCGAAATCAAATACAGGATGATATAGTCGCAGAGCAGTTAACGATGATGGAGTACATTGATCCATTCACAGGAGAAGAAGTGAAGAAAAAGAAAAGAAGTTAAAAGGGGAGAAGGCCTTTGAGGTCTGGCCAGTAGAAGTAGTACAATTGGCGAACCTTTCAGTAGCCCTTTAGGGTCTGGTCAGTAACAAAGGCTTTCAGCCGCAGAGAAAACCACCCGTTCTCACGGGTGGTTTTTATTTTGACTGCCCTATTTTGTCATGAAATTCTTCACAGCCTACTTGAGGAGGCAAAGGGTATCCTATATACTTAAAATGTTAAACATGCTCTTATTTTCACAAACATTGAGGGGATTAAGTTGAAGACAATTTATGATATCCAGCAGTTCCTTAAAAATTTTGGGACATTTATTTACATAGGCGACAGAGTAGCGGACTTAGAGCTCATGCTGGCCGAGCTTAAGGAACTGTACGATTCCCAGATGATTGAGACAAAAGAATACCAATCCGCGATTTTGCTTTTGAGGCAGGAGATCCGGATGGAAAAAGAAAAAAAAGCAAATGAGAAAAGGTGACGCAGTATGGCTGAAAAATGGATTGTCGGTGTAGATTTAGGAGGAACAACAACAAAATTGGCTTTCATGAGTTTATACGGAGAAATCCTGAATAAATGGGAGATTCCCACTGATGTTTCAAATGAAGGGAAAAACATAACAGTCAACATCGCAAAAGCAATTGACGCGAAGCTTGAGGAACTGGGACATTCCAAGAACGAAATCCTTGGGATCGGCATGGGAGCCCCTGGGCCTGTAGATCTTGCAACGGGTGTAATTTTCGAAGCGGTGAATCTTGGCTGGCGTGAACCTTACCCACTAAAGGATTTGCTTGAAGTAGAAACTTCGCTGCCGGCAGTAATCGATAACGATGCAAACTGTGCGGCACTGGGAGAAATGTGGAAAGGTGCCGGTAACGGCGCAAAAGACCTGGTATGTGTAACGCTCGGTACCGGTGTCGGAGGAGGCGTCATTACGAATGGTGATATTGTCCACGGTGTAAGCGGCGCTGCCGGAGAAATCGGCCATATTACTTCTCTTGCTGAAGGCGGAGCTCCATGTAACTGTGGAAAGACAGGCTGCCTTGAAACGATCGCTTCTGCGACTGGTATCGTTAGGATTGCTGTTGAATTATTGAATACAGGATCATCTGAGGGAGAGCTGGCTGCAGTTTACAGGGAAACGGGTCTTGTAACGGCCAAGGATGTATTCGATTCAGCAAAAAGAAATGACGAATTGGCGTTAAGAGTTATTGATACAGTGGCTCTGCATTTGGGAATTGCTCTTGCAAACATCGCCAATACACTAAATCCTGAAAAAATTGTACTCGGCGGCGGGGTATCAAAAGCGGGCGATGTCTTGCTGAATCCTGTGAAAGAACAGTTTTTGCGCAATTCCTTTCCTCGTGTGGCACAATCAACCGAAATCAGTATCGCGACTTTAGGAAATGATGCAGGAGTGATCGGTGCCGCCTGGCTGGTTAAAAATAAGATTGGTCACATATGATAAGGTCAGGGAGTTTTCTATGAGAAAACTCCCTATTTAATTCATGCCAAAAGTTTCAATTTTAGAAAAATGGACGTTCCTGAAACTTTTCCAGGTTTGAATCGTCTATAATTGTGGAAAAACACAGAGAGTGGTCTAGGCTTTTTTGGCTTTAATTTTGTTTGCTTTTTAGAAAAAAAAGTATTAAGATTATCTTTGATTCTTGAGGAATGGAAAAATAACCCTAAAAATTCCCATATCTGTTACTGTTAACAGGGAGGTAGCAATCGGATGAAAAACATTAACTGGCCAAAAGCGTCCTTAGTTGTCATCGCCACGATTCTGCTTTGGCTAAAAACTTATATCGCCTATAAGACCAGCTTTGATATTAAAATTGAAAATTGGAGACAGGAAATCATCCTGTTCATAAATCCACTGAGCTTCTTGATGATCCTTTTCGGAGTCAGTATGTTCATGAAGGAGAAAACTCAGAAACGCTATATTTTGATTACTAGCTTCATAGTGTCAGCAGTATTGTTCGCGAACGTAGTGTTTTATCGCTTCTTCAATGACTTCCTGACCATTCCTGTACTTTTCCAAACAAGCAACATGAGCGATCTTGGAAGCAGTGTGACTGAACTGATCAATTTCAGTGATTTATTTTATTTTGCTGATTTCATCATTTTAGCCGTTCTGCTGAAAATTAAACCAAATTTGTTGGGATATCGGGAATATAGCAAGGTAGACAGAAGAGCCTTTTTCCTTGTAGCTATTGCCATTGCCTTTTTCAACATGGGAATGGCGGAAACAGAGCGTCCACAGCTATTGACAAGGACATTTGACAGGGAGATGTTAGTGAAGAACATAGGCACATACAATTACCACTTGTATGACGCTTTCCTCCAGTCAAAGTCTTCTGCACAGCGTGCAATGGCAGACGGAAGTGAACTGGCAGATATTGATAACTATGTACGTGCAAATTACCTGCCGCCAAATGATGAGATGTTTGGAATTGCAAAAGGAAAGAACGTAATCCTTATTTCCATGGAGTCGACACAGAACTTTGTCATCAACCAGACCGTGAACGGCCAGGAAATCACGCCATTCCTGAATGATTTTATTAAGGAAAGTTATTATTTCAATAATTTTTATCACCAGACCGGCCAGGGAAAAACTTCGGATTCTGAATTCCTGGTTGAGAACTCACTTTATCCATTAAGCCGTGGTGCAGTATTCTTTACGCATTCCGGAAATGAATATACCGCAACTCCCGAAATCTTGAATGATAATGGCTATTTTACAGCATCATTGCATGCAAATAACAAGAGCTTCTGGAACCGCGACATCATGTATCAATCATTAGGCTATGAACGCTTTTATTCGCTTCCTGATTATGAAGTAAACGAAGAAAACTCAATTGGGTGGGGACTGAAGGACATTGAGTTTTTACAGCAGTCTGTTGACCACTTGAAGGCGATGCCAAAACCGTTCTATTCAAAGTTCATCACATTGACGAACCATTTCCCATTTGAACTGAATGAGGAAGACCTTTATATCCAGCCATACACCTCTAATGATAAGACAGTCAATAATTATTTCCCTACTGTCCGTTATCAGGATGAAGCACTTAAACTGTTTGTCCAAAAGTTAAAAGATGAAGGTCTGTACGAGGATTCCATCATTATTTTATACGGTGACCATTACGGAATCTCTGAAAACCACAATAAGGCGATGAGTGAATATCTCGGTAAAGAAATTACGCCATTTGAAAGTACCCAGCTTCAGAAAGTTCCGTTGATCGTCCATATTCCTGGGCAGGAGGGCAAGGTTCTTCCTACTGTAGGAGGACAAATAGACATCAAGCCAACAATCCTGCATTTGTTGGGAATAGATACGAAAGATAACATCGATTTCGGCTCAGACTTGTTTTCTAAAGATCGACGTGACTTTGCTGTTCTTCGAGATGGAAGCTTCATCACCAAGGATCATGTCTTCACACGTGAGACTTGCTATGATAAAGCGACAGGTGAACCGACAGAAAAAGCATCTTGTGAACCATACTTTGAGTCAGCAAAGAATGAACTTGAATACTCCGATAAAATCATTTACGGAGATTTACTCAGATTCTACGGTGAGCAAAAAGAAGGCAAGGAGAGTTCAGATCCTGAATCAGATAAGTAAAACATCAACAAAACCTGCGCCCTTGTGGTGCAGGTTTTTATTGTTGAGAAGTGGAATCACAATTTAGGAAGAATAGGCTTCGTGGTTCTATTATTCCTAACTCAGGCAATTTTTCCGTATTTTAAAATTGAATTTTTAACTGCTGGGGTGTATGTTATCAATAACTGTTCAAATTTGTAAATTTTAATGGATTTTTCAAAATTCATTGAAACATTTAGCGTTTAGCAACGTACAGATATATACATTGTTTAAAAGGTGGTGCAGAGGTGAAACAAGTGAAAGAGAATTTATATCATACACCTTTTATTTTATGGTTAGTATTAATCATCATCACTTCTGCATACAGCCTTTCCGGGTGTTCCCGGCAGCTGGACGCATCGCTGCACGAAGATGCCAGGCACAACACTGATCGAGTGAAGGAAGTTCCCGGGGCATCATTTTTAGGTTTGGAGGTCATTCCCCTCCAGATGAGCGCCCAAGAGGAGTTTTATAAGGCTTCAGGATGGGTGAGTGATTCAGAGGTTCTTTACATATCGAATAACAGCGAAAACACTTCTTTATTATATTTATATAACCTTTTAACAGGTAAAAAGAAGCTTCTGTATAAAAGTGAACATCCAATCATTGCGGCTGAAGTAAGTCCTAAAAAAGAAAAGGTGTTGATTCACAGTTCGGCATCGGACAAAGGCATTCTTACGGTGATTGATTTTTCTGGCAGAGCATTGTATTCAGTGGATATTGAATCATATGAATTGACCTTCGAATGGAACCCATACGATGAGAATTTGCTTGTCATCTCTGCTTTTAGTGAAGAATGGGATTTCAGCACTCATTTACTTGACCTGAGAGAGTCCAACATGAAAGAACTTCACTTGCCTGAGCCTTTCGTCAGATGGATTACAGAGGATGTACTTGCATATCAACAGTGGGATGAGGATGGAATCTCATTAAAAGCCCCATTAAAAGCTGTATCAGTAAGTGGAGAGGGTTCTGAAACATTGTTCGAGGAAGTTTATCAATTTGATTCTATAGGAAGGTATTTACTTACCATCCAGGTTGAAAACGGCGAAAATCCTGGATTCGGCTTGTATTCCTTCACCAGGGATGGGGGAATTGCGGTTGCTGAATTTACTGCCCCTTTTCTAACATCTTATTCTGGATGGGTTGTTCCTTATTATGATTTAATAGAGGATGAAAAGGTTTTTATGTATTTTCGGGCAAAGGAACAGGGAGAAGCAGATCTCTATAATGGCGGCTTCGATCTGTTGAGCTATGACTTAGGGGCGAAAAAAGAGGAAATGATTTTCTCGGAATTATCAAATGAGCCACTGTCCTGTTCCCCTTCCGGGAAGATGTGCCTCTATGGGTTCCAGTTAGAAAGAGTATTGAATATCGAAACTAAGGAAATAATTGAACTCGTTAAATAAAATTGGCAGCAAGGAGAGATTATGATGGCAATCGTAGATGTAACTGTGATTCCAATAGGAACTCAGACACCAAGTGTAAGTTCCTATGTGGCAGATATCCAAAAAATCCTTAAACAATATGAAGAGCAGGGCATTATCCGTTATCAACTTACCCCGATGAATACCCTGATCGAGGGTGAACTCCCTGTGTTATTTGAGGTGATCCAGGCGATTCATGAAGCCCCATTCAATGCAGGTATCCAGCGAGTAGCCACTAATATTCGAATTGATGACAGACGTGATGTAAAAAGAAAGATGGAAGAAAAGGTAAACAGAGTTAACGAGCTGCTGAAGCAGTAGACGGTACGAATGCAAAAAGACCACCTGGCAAAGGTGGTCTTTTACTGTGATTTAACTTAGTGTGCTGTTGGGAATCCGTGGTTAAGGATTGTCATGACTGTGAACCAGCCAAGAACCAGAAACGTTCCTCCGCCAAATACGATTCCAAGGACGTTTTTGTTTTTAAGTGCCGAGAAAGTTGCATAACCGGCAAGCAGAGTAACTAACGCGAAGATAATTGCCAATCCCATGATAAAGCCCCCTTCATAAATTAGGCAGACAATAAGCCTGTTCGCCTGAAAAAGTTTTTTGTAATTTAGGCGGCAGCCTGTATGTAATGACAAGCATACACTCGTTTTTTATTTTATATTTTTTTGAACCATTTGTCGAGGTCTAAAAACTCAACTTTCACTTCATATGCCTTTACTATACCCAATATTAGTTCAGTATAATGCTTGGCTGCAAAATAAGTTCCTTCATCAGCCTTAAATACCAGATGTTCCTCCAGCTGGATAAGAGCCATTTCAGTCTGGATTTTGCTGTCCTCAAACAAAATGAAGGCGCATAGTTCACCAGCGAATAAATAAGTATCTCCCTCCAATTGGAAACCGTAGTCATAAAAATCTTCACCGGCACAGCCTGCCGTTTTTATCAAGAGGTGCGTTCCTTCGAGCAAGTCCGCCTCCTGAAGCAATCCGATAGCTTCATCAGCAGTTCTCTGTTCACCGTATAGGTATATATTTTCATAAACCACAAGCGGTGGAGCAACTGCAAAAAGCACCTCCTGAAAATCTGGCAGTTCCGAAAGTATGGGGTTGGCTTCTGTTCCAATGACAAAATTCATTTTACTTCTCCTTATCATCTTTAATCTATTCTCAAATTACATTACTGCATCTTATCGGTGCAGGATACACATTCTATTGGCAATTTCTTAAAACTTCCCTGACAATAGTGTAGAATAGATACATGAAGAATACCAATAGAAGCTGGAGGCTGCTTAGTATGAAATGGAAACAGGTTCCCCTGGGGCCTTTACAGACGAATTGTTATATCATTTATGATAAAACTCTATCCTGCCTGATTATTGATCCTGGTGAAAATCCCAAGAAATTGTCTTCAGTGATTGAACAGCTTAAACTAAAGCCGGAAGCAATCTTACTGACACATGCGCATTTCGACCATATTGGAGCGGTGGACAGGATAAGGGATAAGTATGGAATTAAGGTTTATATTCACGAAAAAGAAAAAGATTGGCTCACTGACCCGGCACTTAATGGTTCTAGACATTTTATGCTCAACGAGCCTATCAAAGCCAGAGCTGCTGATAACTTGTTCAAAAATGAAGGTGAGATGTCCATCGGCAATTTTGCCTTCGAAATTTTTGAGACACCGGGACATTCTCCGGGAAGTGTATCCCTTTACTTCCCGATCGCGAATTTTGTGGTAGCCGGTGACGCGCTGTTTCAAGGGAGCATCGGAAGAACGGACTTGCCAGGAGGAAATCATAATCAGTTAATTAAGAGCATTCACGATAAGCTGCTGGTATTGCCGGAGGAAACAGAAGTATTGCCTGGCCATGGCCCAACAACGACGATTGGTTTAGAAATAGATTCCAACCCATTCTTAAACGGCTTTTAATCATGTCGTTATGAAAATAGCGGGCAGATAAACTAGAAAAGCCCTTCTCAAAAGAGAAGGGCTTTTCTGGGGGATGTTCTATTCATATCATGGGAGGGGATATAGTTAAGCTACTAGTAAAACAATATAATAAAGAATACACTATGTCAATAGTGAAAACCCTTTTCAAGGAGCATTTTTATGAAGGAACTAATCAAAGAATTTATTGAATCCTCCCCGAAGAAAATGATCACTTATGCGGATTATATGGAGCTAGCACTCTATCATCCGCAGGGAGGTTACTATAGAAAGGAACGACAGAAAATAGGCAGAGAGGGAGATTTTTATACTTCCAGCAATGTGTCTGATGTGTTTGGCAAATTGATAGGGAAGTGGTATGCAAAAGAATGCGGTGCATTGGAACTGCCTCCATTTGTTTGTGAAATAGGAGCAGGGAACGGACGCTTTGCCCGGGCATTCATAGAAGGGTGGAAAGAACTGAAAGCAGAAATGCTGACATACTATATCGTCGAAACCAGTCCCTATCATCGCAGCTTGCAGGAAGCAGAATTGGGCCGATTAGAACATGTGAGGATTGTTTATGGCGACACGTTCGCAGATACAGCAATGGACCACGGGCTGATTTTTTCCAATGAGTTATTCGATGCTTTTCCTGTCCATGTGGTTGAAATGAAAGAGGGTCTTTTGCAAGAAGTGTTTGTAGGCTGGGAGAATGAAAAATTCAAAGAAATTAATGTTCCGGTTTCAGATCCGCGGATTATCAGGTTTCTCGATGAACAGCAGCTCACTCTTTCCGAAGGGCAAAGGATTGAGATTCCACTAGCAATGGAACCATTCATTAAGTCAATTGCGAATAACTTCACTAAAGGTTTGATGGTAACAGTAGATTACGGATATACGAAGGAAGAATGGATGCATCCGGCCCGAAGACAAGGAAGTCTGAGGGGGTATTACCAGCATCACATGCACCATGACATCCTCCAGTTTCCCGGTGAGATGGATATCACAAGCCACGTCCATTTTGATGCCCTCAAATCTTTAGGGGAAAAGCATGGTCTGGAATTCTGGCAGAAATTGAGGCAGGATGCATTCCTGATTGCTGCTGGCATCCTGGAGGAGCTTGGGCAGCATCAAGACCCGAATCCATTCTCCGAAGCAAGTAAGCGCAATCGTGCTATACGCAGTCTGATCCTGCCTGGCGGGATAAGCCAGTCCTTTGATGTTCTTATTCAAGGGAAAGGACTTGATCGCTCAGAAGGTAAATTATTTTAATATAAACTTGATAAAATAAAAAAAGCGATGGTTGACCATCGCTTTTTTATTGAGCGTGCACATTGGATCAATGCCCAGCTCCACCTAGTGGCATCATAAATGTTGACCAGTAAGTAAAGCCTGCAAAGAAAACTGTTAAGTATGCGCCGAAGACGTATATGTACATACGCTCTGACAGTTTCAAATAACTTAAAAGCAAGAAAAATCCAGTTTGACCAAAGAAAATCAAGGACGTTGTATACATGTCACCCAAGAAAAACATGACAGCAAAGATTCCCGTCCAGAACCCTAAAACTCTGTACATACGATCCAAAGATATCCCTCCTTTACCCTACATGTCCATCACTATCATATTATAAAGTAAAGTGGAGTGAAAAGTAAACAAGGATTGATTATTGTGCGATAACAGCCTGATATGAACAGGAATCACAGCCAGTGAACATATTTTCTTTTTCAATCAGCTCAATATCGCCAAACAGTGACTCAAACATGCCCCGCAAAAATTCATAATGCATATTGCACACTGTTTCAGTATGCTCCATTGCTACTTCCTTGAAAGGACAGTTGAAAATCTGAAAGTAAATCTTTGTCTTCTCAGTGTTCGTTTCAAATTCAGGATAGAAACCTGCAAGCGTCGCAGCATTCTTGATTGAGTTCATTTTATGTTCAAAAGTCATTTGTTCTGACATTTGGGGATGGCGTGACATCTCCTGCTCCATAAGTTCTGCACCAAAACGTTTCCCAGTCATATACAAAGCTGTCTTACCGGCTTCCCCCAGAGACATCATTGTCGTCATCGCAATTTTTGATAAAAGCTGATAATCACGGAAAGGGAAATGCAGCTGGATGACTTCGTCCGATAGGCGATACAGCCTGCTTGGACGGCCGCCTTTGCCTGTCTTTTTTGTCTCCGAAACCAACATGTTCACATCTTCTAGCTTTGATAAATGCAGCCTTGCAACGTTTGGATGTATATCAAAGTTGTCAGCGATTTCTTGTACGGTCACATCTTTGTGCCTTTTTGTAATGTATTGATAAATGTAATAGCGAGTTGGATCCGACAATACACTTGTTATTTTTAATGTTTGCTCCACCTTATTTCACCTCTGACCACTAATTTGCCTTCATTATAATACAAGGGAAAATAAGGTTTACACTGTTTACACTATATGTTTAGAAAATGTTCACAACTAAATGGCGAAATGATGACAAAATACTATACAAAAATTATACAAAAGTTATACAATGTATTTAGAAGATAATTTCGTTCGCCAGGAGGTAAAATTAATGGAAGAGCTGACGTTTTATTCTTATCCTAGCTGTACATCATGTCGAAAAACTAAAAAGTGGCTGGTCTCTAACAGTGTGAAATTCAATGAACGTCATTTGTTCAAAGATACCCCAACTCAAAAGGAATTACTGGAAATATTGACATTGACAACCGAAGGGGTGGATGAACTGCTTGCGACAAGAGGCGAAACCTTTAAGAATTTAAATCTGGATGTAGAAGAATTGCCACTTTCAGAAGTGATCAATCTTGTAATCAATGAACCCAAGCTGTTAAGGCGGCCGATCTTGACAGATGGGAAAAAGCTTATTGTTGGATTTAACCCGGATGCATTGAAAAAAATTGCAAAATAAAAAAACGGAAGTGGTCGCTTCCGTTTTTTTATTTTGCAAGTGAGGATGTTTCCTGCTTCGCAGTGTCCAGCTCCAGTGCCTAGCCCCTCGAGTCGCTTCAATCCTGCCAATGAAGTCAAAAAGCGACTTCACTGTCAGGACCTCCAGCGCTTGCCGGGGCTGACCAAGGCACTTACGCTTTTCTGTTAACTGGGCTAGCTGGATTCGAACCAACGCATGACGGAGTCAAAGTCCGTTGCCTTACCGCTTGGCTATAGCCCAATGTGATGACTTGTTGTTGCTACGGTAGTTATTATGAATCGAACTGTCACTATTTATACATATTTAATCTTTTTTTTTCGCAGGAACAGGAGGAAATGTGTCGAAATTCTTTTTTATAACAAAAAAAGGTGGTGCATCGCTATTGTAAAATCAATTGAGCAATTAGCGGACAATATTTTAAAAGATGCTTTAAGAAGTGGCGCGTCGGATATCCATATCAACCCGCGCGAGAAAGACACCCTTATAAAATTCAGGCTCGGTAATCAGCTGCTTCCCCGTTATACCCTTGAGCAGGCAGATTGTGATCGGCTCATCTCCCACTTTAAATTTACGGCTTCGATGGATATTGGCGAAAAAAGAAGGCCGCAAAGTGGTGCATTTACCTATATGGATCATGATATGAAAATTGGGTTAAGAATCTCCACGCTGCCAGCCTACCAGAGCGAAAGTATGGTCATACGTTTACTTCCCGAACAAAACAAAATCCCTTCCTACCAAATATCATTATTCCCATCTACATCAAAAAAACTGATTTCCCTTTTAAAACATGCCCACGGCCTGATTATTTTTACGGGACCGACAGGCAGCGGCAAAACAACTACATTATATTCAATGCTGTCTGAAACCTCAGAAATGGTGAACCGCAATGTCATTACGCTTGAAGATCCAATTGAAAAGCCAAGTGACACTGCGCTTCAGGTTCAGGTCAATGAACGGGCCGGGATCTCTTATTCTTCCGGCTTGAAGGCCATTCTCCGGCATGATCCGGATATTATAATGGTTGGGGAAATCCGCGATAAAGAGACTGCAGAAACAGCGATAAGAGCAGCATTGACAGGACATCTGGTCCTTACAACCATGCATACACGTGATGCAAGGGGAGCTATTTACAGGCTGATTGAGTTCGGGATCAATTGGCTGGAAATCGAACAGACCTTAATCGCAGTAACCGCACAAAGGCTGGTTGAACTGACCTGTGCTTATTGTGAAGGATCCTGCTCGCCTTTTTGTTACTCTTCAGGCAACAGTAAAAGGGGAAATGTGTTTGAAATTCTAACGGGAAAGGATTTATCTTCGGTATTGAAGGAAGCGAGAGGTGAGCGTCAGGATTATCATTATAAAACCCTGAAGGATGCAATTAAGAAAGGCATCGCCCTTGGGTTTGTCAAGGAATCAGAATACCAGAGGTGGATTCTTAATGATGGGGAGTAATTGGCCTGTCGCTGAACAGGCCCGGTTCCTAAAGAGGACTGGTGAGCTGCTGGCTCAGGGGTATTCCCTAGCCGAAGCGATTGAATCAATGACCTTCCATTTAGAAGTCAGAAGGAAAGACGATATCATAAGAAGTCTCGATAAGCTCCGTGAAGGCTTTCCTTTATATTTGATTCTTGCAGAATTGAATTTTAAAAAAGATTTAATTAGTTACGTTTATTTTGCCGAGCAGCATGGCGGCCTGGCACATGCTGTTGCTGAAGGCAGTGAGATGGTTTTAAAGAGGGATGCAGATTACCTGAGGTTAAAAAAGTTATCTGCTTATCCAATATTTCTAATCATGCTTACTCTCATATTATTTTTCTTCGTAAACAGGATTTTGCTGCCGAAATTCACCTCGCTTTTTTCAGATATGAACATGGCACCAAATATCTTCATGAAAGCCATCGCTGCAACTGCTGCATTTCTTCCCTTCATGCTCTATTTTCTGCTTAGTCTTGTTGCCATTCTTACCCTCTATTACATGATCAGTTTTAGGAAACTGCCAATTCTGCAACAAAAAATGAAACTTGTAAAACTGCCGTTTGCAGGAAGATTATTCAAGCTTGTTTACTCACACTCCTTCTCTGTTCAATTAAGCTATTTATTTTCCGGGGGACTTCCGGTACACGATTCATTAAAAGTTTTCGAGCAGAATAGCCATGAACCTTTTTCAAGTGCAATAGGAAGGGACATCATCTCAAAATTGGCCGCAGGTGAAGAGTTTGACAGGGCAGTTGGAGATTATCCTTTTTTTGAAGCAGAATTGCCAAGAATCATCAGGCATGGACAAAAGAATGGAAAGCTTGATCAGGAGCTTTACTTTTACAGCAGACATTGTCTGAAAGAGCTTGAAGAAAGAACGGAAAAAGCAATGAAAACAGTGCAGCCGCTTCTATACAGTTTTATCGGCCTTCTAGTCGTTTCACTGTATCTCGCCATCCTGCTTCCGATGTTTCAAATGATGAAAGGCATCTGAATAGGCAGATTTTTTATAACACATAAGGAGAAATGACAATGAAAAATCAAAAAGGTTTTACCCTGATTGAGATGATGATCGTGTTGTTAGTGATTTCTGTACTTTTGATTATAACAGTGCCGAATATCGCTTCCCATAATTCAAAAATCAACACAAAAGGCTGTGAGGCATATATGAAAATGGTCGAAGCCCAAGTACAGTCTTACAAGATGGATAAAAAGACCACACCTACATTTCAGCAGCTTTATGACGGGCACTACTTAAAAAGCTCAGAAGCTGCTTGTCCAGACGGAACCAATATTGAGATCACTTCCGATGGCACAGTTCAGAAATCCGCGTCATGAACTGCCAGATAAAAACAACGGGCGGATTTACAATGATAGAAATGCTCATTGTGCTGTCAGCTTTCTTCATGCTCTCCCTTTCCTCTGCCTTTCTGTTTTCTCCGCATAATGACGCACTGGCAAAAGATCTTTTTTTCTCCCAGCTCCAATCGGACCTTTTGTACAGTCAGCAGTATGCTATTTCCCACCAAGAGCAAATTACGATACACATTATGCCGGAATATAATCACTACTATATTCGAGGCACCGATTATGGATCTGCATATCTCGTGAAAAGAAATTATTCGCCAGAAATAAAAGTGAAAAAAGGAACAATGAACTTATTGTTCCACTACATGCCGGATGGAAATATCGATAATTTCGGGTCTATTTATGTTTCTTCCGGCAATAAGAAATATCGGATGATGTTTCTTATTGGGAAGGGCAGATTCTATGTTGTCGAAGAAGGATGAAGGATTTTTCCTCGCAGATATGCTATTATCTCTGGCAGCATTTGTCATGGCCGCCGCAATATTGCTGCCAATGGCGATTTTGGTGATTGGACAGATTGTAGATTTAAGGAAAGACGGAGAAGCAAGTACTATTTTATATGATGAAATGATGTATTTAAAAATAGCTGGCAAAGACTCTGGAAGAAAATTGATTATTCAAAATGGAACTCATTATGAAGTGACAATTTCAAAGAATGGGGAGAATGCTCCGTGGGAGGTATGCGTTCAGTATGAAAGTGCCAGACAGCAAAGCCAAAAATGCGTCATCACGGAATGAGCGGGGATTTACAATGTTGGAGATGCTGTTGTCAATGCTGGTATTCTTGATGATTGCATCGTTGCTCCCGTTAGGATTGGGTATCCTCCTTGAGGACAGTGTTATCGAAAAGGGAATCAGAGGAATGGAATGGGAAGTTTTCAGCAGCCAGGTAAAAAAAGAAATCCGTGCAGCCGAGCAGATGACTGTTCAACCAGACAAGCTGTTATTGAAGGTAGAAGGCCAATTTATTCTTTACGAGAAATATGCTTCAAGTATGCGGAGGAGAGTGAATTATCAAGGTCATGAGATTCTATTTCAGAACCTTTCGAGCTTCACCTTTGAACAAATTGCGGACGGTGTGATGATAAATGCCGTGGATTCAAATCAAACCAAGTATTCGGTGAGAGTTCATCAATTTCATCAAACTGGGGGTGTACAGCCATAGGTGAAAAAGGTTTTATTTATCCATTAACGATGATCTTTTTACTCTTGATGACATTGTTCTTATTGATTTTGACAGAACAGTATATTGCAGAAAAAAGGTTTACCAAAGAAACTGAAACGATACGTCGCCAAGAATACTATTTGCTGTGTTCGGGAAAAGAAGCCGAGCTCCTGTTAAGAGAAGGAATATTGCCCGCAAATGGGATCATGAATTATAAATTTGGAAAAGTATGGTTCCAAACTCAGTCTTTAACTTCGAACATTGATGAAGTGACATTTAATCTTGAACTCGACAGTGGGGAAAAAATAATCGGCTTTGGACAGTATGACAAGAAAAAGGGCCTCATGATAAAATGGAAGGAAAAGAATTGACAGGTGATTGTAAAAATGGAATCAATCTATTTAATTGGCTTTATGGGTTCGGGCAAGACCACTGTATCAAAGGAATTAGCACAAAGACTGAATATGGCAGTTATTGATACAGATGAAGAGATTATCAATAAGGCAGGTAAGTCAATTAATGAGATATTCGCCCATGACGGCGAGGCACAGTTCCGACTTTTAGAATCTGAGGTCTTGTATTCCATGCCTTCAGCCGATGCGGTAGTCGCAACAGGGGGAGGAATCATTATCTCAAAAAAAAACAGATTGTTCCTCAAAGACAAAGTGAATGTTGTATATTTGCATACAGCATTCAGTTTCATTCTAGAAAGGCTGAAGGATGACGATACCAGACCATTATTAAGCAAGGATAAATGGAAATCATCTGAAAGTCTGTACTCAAGCAGGATTCCATTGTACCGGGAGACAGCTAAACTTGAAATCGATACATCTGGTAAACCTGTTTCACGCATCGTCGATGAAATCATCCAGCGTATGAAAAAATAGCACATGGTTATACTTGATAAAGTATGAAGGATGGTGTAGCCATGAAGACAAATGATTATGTCAAATACCTTACACAAACCGTTGTGAAATATATTGATCAGCCCAAAGAGGAGCGCCGAAAAATCAAACAGGCAAAAAAGGAAACAGAAGCGACCTTCCTATTCCGGTGGTTCGGAATCCTCCCATTTATGCTGATGTCCGGTATAAAAAAGAAAAAGAACAGATGAGGAAAAGCCCGGCTGAGAATGATAGCCGGGCTTTTTCATTGTTTAGAAAATTATAAATCAACCGAGTTGTTGATAACTATATATTGTTTTCTTAATCCAGATCCAGAACCTAGCCCCTCGAGACGCTTGTCTAGCTGCGGCTCCTAACTCCTCAAGACACTTGTCTAGTTTCGCCTCCTAGAAACTCCGAAACTTCAACTCCGCCGGCAGAAGCAAAAAGTGCTTCTTTGTCGGAATCTCCAGTTTCTGCGTTTCCGGGCAGTCGGCTATACTTTTCTATTTCGGGGCTGACCAAGGCGCTGTTCTGCATGTATGCAGTTTAATCAAGGCGGGCATTGTCTGTTAAATAAAATAATCCGCCATTTATGATTGTGATCTTAATTTTCGGCTCATATTGTTCCTGTAATGCGGATTTTTCTGTTTCAAAGCTTTCAGACTTCTCTTCTTCATCCTCGTAGAAATGATGCAGCAGGTCCAGATCCTTCTGCCATCGTTTACGTGCATCCTCTGCCCAGGCATGGTCCTCTTGCTCAATTCTAGTTGTCAAATAGGATTGTATTCTGTTTACCCCGCTTTTCGGCCTGATTAATGGCGATAGTGTATAGGCATAGTCAGGGATTTTTGTACTAAGAGGCAGTTTCAATAATTGATCATGAAAATCTTCCACCATCCTGCCATTGATCAGCTGCAGGCCAATTGAATGGAAAACATCTCGTTTTCTGTCACATTGATACGAAACTTTTAGGTTAATACCTATCCATGGGATTAAAGCTGTCTGTGCCTGAAACTCAATTTTTTCATATAATCGGATGAATCCTGCAAGGTTCTTTGTCGACTCAAAGATTTGATGAAGGCGGGGGGATCCGAAATGGATCACCTCACCTTTCAAGTTGTCTGGAGTCAGCTGCTTATTCGTGATGAAGGTGAGTTTCATTGGGTTGGGTACTCCGCCCGTTTTCTCAAGATAATGCCAATAAAAAGGACGGTTCATTAATTCCTTATCAAGCTCCACAGTTAGCTGGACTGTCATATGGCCTTTATCATTTTCGATCAGTTCACAATTATTTGCAGTGAAGTATCTTTCGAGAAAATTATGGATTTCCTGTTGCTGCACGCTGATTCTCCTCCTTCATTTCTTCGGCGAACTGAATCATGGATGTCAGATTTTCCATCTTGATTCGGATTTCTCCATCTGATGAGGATTTTCCGAAGATATCAACCAAGTGGTCTTCGATATTGCCAAACTCCAATTTTGTCAGGATATCATCCAGTTCTCCAATTACTTTTTCGAACAGGTTGATTTTCTCGTAAAGCAACTTCAGAATATGCTCCTCTACCGTATCCTTTGTTGCAAAGTTGTATATCTTCACATCTTTTTCCTGTCCGAGACGATGAATCCTTCCGATTCTTTGTTCCAGTCTCATTGGGTTCCATGGAAGGTCAAAGTTGATAATGTGGCTGCAGAACTGAAGGTTGATTCCTTCACCACCAGCCTCTGTTGCGATAAGCACCTGAACATTCTTCTGGAAAAGCTCCCTCATCCAGTCCTTTTTGCCGCGCTTGAACCCGCCGCGGAACGGAACTGAGGTGATGCCGTTTTGCTTCAAGAACCACTGTAGGTATAGCTGGGTAGCCCGGTACTCCGTGAAAATGATGACTTTTTCATTGATTCCCTTGATTAACTCAAGAGCTTTCTCAGCCTTCGAGTTTTTAGTTACAGCCTCGACTCGTTTTATGAGCTGAGCTATGATATTTTGAAATTCAACCGATGGGTTTTCCTGCCTTTGAAGCATATTCCTTAATGTATAAAAAACAGCTTCCCTGCTGCTGCAGGCTTCACGCTGGAGAGTCATCAGCGAGAACTGGCTTGACGCCAAGCCGCCAGCAGAAGACCTTAAGGACTGGATCGAATCATACAAAGCACGCTCCTCATTAGTAAACTCGATCGGGATCGTTTCAACATGCCGCTTTGTCCACTCAATTCCGGTATCTGAACGCCTGTTGCGTATCATGACTTTATTTACAAGTTCTTTCAGGTGTTCATCATCGTTGACAGATCTGTCCTTCTTTTTATATTTATCGAAGAAAGCGGATTCGCTCCCTAGATGCCCGGGTTTCAACAGTGATACAAGGTTGAAGATTTCCTCGATTCGGTTTTGGATCGGAGTTGCTGTCAGCAGCAGGCAAAATCTCTTTTTCAGGTTTTGGACAAATTCATAGTTTTTTGTTTTGTTATTTTTCAATTTATGAGCTTCGTCGATAATGATAAGGTCATAATTCAGGTTGTTGATGATATCCCTGTGAGGGGCTCGTTTGGCGGTATCGATTGATGAAACGACGACATCGCATTGCTCCCATACATAGCTTTTTTTCTGGGCAATCGCGGGGATATGGAACTTGCTGTTCAGTTCCATCGCCCATTGAGAGACAAGAGAAGCAGGAACAAGTATCAGCACCTTTTTTACCAGCCCCCTGATCATGTATTCCTTTAATATCAATCCTGCCTCGATTGTTTTCCCAAGGCCTACTTCATCAGCAAGGATCGCTTTTCCGTTCATATTTTCTACAACCTGTTTTGCCACCTCCAGCTGATGGGGCAGCGGAGTCAGTTCCGGAAGGTGTACCGGAGCCTGAAGACCTTCGAATTCAGGGATTATGGTATGTTTTTCTATTTCAACAGCAAGCTTGTAAAGTTCCCAATTCCCCCATGGTCCATCGTTCTCAATTCTATCAGCCATTTCGTCCTGCCAGGAGGAATCATAGTTAATTTGCACTGTCATTTAATCCACCTCAATCAATATAAAAAATATTGCCGAAATCGGCTTTCTAATGGTAGGATGAAGTTAGCTTTTGAATGTTTTGAAATTTGTCACTATATGGTCAAGAATAATCAGTTTGCAGGCATGCGTAATAACGTCTAGCATGCCCAATTTTGAAAATAATATAAATGCGGATGACAACAAGGGGAGAGACTACTCTGGTAGCGCCGAAGGAGCAAGCAAACTTTGTGAATCTCTCAGGCAAAAGAACTCTTGTTTGACGCATCTCTGGAGAGCGCTTCCATTCATGGCAGCCACCAAAGGGGAAAGCCTTTACAGGTAAACTTTCAGGTGAAAGGACAGAGACCTTCTCGGCATTTGAGGGGGTGCTCTGTCCTTTTTTGCTTCTCTAGCAGAAAACCGCTGCTATTAATAGGACAGGATTGAAGGCAAACTGAAATTTCTTAGGCCAGGACGAAGGGGGATACATAATGACGGAATTAAAACGGACACCGCTTTTTGAAGTGTATAAGGAATATGGTGGGAAAACAGTTGATTTTGGCGGCTGGGAGCTGCCAGTCCAGTTTTCAAGCATCAAGGAAGAACACGAAGCAGTAAGAACAAAAGCTGGTTTATTCGACGTTTCCCATATGGGTGAAATCGAGGTTAAAGGCCCTGATAGTCTGAATTATTTGCAGAAAATGATGACAAACGATATTTCGAAGCTTAAGAATGGCGGTGCCCAGTACACAGCAATGTGCTATGAAACTGGCGGTACTGTTGATGATTTGCTGGTTTATAAACTCGAGGATGAGCATTACCTCCTTGTCGTGAATGCATCCAATATCGAAAAGGATTTCGAGTGGATGCAGAACCATCTTAAAGGTGATGTAAAAATCGAAAATCTATCCGAAGGGATGGCACAGCTTGCTATACAGGGACCAGTGGCTGAAGAAGTCCTCCAAATGCTGGCGAACGGACACGACCTCAGTGCAATCGGATTTTTCAAGTTCAGTGAAGAAGTCGACCTGAATGGCAAGAAAGCCCTTGTTTCCCGAACAGGTTATACAGGTGAAGATGGATTCGAAATATACTGCGATGCCAAAGACGCCGTGAGCCTCTGGAGGGAAATTCTTGAGGCAGGCAAAGAGGAGGGAGTCATCCCATGCGGTCTTGGTGCGAGGGATACACTGCGATTTGAAGCTAACCTTGCATTGTACGGCCAGGAGCTTTCTTCAGAAATCAGCCCGCTTGAGGCAGGGATTGGCTTTGCAGTTAAATTAAACAAAGAAGCTGATTTTATTGGGAAACAAGCACTTAAGCAGCAAAAAGAAAGTGGCCTGTCCAGAAAGCTTGTCGGCATCGAGATGATCGACCGGGGCATTCCGCGCCATGGATATCCTGTTTACAAAGGGGATAGAAGGATTGGTGAGGTTACAACTGGCACGCAATCTCCTACGCTAAAGAAAAACATCGGACTTGCACTCCTTGACACCAGGGAAACTGAGCTTGGGAATGAAGTGGAAGTTGAAATCCGCGGAAAACGATTAAAGGCCGCTGTTTCAGCTACACCTTTTTATAAAAGAGACAAAAAGTAAAAGCCGGAGAGGGGAAAAAGTTATGAAGCATCGCTATTTACCGCTGACGGAAAGTGATAAAAACGCAATGATGGAAAGCATCGGCGTCAAATCGATCGATGAACTGTTCAGCGATATTCCTGAGAAAGTCCGTTTTGCCGGAGAATATAATATCAAGAAAGCCAAGCCGGAAACAGCTCTTATGAAGGAACTGGCACTGATGGCTTCCAAGAATGCTGACTTGAAAATGAATTCTTCTTTTATCGGTGCAGGTGTTTACGACCATTACATTCCGGTAATCGTCGACCATGTCCTGTCCCGTTCCGAATTTTATACAGCATACACACCATATCAGCCGGAAATCTCACAAGGTGAGCTTCAGGCAATCTTTGAATTCCAGACGATGATTTGTGAATTGACAGGCATGGAAGTTGCGAACTCATCCATGTATGACGGAGGAACAGCGCTTGCTGAAGCTGCAATGCTTAGTGCAGGCCACACAAGAAGAAAGAAAGTGCTGATTTCAAGCGCTGTCCACCCAGAGTACAAGGATGTTGTCAGATCCTATGCTAAGGGACAATATATCGATGTAATCGAAGTTCCTCACAGGGACGGGGTAACAGACCTTGATGCGCTGAAGGATATGGCAAGCGAAGAATTCGCAGCAGTCATCGTCCAGTATCCAAACTTCTTCGGGGGAATTGAGTCGCTGAAAGAAATTGAGCAAATTGCACATGAAAATAAATCATTGTTCGTCGTATCCAGCAATCCGCTTGCATTGGGAGCATTGACGCCTCCAGGCAAATTCGGCGCTGATATCGTTACCGGCGACGCTCAGCCATTCGGAATTCCGACAGCATTTGGCGGACCGCATTGCGGATATTTCGCTGTTTCCGGAAAACTGATGAGAAAAGTTCCGGGAAGACTTGTCGGCCAGACGAAGGATGACCAGGGACGCCGCGGATTTGTTTTGACGCTCCAGGCGAGAGAACAGCATATCCGACGTGATAAAGCGACATCCAATATTTGTTCGAACCAGGCATTGAATGCACTTGCTGCCTCTGTTGCGATGACAGCGCTTGGCAAAAAGGGCGTTCGGGAAATGGCTGTGGCCAATATCCAAAAAGCACATTATGCGAAAAAGACTTTTAAAGAGAACGGCTTTGAAATTGCATACGAGGGTCCATCCTTCAATGAGTTCGTTGTCAAGCTGAATAAACCGGTCAAAGAAGTGAACCAAAGGCTTCTCGAGAAGAGTATCATCGGAGGCTACGACCTGGGCCGCGATTATTCTGAACTTCAGAACCATATGCTTGTTGCGGTCACCGAGTTAAGAACAAAAGAAGAAATTGATACGTTTGTAAAGGAAATGGGGGATATCAATGCATAAGGAAGATCAGCCACTCATTTTTGAATTAAGCACACCAGGCCGTGTCGGTTACAGCCTTCCAGAAATGGATGTACCGGAAACGGATTTATCAGAGCTTTTGCCTGAAGGATTCCTCCGTGAAGAGGAGCCGGAACTTCCTGAGGCTTCCGAGCTTGATATCATGCGCCACTACACTGCATTATCCAAGCGCAACCACGGTGTTGATTCAGGGTTCTATCCGCTTGGATCATGTACTATGAAATACAATCCGAAAATGAATGAAAATGTAGCACGTTTCAACGGCTTCGCACACTTGCATCCATTGCAGGATGAGAGTTCAGTGCAGGGGGCCCTAGAACTAATGTATGACTTGCAGGAACACCTGATTGAAATCACTGGGATGGATGAAGTTACCCTTCAGCCAGCAGCAGGTGCACATGGTGAATGGACCGGCTTGATGATGATCCGTGCCTACCACGAAGCGAACGGTGACCATAACCGTACTAAGGTCATCGTACCTGATTCTGCTCACGGAACGAACCCTGCATCAGCGACAGTTGCTGGTTTCGAAACAATCACAGTTAAATCTGATGAGAACGGTCTTGTTGATCTGGAAGACCTTAAGAAGGTTGTCGGAGAAGACACTGCTGCGCTAATGCTGACAAACCCAAATACACTTGGTCTGTTCGAAGAAAATATTCTTGAAATGGCCGAGATTGTCCACAGCGCAGGCGGAAAGCTTTACTATGATGGAGCCAACCTGAATGCTGTAATGTCCAAGGCACGTCCTGGCGACATGGGCTTTGATGTCGTTCACTTGAACCTTCATAAGACATTCACAGGTCCACATGGGGGCGGCGGTCCAGGATCAGGTCCTGTTGGTGTAAAAGCAGATTTGATTCCATTCCTGCCAAAGCCAATCGTAACGAAGCAGGATGGCGTGTACAAGTTCGATTACGACCGCCCGCAGTCCATCGGAAGGGTCAAACCTTTCTACGGCAACTTTGGCATCAATGTACGTGCCTACACGTATATCCGCACAATGGGACCAGACGGTTTGAAGGCAGTCACCGAGTATGCTGTTCTTAACGCCAACTATATGATGAGAAGGCTTGCTGAATACTATGATCTTCCATTCAACAGGCATTGCAAGCATGAATTTGTCCTAAGCGGAAAGCGTCAGAAGAAGCTTGGCGTCCGCACATTGGATATCGCCAAACGACTGCTTGACTTTGGCTACCATCCGCCGACAATCTACTTCCCATTGAATGTGGAAGAGGCTATCATGATTGAGCCAACAGAAACAGAATCCAAGGAAACTCTCGATGCGTTCATCGACGCAATGATCCAGATTGCGAAGGAAGCAGAAGAGAATCCGGAAATCGTCCAGGAAGCGCCACACTCCACTGTAATTGGCCGTCTGGATGAAACAACAGCCGCAAGGAAGCCAATCCTGCGCTACCAGAAAGCAGAATAGAAAGATAGAAGTCCTGCCGGTTAGTTATGGCAGGACTTTATTTTTATTTATTGGTACTGAATAGGGAGGACTTGGGACAATTGCAAAAGGGGAAGCTGGAATTTTGTCAAAGTCCGGTGTGTAACTTAACTTAACTTTAAGAGGAAAGTCGGTATGTGTTGAACCCGGTGTGACTTCAGGCAAAACTTTAGAGGGAAACTGTTTATTTGTCTGAACCTAAGGTTACTTCCGACAAAACCAGAAGCGGAAATCTGGAACTTTGTCTGAAGCGGTTTTCGGATCGGATAAAATCATATGAGAAATCAGGGGAGGATGCCTCCATTTCAATATATGTGCCTATACAAAGCTAACCCCTCAGCCAATCCGGCTGAGGGGGAGTTTTTATGGAAAAATGGTTTATTTAGCTTTGACTTTGCCGCCCCATTTTTTGAAGCCGCCTTCAAGGTGATACAGATCTTTATAGCCTTTTTTGTATAGCAGCTGGGCAGCACGGCCGCTTCTGGAGCCGCTCTGGCAGTAAAGGTAGACTGGCTTGTCCGGCCTGATTTCCTTCAGGCGCGCCTTCAGCTGGGTTAGCGGGATATTTCTCGCGCCAAGGATATGTCCGCCGGAGTATTCATTCGGTTCACGGACATCAATTAGCTGCGCTTTGCGATAGCCTGCTTTAAATTCTTCCTCTGACAGAGTCTTGAGGATTTTCTTCTGGCGGAAATACATAAACACAGAGTAAAGAATTACCGCAACTGTTAGGACGATTAAAAAAATAAGTGTATCCAAAACATCTTTCTCCTTTCAAGCTTAGCTGAGCCACTTATAATTATATAAGCCTTCCTGTCTCAGAGCAAAGGAATTTAACAAATTTCTTTCAAACAAGCTGCTTTGCTTTTGATAGTTATTTTGTTAGACTAAAAAAATCGTAGCTTTGAACAATTTTAAATGGGGTAATCGTATGGAAAAAGAGGTATGGAGATTTATTGATTCAGGTGATCATTCACCATCATTCAATATGGCGCTTGATGAAGCATTGCTGGATTGGCATGGTGCCGGCAAATTTCCTCCTGTGGTCCGCTTTTATGGATGGAATCCGCCAACTCTTTCAGTTGGCTATTTCCAAAGGATCGAACGGGAAATCGATATGGATGCCGTAAAAAAGCATGGTCTTGGATTTGTACGCAGACCGACTGGAGGCAGGGGAGTCCTTCATGAGCATGAACTAACATATAGTGTCATCGTCACAGAAGAGCATCCTGAAATGCCGAAAACGGTAACAGAGGCATACCGTATTATATCAGAGGGGATTTTACAGGGATTCCGGAAGCTTGGACTGGAAGCTTATTTTGCTGTGCCAAAAACAGCTGCCGAAAAAGACGCCCTGAAGAATCCACGCTCTGCGGTTTGTTTCGATGCACCAAGCTGGTATGAGCTGGTAGTAGAGGGACGTAAAGTTGCGGGAAGCGCCCAGACTCGGCAAAAAGGGGTTATTTTACAGCATGGTTCCATTTTGCTGGATTTGGATGAGGATAAGCTTTTCAGTTTGTTCAAGTACCCTAATGACAGGGTCAAAGAAAGAATGCAGAGAGCCTTTAAAACAAAGGCCGTTGCGATCAATGAGATCAGCAACCGCAAAATCGGTCTCGAGGAAGCGAAGGATGCCTTCAAGGAGGGTTTCGAGGATGGACTTGGAATTATTTTGGAACCTTACAGTCTAAGTGATGAAGAGATGGAATATGTAAATAGCCTTGCCAAAAACAAGTACGAATCTGATGAATGGAATTTTAAAAGATAAAAATAAAAAAAGCGGATTTCCGCTTTTTTTGCTTTTATCCAGTATTTTCTAAGGGTCTTTGGACTCATAAAAATTGCAACTCTCGAAATTTGTTGTTTTTTATCGTTTACTGGAGGATTTCTGTCTATCTCTCTTTTTTCCTCTGTTTTTTAATAGATTTCGTTTTTGACAAATTTGTATTTCTTTGACCTTAACACCATATATAGTGTTGTCGAAAATTTTAAATATACTATATATTGATTTTTGAGGTTTCGATATGATAACGTAAGGGTAATTCAAAAATGCAGCTAGAATTACATACTTCTAGTAAGACATTAAAGAAATAGTTTAAACCTGAGAAGGAGTTGTAGAAATGTCTGTTACTATTGGACAAAAAATGAGCCTTAATGTTGAAAGCCTGAACGAGGATATAAAGTTGTTCCCCCAGGTTCATCCGATTACACCTGATATGAAGCTTACACACAAAGGCGTTTCCCGACTAGTGATGCTAGATCGCTACACTTTTAAAGACACTGAAAAAATTACTCTATCAAACGGGGATTTTGTAGTCCTCACCATCAAGGAGGATCCAAAGTTCCCTGCACGAGGACTTGGGTTCATACAAGATATTGATTGGGAGAACAAAACGGCGAGGGTTCTCGTTGATGAAGAATTCCGAGGAGTGCTCGATGACGCGGAAGAAGCTGCAACAGGAGTGATTACTAAATCTCTGGATGTCATCGAGAAGCCGCTCGAAGTATTTTACGAGCAAATCGCTAAACGAAATGCTACAGGACTTGCGGCTGTTGAAAAAACGGAAGAAAAGCGCCAGGAATGGTTTGAGAAGTTCTATCAGGAACTAGTATCCATGAACTTTATCCCTGCAGGCCGCGTCCTTTACGGAGCAGGCGCAGAAACAGACGTTACTTACTTTAACTGTTATGTAATGCCATTTGTAAAAGATTCACGTGAAGGGATCTCCGAGCACCGCAAGCAGGTCATGGAAATCATGAGCCGCGGCGGCGGAGTGGGAACGAATGGTTCGACTTTAAGGCCGCGTAACACACTTGCCAAAGGCGTAAACGGAAAATCATCCGGTTCGGTCTCATGGCTTGATGACATCGCCAAGCTTACGCATTTAGTAGAGCAGGGCGGGTCAAGACGCGGTGCGCAAATGATAATGCTGGCGGATTAACTAAATGACATTCTAAGTTAAAACTGGTAAGATTAACGTGAGAACAAACGTTCGTTAAAAGGAGGACGTTTCATGAATCTGACCAGAGAATTTCTTTATCAAAAGTATATTCACGACAAAATGAGCTTAAAAGAGATAGCTGAAGAAACAGGGCTGCCAATTACGACAATCAAATCAAGGCTTAGAAGGTTTGGTATTAGATAAAAACCAATTAAACTGGGCAATGAGATATACGACAATCGTGATTGGCTATATGAAGAATACATTGTTAAAAGAAAGGGATATACTGTACTTGCTAATGAACTAAGGGTAAGTTATTCAACAATTTTAGATCGGATTCTTTTCTTTGGATGGGAGTTGAGGGGCCATAATGAAATTGATAAAGGTGCTCCAAGAAGAGGGACAAAACATACTCCAGTTTCCATTGAGAGAATAAAGTCGACTAGGATAAAGAAACGAGTATACTTTGAATGCTTCCAGTGTGGTCAAACTACTGAAAGGGTACGCTCAGGATATTCCCGTTCAGGTAAGAGGTTTTGTACTTATACTTGTTATAAGAATTACCTGAAAGAAAATAGAGTGGAAACAATTGATATAACTGATTCTGCACTCTATAAGGAATGGCGTAAAAAAGTATATACTCGTGATAACTTTAGGTGTAAGATGCCTGGTTGTAACTCTAATTCTAGAGATATTGCTGCTCACCATATTTATCCTAAAAAGCTTTTCCCTGAAAAGCAATTTCTTTTAAACAATGGAATCACACTCTGTAAAAACTGTCATGAAAAAACTTATGGTAAAGAAAGTAACTTTATAGATGCACTAGTCCGCGTCGTTCAGACAATGAACGACTAGAAAATCGGGTGAATTGCAGGGAACTCCTTAGAGGCAGGCAAGCCACAACGTGACTGGAAACGGTGAGCGTGAAGGCCTAAAAATTGCTTGCATTGGACAATCTGCAGCCAAGCGTCATTGGGCAAACGGTAATGGCGAAGGTTCAACGACTAGAGAGTGAGTCCCAACAATAATCTCTCACAAGCGCCCGACCCCTACCAGATTATGCTGAGGGTGATGATATAGTCTAGTCCGGCTGCAAAGCAGCGAAATATTCCGAAAGGAACGGTATGTACGTGGCATCCTGACATTGTAGAATTCATTATTTCAAAAATGCAAAACCCAAGGATCCTTCGTTTCCTGATTGAAAACACAAACGACGAGTCAATCAAGAAAATGGCAAAAGAGAAATTGAAATTCACTCCATTGACACTTCAGGAAGAAGCAATGTACCAGGGGATTGTCAACTATAAGAGCATCCCGGGCTACGGTGGTTTCAGCGCAGATATCATAAGATCGGCAGAAGAAAAACTTGCAACAGGCGGAAATTATACAGTCCATAATTCAGAATTCCTTACAGGTGCAAATATCTCAGTCACTCTGACAAAGGACTTTATGGATGCAGTCGAAAATGAAGCTGAATATGAACTCCGCTTCCCGGACGTGGAAAGCTATGATAGTGAAACTATGAAAGTTTATAACGAAGAATGGCATAAAATTGGGGACGTACGAGAGTGGGAAAAGCTCGGCTATAAAGTACGTACCTACAGAAAGATCAAAGCGAAAGAGCTTTGGAACCTGATCAATATCTGTGCGACATATTCAGCAGAACCAGGCATTTTCTTCATCGACAATGCCAACGACATGACAAACGCACAGGCATATGGACAAAAGGTTGTAGCGACTAACCCTTGTGGGGAACAGCCTCTCGCACCAAATTCTGTCTGCAATCTTGCTGCTGTTAACCTTGCAGAAATGGCGGACAAGGAAACAAAAACAGTTAACTTTGAAAAATTGAAGCGTACTGTAGAAGTGGGTGTCCGCATGCAGGACAATGTCATTGATGCGACTCCTTACTTCCTTGAAGATAATAAGAGACAAGCTCTTGGCGAACGCCGTGTCGGTCTTGGTGTTATGGGACTGCATGATCTTTTGATTTACTGTGAAACAGAATACGGTTCAGAAGAAGGAAACAAGCTTGTTGATAAAGTATTTGAAACAATTGCTACTTCTGCCTATAGAGCATCCGTAGAATTGGGCAAGGAAAAAGGGAGCTTCCCATTCCTTGAGGGTGGAACTGAAGAAGAGACAAACAGACTTCGCGAGGCTTTCACAAACACTGGTTTCATGAAGAAAATGCCTGAAGATATTCGTGAGTCGATCATTGAAAATGGAATTCGCAACTCGCACTTGCTGACTGTTGCTCCCACGGGATCAACTGGGACGATGGTTGGGGTCTCAACAGGCCTTGAACCTTACTTCAGCTTCTCCTACTTCCGAAGCGGCCGTCTTGGCAAGTTCATCGAAGTCAAGGCAGATATCGTCCAGGAGTACCTGGACCGCAATCCGGATGCTGATCCTGAGAACCTGCCGAACTGGTTCGTATCAGCAATGGAACTTGCGCCTGAAGCCCACGCTGACGTACAATGTGTCATTCAGCGCTGGATTGACAGCTCGATCAGCAAGACGGTCAACGCTCCGAAAGGCTACAGCGTTGAACAGGTTGAGAAGGTTTATGAGCGTCTGTATAAAGGTGGAGCCAAGGGTGGTACCGTTTATGTTGATGGATCCCGCGATTCACAAGTATTGACGCTGAAAGCAGAAGAGAACACAATGGAAGAAGAAATCGATAAAAAAGAAAAACAAAAGCAGCATGTTGTCCTTGTAGACACGATCAATGAATTGCGTTCAACCAACGTGACAATCGGCTCTGAAGTCGGCAACACTTGCCCGGTCTGCCGCAAAGGTGAGGTAAAGGAAATCGGCGGTTGCAATACTTGTACGAACTGTAACGCACAATTAAAGTGTGGTTTATAAAATAGACTTGATAGAAATAGCCACGGCATAAGCCGTGGCTATTTCTATAGCTAAATCCTGTTATCATCTCCGGTCCTTATGTTTAAAAGAATTCCACCTTTATGTTCTAAATGCTTGGATTGCTCCTATTATATAGTAAAAGAAGCAGAGAAAAGGACAGGGGAAGCGATGATTGGATTAATTATAATTTTGCTGTTGGTTTTATTATTGCCTTTTTCCATTAAAACGATTGAGCACAACTTGGAGATTTTTTTATTTACAATGGGACTTGCGGCAGCAACTATTAGTGGCGTAATGGATCGTCAGCTCATTGAAAAAGCGGTGACTGACCCTATCAATATCACGATTGCGGTATTATCAGCTGGTTTGCTTGCCAAGTGGTTTAAGGCGGAGCTGGAAAAATCGATCCTATGGGGAAGCAGATTACTGTCTCCCAGGATATTTTTCGGTTTGACGGTTGTTTTTCTTGGCCTGGCATCCAGTATTATAACCGCGATCATTGCTGCCATTATCCTGGTTATGATTATAAAGGTCCTTCCGCTCAACCGTAAATCAGAGGTTCGTTTTACCGTATTGGCCTGCTTCTCGATCGGCCTTGGTGCTGCCTTAACACCGATTGGTGAACCATTAGCCACGATCACTATCAGCAGACTGGACAAGGACTTCTTTTATTTACTGGAATTGATCGGGAAAGAAGTACTTCCTGCATTACTTATTTTTGGCGTGATGTCCATTATACTTGTAAGGCCCATCGGGGGAAAAAACGCTTTGAAGTCTGCATCCCGTCCTGAGTCGTACGAGGAGATTGCTGTTCGGTCTTTTAAAATCTATCTCTTCGTTATGGGCCTTACATTTCTTGGACATGGTTTTGAACCGCTTATCAAAACATATGTTATAGGTCTTTCCCCAGCACTGTTATATTGGATTAACATGATATCCGCGATCCTGGATAATGCTACCCTTGCTGCAGCAGAAATCAGTCCTGCAATGGACTCTGGAACAATCCGGGCGGTTTTGCTTGGCCTGATCATTAGTGGAGGCATGCTGATCCCGGGGAATATCCCGAATATTATCGCTGCAGGAAAACTAAATATAACCAGCAAGGAATGGGCGGCAATCGGGATTCCAGTCGGTCTGGCCACAATGTTCCTTTATTATATTATCTTGTTTATTTTCTAATTGGCTGACCTGGAGGATGGAAATATTTTTTTCATCCTCTTTTTTCATTTCTGCTCATACTAACAATAATGACTAATGGAATGAAATGAGGAAATTCATTATGAAAGCTTTTGTACCACAGCTTGTTTACATCGAGCCCAGAGCATTGGATTACCCGCTGGGCCGGGAATTAAAAGAAAAATTCGAGAAAATGGGGTTAGAAATCAGGGAGACGACCTCGCACAATCAGGTTCGCGGCATCCCCGGTGACAACGAACTTCAGCAATATCGGAATGCCAAATCGACGCTGGTTGTCGGTATCAGAAAAACGTTGAAATTCGACACATCTAAGCCTTCAGCGGAATATGCCATTCCGCTTGCAACAGGCTGCATGGGCCATTGCCATTATTGTTATTTGCAGACGACCTTAGGCAGTAAACCGTATATCCGCACCTATGTGAACCTGGATGAAATTTTTGAACAGGCACAAAAATACATGGACGAGAGAAAACCGGAAATCACCAGGTTTGAAGCTGCCTGTACATCCGATATCGTGGGTATAGACCATTTAACCCACGCATTAAAGCAGACGATTGAATTCTTCGGGAAAACAGAGTATGGCCAATTGCGTTTCGTAACGAAATACCATCATGTAGACCATTTGCTCGATGCAAAACACAATGGAAAAACAAGATTCCGATTCAGTGTTAACGCCCGCTATGTGATAAAAAACTTTGAACCTGGAACTTCTTCTTTTGATGAAAGGCTAGAGGCTGCAAGGAAGGTGGCAAAGGCAGGATACCCCCTTGGATTCATTGTTGCGCCAATCTACATCCATGAAGGCTGGAGAGAGGGTTACCAGGAATTGTTCGAAAGGCTGAGCCAGTCGCTTGAAGGAATTGATCTGACAGGCCTTAGCTTTGAGCTGATTCAACATAGATTCACCAAGCCTGCCAAAAATGTTATTCAAAAACGTTATCCTAAATCGAAGCTGGAAATGAATGAGGAAAAACGTAAGTACAAATGGGGACGTTACGGTATTGGCAAGTACGTCTATCAAACCGATGAAGCAAAGGACCTTGAAGAAACGATCAGGGGCTATATCCATTCGTTTTTTCCAGAAGCGGAAATCCAATACTTCACTTGAGATGCCAGTACTTTTATTAACAAGGCACTAAGTTCATTATTTAAAATATTGTTTTTAGCTACCTTGCAATTAGAGTGCACTTAGTTAAAATTTTCAACTTGTACGCCGTACTATTTTACAAATCGAGCGCTTAAAGATGTAAAGATGGGATTACATCGACGGGAGTGGCTCATATGTATATTGATGGCGTTTTTTCCGGCGGAGGCATCAAGGGATTGGCGTTGGTGGGTGCCTGTGCTGAAATTGAGGAGCGGGGATTCCGTTTTAAAAGGGTCGCGGGGACCAGTGCGGGTTCGTTGATCGCCGGTTTACTTGCGGCTGGATATACGAGTTTGGAGATGGCCGCCATTTTGGATGATCTGGACCTGAAAAAATTTCTTGATTCAAGGAAAACGATCTTCCCATCCGCATTGACAAAATGGCTCTTCGTATACTGGAGGCTGGGACTCTATAAAGGAGACGAATTGGAATGCTGGATTGCTGAGAAGCTAGCTGCCAGGGGTCTTCATACATTTGGCGATCTCGCACCGGATGCTCTAAGGGTCATTGCTTCAGACCTCACAAACGGCCGGCTGTTGATTTTGCCAGACGATCTTCCGAAGTATGGTGTCGATCCCAGGACCTTTCCTGTGGCAAGAGCGATCCGGATGAGCTGCAGCCTGCCATTCTTTTTTGAACCAGTGAAACTCCGTGACAGAGTCGGTGCGAATATAGTAGTTGACGGGGGCGTATTGAGCAATTTTCCTATGTGGTTATTCGACAAGGAAAATGTGAAAAAAGTTCGCCCTGTTCTTGGCGTCAAGCTAACCCAGAGTATGATTCAGCAGCCCACGAATAAAATAAAAAATGCGCTGCAAATGTTCGAAGCATTATTTGAGACTATGAAGGATGCGCATGACTCGAGATATATTTCACGGAAGCATGAAAAGAATATCATATTCATTCCGACTGATGGGAACTTGACAACTGAGTTTCATCTGTCGGACGAGAAAAAAATTGAGTTGATTGAACTGGGAAAGAAAAATGCCGAAAAGTTTTTTAAGTCGTGGTGTTATTAAGTTCCTCCTAAAAATAAAAAATCGAGCTTTTAAAAGGAAGCCCGATTTTTTTTCCTGCTCTTTTTACCGTCTATGACTGTTAAATGCGATGCGTCCTTCTTTTTCCGTGCTGATGCCAGGGATTTTATCTTTGAACGCTTGGAGGAAGCATTTGCTTCTTTTGTCTGGAACCGTTTCTTAGATCGCTTTGCTGCTTTTTGGAAAGCCCGCTTTTGCTCCCTGCCAGCACTGGAGCCTGAAAAGCGGGTAACAAGGAAATAAATTGCAGCACCAATCAAGGCAATGGTTGCCAGAGAAACAAGAATACTTACAGGGTCAGTAAATAACTGAAAGGCAAATCCAAAGATTGCAAGGACGATCAGTCCTGAAAAAATATACTTAAAAGTTCGATTCATAAAAGAAAGCCACCTCCCTAATAGCATCATGAGCAATTTTATCAGCTTTTAAACTTACCAACGATTACTTTATACAAATTCTTCGATTTTATACTCTTCTCCTGCTACTTTTTCCTTTTTATAAATGTCTTAAACGGAAGATTTCTATTTTCATCATATATGAGCCTATTGGATAGAAAGAATTCTGTTAATTTCATTTTACTAAAAAGAAACAAAAACCTCTATATGAAGGACAAGCCTCCGCAACATTTTTTCCAGCTATGCAAAACATTGGCCATTCCGGGACATACTAAAAACGGAGGTGCAACAAATGGCAGAAAATCATGGAAACCTAGAACAGAACCAAAGGGAAAAACCGATGTCTTTTATTGGAATGAGCATAATAACCGGGTTGTTCGGCGGGATTTTTTGGAGTGCGCTCGCATATCTGGCTTATATTTTCAATTTCACTGAAATCCGTCCAAACGTAATCCTTGAGCCGTGGGCACTTGGTGAATGGAAGGAGCAATGGCTCGGGACGGTCATATCGATTATAGCGATTGGCCTTTTCTCCATCGGGGCTGCCCTTATATATTATGCAACAATGAGGAAATTGAATTCTATCTGGGCTGGAGCAGCCTTTGGCTTGGTATTGTTTTTACTCGTTTTCTATGTGCTAAATCCGCTGTTCCCGGGCATTAAACCATTCTGGGACCTGTCAAAAGACACTTTGATAACTTCCATCTGCTTCTATTTACTTTATGGTGTATTTGTCGGTTACTCCATTTCTTATGAGGAAAATGAAAATCGCAACAAGGAGAAAAGTCACGAGGAGATTACTTCCTGAGCGATTCAAAGTAGTTTTCGCAAAATTAGTTATGATAGAATGTTCTTAGAGAACATTCTTTTTTTACGGGAGTCTGATCATGAAAAAAATACTGTTGCTCAATGGTCCGAATCTAAATCGCCTGGGGAAAAGGGAGCCTGGAATATATGGTGTTACGACTTTAAAGGAGCTGGAAGAACAAATGGTCCGGCTCGGGGCTGAGAACAAGATAGAGGTTATCTGTTTTCAATCCAATCACGAAGGAGCACTTATTGACAAACTCCATGAGGCAGAGGACACAGGCGTAGACGGAGTCATTTTCAACCCTGGAGCTTTTACGCATTATAGCTACGCGATCAGGGATGCGATAGCAGGAATTACACTTCCTGTTATCGAAGTACATATCTCAAATGTATATGAAAGAGAAGAATTCAGGCACAAATCCGTGATTGCTCCTGTAGCGAAGGGGCAGATTGCAGGTCTAGGCCTGCTTGGCTATGAATTGGCGCTTGAAGTCTTCAAAAGAGAAGGAAAAGAGGAGGAATAGGGTTATGGAGAAAATACAAAAACTGCGCGAGAGCTTCCAAGATCTAGGGATTGATGGGATGCTCATTACAAGCGATTTCAACCGCAGGTATATGACAGGATTCACAGGTTCGGCAGGCATGGTGCTGATTAGTGCTGAAAGAGCTCTATTCATCACTGATTTCAGATATACGGAGCAGGCGGCCAAACAATGTGAAGGTTATGAGGTAGTCCTTCATAAAGGACTGATTCAGGATGAAGTAGCGGCTCAAGCTAAAAATCTAGGAATCAAAAAGCTCGGCTTTGAGGAAAATCATGTTACATATTCTGCTTATAAAACCTTTGATAAAGGCGTGGAAGCTGAATTGGTGCCTGTATCAGGTGGAATTGAAAAGTTACGCTTGATTAAGACTGATTCAGAGATTAAGATATTAAAGGAAGCAGCAGCCATTGCAGATGCTGCGTTTACACATATACTTGAGTTTATCCGTCCAGGAAGGACTGAGCTGGAAGTATCGAATGAGCTTGAATTCTTTATGAGAAAACAGGGCGCAGCCTCATCATCATTCGATATTATTGTGGCTTCAGGCTATCGTTCCGCCCTTCCCCACGGTGTAGCAAGTGACAAGGTGATTGAAACAGGAGATTTCGTAACCCTGGATTATGGGGCATATTATAAAGGGTATGTATCAGATATCACTCGTACAGTATCGATGGGAAATCCTTCTGAAAAACTGAAGGAAATCTATAATATTGTGCTTGAAGCTCAGCTTCGTGGTATGGCAGGCATCAAACCTGGAATGACAGGCAGGGAAGCCGATGCTTTAACTAGGAACTTTATCACTGAAAAAGGCTATGGCGAGTATTTTGGCCATTCGACAGGCCATGGGATTGGCCTCGAAGTACATGAAGGACCTGGTCTTTCATTCCGATCAGACACCATACTTGAAACAGGTATGGTTGTGACTGTTGAGCCGGGAATTTACATTGCTGGCCTCGGCGGGGTAAGGATCGAGGATGATACTGTGATTACTCTTGACCATAATGAGTCACTGACGCATTCTACGAAAGAACTCATCATTCTATAAGACGACATTAGGAGGACTAACAATGATTTCAGTAAACGATTTCCGTACGGGCTTGACGATTGAAGTAGATAACGGCATTTGGCGTGTACTTGATTTCCAACACGTGAAGCCAGGTAAAGGAGCGGCTTTCGTTCGTTCAAAGCTTCGTAATCTTCGTACAGGAGCAATCCAGGAAAAAACATTCCGTGCTGGTGAAAAAGTTGCGAAAGCTCAAATTGAAAACCGCAAAATGCAATATCTGTATGCTAGCGGTGATCAGCATGTGTTCATGGATAATGAATCATACGAGCAGATTGAACTGCCAGGTTCTTCTATTGAATATGAATTGAAATTCCTTAAGGAAAACATGGAAGTATACATCATGCAATTCGGCCATGAAACACTCGGAGTAGAGCTTCCTAACACAGTTGAGCTGGAAGTGACTGAAACAGAACCGGGTATCAAGGGTGACACTGCTTCAGGCGGAACAAAACCAGCAACTCTTGAAACAGGCCTGACAGTCCAGGTGCCATTCTTTGTAAACCAGGGCGACAGACTGGTGATCAATACCACTGATGCTTCTTACGTATCACGCGCATAACTTTTTAGGGGAACCTGCTGCACTTTGTCAGCAGGTTCCTTTTTTCAGATTTGTTCATAATTATTAAAAAAGCATCTCGTATTATTCGCGAGATGCCTAAAAAAGGATTATTCAATCTCAAATTTCCACTCATTCATACCGCCAGTCATATTGTAAATTTTCTTAAAGCCTTTTTTGGCCAAAATTTGGCTTGCCTCTGTGGAGCGGTTGCCGCTGCGGCAAACGACAAGATATTCTTGCTCCTCGTCAAGCTCGGAAAGCATGCTATCTAGGACCTGCAGGGGGACTAATTTGGCGCCTGGGATATGGCCTGCAGCGAACTCATCCGGGGTACGGACGTCCAGGACTTGAACTTTTCCGCTATCAATCAATTCTTTTGCCTGATCGACTGAAACATCTTTATAAGAGCCGCCTGAACAGCCGGTCATTACCAGTGCAGCAAACAGGAATGCTGCGAATAATTTTCTCATATTGAACCTCCCATAATACTTATAGAGGTATTTTAACGCAAAATCATTACGATGGATATAGACAAAATGTGTCAGCGCAGATTGAAAATTCGTGGTGAACGACTGGTGTTCAATAAAAAGATTGCAGGAATTGTATTTCAGCTTTCTATAAATATCACGCAAAAGCCAGGCTGTCCGCCTGGCTTTTTGTCAAGGACTAATATATGTTCCTGTCACGGTTGCTTTAATTTCGAGTTTGCCAGGTTCTATAGGTGTTCCGCTCGAACTGCTTGTGTCCTTTGAAGCTACCAGGAACGGTCCGGGCGAGCCTTTCTGGGTTTCCTCGGTAATGACAAGCGGATAAATAGCAGTTTTGATACCCAAGGTCCTTGCCACTGTTAGCGCTTTATTATAAGAATCGATCACTGCCATGGAAAGTGCCTGCTTATACAATTCCTGTGACTCTGCAACTGAGAATTGTATGTTCATAACTTCGTTCGCGCCATTATCAACAGCTGTATCTATTACCTGACCCGCCTGGGAAAGGTTCCTGATTGTAACGGTATAAAGATGTGTAACACGATATCCCTGAAACAACTGCTTGCCATCCTCGTAGGTATAGACGGGGTCTATCCGGTAATCTGCCGTTTTAATATCCTCTTTTGCAATCCCCAGGTTTTGTAAGGCCTGTAACATAGTATTTGACTTTTCAGCATTCTCTCCCTGGGCAGTTTGCAGGTTTGGATTTTCTGTCCGAACCCCCACGGTGGCAGTGGCTCTGTTCGGCGTTGAGAAAACAATGCCTTCACCGCTGACATTGATTTTTCTTCTGTTTCCAGAGTCATTGTGCCCGTTGTGAGTATATCCCACATTAACCATCGTATCATCCCTCCGTATTTGTTCTTTCCATTACCCATATTTATGTAATGAAAGAAAAACAAATAACGGCCATCCTTCATGTATGCAACCGGATCAAAAGGATATGAATTACTCGCCTGCTCCGGGTGCTTTATCCGTATTGTTCTTGTTGTTATATTTCGGGTCTGTCATTGGAGATTCCTTTGGACTCCTTCCTCCTCCCAGGTAAGTAGCCCTGTCAGCCTTTTGTTCTTTCTGGAACTTCTGGTGATCCATATTCATATTTATCAACTCCTTTCGATACTATTCTTTTCATTGAAAAGATAATTTATTTTCTTTTTTGCGATATTGGACTCAGGTGACAAAATCATAAAACGCATAAAATGCTTGACAAATCTGCAGGTCATAAAGTGGCCAAGCAGGCATACATATTAAGTAAGTGAATGTCAGGAGGATCAATGATGGATGATATCTTATCTTTTTTGCCGAAACGAATTGCTGAATTGCTGGATGCAGTGCCTCCTAATGACAAAGAAGGGATGGAAGAGGTGCGGATCCGGATCAACCGGCCGCTTGAAATAACGGTAAGAGGAAAGCCGGAATTCCTGCCGTATATTGTTCCCCCTGAGGATGCTGTCCAGCTGTTGAATAAGCTCGGGCATTTTTCTATGTATACCCTGGAGGAAGAGTTAAAACGGGGCTATATAACCATAGCAGGTGGCCACCGTGTCGGACTTGCAGGGAAGGTGATCCTTGAAAATGGCAGTGTAAAGGCAATCAGGGATATTTCTTCATTTAATTTCAGGATTGCCAGGGAAAAAATCGGGATTGCAGACCCGCTGCTGCCTTATTTGTATCAAAATGGCTGGAAGCATACGATGATCATTGGCCCGCCGCAGACAGGGAAAACCACATTGCTTAGGGATATAGCAAGGATGATTTCAAGCGGGCTTCCAGAGAAAAAAGTTCCGCCATTAAAAGCTGGCATTGTCGATGAAAGATCGGAAATAGCAGGATGTGTAAAGGGTGTGCCGCAGCTAACCTTTGGGCCAAGGGTGGATATACTGGACTCCTGTCCTAAAGCTGAAGGCATGATGATGATGATTCGTTCAATGAGCCCTGATATCCTGGTCGTGGATGAAATAGGCAGAAAAGAAGACGCTGAAGCGATACTTGAAGCTGTTAATGCAGGAATAAAGTTGATCATGACCACTCATGGGGATTCTCTTGAGGATATCAAAAAAAGGCCGACATTGAAACCAATATTGGAAATGGGTATCTTTGACCGGTTTGTGGAGCTTGGAAGAATTTCTGGCCCTGGTACAATCACTTCGATTCGTGAAGGAAGCGGCAAAGAGATCCGCCCTAAAGTGAGAGTGACATAAATGATAAAAATAATTGGTGCAATATTAATTATCCTGGCGACGACCTGGACAGGTTTTGAGGCATCACGGCACCTTAGCGAACGTCCAAGGCAGCTCCGGCTTTTGAAGTCGGCATTGCAATCCCTTGAAGCGGAGATCATGTATGGGCATACCCCGCTCCACGAAGCTTCCAGGAAGCTGTCTGAGCAGTTGACAAAGCCATTATCCTGGTTTTTTGAAACTTTTTCGAAAAAACTTACTGAAACTGAAACTACAGTGAAAAACGCTTGGGAAGAGAGCCTGATAGAAGTCTGGAAACTTACAGCCTTCAAACAGGGGGAATTTGAGATCATGAAGCAATTTGGAGAAACGCTTGGCCGGCATGACAGGCATTCTCAGCAAAAACAAATTCTCCTGACAATCTCCCATCTGGAAAGAGAAGAAGCAGACGCCTGCGAGAAACAAATGAAATACGAAAAAATGGTGAAGAGCATCGGCTTTTTATCCGGCTTATTATTAATCATCTTATTGATGTAGCGCTTAGGAGGAGGACAAGATGGGTCTTGATGTGGATATTATTTTTAAAATCGCAGGTGTAGGCATTGTTGTTGCGTTTTTGCACACCATTCTCGATCAGGTGGGAAAGAAGGAATATGCACAGTGGGTAACGCTGTTTGGATTCATCTATATTCTCTTTATGGTTGCATCCATAGTTGATGACCTTTTTCAAAAAATTAAATCTGTATTCCTATTTCAAGGTTAAGGGAGGGCTTCGCCATTGAAATCCTTCAGATAACAGGTGTAGCACTGATTGCGACATTTCTTGCCTTGATTGTCAAAGAGCAAAAGCCTAACTTTGCCTTTTTGCTTATAGTGTTTACGGGTTCAGCGATCTTTCTTTTTTTGGTTGATCAAATCTATCAAATCATTTCCATGATTCAGAAGCTGGCGGCAAATGCGAGAGTCAATCTAGTTTATGTAGAAACGATCCTGAAAATAATTGGCATCGCCTATATTGCTGAATTTGCTGCCCAAATCACCAAGGATGCAGGTCAGGGAGCAATTGCTTCAAAAATTGAGTTGGGCGGCAAGATTCTTATTCTGGCCATGGCCATTCCGATTCTCACTGTAATGATCGAAACAATCATTCGCTTGATACCGGGCTGAACGAGGGCCCTCCCATAAAGAGGTGAAAGAAGTTGAAGCAGCGTCTGCAGTTGATTCTTGGCATTATATTGATCCAGCTATTTTTTTTCATCCCGGGTGTACAAGCTGTGGGTGGCGAACAGGAAACAAACACGGTGATTAACCCGGATAAAATTGCGAGAGCCCAGCTTGAGGAGTTGAATATCGATGAGTTGAAGGGCTTCTGGGAAGATATTATAAACAAATATGATGGATATCTGCCTGAAAGCCAGAAAGGGAGCTTATATGATTTCTTGAGTGGTGAAAAGAAATTTTCATTGAAAGATTGGTTTAAAGGGATTTTGAACTTTGCTTTCCATGAATTTATTGTCAACGGAAAACTGCTTGGCTCTCTGATTCTGCTGACTGTATTCAGCATGTTCCTTCAAGCCCTGCAAAATTCCTTCGAAAAAAGCACAGTGAGTAAGGTTGCCTATTCAATTGTGTTCATGGTTTTGATTATTATTGCGCTCAACAGCTTCCATGTGGTGGTAGATTACACAAATGATGCGATTGGAACGATGATTCAATTCATCCTTGCCTTGATCCCGCTGTTACTGGCACTGATGGCAACTTCCGGAGGACTGATATCAGCAGCTTTTTTTCATCCTGTCATCCTTTTCATGATGAACACCAGCGGAATGTTTATCCAATATGTAGTATTACCGTTATTATTCCTTTCAACACTTTTAAGTATAGTCAGTATTCTATCAGATCATTACAAGGTCACGCAGCTGGCCAGCATGCTGCGGAACTGGAGCGTCGGGCTTCTGGGAATTCTTTTGACTGTGTTTCTAGGCGTCATTTCTGTACAGGGGGCATCTTCCGCAGTGACGGATGGAGTCACAGTAAAAACAGCAAAATTCATCACAGGCAATTTTATCCCGGTTATTGGCAGGGTATTCACAGATGCAACTGATACGGTCATCAGTGCTTCCATGCTCCTGAAAAATACTGTTGGTATAGCAGGAGTTGCCATACTGCTGATTATTGCAGCTTTTCCGGCAATTAAAATCCTGATGGTTGCATTTATATATAAATTCGCCGCTGCGATTCTCCAGCCGCTTGGAGGAGGACCGGTCATAACATGTCTCGATATTATCAGCAAAAGCATCATCTATGTCTTTGCTGCACTCGGGATTGTTTCCTTGATGTTTTTCCTGACGATCACGGTCATTATCGCCGCAGGAAATTTAACGATGATGGTGAGGTAAGGAGGAGAGGAAATGGAATTTATAAAAGAATGGGTTACGAATATTATCGTTTTCGTTCTCCTGGCAACTGTCCTGGATATGCTGCTGCCAAATTCAAGTTTCCAGAAATATACCAAAATCGTAACGGGTTTGATTCTGATTGCTATCATCCTATCTCCGGTCATGAAACTATTTACATCTGACTTTGAATCAGCGATAGCTTCAATGGGGAAATACAGCAGCGGGGAAGACGAAAAGATAAAAAATTCAATAGAATTTCAGAAAAAAGAAATACAAGCCTCTCAGCATGCATATATTTTAGAAACAATGGCTGTCCAATTGAAAACAGCCGCAGAGGAGGAGTTGATGGAACAGCAAGGAATGGAGATTGCTAATATCGAGCTTGAAGTAAATGATCAGGATCAGCGGCCTTTCCCGGAGAACCTGGAATATGTCATCGTCCATCTGAAAAAAGCAGAGGATGAGGGAGAGACTGTGGCAGTAGTAAGAGAAGTAGAAATTGATACGAATGCACCCCTTCCATCAAAACAAACCTCTCAGAATACAGATCAAATATCTTCTCTTCTGTCAGAAAAATGGAATGTTCCTGAAACGTCAATTCAAATCATGATAGAAGGGGGGAGTGACGACCATGGACAATGAGAAAGGTCCATTAAGCTGGCTCAAACGTCAATTGGGCAGCAAAGACGGGCCTCCAGAAAAGAAAGCTGGAAAATACCAATACTTAATAATTGTGGTCTTATTCGGTGCAGCGATTATGCTCATTGGCAATATTATCGGCGACCAAAACCCTGATATGGCTGTAACGGCTACTAAAGAGGCGGATGCTCCAGAGGATGCGGCAGTATTTGGACAAAAGAAATCAGCTGGAAATGACGTCATCTCCGAATATGAAGAAGCCTATGAAGCACAGTTGACCGAGATGCTAGAGGGCATCAATGGCGTGGGAAATGTCACCGTATTTGTGAACGTGGATGCTACTGAAAAGAAGGTTCTTGAAAAAAATACGGTCATCCAGTCACAGACGACCGATGAAACCGATCGTGAAGGCGGCAAGCGCAAAGTTCAGGATGCATCCCAGGATGAGCAGCTGGTCGTTATCAGAAATGGAGAAAAAGAGGTACCTATCGTTCTCGAGACAAAGAAGCCTGAAATCAGAGGGGTGCTTGTGGTGGCGAAGGGTGCTGAAAATATACAAGTGAAAAAATGGATTATCGAGGCCGTCACAAGGGCTTTGGATGTTCCGAACCACCGAGTGGCAGTCATGCCAAAAAAAACTAAGGGGGAATAATAGATGTTATTGAAAAAGCAAACTGTTTGGTTACTGACAATGTTGAGTCTGGTAGTTGTATTATCGGTGTATTATATCACTTCGCCTGAACAGCAAAAAGCCGACCTGGCTGGGGTTGAAGAAAAGAAAGCTGACGAGAAGGAAGCGGCAGCTACAGAATCGAAGGATGGCAAGACAGTGATTTCCGGAATCGCAAGTGATGAGAAGTTCGAAGCCCTTCGCATGAAGCTTGAGGAACAGCGTACAAAGATGAAGGAAGACCTCCAATCGATCGTAGCTTCCACTGACCTTCCGGCACAGGAAAGAAGCGATGCCATTGAAAAGATGAATGAGCTAGATGAAATTGCCCAAAAAGAAGGTGTCCTTGAAACATTGATTAAATCAATGGGTTATGATGATGCTCTTGTCCGTGCAGATGGTGAAAATGTAAGGATTACAGTTAAAGCCAAGGAACATTCAGCTTCTGCTGCCAATGAAATCATCCAGATGGTCAGAACTGAGTTAGGTTCTTTCCAGCCGGTTGCAGTTCAATTTGAACCAGTAAAATAACACCAGCAATAAAGAGGGGAAGGCATCTGCCTTCCCTTTAATTTTGTTGCAGCTTCATTAATTTATCCAATGATTCATGAGCTACTTCGACCGATTTAAATAATTGCTCATGATGTGTACTTTGGGAAATTGCTGAGGATGAAATTTCCTCCAGTGCTGCGCTGGCCTGCTGGATGACCGAGCTGAATCCGGCAATTGAACTTTCGATTGTCACCGAAGAGTCGAGGATCAATCTTGTCAGCTCATCCTGCTCTGAAATGTCCTTCTTCAGTCCTTTGAAGGTCTGGTGAATAGTCTCGAAGGCTTCCATGGTTTCCGCTGCCAGTTCCAGGTTTTGTGTGAGCTTTTCAGCGGTAAGGTTGACGCCATTTTTTGTCTTTGAAGTGTCTTCCATGACACTTTTCAAGTTTTCAGTAATCTGGGTCGCTGTATTGCTTGTTATATCAGCCAGTTTTCTCACCTCTTCGGCAACAACGGCAAAACCCTTTCCGCTGTCTCCCGCTCTGGCGGCTTCAATCGATGCATTTAATGCAAGCAGGTTTGTTTGCGACGCGATGCCCTGGATGTCAGATGCAAACCTGGCAGTTTCCTTGATTAATGCCGATAATGACAGGATATGCTCATTGACATTTTTCATGTTTTCATAAGAAGCCGTCAGTTCTTTTATTAGTTTTGCCATCAGCTCGTCGCCCTTTTCGGTTACGTTCTCTGCTGACACTGCATCCTGATGGAGTTTTTCAACAAGCGCTGATGTCCTGGCAATCACCTGGTTCGTGCTTTCGAGTGATTGGGTCATATCTAATACAGAATCTGATTGGATGTTGATTCCTGCAGATATTTCTGTGACAGATTGGGTCATTTCTATGGATGATTCGTAATTCTCCCTGCTTTTAAACTTCACTTCATCAATCAGGCTTGCGATACTCCTGGTACTGGATTTGATTACTTCTTTCGTCTCTGAATCTCTAATTAAGAGGCTCTCAGTTTCTTTCTGTGCTGAAACAATTGTCTCAGCAAGCTTTTTAGAAATAGAGAATTGGAAGCCAAGCATCACTGTCACTAACATGTAGAGTAGATAGAGTGTTGCATAATTTTTTGGTTCTAACGGCAGCTCGTGTTGATGCAGAAGCGTGAATATGGTGATAAGAATAAAGCCGAGCCCTGATGCAAGTATCAGTAGTTTCCTGTCCATGTAGATTGCCGCAGCCGCTAGGATAAAATAAAGAAGAGTGTACGCTGCCGGGGAAACACTGGTCTCCATAATCAGGTACAAAACACCGGAAACGATAATCACAGATAGATAAGGGATGAAGTTTGCCAGCTTTTTAGAATAATGGAGCAAGGCGACAATCCCTACACCCAATCCGCCTCCCAAAATAATTGACAGGATGACGGCAAGTTCTTTTTGCATGGCAATATCGACAACAGTGGCCAAAATAACCGACACTAGAGTGGCTTTGACAGTTAAAGAATTTTTCCTTCGTAAATCCTCATATTTGATTTCTTCGATTGTTTTCATCAGATAAGGTCTCCTCGCAATTCAAGTAATGTTATATTCGATAGAAATTTCAGGATTCCTGTCGTATGAATTCACTTTTTTTTCAGAAAACATTAAAATAGAGGAGGAACAAGAGAAACAGTGTTACATATTGAATTTTTACATGGTATTATCGTATAGTGTTAGTATCTAGTCTTAATTAAGAAATGGACAAGGGGTGCCAAAAAATGTTAAAAGTACAGGAAATCAGAGAATTGATCAAATTAGTAGACCAATCAAGCATTGACGAATTTTCATACGAATACGAAGGATCAAAAATTAAGATGAAGAAGCATGGAGCAGCCAAAGTTGAGCATGTACAGCAATCAGCACCGGCACCATCTCCGCAGCCGGCGCCAGTCGTACAGGAAGCACCAAGACCAGAGCCAAAGGCAGAAGCAGCAGCAGTTCAAGAAGTAAAACAGGAAGAAATCCAGGATACTTCAAACTTACATAAGATTGTTTCTCCAATGGTCGGGACTTTCTATCAATCTTCTTCACCAGAAGCGGATGCGTATGTGAAGACTGGTTCGAAGGTAAGCAAAGATTCAATTGTTTGTATCGTTGAAGCAATGAAGCTCTTCAATGAAATTGAAGCAGAAGTAAATGGGGAAATCGTTGAAATTCTTGTTAAAGATGGACAGCTTGTAGAATATGGCCAGCCTTTATTCCTGGTTAAGCCTGAATAAGGAGCGATATTGATGATAAAAAAATTACTTATAGCCAACAGAGGAGAAATAGCAGTCCGTGTTATACGTGCCTGCAGGGAGTTGGGCGTTGAATCCGTTGCAGTATTTTCGGAGGCAGACAGAGAATCACTTCATGTCCAGCTCGCCGATGAGGCATACTGCATCGGGCCAAAAGCATCAAAGGACAGCTATTTGAATTTCACTAATATAATCAGCGTAGCTAAATTGACCGGGTGTGACGCCATCCATCCCGGTTATGGCTTCCTTGCAGAGAATGCCGATTTTGCAGAACTTTGCAGGGAATGCAATATAACGTTTGTCGGCCCATCTCCTGAAGCGATTCAGAAAATGGGTACAAAGGATGTTGCAAGGGAAACGATGAAGCAGGCGAATGTCCCGATTGTACCGGGGTCTCAAGGCATCGTTGAAACCACGGATGATGCAGTCAGCCTTGCAAATGATATTGGTTACCCGGTCATCATCAAGGCGACGGCTGGCGGAGGCGGTAAAGGAATCCGTGTTGCCAGAACCGAGCAGGAGCTTATAAAAGGAATTAATATCACCCAGCAGGAAGCTATGACAGCCTTCGGCAATCCTGGCGTTTATATAGAAAAATATATTGAAGATTTCCGCCATGTTGAAATCCAGGTGCTGGCTGACAGTTATGGCCATACCATCCATCTGGGAGAGCGTGATTGTTCGATTCAAAGGCGTCTGCAAAAATTGCTTGAGGAAACCCCTTCACCTGCGCTTGACGGAGAAATAAGGGCAGAAATGGGCGAAGCTGCCGTCAAGGCTGCGAAGGCAGTTGATTATACCGGTGCGGGCACGGTAGAATTTATATATGACTACCGCAACCGCAAATTTTATTTCATGGAAATGAATACCCGCATCCAGGTTGAACATCCTGTAACTGAAATGGTTACAGGCGTTGATCTTATCAAGGAACAGATCAAAATTGCCTCAGGTGAAAGGCTGGGCCTTAAGCAGGAAGATGTCCAGTTTAACGGGTGGGCCATTGAATGCCGGATCAACGCAGAGAATCCTGCGAAAAATTTCATGCCATCGGCAGGCAAAATCAAAATGTATCTCCCTCCAGGCGGTTTTGGTGTTAGAATAGATTCAGCGGCATATCCTGGTTATACAATCCCGCCTTACTATGATTCAATGATCGCGAAGGTCATTACTTATGGAAGCAGCAGGGAAGAAGCGATTGACCGCATGAAGAGAGCGCTTGGTGAGTTTGTGGTTGAAGGGATTCACACGACCATCCCGTTCCATCTCAAGCTGCTGAACCATGAGAAGTTCGTGGAAGGGCAGTTCAATACGAAATTCTTGGAAATGTATGATGTGATGTCAGAAGAATAATAGGAGGGTCTAGCCATGAGTGAACAGCAACATATACTTGAAATGAGCCACGATGAGAACGGCTTGGGAAAAGTAGAAATTGCACCTGAAGTAATTGAAGTCATTGCAAGCATCGCTGCATCCGAGGTAGAAGGTGTCACGCAGATGCGCGGCAGCTTCGCAGCTGGAGTAGTAGAGAGACTAGGAAAGAAAAATCACGGCAAAGGTGTAAAAGTCGAGCTTGCAGAAGAAGGAATCAAGGTTGACGTTTATTGTGTCATGAAGTTTGGTGTTTCGATTCCTGTGGTTGCACAGAAAATCCAGGACAATATCCGCCAGGCATTGTTGAACATGACAGCACTTGATGCAACAGAAGTAAATATCCATGTAGTCGGTGTTCAGTTCGAAAACCAAAAAGTAGAACCTGAAATCGAACAGGAAGTTTAATCACCGAACCAAAGGCATAAATATGCATGCCTTTGGTTTTTTTTTTTAGGTTTTGGGGAGGCGGGTGGATCTTCGGCCCTGGGTTTGAACAGGGGTTCGGGAGTTACATCCAAAGCTGTCCAAAGCTGTTCTATGTTTGGACAGGAATGCAGGATTTACACTAAAAGCTGTCCAAAGCAGTCCTATGTTTGGACAGGAAATCAGTATTTACAGCCAAAGCTGTCCAAAGCAGCTCAATGTTTGGACAGGGATTCAGGGTTAACAACCAAAGCTGTCCAAAGCAGCTCAATGTTTGGACAGGGATTCAGGACTTACAGCCAAAGCTGTCCAAAGCAGCTCAATGTTTGGACAGGGATTCAGGACTTACAGCCAAAGCTGTCCAAAGCAGCTCAATGTTTGGACAGGGATTCTGGATTTACAGCCAAAGCTGTCCAAAGCAGCTCAATGTTTGGACAGGGATTCAGGATTTACTTCCAAAGCTGTCCAAAGCAGCTCAATGTTTGGACAGGAATTCAGGGTTAACAACCAAAGCTGTCCAAAGCAGCTCAATGTTTGGACAGGGATTCAGGGTTTACATCCAAAGCTGTCCAAAGCAGCTCAATGTTTGGACAGGGATTCTGGATTTACAGCCAAAGCTGTCCAAAGCAGCTCAATGTTTGGACAGGAATTCTGGATTTACATCCAAAGCTGTCCAAAGCAGCTCAATGTTTGGACAGGGATTCAGGGTTAACAACCAAAGCTGTCCAAAGCAGCTCAATGTTTGGACAGGGATTCGGGATTTACACTAAAAGCTGTCCAAAGCAGCTCAATGTTTGGACAGGGATTCTGGATTTACAGCCAAAGCTGTCCAAAGCAGCTCAATGTTTGGACAGGGATTCGGGATTTACACTAAAAGCTGTCCAAAGCAGCTCAATGTTTGGACAGGAATTCTGGATTTACAGCCAAAGCTGTCCAAAGCAGCTCAATGTTTGGACAGGGATTCGGGATTTACAGCCAAAGCTGTCCAAAGCAGCTCAATGTTTGGACAAGGTTTCAGGACTTACAGCCAAAGCTGTCCAAAGCAGCTCAAAGTTTGGACAGGAATTCTGGATTTACATCCAAAGCTGTCCAAAGCAGCTCAATGTTTGGACAGGAATGCAGGATTTACTTCCAAAGCTGTCCGAAGCAGCCCCGGCTCTGGACTGGATTTGATGCTTTCCACCCTAACCTGTCTGAACCATGACAAACCTAATGCTAAAACTTATAAAATTCCTAGCTTCTATCAGATATTTCCCTTTGTTTTGATTAACTTTTTTCTAAAAAGTGAAAAATAATAGGAAACCATGCGTAATGTGATATGATATGCTATTATTTTGTTAGAATCAGACAAGCCATAAAGGAGCTAAAGAATTCAATGAAAAGAAGAACAGCAAGAGAAAAGGCACTGCAAGCCTTATTCCAGATTGATATAAGCAAGGTGGAAGCTTCGGATGCGATTGAGCATGTACTTGAAGAAGAAGCTGGAGATGACTATTTAAACAAGCTTGTGTTCGGTACAGTTGAGCATCAGCAGGAAATCGATGAGGAAATCAAAGTATACTTGGAAAAATGGTCAATCGACAGGCTAGCTGCGGTGGATCGGAATCTCCTGCGCATGTCCGTATATGAATTAAAGTACTGCAACGAAGATGTACCTATGAATGTTGTTCTTGATGAAGCAATTGAAATTGCTAAATTATATGGGGATGACCAGTCAAGCCGGTTTATCAATGGTGTGCTTTCCAAAGTGAAGCAAAGCATTTCCTGATACCATTGAAGCTGGCGGGTTGGCTTTCCTGATTACATAGGGGGAGAAAGTATGGCTGCTATTATTATTGATGGGAAAGAAATTGCCAAAAAGAAAAGACTTGAAGTGGCGGATCAGGTCCAGGAGCTAAAAAAACAGGGAGTTACTCCTGGACTGGCGGTCATTCTGGTCGGAGATAACCAGGCATCAAGAACCTATGTCACCAGCAAGCAAAAAACGGCTAGAGAACTGGGTATGCACAACGTGCTGATAGAATACCCTGTATCGATTACTGAACAGGAGCTATTATCCAAAATTGATGAACTGAATAATGATGAAGCCATTCACGGTATTTTGGTGCAGCTTCCGCTTCCGAAACATATAAGTGAAAAGAAATTGATTGAAGCCATTTCCCCGGAAAAAGATGTAGATGGCTTCCACCCAATAAATATTGGCCGGATGATGACCGGGCAGGATGCCTTTTTGCCATGTACTCCATATGGTGTGATGATCATGCTGGAGGAAATCGGCATGGATCTTTCCGGCCAGCATGTGGTTGTCGTTGGAAGAAGCAATATTGTTGGGAAGCCTGCAGGACAATTGTTTTTAAATGAAAATGCAACGGTTACATATTGTCATTCAAGAACAAAAGATTTGAAGGAACACACTAAGCAGGCAGATGTCGTCGTAGCTGCAGTTGGGAAAGCGGGATTGATAACTGCTGACCATATCAAGCCAGGGGCTGTGGTCATCGATGTCGGCATGAACAGGGATGATGAAGGCAAACTTTGTGGCGACGTTGCTTTCGCTGAGGTGAAGGAAAAAGCCGGCTATATCACGCCGGTACCCGGCGGTGTTGGCCCGATGACCATTGCCATGCTGATGTTCAATACCATGAAGTCGGCGAAAAACCATATGAGCAGACTTCAAAACTCAAATCTATAAGGCGTGATTCTGTCCATATCTGTTATAGTTAGAAACTGAAAATCCACTTGCGTTAAGTGACGAATCGGGATTCTAAACTTATAATGGATATGGGCAGTTTTTTATGACTGGCTTAAGTCTGTCATGAAAAAAAGTACCAATTTTTCAGGGAACATTCATATGTTCCGCCAAAGGAGTTTTCCAATGGAGCAACAGCGTTATCTAACCGTCAATGCTTTAACTAAATACATAAAACGAAAGTTCGATGCTGACCCGCATCTTCAGGGTGTATATATCAAAGGAGAAATTTCCAACTTCAAACGGCATTCGAGCGGACATATGTATTTCACTCTCAAGGACGAGAAAGCACGAATCCTTGCAGTCATGTTCGCAGGGTCTGCCCGAAACATGAAGTTCAGACCCGAAAATGGGATGAAGGTGCTGGTTAGAGGAGATATTTCTGTCTATGAGGGCAGCGGCCAGTACCAGGTTTACATAAAGGAAATGAAAACCGATGGAGTGGGCGATTTATTCGTGGCTTATGAGCAGCTGAAGAAGAAGCTCGAGCAAGAGGGGCTTTTTTCGCCAAAATATAAGCAGCCAATCCCAAAATACCCTAAAGCTGTCGGGATTGTTACGTCTCCAACAGGAGCGGCAATCCGTGATATATTGACTACGATCAAGAGAAGATATCCGATTACTAAGGTACTTATTTTTCCTGCACTTGTACAGGGTGACCAGGGAGGACCATCAATAGTCAGGGCAATTGAGAAGGCGAATGCACGGGATGATATTGATGTCCTGATCATCGGCCGCGGAGGCGGATCGATTGAAGAATTGTGGAATTTCAATGAAGAATCCGTTGCCAGGGCTATTTTTGCTTCACGAATACCGATCATTTCGGCTGTCGGCCATGAAACAGACTTTACCATTGCTGATTTCGTGGCGGATATGAGAGCACCGACGCCAACAGGTGCTGCTGAACTTGCCGTCCCTCATATCCAAGAACTAGTTGAAAGGGTAATGAACAGGGAAACCCGACTGATGAGGGCGATGAGGGAGAAGGTGTTCTTCCAGCAAGAGCGATATCAGCGTCTTATCAGGTCTTACGCCTTCCGGTATCCCAGGAAGTTGTATGAACAAAAACTAGAACAAGTCGATAAATTGACAGAATCACTGACCCGTGGAGCTGCAAAACTGTATTCATCAAAAGGTGATACTCTTATTCAATTGAAAAGAAGGCTGGAGCGAAGTCATCCAGAAGAATTAAGAAAAAGCTCTGCAGAGAGGCATCTTAGGGCATCAAGGGCCTTAAATCGTGCCATGACCGCAGTCGTTTCTGAAAAAAGGAAAGAGTTCAACGGAATGCTTTCTACTCTAGAAGCGTTAAGCCCGTTGAAAATCATGGACCGTGGCTACAGTCTTGCCTATACAGACGATGGGGAACTGATTAAGACTGTCACCCAGGTAAAACCTGAACGGAGAATATATGTAAAGCTATCTGATGGAAGCATTAAATGCGTCGTGACAGATATTGAGGAGAGTGAAAACAATGGCTGAAGAGAAAAAAATGAGTTTTGAACAGGCAATGGACCAATTAGAAAACATCGTTGAAAAATTAGAAGAAGGCGATGTGCCCCTGGAAGAAGCAATCTCATTTTATAAAGAGGGAATGGAATTATCCAAGCTTTGCCATGATAAGCTAAAGAATGTGGAAGAACAACTGGCCCAAATCATTACTGAAGATGGACGGACTGAAAGCTTCTCCATAAATGAGGAGGAATAGTATTGCATCCTGTTTCACTAGAATCTTTTATGATCGAATATAAGACACTTGTCGAGGAACGGCTGAGGGATACAGTTGGTGCTCTGAAGACTCCGGAAAACCTCGCAAATGCCATGCTCTATTCGCTAGAAGCAGGCGGAAAGAGAATTCGTCCGCTCCTGGTTTTTGCAGTGATTGACTCATTCGGGAAGAATCCGAAACATGGACTTGATGCAGCTGCCGCGATTGAAATGGTCCATACATATTCTTTAATCCATGATGATCTGCCAAGCATGGATGATGACGATCTAAGAAGGGGAAAGCCGACTAATCACAAGGTATTCGGGGAAGCAACGGCCATTCTTGCCGGGGATGCCCTATTGACATTAAGCTTTAACATGCTTGCAGAAATGTCAGAAGAGTCGGCATCCGCAACTGTCAAGCTCGCGTTGATCAAAGGATTGTCATCCGCTGCAGGAGCATTAGGAATGGTAGGCGGCCAGATAGCCGATATGGAAGGGGAGCACAAAGAGCTGACGCTGGAACAGCTGGAATATATCCATATCCATAAAACAGGAAAATTGCTTGAATACAGTATTATTGCCGGAGCAGAAATAGCCGGTGCAACCCCAGTGCAAAAGGAAATACTGACCAAGTTTGCATATCATATAGGACTAGCTTTCCAGATCCGTGACGATATCCTGGACCTAGAAGGAACAGAAGAGCTGATCGGCAAGCCGGTGGGCAGCGATACAGCAAACGAGAAAAGTACCTATCCAGCACTTCTTGGACTGGAAGGAGCCAAGCAAGCTCTTGAGGAACATTTGCTCAATGCCAAGGAAGCTCTGTCATCCACAGGCCTTCAAGTGGAAATTCTTTCTCAGATTACCGATCTGATTGGATTAAGGAATCATTAGTATCGGCGTCTCGTTGAAGTACGGTGCATTCATGTGCTATAATAAGCTGTTAGCACCAAGGTGTTGGCAGCTTTTTTTTACATAGATAGATGAGTAGTAAATTAAAATTTGATAGCATATTTCAAGGTATAGCTTGAAAACCCTTCTTTACTTAATATATGTTATTACTAACAACTTTTTTAGGATAAGGCTATTTCAGTACAATTGTTGCTGCCTGGACGGTTCCTGCTTCAGAAGTCTCAGTAATCGAGGCGGAAGTTGCGGGTACATAGATCTAGTGCCGCAATCAAAATGAACTCAGCCTCGAAAACAGAAGGCTGAATAATAAGTCAGAAATGAAAGCGAGTGGTCCGAAATGGATCTTTTATCGATAAAAGACCCTTCCTTCTTGAAAGATCTTTCGAAAAAGGAATTGGAAGACTTAAGCAGGGAGATTCGGCAGTTTTTGATAGAAAAATTATCGGTTACCGGCGGCCATATTGGACCAAATCTTGGTGTTGTCGAATTAACAATTGCTCTTCACAAGTGTTTTGACAGCCCGAAAGATAAATTCCTCTGGGATGTCGGACATCAGTCGTATGTTCATAAAATCCTGACAGGAAGAGCCTGTCAGTTCGATACATTAAGGCAGCATAAAGGGCTTTGCGGATTTCCGAAAATGGTGGAAAGCGAGCATGACGTCTGGGAAACAGGCCATAGCTCTACATCTCTTTCAGCTGCAATGGGTATGGCAATAGCCCGTGATTTAAAGGGAGAAAGTTCTCATATCGTGCCGATCATCGGTGACGGTGCCCTTACCGGGGGTATGGCGTTAGAGGCGTTGAACCACATCGGGCACGAAAAGAAGAAGCTGATTGTGATATTGAATGATAACGAAATGTCTATCGCCCCTAATGTTGGAGCCTTGCATAATGTACTTGGACGACTTCGGACTGCGGGTAAATATCATTGGGTAAAAGATGAACTGGAATACTTGCTGAAAAAAGTTCCAGCCATTGGCGGGCAGCTTGCCGCCACTGCGGAGCGAATTAAAGACAGTTTGAAGTATCTCTTTGTTTCTGGCATCTTTTTCGAAGAATTAGGGTTCACCTATCTTGGACCAGTCGATGGCCATGATTATGATGATTTGTTCGAGAACCTTGCATATGCAAAAAAACAGGATGGACCGGTCCTTCTGCATGTCATCACGAAAAAAGGCAAAGGATATAATCCGGCTGAAAACGATAAGATTGGAACCTGGCATGGAACCGGCCCTTACAAAACAGAAACTGGTGATTTTGTAAAACCTGAATTTGCCCCGCCAGCATGGAGCAAGCTTGTCAGTGAGACAGTCAGAAAAATCGCCCGGACCGATGAGCGAATCGTAGCAGTAACTCCAGCTATGCCTGTTGGTTCAAAGCTTGAGGGCTTCGCCAGCGAATTCCCGGACAGAATGATTGACGTCGGTATCGCTGAGCAGCATGCAGCGACTTTTGCTGCCGGTCTCGCTACACAAAACATGAAGCCGTTCCTGGCAATCTATTCTACCTTCCTGCAGCGTGCCTATGACCAGGTAGTTCACGATATATGCCGCCAGAACCTGAATGTTTTCATTGGCATTGACCGAGCAGGGCTTGTTGGTGCGGATGGGGAAACTCATCAGGGTGTATTCGATATTGCCTTTTTAAGGCACTTGCCTAATATGGTCTTAATGATGCCTAAGGATGAAAATGAAGGGCAGCATATGGTAAACACAGCAATCAAGTATGATGATGGACCAATTGCAATGCGTTATCCAAGAGGCAATGGTCTGGGAGTCCCGATGGATGACGAGCTGAAGGAAATTCCGATTGGCACCTGGGATGTCTTGCGTGAAGGAGAAGATGCCGCCATCCTGACATTCGGAACGACCATTCCGATGGCTTTGGAAGCTGCTGAAATCCTTGGAAAGCAAGGTGTTTCTGTTAAAGTGGTGAATGCTCGGTTTATCAAGCCTCTTGATGAAAACTTGCTTGTAGGCATTCTGAATAAAAATATGCCAATCCTGACCATTGAAGAAGCTGTCCTCCAGGGTGGGTTCGGAAGCTTTGTGCTCGAAACCGCACATGACCTGGGCTATCAGCACGTAGAAATCGACAGGATGGGGATTCCGGATAAGTTCATAGAACATGGCAGTGTTGAAAAGCTTCTTCAGGAAATCGGCATGACAACAGAAGATGTGGTGCTTAGGATGCAAAAGCTTGCAAGACAGAAACAAAAAAGGGCGTAATAAATGAAAATCAAAAAAGAACGATTAGATGTACTGCTAGTTGAACGCGGTCTGGCGGAAACAAGGGAGAAAGCCAAACGGACAATCATGGCAGGACTCGTCTACTCAAACGAAAATAGACTGGACAAGCCAGGTGAAAAAGTAAATAGTGATATTCCTTTGACAGTAAAGGGAAATCTGCTGCCTTATGTGAGCCGCGGCGGACTTAAACTCGAAAAGGCTTTAAAGGTTTTTGAACTTGATGTCAGAGGAAAAACGCTGCTGGATATTGGGGCTTCCACTGGCGGATTCACTGATTGTGCCCTGCAAAATGGTGCTGAAATGTCATATGCACTTGATGTTGGCTACAATCAGCTTGCCTGGAAGCTTCGTCAGGACGATAGAGTCGTCGTGATGGAGCGTACAAATTTCCGTTATGTAAAGCCTGAAGATCTTGCAAATGGTATGCCGAATTTCGCAAGCATAGATGTTTCTTTCATTTCACTTCGGCTCATCCTGCCGGTTCTTAAAACTCTGCTGGTGACCGGGAGCGATGTTGTTGCACTCGTAAAACCACAGTTTGAGGCTGGTAGAGAACAGGTGGGTAAAAAAGGAATTGTCCGTGACAGGAAGGTCCATGAACAAGTACTGGACCGAATCATTACTTTTTCCATTGATGAGGGTTATGATGTCATGGACTTAAGCTTCTCACCGATCACTGGCGGAGATGGCAATATTGAATTTCTTCTCCACCTTCAGTGGAACAATCCAGAAGAACAAAAAGGTAAAATGCTGTTGAAGAAAGTTCCAGAGGACGTAGTGACAGAAGCACACAGCGAACTGAAATCAAAACAAGCCAGCGAGGAAGAATAGACTTTTTTGAGTCTGTTCTTTTTTTGATTGTTTAGGAAGTTTTAATTAGCCGCCTTGTTGATAACTATATATTGTTTTCTTAATCCAGCTCCAGCGCCTAGCCCCTCGAGACGCTGGTCTAGCTTCGGCTCCTAACTCTTTGAAATGCTTCGGTCCGCCCAATGAAGTCAAAGAACGACTTAACTGGTCGGACCTCCAGTCTTGTCGGGGCTGACCAAGGCCAAGGCACTTACGCTTTTTGTTCTTGCAGTGTGCAATTTCTTTGAATAAGTTCACCACTTCGTCAATTACGTGGTTATCTTGTGCCGAAAATCCACGAAAGATTGTACATTCTGTTGAAATCGGCTAACATATGAGTATATAAATGTTTCGGATTTATCCAGGGGTGATATGAATGAATAAAGGACAAAGACATATAAAAATCCGCGAGTTGATCGCGAGCAAGGATATCGAGACACAGGATGAACTTGTTGACCGCTTGAAGGCTGCGGGCTTTAATGTTACACAGGCAACGGTTTCCCGTGACATTAAAGAGCTTCACCTTGTCAAGGTTCCATTGATTGATGGGAGATATAAATACAGCCTGCCAGCGGACCAGCGCTTCAACCCTTTGCAAAAACTGAAAAGATCATTAATGGATGCTTTTATCCGGATCGATCAGGCAGGGCATCTGTTGGTCATGAAAACTTTGCCTGGAAATGCCAATGCGATTGGGGCGTTGATAGATAATCTTGATTGGGAAGATATACTTGGCACGATTTGTGGCGACGATACCATCCTGATTATTTGCCGTACTCCCGAGGATACTGAGAAGGTCACAAATCGTTTTCTAGAAATGCTGTAAATGAGGTGACGTTTGCTTGTTAAATGAATTATCGATACGTAATTTCGCCATTATTGAATCTTTATCTGTTTCATTCAACAAAGGGCTTACTGTACTTACAGGGGAAACCGGCGCCGGTAAATCCATTATCATTGACGCAGTTCACTTGCTTGTCGGCGGAAGAGGTTCTGCTGAATTTGTCCGTCATGGGGAAGATAAAGCAGAGATAGAAGGATTGTTTTTCATTGAAGGATCAAACCACCCTAGTTATGCCAAAGCAGCAGAATTCGGGATAGACATCGAGGATGGAATGATTGTTTTGCGGAGGGATATTGCAGCGAGCGGAAAGAGTGTTTGCCGTATCAATGGCAAATTGGTCACTATCGCAGTGTTAAGGGAAGTAGGATCAACGCTGATCGATATCCATGGCCAGCACGAACACCAGGAACTCATGGATGAAACAAGGCATATCAACCTCCTGGACCAATTCGGCTCAGAACAGATCATGCCTGCCCTTCAAGAATATCAGCAGGTTTACCGTTCCTATGAACAAACACAGAAAAAGCTAAAGAGTCTCAGTGAAAATGAGCAGCAAATGGCACATCGGCTTGATTTGATTCAATTCCAGCATGATGAAATTCAATCAGCGAATCTGAGGTTGAATGAGGATGAGGAACTTTTTGAAGAAAGACGGAAACTTGCTAATTTTGAACGGATTTTTGATAGTATTCAGACAAGCTATAATGCGCTGCAGGGTGACCAGAAAGGACTCGATTGGATAGGGATGGTCATGGACAACCTTCAGACTGCCGCGGAATTGGATCCTGAATATAAAGCAGTCGCAGAGTCAGTTTCTAACAGCTTCTACATGCTAGAGGATGCGGCGAGGACAATCAGGAACGATCTTGATTCGCTTGAATATGACCCACAGCGCTTGATGGAAATTGAAGACAGATTGAATGAGATTAATCAGCTAAAGAGAAAATATGGTAATTCAATTGAAGATATACTCGAATACTCCTCAAAAATCGAAGAGGAAATTGAGACACTTCAAAATAAAGAAGTCCATATAGGCCAGATGGAAAAAGAGCTGGCATCGCTCAAAAAGGATTTGCGCATTGAAGCACATAATTTGACGGAAACACGAAAAAAATGGGCAAGGAAACTGACGAAACTCATCCACAAAGAATTAAAAGAGCTTTATATGGAAAAAGCTGTTTTCGAACTCAAGATTGAGTCTGATCAGGATGTATTCCATAAAAGCGGAGCCGACAAAGTTGAATTTTACATTTCAACAAACCCCGGGGAGCCTTTAAAACCGCTGTCTAAAGTTGCTTCCGGCGGGGAGCTGTCGAGGATCATGCTGGCACTAAAAAGTATCTTTTCCAAACATCAGGGTGTAACATCCATTATTTTTGATGAAGTGGATACAGGGGTAAGCGGCCGGGTTGCCCAGTCAATTGCTGAAAAAATATACAAAGTGTCCACTGGATCGCAAGTACTCTGTATTTCTCACCTTCCTCAGGTAGCAGCAATGGCGGATACCCATCTGTACATCTCCAAAATCATTAAAAATGGGCGGACGAAAACATCCGTGACTCCGCTGTCCTCATCAGAAAAAGTAAAGGAAATTGGCAGGATGATATCGGGAGTAGAAATCACGGATCTAACCAAACAGCATGCAGAAGAATTATTGCAGCTGGCACAAAATATGAAGGCAGTTACATGAAAAGCTATCCATAAAGGGTAGCTTTTTTATTTTTATACAGGTTATAAATGCGACGACTCGAGGCAAAATTAAAGGTGTAGCCATTTTTGATGTGTTTGGACTAGAAGCGAGGAGAGTGAATGGATTGAAAAAAGATTTTCTCAGAAAATTTATTGGTGGAATTCTCCTTGTTTCATTAATTGCTTTAGGATTTGCAAAACCAGTACACGAATATTTATCTATTCCAGGAGATATAACATTATTCGAGGGGCAAAAGCTTGATTTCCAGGCGAATGCAGTTCAAGTTACGGCTCCCTTAAATGATTCAAGCATCAAAGTGGACCAGAAAGACGAAACGGTTTCTGTTGAGGCCAAACGGCATGGGAAGGACGAGATGGTCCTTGAATTAGCCGGTTTTCCGGTGAAAAAGGTCGATGTCAATGTCCTCAAGGATTTCAAGGTCAGGCCTGGCGGTCAATCAATAGGAGTAAAACTGAATACTGTAGGTGTCCTTGTGGTCGGACATCACCAGGTACAGGCAGATGAAGGCAAGGTATCCCCAGGCGAACTGGCAGGTATCAAAAAAGGCGATATCATTACAGAAATAAATGGACAGCAAATTGAAAAAATGGCAGACGTTGGTCCTTTCGTTAAACAAGCTGGAACAGATGGAAAGCCTTTGGATGTTGTAATTAAGCGGGAAAATGAAAAAATCAAAACTCAGCTTCAGCCAAAAAAGGATGTTAATGAAAACACGTATAAGCTTGGATTATATATACGTGATTCAGCAGCGGGAATTGGAACGATGACTTTTTATCACCCTCAATCAAAAAAATACGGAGCTCTCGGCCACGTAATATCCGACATGGATACGAAAAAGCCAATTGTCGTCGAAGATGGACAAATCGTAAGGTCAACCGTCACTTCAATTGAGAAGGGCGGAAAAGGCAATCCAGGAGAAAAACTGGCGCGCTTTTCATCCGATCGAGAAGTGATTGGCAATATCCAGAGAAACAGTCCTTTTGGAATCTTCGGTGAATTGAATAAGGATATCACGAATGGGGTATTCGATAAATCCTTGCCGATTGCCCTGTCTCACCAGGTAAAAGAAGGGCCGGCGAAAATCCTGACGGTCGTAAATAATGACGAAGTAAACCTTTTTGATATAGAGATTGTCAGCACCATTCCGCAGAAGTTCCCGGCAACCAAGGGAATGGTCATTAAGGTAACGGACCCAGAGCTTCTGGAGAAAACAGGCGGGATTGTCCAGGGGATGAGCGGCAGTCCGATCATCCAGGACAACAAGCTTGTCGGTGCGGTTACCCATGTATTCGTAAATGATCCAACAAGCGGGTACGGCGTCCATATCGAATGGATGCTGAATGAAGCAGGGATAGACATTTACGAAAAACCAAGAGAGCAAGCAAGTTAATACAGGGATTCGGCGGCGGCGGCAATTGCCGCCTTTTCTTTTTTTTGCACTTTTATTTACAAGCATTTCATGTTGTAAATGAAGATTATTCGACAAATTACCGCTGGGTTTTTTGTCAACTATCGAAATAAGTCGAAAAACAAAGGAAAATGGAGCAAATATAAGAAAATATTACTTTTTTAAGAAAAAATTAAAAATAAGAGGAATTTCTGTTGCATTGTCGAATTAGTCATTTAGAATAGAATTTAGAGAAGAGATTGTTTGTGATCATAATTGGATTGAGGAGGAACCAAGCAGTGAACAAAATTAAAGTATGTGTAGTTGATGACAACAGAGAACTAGTAGGACTACTTGAGGAATATATTTCTTCCCAGGAGGATATGGAAATTGTCGGTGTAGCCCATAACGGCCAGGAATGTTTAGAAATGCTGGAAGATATTGATCCTGATGTCTTGCTTTTAGATATTATAATGCCTCATCTCGATGGTTTAGCAGTGCTTGAAAAGCTTCGGGACTTAAAGAAAGGAATTATTCCTAATGTCATCATGCTGACAGCCTTCGGACAGGAGGATGTAACAAAAAAAGCCGTTGAGCTCGGTGCATCATACTTCATTCTAAAACCATTCGATATGGAACATCTGGCAGGACATATCCGCCAGGTTAGCGGAAAGGCAAAATCCGTAGCGAGGAAACCATCATCGATCAATTATGGAAGATCAAATTCCGAGCAAAAACCTAAAAACCTCGATGCGAGCATTACCAGCATCATTCACGAAATTGGTGTTCCTGCTCATATCAAAGGTTATATGTACTTGCGAGAAGCCATCTCAATGGTTTACAACGATATTGAACTTCTTGGCTCGATCACAAAAGTCCTCTATCCAGATATTGCCAAGAAATTCAATACAACGGCTAGCCGGGTGGAACGTGCCATCCGTCACGCGATCGAGGTTGCGTGGAGCAGAGGGAACATTGATTCAATTTCTTCATTATTTGGTTATACAGTGAGCATGTCTAAAGCAAAACCAACGAATTCTGAATTCATCGCAATGGTGGCTGACAAGCTTCGTTTAGAACACAAAGCTTCTTGAAAGAGTTAGGCGCGATTTAGCAATTTTTCATATATCCTAACAACATCTTACTTACTTTCGATTAAATTCGAAAATAAGTAAGATGTTTTTTATATGTCCTTTGATTGGTCAATGGCACGTCTAGATATTATGATATATATTATACAGGGACCAAGGAATGTCAATAACAAAAAAACGCCCTAAGGCGCACATTTTGATGTTATTTCTCCTTTTCCATTTCAGCTAGTTTTTGCAAAAGGATATGCTGGGGCATGTGCATGATTTGTTCAATCGGCATGCCTAATTTTTCTGAAAGCTTGATGGCTGTTTCGGCAGAGATTTGCAACGGTCTCATTGTTATTTTACCTCCAAATTAAAAAGATGGGTGTGATAGTTTATGACTCTAATTTTAGCACATCGTGGCTATGCAGCTGAATACCCTGAAAATACTTTACTTGCCTTTAAGGAAGCGGAAAAAGCAGGGGCGGATGGATTGGAACTCGATGTCCAAATGACAAAAGATGGTGAACTGGTGGTGATACACGATGAAAAAGTTGATCGGACAACAGATGGTTCTGGGATGGTAAAGGACTTCAATTTTAAAGATTTACGGCAATTGGATGCGCGCTTTAAGTTTAGCTCGCTGACAGGAAAACAACAAATTCCCGCGCTGGAGGAAGTCCTGGAATGGCTAGCTGGAACAAGGCTGAAATGCAATATCGAATTAAAGAACACCATTATGCCGTATGAGGGCATGGAAGAAAAAGTTATAAATATGGTAAGAAAATATGATTTAACAGAAAGAATTATAATTTCATCCTTTAACCACTATAGTATCGTGCATAGCTATATGATCGCACCTGAAATTGAAATTGCTCCTTTGCTATCTGAAGGTTTATATATGCCCTGGGTTTATGCTCAGTCAATCCGGGCCACGGGGTTCCATCCTCATTGGAGGGCGGCGCCGGATGAAATCATTAAGGCTTCGATTGAAAGCGGGATTGAAGTACGTCCATATACGGTAAATAAAGACACCGAGCTTGAAAGGCTGTATAGGGTGAACTGCAGTGCAGTCATAACTGATGACCCGGCAAAGGCATTCAGAATAAGGGGAAATATAAAACAGGCCTGATAAAGTCAAGGCCTGTTTTGCTTTTTATTGCTATCAGGTATGCGAAAAAATGCCTGAACTTTATTCCTTTTACGGTCACGGTGCAGAATGAAGCCAGCAATGAAACCTAGTCCAGCAAGGAAAAAGATAAGTCCGGCCAGAAATTGTAACCATAAATATGGGAAAGGTGCCTGTAAAATTCCGAATACCATATCTCGCATCAATTTTACACCTAGAGCAGCAATGACACCTGGTATCAGCATGATGATTAATGCAATTATCCTGATCATTTGGTATCCCCTCGTAATTTGTCCTCTTTAAAAAGTATACCCAAGGGAGAATTTTTCTGCAATCTTAGAGACCTGAAAGGAAATCCATCGAGATAATTAAAAATTCACAGAAATTTGTCAGAGCCTGCAAAAACATTTACAATAATACTGAAAGAATTTGCAGACTATAAATTCAAAGCATGAAATATTTTTCCAGATACGTGGTGAACGTTATGCAAAAAATAATGATTGTTGGAGCAGGTAAGGGTGGAACAGCGATCCTGAACATATTTAAGCAAACCGCCGAAGTGGTTGCTGTAGTGGATATTAATCCGCGTGCTGCAGGAATTATCGCTGCACGAAAAGCTGGAATTCCCACTGGCACCGACTGGCATGAGTATATGTCAAGTGACTTGGATATTGTCATCGAGGTGACCGGCGAGGAAAATGTCTTCAAGGAATTAAGAGATGCCCGCAGTAAAAACACGGTATTGATTCCAGGAAGTGTCGCGTTTCTTCTTGCTACCCTGTTAGAAGAGAAAGAAGAATTAATCAAAACTCTAAGAAAAATTACATACGAACATGATTTGATTTTTAACTCATCTGGAGATGGTATGGTTGTCATCAATACAGAGGGAACTGTCACTTTATTTAATAAGAGTGCAGAGAAAATCATCGGGGTAAAAAGGGAACTAGCTGAGGGCCGGCATGTTCTTGATATCATTCCTACCAGCAAACTTCTGAGGGTCCTTAATACCAGGAAAGTTGAATCCAATAAGGAATTAGTGCTGCCCAATGGTTCAAAAATCATCACGACAAGGATTCCGATCATAGATGAGAATGACCAGCTGATTGGTGCCTTTTCCGTTTTCAAGGACATTACGGATGTAGTGAATCTTGCAGAAGAAATAACGAACCTGAAAGAGATTCAGACGATGCTGCAGGCAATCATCAATTCCAGTGATGAAGCAATTTCGGTAGTGGATGAAGATGGCCGGGGGATAATGATCAATCCAGCTTATACGAGGATCACCGGGCTTAAAGAAGAAGAAGTAATCGGACAGCCGGCAACAGCTGATATCTCCGAGGGAGAAAGCATGCATATGAAGGTGCTTAAGACTAGGAGGCCGGTTCGCGGAGCAGCCATGAGGGTTGGTCCAAATAAAAAAGAAGTAGTAGTAAATGTGGCACCGATCATTGTTGATGGGCTGCTGAAGGGCAGTGTAGGGGTTATCCATGACATGTCCGAAATCCAGAACTTGAACCGGGAACTAAATCGTGCAAGGCAAATTATAAGGACCCTTGAAGCGAAGTATTCGTTTGAGGATATTATTGGCCAGTCAGAAGAAATGATGATTCCGGTGGAACAGGCAAAGCTTGGGGCGAAAACACCTGCCACTGTCCTTCTTCGCGGGGAGTCAGGAACAGGGAAAGAACTTTTTGCTCATGCAATCCACAATGCCAGCGACCGAAAATTCAACAAGTTCATTCGGGTAAATTGTGCAGCGATCTCTGAATCACTTCTTGAAAGCGAACTTTTTGGTTATGAGGAAGGTGCTTTCTCAGGGGCTAAAAGAGGGGGGAAACGCGGATTTTTTGAGGAAGCCAATAACGGGAGTATTTTTCTTGATGAAATCGGTGAATTGCCTGCCAATACCCAGGCAAAGCTGCTGCGAGTCCTGCAAGAGCGGGAGATTGTACGCGTCGGAGGGACGAAACCAGTTTCAATCAATGTAAGGGTCATAGCAGCGACTAATATGAATCTTGAAAAGGCTATTGCCAATGGCAGCTTTAGAGAAGACTTATATTATCGCCTTAATAGGATGCCCATCCATATACCGCCACTCAGGAGGAGAAAAGACGATATTCCCCTTCTCTGTGAAAGGCTGATTCGCAAAATAAATCAAGATTACGGCCGTAATGTTGAAGGTGTTTCAGAGAAGGCAATCAACAAGTTGATGGACTATGACTGGCCCGGGAATGTCAGGGAGCTTGAGAATGTACTCGGCCGGGCAATTATCTTCCTGAGTTATAGCGAGACGGTCATCCAGGAAGAGCATTTACCAGAGCTGCAGAATAGCCAGGTCAAGGAAAAAGATGAAGATGCGGTGCAAGCCATCCCCGCTGAAACCTTAGCAGTTCAATTGGAAAGATATGAAGCAAAGGTCATAAAGTCTACTCTAAAAGCGGTAAATGGCAATAAAACTGCTGCATCAAAATTATTAGGAGTATCCGTTAGGAATTTATATTATAAGCTCGAGAAATATGGTATTGAAGTAAATGGCATGCAATAAATTTCATACTGCGCAAGTTCTTGCATAACATTTTTTGAGAAAAGTAAAGCGTTTTCACTATTTTAATGTTGGCACGCTTCTTGCATATATAAATAACGGGTGATGCTCAAAGAAATGAAAGGATTGACTCCAAATATGAAACTAGACTCACTTATCAGCATGGCATCCCAAAATGGAAGGAAAACAATTGCTGTTGCAGCGGCTGAAGATACAGAAGTATTAGAAGCTGTTGCCGAGGCTGTTAAAAGGAATCTTGCCGATTTTCTTCTTTATGGCAATGAGGAGGAAATCAATAGGATCATTTCATCACAGCATCCTGGAATCGCAGATGATGAAGGGGTTAAAATCATTAACGCTCCAAATAATAACATGGCTGCTGAAATGGCAGTAAAAGCAGTCACGGCGAATGAAGCGCAAGTAGTGATGAAAGGCAATATCCCGACTGCCATCATCTTAAAGGCAGTCCTAAATAAGGAATACGGCCTCAGGACTGGCGCTGTCCTATCGCATGTTGCAGTATTTGAAGTTCCGGGGTATGACCGCTTCACCATTGTTACGGATGCTGCTATGAATATTGCACCGGACCTTGAGCAAAAAGCTCAAATCATCAAAAATGCCGTACAGGTAGCTCATTCTATTGGAATTGAAATGCCAAAAGTGGCGCCGCTGGCAGCGGTGGAAGTAGTCAATCCGGCCATGCAGGCAACACTGGATGCTGCTGCTTTGACGGTAATGAACCAAAGAGGGCAAATTACCGGTTGTATAGTGGATGGCCCGCTCGCGCTCGACAATGCAGTTTCACAGCTGGCTGCTGAGCATAAGGGAATCAAAAGTGAAGTTGCCGGGACCGCCGATATCCTGTTAGTCCCTGCAATCGAAGTGGGAAATGTTCTTTATAAATCATTAGTTTACTTCGCCAAAGCAAAAGTTGGCGCGGTCATATCAGGGGCAAAAGCTCCAATTGTCTTAACATCCAGGGCGGACACAGCGGAAAGCAAGCTTTATTCACTTGCACTTGCGTTATGCTCTGCAAGAAAATAACCTACATAAACCAGGGGAGGAACCACTAATGGAAATCTTTAAGTATCTTGAACAGTATGATTATGAGCAGGTAGTATTTTGCCAGGATAAGCAATCTGGCTTGAAAGCAATTATTGCGATCCATGATACAACTCTTGGACCAGCTTTGGGCGGAACGCGTATGTGGACATACGCTTCTGAAGAAGCAGCAATCGAGGATGCGCTTCGACTCGCAAAAGGAATGACTTACAAGAATGCTGCAGCAGGCCTGAACCTGGGCGGTGGAAAAACGGTCATTATCGGCGATCCTCGCAAGGACAAGAACGAAGAAATGTTCCGCGCGTTTGGCCGTTATATCCAGGGCTTGAATGGCAGATACATTACTGCTGAGGATGTTGGTACAACTGTAGCTGATATGGACTTGATCCATGAAGAAACAGATTATGTTACAGGTATTTCACCGGCATTCGGTTCGTCAGGAAATCCTTCTCCGGTAACTGCTTATGGTGTTTACAGAGGAATGAAGGCAGCTGCGAAGGCAGCATTCGGCACTGACTCGCTTGAGGGTAAAACAATTGCAGTTCAGGGCGTCGGAAATGTAGCTTATAATCTATGCCGCCATCTTCATGAAGAAGGTGCACAGCTGATCGTTACCGACATTAATAAAGAAGCCGTCCAGAGAGCGGTAGAGGAATTCGGCGCAAAGGCTGTTGACCCTGATGAAATCTACGGTATTGACTGTGACATTTACGCTCCATGTGCATTGGGAGCTGTTATTAACGATGAAACTATTCCGCAAATTAAAGCAAAGGTAATTGCAGGGGCTGCTAACAACCAGCTTAAGGATGCGAAGCATGGTGACATCATTCATGAGATGGGCATCGTTTACGCTCCGGATTATGTAATCAACGCTGGCGGAGTAATCAATGTAGCAGATGAGCTATACGGTTATAACGCTGAGAGAGCAATGAAAAAGGTAGAAACGATTTACAATAATATCGAAAAGGTTATTGAAATCGCTAAGAGGGACGGAATTCCTACTTATAAAGCGGCAGACCGTATGGCAGAAGAACGCATTGAAAGAATGCGCAATTCACGAAGCCAATTCCTGCAAAACGGCCACCATATTTTAAGCCGCCGTTAATATAGGCTTTCAAAGACGGTGGATTCACCAAACATTAAAAAAAGGTCTTTTGCAATGCGAAATTATTATCTGCAGAGTGCGCTGAATCGACATTTCGGCGCCTCTGCTGTTTCCTAAATGTTACTGATGCATTACGGATTTGAATGGAGCCGTAAGCAAATTGGAGGTTTAACTGTGCAACAAACAGAACATCGGATTCTAGTCATAAATCCAGGATCTACATCAACGAAAATAGGAGTTTTTGACAACGAGGTATCCATTTTTGAAAAAACAATCCGCCATGATTCTACTGTCATCAACTCCTATGAAACCATCATCGATCAATACGAATTCAGGAAGAATACGATACTTGAAACGCTTGATACCGAAGGAATCAACATTTCGAAATTGAGTGCTGTTTGTGGGCGCGGAGGTCTTTTACGGCCGATTGAAGGCGGTACATATTCAGTCAACAATAAGATGCTTGAAGACCTGCGTGCAGGTTTCTCCGGTCAGCATGCATCAAATTTGGGCGGAATTTTGGCTTATGAAATTGCTTCAGGTTTGAACATTCCTTCCTTTATCGTTGACCCGGTCGTAGTAGATGAACTTGACCCGATTGCAAGAGTGTCAGGTTTTTCACTCATTGAGCGCAAGAGTATTTTCCATGCTTTGAATCAAAAAGCTGTTGCACGCAGGGTTTCCAAAGAGCTGGGCAGAAAATACGATGAACTCAATCTAATTATTACCCATCTTGGTGGCGGTATCACTGTTGGTGCCCATAAAAACGGCAGAGTGGTAGATGTAAACAATGGTTTGCACGGTGATGGTCCATTCAGCCCGGAACGTGCAGGAACAGTTCCTGCTGGCGACCTTGTTGAACTGTGCTTTTCAGGGGATTACTTCCGTGATGAAATCATGAAAAAGCTTGTTGGCCAGGGAGGACTTGTTGGCTACCTGGGAACGAATGATGCAATCAAGGTCGAAAAGATGATCAAGCAGGGAAATGAAAAGGCAAAAAGGGTATACGATGCGATGGCATACCAGGTGGCAAAGGAAATTGGTTCTGCAAGTGCTGTCCTGTCTGGTAAGGTTGATGCCATCGTCCTTACAGGGGGACTTGCTTATGGCAAGGAATTTGTCCAAAAAATTTCTGAACGTATCAACTGGATTGCGGATGTTATTGTCCATCCGGGAGAAAACGAATTGCAGGCCCTTGCAGAAGGAGCCCTTCGGATTTTACGAGGCGAAGAAGAGGTCAAAGAATATCCAGGCAGATAAATAATGGAAGACATTAACATGGATGGTTCTTTTTAATAAAAATTAATTCCTATCAGAGGAGGGATTCGGATGGCACAAGAATATGATTTGGTCATTCTTGGCGGCGGTACAGGCGGATACGTAGCAGCAATCAGGGCTTCGCAACTTGGCTTGAAAACTGCCATCGTTGAAAAAGGAAAGCTTGGCGGAACTTGCCTGCATAAAGGCTGTATACCAAGTAAGGCATTGCTCAGGAGTGCTGAGGTTTTTGCAACAGCGAAGAAAAGCGAAAACTTCGGTATTACGGTCGGTGAGGTCACAGTGAATTTCACCAAGGTTCAGGAGAGAAAAGAAAAGATAGTTGAACAGCTCCATAAAGGGGTCCAGCACCTGATGAAACAGGGGAAAATCGATATCTATGAAGGGTTGGGAAGAATCCTCGGCCCTTCGATATTCTCGCCTATGCCGGGAACCATTTCCGTTGAAATGAACAACGGCGAAGAGAACGAGATGCTTCTTCCGAAGAATGTAATCGTCGCAACAGGATCCCGTCCAAGGACGCTTCCAGGACTTGAAGCTGACGGCCAATATGTAATGACTTCTGATGAAGCGCTTATCATGGAAGAACTACCTAAATCCATCATCATCGTTGGCGGGGGAGTCATCGGAATAGAATGGGCATCCATGCTTGCAGACTTCGGGACAGAAGTTACAGTCATCGAGTATGCTGACCGCATTGTTCCAACTGAAGATAAGGAAGTTTCAAGAGAAATGCAGCGGGCAATGAAGAAAAAAGGCGTGAAAATCATAACGGGTGCCAAAGTCCTTTCGGAAACATTGCAAAAAGGTGATGGTGTCACCATCGGCGCTGAAGTTAAGGGTGAAACTAAAGAATTTGCCGCTGAAAAATTACTGGTATCCGTGGGACGTCAGGCGAATGTTGAAGGCATTGGCCTGGAAAACACTGAGATCCAGCTTGAGAGAGGCTTTATCCAGACAAACGAATATTTCCAGACAAAAGAATCCCATATCTATGCGATTGGTGATGTCATTGGCGGTCTTCAGCTTGCTCACGTAGCGTCACATGAAGGAATCGTAGCCGTAGAGCATATTGCCGGAGAAAACCCGCACCCAATTGACTATACGCTTGTTTCCAAATGCATCTACAGCTCTCCTGAGGCTGCAAGCGTTGGACTGACAGAAGATGAAGCGAAGGAAAAAGGCTTTGAAGTAAAGATAGGAAAGTTCTCTTTCAAAGCAATTGGAAAAGCACTTGTATATGGAGAATCAGATGGTTTTGTAAAAATCATAGCAGACAAGGAAACGAACGACATTCTCGGAGTTCATATGATCGGTCCGCATGTAACTGATATGATTTCGGAAGCAGGACTTGCAAAAGTGCTGGATGCGACACCTTGGGAAGTTGCCCATACAATCCATCCGCATCCGACATTATCAGAAGCCATTGGCGAAGCTGCCCTGGCTGTTGAAGGCAAAGCAATCCATTCTTAAATTTTTATGTGAACAAGAGCTCTTTTCGATGGAAAAGAGCCTTGTCCGAACAATTGGGAGGTATAAAGATGGCAGAAAATCGTCACGCTGCACTTGGCTTAAGTGATGAAAAGGTTATGGAAATGTATGAAACAATGCTGCTGGCCCGCCGCCTTGATGAGCGGATGTGGCTGTTGAACCGTGCAGGAAAAATTCCTTTTGTAATTTCGTGTCAGGGTCAGGAAGCAGCACAGGTGGGAGCTGCTTTTGCGCTTGACCGCGAAAAAGATTATGTACTCCCATACTACCGTGACATGGGAGTGGTCTTAACTTTTGGCATGACTGCAAAAGACCTGATGCTTTCCGGTTTTGCCAAAGCGGAAGACCCTAACTCCGGCGGCCGTCAGATGCCAGGACATTTCGGGCAAAAGAAAAACAGGATTGTGACTGGATCTTCTCCGGTTACAACGCAAGTTCCTCATGCAGTTGGTATCGCCCTTGCAGGCAAAATGGAGAAGAAGGACCTTGTAACATTCGTTACATTTGGTGAAGGATCATCAAACCAGGGTGACTTCCATGAGGGCGCTAACTTTGCGGGTGTCCATAAGCTCCCAGTCATTTTCATGGTTGAGAACAATAAATATGCGATTTCCATCCCATACGAAAGACAAGTTGCTGCAGAGAAGGTTTCAGACCGTGCAATCGGTTATGGCATGCCAGGTGTCACTGTAGATGGCAATGACCCATTAGAGGTGTACAAAGCAGTAAAGGAAGCAGCTGACCGCGGACGCCGCGGAGAAGGTCCGACACTTGTTGAGGCCGTATCCTACCGCTTGACTCCGCACTCTTCAGATGATGATGACAGAAGCTACCGGGCACCAGATGAAGTTGCCCAGGCAAAGACGAAGGATCCTATCATTACGTTCGGCGCCTATTTAAAGGAAAATGGCATCATGAACGATGAGAGTGAAAAGGAAATCAACGACCGTATCATGAAGCTGGTTAATGAAGCTACTGATTATGCTGAAAATGCACCGTATGCAGAGCCTGAACATGCTCTTAAATACGTATATGCTGAAGAGTAAGGGGGAACGAAAATGGCGGTAATTTCTTATATAGATGCAGTGACATTAGCAATCAAGGAAGAAATGGAAAGAGATCCGAGAGTTTTTGTCCTCGGTGAAGATGTAGGTAAAAAAGGCGGAGTCTTCAAAGCTACACAGGGTTTGTACGAGAAGTTCGGTGAGGACCGTGTCATCGATGCACCGCTGGCAGAATCAGCAATTGCAGGCGTAGGAATCGGTGCGGCGATGTATGGAATGCGCCCAATCGCTGAAATGCAGTTTGCAGATTTCATCATGCCTGCTGTCAACCAAATCATTTCAGAAGCAGCAAGAATCCGATACCGCTCAAACAATGACTGGAGTTGTCCAATGGTTATCCGAGCTCCATATGGCGGAGGCGTTCACGGTGCACTTTACCATTCACAGTCCGTAGAGGCAGTTTTCGCGAACCAGCCTGGCTTAAAAATTGTCATGCCTTCAACACCTTATGACGTAAAAGGCCTATTGAAAGCCGCGATCAGGGATGAAGATCCAGTACTTTTCTTTGAACATAAGCGTGCCTATCGATTGATCAAGGGTGAAGTTCCTGAGGACGATTATGTACTTCCAATCGGAAAAGCTGATGTAAAACGCGAAGGCGAGGATATTACTGTCATCACTTACGGTCTGGCTGTCCACTTTGCTCTTCAGGCGGCTGAAAGACTTGCGAAGGATGGAATTTCTGCTCATATTCTTGATCTTCGTACTGTATATCCATTGGATAAGGAAGCGATCATCGAAGCTGCTTCCAAGACAGGAAAAGTCCTTCTTGTAACGGAAGACAATAAAGAAGGCAGCATCATGAGCGAAGTTGCTGCGATTATTGCAGAACACTGCTTGTTCGAGCTTGATGCACCGATCAAGAGGCTGGCTGGCCCGGATGTACCGGCAATGCCATATGCCCCAACAATGGAAAAATACTTCATGATCAATCCGGATAAAGTTGAAAAAGCGATGAGAGAACTTGCTGAATTTTAACATAATCACATTGGAAATAGAATGATTGGAGAAGGAGGGTCAACCTGTGGCTATCGAACAAATTAAAATGCCTCAATTAGGCGAGAGTGTTACAGAAGGAACTATCAGCAAATGGCTGGTCTCCGTTGGTGATAAAGTGAATAAGTACGATCCGCTGGCCGAAGTCATGACAGACAAGGTAAATGCTGAAGTACCATCTTCATTTTCAGGTACAATCAAGGAATTGATCGCGAATGAAGGAGATACTCTTGCAGTTGGTGAAATCATCTGCACGATTGAAATCGAAGGCGGCAGCACGGAAGATGCTCCGGTTGCAGAAAAACCAGCTGCTGAAGCAGCTTCCGGCAATGCTGCCCCTGCAGCATCTGGAAATGAAGGAAATAGAGCAAGGTTCTCACCAGCAGTATTGAAGCTTGCTCAGGAACATGGCATCGATTTAAACCAGGTCAATGGAAGCGGTGCGGGTGGCAGGATTACCCGCAAAGACCTGCAGAAAATCATTGATTCAGGCAATATTCCTCAGGCAGCTGCCCAGACAGAATCTGTTCAGGCTCAATCAGCTCCACAGACTGCTGCAACAGAAGCTAAAGCGGAGGCAGCACAGTCTCAGCCATCTTCAGCCCAAGCGGCTGCGCCGGCACCGTCCGTACCAGTTGCTGCAGGTGACATAGAAATTCCGGTGACAGGAGTACGCAAGGCTATTGCTGCGAATATGCTGCGCAGCAAGCATGAAGCTCCGCATGCATGGACCATGGTGGAAGTTGATGTTACAAATCTAGTGGAATACAGAAATGGTCTTAAGGATGATTTCAAGAAGAAAGAAGGCTTCAACCTTACTTTCTTTGCGTTCTTCGTGAAGGCAGTTTCACAGGCATTGAAGGAATTCCCGCAGATAAATTCAATGTGGGCGGGTGATAAAATCATCCAGAAAAAAGATATCAATATTTCTATCGCTGTAGCGACTGATGATGCATTATTCGTTCCTGTCATTAAAAATGCAGATGAAAAGACAATTAAAGGCATAGGCCGTGAGATAAATGAACTTGCCCAAAAGGTGCGTACTGGCAAGATCCGTTCCGAGGATATGCAGGGCGGAACCTTCACTGTCAACAACACGGGTTCATTTGGTTCTGTTCAATCAATGGGAATCATCAATTATCCACAGGCCGCAATCCTTCAGGTCGAGTCCATCGTTAAGCGTCCTGTCGTAATGAACAATGGCATGATTGCTGTTCGTGATATGGTGAATCTGTGCCTGTCCCTGGACCACCGTGTACTGGACGGACTTGTTTGCGGTCGTTTCCTGGCTAGAGTAAAGGAAATCCTGGAAAACACTTCAAAAGAAACAACTTCAATCTATTAATTAATTATTGAACGCCCAGGATTTCTGGGCGTTTTTCTATTGCCAGATTGAACGGATTTCCAAAGAAATGTCCCTCGTTGCTAGAAAAGCATTCGTATACTAAAATAAAGAGGAGTATAAAAATTAGAATTTTATCACAATTTTTTGGTGAAGGGGGGAAGGCTGTCTGAACTTTGGACAGTGAAGCTTATGACAATAGACAATATGAAGGCTGCCTCGTTTAAGGACTCTACATTTGAAGACTGGCAAGGAAAAGCTAAGGCTTCATTAAAAGGCAAGCCAATTAAATCACTTTATACAACTACATATGAAGATATTACTCTTAAGCCGCTATACACAAAAGACGATCTCCCTGATGAATTAGCCGAAGCTCTGCCTGGAACACCAGATTACATCCGGGGAATCCATCCGTTAGGATACAATTCTGAACCCTGGCATATAGCGAACCGCCTTTTTTATAAGGAATTGCCAGAGCTGAAAGAAAAAATGCACTCTGCCTTATCCAAGGGCCAAACAGCGATTGCTTTCGATGTAAAACCTGATTTGTTTCGTGATCAGGGCAGACTGGTAGAATTCCTCGCATCATTTAAAAATGATTATCCTTTATGCTTGAATGCGGGGATGCTTCAAACACCGCTGCTTGCAGCCCTGGCTATCGCCGGCAAGGAAGCAGGGGCTTCAATTCAAGCTTCAGGTTTTGTGGCAGCAGACCCTGTTGCTGAAGCGAGCCTTAATGGAGGATTTCCAGCAGAGGAAAATGCATTCTTTACAGAATGGGCAATGGTACTCAAGGAAGCAGATCAGCAAATGCCTCAATTAAAAACCGTGCTGGTCAATACTGTACCTTATCATGAAAGCGGTGCGAATGCGGTTCAGGAACTTGCTGCAGGAATGGCTGCTGGCGTCTACCTGCTGCAAAAACTGCTTGATCAGGGCTGGGAATTAAAGAAAGCGTTGTCAAAAATCGTATTCCACTTTGCAATAGGTTCCAACTTTTTCATGGAAACTGCGAAGCTAAGGGCTGCCAGGATTCTTTGGAGCAAATCAGCTGAAGCGTTCGGTGCTGAACCAGAAGATCGAAAAATGATTATTTCTGCGGAAACCTCAAGTTTCACGAAAACGATTTTTGATCCTTATGTGAACATGCTAAGAGCGGGTAATGAAGCATTTGCGGCTGTACTAGGCGGTATACAGTACCTGCACACTGGAAGTTTCGATGAAGCAGCAGGTACCACCAGTCCTTTCTCTGAAAGGGTCGCGCGCAATACCCAGCTGGTGCTTAAATCGGAGGCACATCTTGAAAAGGTAGCAGACCCTGCGGGAGGTTCCTGGTATATTGAGTCTTTGACCAGGGAACTTGCCGAAAAGGCCTGGGAAAAATTCCTCGAAATAGATGACAAGGGGGGAATTTACGAGACTCTTAAATCTGGATGGCTCCAAGAACAGATTGCAAAAACAGCAGAGGGCCGTGAGCTGGATATTTTTAAGCGTAAAAAGAGCATCATAGGGACAAATGTTTATGCTAATCTATCAGAAGATGTAAGCGAACCGCAAGTCCAGAAAAGAAAGAATGAATATATGGGTGGCTCGCTTGCAGACAGCATGAATATGATTGTTTCTGAGGACTCCCTCCTAAATCGATTTGAAAAAGTGGAACAAAGCTTTGCACCTTTACACTCCAAACGATTGGCACAGCCTTATGAAAAACTGAGATTCAGGGCAAATGTCCTTGAGAAAAAGGGACTTCGCCCTCAGGTCGGCTTAATTTGCCTGGATCAGCTTAAAAAGCACAAACCTAGAGCAGATTTTATCTCCGGGCTTTTATCAGCAGGGGGCATACATGCCAAGAGAAGCGAAGAGATCAAAACGATTGAAGAAGCGTTGCATTTCATCAAGACATCCGGCGTCGGTCAATTTGTCATCTGCGGTGACCAATCAGCCTACACTGCGTTTGGTCCTGAGCTTGCGCTGAAAATATCAAAAGAATATGATGTCAAACTTTATCTGGCAGGAATCCCGGATGATAACGAGAGCGAATGGGAAGCTGCCGGAATCCAGGAGTTCCTGCATATAAGAGGTAATGCTTACCAGTCACTATCATCAATGCTTCAGGAAATGGAGGCGGGCATCAATGCAAAAGCCTGATTTTACAAAAGTCCGTTTGTTTGCTGAGGAAAGAGAGGCAAGCAAGGAGCAGGTCGAACGCCATATAATAGAAAAAATGGATGACTTGTTATTTGAGACGAATGAACAGATTAAAGTTAAAGCGGTTTATAGAAATGAAGACCTAAAATCTGCGGATCATCTGGATGGAATGCCCGGCCTCCCGCCTTTTACGAGGGGACCATATCCAGCGATGTATGTAAACCGCCCTTGGACGGTGAGGCAGTATGCAGGCTTTTCTACCGCAGAAGAAAGCAACGCTTTTTACAGGCGGAACCTTGCTATGGGACAAAAGGGATTATCCGTAGCTTTTGACCTGGCGACGCACAGAGGCTATGATTCCGACCATCCCCGGGTAGAGGGTGATGTTGGCAAGGCTGGAGTCGCGATCGACTCCATTTTGGATATGAAAATCCTATTCGACGGTATTCCGCTGGACCAGATGTCCGTATCAATGACTATGAATGGGGCTGTCCTGCCCATCATGGCATTCTTTATTGTGACCGCTGAGGAACAGGGAGTGTCACAGGACCAATTATCCGGTACGATCCAAAATGATATTCTGAAAGAGTACATGGTCAGGAACACCTATATTTATCCGCCGGAAATGTCGATGAAGATCATTGCAGATATCTTTGAGTACACCTCAAAGTACATGCCAAAATTCAATTCAATTAGTATTTCAGGCTATCACATGCAGGAGGCAGGCGCACCGGCGGACATTGAACTGGCATATACCCTTGCCGATGGCCTTGAATATGTGAGGACAGGCTTGAAAGCTGGCATTGATATTGATTCATTTGCTCCAAGATTAAGCTTCTTCTGGGCAATTGGCATGAACTATTTCATGGAAGTAGCCAAGATGAGGGCTGCCCGCTTTATCTGGGCTAAAATGATTAAGACGTTCAATCCAAAAAACGAGAAGTCAATGGCTTTGAGGACTCATTCACAAACATCCGGCTGGAGCCTAACCGAGCAGGATCCATTTAACAACGTCATCCGCACACTGGTAGAGGCTCATGCAGCGGCAATGGGCCATACGCAATCATTGCATACCAATGCTCTGGATGAGGCCATCGCGCTGCCGACTGATTTCTCAGCTCGAATAGCCCGAAATACACAGTTATTTTTGCAGGAAGAGACAGGGATAACCAAAGTGATTGATCCATGGGCAGGCAGCTATTATGTTGAAAGCTTGACAGAGGCACTGATTGACAAAGCATGGGCGCATATTGAAGAGATTGAAAAACTAGGCGGGATGGCAAAGGCAATCGAAACCGGCTTGCCTAAAATGCGCATCGAAGAAGCAGCCGCAAGACGACAGGCTCAAATCGATTCTGGAAAAGAAACGATAATCGGTGTGAATAAATTCCGGCTGGACCAGGAGGAGCCGCTGGAAATCCTGGATATTGATAATACAGCAGTTCGTGCTAAGCAGTTAGAAAGACTCCAACAGCTGAAAGAAAACCGGGATGACAGCAAAGTTGAAGAGGCTTTAAATGATTTGGCTGCTGTTGCTGAGAAAGGCGAGGGCAATCTTTTGGAGTATGCAGTTAAGGCTGCCAGAGCCAGGGCGACACTAGGAGAAATTTCTGATGCTGTCGAGAAAGCAGCGGGAAGGCATAAAGCAGTTATCCGATCAGTGAGCGGTGTTTACAGCTCAGCTTTTACAAATGAAGAGGAAATTTCTGAAGTCCAGCAAATGACAGAGGAGTTCCTGGAAAACGAAGGGCGCAGACCCCGAATCATGATAGCGAAGATGGGGCAGGATGGACATGACCGTGGAGCTAAAGTCATCTCAACCGCATTTGCTGACCTGGGCTTTGATGTTGATATTGGCCCGCTCTTCCAGACTCCGGAAGAAACAGCCATCCAGGCAGTTGAAAATGATGTTCATGCTATCGGGATCAGCTCTCTGGCCGCTGGGCATAAAACACTTTTGCCACAGCTGGTGAATGAGCTCAAGAAGCTTGGCCGCGAGGATATTGTCGTTATAGTCGGCGGAGTCATTCCTGCCCAGGATTATCAATTCCTATATGACAATGGAGCGAGCGCGATTTTTGGTCCAGGAACGATCATTCCAGCAGCAGCACAAAAAGTCTTGCGGACAATATATGAACGCCTCGGCTATGAGGAAGTGTCTCGTTAATGAAGAATGATAAAAAGCCCGAATGGTATGACCCTGGGAAGGCAGATTCCTTCTCAAGTACCGTCAAACCGGGAGTATCAGGGGATCCCCGCAGCAACGAGCGCCCTGTCATAACCGGACGTTTTGTTAAAAAAAAGACTGGACTTAAAATAAACCCTGATATTCTAGCTGCTGACATCAGGGCCGGAAACAGGACAGCGCTGGCAAAAGGGATCACCTTGATTGAAAGCAATGCTGAGCATGATTTTCAAACAGCGCAAGCCCTTTTACAGCGGCTCCTTCCTGAATCAGGAAAATCGATAAGGATTGGCATTACAGGTGTACCGGGAGCTGGGAAGAGCACATTCATTGAGAGCTTCGGCAGTTATCTGTGCGAGATGGGACACAAGGTGGCTGTACTCGCTGTGGACCCCACCTCAAGTCTCACCGGCGGCAGCATCCTTGGCGATAAAACAAGAATGGAAAAACTTGCGCGAAACCCGAAGGCATTCATACGTCCTTCTCCATCTGGAGGGAAGCTCGGTGGAGTACACCGTAAAACAAGGGAAACCATGCTTGCCTGTGAAGCAGCCGGCTTTGATGTTATCCTAGTTGAAACCGTCGGTGTCGGACAGAGCGAAGTAATCGTCAGGGATATGGTCGATTTCTTTATGCTTCTTGTCCTAACGGGTGCTGGAGATGAACTTCAGGGCATGAAAAAAGGAATCATGGAACTTGCTGACGCAGTGATAGTGAATAAGGCAGATGGTCCCAATGAGCAGGCTGCGAAAAAAACAAGAGAAGAGTATAACCGAATCCTCCATTTTCTGCAGCCAGCAACCAAAGGGTGGCAGACAGTCGCCCTGACAAGCTCGGCATTACAGAATAAAGGCATAGATGGTGTGTGGGATACCATTAAGGGCTTTGTAGGCAATACAAAGCAAAGCGGGGTTTTTGAAGACAGAAGAAGGTCGCAGACAAAAGAGTGGCTAAATGATTTGATCATCGACCAGCTTCAGATGAATTTTTTTCAACATCCTGCCATTAAAAGTTTGCTTCCAAAAATAGAAAATGAAGTAATCTCAGGAAATCGGCCAGTCGCTTCGGGAGTCGATGAGTTATTCAATGCATTTTTTGAAGCAAAAATATAAGCTGTCCTTAGCTGACAGCTTTTTCTTATGAATAAAAAAAGCGGACAACGGATATACCGTTGTCCTTCATCTAGGGAGTTTAGGGGTATGGATCTAGCTGTATTGTTACCTTTCCCGGATTGCCCAGCGGTTAAACATGCTTTGAAAAATTTATTTTAATTGGTATCATAATGTTGTACCAGTAATTCTCAGCAGAGGAGAGATGATTGATGAGTATGGATTTTAATTTTTTCATGAATGATGTAGTCCGCCAGGCGCGCCAGGAAATCGTGGCAGCTGGATATACAGAACTGACGACAGGTGAAGAAGTCGAGCAAGCATTGGCCAAACAGGGTACGACACTGGTTATGGTGAATTCTGTGTGTGGCTGTGCTGGAGGAATCGCTCGTCCTGCAGCAGCACACTCCCTTCATTATGATAAGCGCCCTGACCATCTTGTGACTGTATTTGCTGGCCAGGATAAGGATGCGACTGAAAAGGCACGCAGTTATTTTACCGGCTATCCGCCGTCATCCCCATCTTTTGCGCTGTTAAAGGATGGAAAGCTTTGCACCATGATTGAACGCCATGAGATTGAAGGCCATGATCCAATGCAGGTAGTAAACAAGCTGCAAAATGCTTTTGAAGAATATTGTCCAGAAGTATAATTTTTAAAGAATCCCGCTAAACGGGATTCTTTTTTATTTTATTAAAATTATATTTAAAAATCATATTGCATAAATATAAGGATGTGTTAAAATGCATTATGTTGAATATTTATTATCAATTGTTTCTGCTTGAAAAAGCATAAGGTTTCGATGATAATATATTTATTATTTTAAAAAATAAGAAATTTCGAAAAAAGTTATAGGAGGAAAACAAGTGAAAAAGGCATTATTTATACTTATGAGTACATTCTTAATGATGGGAGTTTTAGCTGCGTGCGGCACCGCTCCTGATGAAAAAGAAAACGCAGGCAGAAATGGTGAAGAAAAGAAAGTTCTAACAATGGGGACATCAGCTGACTACCCTCCATTCGAATACGTCGAAACAGCGAAGAGTGATGAAATCATCGGTTTTGATGTAGACCTGGCGAACCTTATCGCAAAAGAATTAGGGTATGAAGTAGAAATTAAGGATATGGACTTCAACGGCTTGATTGGCGCAATCCAGGCTGACCGTGTTGATTTTGTCATGGCAGGTATGACTCCAACGGAAGAACGCAAAAAGAGCGTTGACTTTTCCGATGTTTACTACACAGCGAAGCATATGATCGTTTCAGCAAAGGACAGCAACATCAAGACGATTGAAGACCTTGAAGGCAAGACAGTCGGAGTTCAGCTTTCTTCAATCCAGGAAGGCAAAGCGGAAGAAATCGGCGAAACAGTGAAAATCAAAGTTGAAAAACGCACAAGAATTCCTGAACTGGTACAGGAAATCAAAGCTGGACGGATTGACGCGGCAATCATTGAGGATACAGTGGCAGAAGGGTACTTCAAGAACAATCCAGACATTGCAGGCTTTACAATCGAGGATGGCAGTGACGAAGAAGCAGGTTCAGCAATCGCATTTCCTAAGGACAGCAAGCTGACTGAAGAGTTCAACAAAGTCCTTAAAGAAAAAATGGAAAATGGCGAAGTGGAAAAGCTGGTTATTAAATGGTTTGGCGGAGAGAAGTAAGATAAAAAACTGGGCGTTCAGAGTATGCATGACTTCTGGACGCCTTTCTCCTTCATGAAATAGATAGAGAGGGCTGTTATAATTATGAATCTGGACTTTACCGCCATACTTCCTTCATTGCCATATATTTTGAAGGGAATTGGCGTCACATTAAAAATAGTATTGGTTGCAGGTCTTCTTGGCTTTGCATTTGGAATTATTCTTGCGATATTTAAAATCAGCAAATCAAAGGCGCTGAACTGGTTCGCGGATGCATACACCTCGATTTTCCGCGGTACTCCGCTGATTCTTCAGTTAATGATCATCTACTATGGCCTGCCGCAGCTGATTGGCTATGAAATCGCTCCCTACACAGCGGCGGTTGCATCCTTTTCTTTAAACTCTGCAGCCTATATATCTGAAATCATCAGAGCAGGAATTTTAGCGGTCGATAAAGGGCAGAAAGAAGCTGCCATGGCTCTTGGTGTACCTGGCAAACGGATGATGGCAGACATCATTCTCCCTCAGGCAATGAAAAATATCCTGCCAGCCTTGATGAATGAATTCATCACACTTACAAAAGAATCGGCTATCGTTACGGTCATTGCAGTAGATGATATCATGCGAAGGGCATATATTGTCGGCGGGGACCAGTATAGATTTTTCGAACCACTGATTTTGGCGGGCCTAATTTATTATCTTATGGTCATCTCCTTGACAATGATTGGCAAGGCAGTTGAAAGGAGAATGAGGCAAAGTGATTAAAGTGCATGATCTTCATAAATCATTTGGAAAGCTGGAAGTTTTGAAAGGCATTTCGACCACTATCGAAAACGGAGAGGTAGTAGCTATAGTAGGTCCTTCCGGATCTGGAAAGTCGACCTTCCTGCGCTGCATGAATCTATTGGAACAACCTACGAGCGGGCAAATTTTGATTGGACAAGATGATATAACAGATAAAAAAACGGACATTAAGAAAGTGCGTGAAAATGTCGGAATGGTATTCCAGCACTTTCACCTTTTCCCTCATATGACCGTACTGCAAAATATCACTTACGCACCGATGAAGGTAAAAGGAAAGACCAAAGCAGAAGCAGAAGAATACGGTCTTGAGCTTCTGAAAAAGGTTGGACTTTACGAAAAAGCAAATGAATATCCTAACAGGCTGTCTGGTGGACAAAAACAGCGTGTAGCGATCGCCCGGGCACTCGCGATGGACCCGGAAGTGATGTTATTTGATGAACCGACGTCCGCCCTGGACCCAGAGATGGTCAAAGAGGTGCTTGAAGTAATGAAGTCGCTGGCACACACCGGGATGACAATGGCAATAGTTACCCATGAAATGGGCTTTGCACGTGAAGTCGCAGACCGTGTTCTATTCCTTGATGGCGGAGTACTGGTTGAAGATGCCCCTCCTGCAGAATTCTTTGGCAATCCAAAGAGCAACAGGGCAAAGGAATTTCTTGAAAAAATGCTTTAAACCCCGCACCTGGCTTTTATTAAGTAAGACGAATCTGATAAACTTATGGATGATCATATCTAGGATGATATGATCATCTTTTTATTTATCTCAATAAGGTCTTTCTAATTGATAAAGGTATTGTTGAAAAGTAGAGGTATTTGTTCCCCATGGCAATAATTAGAGGTATAGAAAGTATAGTTTGATTGATAGGAGAATACATTGTGAAATTCAGAATCGGCTATCGAACTTTAAAAACAGCGCTTGGTACTGCACTCTCCATCATAATTGCCCAGCTTTTTGGCTTTGAAAATTATGTTTCTGCTGGAATATTGACAATTCTATGCATCCAGGTGACTAAAAAGAGATCACTGCAGGCATCCTGGCATAGATTCCTGGCCTGCATAATCGCTATGGCTTTCTCAGCCATATTTTTTGAAGGAATTACATACCATCCTGTAGTTATTGGACTTTTATTGCTCTTTTTCATTCCAACAGTCGTCATGTTCAGGGCGAAAGAAGGAGTAGTTTCCTCAAGTGTCATCATCATGCATATTTACTCAGCAGGCAAGGTAACAGGGGAACTTTTACTTAACGAGCTGGGAATCATCACGATTGGGATAGGTGTAGCATTGATCATGAATTTATATATGCCGAGTGTTGACAGTAAGCTGGAGGAGTATCAAAGAGAAATTGAAGCCCATTTCAAGAAGATTTTCAGCGAAATCGCCTTGTACCTTAGGAATAATGACTCAAGCTGGGATGGCAGGGAACTGACTGAGACTGCAAGTCTGATTGAAAACGCAAAAGGCCTGGCGATCCAGGACGTAGAAAACAATTTTTTAAGAGAAGAAAACCTATATTATCAATATTTTAAAATAAGGGAAAAGCAATTCGAAATAATAGAACGGGTACTGCCTTCAGTCACCTCGATTCCTCAGCATGTAGAGCAGGCTAATATTGTCGCGGAATTTATCGAAACTTTATCCAAAGGGATACATCCAGGCAATACTGTGCTGTTTTACCTGGAAAAGTTATTGAGGATGAAATCGGAGTTTGAGGAAATGGAGCTTCCAAAAACCAGGGAAGAATTTGAGGCAAGGGCTGCCCTGCTTCATTTTGTAAATGAAATGGAACAGTTCCTCTTGTTGAAAAGGTCGTTTAAAGGATTGAACACAGGTAAGGATAAAAGTGAGCCTGCCGTGGCAAACTAAAAGAAAAAACACGGAGGGATCATCATGCCAATGTTTATTCCTTTGCTTCTGGCAGCGTTCATTTTTTCGCCTTTATGGCCGTTGGGAACAAATCCGCTGCCAGGAGATCCATTTGTAATAGTGAATAAAAAAACTAATGAGGTGGCTTTGATTAACGAAAACAGAGTTCAGACAGTTGTCAATGCGGCTACCGGCAAATCTGAAGACCTTACGCCAGAAGGTCTCTTTACGGTTACTGTCAAAGCCCCTGAACCATATTACCGCAAGAAGGATATTCCGGGCGGTGACCCGAATAATCCGCTGGGCAGCAGGTGGATTGGGTTTGATGCAGAAAATACGGATGGCCGGACATATGGAATACATGGAACAAATGACCCCGCAAGTATCGGCAAAAAAGTATCCGAAGGCTGTATCAGGCTGCAAAACGAGGCAGTTGAATCACTATATGATTACATACCATTGGGCACAAAAATCCTCATTACATCATCACAGAAAAGCTTTATTGAGCTGGGACAGGAGCATGGGGCCATTAGTGAATAAAATAAAGGGCTGTCATATGACAGCCCTTTGCTTATTTTTAGAGATTATAGGAAAGTAGCTAAACCCATTAGAAGGGTTGAAGCTAGCATAGTAAAAAGCATGACGTATACTACGACCTTTCTGAAATTAGGCTTGCGCATTTAAAGAGATCCCCCTTCCAAAGCTTCACATTCTATGTCTATTATTTTACATCCCCAGAATCATTTCAACAACCCTTTTAGTGAATCGATTTATAGCTGATGTCATTGAAAATGATGATAGTGGTAAAAGTATTATGTCAATCATAATACAGAAATTACTCTGTTATCTATCTAAATAAGAAGGAATTGTGACATTTTTGTCGAAAATTATAACAGTTAAATATATTTAAATAATGATTTGGAGGGAATTACATGATTAAAAAGGTCGACCATATCGGCATTGCTGTCAAATCTATTGAGCATGCCCTCCCATTTTATACAGACATTCTGAAGCTGCCCTTACTTGGAATAGAGGAAGTAGACAGTGAGAAGGTAAAAGTAGCTTTCCTGAAAGCTGGGGAAACAAAGCTTGAACTTCTTGAACCCCTGGCGGAGGAAAGCGCGATCGCACGTTTTATCGAAAAGCGCGGAGAGGGAATTCACCATGTTGCTCTTGGTGTGGAATCAATCGAGGAAAGAATCAGAGATATGAAGGAAAACGGAATCAAGATGATTCAGGATGTTCCGAAAAAAGGAGCAGGGGGAGCTCTTGTGGCATTCATGCACCCGAAATCCACCGGCAGCATTTTATACGAACTTTGCGAGAAAAACAAGGAGGCTGAATAAAATGCCAGACATCTATGAAAAGATTAATGAACTTTATGACCGACGCAGGGAAATCGAATTGGGCGGCGGTGACGAACGTATAGAAAAGCAGCATGAAAAGGGGAAGCTGACAGCCCGTGAACGAATCGAGCTCCTTGTGGATCCTGGTAGCTTTGTGGAATTGAATCCATTCATCCAGCATCGCAGCACGGATTTTGGACTAGAGAACCAGAAGGGTCCCGGAGATGGTGTGGTAACCGGTTATGGAAAGGTAAATGGCAGGGCGATTTATCTGTTTTCCCAAGATTTCACTGTGTTTGGAGGAGCATTGGGTGAAATGCATGCAAAAAAAATCGCGAATGTCATGGATCTCGCAGCAAAGAATGGTGCTCCGTTTGTCGGATTGAATGATTCAGGCGGTGCAAGAATCCAGGAGGGGGTAGTTTCCCTTGATGGCTATGGCCAGATTTTTTACCGCAACTCTATTTATTCTGGTGTAATTCCTCAGATTTCCGTAATCATGGGTCCGTGTGCAGGCGGTGCCGTCTATTCACCGGCGATTACCGATTTCGTTTTCATGGTTGAAAAAACAAGCCAAATGTTCATCACCGGACCAAAAGTAATCGAAACGGTTACAGGTGAAAAAATCTCCGCTGAAGATTTAGGCGGCGCAATCGTACATAATACAATCAGCGGCAACGCTCATTTCCATGGCCAGTCCGAAGAAGAAACATTGGAGCAGGTGAGATTGCTGTTAAGCTATCTGCCACAAAACTATGAAGAAAAGCCGCCGCGTCTAGAGGCAGATGATAAGGATGACTATCGCCCAGACCTGACGGATGTGATTCCATTCGATGCTGTCAGGCCGTATGATGTGCGCAAAGTGATCGAACAGGTAGTCGATGCCGGTTCATTCCTGGAAATCCAAAAGGACTTTGCCAAGAACATTGTGATCGGTCTGGCGAGACTCAAAGGTGAAGTTGTTGGCCTTGTCTGCAACCAGCCAAAGGTGATGGCAGGCGGACTTGACATCGATTCTTCGGATAAAGCATCACGCTTCATAAGATTCTGTGATTCCTTCAATATCCCTATTATTACATTTGAAGATGTCACCGGATTCTTCCCTGGCATAAAACAGGAGCATGGCGGCATTATCCGTCATGGAGCGAAAATCCTTTATGCGTATTCAGAAGCAACAGTGCCAAAGCTGACTGTGATTTTAAGGAAAGCATACGGCGGGGCATATGTGGCACTGAACAGTAAATCAATTGGTGCAGACCTGGTATATGCCTGGCCAAATGCGGAAATTGCCGTGATGGGACCTCAGGGAGCTGCGAATATTATTTTCGCCAAGGAAATCCAGAACAGCGAGAATCCAGAACAGACACGACAGCAGAAAATTGATGAATACCGTGAAAAGTTTGCAAATCCTTATGTAGCTGCCAGCCAGGGAATGGTCGATGATGTCATTGATCCGCGGGATACACGGATCAAACTCATTCAGGCACTTGATATGCTCCGGACAAAGAAGGAAGACAGACCGGGCAAAAAACATGGCAACATTCCACTGTAATATTTAGTGTTTGGTGTTGTCATTCAATTAGCGTTATACTCAAGTAGTATATACATAATTGGAGGTTGGCCAGGATGATTAATAACGAACGTTTATTGAATGAATTTTTAGAGCTAGTCCAAATTGATTCTGAAACAAAGTATGAAACTGAAATTGCCCGCGTCCTGAAGCAAAAATTCGAGGACCTGGGTGTCGAAGTGTTTGAAGATGATACAACTGCACAGACAGGTCACGGTGCAGGAAACCTTATATGTACTCTACAAGGTACAAAAGAAGGCGTCGATACAATCTATTTCACTTCCCATATGGATACTGTCGTCCCTGCAAGAGGCGTTAAGCCTTCTATCAAGGATGGATATGTTGTGACAGACGGAACAACTATCCTTGGTGCTGATGACAAGACGGGTCTTGCGGTAATGCTCGAAACAATCCGTGTTTTAAAGGAACAGTCTATTCCGCACGGAACAATTCAGTTCATCATTACAGTTGGAGAAGAATCAGGTTTGGTAGGGGCAAAGGCACTGGACTCTACCCTGGTCAAAGCGAAATACGGATATGCGCTGGACAGTGACGGCAAGGTTGGGAACATTATTGTAGCCGCCCCAACCCAGGCAAAGGTATCAGCTGTCATCCATGGCAAAACAGCACATGCCGGCGTTGCTCCAGAAAAAGGTGTTTCCGCAATCACGATCGCTGCAAAAGCTGTTGCAAGAATGCCATTAGGACGCATTGACGAAGAAACAACTGCAAACATTGGCCGTTTCTCAGGTGGAACACAGACGAATATTGTTGCGGATCGGGCAGAAATCCTTGCTGAAGCTCGTTCACTTATCCCTGAAAAGATGGAGGCACAAGTTGCCAAAATGAAGGAAGCATTTGAATCAGCTGCACAGGAAATGGGCGGTAAGGCTGAAGTCGATGTACAGGTAATGTATCCTGGCTTCAAATTTGGCGAAGGCGACCTGGTAGTTGAACTGGCAAGAAAAGCTGCAGCTAAAATTGGCCGAAGCAGTGAATTGCTTCACAGTGGCGGCGGAAGCGATGCTAACGTCATAGCAGGCTTTGGCGTACCGACAGTCAACCTTGCTGTAGGATATGAAGAAATCCACACAACAAACGAAAGAATGCCAATCGAAGAGCTTGATAAGCTTGCCGAAATGGTCATCGCCTTGATTCAGGAAGTAGCAGCACAATGATGAGAAAAAGGGTTTTCCTCCCGGGAAAGCCCTTTTTCTTATATTGATATACAACGTATTCCTCATCTTTAAGAGCATGATGATGATGGCTTGTCCAGACAGTTACCAACTAAGGATGCATGGGTGTAATAATAGACATTTCAGAGAGAGGACCGTCAAAATGTCTAAGAAACAGGATTTAATAGACATTTCAGAGAGAGAGGACCGCCAAAATGTCTAAGAAACGTGACTTAATAGACATTTCAGATTGAGAGGACCAGCAAAATGTCTAAGAAACGAGTTCTAAAGAACATTTCGGAGAGGAAAGCCGGAAAAAATCCATTTAGGATATTGATTGTTCAATTGTTCTAAAGATGGCATTAAAAAATCCGATATAATACCTGAAATGCTCCGACAAACCTCGAGTGAACCATTATAATCTAGTTATATAAAGTTAGAATCTTAAATTAAGGAAGTGTACTCCAATGGCTGATAGCACTAAGACGGTTGTATTCCAGGCGGGGAATGAAGAATATGCTTTTCCCATTCTTTTCGTTATTTCAATTGAAAAAATGGAAGATATGACTGCGATTCCGCATATGCCTGACTATGTCACTGGGATCACTAAGGTACGGGGAGACTTGATTCCCGTTATTGATCTGGAAAAGGTCCTCTATCACCGGGATATTCAGGCGGATGATAAGACTAGGCTGATCGTACTTGAAACATCGGACATCTCGTTGGGTGTGCTGGTTAGAGATGCGAAGGAAATCCTTGAGATACCAGAGGAAAATTTAAAACAGCCAGGACTAATCGGATACCAAAATACTAAATTCATCACAGGTATCGCCAATTTCGAAAAGCGAATGATCATGGTCGTTGATCCGGAGGTCCTGATCCAATCCCTTGATGGTATAAAAGAGATTAAGGACTATATGAAAATACAAAAACAGGAATTACATAACTAGCATGGACATGAAACAAGCTGGCCCAAGAGGGTCAGCTTGTTTCATGTCTTATAATTTGAAGCTGGAAAATGATTTCCTCAGGTCTTCTGCCATGCTAGATAATTTGCTGGATGATTCCAACAGTTCCTGCATTGTTGCGTTTTGTTCCTCTGTTGTGGCTGCTACCTGCTCGAGGAATTGCGCGGACTTGGAAGAAGCGGTAATTACCTCGGTGGCAGACTGCGCCATGAATTCCATCTTTTCATTTGCATTCATGACAGCATTGCTAACAGTGTTTCCTTTCGAGCTAACTTCTTCAATCGATTGAGCTATATCCGTGAAGACTGAAGCCACTTTCTGGACCAGCTTATTCCCTTTTTGTAAGGTTGTTTGACTTTCATCCATGACATTTACTGCCTGGTTCGTTTCTTTACCGGTTTGTTCAAGAATTGCCCGAATGCTGTCTGCCGCTCCCGCTGATTGTTCCGCAAGTTTGCGGACTTCCTGGGCGACGACACCGAAGCCTTTTCCATGCTCACCTGCTCTTGCCGCTTCAATAGCTGCATTAAGTGCAAGTAAATTGGTTTGATTAGAGATATCCGTGATGATTTCAATGATTCGATGAATTTCCTGAGAGTTATTTTTCAGGGAATGGATAACATGGGCTAGTTCAGCTACCTTTCCATTGATTTCATTCATCTGTTCTGTGACATTGAATGCATACCGTTTACCTTGTTCTATTTTTTCCTTTGTACTTGATGTGGTATGAAGTGTTTCTTTTAGCGATCCAGTGACTTCAACCAATTGAGAGGATACATTATCGACTGCTTCATTGGTACGTTCTGAAATCTTTACCTGCTCATCAGAGGCAGTAGCAACCTGCATGATCGACGTCGTGATTTCATTGTTTGCTTCTGTTGTCGCCTCAGCATTTAGCTTCAGATTTCTGGACATGGCATTAACCTGATCAGAGGAAGCGAGAATGCTGGAAATAGACGATTTAAGGTTTCCAGATAATTGATTCATTGCCTCAATGATCTGCCCCACTTCGTCCTTGCTCTTCGCATGCAATGCCTTTACATTCAAATCCCCGGCTGCAAGCCTTTTGCAGTAAGCGACCACGTCCTTGAGGTTTTTGCTGATGTTGCGTGAGACAAAGTACATCGCCACTGAAGAAATGATGAAGGCGATGATGATAATAATGAAAGTGTTACGGATCATGGATGCAATGGAGGAATGGGTTTCACTCATGATTTTGCTCCTGTCATCCAGTATCGTCGTCTGGAGCTGATTTAACTTTTCAATATTCATATCCCGGATTGTTTCTGCTTTGTTTGCCAGACTGATTTGGGTGAATATATCAACCTGTTCTCCGTTTTGTTTGAATTGCTCAACAGTTTTTAATATCTCATCTGACCAGATTTTGTCCATATGCTTATCTGTATTGACGATGGAATCAAATAATGTTTGCGCTTCTTCTGTTTTTACATTTGCTTTAAGTTTTTCAGCTGACTCATTGAATTGTTTTGTTTCTTTTTTGTAAAGTGTAAGAAGTTCTGGTTTTGGCTCGGTTATATAGTCAGTAATAATGATATATTTCTGGCGAAAAGAGGCCCCCATATCACTTATCATGATAGCGTAATCACTTTTTTCCTCAGCTAAATCGATCGCGCCTTGAAGATTGCTTAGAACACTGGACAAATAAATGAAACTTCCCAGAAAAATAACCATGATAACTGCGAAAACGTTTGCATACTTCCTGCCAATGGACCAATGCTGCATAAAGATTCCTCCGTCTTTTTATATGTATATGTTATTTTATCGGGTTTTTCAGACGAATCTTTAATCTTTCCCGTGCTTTCTTCACATAAAATTCAATTTTTATCTTCAGACTTTAAATAAGTAAACGAAAGGTATTTTTGTTAAACTAGAAGGGAACGTATATTTGGGAAGTGGCTGAAATGAAAGAGTTGTATCCAAAAAAGGGCAGAGTGATTTTGCATGTTGATATGAACAGCTTCTATGCATCAGTGGAAATGGCCTACGATTCCGAATTAAAGGGTAAACCCCTCGCGATTGCAGGGAACCCTGAGGAGCGGCGCGGAATCATCGTCACATGCAGCTATGAAGCAAGAAAATTCGGTGTAAAGACAACCATGCCACTGTGGGAAGCAAAAAAGCTTTGTCCAGAGTTGATTATAAAAAAACCTGACTTTGACAAGTATCGAACTGCATCTGCAGCAATGTTCGATATTTTGCGGCAATATACCGAGCTGGTCGAACCTGTTTCCATTGATGAAGGGTATCTGGATATTACTCACTGTGCCGATCTCGGTGCACCATTGGAAATAGCCGGGAGCATCCAGAAACGGATACTCGAGCAGCTTGATTTGCCGTGCAGCATTGGTGTGGCCCCTAACAAATTCCTGGCGAAAACAGCTTCTGATATGAAAAAGCCGATGGGAATCACGGTTTTAAGAAAGCGTGACATCCCTCAAGTCCTCTGGCCGTTGGAAGCTGGGGAGATGCATGGAGTAGGAACAAAAACAGCGGACAAACTAAAAACTATCGGCATTCATTCAATTGGCAATTTGGCAAAAGCAAATGATATCCAATTGAAGGCATTGCTGGGCATCAATGGCCTAAGACTCAAAGATAGGGCTAATGGTCTTGACAATCGGCTGGTTGACCCCGAGTCGGTTTATGATTTTAAAAGCATCGGCAATTCGACAACATTGCCGAGAGATCTATCGAATCAGCATGAACTGCTGAAGGTCCTTGATCGTTTATCAGAACAAGTAGCCGCAAGGATGAAGAGGAAGGAAGCTGTTGCCACCACCCTCAGCATAATGATTCGTTTTAAGGACAGGAAAACAATCACCAGAAGCCAAAAGCTCGAGAACCCGGTTTCAAAGAAGGACGAAATTGCTTCCGCTGCAAAGGCCTTATTTTTAAAGCATTGGAACGGGGATTCCGTCAGGCTGCTTGGAATTACCGGTACCGACCTGCTGGAAGCGGACAAGGCAGTGAAGCAGCTCGATTTATTTTCCTACGAACAGGATGCTAAAAAAGAACCGCTACTCAATACGATGAGCCAGCTTAGGGAGAAATACGGTAAAAGTATTATCGAGAGCGCGGGTTTACAGGCGAAAAAGAATTCCCACAAAGAGAGTTCCGGACCGGGGACCAGCTTTAACAAGGACTTTCTCCAGAACCGCAGAAGAAATGAAGATAAAGATCTTTAAAGATGTTTATCAAGACATGGTTAAGTCAAAATAAAAAGGACGAAACCAGATTGTTTGCAACCCCCAGGATTCATTGCTAAATTATGTGTAATGATTTTAAAAACCAGTTATAAAAAGGAAGGAAGTTGCAATATGTCAAAACAGCAAATCGGTGTTATTGGTCTCGCTGTCATGGGAAAAAACCTTGCGATGAATATTGAAAGCAGAGGCTATTCGGTATCAGTATATAATCGTTCAAAGGAAAAAACAGAAGAAATGCTGGCGGAAACGGAAGGCAAGAAGGTCGTGGGTACTTATTCGATTGAGGAATTTGTACAATCACTTGAGAAACCAAGAAAAATCCTGCTGATGGTCAAGGCTGGTGCTGCGACTGACGCGACAATCGAGCAATTGAAGCCTCATCTTGAAAAAGGAGATATCATTATTGATGGAGGTAATACATATTTTGCTGATACACAGCGCCGCAACAAGGAATTGAGTGAGCTTGGTCTCCACTTCATCGGCACTGGGGTATCTGGCGGGGAGGAAGGAGCCCTTCATGGACCTTCCATCATGCCTGGCGGGCAAAAAGAAGCATATGACCTGGTTGCACCAATTTTCCAGGATATCGCAGCGAAGGTTAACGGTGAAGCGTGTACAACATACATTGGCCCTGACGGAGCAGGTCATTATGTAAAGATGGTTCACAATGGAATTGAGTATGGTGACATGCAGCTGATTGCAGAGTCTTACTTCATTTTGAAGCATGTTCTTGGATTAAGTGCTGAGGAACTGCATGAAGTTTTTGCTGAATGGAACAAAGGTGAGCTTGATAGCTATTTGATTGAGATTACAGCGGATATATTCACAAAGAAGGACGATGAGACAGGCAAACCACTTGTCGACGTGATTCTTGATACAGCTGGACAAAAAGGCACGGGAAAGTGGACAAGCCAGAGTGCACTGGACCTTGGTGTTCCGCTGCCAATCATTACGGAATCCGTTTTTGCACGATTTATTTCAGCAATGAAACAAGAGCGTGTTGAAGCAAGCAAGGTACTATCAGGACCTGATGCAAAACCCTTTGATGGAGATCGGAAGGCATTCATAGAATCGATTCGCAAGGCATTATATTTAAGCAAGATTTGTTCATATGCACAAGGTTTCGCTCAAATGAGAGCAGCATCTGAAGAATATGACTGGAACCTTAACTATGGAGAAATTGCCATGATTTTCCGAGGCGGCTGCATCATAAGAGCGCAGTTCCTCCAAAAAATCAAGGATGCATATGATCACAACCCGGAATTGAAAAATTTGCTGCTTGATCCTTACTTTAAGGAAATTGCAGAAAACTACCAGCAGTCACTTAGGGAAATCATCTCGGCTGCCGTCCTTAACGGAATCCCTGTCCCAAGCTTCTCGGCTGCACTTTCCTACTTCGACAGCTACCGGACAGAAACATTGCCTGCAAACCTTATCCAGGCGCAAAGAGATTACTTTGGTGCTCACACATACCAGCGTATTGATAAAGAAGGAATCTTCCACACTGAGTGGATGGATTAAAACAACGCAGCAGCGGATTTCGTATCCGCTGTTTTTTATTTAGTAAAAGCTTTTTTCTAAAATAAAGCAGGGTTTGTTCATGGAGCAGTCGAAATGTTTTAAAGTGGTTAGAAAAGATTGGAGGGATTATGGTATGTCAGATCGCTATCCAGTTCTTGAGGGAGCTGAACCTTTCTATTTTGAAGGAAGTCGAGTGGGCATCCTTGTATCGCATGGATTTACAGGCTCAACACAGAGCATGAGGCCCCTTGGTGAGGCTTATGCTGAAGAAGGATACACTGTTTGCGGGCCACGCCTGAAAGGGCACGGGACACATTATGAAGATATGGAACAATCCACATATCAAGATTGGATTGCTTCGATTGAAGAAGGGTTTCAATGGTTAAAGGAAAGATGCGACACCATTTTCGTGACAGGTCTGTCAATGGGTGGGACGCTTACCTTGTATATGGCTGAAAAATATCCAGAAATCCGGGGAATTGTCCTGATCAATGCAGCAATTGAAATCCCAGCAATGGAGCCTGTCCTCCAACTGGAAGGAACCAGATTTCTAGATGCAATTGGGTCTGACATCAAAAAAACAGGAGTAACTGAACTAGCTTATGAAAAAACGCCTGTCAAATCCGTTAAGGAAATTTTAACTTTCATGAAGGATGTAAAAAAGGACCTTCCAAAAGTCTCTTGTCCAGCCTTGATTTTTGTTTCAGATGAAGACCACGTAGTGCCGCCAGATAATTCTCAGACCATTTATGGTCTTATCAGCTCGGAAATAAAAGAAATACAAGACTTAAAAGAAAGTTACCATGTTGCAACACTCGACAACGACCAGAAAACCATCATAGAAGAAACACTGAAGTTTATCAAACGGATTCTTTAGAAGGCATGAGAATGTCTTCTTTTTTTATATATCTTATGATTATGTCTCAGAGTACGAAGTATTTTTCTCACCCTTTAGCCAAAGACGGAAGCACAGCCATGTAATTAAACTTAAAGTGATCAATAAACTTTCAAGGGAAAAAATATACCACGGATACGGCCCGAGTAAATCCAAAAAACTTCTGCTATCTGGTTTGTGGCGAAGGAACCAATAGTTGCCATCGGCAGTTCTGTTGATAAATAGGATTGCAGGTAATAGAAGATTGATGAACAGAATGACTTTTATGACAGAAAAGAATGTAGGATAAAAACCCTTGGCCAGCGTGAAATATAGAGTCACCCATATAATCATCACATGGGCATAGAAAAAGTGAAAAAAACGGAAATGAGGAAAATCATAGGTTAAAGCTGGTGTAATGATTGCCTGTGTTGCCCCTAATAACGCAATGAAAAATAATAGCTCAAAAAAGATTTTCTTCCTGCTCAATAGCAAACCGATGGCAAGTAGCAGGCCTAAATTGCATAATTCCAAAGGCATCGATCGTCCAAGTTTCCATACAGCATGCTTATACATCCAGTAATGATTGAAGCACTCCATCAAAATTAACGAGAATGCTGTCATGAGCTCTGCTTTCCGCCATTTTTCATCATTTAACTTCTTCCGATAAATGAATATAACCATATTTACGAATACAAAGATTGCTAAAATAGCAAAATGGCTCTTGGAAAACATGTTAAAACTGTAAGCCGTATTGCTCTCACCGAACCACCCCATATATTCCACCTCTGTTTTGATAATAGGACAAATATAAGTTTTCCTTTTCAGGATTTTTTTATGTGAACAGGTGAAACCAATCTTTGCCAGATACGTAAATGTAATATGAATTGAAAGAGGAGTTGGCAGAAAATGAATGAAAAAGGCTGTATGAAATGCGGCAGCAGAGATGCTGGACAGAAGGATGTCGCAATGACCGGGACGGGATTGTCCAAGATGTTTGATATCCAGAATAATCAATTCACCGTTGTATATTGCAAAAGGTGTGGATACTCGGAGTTCTATAACAAGGATGCATCTGCTGGTTCCAATATCCTTGATTTCTTTTTTGGAGGCTGAAACAGAAAAACCCGCCATGTAATTGGCGGGTTTTTGGTTATTAGCATTTTTCAACATCGATTTCGGTAATAGGCCACCAGAAAAATCCGTCTTTTTCGAGCAGCTGATCTGCTGCATCAGGGCCCATGGAACTTGATGCATAGTTCGGGAAGGAAGGTTCCTTCGTGTTTTCCCAGACTTCAGAAATGTTATCGACGAAGCTCCATGATAAGGCGACTTCATCCCAATGGGTGAAGTTTGTGGCGTCGCCGCGTAATGAATCATACAACAGCTTCTCATACGCTTCCGGCGTGTTCAGACCGTCAATGCCTTTGTTCGCATAATTAAGTTTTACAGGTGTAGCTTTTGTACCCTGTCCGGACTTCTTGGCATTTAAATGGAGTGTGATTCCTTCCTCAGGCTGGATATGGATCACAAGCAAATTTGGATTTACCGTCTTTTCTGGCTGGTAATACAGGTCCATTGGAATATCTTTGAATTGGATCACAATTTTTGTTGATTTAGCTTTCATTCTTTTTCCTGTCCGGATATAGAAAGGAACTCCAGCCCAGCGGAAGTTATCAATCATCAGCTTGCCGGCTACGAATGTTTCTGTATTGGATTCAGGGTTGACCATTTCCTCCTGACGATAGGCTGGAACTTCTCTATCATTCATCATGCCTTTATCATATTGGCCGCGGACAAAGTAATTATTTACTTCCTCTCCCATGATTGGGCGAAGTGCGCGGAAGACTCTAACTTTTTCAGAACGAATCTCATCTGTGGTCAGTTTGATAGGCGGCTCCATTGCAAGCAAAGAAACCATTTGCAGCATATGGTTCTGGACCATATCCCGAAGTGCACCACTCTTTTCGTAATAGCGTCCGCGTTCCTCCACTCCCAGTGTTTCACTTGACGTGACCTGGATATTTGAGATGTAGCGGTTATTCCAGAGTGGCTCGAACATCGCGTTCGCAAAACGGATGACTTCGATATTTTGGACCATTTCCTTTCCGAGATAGTGGTCAATCCTGTAAATCTCATCCTCTGAAAACGCAGTGCGGATTTGTTTGTTCAGAACTTTTGCTGACTCAAGGTCATGTCCGAACGGCTTCTCGATGACAAGGCGCTTGAAACCAGATACATGAGTCAGGCCATCCTTCTTTAAATGCTCCGCAATCGTACCAAAAAATTCCGGTGCCATTGCCAGGTAAAAAATTCTATTGCCTTTTAGATCGTAATGGCCGTCCAGCTCTTCCGCAAGCTTGCCAAGAGCAATATATGAGCTTGAATCAGTGACATCATGGGAGTGATAATAAAACTTCGAGACGAACTCATCAATATTCGCTTCTGTCTCCCCGTGTTCTGTTACAGATTCTTTTACTCTCAATTGAAATTCCTCATTTGTCAATGAACGACGGGCAACGCCGACGACTGCGAATTTGTCCAGTTTCCCTTTTGCAAACAAATTATAGAGGGATGGGAACAATTTTCGGTTTGCCAGGTCTCCCGTAGCTCCGAAAATCATGATTAAAGCTGTTGGTTTTTCGGTGTGTGCCACAATATAGAACCTCTCTTTTATATGAATTTAGAAGTATGTATAGGGCCTTTTCCGTAAACTTTTCTGCCTTCTAAAACCGGTTAACAGAAAGCAGCAATCATTGCGAAAACAGCCATGCATAAAAAACACTTTACAAATACAAAAGTTTATCTGTTTCGAGAGCAATTAGCAACTGTTTGAACTCTAATTAGTTTTCTACTAACATTATGGAACTATCCCATTGAGGTTCATTTAAGGGTTGATTTAGATTTGAACACGTGATTTATGATATATTGAAAGGAATAATGAATAGCCAGTATGTATGCAGGCGTTTGGTAAGGGAAGGTGTCAGGATGATGGATGTTTTTTTTCTGGGTACAGGCGCGGGTGTTCCCGCCAAGCTGAGGAATGTGACTTCAATTGCATTGAAATTGCTGGAAGAGCGCGGAGCTGTGTGGCTGTTCGACTGTGGTGAAGCAACCCAGCACCAGATTTTACATACAAGCATAAAGCCGCGGAGGATTGAAAAAATTTTCATCACCCATCTTCACGGCGATCATATCTATGGTTTACCGGGTTTGCTGTCCAGCCGCTCGTTCCAGGGCGGGGATTCACTGGTTACAGTATACGGTCCCCCGGGAATAAAAGAATATATTGATGTGTCCCTGAAAATAAGCAAATCGTATTTGAAATATCCTATTGAGATTATCGAGCATGAAGGAGGGGTCATATTTGAAGACGATCAGTTCACTGTCGAAGCAATGCTGCTGGAGCATGGAATTCCTTCTTTTGGTTATAGAATCAGGGAAAAAGACCGTCCCGGGATCCTCCTTGCTGAAAAGCTTAAGGCAGCAGGGGTAAAACCAGGACCCGATTACAGGAAAATCAAGAATGGTGAAGAGGTTATATTGGATAACGGGAAGATAATAGACCCTGCCGAATTTGTCGGTCCGCCGCAAAAAGGAAGAATTATTACGATCCTAGGTGACACAAGATACTGCGAAAATGCTCAGCTGCTTGCCAAGAATGCTGATTTGCTCGTCCATGAAGCAACTTTTTCAGCAGGTGAAGAGGCACTGGCTCATGAGTATTTCCATTCGACTACACTGCAGGCAGCAGAAACAGCCTTGCGTGCTCAGGTGAAAAAGCTGTGCATCACTCATATTAGTTCCAGATATGACCGCAATGACTGGCTGCAGCTTGAAGCAGAAGCAAGAACTGTTTTTGCTAATACCGAGGTATCTGAGGATTTCAAGGAAATCAACATTCCGTTAGAACATGACTGAATAAAGGGGTGTAACGATTGAAAACAATCTATCTTGTACGTCATGCAAGTGCGGCCGGGCAGCCAGTAGACTCTCCCTTGACCGAACATGGAAGGAAGCAAGCCCTTGCGCTGGTTGACTTCTTCAAACATAAGGAAATAGATGTCATCTATTCAAGTCCCTTTAAAAGAGCACTCGAAACAATCAGGCCTCTATCCAATTCAAGGGAAATTGAAATTTCCGAAGATGACAGACTGGGGGAGAGAGTCCTGAGTACGGTGAATTTAGAAGACTGGCGAGACAAGCTTAAACAAAGCTTTGAAGACTTCGAGCTTGTGTTTGAGGGAGGAGAATCTACTTCAGCGGCCATGGAACGTGCCAAATCACTGATTGAAGATTTATTATGTTCGGACGATGATCATATCCTGCTGGTCAGTCATGGAAACATGACAACCTTACTCATGAGGTATTTCAATGAAAGCTTTGGTTATGACTGCCTGATGGAAATGACTAATCCAGATGTTTTTGAACTCGTTGTATCAAATGAAAGTACCATCCTTAATCGAATATGGGATGACCGAATTTAATCCTGTTTAAAAAGGTAACCCACAGGGAATTGGAAAGAGATGGGGAATTTTCCATCCAATCTTACAATAAGACACTGGGGGAATGATTTTGGAATTTTTACTTTTATTTGGTCTTCATTTTTTTATCATGGGTTCACTTGTCATGTTGTTTAGCGGGATTATCACTTTTCTTCTGCCGAAAATGCATTTTTTAATCACTATATCCTTATTTGGTATAGTTGGGTTATTGTATGCTTCAATCTTTGAAATAATGGATCTAGCAATCTTCGCTGTTTTCTTTAATATGATCTTTTCTCTGATTGCGGCAGGCCTCGTTAAATTAGGATTCTACTTTAAAAGCGTTGCCGACCGGCATGGGGAAAAAATAGCTTAATCTTAAAACCAGGAGAAAATTCTAACGGGTTCAGTTACACGTCGTCAAATTTAATTATGTAAAGCAAATAGACCATCAAATTGTAATGAAAATGATGGTCTATTTTTTTTGATATACAGGCGATTTATACTAATAAATTTTATTTTTTGTTATAGGAATAGTATATCAATTCGCAGATTAACAGACACGACTGTAAGGGTGCAAATTACGGTACATTTTAATCCGCAATTTTGCTAACAGAAATAATTTGGAGAATGAAAAGAACGCTTAATAGCGTTAAGCGTTTTTTATTTATGATTGAGTCCATCTTTAACTAAGCATCGGTTCCTTTAAAAACCATTTCCCACAATGTGCTTCGTTATTCGTAAATAGGAACAGGTGATAGTATCTTAAAGTATGGCACCCATCAGAAAAAAAAATGTACCTTACTCAATTCTGTCATACTTCTTATGTAATCGGTCTTTACACTCATTCCAAGTAGGAATAGCGTCTGCTTCCCAATTAATTAATTCTAATTTATCTGCCATATTTCGTGATATTTTCATTGCTTTTAAATGATTACCATTATTTCGAAAGACCTTCATATGTTCCTTCGTTTCCCATACTGTCAGAGTCCAGTATGTGTCCCATCCTTCTTTATTAAAAGAAGAAAATTTTAATCCTTCTGCTCTTTTCGACTGAAAAGTTGATTTAATTGTATGAAAAAAAAAGCTAGGTAACTTTCGCTTCCCTTTTAAATGCAACCTAGTAACTGAAATAAACATATCGTATTCATCCTTTCATATAAAAACTATGATAGTCATATTCCATTTATAGGGCAGGAAATCCTTTTAGTTAATGTTTTTTTTCTTCCACTAACTGCCCTGTTCGTATTATAAGGTCATCCTGATATGCAATTATTTCTGGTTGACTGGTTTTTTATTGGGATTAAAATAATTATTTTAATGATGGGGATTAATTGAAAGAGGAGGATGTTTGTAAGGTAAACTGTATTCATGATGATTAGATGAAGCGGGCAGCTTTAGTGTTGATGAAGAAAACACACGCAGCAAAAATCAAAGCTTTAACGCATGAAACAGGATTCAAGATCGCCTAGAAATCCAACTAGCTGATGGAACCTTTCAGGAGGCCCTTTTACAACCAATCTTTACACTATATCGACCACATTTTGAAATTTATCAGCTGATTTCCGGATTAATCCACCACATTTTGAAATATATCAGCTGATTTCCGAATATATAGACCATGATAGAAAAACTAGAAGCCGGCATTTGCATGCCGGCTTTTAAATGTTAAAATATCCATCCTCGTTCATATTGCTTAGGCGACTCAATGCTTGTTCCAAGCTCCCTGGCTGCTGTTCTCGGCCAGTACGGATCACGAAGCAGTTCGCGGGCGATGAAAATTAGATCGGCGCGGTCATTCTGCAGGATTTCTTCAGCCTGGATCCCGGTTGTAATCAGTCCAACAGCTCCGGTAGCGACTTCTGCTCCATGTTTGATTCTTTCAGCGAATTTAACCTGGTAGCCCGGATAAGCATGGATTCGTGCTGGCACAACCGCACCCGAGCTTACATCAATCAGGTCAACTCCAAGTTCTTTCATCGATGCAGAAATTTTTACGTAATCATCGGCAGACAGGCCTTCTTCATGGTAGTCGCACGCAGAAACACGGACAAAAATCGGACCAACCCATACTGTTTTTACCTCTTCAAGTATTTCCCGGAGGAAGCGGAAACGGTTCTCGGCAGCGCCGCCGTATTCGTCCTCCCGTTTGTTCGTGAGCGGGGAGAGGAATTGGTTGATCAAATACCCATGTGCAGCGTGAATTTCGATAACATCGAAGCCTGCACGCTTTGCTCTTTCAGCAGCCTTCTTGAACGCCTCGACGGTTTCCTTGATTTCTTCCACCGTCATTGCCTTTGGTTCTTTATACTTTTCATCAAAAGCGATCGCAGAAGGGGCGATGATTTCATCGCGCAATGCTGCTTTTCTGCCGGCATGCGCCAGCTGGATACCTGCTGCGGCACCGTTTTGCTTAATTTGTTCAGTCAGTTTCGACAGCCCGGGAACATGTTCATCACTCCAGATTCCGAGGTCCTGATGAGAAATTCGGCCCTGTGGTGTGATCGCAGTTGCTTCGAGGATGATCAAGCCAACCTGACCGACAGCCCGGCTCACGTAGTGCGTCATATGAAAGTCTGTGACGATGCCGTCTTCTTTTTCACATGAATACATGCACATAGGTGCCATGACAATCCTGTTTTTTAGGGTTAAATTTTTGATTTTATAAGGGGAAAATAATTTCTTTTCCAATCCAGAAGCCTCCTTTTATTTCGCTATCCAAAATATATTCTTAGTATAACAGGGCTTGAAGAGGAAAGGAAAAATTGTACTCACCGCAAAGTGTTTTTTCTTAATTCCGCAAGCGTATATTTCGTTCCACGCCAGATGATGCCGCCTCTTTTAAAAGTGAGGTAGCTTGCTCTCAGGATGGAGAAAATGAAAAGCAAGGCCGTAAAAGGCAGGACAAGGAACAGCCACGGTGAAAATCGGGTCATTTTCTTGGTTACCATTACATACAGAAAAGACAGGAATGCGAGATTAACTGCACTGAGGATTGCTATGGACTGGTTACCGGAAAAAACAGTGAAGAATGGCATGACCTGGGAAACAAAGACACCGAACACCGAAAATAGCACCATGCTGATCCGGTAGTGAAGGCCGGCGAAGGTGTTTTTCTCCAGTCCGCCTAAAGCCTCACCCAGGCTTTGATACCATTCCACTTCGATGAGCGTCATGGCGGTAACGATCTGCTGCTTGAGACCCAGGCGCTTTACCATTATTCCCAACTGCAAATCATCATCAGGCCGCATTTTTATATATTCATGTGTGCCGACTTTTTCATATGCCGACCGGGTGACCATATTGAATGCACCGATGCCGACTCCCGTTTTCGACCGTGGATTATTGCCGAGCCATGGTCGCTTGTAATAAGAAAAGCCAAATAAGAAGAACGCAACAAAGGCCTTCAGCCAGAATGGCTTTGCACTAAGGTTCGGAGCGGCGGTCAAATGATCGAGGCTATGTCCTTCAAAATAACTGACGGCTTTTGAAAAAGCCGCGGGGTGGTACATGACATCAGCGTCTGTAAATAGGATCAGGTTGCCCGACGCGAGCTGGAAGCCTTTATAGAGAGCATGATTCTTGCCAAGCCACCCTTCTGGCAGACTCTCGATATGGATCACTTTGATTCTCGGGTCAAAGCCTTTTAGGTTCTCCATCAATTCACCGGTATTATCCTCGGATCGGTCATTAACAAGGATCCACTCGATATTTTTGTAGGTTTGCGCCAGCTGGGAGCGAACGCTTTGAGAAATATGTCCTGCTTCATTCCTGGCGGCCACGATGACACTGAGGAGCGGTTCCCGGTCAGCACCTTCTGTTTTTTCGAGGGAATCCAAATTCCTGAAACCAATCAAGGCATCGGTTGTTGCCAGGACCCAGATGACTAGAGTTAAAGACAGTAAAATTAAAAGCACCATGCACACGTCCCTGTTGTTTTTCTCCATTTTAGAGAAACGCGGGACCAGATTGCAATTTTAAAGATGGCGATTTACGGCTGCTATTTCATTTCCGAGCAGGGTGCCAAGCTTTTTTGACTGGGCCGTAGCTTCCTTGATGCAAGATACAAAAGCTGACTGTACCCCATACTGTTCAAGCACACTGATGCCTGCTTCAGTCGTTCCTCCAGGGCTGGTCACCTCAAAGCGGAGCTGAGCAGGTTCCTTACCCGACTGTGTCAGCATTTCCGCTGCGCCGAGCAGCGTCTGGATAATCAGCTGCTTCGCTGTCTGCTTTTCAAGACCGATTTCGGCGGCGCTTTTTTCCATTGCTTCGACGAGGTAATAAATATAGGCTGGCCCGCTGCCGGATAATCCTGTTACTGCATCAAGCTGATATTCCTCAACGATTGTCGTAAGGCCGATTGTGTTAAAAAGCCTTTGCGCCAGTATCTTTTGTGCTTCACTCACATGGGAATTCACGGCGAGTGCTGTTGCCGATTTGCCAATCGCAGCCGAGGTGTTTGGCATAGCCCTTGCCACGGCCAGTGATTTTTCTGCTGCCGCTTCAATCGCTTCGATCGCCACGCCGGCCAGAACAGATATGACTAGCATTCCATCTGTCAGATAGTGTTTAATTTCCTCCATCGCGATTGAGGCGTCCTTTGGTTTCATCGCCAGGACTATGGCATCCGCGTCCTCGAACAGCTGTCCCAGATTATATGTCGTTGTGATCCCATATCTCTGTTTCAATATCTTCAGTCTGTCAGCATCCTGTTTGTTTGTGGCCCAAATTTGGTCCCGCGGAAGAAGCCCGCTTGCCCCTATCCCGGAAATCATTGCTTCCGCCATCGATCCTGCCCCAACAAAAACAAGCTTCTTCATCAGATTCGCCTCCATAAGTTTGTGTTTTTTTTTCAAAATACAAAAAGGCCCTTCATCCATAAAAGGACGAAAGGCCATGCTTCCGTGGTACCACCTTCATTCACTTCTTCGGCTTTTGCCAAACAAGTGCAGCTCAAAATCCGTTAACGCCGGTATACGTCCAGGTTTGCCTGGCAGCTCGCAAGGTAGGGTTCAACATGAAGAGGGCGGCGGAGCCTTACAGCCGATGGACTCCACTCTCTGGCACCATTCCTGTCTACTCGTCTTGCTCAAGTGCTTTTGAAAAGTTTTCGAAATTTTAATAGTGATTATGCAAGAAGGACAACCCTAATGTCAAGAGGAATTTAAGAATTTTTTTATTTTTTCTGAAAATAAAAAGTGAAAATAATGACAATTGCCAGCTTTAAAGGTAAACTTATTTTTATATTAAAAAAATGCCAGACTGTTAATGATTGCATTGTTTTTTGCTTCTCACACATGTACTTTAACATATCGGGGCTATTTCCGAGTATGCGTTTTCTATTGAAATGGAAGCTGTTTACCTTATAGAAAAATAATATTTTGGGGTGTATAGATCGTATGGCAGAATGGAAAGATGGAATTGCCAAGTTGACTTTGCCGACGCCCTTTCCGGTCGGAGATGTAAATGCATATTTGATTAAAGGGGACAGGCTTACCCTTGTTGATGCTGGCACGAAAACGGAGGAGTCATGGGAGTCCTTTAAATCACAGCTGGCGGATTTGAAGCTGAAGCCTGAGGATATTGAGCAGGTGATCCTGACACATGATCACCCAGATCATGTGGGGATGCTGGATTACTTGTCACCTGGTCTTGAAGTATATGGCCATCACCTGAATGAAAGGTGGATTAACAGGACTGCGGAATTCGAGAAGGAACATCAGGAATTCTATGAAAGTTTCTTCTCGAAATTAGCAATACCAGTTCAATTTTTTGTGCCGTCGATGAAGATCATGAAAAAGACACTTGTTTTTTCATGCAATCGCTCTTTATCAGGGACTGTTTTGGAAAACGATGTTCCGCCGGCTCTGCCAGGATGGAGAGTGATCGAGACACCGGGACATGCCCAGAGCCACATTGTGCTCTTGCGTGAAAAAGACGGCACAATGATTGCCGGGGATACGATCCTTGCTGGCATTTCACCGAATCCGCTGCTTGAACCTCCGTTGCCAGGCGAAGCAGTAAGGCCGAAGCCGCTCGTCCAATATAACTCGTCCCTTAAAAAACTGCAGCAATATCCGATAAATCTTGTATACACTGGTCATGGAACTGAAATCACGGAATTGCACAGCCTGATTGAAAAACGGCTTGCCCGCCAGCATGACCGTGCAATGCAGGTCAGAGGAATGCTTGAAGGCAGGGAACTTACTGTATTCGAGATATGCAAATTGCTTTTCCCGACCGTGTATGAACGAGAGTTGAACCTGACTATCTCAGAAACGGTCGGTCAGCTTGATTATTTACAATCCCTTGACGCTGTTTCTGTCATGGAAGGAACATCCTTCTTTTATACTGCAAAATGAGGTGAAAGTCGATGCCATCCTTAAAAGGAAAAAATATAATCATCACCGGAGCTTCCGGCGGAATCGGAGCTGAGATTGCCAGCCTTTGCGCCGCACGGGGGGCAAACCTTGTCCTTATGGCCAGGAGTATTGATAAACTTGAAGTCTTGAAGAAAGAGCTGCAATCCAAATATGCCATTAATGTTCATGCCCGGCAGCTGGATGTTTCCGATACAGAATCAGTGAAAAGAGTTTTTTCGGAAGTGCTCTCGGACATCCGTTATGCGGATATTTTGGTTAATAATGCCGGTTTCGGCGTTTTTGATTTTGCTCATGATGTGAAAATCGAAGATGTCAAATCGATGTTCGATGTGAATGTTGTTGGCTTGATGGCCTGCACCTCAATGGTCCTTCCGGCTATGAAGCAGCGCAGAAGCGGCCATATTATCAACATCGCATCACAAGCCGGTAAGATAGCCACGCCGAAATCAAGCGTCTATTCCGCTACAAAGCATGCGGTGCTTGGCTATACGAACAGCCTTCGCATGGAGGTGGCCGATGACAATATTTTCGTAACCTCGGTCAATCCGGGTCCCATCGCTACGAATTTTTTCGAGATTGCGGACAAACAGGGAACCTATGTAAAAAATGTAAAACGTTTCATGCTGAAGCCTGAATACGTGGCAAAACAGGTGGTCAATCGAATGCTGACCAGGACACGTGAAATCAACCTGCCGCGCTGGATGAATGCAGGCAGCAAATTTTATACCCTGTTCCCAAGGACTTTTGAGTTATTTGGCAAGAATATGTTCAACAAAAAGTAAGTCTCAGACCGCCATGATTTTTTGGCGGTTTTTTAAATTTCGTAAAACTGGGGGCTCGAGGAGCAGCGTTGGCACTGTTTTACGTAGCCAAAAATTCATAAACGGCATCCTTGATGAATCATGACAAATTCAGCTTCAGGATCCTTATTTTTCAGTTCAACAATTTGCTCCTATATATCTTCGAAATTCCGCTTCACCGCATGGGATTGAACCATCATGACCATACTGTTCAAAGCATTTCTGGGCCATCTTGCGAATGAATTTTTTGTCCATGATACGCACCTCTCCACCTGATTATCCTCGGAGGTCCCTGAGGAAAACATCCTTCCGCAAAAATCTCCAATGCTGGTATGACTCCCCATTTTCCCCTTAATTAAGTCAGTCCGCCGGAAAATTTCCATTGAAACCGAACGCATATTCGCTTAATATAGTGGGTATAATGTTACGGAACAGATGTTCCCTTTTGGAGTTGCTATAGAAAGGAGAGAGAAGCATGGTGGATTATAGCGAAATGCCGCAAAACAAAATTTTATGTGTGGATATGAAGAGCTTCTATGCGAGTTGTTCCGCCGTGATGCTCGGCCTTGATCCTCTTGACTGTTACCTGGCTGTCGTCGGGAATCTTGACCGTCCCGGGAGTGTTGTCCTCGCAGCCTCACCCCGTTTGAAAAAGGAATTTGGCATTAAAACCGGATCGCGAAAGTTTGAAATTCCCGATGATCCGCGAATTGTTGTCGTTGATCCGCAAATGTCAACATACCTGCGAATCTCCACTGAAATCTCCCGCGTATTCAATCGCTATGTCCCAAAGGATGCGATCCATACCTACAGTGTCGATGAAAGCTTCATAAAAGTGGATGGGGCATCAAAGCTTTGGGGCGACGCTGCTTCAATCGCAAAAAAAATCAAAAATGATATCGAGCGTGAATTCCAGCTCCCGTGTGCAGTCGGAATTGGCCCGAACATGCTGATGGCGAAGCTCTGCCTGGACCTTGAGGCAAAGCACAAAGGAATTGCCGAATGGACCTATGATGATGTACAGACAAAGCTGTGGAATGTCTCACCGCTGAGGGAAATGTGGGGAATTGGCCGCCGCGTTGAAAAAACACTGAACAGCATGGGGATTTTTACAGTCGGCCAGCTCGCCCGTTATGACCTTGAAATTCTCGAGAAAAAATTCGGCATAATGGGCAACCAGATGTACTGGCATGCCTGGGGAATCGATTTTTCCGATATCGGTGCTCCCATCATGGAAGGACAGATCAGCTTTGGGAAGAGCCAGATCCTGCTTCGGGATTATAAAGAAGAAGAGGAAATCAAACATGTCATCCTCGAAATGTGCGAGGAAGTCGCGCGAAGGACAAGGAGCCACGGAAAAGCAGGCAGGACAATCAGCTTCGGGGTTGGCTACAGCCAGGATGAATTCGGCGGAGGCTTCCACCGCTCAAGGACGATTGAGGAACCAACCAATATTACGATGGACCTGTATCGTGTCTGCCTCGAGCTTTTTGCCGAAAACTATACCGGAAAAACAGTGCGGAGCATATCGATTTCGCTCGGCAACCTTGTCACCGACAGCGAATTCCAATTGAATCTGTTCGAAAAAAATGGCTGGAAGAAGAAAGAACTTGGCTATGCGATGGACCGGATTCGCAGCCGTTATGGATCAGCAGCTCTTCTGAGGGCGGTTTCCTATACGGCAGCCGGAACAGCAAGACACCGGGCCGCACTGGTTGGCGGGCATAAGGGCTGATAGCAGAAGGAGGAGTAAAAGATGATTCGTGACCGTGGAAGAATCAAATGGACGTCGATGATGCTGCCTGAACATGTGAAAATGCTGCGTGACTGGGCACAGGAAGATGAATATGAAAATGAAAAGCAGCTGGATGAACAGCAGCTTGAACAATTGAATGAAACAATCCTCGAAGCAATGGAATACAACCGGCCTGTCAGCATCACCTATTTCCGCCAACGCAAGCATGAACTGGTCATTGGGAAAATCCACTATTGGAATGAACCCGGACAGAAACTCCATATCGTTGACAGATTCGAGGAAATTCACCGTATTGCCATTTCAGCTATTGCCGATGTCAGGCTTGCGGATGAATGGTAAGTATTTTTTAGCCAGCGGAACCCCGAAAAAAAAGAGCAATGGAAAGACCATTGCCCTCAATGAATTATTCCGTCTCTTCAGTTTGCGGTGCACGCACGGCCGACTCGAATTTCCCTTTATGGGAAGCGTCGCAGAATGGCATGTTTTTGCTCATACCGCAGCGGCAAAGCGAGAACGTTGGCTTTGTCTCATACTTATTGCCGGCACCATCGAGAAGTTCGACATCGCCGGAAATCCTTAACGAACCATTATCATTCACCTTAATCGTTACTTTTGACAATAAAAGCACTCCTTTCCAACTGTCAGAATTATCTTTGATACTAAAAGTTAAACGGAGAAATTGCAAGACATTTTCAGCAAAGGGTTCTAAAACGTAAAAAAGTGCGCCATATGGTAAAATGAAAAACTGGAAAGGGAGTGCAAGCATGCGATTAAAAATCACGGAAGCAGCATCAAAGAAACTGAACGAAAAAATTTCAGGTAAACAAGGGTACGTAAAATTGAAATACGATATAGATGGATGCGGCTGTGCAGTAAATGGCGTGGCCGCCCTCTGGTTTGAAACCGAGAAAAATGTGGAAGAAAATCAAATAGCAACAGGCGACATTCCGATTTATATCGAAAAAGCCAAAGAAGTCTTTTTCGATGAAGAAATGACATTGGATTTTAAAGAAACCAATGGGTGTTTCCAGCTAAAAAGCCCGAATGAATATTTGAATCCGAGAATGAGCTTTTATGATAAGTCAAATGTTTAAGTTTACAAAAAATTGAAAAAAAGGTTAAATAAGAGAGAGGGTTGTAGAAATACATAGAAGTTTGGTGCGAAGGCAGGGGAGAGAGATGGGAAGACTATGGAGAGCTGCCATAATTATTATGTGCATGCTTGTACTATCAGCCTGCGCCTATAAGACTGCAGGTGAAGCAATCCAAAACGATATTCCGTTCAACATCAAACAAACCATCCACAAAGAAAAAGTGAAGAATGGGTGGCTCATCTTTTACACAACAGAACAAAAGGACGGATCAAAAACATTCGATGCGCTCGCTGTTGCCTATATTAAAGGCAGCGAAAAAGAAGGCTGGGAAAATGCAGGGCATAACCACTGGACTTATTATAAAAATGATTTCATGCTCCTGTATGCTGATACATTTACGGTTTTTAACGAAGACGGTACCTTGGATGTAAAGCTTCCGGTTATTTTTGGCAAAGTGGTAAGCCCGGATGTCAAAGCAATTGAAGCTGCGGGACCGGACGGCAAATTCACAAAAATAGAAATCATTGAAAAAGAAAACGAACGCTATTATTATGCGATTGGCGACTACAAAGAAGTCAGGGCATTGGATGCAGCCGGCAAAGAAATCGATCGCCAGGGAGAAAAACAATAAGGATTGGCTCTTTGATGAGCCAGTCTTTTTTTGTGAAGAATGTCTCTAAGGGACAAATAAAAGCCGGAACAGGAGAAAAACGTCCGATAGGAGGTTCCTAACGGCCAAACAGAATCCGTAACGGGAGAAAAACGTCCGATAGGAGGTTCCTAACGGCCAAATAGAAGCCCGTAACGGGAGAAAAGTATACGATAGGAGGTCTCTAACGGCCGAAATAAAAGCCGTAACAGGAGAAAAGTGTCCGATAGAAGGTTCCTAACGGCCAAACAGAAACCGTAACGGGAGAAAAGTATACGATAGGAGGTCTCTAACGGCCAAATAAAAGCCGTAACAGGAGAAAAGTGTCCGATAGGAGGTTCCTAACGGCCAAACAGAAACCGTAACGGGAGAAAAACGTCCAATAGGAGGTTCCTAACGGCCAAACAGAAGCCGTAACGGGAGAAAAGTGTCCGATAGGAGGTCTCTAACGGCCAAATAAAAGCCGTAACGGGAGAAAAGTGTCCGATAGAAGGTCTCTAACGGCCAAACAGAAGCACCAATAAAAAAATGTCCAATAGACAATCTCTATTGGACAGACGCAAGCTAAAAAAATATACAGCAGCGGTTTTACCTGTTTTAATGGTCTGCATCCGTATTTCTATCATGGGCAAAGATATATTCCTCAAGGAATTCATCGAGGACTTTTTCGTATTGTTCCCGGTTTTGGCTGTAGGATTGGGCATGCAGTCCGTTTTCAGCCATGAACAGTTTCTTCGGTCCTTTTTTCTGTTCGAACAGTGCCTCAGTCATCGATGGGAGAATGAAATCGTCCATGCGGCTGTGGATAAATAGGATTGGGTTCTTGATGTTTTCAATAACCGCAATCGGGGATACCTCACTCAAGGAATATTTATCACGGATGCGGACGAACAGATTGGCCACTGGCAGCAAAAGTTTTGGCGGCAGAAGCTTGACTTCCTCTTTGATGCGATAGGCGAGCTGTTCGCTGAAGTCGGAGAACGGGCAATCGGCCACATAGAAATCCGCACCATCCTCAAGCATTCCCGCATAAAGAAGCAAGGTCGCAGCTCCCATGGATTCTCCATGAATGCCAAGCAGCAAATCGGGCCCTTTTTCTATTCTCAGCCAGTCCACTACAGATTGAAGGTCGAACTTCTCATAATAACCGTAGCTTGTTGTTTTCCCGCCTGATTCACCGTGGCGCCGATGATCGTAAATGACGGCATTAAAACCTCTGTTAAGGAACAAATTCATATATTTAACTGAATTCGTCTTGCTCTGGGTAACACCGTGGGCAATGATGATATAACGATTTGTGTCATGTGGTTCAACGAGCACGGCCTTCAATGAATAACCAAAGGACGAAGGAATGATCACTTCCCTTTTTGGCAGGGCATCATACTCGTCCGGCACCAGATGGCCAGCCTCTGTTTCACGATTGAAAATCTCCTCATCATTTTTCTTTTTTAAAAACATGACTTTATTTGAAATAAAAACGCCCAGCGAGGCAAGTAGCAGCAAGAATGAAAATAACACACGGAACGCTTTTCTCAAGCCAAACCCTCCGATCAACGGATTTTCCCTGACAAATTCCTGTGTAAAAAGAAAAGATTTGAATTAAAAGGAACACCTCTTTATTTTACCATTATATGTGAAAAACAAACATGAAAAAACCGCCGGTTCAGGCGGTTCAATAAATAAATCTTATTGCTGGGAATTTTGGCGTTTTGTCGGATGGATTGCTTTTTCAAGCTCCTCAGCAGAGATTTGCTGCTTGACTGTGTCTGCATTTGGCTTGCCTTGCTGGCTGTACCCTTTGTCTCGTTTTTGGCTCATATGATAGGCTCCCTTCTTCAGAATGGCTTCATCTAATAAGATGGATTCAAGGCCAGGAGCTTATGCAAGAAGTTAGACAGTAACGGAATTGAGTTTGAAATAACTGCTTTCAATCGGTCTTGAGATATGAGGCTGAATGACCTGGATAGCCTGGATCAGCTTATCCAGATCGACACCTGTTTGGATTCCCATTCTTTGAAGCATATAAACAACATCTTCTGTCGCGGCATTTCCGGCTGCACGAGGAGCGAACGGACAGCCGCCAAGGCCACCGGCTGAGGTATCAAAGCGGGTGACACCTGCTTGAAGCGCGGCTAAAATGTTGGAAAGTGCAAGTTTTCTTGTATCATGGAAATGCGCGGTCATCAGAACATCTGGATAGGCATCCTTCAATCTGGAAAACAAAGAGTATGATTCATGGGGAGCAGCCATGCCAATCGTATCGGCAACACTCAACTCATCTACTCCAGCCTCGACGAATTGACCGCACAGTGCAAGAACGTCATCTTCGGCAATCTTTCCTTCATAAGGGCAATAAAAAGCAGTCGAAATGCAGGCACGGACAAAATAGTGCTTTGCCTTCAGCTCGGCAATTAGCGGCAGAACTTCTTCAAGGCTTTCGGCCGTAGTTTTATTGATATTCTTTTGGTTAAAAGTATTGCTGACACCAACAAAGACAGCGACCGCTTTGCAGTCAGTCATATAAACGCGTTCAATCCCTTTTTTATTAGGTGCGAGCACAATATTCCTCGAGTTGCTGTCAAGGCAGTCAGCAACGATTTCCGCAGCATCTCCCATCTGTGGAACCCATTTAGGGGAAACAAAGGAAGTAAGCTCCATCTCCTTAATCCCGGCATTCTTCAAAGAAGCAATAAAAACTTTTTTAACATCTGTAGGAACAAAATTCTTTTCATTTTGAAGCCCGTCTCTTGGGCCGACTTCAATGATTTCAACCTTCTCGGGAAGCTTCAGCATTTGATATAACCCTCCTCTTAAGATACCTTAATTGTAAATAGAATATTTTTAAAAATGCAAGAATAAATAAAATTTTGATAAAATAAAAGGGATTTCATTCAAATCAATAGAAGTAATAAAAATGTGAGGATCAGAGAAAGGGTGAGTACTTTGAGCAAGACTGAAGCAGTAATCGTGTCTGCTGTTAGAACAGCAATAGGCAGCTTTAATGGAAGCTTGAAAAATATCTCCGCTCCGGAGCTGGGGGCCGCGGTCATAAAAGACGCATTGAAGCAGGCGGGTGTCCGGCCTGAACAAGTGGATGAAATCATTATGGGGAATGTGCTCCAGGCTGGTCTTGGCCAAAATCCTGCAAGGCAGGCAGCGATTAAGGCGGGGATTCCTGAAAGCGCTTCCTCGTTGACCATTAATAAAGTGTGTGGATCAGGCTTGAAGGCCGTCCATCTGGCAGCCCAAGCCATCATAGCAGGTGATGCGGAAGTGGTCGTGGCTGGCGGAATGGAGAATATGAGTCAGGCTCCATATTTATTGAAAAATGCACGGGATGGATTCAAGATGGGTGACCAGAAGCTTGTCGACAGCATGATTTCTGATGGTCTGTGGTGTGCTTTCAATGACTATCATATGGGAGTTACCGCAGAAAACCTTTGCGCCAAGTACGAGATTGGCAGGGGAGAGCAGGATGAATTTGCCGCATCCAGCCAGGAAAAGGCTGCTAAGGCCATTGAGGAAGGCAAATTCAAGGATGAAATAGTTCCGATTGAAATCCCTCAGCGAAAAGGCGATCCGTTAGTTTTTGATACAGATGAATACCCCAAAAAAGGTTCAACAGCCGAAAAGCTTGGCGGACTGCGTCCTGCCTTCAAGAAGGAGGGCAGCGTAACAGCGGGAAATGCATCAGGAATTAATGATGGAGCTGCCGCTTTGGTGGTCATGAGCCGCTCAAAGGCCGAGGAGCTTGGGCTTAAACCTCTTGTAGTCATCAAAGGAAACGCTAGTGCTGGTGTCGACCCAAGCATCATGGGTATCGGTCCGGTTGACGCAGTAAAGAAAGCGCTGAACAAAGCAGGCATGACAATGGATCAAATGGAGTTAATCGAGGCGAATGAAGCGTTTGCTGCGCAGTCACTGGCTGTCGACCGCGAACTGAATTTCAATAAGGAAATTTTAAATGTCAATGGCGGAGCAATTGCGCTCGGACACCCAATAGGAGCCAGCGGTGCAAGGATCCTTGTTACGCTGATTCATGAAATGAAACGCAGACAGGCAAAAACAGGCCTTGCCACACTATGTATCGGAGGCGGCCAGGGTGTCGCCACAGTAGTGGAACTTGTGTAAGTCTATCAACTTAAAAGATTCATAGTCATTCTGTGTGGGCAGTCACTTCTGCCTGTGCTGGTGCGAACCATAGTCAAAGGGGGAATTACGATGAAAAGAATTTGTACATCCTTTCAAGACGCCGTAGCGGATATCCACGACGGCGCAACCTTAATGGTTGGCGGCTTCGGGCTCTGCGGGATTCCTGAAAAAGCCATCCTGGCGCTTGTAGAAAAAGGTGTGAAAGACCTGACAGTCATCTCAAATAACTGTGGCGTCGACGATTGGGGACTTGGCCTGCTGCTTAAAAATAAGCAGATCAAAAAAATGGTAGGATCATATGTTGGTGAAAACAAAGAATTCGAACGACAGGTTTTGTCTGGAGAAATCGAGGTCGAATTGATTCCACAGGGCACACTTGCAGAGAAAATCCGGGCCGGTGGTGCCGGCATCCCGGCTTTCTATACGCCGGCGGGCGTGGGAACGCCAATCGCCGATGGAAAAGAAACCCGCATGTTCAATGGGAAGGAATATCTCCTTGAAGAATCGCTGACAGCAGATTTCAGTATTGTCAGAGCCTGGAAGGGCGACAAAATGGGCAACCTTGTATACCATAAAACGGCAAGGAACTTCAATCCGATGATTGCAGCAGCCGGAAGGGTCACGATTGCCGAAGTTGAGAATCTTTATGAAGTGGGCGAATTGGAACCGAACAGTATCCATACTCCAAGCATTTATGTCCAGACACTGATTGAAGGCAATCAGGAGAAGAGGATTGAAAGGCTGACAGTGAGAAGTTAACTCTGGCTGATCATGAAAGGAGAAGGCATATGATTAAAAATAAAGGGAATGTCCGGGAAAAGATCGCGCGCCGGGCTGAAAAAGAAATCGAGAACGGCTTTTACGTAAACCTTGGGATCGGAATGCCGACCCTCGTAGCAAATTTCATTTCTGGTGATAAGCAGGTTGTCCTCCAGTCGGAAAACGGACTGCTTGGAATCGGACCTTACCCGTCAGAAGACGGTGTTGATCCTGATTTAATCAATGCAGGAAAGGAAACGGTCACCGCTATCCCTGGAGCAGCTTATTTTGATTCCGCGGAGTCTTTTGCGATGATCCGCGGAGGGCACATCAATATTGCGATCCTGGGCGGCATGGAAGTCTCTGAATCTGGCGACCTGGCAAACTGGATGATTCCAGGGAAGATGATCAAGGGAATGGGGGGCGCAATGGACCTTGTCCACGGTGCGCAGAAAATCATCGTCATCATGGAGCATGTAAACAAAAACGGGGAGGCTAAAATCCTTAAGGAATGCAGTCTGCCGTTGACAGGTAAAAACGTAGTAAACAGGATCATCACGGATATGGCCGTCATCGACGTGACGCCATTTGGTCTGAAACTGGTTGAAGTAGCATCGGGATACACAGTCGACGATATCATCAAATCAACAGAACCTGAATTGCAGGTGGATGATGCAGTAAAATTGGATGCATACTGATAATTGGGGACGCCTCTTGAAGGAGGCGTTCCTTCTTCATTAGGGGAAAGTGGTCTTGATTGGTTTAAATTAGGAGCTTCCGATGGTATAATCTTTTCACAAATCGGCTTTGAAATAGAGCCAAACAAGAAAAAGCATAGAACCGGGGGATCAATCGTGAAGAAAAAACAGAAACGCCAGCAATCAGTAAAAAAAGATGAAAAACCGGCAACATTAGGGGACCTCCTCAACCAGGATATCATGCAAAAACTCAAAGCCCAGCAACAGCAGCTAAAGGAAGAGGAAGAAAAGCAAAAGCAGGCTGAATTGCAGCGAAAGAAGGAAGAACAGCGTCTACGAGAGAAAAATAAGTCTTTTGAAGAACTTCTATCTGAGAGCGAGATGGATTGGAAAAAGTTCAAATGACAAGACGAAGAGTAGAAGTGGTGCCATATCGTACTGAATGGAAAGCACTTTTTGAACAGGAGAAGCAGCTTATTGACGAAATCTTCAACCAGGATGGGGCAGAGATCTACCATATCGGCAGTACATCTGTCCCTGGGTTAAGTGCAAAACCAATCATAGACATCATGCTGGCTGCAAATAGCCTCGAATTAGTAGAAAAAGCAACTCCTGCGCTTGAAGGCGCTGGATACACGGCCAAGGGAGAAAACGGAATTCCGGGGAGACGGTATTTCCAAAAAGCCGATGAACATGGAATTCGAAAAGTACATCTGCATGCTTTTGAAAAAGGCAGCCATCAGATATACAGGCATCTTGTTTTCCGTGATTACTTAAGGTCCCATCCTGTAGAAGCCGGAAAATATGCAGATGTAAAGGTAGAGGCAGCCCGGAAATATGAATATGATATCGAATCCTATATTGCAGCAAAGTCTCCCACGATTACTGAGCTGGAGGAAAAGGCGAAAAGCTGGAGACCGTTGTGAGTTTCATGTTTTGCTTCCGATGCTAAAGGGCAAGTAAGTAAAAAACAGCAAAGGGGCTAAAACAGTGACATTCATTACTTTTATACTGGCAGCAGGATTTGTAGCCATTCATTTATTTTCGAGATATTTACCCTTTTTGGATAATGTACCCAGAAGCAGGCTGCTTTCAGCGGCCGGAGGCATATCAGTAGCTTATGTCTTCATCCACCTGCTTCCAGAATTGAATAAGCATAATGAGGTATTGGACCGGAATATTCAGTCAGGAACACTCAAGTTCTTTGAAAATCATACATATATTGTCGCAATGCTCGGTTTGGCCGTTTTTTACGGATTGGAGCGCATGGTGAAAATATCGAAGCAAAAGCAGCAGGAAAAGAACCATATAGACAGGGCATCTAAAGGTGTGTTCTGGATTCATATCACTTCATTTTTCCTCTACAACGGATTAATAGGATATCTTTTGCTGCATGGAGAACAGGAATCCATCAAAGGGCTGATCTTTTACTTCATTGCACTTGCTGTCCACTTTATCACGGGTGATCACACCCTCAGGGAGGCGCATAAGGAGATTTATGACCGGATCGGAAGGTGGCTTCTGGCAGGTGCAATACTGGCCGGATGGGCAATCGGCATCATGGTGAAGGTGAATGAAAATATTATTGCGGTCCTATTCGCATTGCTGGCCGGTGGCGTCATTTTGAATGTCATGAAGGAAGAGCTTCCTGAAGAACGGGAAAGCAATTTTTGGGCTTTTGCTGCGGGTCTTGCGGCTTATACATTTTTGCTGCTGTTGGTCTAGGGATACTGAAAAGGACATATCCGCCAAATAGGCGGATATGTCCTTGGTTTTGATTGGCTATCTATGCTGCTCATACTGATTTTCTTTAGTGATCGACTTAATTAAGTCGATTTCTTCTGCAGATAGAGGGCAGGCTTTTGCTGCCCGCGCGTTTTCTATTATTTGCTCCGGATTGCTTGCCCCTGCGACCACTGAGGCGACAGCCGGGTCGGCCAAATTATATTGAATCGCTGCTTCAGTAAGGGTACGGGCAGAAGTCAGCTTTTCCTTCAATAACGGAAGTAGTTCCCGCAATTCTTCGTAATTGTAGTCAAGATAACCCTTAGAAGGGGCTTTCTCAAGCAATTTATCACTAAGCATACCTTTTGCGACCGTTCCTCGAGTGACGACGCTGATGCCTTTTTCATTAAGCAGCGGAAGCGCTTCTTCTTCCGGGCGTCTGTCCAGCATGCTGTATTGCATCATGACAGAGACGATATTCGATTTTTGTGCATACTCACGGATGACATTGGGCCTGATGGAGGAAATTCCGTAATACTTGATATAGCCTTCACTTTTTAATTCTTCAAATGCCTCGATCGTTTCATCAATAGGATCTTCAATTGTCCCTCCATGCAGCTGGTAAAGGTCGATATAATCAATATTCAATCTTTTTAAACTCTGCTTAACGGCCTCTTTTATATAGGACTTGGAAGGGTCCCAGCTCCAGCTGTCCTTCGAATCGGTCCACCGATTGCCTGCTTTCGTCGCAATGACAACCTGTTCCCTGAACTGATGAAGGGCCTTCCCGACAATCTTTTCATTTTCTCCGAAGTCGTATAAGTCAGCGGTATCAAAATAATTGATCCCTTCCTCCAGGGCAGCTTCAACCACAGCCTGGGCCTTTGAGAAATCCGTACCAAGTGACATGCATCCAAGACCGATTTCACTTACATATAAATCAGAAGCGCCTAATTTCCGTTTTTTCAAGAGAATCACTCCGATCCATCATAATGGTTCTATTTTATCGGATGGAAAGGAGGAGGTTCAACTAATCTGGACGACTAATGTGCTGATTGACGGTATTCACCCAATCTTTTACAAATTCGTGCTTTTTGCCATACTCTTTTAAAATCGTTTTAATTTCCCATGCCTTTCCGGCAATCGTGAAGCCTTGCCCATGCACATAAACTTTCATCGTCATACTCCTTTCGGATAAGTATGGTAAAATGTATGAGCATTTGATAACGGATTAGAACAGGAGTGAAACGTATATGAAATCTCTTGAAGAAAAAACGTTGAAAACAGAGAAGATTTTTACGGGAAAAGTCATTAGCCTGCAGGTTGAGGATGTTGAACTGCCGAACGGAAAAACGTCTAAAAGGGAAATCGTCAAGCATCCTGGGGCAGTGGCGGTCATTCCAGTCACAGCTGACCATAAGATTATCTTAGTAGAACAGTACCGCAAGGCTCTTGAAAGGACTATTATCGAAATACCTGCTGGCAAACTGGAGGCCGGTGAGAAACCGGAAATCTGTGCCGCCCGGGAGCTTGAAGAAGAAACTGGCTATGAATGCGCAAACATGGAGTGGCTTATATCCTTCTATACATCACCAGGATTCGCTGATGAAATCATTCATGTTTATACAGCAACTGGACTAACAAAAAAAGCAAACCCTGCAGCCGCTGATGAAGATGAATTTGTCAATTTAATCGAGGTAAATCTTGAAGAGGCAATCGAACTGGTAAAAGAACAAAAGATCTATGATGCTAAAACAGCGTTTGCCATACAACATTTACAATTGCAGGAGGCACTGAGTAAATAATGCAGGAATACTTTGTCGATCTCCATATACACATTGGGAGGACGAAATCAGGCAGGGCAGTGAAAATCACTGGTGCAAAATCACTTACCTTCAGCCATATCATACACCATGCGCGGGATTATAAAGGAATGAACATGATTGGGATCATAGACAGCCATTCACCTGAAGTCCTGGAGGAGATGAAGGACCTGCTCCAGTCAGGTGAACTTGAAGAGCACCCCGGCGGAGGTTTGAATTATGGCGGGATGAGCATCATCCTTGGGTCAGAACTTGAGATTAATGATGAAAGCACACAGGGGCCGATCCATGTGCTGTGTTATCTTCCAACGCTTCATGCAATGAGCATATTTTCGATTTGGCTGGGTGGCCACCTGAAAAACATTAACTTAAGCTCACAAAGAGTATATGTTACCGGGCGTGAATTGCAGCGGAAAGTGAAGGAGCTTGGCGGGATTTTCATTCCAGCCCATGTGTTTACCCCGTTTAAAAGCTTATATGGCAAAGGTGTAAAACAATCTTTGATGGAAGTATTCGATCCTGAGATGATTGATGGCATCGAACTTGGATTAAGTTCAAATACGATGATGGCCGATCAGCTTTCAGAAATACACCGTTATCCATTTGTCACGAACTCGGATGCCCATTCTCTTGCTAAAATCGCGAGAGAATATCAAAAAATTGAAATGAGTGAACCCTCTTTTGAGGAACTGAGTCTTGCTCTAAAGGGATTGAATGGAAGGCGGATCAAGGCAAATTACGGACTGGATCCACAGCTCGGAAAATACCATCGTACGGTTTGTGCAGTTTGTATGACTCACACTCCTATGACTGATGAGCCGTGCAGGAATTGTGGTTCTGAGAAGATCATCAAAGGGGTTGCTGACAGGATACAAGAACTGAAGAGTTCAGAAGGGAAACTGTCAGGCAGGCCGCCCTATATACATCAGGTACCGCTTGAGTTCATTCCAGGACTTGGGCCAAAAATGCTGGAGAAACTCATGGACCATTTCGGAACGGAAATGGCCGTCCTTCATTCTGTCCCGTTGGAATCCTTAAAGCAGCTAATCCCGGAAAAAACAGCCATCACCATCGACAAGGCCAGAAACGGTCAACTTGGCTTCCAGGCGGGCGGCGGCGGTAAATACGGCAAAATAGCAGAAATGTAAATCCGGTCATCAGAGGCCGGATTTTTGCTTCTATTAAAATGAAATTCTGTTTTGCGAGTCATAGACAGCCCGTCCAAGCATATGATGGTAATAACCAATATGCAGGAGGAAAAGAGATGAAGAAACGAAGGTACCAGGACGTCGCAGTAAACCATTTACGAGAATATTCCTCAATCTATCTTTTTGTCATAGTCCTGTTCTTGATGGGCGTGATCTTTGGGGCAGTGATTGTAAATAGCCTCAGTTTTACTCAAAAAGAAGATTTATTCTATTATCTATCACAATTTTTTGGACAGGCTGCTTCCGGTAAAGTAGCGGATGGAAGGGATTTGTTTCTGCAAAGCTTTATGCATAACGGCAAGTTTATTGGCCTGATCTGGATTTTGGGTGTTTCTATTATTGGACTTCCAGTTATCCTGGTTCTTCTGTTCATGAAAGGAATGGTAGTCGGTTTCACTGTCGGCTTTCTCGTGAACCAAATGCAATGGGACGGATTCCTGTTGTCCTTTGTTTCCATCCTGCCGCAAAACTTCATCATCATCCCGGTTTTCATCATTACAGCGGCAATGGCGGTTACTTTTTCTTTGAAAATGATCCGCAATCAGTTTATGAAGAAAATCAGCCAGCCGATCATGCCGCAATTTTTTAGATATATCTTTTCCTTTATTGCCGCTCTCGTCTTTCTTGCGGTTGCAGCGGGGGTAGAGGCCTATTTATCCCCTGCTTTCTTAAAAGCTGTTATCAATTCTATAAATTAAAGTCTTTATTAAATAGAAATGACTATTGTTCCTTATTTGTAATAATTTTATTTTGAATCTTATTCCCCTTCTGATATAATATAAGAACAGTGGCGGGGGAGTGAGAGTTATCGAAATGGAAAACAGAATCGAGAGAATTAAGAAACAGCTGCATTCGTCCAGCTATAAATTAACGCCTCAGCGTGAGGCTACCGTTCGCGTCCTGCTTGAACATGAAGAAGACCACTTGAGTGCTGAAGATGTTTATTTGCTTGTCAAAGAGAAAGCTCCTGAAATCGGACTGGCAACCGTATACCGGACACTTGAATTGCTTACTGAACTGAAAATTGTCGATAAAATCAATTTTGGGGACGGAGTGTCCCGATATGATCTCCGCCAGGAAGGCGCTGCCCATTTCCATCATCACCTGGTCTGCATCGAATGCGGGGCTGTGGATGAAATCCAGGACGATCTTCTCGAAGACGTTGAAGAAATCGTTGAAAGAGACTGGAAATTCAAAATCAAAGACCATCGCCTGACTTTCCATGGCATTTGCCACAGATGCCAGGAGAAAGATACGGCAGCAACAGAATAAGTCAAAGCCCTTTTTCCATTGGAAAAAGGGTTTTTTATTTCCTTTAAATGCTCCTATATTAGGTATAATTCTTGTCCAATTTGGCATACAGATTAATAAATAAGTATAGTCAGTGAGCAGTCACAGGATATTGACTGTTAATTTTCTATACAACAGGTATGGAGGCAAGAAATATGAAATCGTGGATTGGTTTGGTCGTGCATACATTAAAGGTGTTCATCTTGTTCACAGGATGCACAATTCTATTTTATTATGGTATCATGTGGATTAATGAAGAATATGAAAGTTATCATCGCTATGATGCACCTGAGGGAGCAGCCATCAAGGTGTCAGGAACATTTGTTAAAGAAGAAGGAAACATGCTTGAAAGGCTGATACTGTTTTATCTGAATGGAGAGTAATAAAAATGGAAGACAGGCTCGACGACTTTATCCACTTTCTTGTAGTTGAAAAGGGACTCTCAAAGAATACGATTGTGTCCTATAAAAGAGACTTGAATAGCTATATTAATTATCTGAAGAATGTTGAAAAGCTGAAGGACTTGAATGAGGTCCAGCGTCCACAGATTGTCCACTTCCTTAAGTTTTTGAAAGATACAGGGAAATCCTCAAAAACATTGGCAAGGCATATTGCCTCAATCCGGGCTTTTCACCATTTCCTCCTCCGGGAAAAGGCTGTTGACCATGATCCAACTGTCCACATCGAGAGTCCCCAGCATGAACGCTCTTTGCCTAAGGTTCTTAGCATGGAGGAGGTTGAGACTCTTCTTGACAGCCCAAAATTGACAGACCCTTTCGGCTATCGGGATAAAGCGATGCTTGAAATGATGTATGCTACTGGTATCCGTGTCAGTGAACTAATTGGGCTTAAATTGTCTGATGTACACCTGACAATGGGGTTTGTACGCTGTATGGGAAAAGGGAGCAAGGAAAGGATCATCCCGATTGGGAAGACGGCATCTGATGCAATTGAACAGTATCTTGAAAAAGGGAGGCCAAAACTCGCTTCCAAAAAACATAGGGATGATTCTTTATTTTTAAATCACCATGGGAAGGGTTTGACGCGTCAGGGTTTTTGGAAAATCCTTAAACGGCTCGCTTCAGACTCGGGGATTGAAAAGGAATTGACGCCGCATACTCTGCGGCATTCATTTGCTACCCACCTGCTTGAAAATGGAGCAGATCTTCGGGCTGTCCAGGAAATGCTGGGACATGCAGACATCTCCACCACACAAATATATACCCATGTGTCAAAGACCAGATTAAAGGATGTTTATACAAAGTTCCATCCTCGGGCATAATGTATTGCAGGATACAATTATACTGAGATTAAAAACAGATAGATTCATAGAATTGTCAAAAAAGCCGCATGAAAAGCTGGCTTTTTTTCTTGTGTTTTTAAATATATTTAGTAAAATGAAGATGTCAGACTTCTGACAAATGTAAACGCACGCATCCGATTATCATAAGCAAAAAAGGGTAACATAAAATTGTAAAATTATGAGTAACGCATTCATGCTTTTTAAGGAGGAAAAAGAATGTCGAATACATATAAGCGAGTATTTTTGATTGTCATGGATTCAGTCGGGATTGGTGAGGCACCTGATGCAGAAAAGTTCGGGGATAAAGGTTCCCATACACTTGGCCATATCGGTGAGAAAATGAACGGATTGAACATGCCGAATATGGGTAAGCTCGGTCTTAGCAACATTGAGGAGATTCAAGGAATCAGCCCTGCTGAAAAGCCGCTGGCATTCTATACAAAGATGGAAGAGGCTTCAAATGGCAAGGACACAATGACAGGACATTGGGAGATCATGGGCTTGAATATCCAGACTCCGTTCCAGGTGTTCCCTGATGGCTTCCCTGATGAACTGATTTCTGAGCTTGAATCCCGCACTGGCAGGAAAGTAATTGGAAACAAACCGGCAAGCGGAACCGAAATCCTTGTTGAGCTTGGTGAAGAGCACATGAAGACAGGTGCTTTGATTGTTTACACTTCAGCAGATTCGGTATTGCAGATCGCTGCCCATGAAGAAATCGTCCCAATAGAAGAGCTCTATGATATATGCAAGATTGCCAGGGAACTGACACTTGATGAAAAGTATATGGTCGGCAGAGTCATTGCAAGACCATTTCTCGGTGAACCAGGTAACTTTAAACGTACATCAAACCGTCATGATTATGCACTGAAGCCATTTGACAGAACTGTCATGAATGAATTGAAGGATGCAGGACTCGACGTACTGGCAATCGGTAAAATTTCGGATATTTATGACGGCGAAGGGGTAACTGAATCGCTTCGTACAGTGTCAAATATGGATGGAATGGATAAACTCCTTCAGACATTGGAACAGGACTTCACTGGATTGAGCTTTTTGAACCTGGTTGATTTCGATGCGCTGTTCGGGCATCGACGTGACCCAGAAGGCTATGGCAAGGCACTTGAAGAATATGATGCACGCCTGCCGGAAGTATTTGAAAAACTGAAAGAAGATGACCTGCTCATCATTACGGCAGATCACGGTAATGATCCGGTTCACCACGGAACAGACCACACACGTGAATACGTGCCGCTGCTTGTTTATTCAAAGGGAATGAAGGAAGGGAAAGAACTGCCTGTCCGTAAAACCTTTGCTGACATAGGCGCGACAGTTGCGGAGAACTTTAAAGTAAAAATGCCGGAACACGGAACTAGCTTCCTAAAGGAATTGAACTAAGGAGTGGAATTCATGGAATATAATCAAATTCAAACAGCAGCATCTTTTATTAGTGGAAAATTAAAGCAGCAGCCGAAAATCGGCTTGATTCTTGGCTCAGGACTGGGTGTTCTTGCTGACGACATTTCAGACCCTGTCAAGATTCCTTACAACGAGATCCCAGGCTTCCCGGTTTCTACAGTGGAAGGTCATGCAGGCCAATTAGTTTGCGGGCAGCTTAGCGGCGTGGAAGTCATCGCGATGCAGGGCCGTTTTCATTACTATGAAGGCTATAGCATGGATAAGGTAACTTTCCCGGTTCGTGTCATGAAGGAACTTGGTGTTGATAAGCTGATTGTTACAAACGCAGCTGGCGGGGTCAACGAAAGCTTCGAGCCAGGGGATTTGATGATCATTACAGACCATATAAACAATATGGGTACAAACCCATTGATAGGGCCAAATGATTCTAGATTCGGTGTTCGCTTCCCAGATATGAGCGAAGCCTACTCAAAGAATTTGAGAGGTATTGCAAAAGAGGTCGCTGAAAAGAATAATCTTACAATTAAAGAGGGCGTATATCTTGGAAATCCTGGACCTGTATATGAAACACCGGCTGAAGTAAGAATGATCCGTACGCTGGGTGGAGACGCAGTAGGAATGTCTACCGTGCCTGAAGTCATTGTTGCGAAGCATTCAGGAATTGAGGTGCTTGGAATTTCCTGTATCTCAAACATGGCAGCAGGCATCCTCGATCAACCGTTAAGCCATGATGAAGTAATCGAAACAACGGAAAAGGTGAAGTCTAGTTTCCTTTTACTTGTGAATGAGATTGTAAAAACAATAGGTCAAAAATAATCCATAGCTCTCCAGCTAAATAATAATAAGTGGTGATAATGATGAGAATGGTTGACGTAATAGAGAAAAAGCGTGACGGACATGAGTTATCAACCGAAGAAATTCAGTTTTTTATTGATGGTTATACAAATGGAAGTATACCTGACTATCAGGTGAGCGCATTGACAATGGCGATTTTTTTCCAGGGGATGACGGAAAAAGAACGTGCTGACCTTACAATGGCAATGGTGGAGTCAGGAGACCAGATCGACCTTTCAGCGATTGAAGGTGTTAAAGTCGATAAGCACTCTACAGGCGGTGTAGGGGATACAACCACTCTTGTTCTGGGTCCATTAGTTGCTGCAGTTGGTGTCCCAGTAGCCAAAATGTCTGGCCGCGGCCTAGGGCATACTGGCGGTACGATCGATAAGCTTGAATCAGTCGAAGGCTTCCATGTTGAAATTGACAATGAAGAATTCATTGACCTAGTTAATAAGAATAAGATTGCTGTCATCGGTCAAAGCGGAAATCTCACTCCGGCCGATAAGAAGCTTTATTCTTTACGTGATGTAACAGCTACAGTGGACAGCATTCCTTTGATTGCCAGCTCCATCATGAGCAAGAAAATCGCTGCAGGAGCCGATGCGATCGTTCTTGACGTTAAAACTGGAGCAGGAGCATTCATGAAGACTCTGGAAGATTCACGTGAATTGGCAAAAGCAATGGTTAGAATCGGAAACAATGTTGGCCGCAGGACGATGGCTGTCATTTCTGATATGAGCCAGCCGCTTGGGTTTGCTATCGGAAACGCACTGGAAGTTAAGGAAGCAATCGATACTTTAAAAGGTGAAGGTCCTGAAGATTTAACAGAGTTATGCCTGACACTAGGAAGCCACATGGTTTTCCTTGCAGGAAAAGCAGAATCTCTTGGAGCAGCACGCAGCAAGCTGGAAGAAGCCATCCAAAACGGCTCTGCACTTGAAACATTCAAGGTATTCCTTTCCTCTCAGGGCGGTGATGCATCTGTTGTCGATCATCCGGAAAAGCTTCCGCAGGCTAAGTATACATTTGAACTTGAAGCCAAAGATGCTGGATATGTTTCTGAAATCGTCGCTGATGAGGTGGGTACAGCTGCAATGCTACTAGGGGCAGGCAGAGCAACAAAGGAATCAGAAATCGATTTGGCAGTCGGCCTGATGCTTCGCAAGAAAATTGGTGACAAGGTAGAAAAGGGAGAATCCCTTCTTACTATCTATAGTAATTTTGAGGATGTTAATGAAGTAAAAGAAATGCTTTATGAGAACATAAAAATCACTGGCGGACACGTTGATGCGCCAGTCCTCATACACGAGGAAATCACTGAATAAAGACTATGTACCAAAGCGGAGAGATGACTCTCCGCTTTTTTATATACAAAAAAAGGGGTTTTATATACCCTATCTGTATAAAAATGGATTCATTGGATAAAAATAGAGCCTATAAAGATAGGAGGGTTATGGCTATGAATCTGAAAAAGTTTACGAGTTTACTGCTTGTTTTTATGCTGGGTGCAGCATTTATATCCCCTAAAGGATATGCCAATGAAGGAGACCCGGGACTGGCCAATGATGCCAGTTCAGCTATTTTGATTGAGCGTGATACAGGGCAGGTACTGTTTGATAAAAACAGCCATGAAAAGCTCCCGCCGGCAAGCATGACAAAAATCATGACAATGCTGCTGATCATGGAAGCACTGGATGAAGGAAGGCTGAAGCTAGACGAAAAAGTCCGCGCAAGTGAATATGCCGCTTCAATGGGAGGATCTCAGATATTCCTGGAGCCAGGTGAAGAAATGACAGTTGAGCAATTGCTCAAAGGAATCGCTATCGGATCAGGTAATGATGCTGCAGTGGCGATGGCAGAGCGCATTGGTGGATCTGAAGAGACCTTTGTAAAAATGATGAACAAGAAGGTAAAAGAACTTGGCTTAAAAGATACCTATTTTAAAAATACTACCGGACTGCCTGTCGATGGACATTATAGCTCGTCATATGATATGGCCATGATGGCAAAAGAGCTTCTTAAGTACGAAAAAATAACCAAGTATACAGGTACGTATGAAGATTACCTGCGTGAGGATTCAGAAAAGAAATTCTGGCTTGTCAATACGAATAAGCTTGTCCGTTTTTACCCGGGAGTCGATGGTCTGAAAACGGGTTTTACAAATGAAGCAAAATATTGTCTTACAGCCACTGCCCAAAAGGATGGCATGCGTGCAATCGCAGTCGTGTTTGGAGCACCTACCTCCAAAGCGAGGAATGCCCAGGTAACGAAGATGCTGGATTATGCTTTCAGCCAGTACCAGACACATCCAATGTTCAAGAAAGGGCAGCCGCTTGGAAAAGCAGTAATCAGCAAGGGAGACAAAAAGACAATAAACGCGGTCACTTCTGAAAGTGTTTCACTGCTCACAAAAAAAGGAGTAGACATCAAGGATGTCAAACAGAAGATTACGCTGAACAAAAGTATAAAAGCTCCGGTACAAAAAGGAGATAAAGTAGGAACACTTAAGCTTGTAAAAGACGGCAAGACCGTCTCAGAAAGCCCTCTGGTAGCGGATACATCAGTGAAGAAAGCAAGCTGGTGGATCCTGTATAAGCGTTCCTTTGGTATGTTTACGAGAGCAGGAAGCCAATAAGGAATTGGACAGGATCATCAATGTGTCGAAAAGTCTGCAATTCCATCTAGTTTTAGCGAAATTGCACTAGTTTTGTTCTGAAGAAGGATTTGGCTGAAACGATGGAGAATTTGACTCACTATACCAGATAAGGAGGCTTTGGATAGTGAGTCTTAACATTGATATGGAAGTGAAGCATGATGTCTTATTGATCCGAGTGAGTGGTGAATTGGATCACCACACCGCAGACCAGCTTCGCGAGCAGGCAACAAAAGCCCTTGAAAACGAAGGAGTCCGTCACATTGTCATGAACCTCGAACACCTCACCTTTATGGATAGTTCGGGATTGGGTGTAGTTTTGGGAAGATATAAACAAATTAAACAGCTTCATGGAGAAATGGTAGTATGCGCAATCTCACCGCCAATCAAAAGATTATTTGATATGTCGGGCTTATTCAAGATCATCCGTCTTGAACCGTCGGAAGAATTTGCATTAGAGAGATTGGGGGTAGCTTGATCCATGAAGAATGAAATGAATCTTCATTTTAGCGCGTTAAGCCAAAACGAATCATTCGCCCGCGTTACCGTTGCTGCCTTTATTGCGCAGCTGGATCCAACTATGGACGAACTGACAGAAATCAAAACAGTAGTCTCAGAAGCGGTAACAAATGCAATCATCCATGGATATGAGAGCGATCCGGACGGAAAGGTGTTTATTTCCGTTCTGCTCCAGGATGGTTCTATCGAAATGCTCATTAAAGATGAAGGAATAGGGATTCCAGATATCGATGAAGCCATGCAGCCTCTTTATACATCAAAGCCAGAACTGGAACGGTCCGGTATGGGTTTTACGATAATGGAAAATTTCATGGACGAAGTACAAGTGAGATCAGAGCCCGGCTTTGGGACAGAGATTCGTTTGAAAAAGCACCTGTCAAAGAGCAAAGCGCTGTGCAATTAAGGGAGTTCTGCTTATGGATGTGGAGGTAAAAAAGGATAATAGCCAAACTTATCTTAAGGACCATGAAGTCAAAGAACTGATTTTGAAAAGCCAGCAGGGAGACCAGGCTGCCAGGGACTTGATTGTCCAGAAAAACATGCGCCTCGTTTGGTCCGTCGTCCAACGCTTCCTTAACAGAGGGTATGAGCCAGACGATCTGTTTCAAATCGGCAGCATCGGCCTTTTAAAATCAGTTGATAAATTTGACCTCTCGTATGATGTGAAATTTTCAACGTATGCCGTTCCGATGATTATTGGAGAAATCCAGAGATTTATCAGGGATGACGGTACCGTGAAGGTCAGCAGGTCGCTGAAGGAAACAGGCAATAAAATCAGGAAAGCAAAAGATGAGCTTTCCAAAAACCTTGGCAGGGTACCGACTGTCAAAGAAATTGCCGAGCTGCTCGAGCTATCACCAGAAGAGGTGATCATGGCACAGGAGGCAAGCCGGAGCCCGGCATCTATTCATGAAACCGTGTACGAAAACGACGGTGACCCAATTACCCTGCTGGACCAGATCGATAATGGGGAAGAAGGACGCTGGTTCGATAAAATTGCCTTAAAAGAGGCAATCAACGAACTGGATGAACGGGAAAAACTAATCGTATATTTGCGCTACTATAAGGATCAAACCCAGTCAGAAGTCGCAGCCCGGCTTGGAATCTCCCAGGTTCAGGTTTCCCGCTTGGAAAAGAAAATATTGCAGCAAATGAAAGGCCGAATGGATCTTTGAATCCATTCGGTTTTTTTTATTTTTATCGATTTTTCCTTATGACAAGGAAACTTGGATATCAAACATACCGGAAAACCCGCTGCATGAATGTTGACATCATTGGCGCTCTGGGTATCCAGGTTCAAGAAAAAGAGGTCACCAATAGGTCGATTGGCATCCCGAAAAGCAAGATTCGCGAAACATATATTCCATTACTATTGATCCGGAAAAGGTACCGTATTTCTTCAGCCACCAATCCCTCCAACTTAACCAATTATTGGGCTTCATGAAAAAATCCAAGGTATACATACTAAATATACGAGGAAAACACTGTGTTGGAAGTGAATCTGATGGAAAAAACGATTTATATCCGGATGCGGAATCGCGTCCAGGTAAAGCCTGAAGAATTACTTTTATTAAAGGATATTGCCCAGATCATTGCCAGTGAAGATATATATCAAAACCTGGCATCGCTTCAAGTCAAAAAGATTTCGCCTAAAGACCATATCCATATTATCGATGTTATGAAGGTCATCCATTTCATTACAGGGATATATCCAGAATATGAAGTCCAGACTGTAGGGCCGCCTCAAACGATTATTGAAGTGATCTACAAGAAAAAAGGTTTGTCGATTCCATTTTTTATCCTTGTGTGGTTCTTGCTGTTTTTCGGTGCAGCTATGACGATCATGAACTTTCATGAAGATGTCAGCATGCAAACGGTGCATCAGCGGCTCTATTTTATCATGACGGGAAAAGTAGTCGCCAAACCCCTGTTATTCCAGATTCCTTATTCAATCGGCATTGGTGTTGGCATGATCCTGTTTTTTAACCATGTATTCAAAAAGAGGCTAAACGAAGAGCCCAGCCCCCTGGAAGTGGAAATGTTCAACTATCAGCAATCGCTTGACCAATATGTAATCATGCACGAAAACAAGGAAAGCGTGAAACATCTCGATGACGATTAATATCTTGTTCATTATTCTAATCGGGCTGGCGAGCGGGCTGGCAGTGGGATCTGGGTTTGTTGCATTTTTGTCGGTTTTGGGAGTGATCCCCAGGCTTACTCAGCTCACAAAAACAATTAAGCTGATTTCCTGGTATGAATGGGCTGTGGTACTTGGAGCATTGCTTGGTACAGTTGGAAGCCTGAGAGATCCTGAGTTGACCTTATCTCCTTTTACTGCAATCCCTCTTGGCCTGACAGGAGGCATTTTTGTAGGCATGCTGGCAGCAGCATTAACCGAAGTATTGAATGTACTGCCGATTCTGGCAAAAAGAATCAGGGTGGACGACAAACTAGAAACTTTGCTTATGGCCATCGTTTTGGGTAAGGTATTTGGCTCATTGTTCCACTGGGTTTACTTTATAGGGCGATAAAAAATCAGGAAACAGAAAGGACGGCAAATCATGTCCGAAAAAAGGAAGGTTATCCTAATTACAGATGGTGATGATTATGCCCGGCGTGCGGTAGAGCGTGTTGCTGCTGATATAGGCGGACGGTGCATCTCTCTTTCACACGGAAACCCCTCAGTCCTTTCTGGTCCCCACCTTGTTAAATTGATCAAGACAGCAGCAAATGATCCTGTTCTCGTCATGTTTGATGATAGTGGATTTCTGGGAGAAGGGGCAGGAGAAAAGGCATTAAAATATGTAGCAGAACATGATGACATTGAAGTACTAGGGGTAATTGCGGTTGCTTCTAAGACACATATGGAGGAATGGAGCAGGGTAGACTTTTGCATCGACCGAGAAGGTGAGCTTACTCCCTATGGCGTAGATAAACATGGGCTTCCAGAGCTGGAAATGGGCAGGATTAATGGAGATACGGTTTACTGTCTGGATAAACTGGATGTCCCGTTGATCATCGGAATTGGGGATATCGGTAAAATGGCCAGGCGGGACCATTATAAAATAGGGGCACCAATTACAAAAAAAGCAGTGGAAATCATCCTTGAAAGGAGCGGATTCTATGCCGAAGAAGAATGACAAGCTGCCAATTCCACATTCATTGGATGAAGCTGAAAAGTACATGAAAGAACATGTAGGCCTTGGTGATAGTTTTGACCTTGGTGTCAGGAAGCTGAAAATCCTTAAAAAAGATGTTCATTTTTATTATGTAAATGGTTTATGTGATACAAGCTTCATCGTACATATCGTTGAAGAATTGGTCGATATCAATGATAATGAGAAGCTATCAACTCATTTGCAGGCCATTGTCGAAAACAGGATTACCCACCAATCTGTACAGAAAATAAAAACAATGGATGAACTGGTTGACCAGGTCCTTTCTGGCCTGATTGTCTTTCTGGTTGAAGGTGAAGCAGTCGGATTGGTGGTTGATGTCCGGAGTTATCCTGGCAGGCAGCCACAGGAACCTGATACAGAAAAGGTAGTACGCGGATCCAGGGACGGATTTGTCGAAAACATTATCGTCAACACCGCTTTGACCCGAAGAAGGATCAGGGATGAGAATCTCCGTTTTGACATGATGAAGGTTGGAGAAAGGTCAAAATCGGATGTTGCCCTTGGATACATTAAAGATATTGCGAATCCTGGATTGATTGATGTCATTAAAAAAGAGCTGCAGTCAATCAAAATCGATGGAATCACGATGGCAGATAAAACAATTGAAGAATTTCTAGTCAAACAAGGCTATAATCCGTATCCGCTCGTAAGATACACAGAGCGTGCGGATGTCGCTGCGACTCATCTGCTCGAAGGCCATGTCCTGATTTATGTTGATACATCCCCGAGTGTCATCATAACACCGACTACCTATTTTCATCATCTCCAGCATGCTGAAGAGTACAGACAGTCTCCAGCAGTAGGAACAATGGTCAGATGGGTTCGTTTTCTTGGCGTACTGGCATCTCTGCTGCTCTTGCCGTTATGGTACTTATTCGTGCAGAACCCTGACCTTTTACCTGAAAAAATTTCATTTATTGGACCTAATGAAAAATCCAATATTCCGATTTTCCTGCAAATTATGCTGGCAGATGGCGGAATCGAATTCCTGCGAATGGCGGCTATCCATACTCCTACACCGCTTTCAACGGCCATGGGCTTAATTGCTGCCGTCCTGATTGGGCAAATCGCAATCGATGTAGGCCTCTTCGTGCCTGAAGTTATACTTTATGTGGCTGTAGCGGCAATCGGAACCTATGCGACACCGAGTTATGAGCTGAGTGTAGCGAACAAAATAGGAAGGATATTCCTGCTGATAGTGACAGCAATATTCCATGTACCTGGATTTATTTTAGGCACTACGATCTGGTTTTTATTGCTTGCCAATATAAAGTCACTGAACACTCCCTACCTTTGGCCGTTCCTGCCTTTCCACCCTGTTGCTTTTATGCAGATATTGATCAGGAGGGCTGTGCCTGGTTCGAAAATCCGGCCAAGTATCGTGCATGCGAGAAATCGCTATAAGCAGCCTGCAAAATCCTGACAATATAGAATTGCGCGTTGTCATGAATTGTGGTAAAGTGTTTTTAATTTACTAAAGACCTAAAGCGAAAAAGTAAATAGACAGTTCATCAAATGAACTGTCTATTTATTTATTACTCACTGATTAGTTTGTGATTCTGCACAGTGTATGAGGAAATGGCTGATCGAAATGAAAACATGGTTCAGTGAAAGTGAATTTAATTGGCAAGGGATGAGGGGACAACATGGAATTTCATGGAACGGCAAAGACCAACCGATTAGGACATTTGGAAATTGGCGGTGTTGATACAGTCCATTTGGCTGAAAAATATGGAACCCCGCTGTATGTTTATGACGTAGCCTTAATAAGGGAACGGGCAAGAGCCTTTAAAAGGACTTTTGAGAACGCCGGAATTACTGCGCAAGTAGCGTATGCAAGCAAAGCCTTTTCAACAGTTGCCATGGTGCAGCTGGCTGCCGAGGAAGGTCTTTCGCTTGATGTTGTTTCTGGCGGTGAGCTGTACACGGCACTTGCAGCCGGGTTCCCAACGGAAAAAATTCATTTTCATGGAAATAATAAAAGCCGGGAAGAACTGGTTATGGCAATAGAGCACAACATTGGCTGCATTGTTGTAGATAATTTTCATGAACTCGACATGCTGAGGGACATTTGCAAGGAAAAGAATACCGTCACCAAGGTTTTATTAAGAGTTACCCCTGGAATTGAAGCACATACCCATGACTATATTTTAACAGGGCAGGAAGATTCAAAGTTTGGCTTTGACTTACAGAATGGACAGGCTGACACGGCGATGCGGACTTCCCTGGAGGACAAACATATTGATGTGCTGGGGCTGCATTGCCATATAGGCTCACAAATTTTTGAAACGACAGGGTTCATCCTTGCGGCACAGAAAATATTTGAAAAATTGCAGCAATGGAAAAAGGAATTGTCCTTCGAGTCTGCTGTTCTTAATCTTGGCGGCGGTTTTGGGATTCGTTATACGGATGAGGACGATCCTATCCCAGCTGCGCAATATGTAGAAGAAATTATTGCAGAGGTCAAAATGCAAGCTTCCCGCCTTGAAATGAGAATGCCGGAAATTTGGATCGAGCCAGGACGTTCACTTGTGGGAGATGCCGGCACTACGCTGTACCGGATTGGCTCACGAAAGGATGTCCCGAATGTCCGTCAGTACGTAGCGGTTGATGGGGGCATGAGCGATAATATCCGACCTGCATTGTATCAGGCAAAATACGAGGCCATCCTTGCTAACAGAGCAATGGACAAACCCGAAGAAACAGTTTCAATTGCGGGGAAGTGCTGTGAATCCGGCGACATGCTGATTTGGGACCTTCCGCTTCCAAAGTCGGGAGACCAGGATCTCCTTGCAGTATTTTGTACAGGAGCTTACGGATATTCAATGGCTAACAACTATAACCGCCTTCCAAGGCCTGCCGTGGTGTTCCTGGAAGATTCCAATGATACACTGGTGGTTCGCCGTGAAACATATGAAGACATGGTGAAGTTAGATCTGCCGCTTAAGGAAAAGGTAAAAAGTTAAAGCTGCACTTCTGCAGCTTTTATCTGTTTTTCGTCGAATTTGCTAAAGTTGGCTAAAATCCCGGTCTTATTGTAGAATAACTGATTGGGGGGATCCAAATGAAAAGTAACAACTGGCTATTGTTTCTGTTATTGTTATTGATGTCTCTTGGATGGGGTGCCTACTACTGGTTTTTTATCATACCTGGACAATAGAGTTCAGAAAAGAATTGAAGTATTACTTTTGATTTTGTATGATATTATCAATTCAAATTATTTAAGAACCAGAATTGCAGAAAAACATATAATATCAAAATGGTGAATAACATTTTATTTTTGCGTTTCTCGATCAGGAGGAGCAAAGGTTTAAATTAGAAGAAGAATGGAAAAAATAGTGTTGGTATTATTCCATTATTACTGTCAAACCACAATGAGGGATATTTATGTTAATTCGATATAAAAAGGCATTTGAAAAGATTGCGATGGGTTTGTTATCTTTCATGCCAAATGAAAAGGATTTGAAAAAACTTCAGCAGACGATGAGGAATTATGAAACAGATGATTCATGGCAGCTGTTCTTATGGAAGGAAGGAGAAGATATCATTGGGCTTTTGGGTGTTAACTTCTCTGAAGATAAGGTAATGCAGCTTCTCCATATATCTGTGAATCCATCTCATCGGCATCAGGGTATCGGAAGAAGGATGGTCAATGCATTGCAGGAAATGTTTCCGGAGTGGACAGCGATTGCAAATGCGGAGACAGCTTCCTTCTTTGAAAAATGCAGCCAGGAAGATAGCAGTGTAGAAGGCAGTGGATGCTAAATCCCTGCCTTTTTTTGCGGGAAAAATGATTTTGATCAAGTACACATTACTAGTTCTTCCTGTTTTTCCTTTCCTCGAGAGCCATCCTGCGCTCCGAGATAACATCACTTCGGTCCCGTTTTGTATGCCTGTGGATCAATTCATTATTGTGCATGTCACTGGCTGTACCCCATGTAAATCCATTCTGTTTGCATTCTTCTAAGCACAGCTTCTTTAATTCGGCATCATTAATAGGAAGGTTGAAGCTCGTATATGGCAGCTTATTGAGCAGTTTCTCCCTTTTTTTACCCAGAGATTCAGTTAAGAGATCAGGATCAATCCCCAAGCGGCTGATCGCCTGCCTGTCAGCTGAAAAAATTTCCATTGCCTTGCTTAAAGTCCTTAATGCTCCTGAAAAATTTCTTCGCCGATGGTGATAATTTGAAACGGCCAGAAGAATTAAAGCAACCCAGATGGACTCTTTATTGCCTGCATCAGTGGCTTTCCAGTATTCTTCTAAAATTTCATGGCACTCAAAATAATCCCTGTCTCCGTGAAAGTGAGCGAGATATTGTATATAGGAAGCCGGATATTTCGTCATGAAAAAAACCCCCTTTCAACTAACAATAGCTTAGCATACATTTTATCCATTAGTAGCAAAGGAAGCCAATTGAAAATGGAAAATGCCCGGCTATAGCCAGGCATAAACAGTTTTTTAATGCCCGGGTCTATAACCAGGCAGCACCAACGATGATGAGCAAAATGAAAAGCACGACGATTAATGCGAAACCTGCACCATAGCCATAGCCTTTACCATCTGACATTTAACATACCTCCTAATAATGAAATAGCCTAAGATTCAATTTCAGCATATGCAGAAACAAAGGAAATGGTTTGGGCGTTTGCGGATTTCCAATAAGGATTCCCATTAAATTAGTGATGGATAACATGAAGTTAATCTACTATACTTATATAATGATGCAGTTCAATATAGGAATTTTGGTGGAAAATGATGCAATATAACGTTAAAATTGAGGCCTTCGAAGGTCCGTTGGATTTACTTCTGCACTTGATCAATCGCTTGGAGATTGATATTTACGATATACCGGTAGCGGAAATTACTGAACAATATTTGATGTACATCCATGCGATGAAGGAATTGCAGCTTGATGTCGCCAGTGAATATCTTGTAATGGCGGCAACTCTGCTGGCAATCAAAAGCAAGATGCTCCTTCCAAAGCATGAAGAAGAGCTTGATGATGAATTTGAATTTGATCAAGATGAGGATCCGCGAAATGAACTAGTCGAGAGATTGATTGAATATAAAAAGTTCAAAGAAGCTGCAAATGATTTAAAGTCACTTGAAGAGGAACGGGGCCTTATGTATACCAAGCCTCCGAGTGACCTTACTGAGTATGCTGATGATCAAAGGAATGAAAATGCTGATCTGGATATCTCCTTGTATGACATGCTGGGTGCGTTTCAGAAGCTTTTAAGAAGGAAAAAGCTCCAAAGGCCGATCTCAACCAAGATTGCACGTCAGGAAATATCGATTGAAAAGAGAATGGATGAGGTACTGACCTTCCTGAAAAAAAGCGGAACTAGGAAGAAATTCAACGACTTATTCCCAGATTCTGACCGCGAGCACATTGTAGTCACTTTCCTGGCCATACTCGAGTTGATCAAACGGAAGGAAATTGACATTGAGCAGGAACAGAACTTCGCTGAGATTTATATGACAGCCAGAAAGGAGTAAAAGTGTGGAAATAGTTAAATGGAAAGGCATACTGGAGAGCCTGCTTTTTGCCGCTGGAGATGAAGGCTTGAGCATGAAGCAAATTACATCTGTACTGGATATTGATGATATCCAGGCCAATGAAATAATTAACCAGTTGCAGCATGATTACGACCAGGACGAACACCGCGGTATTACCATTGTTCAACTGGCGGGCGTATATCAGCTGGCCACAAAGAAAGAACATGCTGTTTACCTTAAGAAGCTCGTCGAGTCACCGGGTACAGCACATCTTTCACAGGCTGCACTGGAAACTCTGGCGATTGTCGCATATAAACAGCCTATAACGCGTATTGAAATTGAGGAAATCCGGGGTGTGAAAACCGAAAGGCCTCTTCATACGCTGTCTTCACGAGCTTTGATCAAGGAAGTAGGGAGGGCAGAAGGGACGGGACGAGCGATTTTGTATGGGACAACAAAAGAATTCCTAGATTATTTCGGCTTAAAAAATATAAACGAACTGCCTCCTCTCCCGGAAAATATAGAGGAAGATGACCTGCAGGATGATGCGGATCTATTCTTTGAGAAATTCCAGGAAACAATGGATATTGACCAATAGCTGTTATGCACAAAGTTTGGAATTTATGATAAAATCAAAATAATCAACAGGGAAATGCATACGCGCTGAATAAGTCTTTAGACAGGCTTTGTAAAAGCATCTCTTACTACATAAGGATTTAAGAATGAATGTCCAACGGGAGGAATAACATGCTTATAAAGCAATGTGTTGGTTATGAACTTGAAAAAGAAAAATCGAACACCTCAGAGGATTTTTTCAACAGGAGTGAAGTTACTTTTGCAGAAGATGGCAAGGAGAAAACGCTGCATGTTTTATACGTCAGGTATTTCGATGAGCTTGTCGGGAATATTACTCCATTCACAGAAAACCCGGTCTTCAAAGCCGGCAATAAGGAAGTATACATGAAGGATCTGGTTGCACTTGCTGCACTTTTGAAAAATCCGGGATATCGACATCGCAAAAGGGTATATATAAATGAACAGAGAGAGTTCGCGGATATTTTCAAAGGGCTTGATTTCAGCAAGATTCCTGGAATCTATGAAGGTATTGATCAAAAAGGATCTTTTGAAGTGCGCTCTCCTTTAGATTATATTGTCCAGCCGGTATAAGATTTAGTTATTGAGTGTGTTGCTAAATGGGATTGCTATGGCGGGAATAAGCTTCACCTGCACAACAACAGACATGCTTAAAATCCAATGGGGGTGTCATTTTGGGGAATAGTATTGTTAAAACGCAAATTGAAGAAGTAAGGGAATTCCTATCAGGCACAGTTGTGACACTTGAAAGCTTTCTGAATGAAACGACTCTCGAAAGCCTTAAACAAGGACAGCCGTCGGATGAGGAATATTACAGGACGATCCTTTCAAGTCTCCGCAAGCTGGCGGTTTATTGTGAAGAAGGACTGGATGCGTGCAAGGTAATCCTTCAAGCGGAAACTTTTTCGAAACCTGCAGCAGAAAAGACATTATACCGAATCTACTATCAGTGCATCGAAGAATTCTTCTCTCCAAAAAATGATGCCTGGTATGAAGACAGCCGTTCTGCCTACACTGGCAGGAATGCAATCAAGTTCAGGCAGCCTGTCGCTGCTCAGCTAAGCGATCTGGTTGTCAGCCTGGAAAGCGGCTTTCAAAGAATCCGTGAAGAGCTTGAATATTATGAGACGGATTACCGGACAAAAATGCTCCAATCGAGATAATTCATCAAAGGAACAGCCTAAATTGGCTGTTCTTTTTTTGTAGTAAAAAAAGATGAAGCGGGATTCAAAGTAACGGCAAGAGTAGCCAGCCCAAAAGTAAAGGTAAACAAATATATGAGCCCGAACAGAGATGGATTTACCATGGAAGGAACGTAAATGAGGTTTTAGTAAAAGAACCGATACGGATTAGACTAAATGGGAAAGAATCATTGGTCCCGAAAGACGCCTAATCCGAAATGGTAACGCAAATTCTGCTTCAATCAATATATATAAGGGGGTTAAATATATTGGAAATATGATCATTGAGTTAAAACAATGCTTTTATGTCATAACATGCCTTGTCCAGCATAAACTTGTACAAACTGCCAAAGGAGACGAGGATCTATCAATGAAAAGGATTTGGATGAAATTATCAATGATCGTCACTCTGTTGATATACAGCATTCCTGGAACAGTGCAGGCTTCTGTTTCTGTAAGTGCCCGGAGCGCTATTTTAATAGAACAGGAATCTGGCAGGGTGTTATATGAAAAAGATGCGCACAGGGTCAGCAGAATCGCCAGTATTACGAAAATCATGACAGCGATCCTGGCAATAGAATCCGGAAAATTGGATGAGAAGGTAAAAGTCAGTGAGAGGGCAGTCCGGACAGAAGGATCTTCTTTGTATTTAAAGCCGGGTGAAAAAATCAGGCTTGAGGACCTGGTGTATGGCCTGATGCTTAGATCGGGGAATGATGCTGCTGTCGCTATCGCTGAACATGTGGGTGGCAGTTTGGACGGCTTTGTTTACATTATGAATGAAAAGGCGCAGGAAATTGGCATGGAAAATACACACTTTGCCAATCCGCATGGGTTGGATGACCACGAAAATCATGTTTCTACCGCTTATGACATGGCTATTTTGACCCGGTATGCGATGAAGGACGAGAGATACAAGAAGATAGCAGGAACAAAGATACACAGGGCGCCAAATCCGACAGAAACCTGGGACAGGGTATGGAAAAATAAGAACAGGCTCCTGACAGAAAAATACAAGCACAGTACAGGGGGGAAAACAGGGTATACAAAAAGGGCAAAAAGGACCCTGGTGTCAACAGCCAAGAAGGGTGACTTCGAATTGATAGCAGTTACGCTCAATGCTCCAGATGATTGGAATGATCATATACAGATGTTTGAAACAGCTTTTTCGAATTACGATATTGCGGAGATTCTCTCCAAAGGGAAAGTGGATGGAATAAAAGATTCTCAGTATAAAAACAAGATTTATCTAGATCATTCCTTTGTCTATCCGCTTACTGCTGAAGAGGAAGATCTGGTGAGAGTCGAATACAGGCTAAGTAAGCCGGGCAAGGATAAAAGGGATATACAGAATCAGCAGATTGCCGGCCGGGCAAATGTATTCCTGGAAGATCAGCAGATTGCCAGTTTGCCTGTTTATTATAAACAGGAAGCAAAAGAGAAAAAGTCATTTTTGGATTTATTTAAAAATATTTTCACCTCAATAGCAGGAGTCAAGGGTCATGGTTAATTATATCTGGGTTGTGATGATCTTAATTGGCCTTGGCTTTGCAATGGTGAATGGAACAATGACAGAAGTGAACGAAGCTGTTTTTACAGGTGCGAAGGAAGCAATCACTCTTAGTATCGGTTTGATCAGCATCCTTGTTTTCTGGCTCGGTATGATGCGGATTGCTGAGGATTCTGGCCTGCTGTCAAAGCTATCCAGTTTATTTAAGCCCTTTATATCCAAGTTGTTCCCGGAAGTTCCTTCTTCCCATCCTGCGATGGGCTATATCCTGTCAAATATGATAGCAAATATGTTCGGCCTTGGAAATGCAGCTACACCTCTGGGGATAAAGGCTATGGAAGAATTGAAGGATTTGAATGGCGGAAAAAATGAAGCCAGCCGGTCAATGATTACCTTTCTCGCGATCAATACTGCGAGCATCACCCTCATACCGACCACTGTCATAGCGATAAGGATGAATTATGATTCCTCCAATCCTACTGATATAGTCGGTCCGACTCTCGTTGCAACTGCGGTTTCTGCTGTAGCTGCGATTCTGATTGACCGGTTCTTTTACTATAGAAGAAGCAAAAAGGGGTAAATCAAAATGGAAATTGTATCTGCGTTATCGCTATGGTTCATCCCTGTCTTGATCGCTTTTATCCTTATATATGGAACATATAAAAAAGTCCCAACCTATGAGAGTTTTGTAGAAGGAGGCAAGGAAGGGATAAAAATGGCTGTGTCCATCATGCCGTTCCTGGTAGGGATGATGGTTGCGATTGCGGTCTTCAGGGCATCTGGTGCACTTGATGTCATGGTGAACTGGATTCGTCCCGGACTTGAGATGATTGGCATTCCTGCTGAAGTCGTTCCGCTTGCACTGATCAGGCCGATTTCAGGCACAGCTGCACTAGGAATTACAAGTGATCTGATTAGTATTCATGGTCCAGACTCTTTTATTGGTACTCTTGCTGCTACACTGCAGGGCAGTACCGACACCACCTTCTATGTCCTTACGGTTTATTTCGGGGCTGTCGGAATTAAAAAAATGGGTGACGCACTTAAAGTCGGCCTTCTTGCTGATGCAGTAGCAATCATTACAGCGATTATTGTTGTAACGTTCATGTTTTCAAAATAGGAAGATACCTTCTATGGGTATCTTCTTTTTTAGTTTTAAAGTACGATCTATAAACTGCAGGTGAACTTAGCGAAACTATGTTAATGAAGTATTAACATTCTCTATTTATTTTTCGCTTTTTCCACCATTGCTTACTTTGAAATCAGAGAAAGTTATGTCATAATTCATAAGGGTGGATTAGATAATTATATAAACTGTTGTTAATTGATATTAATTAGGAGTGACCTTCATGGAAAGACTGCAAAAAGTGATTGCTCATGCAGGTATAGCATCGAGAAGAAAAGCCGAGGAAATGATACTCGAAGGCAGAGTTAAGGTAAATGGCAGTGTAGTCAAAGAACTTGGCCGCAAAGTGACACCCTCTGATAAAGTCGAAGTGGATGGAATACAGATTGAAGGTGAAGAGCCAGTTTACTTCTTGTTCTATAAACCTCGTGGAGTCATTTCAAGTGTACAGGATGAAAAGGGACGCAAAGTGGTTACAGACTTTTTCCAGACAATTGAACAGCGCATTTATCCTGTAGGGCGCCTGGATTATGATACTTCGGGACTGCTTTTGCTGACAAATGACGGGGAATTTGCGAATTTGCTCATGCATCCCAGCAATGAAATCGACAAAGTATATGTTGCCAAGGTAAAAGGGATTCCGTCGAAAGAAAAACTGACCACTCTGGCACGAGGCGTCATGCTCGAGGACGGGAAAACAGCGCCGGCCAAAACCAAGATGCTCAGTGTGGATAAAAAGAAAGATACGGCGATTGTTGAAATCACCATTCATGAGGGACGGAATAGGCAGGTCAGAAGGATGTTTGAGGCAATTGGCCATCCTGTAATGAAACTGAAGCGGGAGAAATATGGTTTCCTGACATTGAATGGATTAAGGACTGGGGAAATCAGGGAGCTCACACATCACGAGGTAAAGCAGCTTCGCGTCCTTGCTATGAAAAAATCATAGAGATCACCATTGTTATAGTGGAAATGATATAATAAGGGAGAAATACGGTGGGAGGTTTAGGGAATGAAGCAAAAACGACTGATCACTCGAACAATTATTCTCGCGGTAATGGCTATTGCTGTTGGCTATACTTTATATGCCAACATGAACAAGGATAAAAACCATAAAATCGAGGTTGGTAAACCAGCTCCTGATTTTGTCCTTGTTGATATGGAGGGAAATAAGCATAGGCTCTCGGAATATAAGGGGCAAGGAGTTTTCCTGAATTTTTGGGCAACCTGGTGCAAGCCATGTGAGAGGGAAATGCCTTATATAGAAAATCAGTACCAGCAATTCAAGGATCAGGGAGTTCAGGTACTTGCGGTTGATTCAGGTGAATCAGAGCTAGTTGTCAATAAGTTTGTGGAGCGGAAAGGCATGACATTCCCTGTCATGATTGACAAGGATGGACAGGTTCAGACGGCCTATGGCATCAACCCGCTTCCAATCACTTTTCTGATTGACAAAGAAGGCAAGGTAGTGAAAAGCCATACCGGAGAATTAACTGAAAAAACAATCCGTGAATTCATGGAACAGATTAAACCTTAAGTAAGGGGAACAGGGAGTTTTTACTATGAACGAAGTAAAATGTGAGTGCGGCCATGTAAATCCGCAGGGGACAGTCCTATGTGAATCTTGCGGAAGAATACTGGAAGAAAGAGAGAAAGAAAAGCAGCTTCTTGATATGCGGTATGAGGGAAGTGCCCGCCGATCACAAACTTATAATAAGACGATAATCGATAAAATTTGGAATTTCTTTTCCTCGGTGAAAGTTGGGGTATGGCTGATTGTCATCCTCTTGATCGCTTCCTCATTAGGGACAATTTTCCCGCAGGAAATGTACATTCCCCCGCTGATGCCTCCGGCGGAATACTATGAGGAACAATACGGTTGGCTGGGGAAACTTTATTATGATCTTGGATTTCACAATCTGTACAGCTCCTGGTGGTACCTGTTGCTGATTGCTGGGCTTGGAATTTCTCTTGTGATCGCCAGCCTGGACAGGGTGGTTCCTTTATACAGATCCCTTAAAAAACAAAGGGTTTCAAGACATGAGAGCTTTTTAAAGCGCCAGAGAATGTTCGGTGTTTCTGATGCAGCACTATCCGATGCAGATGCAGAGAAACTTAAAGAAAAATTAACGAAAAAGCGTTATCAGCTTCGGGAGGAAAATGGTGATATCCTTGCTGAGAAAAACCGATTTTCCCGATGGGGCCCATATGTAAACCACCTTGGTCTGATCATTTTTTTGATTGGCGGCATGCTCAGGTTTGTCCCTGGTATGTACGTAGATGAGATTCTTTGGCTCCGGGAAGGGGAAACAAAATCGATACCCGGCACGGAAGGCCGTTACTATCTTAAAAACAATCAATTTATCTTTGAAGTCTATGATAAAGATAAAGATGAGGAAGTTTTCCAGAATGCTATTGATAAGGCAGGAACAGTAGTTAAAAACTATCAAACCAATGCTACTCTGTATGAGAGACAGGGAGAAATTGTCCCCGGGGAAAAGCCTGAACTTGAAAAAATCCGGGATCAGGCAATCCAGGTAAACAAGCCATTGAAGGTTGATGGCTTTGCATTGTATCAGGTTGATTATAAGCTTGATGAAATGAGCAAGATGACATTCCAACTTGAGAACAAAAAGACAAAGAAACAATTTGGAGAAGTGGCGGTCGACTTATATGACCCTAAAACGAAGTATGATTTAGGGAATGGCTACAAAGTTGAAGTGATGAGCTATTTCCCTGATTTCGAGTTCAATGAAGATGGGGAGCCTGCGACCAAATCACGGATTCCGAACAATCCTGCATTCATTTTCAAAATGTTCAGCCCTGAAAAACCAGATGGAGAAGTCAGTTTCGTAGCCATCAGGCAGAATCTCGAACCTTTAGGGGAAAATGAGTATAAGATGACATTTGCAGGTATTGACACGAAGAATGTAACTGCCCTGACTGTCAGAAAAGACCTCACTTTGTGGCTCCTTGGACTCGGTGGACTGATTTTCATGATAGGCGTAATTCAGGGTTCCTACTGGAATCACCGTCGTATATGGTTAAGAAGAATGAACGGACAGGTTTTAACGGCTGCGCATACAAATAAAAACTGGCATGGTTTGAAAAGGGAGCTGGAAGAGGTCTTTTCCGATTCAGCAATAGCAGCTCCGGAGGACCAGCTAGCAGAAGAAAAGAAGGAATAAGGAGGGAGAACGATGGTTGAATTAAGCTCAAACTTCCTGTTTGCTGCTTTTATCCTCTATCTTGTTGGTATTTTATTTTTTGGGGGAGCAATCAAGGATAAAAGGCATGCTGACAAAAAAAATGCACCAAACAAATGGGCCAATATTGGAATTACTGTCACTATAGCAGGTTTTTTGTCCCAGTTGACATTTTTCATCTTAAGATGGATTGCTTCCGGACATGCACCGGTCAGCAATCTATTCGAATTTACGACTTTCTTTGGAATGTCCCTGGTAGGCGCCTTTATCATCATTTATTTCATGTATAAAACACCATTGCTGGGCTTGTTCACATTGCCAGTAGCAGCTTTGATCATTGCTTATGGAAGCATGTTCCCTAGGGAAGTGACACCTTTGATTCCAGCATTGCAAAGTTACTGGCTCCATATCCACGTAACCACTACTGCGATTGGACAGGCAATCCTGGCAGTCAGTTTCGCTGCTGGACTGATTTATCTTGTAAGAAGTGTTGATCAATCGAAAAAAAGCAAAAGTACCTTATGGCTGGAAGTTGTTTTATTTGGACTGATCAGTACGCTCGGCTTCATATTTGTTTCAAGTTACTTTGCAGCAACAGATTATTCAGCTAATTTCAATTACGTAAACAAGGAAGGGCAGCCTGCGACAGAGGAATATACTATTCCTGCTTTAGTAGGGCCGCATCAGTTTGAATTGACTGATAAGGATCGCCTGGAACCATTATTTGAGACACCAGCCATCATAAGTGCCAAGAAATTAAACACGGTTATTTGGTCACTCGCTGCGGGTATAGTATTATATGCTTTAATAAGGCTTATCCTGCGCAAGCGAGTTGCAGCAGCCCTGCAGCCGTGGACGAAGAATATCAATATGGATCTTGTCGATGAAATCGGCTATCGTTCTGTCTTGATCGGTTTTCCGGTGTTTACGCTTGGAGGTCTGATCTTTGCGATGATTTGGGCCCAGATTGCCTGGACTCGTTTCTGGGGCTGGGATCCGAAGGAAGTTTGGGCATTGATCACTTGGCTGTTCTATGCAGCGTTCCTTCATTTACGCCTTTCAAAAGGATGGCATGGAGAAAAGTCTGCATGGCTGGCCGTAATTGGTTTTATTATCATTATGTTCAATCTTGTAGCGGTTAACCTTGTTATCGCAGGCCTGCATTCTTATGCAGGATCCTGATATGTGTCAAATTAATGACAGCCTTCACTGTTTTAAGTGAAGGCCTTTTTTAAAAAAGCATGGAAAGAAGACTCTTGTTTATGTAAAATAATCGCAGGGAGGGATATACCTAATGGAAAAAGAAGTGAAGATTTTAGTAGTGGATGATGAAGAAAGAATCAGAAGATTATTGAAGATGTATCTTGAAAGAGAGAACTATATAATTGATGAAGCAGAAGACGGAAATGAAGCTCTGGCGAAGTCGCTTGCAAACGATTACGACGTCATCCTGCTTGATTTGATGATGCCGGGGAAAGACGGAATCGAGGTTTGCCGTGACCTTCGTGAAAAGAAGTCAACTCCTGTCATCATGCTTACAGCTAAAGGTGAGGAAGTGAACAGGGTACAGGGATTTGAGGTTGGAACAGATGATTACATCGTTAAACCTTTCAGCCCGCGTGAGGTTGTTTTGCGTGTCAAGGCGATGCTCCGACGTTCTTCGAGCACCAGCTACCTGCAGACTGAAACGACTGCAAAAGATGTGATTGTTTTCCCTCATTTAACCATTGATAATGATGCCCATAGGGTTTTAGCAGATGGCAAAGAGGTAAGCTTGACTCCTAAGGAATATGAATTGCTCTATTTCCTTGCAAAAGCTCCGGATAAAGTTTTTGACAGGGAGCAATTATTGAAGGAAGTATGGCATTATGAATTTTTTGGTGATTTGCGTACAGTAGATACTCATGTAAAAAGATTGCGCGAGAAACTGAATAAAGTTTCAGAACAGGCTGCTAAAATGATTGTTACAGTCTGGGGGGTTGGCTACAAGTTTGAGGTAGTCAATGAATGATGTTTTGGCGAAGCGTAGTAGGTAAGCTGTGGATTACCATCCTTCTGCTCGTTTCTTTTGTCTTGTTCATCCTGACAGTCATGCTGATGGAGTTCTTTGAAAACTATCATATTAATGAAACAAGAAAAGAAATGACCAATACGGCTGAAAAGATTGCCGGGGTACTGGAAGATCACCCTGGCAATGAAGAAGAGCTGGGCCTTGAGATTGCTTGGGAAATGGTCGATGACAATTCAAGAGTAACGGTGATCAGGGATGAAAATACATATTTTTATTCCCCAGACAGCGAAAAAGCAACTCATGTACCAGTTTCTTTTTTTACCAAAGATGATGATCTATCGGAAGTCTTTGAAAAGGACAAGAAGGTAGACATTATTACAGAATTGCCTGGTGTATCTAGCAAGGTGGATGATACCCGGTACTTGATGATTGGGGTTCCCCTGCACCAATATGATAAGGGAAATGGCGCTGTCTTTATTTATCAGTCCTTAGCGGTCATGGAAGAAACAACGCGGCTGACAACGAAGTTCATCCTGCTGGCTGCAGGTGTAGCGATTGTCCTGACAACGATCTTTGCTTTCTTCCTGTCAACAAGGATTACGTCCCCGTTAAGAAAAATGAGGGAAGCCGCCTTTGAAGTTGCCAGAGGGAAGTTTGATACGAAGGTGCCAATCCTGACGCATGATGAAATTGGTGAATTGGCAACCGCCTTCAATCAAATGGGCCGGCAGCTGAAATTCAATATGAACGCCTTAAGCCAGGAAAAAGAACAACTGACAAGCATCCTTAGCAGTATGGCAGACGGAGTTATCACGTTTAATCGTGATGGAACGATCCTGATTACAAATCCTCCTGCTGAAGTATTCCTGAGGTATTGGTATTACGAGCAGGGACTTGTCTCAGAAAATACAGATGCTGTACCCTCTGAAGTCATGGAATTGTTCCAGCTGGCGGTCAATACGGAGAAAGAACAGGTTGGCGAAATCACCGCCCAGGGAAGGACATGGGTGATTATTGTCAGCCCGCTTTATAATAAAAGATTTATCCGTGGAGCTGTAGCTGTAGTAAGGGACATGACCGAAGAGAGAAAGCTTGATAAAATGAGGGAAGATTTTATCGCGAATGTTTCACATGAACTGCGGACACCTATTTCAATGATGCAGGGTTACAGTGAGGCCATCGTCGATGATATCGCCCAGACAGATGAAGAGAAGAAGGAAATGGCAAGGGTCATTTATGATGAATCGTTAAGAATGGGCCGTCTTGTCAATGAACTCCTAGATCTGGCTCGCATGGAAGCTGGCCATATTCTGCTTAATGTAGAATCGGTCGAATTGGAACAATACGTAAACAGGGTGATACGAAAGTTTCATGGTCTGGCAAAGGAAAAAGGAATTGATCTGTCAATGCAGCTGGATACAGAAGAACGGGATTTTCGCTTTGACCCCGACCGAATCGAGCAAGTATTGACCAATTTAATCGATAATGCGATCAGGCATGTACCAGATTCGGCTCAAGTGGAAATCAAAGTTAGAACCGACGAACGAGGATTGTATATTGAAGTCAGCGACCAGGGACCAGGAATTCCAGAAGAAGACTTGCCGTTCCTGTTTGAACGCTTTTACAAAGGAGATAAGTCGAGGACTCGCGGAGTTTCCGGCACAGGCCTTGGACTGGCTATCGCGAAGAACATCATCGACGCACATCGAGGAATTATCTCTGTAAAAAGCAAACTAGGACAGGGTACGACATTTTCCTTTTTTATCCCTCGAAATAATGAATAACTTGCCGACTATTCTTGATTCACGAGGAACATTGAATGTCGCATATAAGAGGCTGCACCCAATCTTATCAGATTTGGACAGCTTTTTTTTTGCCAATTAGCGAAGAACGGCACCCTTATGTGACTGGACTGGCAGGCATAAGGTTCCGTTTAGCCGGGAACGGCACCCTTATGAGTCTGGACTGGCAAGGATAAGGTTCCATTTAGCCGGGAACGGCACCCTTATGTGACGGGAATGGCAGGGATAAGGTTCCATTTAGCGAAGAACGGCACCCTTATGTGACGGAACTGGCAAGGATAAGGTTCCATTTAGCCGGGAACGGCACCCTTATATGACTGGACTGGCAGGGATAAGATTCCATTTAGCCGGGAACGGCACCCTTATGAGTCTGGACTGGCAAGGATAAGGATCCATTTAGCCGGGAACGGCACCCTTATGAGTCTGGACTGGCAAGGATAAGGTTCCATTTAGCCGGGAACGGCACCCTTATATGACTGAACTGGCAAGGATAAGGATCCATTTAGCCGGGAACGGCACCCTTATGAGTCTGGACTGGCAAGGATAAGGATCCATTTAGCCGGGAACGGCACCCTTATGAGTCTGGACTGGCAAGGATAAGGATCCATTTAGCCGGGAACGGCACCCTTATGTGACTGAACTGGCAAGGATAAGGTTCCATTTAGCCGGGAACGGCACCCTTATATGACTGGACTGGCAAGGATAAGGATCCATTTAGCCGGGAACGGCACCCTTATGTGACGGAACTGGCAAGGATAAGGTTCCATTTAGCCGGGAACGGCACCCTTATATGACTGGACTGGCAGGGATAAGATTCCATTTAGCCGGGAACGGCACCCTTATGAGTCTGGACTGGCAAGGATAAGGATCCATTTAGCCGGGAACGGCACCCTTATGAGTCTGGACTGGCAAGGATAAGGTTCCATTTAGCCGGGAACGGCACCCTTATGTGACGGGAATGGCAGGGATAAGGTTCCATTTAGCGAACAACGGTACACTTATGCCTCTGTACTGCAAACATTTTAGTGCATGATTAGGCTTTGACAGACAGTAACAAAAAAATCCTGAAAAAGCCATGATTCGATTGAACACAATATAACCCGGAGTTTATCATTTATTTTGTCCCCGAAAAACCCTTTCTTTTCCAATCCAAAAATAATATAGTTAATATGAAACTTTCATATCGGATTTACGACTAATCTAATGAATACGGAGGCGAAAAGACCTATGAACTCCGTTTTTGATGAATTGTATCAAAAATATCATCATGACGTTTTTCAATTTTTATTCTATATGGTAAAAAGCAGGGAACTGGCAGAGGATCTTGTTCAGGAAGTATATATTCGTGTTCTCAAGGCTTACGATAGGTTCGAGGGAAAAAGCAGTGAAAAAACATGGCTTTTTTCGATTGCAAAGAATGTCGCGATTGACCATTTTCGCAAACAGAAGGGCTGGAAGCAGCGCCTACTTGAAACCTTTGATATGTCAGTTCGACAGGTAAGGGATGACCAGCCTCTGCCGGAGGAGATGGCTCTTCAGAGTGAAGAGATTCAAATGATGTACAAGTGCCTGGATCAATGCACTGTCGACCAGCGAATGGTAATCATTATGCGCTATATTCATGAATTGACGATTTCCGAGACTGCTGAGGCTTTATCGTGGACGGACAGCAAGGTAAAAACAACTCAGCACCGTGCTTTAAAGACACTAAAAAAGCTTATGGAAGAAATGATTGAAAAGGAAGGGATGACTAGTGAAAAAGTCACAGCTAAGCGATAAGCAGCTAGAAGATATCCTCGGCCAAATGCCCAAGGTAAGAGATCATCGCGACTCTCGTGACATTTATCAAAATATTGCCCATAGGGTTGAAAAAAGAAGAAAAATGCCGGCATGGGTCATTCCAGGTGCTGCACTAGCAGCTGTGCTCTTCCTTGCCTTTATCCTTTCTCCAGAACTGATGGGTGTTAACCACTCCGCAGATAAGAGCATTGAAAGCAACTCTGCTTCTGGTGCCAAATCATCCATGGAGGGAGATACATCTGTCAGGGATGATTCGGCAAATAAAAGTGCTCCGAAGCAGGATCAGACCTTTACGGCAGATTCAGCAGAAGGTGAGGAAAAAAAGGCTAAAGAATTTGCCGCTATGGATAAAGTAAGTACCTATGAGGATCTGATTTCTTTATATCCAGATGAGGTGGATACAGATCATTCAGAAATCCTGACTTATGCCATTCCTGATAAGCAGGCCATGACGGTTGTTCCAGTTACAGTAACTGCACAGAAAGAAGAAGGGAAAACCTGGATAGAAAGCTATACGGATACAATGCCTAAGTTAATGGAAGATGATTGGGGATTAGCGGAGTATTATCCTATGGATGCTTCCTGGAGCTATGACCAATCGACGAAAACATTAACTTTGGACGTAAAACAAGATCATCCATACAGAAATGGGAGTGCACCAAACATAATCTTTGTCGATTCGATGACAAAAAATTTTTCGGGTACAGGCATTGAAAAATTGTTGTTGACGACAGAGGGTGAACAGGGGATTGATCTTGGCAACTATGGCCAAATGGAGGAGCTTCCAATCAATTCGCAAAGTACAAAGAGAAGGGCTTACTTGTTTCTAGATGTTGAAGGCAAGCAAAATCCATACCTGGTCCCAACCACAGAGCAGCATAAAACAATTGGTGAAGCTTTTGCCCAGATGTGGACAGGGGATGAGACAGGATATCTATCACCTTCTCTTCCAGGAGGTTTCAAGCTCGCAAAAACGGAACAAAAAGATAAAGTCCTGGAAATCACTTTAACTGATGATACAACACTTGATGAAGGTTTCATGCCGAATCTCGAGGCAATCTTGATGACGGCAAGTGAGTTTGATTACACTGGTGTCAAGTTTACAAATGCGAACATTGACCAGCTGGGACCTTTCAATCTGACTGAAGTCCTCCCACTGCCACTGGCTCCAAATAAGAAAAACATTGATTAGAAGAAAGGCCAATAGGTCTTTCTTTTTTTTGTGGATTGGAGAAATGAAATATCTAGGCATCAATAAATTTTCCTTCTTTTGCATAAAAAAGCAGTTTCCCACCAATTATAACGAATGTGCTTTTTTAGCTGCTGCTTTTCCACCCTGCAGTTCTATTTTTGTACAGGTTGTCATAGGGATGGAAAGGGAGTAAAAAGTTAAGGAGGAAGAAAATGCAGGATTATATAAAGCGATTGCTCATTGCTGGGTTAATGGCACTCTGTATCAGCTTGCTATTTCTTGGTGGAAAGCACTCTCAGGCAGAAATGCTCGATATACCAGAATTGACTTCAGACTGGGTTTGGCCAGCGGAAGGGATCATTACGGATCTTTACGGAACACGGCATGGTCACCATAAAGGTATTGACATTGCAGGTGAATACAAAACACCTATACATAGTGTGGATAATGGTATCGTAACAAAATCATATTACTCGGGGTCATACGGACATGTGGTATTCATTAAGCATGAAAATAATCTGGAAACGGTATATGCGCATTTGAATAAAAGGAATGTTGAAGAAGGACATGCCGTCAAGCAGGGAGATATCATCGGTTTTATGGGCAATACAGGGGATTCTTCAGGCGTCCATCTCCATTTTGAAATCCATAAGGAGAAATGGACATATGAGAAGGAGAATGCTATCGATCCTGTTTTGGCACTAGGGGAAGCTTCTGTGGGACAGCCAGTCGTGGCTATGGCGAAAGTTGATGAAGTAACAATGGAAACAATTGCGAAGCTTCGATTGTCGGATGATATTGCGATTGAAGATCGACATGGAAATGCTAAATCTGCTGTAAAAGCAGCGGAGAATAGTGGTCATAATTCTGAATTGAAACATACTGTCAAATCAGGAGAGACGCTTTGGTCCATAGCGAAGAGATATAATACCTCTGTTGATGTAATCAAGCAAAAGAATAAGATGACAAATAACCAAATATCAAGCGGCTCTGTTTTAATCATTGAAAATTCTGATGAAAATAAATATGTAGTTGTATCAGGAGACACCTTGAATTCGATTGCAAAGAAGACACAGACAACTGTCGGCCAGTTGAAAGCTTTGAACAATTTGTCATCGGATACAATCCAGCCTCAGCAAATATTGGTCACTCGATAATCAAATCCTTGTTCCCGCCATGACTTGAAAGTATAATGGGGAAAACGGTCAAAAGGGGATGGGGACGATGCTGACGGATTATCATAATCACCTGGAAAGAGGCACTTTGACACTCGATTATTTGAAGCAATTTACTGATACAGCGAGGTCCAAGGGAATTCAGCAATTTGGGATATCGGAACATGCGTATCACTTTTATCAGACTGCAGATATTTTAAGGAATAGCTGGGTAGATGAACGCAGATTTTATGATATGGCCGACTATGTCCATCTTTTTGAAGATGCCTGGAGAAATGGGATCGATGTGAAGATGTCTATTGAGATGGATTATACTCCTGGAAAACATAAAGAAATGGAACAGTTTATCAAAAGCTACGATTTTGATTATTTGATAGGATCGATTCATTGGATCGGTGATTTTGGTATAGACCTTGCGGAATATCGCAAAGAATGGGATAAAAGAGATGTATACGAGGTATATACAAAATATTTTGACCAGGTAGTGACCCTCGCGCAATCAGATTTGTTTGATATTATTGGGCATATAGATCTTGTGAAAATATTTAATTATGTTCCTGAAGAGGAAAGTTTTCTTTTGGAACAGTATGATAGGGCAACGACAGCGCTTGCTCAATCAAGGACATGCGTGGAAATTAGTACAGCTGGCTTGCGGAAACCTACTCAGACTTTGTATCCGGATAAAAGGCTTTTACAAATGTGCTTTGATAAAAAAGTCCCGATCGTTTTATCATCCGATGCTCATGTTCCTGAACATGTAGGCGCTGATTTTGATCAGGCTCTTAAGCTTGCTAAAGAGGTTGGCTATAAGGAGATCATGACATTTTCAAAAGGGGAACGCAGAGCTTTTCCGTTGGGATAAAACAACAGCAGAGGAAATTGAAAAAACAGGCCCCCGATGAATGTTCAGCGTGGCCTGTTTTCTGTGCTTAAAGAATGATGCTGTTGAGTGTTACTATATCCTGCAGGGTACCTAGTTTTTCTATCATATCGGATGAAAGTGGCTTGTCAAATGAAAGGACCATTATGGCTTCGCCCCCAGCTTCTTTTCTGCCAACCTGCATGGTGGCAATGTTGACATTGTGGTCTCCAAGGATTTTCCCTACATGACCGATAACGCCAGGGCGGTCCATATGCTGGATATACAGCAGGTTACCTGATGGATGGAAATCAATATTAAATCCATCGAGATTGACAATACGGGCTCCATAGTTATCAATATATGTTCCCCTCACAGTAAAAGCTTCTCCATCTCCGCGGGCTGTGACGGTCATAGTGTTTGCATATCCAAACGAGTTACCGGTAACCTTTTCTCCGACCATGATTCCACGCTCTTTCGCGATATGGATCGCATTTACTTCATTCACTTTCACATCGATTCGATTTTCGAAAAATCCTGCCAGCAAGGATTTTGTCAGAAAGGAAGTTTCCAGATCTGCAGCAGAGCCTGAATAAGTCGCTGTAAGTTCACTGATACCTTTGTTATGGCATTCGGAAACAATCTTTCCCATTTCCTTTGCCAGCTGGTGGAACGGCTGTATTTTTTCATAGATCTCTTTAGACATGGCTGGAAGATTAATAGAGTTGGCAACCGGTTTATTTTCAAAAAATGTCCGGATTTCCCTTGCGACTTGTGTGGCAACATTCAATTGTGCTTCTTTTGTAGATGCACCAAGATGTGGTGTGACAATGACGGAATCGAATTTAAGTAAAGGGTGCTCCCCCGGAGGTTCTGCTTCGAATACGTCTAGGGCGGCACCGGCTACATGGCCGTTTTCGATAAAGTGGACTAAATCCATTTCGTCGATGATTCCGCCTCTGGCGCAATTTAGGAGATAGACGCCTTTTTTTGTCTGACTCAAGGTTTTTTCATTCAAGAGTCCTTTCGTTTCCTTCGTTAAAGGAGTGTGAACTGAAATGATATCCGCTTCCTGAAGCACATTTTCAAAAGTGGATAATTGTACACCTAAAACCTCTGCTCGTTCCTTCGTTAAAAAGGGATCGTGCACCTTCACGTTCATACCAAAAGCCCGCGCTCTTTTGGCCAGCTCTGAACCTATCCTTCCTAATCCGATTATTCCCAATGTTTTACTGTGGAGTTCATTTCCGATGAACAGGTTCCTTTTCCATTGCCCCTGTTTTACTGTTGAATGGGCCTGAGGAATATTCCGCATTAACGCAGCCATCATCGCAAAGGTATGTTCAGCAGTGGAAATTGTATTGCCATCCGGTGCATTTACGACCACAACGCCTCTTTTGGTAGCCTCAGCAATGTCGATATTATCGACTCCGACACCCGCCCGTCCAACGATTTTAAGAGATGGCATTCGGTCGAGGAGTTCAGCCGTCACCTTTGTGGCACTCCTTACTAACAGTGCTTCGATTTTCTCTAAATTGATACCGTCTGAATCAACTCCACCAATATGAACTTGAGCATCCTTCCACTCCAGTAAAGGCAGCAGGCCTTCCTCTTTAATTGAATCGGCAGCTAACACTTGAAACATCATCGCTCACTCCTTTATGTAAGTAACTATAATTTTCTGACTATTTTACAAGACGAATATTCCTTTGTCAATCGGGTTAAATGTTCATAAAAACAGTGAAAGCGCTCTCTTTATTGTTGTTTGCTGTAAAAATTCTCGGTAATTTACGAATTTTCATGTTTCTATTCTTGCATCATATTTAGGCTGGCAGAACAGGAATAAAATCTTGCTGACATTAATTCGTCACAAGCACACTTCTTCACAAATTTTCTTTTTTTCAGTATAATAAACCTGTTAAATTAAATATGGTCTATCTTCGGGGCAGGGTGAAATTCCCGATCGGCGGTAATGAGATTGATTCTCTAAGCCCGCGAGCCTGTAGAGGCAGGATTTGGTGCAATTCCAAAGCCGACAGTATAGTCTGGATGGGAGAAGATGGAGGTTCTGCAGGCGTTCAAAAAATGCAGGTTTTGAATGCTCATTCAGCATGCCTTTACACTTATCCCTCAAGAATGAAACTTGAGGGTTTTATTTGTATAGTGGTATGTGATTGCTGAATCTTTCTTCTTTATGTGAGATGGATCTCTATAAGGAGAGAGGATAATGAAAAAGTTTAGTGTCAAAGCAATGGTTTCAATTGGTATGTTAAGCAGTATTTCCTATGTGTTAATGCTGCTGAATTTTCCCATGCCGCCGTTCCCAAAATTCTTGATGGTCGATTTCAGCGATATTCCTGCATTGATTGCTGCATTGATCTTTGGTCCGGCAGCTGGTATTTTGGTAGAATTATTGAAAAACATGCTTGATTATTTCATGACTGGCAGTGAAACGGGAGTTCCAGTCGGCCATGCCGCCAACTTCGCCGCAGGAGTTCTTTTCATCTTGCCAACTTACTATATATATCAACGAGTAAAAACTAAAAAGGGAATGACATTTGCCCTTGTGGCAGGGACAGCCAGCATGGCAATCCTGATGAGTGTGCTTAACTACTATGTATTCCTGCCCGCGTACACAATGTTCCTCAATATGCCGGCAATGTCTGGACCGGAAACAAAACAGTTCATTGTAGCAGGTGTTCTTCCGTTCAACTTTGTTAAAGGTATAATGATGTCTTTAGTATTCATGCTGATATTCACGAGGATGAAAACATGGATTGAAAGGCAGCAGACATATAAGAGTGCCTAAATTCTTATAATTCATTTAAAAAGCAACGGCACCGTTGCTTTTTTGGTATTTGATCATAAAAAAAATTCCCGCTAGCAGCGGGAATTTATGTATGATCTTATTCGAACTTAGTTGCATCTCCATCGAATGGCTCGTCTGCAACTTTAATTGAGTCAGTTGGGCATCCTTCAAATGCATCCATCATGTCATCAATCAATACATCCGGGATTTCAACGATACCTTCGTTGTCATCAAGTGTTACAAATGCAATGCCTTCATCATCGTAATCGTAAATATCTGGAGCAGCTGCACCGCAAGCTCCGCATGCAATACAAGTTTCTTTGTCAACGATCGTGTACTTAGCCATGATATAATTCCTCCCAAGTGTTTAGCAATAATATGCTGTTTTCACCAATTACAGTGAAAACGTATTCCTCATACCTATTGTAAAACTGTATCGCCAACATTTCAATAAAAAAAGTATTGAGAATGCTTATCACATAAGGCGTTGAATGGTTTTTGCGCTTAAAATAAAACATTTCATAATACATTTTCATGGTAAAATAATCGTATATTATTTTTCTGCAATAACAGGCCTGATTTTTTGTTAACCGTCTGCTGTTACCATGAAAGGATCAGTTGGCGGACAAAGAATCTCCGTTATTAAAAAAGATCCTGCAGTTATACCCGGTTTTAGAGTAAAGGCTTAAGCCCCTGATAAATCATATGCCGGTTTAACAGAGATTAGTAAAATAAATAATGCAGTGACCACAAGGTTCCAGCAATCAGCTGGATTTCATACAAGGGTGATGACATGGGAATAACGTATCTGGAATCTGTAGTATTGTCTATTTTGAAAAGAATAAACGGTGAACGGACCATTTTTTCTGTATTTCATCTTTTGCAAGGCAAGCGTTCATCTCAGACAATCCAGGATGCTCATTTATATAAAATCACCGCGTATTTCTCTACATATCCTTCAGTAACGAGGGATGGGCTGGAAAGAATGGTAAGCAGACTTCAGCATAAGGGCTTGGTAGAGGAATTAGCAGAAACAAAGGTTACGCTAACATCGAAGGGAACTGAAGAACTGAAGTTTCACTTATCCAAATGTCCTCCTCCAGAATTTTTAAATGGCTGGAAGTACCATCAGGTCACCGAGTCCTTCTGGGAAAGGTTGACTCTTCTTATACAGGTGAGTTCAAATTTGATCAATCAGGAGCGGGCCTACATACCTGTCAGAAATAAGGCAGAAACATTAAGCTGGGTGAGACAGTACTTAAAACAGCAAAATGAAGATCGCTATGTGCTGGCGGAAAAGCTTTATAAAGAGCTGATTAAAGCGCTAGACAATTACGGGACTAGACCGGAATCAGTCGTGTTAAGGTTGACAGGATACAGGAAAATTGGCTTGACGATTATGCAGGCTTCGGAATTGACAGGGCTGGAACCCGCTCATTATCACTATGAGTTTTTGAATTGCCTGCATGCCATGTTCGATAAAATCCATAACACCCCATCTGAATATCCTTTACTGAGTGGGATGTTAAATAAGGCAGAGCGGGATGTGCCGTTGACCCTTTCTACAGATAAGACTTATAACTTATTGCAGCGGAACTATACCCTTGAGGAAATTGCTGCTGTCAGGAATCTAAAACAAAGCACGATAGAAGACCATATTGTGGAAATTGCCCTCACAATTATGGATTTTGACATAGACCATTATGTGTCATCGAGCAAACAGGAAAAAATACTGCAGGCCTCACAGGAGAATTCCTCTAAAAAGCTAAAGCAGATCAAAGAACGGGTTGATGATGTGTCCTATTTTGAAATCAGGCTTGTTCTGGCCAAGTATGGTGATATGAAATGGAACTGAAAAGTTATCTTGCCACATATTTTAATTTTACTGATTTTCGTCCCGGACAGCGAGAAACAATCGAATCGGTTTTAGGGAAAAAACATACCATTTCCATGCTGCCAACTGGTACTGGAAAATCATTATGCTACCAGTTGCCAGGTTATCTGATGGAAGGACCGATTTTGGTTGTTTCGCCACTACTGTCGCTGATGCAGGATCAGGTTGATCAAATGATGGCAATGGGTGAAAAAAGAGTGATTGCATTGAATTCCTTCTTGTCTCCCCAGCAAAAGGCCCAGGCACTTGACAATCTGGAAAAATATAAATACATTTTCATTTCTCCTGAAATGCTGGGGATAGACTCTGTATTAGGCCGTCTGCAAAAATTGTCTGTATCCCTTTACGTTGTGGATGAGGCCCACTGCATCTCACAATGGGGCTATGATTTCAGGCCTGACTATCTAAAGCTAGGGGAATATCGGGAGAAGTTGGGCCATCCAGTAACCCTTGCGCTTACAGCCACTGCTTCAAAAGAAGTTAGAAGGGATATAGCTGAAAAACTTTGTCTAGAAGAATGGAATGAGGTTGTATACTCAGTAGACCGGCCTGCCATTTCCCTTGCGGTGGAGCACGTTTCCACATTCCAGGAAAAGGTTGATAGGACATTTGAACTGGTCAAAATTCTAAAAGGGCCCGGGATCATCTATTTTTCAAGCAAAAAAGTCGCTGAACAAACTGCAGGGCATCTAAGAGAAAAAGGAATCAAGAACGTTATGGCCTATCACGGCGGCCTCGATTCCGAAAGCCGGATCCTAATCCAGCAGCAATTCATCAATGGACAGCTTGATGTCGTCTGTGCCACCAGTGCCTTTGGTATGGGCATCAATAAGGATAATGTACGTTATGTTATTCATTTCCACATGCCCATGCAAATTGAATCGTATCTTCAGGAAATAGGAAGGGCAGCAAGAGACGGTTTGGATTCAATTGCCATTCTGCTCTATACTCCGGGGGACGAGCAGTTGGCGCACCAGCTGGCTGAAGGTGAGATGCCAGACCAATATCAGATTGAGCGTTTATTTGGAATTCTAAATGACAATCAAGTTTCTTATCATGATTTAGGCAAGCGGGCAGAAGAGTTTTCAATGTTGTGCGGATTCACTGATATACAATGGAGGATTGTCGAAGAGTATCTATCCAATCAGACGGAAATTGATTATAAAGCTGATAAACAAAGTTTAATCCAATTGGTGGAAAACCGCTTGTTAGTGAAGAAGAAAAAGATCAGGAGCATGCTTGAGTGGATTCATACCAGGGAATGCAAAAGGGCTGTTATTCTGAAGCAGTTCAACGAAGAACTCGCACAACGGCCTGAAAACTGCTGCAGCATCTGCGGCATTAATATGGAGCAGTATAAAGAAACCAAACCATTTCCTCAACACGAGAAAAACATAATGGACTGGAAGCGTGATTTGGCTTCAATTTTATTGATAGGTGAGCGGATAAAATGAAAGATCGATATAAGGAAACGATAGCAGGTCTTACTGAAAAAGAACTGCTTTTCCATCTGGCAGCTACGCAAATTTTACTATTAACGATTTCAGCCATATTAGGTATGATATTGTTTGATAGTATAGGTGGGTTCAAGGAGTTATTCTTCTGGGACGTTAGCAATATTTTAATATACGGACTTGGGGCTGGAGCAGCGGTTGTAGCATTGGACGTCCTCCTTATGAAATATATGCCGAAAAGGTATTATGATGACGGAGGATTGAACGAAAGAATTTTTAAAAATAGAAGTGTTATTCAAATTTTACTGATTGCAGCGATGGTAGCGGTCAGTGAAGAAGTCCTTTTCAGGGGAGTCATCCAGACACATACAGGGTTAGTTCTATCAAGCTTCATTTTCGCAGTCGTTCATTATCGCTATTTGTTTAATTGGTTTTTGTTCACTAATATTGTCTTATTGAGCTTCTTGATCGGTTATATTTATATGGTGACAAACAACCTAGTTGTTACAATCGTAATGCATTTTATGATAGATTTCATCTTAGGTTTGATTATAAAATTCAGGACTCAAGCAGCAATTGGGGGTACAGACGTTGAATAAGGAAAAACCTATCAGGGACCAGGCTGAGCGGCTGAGGAAAAAGGTAGAACGTAAATCAGAGCATATAGTGGAGAAAAAAGATGCGCTGCCGCCGAGAAGTGAGATTCATAGACAGAAGCAAAAGAAAACAAAGGTAAAAGTAAAATACCCAGTCATCAGGCTGATGGCTTTGTTTTTCATCTTGCTGCCTATTTCTTTTTTCAGCATCCTCTCATATCTGGATGGCGCAAATGGGCCGCTAAATAAAACTTTGGAACGAGCCGGAGTAGAAATGATCAATGTTGAGAGTAAAGATGAAGGGGAAGATATAAATAATAAAGAAGAAGAGGAAGCAGCACCAGCTTTTGAAGAAGTGTCCGACGCTGAGGATATTGAAGTAGTGGCAGCTGCACCCGCACACTCGAACAGCGGAGACAAAAACAGCACAGAAACGGCAGCAGTGGGGGCTGAAAAGGAAGAGAAACCATCAGCTGTACCTGCTGAAAAAAAGGAAGAGCAGACAAACGCCGATTCACTTGCCTCCTCCAGCGAAGAAAAGATCATTTATCATACTGTAAAACACAATGAAACATTATTCAGAGTTGCGATGAACTATTATAAGTCCCAGGATGGAATCCCGATCATCCAAAAAGCGAACAATCTAAGTGGCAATGAAATTCATGTGGGACAAGTGCTTAAAATCCCGATTAAAAATTAGCCGGAGTGAAAAACTCCTGGCTTTTTTTCTTTAATGAACTATAAACGAGCATTGATTAGATGATTTTTTTGGTCCACTATCATAACTTCCTGGACAAGCTCATAAAAATGTAAGTAAGGGAGGGGTTAGCCATGGAATCAGAAATCGTGAATCTGGATGATCGTACAGATCCAGCGACTAAAAGGATGCTGCAGAATTTAATTGACCGAAAGAATAAATTCGACCGGTATAAATCAAGGCACCTATTATCCGTATGGGTAACAATAGGTTTAATCTCGATATATTTTTACTATATTTATATAACGGTGATGAAGCCTTATTCTTATTCATTCGCCGAGATTTTTTCTGTTTTCGTTCAGAATTCTGCAAATCTATATTTACTTATTCTAACCGTAGGTACATACGGGTTTATGATTCTTTTGAAGGAGAAGCGTGAAAAAGCAGAGAAAGAATACCAGGCATTGCGGTGTGAGATTGTTGATCGCAGTAAGGATCTTTGGAAGAAGGAGGAAGAGTGGAAGAACCGGCATATTGTTTTTGAAATGATGAAAAAAAAGTATGATATCAATCTTTATCACGAAAATAAATAAGAAGCATCCAATATGGATGCTTCGCCAGGGCTAAAAAATCTTCTTTTTCCCCTGATCCTCCTTGATGATTTCCACTGCTTCCCGGAAGCGTTGTGAATGGATGATTTCCCTTTCCCTGAGAAACCTCAGACCGTCGTTAAGGTCAGGGTCATCACTCATATTGATAATCCACTGATATGTCGCCCTTGCTTTTTCTTCAGCCGCAATATCCTCATATAGATCTGCAATTGGATCCCCTTTTGCCTGTATATATGTGGCCGTAAAAGGGACGCCGGCTGCATTGTGGTAGAATAATGCCTTGTCATGGTCAGCGTAATGGCCATCAAGTCCCGCTGCTTTTAATTGGTCTACGGTTGCATCCTTTGTTAATTTATAGACCATAGTTGCAATCATTTCCAAATGGGCGAATTCCTCCGTGCCGATGTCGGTCAAAAGTCCAATAACCTTATCGGGGATTGTGTAACGTTGATTTAAGTATCTTAGTGCAGCGGCAAGTTCTCCATCTGCACCACCATATTGTTCAATCAAAAATTTTGCCAGCATGGGGTTACAGGAGCTTACTTTTACTGGATACTGCAACTTTTTTTCGTAAAGCCACATTTTTCTTACCCCCTCCTATAATGATTTTATATCTGCCAAGGCCAGGGACCGTCATCCCAGTTCCATGGATGACCAGAGTAGCTGTTGCCGAATTGCTGGAGAGGTCCGTACATGCTTTCAACAACTTTCTTTAATCGGCGTCTTTCTTTTGCAAACTGGTTGAACTGATTGATGGCTTTATAATCCTCCGGATGGGTATCAAGATATAGAGTGAGTTCAACAAGAACAAAATCTACTGCCTGGAGTTCTTCCATGGCTGCATAAAATTCCTTTGGCAACTGTTTCATGAGTGATCCGCCTCCCCTGGAGCCTCATAAGGTGAATACCAGGGATCATAAAAAACTTTCCAAAGCGTTCCTGTCCTTAATGCGTGCATTGGCGAGAATTGTTCAAGGTTTGGCGGCTGAAAGCCCATGAATAAATTGGGTGGTGTGGAATACGTTTTTGCCTTAATCGGCGGACAAGGGTCGAAGGGACTGGAGTACGGGTACCAAACTCTTCTGTATGCTGACAATCTAAGCCCTCCTCTAGATAAACTTCAATTCATTTTATGAGCAAAATTTTATTTCATGTTTAATTTATCTGTTCTAGGAGGGATTTTTATAAATATGCAGAAATATATAAGGTATGGCAGTACTTTAAATTTGAGGTGAGTGGAATGTTTGTTAAAAGTATCATGATACCGAAGTATAAATGTATAACCGCACAACTGGACGATACATTGCAATCGGTGCTGGAAAAGCTGGATGGAAATGAAATTGATGGTGTACCGGTTTTGGATGGTGACAAATATGCCGGTGTTGTTACAAGACACGGGATTTATCAAGAGTATTTCAATACTGGCGGCTCAAAGGATGAATTCCTTCAAAATAAATCGGCGAAGGACATTTTGACTTTGCAGGAACAGATTCTCCATGGAATAGAAATTTTTGAAAGTACATTGGTGAAGTTGAAAGATATCCCGCTTATGGCGGTAATCGATGAAAACGGGAAATTTCAGGGAGCTGTAACCCGCTCTGATGCACTTGATCAGTTCCAGAGTGCTTTTGGAGTAAATAGAGAGGGAGTAAGGATTGCGTTTACATCTGTTGAAACAGAAGGACGTATCGCAAGACTGGCTGATATTGCCCATCAATTCCATGAGCATATTATTTCATTGGTTACTTTTGATGAGACAGATAAACTGGTCCGCCGGATTGTCATGAAAATCGAAAAGAAAGACAATATTGACAAGTTTGTCAAAAAGTTGGAAGATTCAGGTTTCCGCATTCTTGACATCCATGAAGTTTGATTTCCAATACGGAAATAAAGACAAGGGCCTTTCATACATTGTGTATGGGAGGTTTTTGTATGCTGAGGAAAGTTTTCAGGCTGGTAATCGGACTGATTTCTGGTTACCTTTCTGTCAGTTGGATGACAAACGTCATTCCACTCCACTCTGGTGAATTCACCAGTGATACGATCTTGAATCCTGCTGGTTTTCTTGCTGGTACTATGGCAATGGCTGTAGGTATGTACATGATGGGTGGTTTGATCGGAGAAGGTGTTAAAGCTGTCCAGAGTACAATAAAAAGAGATGGGGGCTCGGTTTCTGATGTACTCCTTGCTATAGCCGGTTTGGATGGTATACTATTGCTGCTGCCTCTGGGGGGATGGCAGGCAGCAGTTTTTTTCGTTTTCTGTTTGCTTTATGGTATGATGTCATTTAGCTCAACTGAAGATAAGGATAAAAGCCAGAAACAGTAACTCCGGGAGGCAAAAATGGAGATAATCTATACAATACTGGGAATGCTGCTAGCTGGCAGCTTCCTTCTACTATATATGTACCGGCAGGCATTTAAAAACACCGTTTTAAAGCAGGAAATCAGGTTAAAGGATTTCCCTGCCAGCTTTGGTTCTGTAAGAATCTTTTTTATTTCAGATATCCATAAACGCATAGTCTCAGACTCAATAATTGAGGAAGTCAAAGGACAGACTGACCTAGTCATTATTGGGGGTGACCTTGCTGAAAAAGGGGTTCCTCTAGAGCGGGTTTCTGCTAATATCGAAAAACTGAAAACAATTGCTCCTGTATTTTTTGTCTGGGGGAATAATGATTATGAATTCAATTCCCACGAACTCGACTCGCTTTTGTACCATTCCGGTATTAAAGTACTGGACAATACAGCAGTTAAATTTGAATCTGCTGCTGGCGACGTTCTGTATCTTTTAGGTATAGATGATTTCGGTCTTGGCAAAAGCAGACTGGATCTGGCCGTGCTTGATGCCGAAGAAGAAGGGTTTCGCATTCTAGTAAGCCATAATCCAGCCATTGCCAGCAGCTTAAAACCCGAGTTCGATATCAGCCTTGTATTATGTGGTCACACACATGGGGGGCAAATCAGGATTTTTGGTTTTGGTCCATATGAGTTAGGCGGAATAAAGGAGAAAAACGGCACTACCATCCTGACCAGCAATGGATATGGCACAACAGGCGTGCCATTCAGGCTTGGAGCAAGAGCCGAAACCCATCTCATTACTCTGGCCCCTGACTTAGGTCAAGCAGATTGAAGTTTTACAAGGAAATGCTCCGCAGATATAATCGGTAGAACAGGGTATTTACGGAGGGTTTTTATAATGGGGAGCAGCGCAGGGAAATATAATATCAAAGCAGTGTCCACTATGCTTGGGATCCAGCCGGGGACATTAAGGGCCTGGGAGAGGAGATACCAGATGATTGCTCCTGTCAGGAATGAATCCGGCCATCGTTTATATTCAGAGGAACACTTAAAAGTCTTGCGGTGGCTGATTTCAAAGGTTGATCAAGGGTTTACAATCAGTCAGGCCGTCTCCTTACTGGAGAACTCCGGGCATTTCCGAGAGCAAGCCGATTCGACAAAAAAGGACAAGCTTAATGAGATAGGGGAAGAACTTTTGGATGCGCTCATGGAATTCAATAGTTCTAAAGCCCATGAATTAATCAACTATGCCTTCAACTTGTTTACCATTGATAAAACGGTTATCGATTTATTAGGCCCAATTTTGATTAAAGTCGGCGATTTATGGGAAGAGGGAAGTATAACGACTGCACATGAGCATTTTGCTACTTCGTTTTTACGTTCGAGAATTGAAGGATTGTCAAGTTCATTTCCGCATAGTTCGTTTCTTCCCAGAGCCATTGCTGTATGCGGGCCAGGGGAAAGGCACGAACTGGGTCTTCTGATGTATACCATGTTCCTTAGGCGAAAAGGGTTCGAAGTGGTCTTTCTTGGCACAAGTCTTGCTGAAAATGATCTTGAAGTAGTCCTTGATAAAATAGAACCAAAGTTCTTGTTTTTATCCTGCACACTTGAAGAGAATAGAAAGGCAACTCTGGATCTTATGGAAATCTTAAATAGAAATTATCCAAATCTTCATGTAGGAATTGGCGGAATAGCGATTGATTCCATGCCTGTGGAGCAACGAAAAAATCATCAGGAAAACATTGTAGGAATATCAAGGACGGAATGGGAGAAATGGTTGAAAAAGCGCATCGATTCATTTTAATAACTCACCATCCTGCAATATTTTCATAAACTAAAATAAGAGCTTTGTCGATGGCAGGGGGCATGATTATGCGCTTGGAACGATTAACCAGCAATAAAATAAAGATATTCCTTACGATAGATGACTTATACGATAGAGGATTGACCAAAGAGGATATTTGGAAGGATTCTTTGAAGTGGCACCAGCTTTTCCACGATATGCTCGAGGAGGCCAGCGAGGAATTCGATTTGGATATCATCGGCTCAGTCGCAGTGGAAATTTTCTCATTGCACGCGCAGGGTATGGTCATGATCATCACAATGATTGAACAGGACGAAGACGAAGAACAGTTTGAAGATGGTATTATCGAAATGCAGGTCACGGTCGATGGAAGCGAAGACATTTTGTTTCAGTTCGAGAATATTGAAGATGTAATCCAGCTGGCAAAAAGATTAATGAACGCCGGTATAACCGGAGGCAGCCTGCATTTTATGAATGGCCACTACTATTTGCTTATGAATGGAATATTGCCAGAAGATGCCGAAAAGACTGTGTCCTTATTGGCTGAGTATGGGGTTCCATCAATCTTGAGCATCCACAGACTGCTCGAATATGGAAACGAAATTATGGAGGAACGTGCAGTCGAAACTCTTGTCCATCATTTTTTATAATGATGGAAAGAGCTTCGGCTTTTTAATTGCTCATCTCCTTAGGATGTCTCATAATTCAGTCAATTTTGTTAAGAGCAATAGTGATAAGGACTTGAATGATAGCGTTTTCATTCAATAATCAAAAAATGCGGAAAACTGTTTTTTTCTTCTTGCATAAAATAACCAAAGGTGTATACTAATCCATGAAAGCAGACAACATCCGCAAAAGTGATTTAGGAGGTTTATCAATGGTAGCCGCAAACGGTAATGAAATTCCAAATAATGAAGACAAACATGACGTCTTACGATCTACTCAAACTGTTATTCACAAGGCTTTGGAAAAACTCGGGTACCCTGAAGAGGTGTATGAGCTTTTAAAAGAGCCGCTCAGGATGATGACAGTGAAAATCCCTGTCAGAATGGATGACGGATCTGTTAAAGTCTTTACTGGCTACCGGGCGCAGCACAATGATGCAGTGGGTCCAACAAAGGGAGGAATACGTTTCCATCCGAACGTAACAGAAAAAGAAGTTAAAGCCTTATCAATCTGGATGAGTTTAAAATGTGGCATTGTCGACCTGCCGTATGGCGGCGGAAAAGGCGGGATTGTGTGTGATCCCCGCGATATGTCATTCAGGGAATTGGAAAGATTGAGCCGCGGTTATGTGCGCGCGATCAGCCAAATTGTCGGCCCTACAAAGGATATCCCGGCTCCTGATGTTTTCACCAACTCGCAGATTATGGCTTGGATGATGGATGAATACAGCCGTATAGATGAATTTAACTCTCCAGGATTCATTACAGGCAAGCCGCTGGTACTCGGTGGTTCACATGGTCGTGAATCGGCAACAGCAAAAGGGGTTACTATTTGTATCCGTGAAGCTGCGAAGAAAAAGGGCATTGAACTGGAAGGGGCAAGGGTTGTTGTACAAGGATTTGGAAACGCCGGAAGCTACTTGGCGAAGTTCATGCATGATGCAGGCGCTAAGATTATCGGAATTTCGGATGCTTATGGTGCACTCCATGATCCAGCTGGCCTCGATATCGATTACTTGCTTGATCGTCGCGACAGCTTTGGAACTGTAACTAAATTATTCAATAATACCATTACAAATAAAGAATTGCTGGAACTCGATTGTGACATCCTAGTTCCAGCTGCAATAGAAAATCAGATTACTGAAGAAAATGCACATAATATCAGGGCAAGCATTGTCGTTGAGGCTGCAAATGGGCCAACGACATTGGAAGCAACTGAAATCCTTACTGAACGCGGCATCCTGCTTGTACCAGATGTACTTGCATCAGCAGGCGGCGTTACCGTTTCTTACTTTGAGTGGGTACAGAACAATCAAGGCTACTACTGGACAGAAGAAGAAGTCGAAGAGAAGCTTGAGAAGGTAATGGTTAAATCCTTTGACAGTATCTATGAGACTGCCGAGACACGCAGAGTAGACATGCGTCTGGCTGCCTACATGGTCGGAGTAAGGAAGATGGCGGAAGCAAGCAGATTCAGAGGGTGGATCTAATCGAAGATTAAAAATGGTTCTTCGTTGAATCTGACGATAAAATCTCCTATCATTAAATGATAGGAGATTTTTTATTCAAGTCTAGAATTGTCTAGCTCCAGCGCCAAACCCCAGACCTGCCAATAAAGTCAAAGAACGAGTTCACGGTCAGGTGCTCCGTGGCTTACAATGCGCCAGAACCGCCAGCCACACCTCATGGCGTCATTAAGCGGGCATTGTATTTCGAGGCTGACCAAAGAGCTTGTGCTTTTCTATCCATGTGCTTTAAATAGATTGATAAGGAGTGTTTTCTAATAAATGAATAATGAAGATGTCATCATTGTAGGGGGCGGTCCATGCGGTCTTGCTGCTGCTATTGCCTTGAAAAAAAAGGGACTGAATCCGCTCATCATAGAAAAAGGGAACATCGTGAATGCGATTTATAATTATCCCACTCATCAGACTTTCTTCAGCAGCAGTGAAAAGCTTGCTATTGGAGATGTGCCCTTCATTACCGAGAACCTTAAACCGAAAAGGAACCAGGCACTGGTGTATTACCGTGAAGTGGTCAAACGCGAAAAGCTGAGGATCAATAAATACGAACAAGTTACTGAAGTCTTAAAACAAAATGACTCATTCTTTAAGGTAACAACAAATAAACAGCAATACACCGCAGAAAATATTATTATCGCTACTGGTTACTATGACCATCCGAATTTCATGGGCATACAAGGTGAAGAGCTGTCCAAGGTTTCTCACTATTTCAAAGAAGCGCACCCTTTCTTTGATATGGATGTCGTGGTGATTGGCGGAAAGAACTCGAGTGTAGATGCAGCGATTGAATTGGAGAAAGCAGGGGCGAGAGTGACTGTCCTTTACCGGGGTGCGGAGTATTCACCTAGCATCAAACCATGGGTCCTTCCAGAATTCGAAGCGCTAGTCAGAGCTGGATCGGTAAATATGTTATTTAATGCAGAAGTCAAAGAGATCACAGAAGGTTATGTAGTTTATGAACAGGCAGGGGAAACGCTGAAATTAAAGAATGATTATGTATTTGCGATGACCGGGTACAGGCCTGACCACGCGTTCCTTAAAAAAATGGGTGTTGATATCGATTCTGAAACTGGCCGGCCATATTTTGACCCGGAAACGATGGAAACAAATGTACCACGTATTTTTATTGCAGGAGTAATTGCAGCCGGGAACAACGCTAACGAAATTTTCATTGAGAACGGCCGATTCCATGGTGCTCAGATTGCAGAAGCTATTTCAAAGAAAAACAAAGGACTTTAATAGGGGATTAACACGCTCTTATAATAAAGTTGGAATGATTGAAAGAAAGCGGGGCCTGAATAGATACAGGGCACCGCTTTTTTCAGGAGCACCTTTTTTAATATCACTATGCAGCCTTTTCAATTATATAAAGGTGCGTTTAGGAGCTAAACACACCCTTATGCCGGCTGTTCCCATCATATAAGGGTGCCTTTAAGGTCTAAACGGACCCTTATGTCGTCCGGTACCATCATATAAGGGTGCCTTTAAGGTCTAAACGGCCCCTTATGCCGGCTGTTCCCATCATATAAGGGTGCCTTTAAGGTCTAAACGGCCCCTTATGCCGGCTGTTCCCATCATATAAGGGTGCCTTTAAGGTCTAAACGGCCCCTTATGCCGGCTGTTCCATCATATAAGGGAGCGTTCAAGGACTAAACACACGCTTATATTACCTGGGCCCGTTGCATAAGTGCTTTTACGGTGGAAAAACACCCAGATGTGAATTCACACCCCAGGAAGGCATCTTATGCCGCTATTTACTCAAGCTCTTAATTTAATTACAGACAAAGCGGTGCCTGAATACATACAAGGCACCGCTTTTTCATATATTATCTTGTTAAAACATGAACATTTCTTTAAGTTCGTCCATTTTATCTGTTTTTGCAAGAGCCACAAGCAGTTTAATCCGCGCCTTTTGGCCGTTGAGACCGTTTGAAAAAATGACGCCCAATTCTTTAAGGTGCTTTCCTCCGCCTTCATATCCGTATACGTCCTGGACAATTCCGGCAAAGCTTCTTGAAACAATGACTACTGGTATCTTGTTTTTAATAAACTTTTGAACCCCATCAAGTGCAGCAGGGGGAAGATTACCCTGGCCAAGTGCCTCGACTACTATGCCATCTACTTCGAGGCCGAGAATGGCGTTAAAGAGCGATGAATCCATCCCTGCATGGGCCTTTATCAGGAACACCTTCTTGCTGATATCTTCTACAGGGTAATTTTCATGCTTAGTAGGAGTGTGGTGAAAAAGGACGCCCCTCTTTGTCACAATGCCAATAGGTCCGTATTGCGGACTCTGAAACGTTGAAATATTGCTCGTATGTGTTTTGGTAACGTTGACGGCCGTGTGGATTTCATCATTTAGTACGACAAGCACACCTTGTCCCTTCGCCTCTGAACTCGATGCCACCCTTATTGATGATATAAGGTTGTAGAGTCCATCAGAACCGATTTCATTGCTAGACCTCATTGCGCCAGTCACGACGATTGGAAAGCTTGTCCGGCAAGTCAGATCCAAAAAGTATGCCGTTTCTTCAAGGGTATCTGTACCATGAGTGATCACTGCCCCATCGATATTCCCTTTTTGGTCATATTCCTCCAGGATGAATTTTAACTTCATCATCTCTTTAGGTGTGATGTGTGGTGATGGCAAATTGAAAGGTTCTTCGACCACAAGATCCGCTATATTTGAAAATAGCTCTGTTCCTTGTGTCAAGGGATTGTTCATTCCTGGTTTAACTGCGCCGCTTGTATCCTCACTCATGGAAATGGTTCCGCCAGTATGGATCAATAATATATTCTTCTTCAAAACTATTACCTCCGAAAAGACCAATGAGAAAGAATAATAATCCATTTTCTTTCTTCTAATTACATGATACGATTAAAAAAACAAATTGAAAAGAGGACAGCATATGCTGGGAATAGTTACTGCCGGGGTAGCTCCGGGTCTGGCGCTGTTAAGCTATTTTTATTTGAAGGATCAATATGAGTCAGAACCGCTATCTTTGGTGTTTAAAATGTTTATATTCGGAGCATTGCTTGTATTTCCGCTTATGTTTATCCAATATGTACTGGCTGCCGAAGGACTTTTCCAGGGTGATTTTTCCAAAGCGTTCGGTACAGTGGGTCTTTTAGAAGAATTCTTCAAGTGGTTTATCCTTTATTATACGATTTTTCAGCATATTTCTTTTGATGAACCTTATGACGGAATCATTTATAGTGCTTCTGTCTCACTTGGTTTTGCTTCAGCGGAAAATATTTTTTACCTGTTGGCAAATGGTCTCCAGGATGCAATTGGCAGGGCGCTTTTGCCAGTTTCCAGCCATGCCCTCTTTGGGGTCATAATGGGTTATTATATAGGAAAGGCAAAATTTTCATCAAGGTTGCAGAAAAAATGGATCCTAATGTCATTATCAGTGCCAGTCTTACTTCATGGGGTTTATGATTTCATCCTTATGACACGGGAGGACTGGATGGTGCTCATGGTTCCCTTCATGATATTCCTCTGGTGGCTTGGCTTGAGAAAAGTTAAGAAAGCCCGGGTGCTGACACTTCAGCACATAGATAAGCAATATACTATCTGAAAAACTCTTCTTTTATAAAAAATGGAGGGTTTTTTTGTTTTGTGGAATAAAAGTCATCTCTTAACAAAAAATAGGAGTAATCTTTTTAGTTCACATCTTTGGGGGTTGGCAATCAATGAAGAAATATCGGTCTATCTTGAAGGTGATGGCCGCGATGGCTTTAATCATGACGTTAGTGCAATTTAGTGAAGTCGATCAGCGGGCAGAAGCGTTTACGAGCCAGGTGCTGCAGCAGGGAGCAGTAGGAGAGGATGTGATTGAACTACAATCACGACTTAAGCATATTGGTTTTTATAATGGCAAAATCGACGGAGTTTTTGGATGGGGAACCTATTGGGCTCTTCGGAATTTCCAATATGAGTTTGGTATGAAGGTCGATGGAATTGCCGGATGGCAGACAAAGATAAAGCTCGCGAATGCGACACCTAATGCCAAAATCGCCTGGGGTGGCGAATCTGCAGGCGGAGGTAAAACTGGCGGAGGAGGCGGACAGGCACCACCCAAGACGGCAGCAGCAACTAACACACCGAACGGATTTTCACAGAATGATATACAGCTCATGGCTAATGCGGTCTATGGGGAAGCGAGAGGCGAACCATATACAGGGCAGGTTGCGGTAGCTGCTGTCATTTTGAATCGTTTGGACAGTGCAACATTTCCGAATACGATTTCGGGTGTCATTTTTGAACCGCGGGCATTTACCGCTGTGGCTGACGGACAGATCTGGCTGACGCCAAATGAGACTGCAAAAAAAGCTGTCCTTGATGCGATCAATGGATGGGACCCAACCGGAAATGCTTTGTATTATTTCAATCCCGATACTGCGACCAGTGCCTGGATATGGGGCCGCCCGCAAATCAAGAAGATTGGAAAACATATTTTTTGTAAATAGGGGTGAGTTGAATTGCTAAGAGGAATAGCCATTGCAATCCTTGTCATTGGTATTGCCGGAACGGCGTATTGGGGTTATCAGGAGCATAGAGAAAAAACAGCGGTGCTGATAAATGCTGAAAATAATTATCAGAGAGCATTCCATGATTTAACGTATCAAATCGACATATTGAACGATAAAATTGGCACAACACTTGCAATGAATTCGAGAAGTTCCTTGTCGCCTCAGCTGGCAGAAGTCTGGAAAATCACTTCGCAGGCACATACGGACGTTGGACAGCTTCCGTTAACACTTTTGCCATTCAACAAAACCGAAGAGTTCTTAGCGAATATAGGGAACTTCAGTTATAAAACAGCAGTGCGTGACCTCGACAAAGAACCATTAACAGATAAAGAATATGCAACCTTAAAGACTCTATACGAACAGTCAGGTGAAATTCAACAGGACTTGAGGGAAGTGCAGCACATGGTCCTGGAAAATAATCTTCGCTGGATGGATGTAGAGCTTGCCCTTGCTACTGAAAAAGGACAGAACGATAATACAATCATCGATGGATTCAAGACAGTCGAAAAGACAGTAGAGGGGTACTCGGAAACTGATTTTGGCCCAGCACAGATTAATCTTCAGAAAAAAGATGAAAACTTTAAAAAGCTTCCGGGTAAGAAAATTTCCAAAGAAGAAGCCGTAAAGATCACCAGGAAATATGCTCCTGTAGGAAATGCAGGTGAAGTGAAGGTTACCGAAAATGGAAAAGGTTCGGATTATGGGTTTTACAGCATCTCTATTGAAAATAGAAAGACAAGGCTTGAGGCAAATATGGATATTACTAAAAAAGGCGGATATCCAATCTGGTTCCTGCTCAATCGTGATGTGAAAAAAACCACATTAGGTTTGAATGATGCTTCTAACAAAGCAGTCGCATTTCTAAAGGAGCACAACTTTCAAAACCTCGATCTTTTTGAAAGTGCTCAGTATGATAATATTGGTGTTTTCACCTTCGTTGGTACACAGGACGATGTAAGAATCTATCCTGACTCAATCAATATGAAGGTAGCATTGGATAACGGCGATGTCATTGGCTTTTCTGCGGAGGATTATTTAAAATCCCATAAAACCAGGGAAATTCCACAACCTGGGATCACAAATGAAGAAGCGAAAAAGAAGGTCAATCCAAATCTTAAAATTATGGATGAAAAAAAGGCAATCATCCTGAACGATCTCAACGAAGAAGTATTGTGCTATGAATTCACTGGAACACTCGGAAATGATACATTCAGGATCTACATTAACGCAGAAGATGGTTCGGAAGAAAAAGTAGAGAAACTTCATAATGCAGAACCAGTGTATGAGGACGTGGTCTAGGGAAAGCGAAGTGCTTTCCCTTTTTTGTTATTCTTCCTTATGTAAAAATAATCCAATAAAGGACTATTGCACCATCTTAACCTGGCATGTCATAATAAATATAAAAGATATACTTGGAACAATGGCTGTTTCTCTAAAGATTGCTGCTTAATGAGTCGATAATCCAACTGGGATCTGGCTCTTTTCGTTTGGAGAATTATGATCTGAAATGACGTTAATACGAGGAAATTATTTCTTGAAAAATCGTAAATAAATAACAGCCAGACAGAATGTGGGGAAGTGGATTAGCTATGATAAAAATCGGTGACAACATAATCCTTGAACATAAGTATTCCGACAGTTTTGAGCAATATAAATGTAAGCTTGTTGAACGCAAAGGAAATGACCTGTACATTGATTATCCTGTAAATTTGAAAACGAACAGAACAGTATTCCTGCTTGAAGGTACGCCATTGAAAGCCAATTTTGTTACTGAATCAGGTTCACATTATTCCTTTACAACTGAAGTCAAAGGCAGGATCAAACTTAACATCCCAATGGTGATTCTCTCTTATCCGGGAAAGGACCATCTCATCAAGATCCAAAGAAGGCAATACGTTCGGGTGGAAACTTCAGTTGATGTAGCCGTACATTCTGCAAAAGGTGAATTTGCTCCTTTTACAACCGTTACCGATGATATCAGTGCGGGAGGAGCAGCGCTTTTAATCGACAAAAAAAGCAACTTGAAGCAGAATATGGAAGTGGAGTGCTGGTTTGTCCTTCCGATGCAAAATGGAGAATATGAGTACCGGAAGTTCCTAGGAAAGGTTGTCCGGATTATTGAAGGCCAAACCCATATGAACAAGGCCTCTGTCCAATTTTTTGACTCCTCTGGCACTGATAGGCAAATGCTCCTAAGATTCTGTTTTGAAAGACAGCTCGAAATGAAGAAAAAAGGACTGCCGGTTTAATATGGAATAAATACACCCGTTTGCTCCAATACTAGAATATAAGTTTTTATATAGGAGCAAATAAAGATGAAAACATTTGAAAGAATTTTAATTAAAATCGCTATCATTCAATTGATCTTTCTCGTCATTGCACAGATATTTTTCCATAGGCTCGATGCTTTCCCTGAACTAAAACAAATCACCCAATACGAGGGTGTAACAGACAATAACCATTCAGAAGTCCTGAGGTCTATCCAAGGCAAAGAATAAGCAGGTGAGCAGCCTGCTTATTTTTATGTGTTTATGGCACATAAGTCAGAATAAGTTTTTAAAAGTGCCTTAAAAAAGAGTCATGATGGACGAGGATTATACGATTTTTGTGTTAAAATATAAGAGATTATAATTGAACAACAAGGAATACCAGGAGGAAATATGAATACACGAATTTCAATTGCCATAGATGGCCCTGCAGCAGCAGGTAAAAGTACGGTCGCTAAAATAGTGGCTGAAAAACTTACTTATGTTTACATCGATACAGGTGCAATGTACAGGGCGCTCACATACAAGGCTTTAAATAAAGGTGCGAGTCTGGATAACGAAGCCGAATTGATTGATATTCTAAATGAGACATCCATAGAACTTCAACCCGGAGAAAAAGGCCAAAAAGTTTTGCTTGATGGAGTCGAGGTTACCAATGACATAAGAACCGCTGAGGTCACCAACCAGGTTTCTTATGTAGCCGTCCACGAACTTGTCAGGAAAGAAATGGTCAAGCGCCAACAGGAGTTTGCAAAAGATGGCGGGGTAGTAATGGACGGAAGGGATATCGGCACCCATGTACTGCCAAATGCAGAGGTAAAAATCTTCTTGCTTGCCAGTGTAGAGGAGAGGGCGCAGCGCAGACATGCCGAAAATATTCAGAAGGGCTTCCCTTCAGACCTTGAAAAGCTGAAAGAAGAAATAGCGGCACGTGACAAAATCGATTCGGAACGTGAAGTTGCTCCATTGAAAAAGGCAGAAGATGCAGTAGAAATAGATACAACATCGCTCTCGATTTCAGATGTTGTCGAAAAAATAATGGAATTGGCGCTTGAAAGGATCGGATGAAAGTGACGGTTTATTCGTTTGCAAGATCTTTAGTGAATGCAGTCTTAAAACCAGTATATCGAATCGAGGTAATTGGCAGGGAGAATATCCCAGCAGATGGCGGTGTATTGTTATGTTCCAACCACATCGACAATCTTGATCCGCCAGTTGTGGGCATTACCGCTCCCCGCCCTGTCCATTTCATGGCAAAAGAGGAACTATTCTCTGTTCCTGTACTTGGGAAAATTGTTCCGCACTTAAATGCCTTTCCTGTAAAGAGGGGAATGAGCGACAGGGAAGCATTACGAAAAGGTCTAGGAATTTTAAAGGATGGAAAGGTTTTAGGTCTGTTTCCAGAGGGAACAAGAAGCAAGACAGGGGAAATGGGTAAAGGTCTTGCAGGAGCAGGGTTCTTTGCTCTTCGATCCAATGCCTATGTTGTTCCTTGTGCGATCATAGGTCCATACAAAGCATTCAAGACATTGAAGGTGGTATATGGAGAGCCGATTGATATGGAATCGATTAAAGAAAATAAGTTAAATGCAGAACAGACAACTGACTTGATCATGGGTGAAATACAGAAACTGATTACAAAATATAAGTAATGTTTCTTGCTTGACAAAAATGTCTGTTTGTAAGAAGTTTATAAGAAGAGATATTTTTAGAATTTTCACTTAGTGGCTAAATTATGGTGTTTTTTAAGTGGCTTTCTGCCACAAAGCATATATTTTGCAGCAGTCATGGATTAAGGAGGAGTACATATGTCAGAAGATATGAACCAAGTCGAAGTAAAAAATTTTGAGGCTGGCGATCGTGTAAAAGGCCAGGTAACCAAGGTGGAAGAAAAGCAAGTTTTAGTAGATATCGAAGGTAGCAAACTTGATGGAATCATTCCAATCAGCGAACTGTCAAGCCTTCATGTTGAAAAAGCAGAAGATGCAGTTTCGGTCGGTGATGAACTAGAACTGGAAGTGCAAAAGGTTGAAGAGGAAGCGTTAATCCTTTCAAAAAGAAAAGTAGATGCCGAAAAAGCATGGGAAGAGCTAAAGGGCAAGTTTGAAAGCGGAGAAGTTTTCGAGGCGGAAGTGAAAGATGTCGTAAAGGGCGGGCTGGTTGTAGATCTTGGTGTACGCGGCTTCGTTCCAGCATCATTGGTAGAATCACACTTTGTTGAGGATTTCTCTGACTACAAAGGCAGAACGCTCAGCTTCAAAATCGTGGAGCTGGATAAGGAGAAAAACCGTCTGATTCTTTCACATCGTGCTGTCGTAGAAGAAGAGCAAGGAAAGAAAAAACAGGACTTGCTAGCTTCAATTCAGTCAGGGCAGGTAATTGAAGGCACAGTTCAAAGGATTACTGACTTTGGGGCGTTCGTTGATATTGGCGGGGTAGATGGCCTTGTGCATATATCACAGCTATCCCACGAGCATGTAGAAAGACCATCTGATGTTGTCGAGGAAGGGCAGAAGGTCCAGGTTAAAGTTTTGAGCGTGGATCGTGACAATGAGCGTATCTCCCTTTCAATCAAAGAAACACTTCCTGGACCATGGGCGGATATTGATGAAAAGGCTCCTAAAGGCAGCACACTTGAAGGTACTGTAAAACGTTTAGTATCATACGGTGCATTCGTCGAAGTATTCCCGGGAGTAGAAGGTCTGGTGCATATATCGCAGATTTCGCACAAACATATCGGTACACCGCATGAAGTCCTTCAGGAAGGGCAGAATGTAAAGGTGAAGGTACTTGATGTTAATAAAGAAGACCAGAGACTATCACTTAGCATGAAGGAGTTCGAGGAGAGAGAAAGCAATGAAGCTTTTGACTATGAACTTCCTGAAGAAACAAAAGGTTTCAGCCTGGGTGATATGATTGGAGACAAGCTTAAGAATCTTAAACAGTAATGGTGATAGATTGTGTCAAGATCAAAACGGAAATGGGACCATATTCAATATGCCCTCGAAACTGGCCAGAAGCGGCTAACCGGATTTGACGATATTAAGTTTGTAAACCAGAGCATGCCTGGATCTGATTTGGGTTCAGTAAAATTGCAGACTAAAATTGGCGAACTTTCTTTAAGTTCGCCAATTTTTATAAATGCAATGACAGGCGGCGGCGGGGAGCGAACTTTAAGAATCAACCGGGAACTGGCTGTTGCTGCAAGAGAGACCGGAGCAGCAATTGCTGTGGGTTCGCAAATGGCAGCGTTGAAGGACCCAGAAGAGCGAAGGACATATGAAATTGTCAGGAAAATGAATCCGGATGGAATCATTCTTGCTAATTTAGGCAGTGAAGCCACAATCGAGCAGGCTGAAGCTGCAATAGAAATGTTAAAAGCCGATGGTCTGCAAATACATCTAAATGTAGTACAGGAATTGACAATGCCTGAAGGAGACAGAAACTTCAGCGGTGCACTAATGAGAATCGCAGAAATTAATCAAGCTGTAGACATTCCTGTAATCGTCAAAGAGGTCGGGTTTGGCATAGGCGCAGAGACTGCAGCCAGGTTGTATGAACATGGAATTCGTTACGTAGATGTAGGCGGTTTTGGCGGGACCAATTTTGCAGAGATTGAAAATAAGCGGAGGGACCGATTGCTCACTTTCTTCGAGGACTGGGGAATCCCTACTGCAGCATCTGTCATTGAAGCAAAATCTGCTGTTCCAAGCCTATTCGTTATTTCTTCTGGAGGAATACAGACAAGCTTTGATATCGTTAAAGGAATTGCGGCAGGTGCCAATGCAACGGCAATGGCAGGAACTTTGCTGAAAATCTTGATGGAGCATGGAACAGAGGGCCTGATCAAGGAAATTGAATTACTAAAAGATGAGATGGCCATTATCATGACTGCATTAGGTGTACATACAATCGAAGAACTCCATAAAGTTCCTTTTGTCATTTCAGGTAATACGCATCACTGGCTTGATCAAAGAGGCATTGACACACGAGCATTTGCTAAAAGAAGAAATATCTAAAGTGAAATAGAAGACTCCCAGCTTTTGGCGGGGAGTCTTTTCTGTTATTAAAGCGATAGCGTATAAACCAAAGGTTTTATAATAATTTAGCTATACTTGCCGTCATTTAAAGATCGAGCTTCTTCAGGACTTTGCAATTTTGTGGCACCAGGATAGTGCAACGCCTGGTCGCGGTCAGACTCCACTCGTCCGCTATTTTTCAATTTCTTCTCCTGTCTATCTTTGCCCATTCTTACACCTCCTCTTTTAAGGGTTACTGCAGTGAATAATACTTGCATTCGTTAAACCCATAATCTTTTACATGACATCAATGATTACTCCATTTTTCTTCTGCAAAAAACATACTGCTTTTCTTAACATGGAACAGGTAAAAAATCTTATACAAAAAAGATTAAATTACATAACAGATTACCATAATGGAAATGATAGGAGGGGTAGAATGGAAGGGCTATACTTTTACTGGCTGGCCTGGATTGGGTGGATCTGGTTAACCTTCATAATGGATAAAAACGATCCTAACAGGTCAAGATGGGCTGTTTGTCTGTTGGCTGTCATTTTTGCTGCACCTTACACCGTTGATTTACTGTTTTTCGAGTGTCACTTATCTGTTTTTGCAATTGCCTTTTTCATTTTCTCAGAAACAAGGAAAAAAAGGACTGGTTCATTCCTGTATTTATTTTTAACATCATTCATCGTTATGCTTGCTTATACAAGTTTTCTGATGTTCGAATTATTTGACCCGGTCTGGGTATTGTTTGACCGGAAAATTATGCTGGGGGCTGCCGGTTTTTATTTAGCGATCTTGCTTCACAAAGATTATCATAACCGCATGTTGTCGTTGATAACAGGTTTTTTGCAGGGTGACATTTTATTTTCCGTTGTTTTATCGCAATTTAATTTTCCATATGCCGTTGCCTCCATGACCTTTATGGACATTACATTCATTTCTATGGGAATGCTGATCGCCTGGTCTGCTGTTGAATCAATCATAGCTGTCATGTCCAAAAGCACATTAAATGAAGCGGAAGGGGAGGAACAGAAGACTTCATGAATGAATACACATTACCAATTGTTTTTGGAATTGCGATCGGAACATTATCCAGGCTTCTGATGCTGCGGACCGATTATCGTCAATATCCTACATATCTGCATGGGAAAATCATTCACTTAGCTTTAGGGTTCATCGCTGCAGGACTTGGGACGGTTGCCGGGCCTGCAATCATGGAAGAGGAATTCACAGCGATCACCTTCTTGACCCTTGCCGCATCACAATTCAGGGAAGTCAGGAACATGGAGAGAAATACACTAACTGAACTTGACAGCTATGAACTTGTCTCGCGAGGGAAAACGTATATCGAGGGCATTGCAATTGCATTTGAAAGCCGTAATTACCTGGTGATCCTTACCTCACTTGTCAGCACACTGGCCTATCTGATTTTTAATATATGGGTTGGGTTGATTGCTGCTATATTGGCGATGCTGGTTTCTAAAATGTTAATGGCAGGAGGCAAATTGAAGGATATTGTTGATATTGAATATATCGAGCCCAGGTTTGATGGAGCAGGACTGTATGTGGATAATATCTATATTATGAACATCGGTCTCCCGGAAAGACAGAAAGAAGTACTCCGGTATGGAATGGGTTTTATTTTAAAACCCAAGAACATGAATGCACGTTCCACAATAGCCAACCTTGGCCAGCGGCAGGCGGTGCTGCACGACTTGTCAACCGCGCTGGGTGTTTACAGGGATTCCGGGACGCCGGCACTCGTACCGCTTGCAAAGAGAGATCTGGACGATGGGAGAGTTGGAGTATTTGTTCTGCCTCAGGAACGGGATATTGAAAGGGCGATAACCGTAATCGGTGATGTGCCGACATTGGAGAACGCAATCAGGATGCCTTCTGAGAAAAAGAAAAATGAAGGGAGTGGTGTCCAATGATGCTAGAGAAATTTGTCCTTGCTGCCATCACGACCAATCCCAAAAAAATCCCTTCAGGAACAGCCGTTTTCCACTGCGATTCAAAGGAAGAAATGGAGCGGGTTGCAGCAAACCTGGAAGCGATCCTCGATGGAATCGCCCATTTGCTGACTGAGGATCTGTATATTATTGTGAAACATTGACAAGAAATGTTTTCATTGCCTGTTTACGGCATCTTTTGATAAACTGATTAAGCCAGACCCTTCTGTTTAACAAGAAGGGTTTATTTTATAAATGTCATCTATTTAATCAAACAATAAGGATGGCATTAAATTAATGATGAAAACTATAGATGTTGAGTTTGGCATTGTTATGGCCAGGTTATTGACCTGCATGAATAGAATATTGAAAGGGTGATGTTCATGACGAAACCAGTGGTAGCTATCGTTGGGCGTCCGAATGTCGGCAAGTCTACGATTTTTAATCGAATCGTTGGTGAACGTATTTCGATCGTTGAAGATATTCCTGGAGTAACGAGGGATCGTATATACAGTTCAGCTGAATGGCTGACACATGATTTTAACATTATTGATACTGGCGGAATTGATTTGGGGGACGAGCCATTTTTAGATCAGATCCGCCAACAGGCAGAAATAGCAATTGATGAGGCTGATGTGATCATTTTCCTTGTCAACGGCAGAGAGGGTGTCACTTCTGCTGACGAAGAAGTGGCGAAGATTCTTTATCGCTCGAACAAACCTGTTGTCCTCGCAGTCAATAAAATCGACAATCCTGAAATGAGGGACATGATTTACGACTTTTACGCCCTGGGATTTGGGGAACCTTTCCCGATTTCCGGTTCCCATGGACTTGGACTTGGAGATCTGCTGGATGAAGCGGCAAAACATTTTCCAAAGGCCAAGGAAGACGAGTATGATAAAGATGCAATTAAGTTTTCCCTTATCGGCAGGCCAAACGTAGGCAAATCTTCATTAGTAAACGCGATTCTCGGTGAAGACCGTGTCATTGTCAGTGATATTGCGGGTACGACACGCGACGCAATCGATTCGCAAGTCACCTATGACGGACAAAAATATGTCATTATCGATACTGCCGGGATGCGAAAAAAGGGAAAAGTATATGAAACGACCGAAAAGTATAGTGTTTTGAGGGCTTTAAGAGCGATCGAACGATCCGATGTTGTCCTTATCGTCATTAATGCCGAGGAAGGCATCATTGAGCAGGATAAACACATCGCCGGATATGCAGAGGAAGCGGGACGTGCGGTCATTATCGTCGTGAACAAATGGGATGCAATTGAAAAAGATGAGAAGACAATGAAGGAATTCGAGGAGAAAATCCGTGCGCATTTCCAATTCTTAAGCTATGCTCCAATTGTGTTCCTTTCAGCAAAAACAAAGAAGCGAATCCATACATTAATGCCAATGATCGATATGGCAAGTGAGAACCATGCTATGAGAGTGCAGACCAACATCCTTAATGAGGTCATAATGGATGCTGTAGCAATGAATCCAACTCCTACAGACAAAGGGAAGAGGCTTAAGATTTATTATGCAACGCAGGTTTCTGTAAAGCCGCCTACTTTTGTTGTCTTTGTTAATGAACCTGAGTTACTTCATTTTTCTTATGAGCGTTTCCTTGAAAACCGGATCAGGGATGCCTTTGATTTTACTGGGACACCGATCAAGATTTTTGCAAGACAAAGAAAATAATATATAAAGGTTGTGGTTTTAATGGAAAGGAAGAGAGAGAAAGTTGCTGTTCTAGGTGCTGGAAGCTGGGGAACAGCTTTGGCCATGGTCCTTGCAGACAATGGACATGAGGTTCGGTTATGGGGGCATAATCCCGCACAGATTGATGAAATCAATCAAAGCCATACCAACAAAAAATATCTTCCTGAAATTATGCTGCCTTCAACCATCATAGGATATTCTTCACTTCAAGAGGCATTGGACGGAATAAAAACGGTGATTATGGCAGTGCCAACAAAAGCCATTCGCGAAGTAATCAGGAAAATGACAGAGCTGGCTGCTGAACCTAGGGTCATTGTCCATGTCAGCAAGGGGATTGAGCCTGATTCCCTGCTCCGTATTTCCGAAATGATTGAAGAAGAAATGCCTGCTGAGCTTCTGGAAAGCGTTGTGGTCCTGTCTGGTCCAAGCCATGCCGAAGAAGTGAGTTTGCGTCACCCAACCACAGTCACTGTCTCTTCTAAAGATATGGATGATGCTGAAAAAGTCCAGGACTTGTTCATTAATAATAACTTCAGGGTCTATACTAACCAGGACTTAATTGGCGTCGAGATTGGCGGCGCACTTAAAAATATCATCGCCCTGGCTGCCGGCATTTCTGATGGGCTTGGCTATGGAGATAATGCTAAGGCCGCCCTGATAACCAGGGGGCTTGCCGAAATAGCACGACTTGGTGTGAAAATGGGAGCCAGCCCTCTGACTTTTTCAGGACTTACGGGGATCGGGGATTTAATTGTTACCTGTACTAGCGTCCATTCCCGAAACTGGCGTGCTGGCAACATGCTTGGCAAAGGACAGAACCTTGATGAGGTTCTTGAGAATATGGGAATGGTTGTTGAAGGAGTTCGGACGACCAAAGCAGCGTATCAGCTTGCACAAAAATATGAAGTCAAGATGCCAATTACCAATGCGTTGTATAATGTTTTATTCAACGGTGTTAACCCAAAGGATGCGGTTGACGGACTGATGTCCCGTGAAAAAACCCATGAGATGGAAGATTTGGCTGACATTCTCGGAGGACGAAACTAAGGAAATGAAAATTTTCTTAGGAAAATTGCTGGGAATATAGGCATTCGAGGATGCGATTCGAGTGATGTCTGCATAAGATGCAACGAAGCAAACTGGTGGTTTGAACTGGGTGATAGGGTATTTAGTCAATGTAGGCTGAAGTAAAGTTGTCCGCCCCTTCTTTACTTCAGCTTTTTTTTGTGTATACGGGGAAGCACTGAGATAAATTTGCAACAGAATTTGCAGATTGTGATATAATACTTTCGGAAAAGGGAGGGGTTCAGTTTGTCACCCGCATTATTGAAGATGTATATTTCTTTTGTTGGCATGGGCAGTATGATTTTGTCCCTGGTAGCAATTTATCTAAGCCGTTATAAGTTAAAAGGATTTTTCAAAATTGCCACGGCCATCATTGCATATATCCTAATGATCCTGGCAGGCCTGATTATCTTTTTTGTAGTTTTCAGCGGCCCGACGAGCGAATAAAATACATAGAATTAAAGGGTTGGGATCAATGAACAAAAGCCGATTTTATCTGCCGGTCATCATTATACTGCTTACTTTGACTGGCTGTATGTATCCGGAAGAAAAATTAGTGCAGAACCAGGTTCCTTATAAGGATCAGATTGACAGTGTACAGTCTGCTGTTGATCAGTATAAGGAAGCCAATACCGGATTGCTGCCAATCAAAACAAGAGATGCAGAAACGCCAATATATCAAAAGTATCCAATCGAGTTTAAGAAGATTGTTCCAAAGTTTATCGCCGAGCCGCCAGGGAACGCTTTTGAAAGCGGCGGTCTGTTTCAGTATGTCCTGGTGGATGCCGAAACAAATCCGACCGTAAAACTTATTGATTTGAGAATGGCAGATACAATCCGTGAAATCAAAATGAGGATTAAGGCCAATGGGTATCCTCCCTTCAAGGAACAAATAGCTGCAAATGTGTATACACTCGATTTTAAAAAGATTGGCTATAAAGAGGAACCAGTCGTTGTAAGCCCGTTCACAAACCAGAACCTGCATTTTGTTATTTCGACAGCTGGTGAAATCTATGTGGATTACCGCAGTGATCTCTACCAGGCTGTTAAATCAACAGAAAGAGAACTCAATGAAGGTGAGGATATCCGGGATATCCTAGTGGAGAACTCCATGTTCGTTCCGGCGTATTCTTTACCTTATACCATTAATAAAGAGACCAAAGAACCTGTCTTTTTACAAAGTGAAGAGGATTAATTATTTTTAATAATGTCCTGCTGCAGCGCCTAGCTCTCGAGTCGCTTGTCTAGCTGCGGCCTCTAACTTACGAGAAATTTCGACTCTGCCAATGAAGTAAATAACGTACCAAGGCGCTTCCGCTTTTCTTACAAAGTAGTCATAACCCTGCTTCTGCAAAATATATTGTAGAAGCAGGGTTTTTTTTCGTTAAAAAGATATCAATTGTTCTCATAAATGGGAATTAAGGCAATCTCTTTCTCTGGCTGTTTTTTGAGTTTCTTGAAGGAGAAATCAATAGTTGCCTTTGTAAATCAAAATTAAGGGGGTAAAAAAATAAAAAACTGTCATATCAATATAGGACAACGTCATAAATATATATTGTCCCAGATTACAAATTTGGATGAATTTATTCCCACTAACTCTATGATCGGGAGGGGATCACTTGGAAAAGGTAGATATTTTTAAGGATATTGCCGAGAGGACTGGCGGCGATATTTACCTGGGGGTTGTAGGTGCGGTACGCACTGGAAAATCCACTTTTATCAAAAAATTTATGGAGCTGGTGGTTTTACCTAATATCAATAATGAGGCTGATAGAGCCCGTGCGCTTGATGAGCTGCCGCAAAGTGCAGCAGGTAAAACAATTATGACAACTGAACCTAAATTCGTGCCTAACCAGGCAGCATCTGTACATGTGGATGATGGGCTGGATGTAAATATCAGGCTCGTGGATTGTGTGGGTTATACAGTTCCAGGAGCGAAAGGTTACGAGGACGAGAATGGGCCAAGAATGATCAATACACCTTGGTATGAAGAACCAATCCCTTTCCATGAGGCAGCTGAAATTGGAACAAGGAAGGTCATTCAGGAACACTCTACACTTGGTGTCGTCATTACCACGGATGGGACAATTGGGGAAATCCCGCGGCAGGATTACATTGAAGCAGAAGAAAGAGTAATTGAAGAACTCAAGGAAGTTGGCAAACCGTTTATCATGGTTGTGAACAGTGCACAGCCTTACCATCCCAATACAGAAACTTTGCGTGCCCAATTAGCGGACAAATATGATATCCCTGTACTGGCGATGAGTGTTGAAAGCATGCGCGAATCAGATGTTCTAAGTGTCATGAGGGAAGCCCTGTATGAATTCCCTGTGCTTGAAGTGAACGTCAACCTGCCAAGCTGGGTGATGGTACTTCGGGAAAACCACTGGCTGCGTGAGAGTTACCAGGAGGCTGTCAAAGACACAGTAAAGGACATCAAGAGGCTTCGTGATGTCGACAGGGTGGTACACCAATTCAGCGAGTTTGAATTCATTGACCGTGCGGGCCTTGCGGGCATTGAAATGGGCCAGGGGGTAGCTGAAATTGATCTTTATGCTCCAGATGACCTTTACGATGAAATTCTAAAGGAAATCGTCGGAGTTGAAATCCGGGGCAAGGACCACTTGCTGGAGCTGATGCAGGAATTCGCTTACGCAAAAACAGAATTCGACCAGATTTCGGATGCTCTCAAAATGGTTAAGCAGACAGGATATGGAATTGCTTCCCCTTCACTGACGGACATGAGCCTGGAAGAGCCTGAAATCATCCGGCAGGGTTCACGTTTCGGTGTTCGCTTAAGAGCGGTGGCTCCTTCCATTCATATGATTAAGGTGGATGTAGAGTCTGAATTCTCGCCAATTATCGGTACTGAGAAACAAAGCGAAGAACTCGTCCGCTATCTGATGCAGGATTTCGAGGATGATCCGCTTTCAATCTGGAATTCGGATATCTTTGGAAGAAGCCTAAGCTCCATCGTTAGAGAAGGCATCTCTGCTAAATTGAGCTTAATGCCTGAAAATGCTAGATATAAATTAAAAGAGACACTGGAAAGAATCATCAATGAAGGTTCTGGTGGATTAATCGCAATCATACTTTAATTGGACTCCTTTTTGGGAGTCTTTTTGTTTTATTCCTAAACTAGCTCCTTTTTAATTGTCAATATGAAAATAGTCTTCTAATATAATTTATTTTTTTGCTATATGAGAAAAGATGCCCTGAAAAGTAAGCTCAAAACAGGGTAGAAAGATATAAAATTTATTATTGCATGTTTATTACAGACCGCTAAGGGTAAGAAAAAAGGGTTAAGATATTACAATTATGTTTCAAAGAAGAAAAGATTCCCATTATTTCTTGAAATTATCTTGATAAGAGGAAAACATTATGATAATCTTTTAACAGAATTAGCGTTGTAGCTTACAAACCCTTATTTTACAGGGTTTCAAGCGATTTTAGATTTATTTATCATAGTTTTTCTGACAATGATAAATAAAATCTTCCAGCAACGTATAGAATTCATATGTTTTGTTTAGAAATGTAGTAAGATGCTTAATTTCTGAGCAATGGGATCTCTTTGGGAGGAGGTGAATGGCATGAACAAAACAGAACTTATCAATGCAGTTGCAGAAGCTGGTGAGCTTTCAAAGAAAGATGCAACAAAAGCAGTTGACGCTGTTTTTGATTCAATCTTAAATGCATTAAAAGATGGGGACAAAGTACAGTTGATCGGTTTTGGTAACTTCGAGGTTCGTGAGCGCGCTGCCCGTAAAGGACGCAACCCACAAACTGGTGATGAAATCGAAATCTCTGCAAGCAAGGTGCCTGCTTTCAAACCAGGTAAAGCGCTTAAGGATGCAGTGAAATAATTACATACGACGCACTGAGCGTATGCTAAACCAAAGGCCGCGACCCGTTCGCGGCCTTTTTTATTTGCTTAAACATTAAGTTTTGCCTGCTTCGATTTGGTTATGCTAAGATGAAAATATTATAATCAAATAGTTCAAGGACTATGCGGAATTATAATGAGATAGATGGACCATAGGAGGAAACGCAAATGTCAAACGTCAATCGTGCCCAAATCGAAGAAGCGGTGCGTTTAATATTAGAGGCAGTAGGTGAAGATCCGAACCGGGAAGGTTTGCTCGATACACCCAAGAGGGTTGCCAAAATGTATGAGGAAGTATTCGCTGGCTTGAACCAGGATCCAAAGGAATATTTCGAAACAATTTTTGGGGAGGACCACGAGGAACTCGTCCTTGTTAAGGATATCCCATTCTATTCCATGTGTGAGCATCATCTGGTTCCTTTCTTTGGCAAGGCACATGTGGCATATATTCCAAGAGGCGGAAAGGTTACCGGACTCAGCAAACTGGCCAGGGCAGTAGAAGCGGTAGCAAAACGCCCACAGCTCCAGGAGAGAATAACCTCTACAATAGCGAATGCGATCATGGAAAAACTGGATCCGCATGGTGTCATGGTCGTGGTCGAAGCTGAGCATATGTGCATGACTATGAGAGGGGTCAAAAAGCCTGGCTCTAAAACAGTTACTTCTGCTGTAAGAGGCACTCTTGCTGAAGATGTAAATGCTCGTGCTGAAATTCTCTCTTTAATCAAGGACTGATAGATTAAAGGATAGATTTTTTTAAATTAAAGGCTGTTTTCGTATTGACTAAACCCCATTAAATGATCTCGAAGGCTGAAAGGAACTCTTTTAGCCTTTTATTTTAGAATGAATGTTAATGTGATTCCAATCTCGTCATATTCTTTTTAAGGAAGGGGGATAATAATGGATAAGAGGCAACCCGTAAACACGGACTATGTTGTAATCAAGGCGATTGAAGATGGTGTAAATGTGATTGGGCTTACTAGAGGGACAGACACTCGCTTTCACCACTCTGAAAAGCTTGACCAGGGTGAAGTCATGATTGCTCAATTTACAGAGCATACTTCAGCCATTAAAATTAGAGGACATGCTAAGATTATTACGCCATTTGGTGAAATAGAGAGCGAGAAAAAGTAAATAGGTTTAAAATCAACTATTTTGTTACAAAAAACATGCTCAATTTATCGCAAATAGTGTTTAATTTATAATATCACGCCCATGTTATTATCTTTTGTGATATAATTGTCACTGCCTTGGAATGTTCGGTAAACAACTGCAAATCGGTTATCAGGCGCTTTTTTTATGCCTGATAAATAATAGAAACCATACCTGGATGAACAGCTTGTAAATATGTTCGGCCCTCAGTCCTTGAAGTAGCTGGAATTGGCCCCAGGTCTTTTCTTAAAAACATTTATGACCACCGCCGGCAATCCAACATAAAAAAGGGGAACAAGGGTGATTCATTTGCTAGATTTACAAAACACATTAGACGGCACCAGGGAGCTTCTTCTCGAAAAACTTTCACATCCTTATTTGCAGAAGCATGTAGAATCTCCTTTTATAGATGAAGACCGACTCTTGCTGCTTGCTTCATTGCTGGAACAGCAGGAAGGAAACAAGGAAATAGCAACAAATTACACCTTGACGACCATGCTCCTGCAAATCGCCCTTGATACCCATGAGCATGTCAACAACTCCCTTTCTGATGAAGGCGATGAAAGTCATAAGCAGCGCCAGTTGACAGTTCTCGCCGGAATTTACTTCAGCGGCCTATACTACAAGCTGCTGGCGGACCTGGAAGATATAGATATGATCAAACGATTGGCTTCAGGTGTAAAGGAAGTCAATGAACATAAAATATCTCTGTATCAAAAAGATGCAGAAGCGATTGATCAATTGATGGAAAGCGTAAAACTAATTGAATCTTCCCTTTTGGGAAAGGTCGCGGACCATTATCATGCGACGGAGTGGTATGAATTCGCTTCGAATTGGCTTTTTGTCAAAAGGCTGCTTTCTGAAGAAGTGATCTTCATGAATTCCGGGAATTCACTGGTATTCAATGCACTCAAGAAAATCTCACTGCCAAAACTGGAACAAAAGGCTTCAGAGCTTTCTCCAGAACAGCAAAAATACCTTTTATCGATTTGTACACGTTATATAGAGTTTTCAATGACGAAGATAAAGACAGCGGCCAAGAAGCTATCAGGGATGAACAGCTTGCTGTTGGAGCGCTTAGAGCTGACCGCCGGACAGCATCAGACCATGTCTAAAAAATTCGCGGAAGAAGGGTAATGCAATGCAGCAATCGAAAGAAGAACGTGTTCATGGAGTCTTCGAAAAAATCTATGAAAATTATGACCAAATGAATTCTGTCATCAGCTTTCAGCAGCATATTAAATGGCGCAATGACACAATGAAGAAGATGAATGTACCAGCAGGAGCCCATGCCCTCGATGTGTGCTGTGGTACCGCTGACTGGACGATTGCTCTCGCGGAAGCTGTTGGCAAGGATGGCAAAGTGACAGGTCTGGATTTCAGCCAAAACATGCTGAAAATTGGTGAGGAAAAAATACAGGCACGCGGTCTTGACCAGGCAACATTAATTCATGGGAACGCAATGGAGCTCCCTTTTGAGGATAATAGCTTTGATTACGTTACCATTGGCTTCGGATTGAGGAATGTGCCTGATTACAACCAGGTTCTTCGGGAAATGCACAGAGTCCTAAAGCCTGGCGGTATGGCAGTATGCCTGGAAACATCACAGCCTACGATGCCTGGATTTAAACAGGTCTACCGGTTATACTTCAGATTTATCATGCCGATGTTCGGGAAGCTGTTCGCAAAAAGTTACGATGAGTATTCCTGGCTGCAAGAATCTGCAAAGGATTTTCCAGGCATGAAGGAATTGGCTAAAATGTTCTCAAACGCTGGTTTCGAGAACGTAGAATATAAACCATATAGCGGCGGAGTAGCTGCAGTGCATATTGGCCGCAAATAATCCAATAGATTCTGGCTGCCCTTTTCTTTATCGCTCGGCAAGGAAGGTCAGCCTGTTTTCTTTTAGTGTCACCCTTTTAACAGTTTAGATGTGAGACTCTGTTTAAATGATAGTTTTAACCATTAAGCTTGGGCTTGGAAGAGGCCCTGGCATAAAAGAAACCTCCTGATTATGCATTGGGGTGATTAGATGCGCATGCAAAATCGCAACAATGGATATCTAGAATGCAAAAGCTGGGTGGATAATGATGAAGATGAAGTTGTTATATACATATTTGAATTCTGATTTGACATTAATAGAGAGAGAGCTGGAAGAAACGATACAAGCGGATTCTAAGCTGCTCAGACAGGCAAGCCTGCACTTACTTAAAGCTGGGGGCAAACGGATCAGACCGGTTTTTGTTCTTTTAGGAGCGAAGTTCGGTGATTACGATATTAATGTCATCAAGGATGTCGCGGTCTCTCTGGAACTTATCCATATGGCCTCCCTGGTACACGATGATGTGATTGATGATGCTGAATTGCGGAGAGGACAGCCGACAATCAAAGCAAAATGGGATAACAAGATTGCGATGTATACCGGGGATTACATATTTGCGAGAGCCCTGGAACTTATGGCTGATGTCAAAAACCCGGCGGCGCATCAGATACTTTCAGATACCATTGTCGAATTAAGTGTTGGCGAAATCGAACAAATAAAAGATAAATACAACTTCGATCAAAACCTGCGCAATTATCTTCTCAGGATCAAGCGGAAGACGGCCCTCCTGATTGCTGCGAGCTGCCAGCTTGGTGCAGTGGTAGCTGGAGTCCCGGAGCAGGACCATCGTAAATTATATAAGTTTGGCTACTATGTCGGGATGTCTTTTCAAATTACCGATGATGTCCTGGACTTTACCGGTACAGAAAAAGAGCTGGGAAAGCCTGCTGGCGGCGATCTTCTTCAAGGTAACATCACTCTCCCTGTTCTGTATGCCATGCAGGACGAGTACATCAATAGCAGGATCAGGGCAGTCCATGAAGGAATGAAAAGAGAAGAGCTTAATGAAATCCTGAAGCTGGTCCAGGAAATTGGCGCGATTGAAAAATCACTTGCAATCAGTGACAGATATCTGGACAAAGCCCTTGCAGTTCTTGACGAGCTCCCTCCAAACAGGGCAAAGAAGTCATTGCGTGACATTGCCAAATTTATTGGAAAGCGCAAGTATTAGCAAGTTGCGAATTTTTCAAAAAAATGATACTATTTCCTAGGATTGCTTTTGTAAGCGGTTCACATACATACATGAAATAGGAGTGGAACTCATGGAAAAGACTTATCTGATGGTCAAGCCTGATGGAGTACAGCGCAATCTTATTGGTGAAGTTGTAGCCCGTTTTGAAAAGAAAGGCTTCCAGCTAGTTGGCGCAAAACTTATGAACATCCCAAGAGAACTTGCTGAAGAGCATTATGGCGAACACAAAGAGCGTCCATTCTTTGGCGAATTGGTAGATTTCATTACTTCTGGTCCAGTATTTGCAATGGTTTGGCAAGGTGAAAATGTAATCGCAACTGCACGCCAGATGATGGGTGCTACAAACCCTAAAGATGCTGCTCCTGGAACAATCCGCGGAGACTTCGGCGTAACTGTAGGCAAGAATGTGATTCACGGATCTGATTCACCGGAAAGCGCAGAGCGCGAAATCGGCCTATTCTTCAAGCAGGAAGAACTAGCTGAGTACAGCAAATTGATCAATGAGTGGGTTTACTAATATACCCCCTGGACACTTGTTAACAGCAAGTGTCTTTATTTTTTTGAGGGCGGAAAAAGATTTGATAGGTTGGGAATTCTTTATGTGGAACAAAATCTCAGTTTTATCCCGGTTTTCCTTATAAATAAAAAGATGAGGTCACCATTCTAGCGATTGGCGGCTGTATTTTTTTAAAAGCTGGCATTTCAGATACCTCACGATTGAAACATATACCTCCAAACGTTCTTATATTTTCCCCAAATTTCAAAACTCTATATTCTATCACCAGGGGGACAAACCAAACTATTAGCAGATGTGTAAAAAATTTGCACGCATTAGATAAGTTTTCGCTATAATTAGAATGGTCCCACTTTTTTAAGTAGCGATAAGGAGAAATATGATGCCGCAAGACTATGAAATCTTTATATCGAAAATCTATCAAAAAACAGGTATAAACCTTGCTTTATATAAGGAAGCACAGATGAAGAGAAGATTGACTTCTCTCTATCAAAAAAAAGGATATGCATCCTTTCAGGAGTTTTACCAGGCGCTGGACAAGGACCGGCAGTTGCTGAATGAATTTCTTGATCGAATGACAATTAATGTTTCCGAGTTCTTCAGGAACTCAAAAAGGTGGGAAGTCCTCGACAAGACCATACTTCCAGAGCTGTTAAGGAAAAATCCTAACCCGAAAATCTGGAGTGCAGCTTGCTCGACTGGAGAAGAGCCATACACTCTGTCAATGGTTTTATCAAAACATATGCCATTATCGAAAATACAGGTTCTGGCGACCGATATTGATGAAAATGTCCTGGCAAAGGCGAAGCTTGGAGTTTACACTGAAAGGGCTCTTAATGAAGCCCCGAAGGATATGGTAAACAAATTTTTCAATAAGGAAGGACCATATTACACAGTCGCTGATGAGATAAAGAGGACTGTTGCTTTTAAAAAGCAAAATCTCCTTGCAGACCGCTATAGCGGGCCGTTTGATTTGATTGTCTGCAGGAATGTCCTCATATACTTTACCGAAGAGGCAAAGGAGAGTATATACCATAAATTCAGTGCAGCGTTAAAACCTGGTGGAATATTATTTGTAGGCAGCACGGAACAGATTTTCAATCCAGGTACATATGAGTTTGAAACCGCAGAAACTTTCTTTTACAGAAAGAAATGACAAAAGGAGCCGGGGAACCGTGCTCCTTCTTGCTTTTTGTATTATCGGCAATAATAATAACCGATAGTTTTTTTGCGAGACTGGATGGTTCATGATAAAATGGCTTCATTCTTTAAGGGGAATAATACATATTTCAAAATTTTTAATTTATTTCTCGTTTACGGTATGATATAGTAAAACAAATCCTTTAGCGAGTTGAAGGGGGAAAGTATATGAGGTATTTAACAGCGGGAGAGTCACATGGACCGCAGCTAACAACCATTATTGAAGGGATGCCAGCAGGAATGCCGCTGGTTGCAGAAGATATAAACAAAGAGCTTGCTCGAAGGCAAAAAGGCTATGGCCGCGGAAGAAGGATGCAGATAGAAAAAGACCAGGTCCAGATTACTGCAGGAATAAGGCATGGGCATACCCTTGGTTCACCAGTTGCGCTGGTTGTTGAAAATAATGACTGGAAGCACTGGACTGCTATCATGGGGCAGGATCCACTGGATGACCAATCATCGGACGAAGTAAAACGAAAGCTTACCAGACCCCGTCCAGGTCATGCTGATTTGAATGGCGCAATCAAGTATGGCCATCGTGACATGAGGAATGTACTTGAACGCTCTTCAGCAAGGGAAACAACGGTACGAGTCGCAGCCGGTGCAGCTGCTAAAAAACTGCTGTCACTTTTAGGGATCAAGCTTGTTGCACATGTTGTTGAAATCGGCGGAGTGAAAGCAAATAACCAGGACTTTGCCTCTCTGGATGAACTAAGAGAAGTTACAGAAGAATCCCCTGTTAGATGTTTCGACTCCGAAGCTGGGAAGGAAATGATGGCGGCCATTGATGACGCCAAAAAAAATGGTGATTCCATCGGTGGTGTGGTTGAAGTCATCGCAGAGGGAATGCCTGCTGGCGTGGGCAGTTATGTCCATTACGACCGCAAGCTTGATGGCAAGCTTGCCGCGGCAATCATGAGCATAAATGCTTTTAAAGGGGTAGAAATCGGCATTGGTTTTGAGGCCGCCAGAAAGCCCGGAAGCCAGGTTCATGATGAAATAGCCTGGGATGAGGAACATGGCTATTACAGGAAGACAAATAGGCTAGGAGGGTTTGAAGGCGGAATGACAACAGGGATGCCTATTATTATCCGTGGCGTAATGAAACCTATCCCTACCCTTTATAAGCCGTTGATGAGTGTTGATATCGATTCTAAAGAACCTTTCGCAGCTAGTATTGAGCGGTCTGATGCATGTGCAGTGCCGGCCGCTGCGGTAGTTGCTGAGAATGTTGTTGCCTGGGAGCTTGCTTCTTCCCTGGTTGAACAATTTTATAGTGACCGATTTGAAACACTGAAGGCATCCATAGAAGAACAAAGAAGGACTGCGAGGGATTTTTAAATGCAGCAGGTTAAGATCCATGCAGGCACAAAATCATATCCTGCCATAATCGGCAGCGGTGCGATTGATCTTCTTGGTGAAATCATACAGAAGGAAGCAGACAAATATTCAGCCGTCATGTTGATTACAGATGAAACAGTAGCAAAGCACCACCTCAGTTCTTTTCGAGAATCATCAGGTCTTGGTCGATTCATAGAAAAAATCGTGCCCTCCGGGGAAAACGCAAAAACCTTCGATGTATATTACGATTGTCTGTCATCGGCCCTGGAGAATAAACTCGACAGAAAATCACTGATCATTTCCTTTGGCGGTGGTGCCGTAGGAGATCTGGCTGGATTTGTAGCTGCGACGTATATGAGGGGAATCCGCTTCATTCAAGTCCCGACCACTATTCTGGCTCATGATAGTGCTGTTGGGGGAAAAGTTGCGGTCAACCATCAATTAGGTAAGAATATGATCGGTGCTTTCCATCAGCCAGAAGCAGTCATTTACGACCTTGATTACCTGAAGACTCTTCCGGAACAGGAAGTCAGGTCAGGTTTTGCTGAAGTGATCAAGCATTCTCTTATAAGCGATGAAAACTTTTACAGCTGGTTAAAATCCGAAATCGATTCTCTCAATGAAATAAACGATTCACAAATGCTCGAATTCTTGACAAAGGGCATCCTCATTAAAGGTAGTTATGTAGCGGAGGATGAAAAGGAGAAGGGGGTTCGCGCGTTTCTGAATTTCGGCCACACGCTTGGCCACGCAATTGAAGCAGAATCTGGTTACGGCAAAGTAACGCATGGTGAAGCTGTCGCGATCGGAATACTTTTTGCCCTTCGATTAAGCAAAGACTTGCTTGGGCTGGATTTTGATACAGCTGAATTCAAGCTCTGGCTGAAAAAACTGGGATATGACACCGGAATACCGAAGGAACTGCAAAGAGAGCGTCTGATTGAAAGAATGACACAGGATAAAAAAGCGGTAAGTGGTACCATTCGTTTCGTTCTCCTGGAAAAGGTCGGCAAGCCTGCCCTTATTGAAGTGGATGAAAAAACATTGATGATGAACCTGAAGAAATTTGATGAGGGGGCCGAGAGTGATGATTAGAGGAGTAAGAGGGGCTATAACTGTAAGCAAGAATGATGAGAATGAAATTACGCTTGCAGCGGAAAGGCTTTTAAGAGATATGATCGATTCCAATCAAATTGTTCCGGATGATGTGGCCTCAATTTTCATCTCTGCTACAGATGATGTAGATGCAGCCTTCCCGGCAAAAGCATTAAGGAATCTGGAGGGCTGGACCTATGTTCCAGTGATGTGCATGAAAGAATTGGCCATACCAGGCTCGCTTCAAATGTGCATCAGGGCCATGATCCATGTCAACACACAGAAAAAACAGGATGAAATCAGACATGTGTACCTTGAGGGAGCTGTTGGACTCAGACCGGATCTATGATATTTTACTTTTTCTGAAGCGCCAAACAGTGTATGATAAATACATACTCTTTACTACTTTAATTAGATAGAGGATTAAAGAATAGAACAGTTGAGGTGGATATGATGAGATGGAAAGAGCAGCTTTTGAAGCTAAAACCATACCAGCCGGGCAAATCGATCGGTGAAGTGAAAAGGCAGTATGGTTTATCAGAAATCGTGAAACTGGCATCAAATGAGAATCCATTTGGATCTTCAGAAAAAGTGAGGGAAGAAATTGCTGGTTATCCGGGCAAGTTTTCAATTTATCCAGATGGTTATGCATCTGAGCTCCGAACATGTCTGGCAGACCATTTAGGAGTAAAGGAAAGCCAGATTATCCTTGGAAATGGTTCTGATGAAATCATTCAGATGATTGCCCGCGCCCTGCTTACACCTGAAACAAAAACAGTGATGGCGGCTCCCACATTTCCGCAGTATAAGCACAATGGAATCATTGAAGGCTGTAAAATAGAAGAGATTCCATTAGTAAACGGCGCCCATGATCTTGATAGTATGGCTGCAGCAATTGATGATAAGACTTCCGTGGTATGGATTTGCTCTCCAAATAATCCGACGGGTGTCTATATAACAGAAGAAGAACTGACAGCATTTTTGGCAAGGGTCCCAGAGGATGTGCTGGTGGTGCTTGATGAAGCTTACTTCGAATATGTAACAGCAGAAGACTATCATGATTCACTCCGTTTATTAAACCAGTATAAAAACTTGATTATTTTAAGAACATTCTCCAAAATATATGGTTTGGCAAGTTTTCGGGTTGGCTATGGAATTGCCCACGAGGATACCATCAGAGCGCTGGAACCGGTCAGGGAGCCATTTAATGTGAACACATTAGCTCAAGCTGCAGCAATCGCCGCGCTTGGTGACCAAAAGTTCATTGACGAATGCAGAAAGGAAAACACAGCTGGCCTGCAGCAATTTTACGATTTTTGTATTCAGGCCGGGCTAAAATATTATCCTTCACAAGGCAATTTTATCTTGATTGATTTTAACAGGGACGGCCAGGAGGTCTTTCAGTTCCTGCTTGAAAGAGGGTATATTGTCCGTTCAGGGACAGCGCTAGGGTTTCCGACCAGTATAAGGGTCACGATTGGCTCAAAAGAACAAAATGAAGGCGTAATCGGAGTCATTAAAGAATTTCTGAATGTTGACACTGTAATATCTAACTAAGGATGTGGGTTGTATGGAAGGCCGCGTATTGATCATTGGGCTTGGATTGATTGGCGGCTCTCTGGCAATGTGTATAAAAGAAAAACATCCGGAGTCTGAGCTTATTGGATTTGATCTGGATAGAAATCAGTTGAACCTTGCAAAGATGCTTGGTGTCATTGACAGGTCTGCAGAAAGCATAGAAGCAGAAGCATCGGACGCAGACTTGATCGTTATAGCTACTCCTGGTATGACTGCCGGAAGGATAATTGAAACGATTTCCGCGTTGCCATTGAAAAATGAAGTGATTGTCACAGATACAGGAAGTACTAAGGGGTACATTGCCCAAAAGGCAACTGCCCTTGCCAAAAAAGGAATTGCTTTTATTGGGGGCCATCCTATGGCTGGTTCCCACAAAAGCGGAATGGCTGCTGCCAAAAAAATATTGTTTGAAAATGCTTTTTATCTGCTGACTCCTGCCAGTAACGTCACTATTGAGACAGTTGATCGGTTAAAAGTCTGGCTTTCAGGTACGAGAGCAAAGTTTCTGGATGTATCTCCTGAAGAACACGATTACCTTACAGGTGTTGTCAGCCATTTTCCTCACATTATTGCAGCTTCGCTAGTGCACCAGGCTGCGCGGGCTGATAAAGAAAAGCCGCTTGTAAACCGCCTGGCTGCAGGTGGTTTCAGGGATATCACCAGAATCGCATCCAGCAACCCGCGTATGTGGAGAGATATTATGCTCCAAAACAGGGATGTCATGATTTCTTTGCTGAGTGATTGGCAGGATGAGATGGAGCGGGTTAAGGAACTCATGTTAGCTGAGGATGAAGAACGCATATTTGAATTCTTTCATTCAGCTAAAAAATACCGGGACGGCCTTCCTGTAAATGATAAAGGAGCGATTCCAAGCTTTTATGACCTGTTTGTGGATGTCCCTGATTATCCAGGAGTCATATCGGAAGTAACCGGCTATCTGGCTGATGAGAGAATCAGCATAACCAATATCAGAATCATAGAGACCAGGGAAGATATATATGGAGTATTGGTAATTAGCTTTCAGACACCAGAGGATCGTGAAAGAGCAATGGAATGCATTAAAAAAAACACCGAGTTTGATATGTCTGTTGCAGAGTAAACTGAAGGAGCAGTAATATGTCAGCAAAAACACTTAAGACAAACAAAGCCTCTTTGGAGGGTGAAATTAAAGTACCTGGAGATAAGTCGATTTCTCATAGGGCGGTCATGTTTGGATCGATCGCTGAAGGGATAACACATGTGGAGAATTTCTTGCCTGGAGAAGATTGTTTGAGCACGATTTCCTGCTTTCGAAAACTCGGTGTAGTAATCAGCCAGAATGGAAGCGAGGTGACTGTTTTCGGAAAAGGCATCGACGGGTTGGTAAGACCTGAAGAAACGCTGTATGTCGGCAATTCCGGAACCACTATCCGATTGATGATGGGCATTCTCTCAGGATTGCCATTCGAAACCCGTCTGGAAGGGGATGAATCCATCGCAAGAAGGCCGATGACCAGAGTAACTATTCCTCTGTCAGAAATGGGTGCGAGGATTGCTGGAAGGAATAATGGTGAGTTTACCCCGCTGACAGTAAATGGCGGAGACTTATCCGGGATAACTTATCATTTGCCAGTAGCCAGCGCACAGGTAAAATCAGCTATACTTCTTGCAGGTCTCCAGGCATCAGGTGAAACAGTGATCATCGAACCAGTAAAAACAAGAGATCATACTGAACGGATGATCAAGCAGTTTGGCGGTGAAGTTGAACGTAAAGATGACACCGTGAAGATAACCGGCGGGCAAGCATTAAAAGGGACCAGTATAAATATTCCTGGTGATATCTCTTCTGCAGCCTTTTTCCTAGTGGCTGGAGCTGTTGTTCCTGGCAGTGACATCGTCCTTAAAAATGTTGGTCTTAATCCAACTAGAACTGGAATACTCGATGTCCTGGAAGCAATGGGAGCAGACATCCTGATATCTCCATATGATAACGATGCAGCTGAACCTGCCGGGGATATAAGGGTTAAATATTCAAAACTGAACGCAACAACAATTGAAGGTGAATTGATTCCGCGACTGATCGATGAAATACCGGTTATTGCATTACTTGCTACACAGGCAGAGGGCAGGACAGTCATTAAGGATGCGGCGGAATTGAAAGTTAAGGAAACGAATCGAATTGATACGGTTGTAAATGAATTAAGCAAGTTAGGCGTAAATATCGAGGCAACTGATGATGGAATGATCATCAACGGAATGCAAAGCCTTGACGGAGGAACAGTTTCTGCACATGGCGACCACCGCATCGGGATGATGCTGTCGATCGCTGCCCTCCTTTGCGAAAACGAGGTCATACTGGAACAAAGTGAGGCAGTCGCCGTTTCTTATCCCGCTTTTTATGATGACCTGTATCAATTAATGAAAAAATAAAATCACTGTGTGAGGGCCAGTCATGTAAATGGATGGCCCTCATGCTTTTCGGGAGAATTAGAAAACAAGCCGTTATATTCCGGGAGTTTCTGCATAGTTTGTCATAAGACCGATAAAGGAGTGGTTTTATGGCATACATTATAGAAAATATCCATCTTATGAAGGGACAGGCCCTGGTCAATACAAATATGATGGTTGAAGGCGAACGAATTATTACCACAACATCCAGACTCAATAGACATCAGCTTATGAGGATGGACGCAGACAAATTTATCATGACTCCTACCCATGTCCTCTTTGATTCAAGCCTACCTTTTTCAGGTTCCTTTAAAGAGAGAAAAGAATACTACCTTAATAAATTTATTCTGAAGGGAAGCACTGTCCTATTCACGGCAGTGAAAGTACAATTTGAACGGCAGCTTGAAGAGAAGCTTAAACAGGCTAAAAGTGAGCTGCTGGATAGTCCAATTGATTATGTCCTTGGTATCAGTATTCCGCTTCGCTTGCTCCAACCTCAATTTATCAGGAAATGCAAAAAGATCAAAGTTCCGGCGATTTTTATCGAAATTGATGAGATGAGCAACCTGCTGACGATGCCATGGGGATGGATCAAGGAGGCGTTATTTCCTTATAACTGTCCCATCATTCCAGTCTTTCCAGAAAGCAAGCACAAAAAAGAAAGGCAGCAGCAACTGTATGACTGGGGTGATTTGATGAAGAGAGAGAAGGTTCCCGCAGTATATGAAGACTTGAAAGATTCCACCCCTGTTTCAAGATCTATTTTAAAAAAGACCGGTATCTTCCCTGGTAAATCGAACCTCCACAGCGGCGGGGAGGTAAGCTATAACCTTTACAATATTTGCGCAGAGACTAATCAGCGTGATGAGCAGGGGTTATTTTTTCAGTCCAGGCATCTTGCTGTAACTGTAGACAAAGGAAAAGTCATTCGCGCTGGGACCGAGGTTTATTATCGTCCAGGAAAGGGAGAAAATGTTATAATTAAGACACCAGGATTTTTTACAGACAATTACTGAAACAACAATAAGGCAATACGAATGTTGTAAAAATATAGTGCCTAATTTTAAGGATAGGATGATAGCAATGGTCGAAGTACAGGAAATAACCAATCTAATAGAAAATGGACAGCTTGAACAGGCAATGGATGCCTATAAGGCAATTCTCAAAAAGGGCAGCGATGAAGAAAAATTTCTCCTTTCAGAGGAGCTTTTCCGTTTTGGTTTTATGGAAGAAGCGGAAGCGTTGATTGAAAGTTTATTGAAAAATTATCCGGATGAAGGAGAATTACATGTGCTGCTTGCCGAAACCAGAATTGAACTGGGGAAAGAAGAAGAGGCAATGCTCTCACTTGAAAAAGTAAATAAAGATGATCCTGCTTTTCCACAGGCGCTTCTGCTGCTGGCTGACCTGTACCAAATGGAAGGCCTCTATGAAGTGAGTGAAAACAAGCTGCTCGAGGCAAAGCGGATTTTACCGGATGAATCAGTCATTGATTTTGCTTTGGGTGAACTATATGCTCATCAGGGAAAACTTGCTGAAGCGATCCAATATTATGAAACTGTCCTGAAGGCACATGAAGAAATCGGCGGGGTGAATATCAATCAAAGAATGGCTGAAGCGTTAAGTGCTGGAGGATCATTTGAAGAAGCACTTCATTTTTATGACCTAGCACTTGAACAAAAGCTGGAAATCAATACTTTATTCGGTTTTGCTTTTACAGCACTGCAGGCAGGCTATAATAAAACAGCAATCGAAAAATTTGAAGAGTTGAAGGCTCTTGATCCTGAATATCATTCGCTGTACCTGTATCTCGCAAAAGCATATGAACGAGAAGAAATGGCAGAGGAAGCCTTTGAAGCTGTCAAAGAAGGTATTGAGCAGGATGAATTCAACAAAGATTTATACTTCTACGGCGGAAAGCTCGCACTCAAGCTTCCAGATGAAGAAGCTGCAGAAAAAATGCTCCGTGAGGCAATCGCTCTTGATCCTGGATTCATGGAAGGCGTGCTAGTCCTTAATAAACTTCTGTTAAAGCAGGAACGTTATGACGATGTACTGGAGCTGGTCCGTGCGGCGGATATCAATGAAGAAGAGGAACCGCAAGTCCTTTGGGATGAAGCCATTGCTTATCAGCATATAGAAGATTATTCACAGTCATTAAACAAATACCAACTAGCATATACTTTCTTTAAAGACAACAAAGAATTTTTAACAGACTACGGATATTTTTTGATTGAAGAAGGAAAAATGGTGGAGGCCGCCGAAATTCTTAGTATGTTAGTTGAAAAGGAACCTGGCAATGAAGAATTCCGTGAAATGTTGGAGCGTTTAACGGAAAATCAGTAACCGAAAAAAATTGAGTTATGCAGAGGAGGGATTCAAAAATGACAACCCCTGTATCTGTCAACGAGAAAAAGGATTTTATCCGCTGGTTTTTGAACCATTATCAGCTGAAAAGGCGGGAATGTGTTTGGATCCTTAACTACTTGATGAGCCATGACCAGCTGATGGAAAAGGTGCACTTTGTGGACAATGCGCAGCATTGCCCAAGGGGATTAGTGATGTCGACCCATTGTGTGGATGAAGTGCCATTCCGGTTCTTCAAGGAAAATGTAATGACGACCGACGCTGAAAAATCTTTTCATGATATCCGTTTGAACAGGGAAGAAGAAATCTATATTCAACTGAATTTCCATGCTTCAAACAAAGCCCACCAGTTTGCGGCCGTGCTGGAAGAAAACCCATACATGCCAGGGCAGCTCCAAATCAGCGAAAGCGACAAAATGGTAGCAGAAAGATTCCTGGAGGAAAGCATCCACAAATTCCAAAAAGACAAACTGCTTTCCCTGATTGACCAGGCGTTGGACACTCAAGACCAGGAAGCCTTTGAACACCTAACAGAGCAATTAAAAAAATTAGGCGCAGTAAATTCCTTATAGCTTGCTTACATAAGCAGGCTTTTTATTTTGCCTGATTTTAGTGAATATGTGAACCGGCAGTCAGGAGTGGAACAATCACTCAGCATAAATTCCTGTTAGAAGCCGAGGAAATGCCTGAACCTGGTGCGACTTCGTGCAAAACGAGGAGGAGAAGCTGTGTAAATGTCTGAACTAGGTGTGACTTCGGAGAAAAAACTGCGGTTAGAAGCCGAGGAATTGTCTGAACCTGGTGCAAATTCGGACAGGAGCAGGAGGCTGAAATTTGGAAGATCTAAAGGCAAAGCCAGCGAAAGGTTCAAACCTAAGGACATAACCAAAGGCGGTTACTCAAAAATGTCCCAACACGAAACCGGCATACGATTCGAAAACTATTTTTAATCATGATATTATAGAATTGATGAAAGGGCTTATGTTCTTAAAAGAAATAATGCATGCAATTAAGCCTAATAGATAGATGGAGTTGGTGTTATGAAATGGGTGGCAGCAGATGTTGAAATGTATCAAAAAGCCGCTGAGTACGTGGATACGGCAATAGTCCCTTTATTGCCAGTTTCTTTTGGTGAAGATATGAAACAAAATGCCTCGATGGCGGAATTCGCAGGAATTCTTACATCACAGCTTGAAAAGCAGTTTCGGGGGAGAATCTTCCTTTTGCCTGATTTTGTATACATAAAGGAAAATGAGGGAAGCTTGAACGCTTTGAAGGAATGGGAAAACACTCTATTGGACAAGCAATTCAAGCATATTTTTTATGTCACATCTGACAGTCGCTGGAGACAGCAAGAGAAAGAGCTTAAGGGAAATGTGTTATGGCTTCCTTCATTGCCTTTGGAGCATATGCAGGATCAGCAGAAGGTATCGATCGTCGAGGACCAGGTTGTGCAATTATTATCTTTGTTCACAGAGAAATGGGAAGAAGAATAACTCGGTGTTATTTTTATCACTGCGAAAAATGTTTTCAACATAGTATTATATTGATTTTGTAATGAGATTGATATATCATGGTTATGTCCTAGTTTTAAAATGTGTTTAAATTATGTCCGTAGGGGACTTAACTTGGTAATAGAGGGGGGAATAGCGTGAGTAAGCATCGTGTTTCAAGACGTCAATTCTTAAACTATACTCTAACAGGTGTAGGCGGTTTCATGGCTGCAGGGATGTTGATGCCAATGGTTCGCTTTGCCGTGGATCCTGTACTTAGGGGTGAAGATGCGGGAGATTTTATTGCGACTCCGTTAAAGATCGCAGATATCACAAAAGAACCGCAAAAAGTCAACTTTAAATTCACACAAAAAGATGCATGGTATGAATCCGAAGAAACGGGAACAGCATGGGTATTTAAGGGTGAAGATGGAAAGATCGTAGCATTGTCTCCTGTTTGTAAGCACCTTGGCTGTGTTGTAGACTGGGGTACTGATAAGGAGCATCCTGATCAGTTCTTCTGCCCTTGCCACTACGGCCGTTATGAGAAAGATGGAACAAACGTGCCAGGTACACCACCTTTGGCACCATTGGATGTATATCCAACAAAAGAGAAAGACGGATTCCTTTATGTAGGAAAAGCCGAACCACGGAAGGGGGCGTAATCATTGTTAAACAAAATTTACGATTGGGTAGATGAGCGTTTGGATATTACGCCTTTGTGGCGAGATATTGCAGACCATGAGGTACCTGAGCACGTTAACCCGGCGCATCATTTTTCTGCGTTCGTGTACTGCTTCGGAGGTCTTACGTTTTTCATCACAGTCATCCAGATCCTATCCGGGATGTTCCTGACAATGTATTATGTGCCGGACATCAAAAACGCATGGGAGTCTGTATATTATCTTCAAAACCAAGTAGCGTTTGGACAAATTGTCCGCGGTATGCATCACTGGGGTGCGAGCCTTGTAATCGTCATGATGTTTTTACATACGCTACGCGTGTTCTTCCAGGGCGCGTATAAGAAACCACGTGAATTAAACTGGGTTGTCGGAGTTTTAATTTTCTTCGTAATGCTGGCCCTTGGCTTAACTGGATATCTGCTTCCATGGGATATGAAAGCATTATTCGCAACTAAGGTTACATTGCAGATTGCAGAAGCGGTACCATTAATTGGGCCGTATGTGAAAACACTGCTTTCCGGGCACTCAACGATCGTTGGTGCACAGACCTTGACTCGTTTCTTTGCGATCCACGTATTCTTCCTGCCTGCAGCATTGCTAGGTTTGATGGGAGCGCACTTCCTGATGATTCGAAAGCAAGGTATTTCAGGTCCATTGTAAAAAATCGAATGAATGTTGAGTGGGTGTAAGAAACACTCAACGATACGGAAAAAGGAGGGGATTGCTCGATGCATCGTGGTAAAGGTATGAAGTTCGTAGGAGACTCACGTGTCCCTGCAGAACGTAAGCCTAATATTCCGAAAGACTACTCGGAATACCCTGGCAAAACGGAAGCGTTTTGGCCTAACTTCTTGTTGAAGGAATGGATGGTCGGTGCCGTCTTTCTAATCGGATACTTGAGCTTGACCATTGCTCACCCGTCTCCGCTTGAGAGGATTGCCGATCCGACTGATACTGCTTATATTCCATTGCCAGACTGGTATTTCTTATTCTTATATCAATTGCTTAAATATTCATATGCTTCCGGTCCTTATACAGTAATCGGAGCAATGGTTATCCCTGGACTTGCCTTTGGAGCACTTTTACTTGCACCGTTCATTGACCGTGGTCCTGAGCGCCGTCCGTCAAAACGTCCGCTTGCGACAGGATTTATGCTGTTAGCGCTTGCTTCAGTTTTCTATCTTACATGGGAATCAGTAGCAACCCATGACTGGGAAGCGGCTGAAAAACAGGGGCAGATCCTGGATGTCGAAGTCGACAAGAATTCTGATGGATACAAAATCGCCCAGGCACAAACATGTACTTCTTGTCATGGAGGAGAACTTGCTGGGGGTGCCGCAGCACCAAGCTTGCTTGAAACAAAATTAAATGCTGAAGAAATTGCTAAGGTTGCCAAGAATGGTAAAGGAAGCATGCCTGCAGTATTCAAAGGAACGGACGAAGAACTTAAGACACTTTCTGAGTTTATCGACGGCCTTAGCAAATAATATCAAAAGAACCTGCAATGAATCTTGCAGGTTCTTTTTATTGCTGCTTTAATCAGAAGAACTTGGTTTATTTTCAATAAACTGTAATAATAGTGATAGAAAAAAGGAATGGAGCAGTAATGATGATGAAGAATTTATATCCTTTACTAGGGAACCGAGCTGTACTGTGGATGTTATTTTGGGTGAATGTCCTGGGGACTGCTTACGGTTATTACTGGTATAAATGGCAGCTTGTGGATACGCCTCCTCGTTTTTTGCTTTTTGTGCCTGATAGCCCGACTGCCAGCTTGTTCTTTGTCTTTGTTTTAGGGGCATTTTTATTGGGGAAAAACTGGCCGCTAATGGAGGCATTGGCGATTGTCAGCCTGGTGAAGTACGGATTATGGGCAGTCGTTATGAATTTAATGGTTTACTTCGTCTCCGGACAGCTGGATTGGATTGGACTCATGCTGATGGCATCCCATTTTGCAATGGCAGTCGAAGGTGTCCTATATGCGCCTTTCTATCGAATGAAACCATGGCACCTGATCGCTGCCGCTATTATCGTCCTGCATAACGAAATCATTGATTATGTTTTTGAAATGATGCCAAGGTACCATACGCTAGATTTATATATGGACCAGATAGGGTATTTTACATTCTGGCTGAGTATTTTCTCGATCGGTATTGGATATTACTTTGGCCTAAGGCCAGGCCGCTTCTCTCTTTCGCTAAAAAGATCTAGATAACCACCTGAATTATGGTCTAACCTTGTCCACCCTCTCATACATTTTAATAGTATTTAGAGGGGGGACAAAAATGAAAGCAAAATTCATTTTATTATTTTCGGTGCTGTTGATAATGGCGCCGTTCGCAGTATACGCAGAACCACAGTCGCCTGTTGAAGAGCTGGACAATATATCAGACCAGGCACTCCAGATGGTCAAGCTTCACCGATATGATGATGCTAACAGAATGCTTGAGCATTTTTCAGAAGAATTTTTGCTGGTGGCTGGCAATGGCCGTCCGTTTTCAATGGACGAATTGCGCATTATAACCGTAGCACATGATGAAGCATTGGAAGCAGTCGGGAACGTTGATCTTGGTCATGCAGAAAGGATGAACAGGGTGACAAAATTCCGGCTGGTAATTGATGCAATTGCCTCTACTCACCAACCGTTATGGGCAGAGATGGAAGGCCCGATCATGACGGTTTTTAATGATATGAAAACGGCTGCTTACGAAGGGGACAATGACCAGTTCCACTCCAACCTGAATTCATTCCTTGCCATGTATAATGTTATCCATCCAAGTATGAAGATAGATATCACTCCGGAAAGGATCCAAAAAGTCGATGCTAAAGTCAGCTTTATTGACCAGTATCGGCCACAGGTTCTTCAGGAGGCTTCCAGCCAGGAAGAGCTGGAGGCACTGGAATCGGATTTACAGAATATTTTTGATGATATGACCGAAGACGAAGCGGATCCCTCACTGTGGTGGGTAATGATTTCGACGGGAAGCATCATTATTCTTACATTGTCTTATGTCGGCTGGAGAAAATATAAAGGGAACAGCGAGAAAACTAGGGATGTCCAAAAAGAACGAAAAAATTGACAGCTTATCTAAGTGTTTATAAAATGGTATTAACAGCATGAGTAGTAAGAGGAGGTTCTAGATGTATTTAATTTATTTCGCGATTATTATTTTGATCCCATTATGGGCTCAATTCAAGGTAAAAGGTGCATACAAGAAGTACTCAAAGGTTGCATCTTCTTCACAAATGACGGGTGCAGAAGTAGCACGTAAAATCCTCGATGATAACGGCCTTTACAATGTCGGGGTTGAAGAAACCAGAGGTTATTTAAGTGACCACTATGATCCGCGTGCAAAAGTTGTACGTTTATCGTCAGGGAACTTTTTCGGCCATTCTGTTGCCGCAGCAGCAATTGCTGCCCATGAAGTTGGCCATGCCATCCAGGATGCCGAGGATTATTCATTTCTTCGATTCCGTCATGCTCTTGTTCCCGTGGCGAGTCTTGGCTCAAACTTCTCATGGATTCTGATCATGATCGGGATTTTCGCTAATCTAAGCGGCATGCTCCTGCTCGGTATTATGTTCATGGCTGCTGCCGTTCTGTTCCAGGTCATTACTCTTCCGGTAGAATTCAATGCATCTAACCGTGCTATGGATCAAGTGGTTTCTGCTGGAATCATCCGCAATGACGAAGAAAGAGAAACAAAGAAGGTTTTGAATGCTGCAGCTTTGACATATGTAGCTGCCGCAGCTGTTGCTGTTCTTGAATTGGTTCGTTTAGTAATGATTTACACTGGGATGACTAGTGAAGAATAAAAAAAATCCGGACATGTCCGGATTTTTTTTATCTTTCTAAAGGAAGTTTATTTTCGTCAAGCGTAAACCCTTCACCGAGCACGTCATGAACGACAGTAACCGAAACAAATGCGTGGGGATCAACTGAATTGATCACGCTCTTTAAACGTACGATTTCATTCTTCGCCACTACACAATACAGGACATCTCTTTCTGCTTTTGTATATGAACCTACGGCTTTCAGGCTAGTGACCCCGCGGTCCATTTCCTTCATTATTTTCGCGGCGATTTCTTCATTGCTATTCGATATGATCATCGCTCCTCTTGCAGCGTAAGAACCTTCCTGCATGAAATCAATCACCCTGGCTCCTACAAATACCACGACGAGAGTGTACATGGCTTCCCGATAGTTTAAATATGTAATTAGTGATAGAGTAATGACTCCAAAGTCGAACATAAACATTGTCCGGCCCATCGTCCAGCCAAAATATTTCTGTGCCAGTCTTGCGATAATGTCGACTCCGCCGGTCGTTCCGCCATAGCGGAAAATGATTCCTAGGCCAATTCCGATAAAGACCCCCGCGAACAGGGCTGCTAAAAACAAATCTTCATATAAAGGCATTTCAATTTGATACTTCTGGAAAACACCCAAAAAAATTGAAACACCTACGGTCCCGATAATGGTATAAATAAAAACATTCCGGCCAAGAAGCTTCCAGCCCAGGAAAAAAAGAGGCAGATTCAGGAGCAGGTTTGTAATGGAAGGAGACCAGCCAAACACAAAGTATAGCAAGAGAGTAATTCCCGTAAAACCGCCTTCGGCAAGGTTATTTTGCATATTGAAATGAACAAGGCCGAACGAGAATATAGCGGCACCAAGCAAAATGAACAGGATGTTTTTAAATTTAAGGCCACGAAGCAAGTTAATTCCCCCCTAGTACCAGGACTAATTTCTCCTGATTAAAACGCTTTTATTATATAAAATATAACCAATAAGGGCAATCTTTTACAGGAGGGGGAGGAACAGTCGGAATTTTCTATGTTCATGCTTGATTTTCCCTTGCTATTTTTTGTGATGTTTAATTTATACTTCATGATGGGGAGCCGGCAAAGTTATCAGATAGGTCTAAATTAGTCAATTTCCAAATAGTCCAATGAATTACCTTGAAATAAAAATATTTGTCAAAGCCTCTTCATTGAGCTAACATCGATATAGAAAAGCATACATAGAAGGTTGGGTGAATTTCTTGAGTAACAAAACGATGAAAGAACTCCAGCAGGAAGTGGACGCATACATAAGTCAATTCAAAGAAGGGTATTTCAGCCCCCTGGCCTTGACGGCACGCATGACCGAGGAACTCGGTGAGCTGGCCCGTGAGGTGAACCATTTCTATGGAGAAAAGCCTAAGAAAAAAGATGAAGATGAAAAAACAATTGAAGAAGAGCTGGGAGATATGCTGTTCGTGATGATTTGCTTTGCCAACTCTTTAAATATAGACCTTGAAGAAGCACATAACAGGGTGATGGAAAAATTCAATACAAGGGACAAAGACCGCTGGACAAGAAAAGACAGCTAAAGGAGAGGGAAAATGATGGGAAAAGTTAAAATTGTCATTGCAGGACCACGTGGGAGGATGGGAAAAGAGGCTGTCAACCTTGTACTAGGAACGGAAGCATACGAACTGGTGGGGGTCGTAGACCGTAAATTCGAAGGAATGAAAGTTGGGGAACTTGATGGTTTCCCGAATAGCGACGCTTTAATCTATACCGATTTTGAGAGATGTCTTCAAGAGGTCAAACCAGATGTTCTAATAGATTTGACGACCCCTGAAGTAGGGATGTTCCATACAAAAACTGCTTTGAAATACAAAGTCCGCCCTGTAGTGGGGACTACCGGTTTTTCGGATGAAGACCTGGCTGAACTCGAGCAGCTGTGCGCTGAACAGGAAACAGGCTGTGTTATTGCGCCAAACTTTGCTGTAGGGGCTGTTTTAATGATGAAATTTTCGCAAATGGCCGCGAAGTATTTCAGTGATGTAGAAATTATTGAACTTCATCATGACCAAAAACTTGATGCGCCATCAGGTACGGCAGTGAAAACAGCCCAGATGATCTCCGATGTCAGGGAAGCGAAAAAGCAGGGACATAAGGAGGAAAAAGAAACCCTTCAAGGTGCTCGAGGTGCTGATTATGAAGGAATGCATATCCATTCAGTAAGGCTTCCAGGTTTGATTGCCCACCAGCAGGTTCTATTTGGTGCGGACGGGCAGACACTTACGATTCGCCATGACTCCTACAATCGCAGCTCTTTTATGTCGGGAGTAAAGCTTGCTGTTGATACAGTCATGAAAATGGATGCTTTTGTTTACGGATTAGAGAATATCATCGAATAGGGGAGAACTTATGAATATTGCCTTAATCGCCCATGATAAGAAGAAGGATGATTTAGTGGGATTCGCAGTCGCGTATAAAGAGATTTTTGGACAGCATACATTATTTGCGACCGGAACGACTGGCCTGCGGATAATTGAAGCAACTGGGTTACAGATTCAGAGATTCCAGTCTGGTCCGCTTGGCGGTGATCAGGAAATAGGTGCCCGTATTGCAAACAATCAAATGGATGCAGTATTTTTCTTCAGGGATCCTTTGACAGCACAGCCGCATGAACCTGATGTTACTGCCCTCGTACGTCTATGTGATGTATATGCAGTCCCGCTGGCAACGAATATGGGGACAGCGGAAATTCTGGTTAAAGGCATTGAACGGGGCGATCTCGACTGGAGAAACATAGTGAAAGAGAAATCTGGTGATAAAAATGGTAGCAAAGAAGCTTGATATACTGGCATTTGGCGCCCACGCAGATGATGTTGAGATTGGCATGGGGGGAACGATAGCCAAATATGCAAATGAAGGCAAAGTCATCGGCATCTGCGATTTAACAAAAGCAGAAATGTCTTCAAATGGGACTGTCGAAATAAGGAAACAAGAGGCAATCAATGCTGCCCAGATACTCGGAGTATCAGGGAGGGAAACCCTCGACCTTCCGGATAGGGGCTTGTTCCTAAAAGATGAATACATAAGGGATATTGTTAGAGTAATCAGGCGTAATCGCCCGGAAATAGTCTTTGTACCTTTTTTTGATGATCGTCATCCTGACCATGGCAGCTGTGCCCGTCTTGTTGAGGAGGCGTTCTTCTCGGCAGCTGTAAGAAAATATGATGAGGAATCGGGTTTGGATGCCCACAGACCAAAGGCATTATATTTTTACATGATCAACGGTTTTCATAAGCCTGATTTTGTTGTGGATATATCTGACTTTATGGAGATCAAAATAAATGCCCTCAATGCTTATGAAAGCCAATTCAAGAAAAGTGATGCGACATTTGAGACACCGCTGGTAAACGGCTATATCGAAACAGTTGAGGCACGTGAAAGATTGTTCGGCAAAGAGGCTGGCGTCCATTTTGCAGAAGGCTTTATGGCAAAAAAACCGTTGCTGATCCATAACGATTTGTTAGGGGAAAGAAAATGAAGAAACTTAAAATCGGCATCACTTGTTATCCAACAGTTGGGGGGTCAGGAGTTGTCGCTACAGAACTAGGAAAACTGCTGGCTGAAAAAGGTCATGAAATTCATTTCATCTCCTCGAGTCTTCCTTTCCGGCTGAAAAAGATGTACCGAAATATTTACTCGCATGAGGTCGAAGTCAATCAATACTCTGTCTTTCAATATCCACCTTACGATATTGCTCTGGCCAGCAAAATAGCCGAGGTAGCTGTATTGGAGAATCTGGATGTTCTCCATGTACATTACGCTATCCCGCACGCTGTCTGCGCGATTCTGGCACGTCAGATGAGCGGCAGGGACCTGAAGATCGTTACCACTCTCCATGGGACAGATATTACTGTGCTGGGATATGACCCTTCTCTAACTGATGCAATCCGCTTTGGAATTGAAAAGTCAGATTATGTAACAGCTGTTTCAGAGTCACTGATTAAGCAAACATACGATTTAATCAAGCCGAAAAAAGAAATCGATTGTGTTTATAATTTCATTGACACCCGCGTCAACAAGCGTGTGGAATCCAGCGATCTGAGGAATGAGTATGGAGTTCTTCCTGATGAAAAAGTAATTATTCATGTTTCGAATTTCCGCCCTGTTAAAAGGGTGCCGGATGTAATCAAGACCTTTGCCGGGATTGTTGAGAAGTTGCCGGCAAAGCTTTTGCTAGTAGGAGACGGTCCTGAGATGAAAAAGGTTTGCGACCTTGCGAGTGAGCTCGGTATCCGGGATAAGGTACTGCTGCTGGGTAAACAGGAAAGAGTCGAGGAGCTGTACTCATTGAGTGATTTAATGCTCCTTCTCTCCGAAAAAGAAAGTTTTGGACTTGTTGCACTAGAAGCGATGGCTTGCGGTGTCCCATGTATCGGCACAAATGTCGGAGGGATTCCGGAAGTAATTGTGGATGGTGAAACAGGATATATTTGTGAATTGGGAAATATTGAAGAGTTTACTGAAAAAGCAGTAGAGATTCTTTCTAATCCGGACACTCACAAGCGCTTTGCGGCAAACTCCCTGCAACGCGCAGAAAAAGATTTCAGTGCTGAACAGATTGTTGCAGAATATGAAAATATTTATTACAGCCTGCTGGAGAATGATAAATCATGACAGCTAATCCGTTTGAACAGGCAGTACCCGTACTTGAATTAATAGAGAGCGCTGGGTTTGAGGCTTATTTTGTAGGTGGATCTGTAAGGGACCACCTTCTTGGACGTGAAATAGCGGATGTTGACATCGCAACTTCTGCTCTGCCTGAAGAATTGAAGCAGATTTTCAGCAAGACTGCTGATGTGGGAATTGACCATGGTACCATTCTGGTCCATCATGCGGGGAACCATTATGAAGTCACCACATTCCGTGCTGAAGCGGACTATTCAGATTTCCGCAGGCCTGACAACGTTTCTTTTATCCGTTCTTTAACGGAGGATCTGCAGCGCCGCGACTTCACAATGAATGCCATGGCAATGGACAAAGATGGGCATATCAGAGATCCATTCGCAGGAAGGGAAGCCATCAAGCGAAGGGAAATTGTCACTGTAGGCAACCCGGACGAACGTTTCGGTGAAGATGCATTAAGGATGCTTAGGGCAGTCAGGTTCCAGTCCCAACTAGCCTTCTCAATCGAAAAGCAGACTTTTGCATCGCTCGCTGTTCACGGCCATTTGCTCCAGAACATTGCGGTTGAGCGTAAATTGGTTGAATTCGAGAAACTGCTTGCTGGTCCAGGAAGGAAAGAGGCAATCCAACTGCTGGTAAAGAGCGGAATTTATCAGTATTTGCCTGGATTGGATGAGAGGGATAGCCAACTTATAAGTTTTTCTTCACATTTAACAACTGATTTAAAACTAGAGGAATCATGGGTTCTGCTTTTGTTTGAATTGGGTCTGGCACAAACAGAAATTGAGGATTTTCTCAGGGGATGGAAGCTGCCGTTACAAAGAATTAAGCGCTACAAGCATATTCATTCACTGCTTTTGAACAGACTTGATAATCAGTGGACTCTGGACTCAATCTACAAGGCAGGTCTGGAAGAGGCCATCTGTGCGGAAAAAGTGGCTGCGATGCTCCGTGATAAATGCTTTAAACCGGAAAAACTGGTCGAACTGTATGACATGCTGCCTATTAAGAATCGTCAGGAATTAGCGGTCTCGGGGAAGGATGTTATGGCTTGGACGAAAAAGCAGCCTGGGCCCTGGCTGCGGGAAGTGCTGGATAATATAGAACGATCTGTAATCAATGGAGATGTATCAAACGAGAAGGAGAAAATAAAGGAATGGCTGAACGCGTCCAATCAGAAATAAGGAAAAAATTGATCGATGCTTTTACCAATAATGAATCAGAGTACTTATCAGGCCAAAAATTGGCGGACATCGCTGGCTGTTCCCGGACAGCAGTTTGGAAACAGATCGAAGAACTTCGTAAAGAAGGCTTTCAATTTGAGGCAATCAGAAGGAAAGGGTATAAAATTGTCTCAATCCCGGCTGAAATGACTGCTGATAAAATCACCCTTGGCTTGAAGACGGAATTCCTGGGCAGAAATCTCCACTACCATGAGAGCGTGGAATCCACTCAAAAAATCGCCTATAAGTTAGCTTATGAAAATGCAGAAGAAGGAACGATTGTCATTGCCGAGGAGCAAACGGCCGGCAGAGGAAGAATGGACCGCAAATGGCATTCACCAAAATACACGGGTATATGGATGAGCATACTCCTTCGTCCTAAAATCCCTATCCCGAAAGCACCGCAGCTGACATTGATCACGGCAGTGGGTGTAGTACAGGCCATTGAGGAAGTAACAGGTTTATTGCCTGAAATTAAATGGCCTAATGATATTATGATAAACGGGAAAAAGATAACTGGAATACTGACAGAACTGCAGGCTGAATCAGACCGAATAAATTCCGTCATTATTGGAATTGGCATCAATGTCAATTCTGCGGAAGAGGATTTTCCTGAAGAAATCAAGCAAGTTGCATCTTCCCTGGCGATTGAGACAGGCAGGGAAATAGACAGGGAACAATTGATCAGGACGATTCTTGAAAAATTGGAGAAATTATATCTGCTTTACCTCGAGAAAGGCTTCTTCCCGATAAAATTAATGTGGGAAAGCTACGCAGTCAGTATTGGCAAGCAGATTACTGCCCGGACAATCACAGGGGAAATCAAGGGGAAAGCCATAGGAATCACCGAAGACGGAGTTCTTTTGATAGAAGATAATACAGGTACTATACATAATATTTATTCGGCAGATATCAAAATTGAAGGATAATTCCGTTATGTAGCCAAAATAAAACTGATTTGCTATAATCAATCTGGGCGGTATCGAGAGAACTGCACCAGAGTATTGATTGAAATCAAAATAGTTCTGCCTGGATCCGATTTCGGACTGGGACAGAGGGATGAAACAAGCGCAGACTTCAATGGGTCCTTCTGACATAGATGGGTCCTTTTTTAGTGTCTCGCATTGATGGATTGTTTTATCTCCTCTTCAGAAAAGGGAGGAAAGGAAATGAAACAGACAACAGATTTCTTGAAAATGAAGCAAACAGGCAGCAAGATTGTCATGGTCACTGCCTACGATTACCCATCAGGAAAACATGCTGAGCAAGCAGAAGCCGACATGATATTAGTTGGAGATTCACTGGGTATGGTAGTGCTAGGGTATGATTCCACGATTCCGGTTACGATGGAGGAAATGGTTCACCATTCAAAAGCCGTACGACGCGGAGCAGGCAATACATTCATTGTTGTCGATATGCCATTTATGAGCTATCATCTGTCAATAAAAGACACATTAATAAATGGAGCGAGAATCATGCAGGAGACTGGGGCGAATGCCGTGAAGCTGGAGGGTGCTGACGATGTCATTGACCATATCAGCGCCCTTACGAAGGCAGGAGTACCAGTCGTGGCGCATCTTGGCTTGACACCGCAATCTGTTGGTGTTCTTGGTGGCTACAAAGTCCAGGGCAAGAGTGCAGATGCTGCCAAAAAGCTGATCGATGATGCAAAAAGATGTGAAGAAGCTGGCGCGTTTGCCATAGTACTGGAATGTGTCCCTAAGCAGCTTGCTGAACAGGTCAGCAAAGCTCTTTCAATCCCGACAATCGGTATTGGAGCCGGCGCAGAGGTGGACGGTCAGGTACTAGTCTATCATGACATTATCACTTATGGAGTAGAACGTGTCCCTAAATTTGTGAAACAATATACCAATGTGAATGAACAAATCACATCCGGGCTGAGTGCCTATGTATCCGAAGTGAGGCATAAAGTATTCCCTGAAGATAAGCATACATTTACCATGAAAGAAGAAGAATTGCAGGCATTGTATGGAGGAAGAGAATGAAGATCATCAGAACAATCGCGGAAATGCAGGAACAGATGCTAAGATTAAAGTCCGAAGGAATCAGCATTGGCTATGTACCAACGATGGGATTTCTGCATGAAGGGCATATGTCTTTAATGGAAAGGGCTCGGCAGGAAAATGAAGCTGTGGTTCTGAGCATATTCGTTAACCCGCTTCAATTCGGTCCTAATGAGGATCTGGATGCCTATCCGCGTGATTTTGACCGTGACCATAGCGTAGCCGAGAGTCAGGGTGTAGATTATATTTTCTATCCCTCTGCGGAAGAGATGTACCCAAAAGATGCTTCAGTTCAAGTGTCCGTTGTTGATAGGACAAAAGTTCTGTGTGGCAAATCCAGGCCAGGTCATTTTGATGGTGTTGCTACAGTACTGATCAAACTCTTCAATATCGTTCAGCCAACCAGGGCATATTTCGGCTTGAAGGATGCCCAGCAGGTAGCCGTGGTAGATGGCTTGATAAAAGACTTTAATTTTCCGATAGAATTGATACCGGTCGACACGGTCAGAGAAGAGGATGGTCTTGCCAAGAGTTCTAGAAACGTCTATTTGATTGGTGAGGAAAGAGAACAGGCGGTAGAACTCAGCAAAAGCCTTCAGCTGGCGAGAACAGCAATTCAGGGTGGCGAAAGAAATCCACTTAAGATTGTCGACATGATGATGAGACATATTAATAAAAATACATCCGGTAAAGTGGATTATATAGAAATTTACTCCTATCCGGAACTGCAATCCTTAGAGACATTGACAGGGAAAATCATTATTGCCATGGCTGTAAAGTTCTCGAAAGCCAGACTGATTGACAATATCATTTTAAATGTAGAATAACTTATATAGGGGGAATAAATTCCATGTTCCGCACCATGATGAACGGTAAAATACATCGAGCAAGAGTAACTGAAGCAAATTTGAATTATGTAGGAAGCATCACGATTGACAGTGATATATTGGACGCTGTCGGAATGGTTCCTAATGAAAAGGTACAAATCGTCAATAATAATAATGGCGCCCGTTTCGAAACCTATATAATTCCTGGGGAAAGAGGCAGCGGAGTAGTTTGCCTGAATGGTGCTGCAGCCAGACTCGTCCACGAAGGCGATGTTGTTATCATTATATCTTATGCACTGATTCCTGAAGAGAAGGTAGCGACTCACCAGCCAAAAGTTGCTTTGATGGATGAAAACAATCGAATCGTCGAAATGATTCATGCTGAACCTGAGAAAACGGTATTTCTATAGGACCAGGAAACTCCCGAGTATCGGGAGTTTTTTCTTACATAAATAAGGTGAATATTCATCACACGAACTTCCAGCCACTAACTATGACATGAAGCGATTTTGGTGATACTATGCTTAAAAGGAACAGGCAGTATATTAACTTTGAAAAAACTAGTAATGCTCTGGCTTTTACTTTCATATTTTTTGTGATACGTTTTGTTTGACTGAATGTTAGAGGTGTATTGAAGAATGAGCCAAAAATTTGTTGTAGTAGATTTAGAAACAACCGGTAATTCCCCTAAAAAGGGTGACCGGATTATACAGTTTGGAGCAGTATTGATTGAGGGCGGGCAAATTACCGGCAGGTTCTCCTCGCTTGTCAATCCATTGCAGGAAATACCGGTTTTCATTGAAGAGCTGACCGGCATTTCCGATTCAATGGTAAGTAATGCTCCATTATTTCAGGAAATCGCTCCGCAGGTTTCTGAAATGCTTGAAGACGCTTATTTTGTGGCTCATAATGTATTATTTGACCTTTCCTTTCTGCAGGAAGAATTATTGAATGCTGGTCAGGAAGGTTTTTATGGTCCTGTTATAGATACAGTAGAAATGGCGAGAATCCTCTATCCGACTGCTGACAGTTTTAAACTGACAGACCTTGCTGCAAAGGAGGAACTGCGCCATGATCGTCCGCATCAAGCAGATAGTGATGCCCAAGTTACAGCAGAGTTGCTGTTGATCATGCTAGATGCTGTGAAATCCCTTCCTATGGTCACGGTCAAAGAGCTGGCAAAGCTTTCAGAAGGTCTTAAAAGCGACCTTCATTTGATTTTTGAAGAAATACTAAAAGACAAGGAAAGCAGACTCGAGACTTTGCCTGAGGAAATTGAAGTTTTTCGCGGAATTGCATTAAGAAAACGGCCAGTAATCGGCAATGTTGAATACCAGGTCATAGACTTTCCCGGGGCAATAGAAGAAAAGCAGGCTTTACTTCAAAAAGCACTTACCGGGTTTGAAGCAAGGCAGGGACAATTTTTAATGATGGACCTCGTCTATGAGGCTTTCTTGAAAGGCGGCCATGCTTTGATTGAAGCTGGAACTGGTGTGGGTAAGTCACTAGGGTACTTGATCCCAGCAGCTATTTACTCATTGGAAAACAAACAGCCTGTGGTGATCAGCACTTATACGACCCAGCTGCAGGAACAGCTTTTGACAAATGATGTTCCTAAGCTGAAACAGGCACTGGGCAGGAGATTGAATATATCATTGCTCAAAGGGAGAAGTCACTATATTAGCATGGCTCGCTTTGAGCAAACTCTAAGGGAAATAGAAGAAAATTATGATACTGCACTAACAAAAATGCAAATCCTTGTCTGGCTGACACATACTGAAACTGGTGATTATGATGAGCTCAATTTGTCGAGTGGCGGCATGCTTTTTTGGAATAAAGTTAAGAATGATCATTCCTTTTTCATTAAGGCAAAACAATGGGAGGAATTTGACTTTTATAAAAGGGCGATCGATAATGCGCAAAATGCAGATTTGCTCATAACCAATCATTCGATGCTTCTCGCCGACCTTGTTTCTGAAAAGGGTAAGTTGCCGAAGTATGAGCATGTTGTCCTTGATGAAGGACATCAATTCGAAAAAGCAGCAGGGAAATATTTCGGGGAGTCCCTCGATTATATCGCTGTCAGGCTGGTGCTTAATCAAATAGGGCTGTTTGAACAAAATCAGCTGTTCTATAAGCTGGAAACCATAATGAACAATGATGGCGTTCTCGGTGCTGAACGGCTTCACACCTTTGAAATTAATCAATTGATTTCCGATTTAGTATATGAAACCGATGAACTTTTCAAGCTGGCAGGCACATATGCAAGAAAATCGATTAAAAATAAGGCTTCTGGCAGCAAAATTCATGCAAGCTTGGTTCCAGATCGGGAAAATCGTTTCTGGACGGCGTTGAAAACAACTGCTGAAAGATTTTATTTTCACCTAAAGGATTTAATTGATGCATTAGAAAAAAGATTGGAAGATGCCTGGAGAAGTCCGGATAGCTTTACTAGAAAGCAACGAGCGGTTTTGGAAGAGGTAGTGCAGGTCAAAGAAGATCTGGATCAAATCTGCCAAACTGCAAAAACCCTTTTTAAAGATGATAACAGCCATGTTAGATGGATTGAAGCGGATACCAGGTCATTGCAAAATTCGACGGCTATTTTCTCTCGCCCCGTTAACGTCTCTGAGTATCTGGCAGAGAAATTCTTTACACGAAAGAAGAGTGTGGTCGTGACTTCTGCCACTTTATCGGTTAATCAATCCTTTAGTTTTATTAAAAGGGAATTAGGGCTAAAAAACGTGATGATAGAAAAGCAAATTCCATCCCCTTTTTCCTATGGATCACAAATAAAACTGGTTGTCCCAGATGACTTGCCAGATATAAAGACGGTGTCGGATGACGACTATGTTGCGGCCATCACAGAGCATATCATCTCCATTGCTGAGGCAACAAGGGGCAGGATGCTGATTTTGTTCACCTCCCATGAAATGTTGAAAAAGACATATAACCTAATAAAGGAGAGCGGCCTTCTAGAGGACTTTGTCCTGATTGCCCAGGGTATAACAGCTGGCAGCAGGACTAGATTAACGAGGAATTTCCAACGATTCGATAAAGCAATCCTATTTGGTACCAGCAGTTTTTGGGAGGGAGTCGATATACCAGGTGAGGATCTTTCATGCTTGATTATTGTCAGGCTGCCTTTTTCACCGCCGGACGAACCTCTTACTGCTGCAAAATGTTCGTTAATAAAAGAGAATGGCGGAAGTCCGTTTTCAGATTTATCACTCCCTGAAGCCATTTTGCGTTTTAAACAAGGATTTGGAAGGCTGATCCGGACTTCTGATGACCGAGGCCTGATTTTCGTTTTTGACCGAAGGCTGGTAACAACAAAATACGGGAATGCCTTTATACGTTCAATACCCGACGTTGCTGTCGAAGAAAAATCAATAACAGAGATTGTCGATTTGGTTCATAGGTGGCTGTAACAGCAAGCCAGCTCTCATTCAAGTTTTTCAAAAGTCCTTATATAATTTCAGCTAAATAACACACTCTAAAGCTAGAAGTAATTGGAGGAGTGTATATGAAGCTGATATTGGCAATCCTAGTATTCATGAATTGGTACTATATCCCGTATGAATCTCCTTCTGCTCCTGTCGAAGTAGAAGGGGTCGATGTCAATCTTAAAAAAGATGAGCTGGCTTTTACATTTCTCGCACTGAGTGATGGGGAGGCTGTGCTGATTCAGTATGCAAGTGGAGAGAACATCCTGGTGAATACGGGCGGCAAGGGTACAGTGAAGGAGCTGGAAAGGCTGCTCGCTCTCTTTCATGTAAAAAATTTAACTACAGTTATATTGACTTCAAGTTCAGGACTGGAGAACCTTCCTGAAATAATCGAGAAATACAAGGTTCGTAAAATTGTGACTGGAACTGCTGGTGGCAAAGCAATCACCGGAATTGACTACCCTGTTGGATTGAAAGTGGAAAACTGGAAGCAGGGTCACCTGCAGAAGTTATTGCCTGGTTTGACAGCAGAAGTTATTTACGATGGGTGTGAGGAAAAAGAGGGGACCGATATTTCCTTTCAATTTTTTCACCATCAGATATTTCATATTAGTTCAGCAAGCCATAAATCTGAACAAGCCTTTCTTGCCCAGCCTCTAAAGAACGTCAATATCATTAAGCTGCCTGAGTTTGCAGCAAGAGGATCTTTTTCGGATTTATTAATTGAGCATCTAGATCCTGAGCTAGCAGTCATTTTCAAATCCAATTCCACGAAACCTGATCCTAATTTGGTAGAAATGCTCCATGAGGCATGGATTGATGTTTATTTCACAAAACAGCATGGTACTGTTACAATAAAGTTTACCGACTCTACTTATGATGTGATCACAATTATGAATGAAGAATAAAAACTTCGCATCAATTGCGCAGTCGTTTTTGATGTGTGGACTGGAAAAGTTTTTTTGTGTGCTGATATATCCTTACAGCAAAGACTATCACCTGATATAATGAGTGGTGTTAATTGTATTGTTGCCAGCATGAAGCTGTTATATAAATGACAAAAAATGTGCAGGGAGAGAGTTGCAGGATGGAAAGCAAAATCGAAATCATTTCTACAGTAAAGGTACAAAATAGTCCGGATTTATATAAAATAGTTGATGCCCTTAACAGGTCATTGAAGCGTGATGACCTGATGTTTGGACTTGCGTTGGATCAGGAGGATAAAGAGAAAGCGGTCTTTACCATTTACCGAACCTAAATGAGACAAGATAAATTCTGAGACTTTTGCCGTCGCGTAACGAGGATAAGCTTACATAAAGAAGGGATACATGTGAAAAAGTGGATTTTACTCGGTGTTCTCTTTGTTGCAATCATCACTGGAATTCTGGTGAATGTTTACTTCAATGCGGTTGAACCAGTCGATGCCGCTGAAAAAAAGGCTGTTGAAATTGCAATGAAGGAAACCAGCCTGTCAGATTTCACTGACTTCAATCTGTACAGTGGAGAGGAAACATATTATGTGATGACAGGGAGAAATGCCAAAAACGAAGACGTTTACGTCTGGATCAATGAAAAAAATAGTCAACTAATCACGAAAAATGCCAAAAATGGTATCACGAAAAAAGAAGCTTTAAATAAACTATATCAGGAAAAAAATCCTGATCAAATCATTGATGTTAGACTTGGTATGGCAAGAATCAAAAAGACGGACAGGCCAGCCTGGGAAATTTATTACCGAAACAGCAGCAACAACATCAATTACTACTATGTCGACTTTGAAACAGGCGAAAAATTAAGGGCCATTGACAATTTATAAAGCTGCGGCAATGGTTACTCAAGGCCATCAAAGATTTTATGTTTAGCATAGTGAAAATTCTTATAGTAAAAATAGGAGGATAAGGGATGGAGATTCAGTTAGCAGGCAGAGTGGGAGCACTCACTCCTTCATCAACATTGGCCATTACTGCCAAAGCAAAAGAATTAAAGTCACAGGGAAAAGATGTAATCGGACTTGGAGCAGGGGAACCTGACTTCAATACACCGCAGCATATTATCGATGCTGCTGTAAAATCCATGAATAAGGGTTTCACAAAGTATACTCCTTCAGGAGGGCTTCCTGAATTGAAAAAGGAAATTGCAGCGAAGCTTAAGACTGATCAGGGACTTGATTATCAACCGAACGAAATTATAGTAACCAGTGGGGCAAAGCATGGCTTATATACTCTTTTTCAGGTTCTGCTTAATGAGGGTGATGAGGTCATCATTCCAATACCTTATTGGGTCAGCTATCCAGAGCAAGTCAAGCTTGCGGGTGGTACCCCTGTTTATCTTGAGGGGCTGGAACAAAACAATTTCAAGATAACACCGGACCAGCTGATGGAGAAAATCACTGAAAAAACAAAGGCCGTGATCATCAATTCCCCAAGCAACCCTACGGGAATGGTATATTCAAAAGAAGAACTGCAGTCGTTGGGTAATGTTTGTCTTGAAAAAGGCATCCTGATCATTTCAGATGAGATCTATGAAAAATTAATATACGGAGATGCACAGCATATTTCTATTGCACAGCTTTCCGACGAGCTCAAAAAGCAGACAATCATTATTAATGGTGTATCCAAGTCTCACTCAATGACTGGCTGGAGAATTGGCTATGCAGCTGGGGACAGCAAAATCATTAAGGCAATGACAGACCTTGCAAGCCATAGCACCTCAAATCCGACCACGCCTTCACAATATGCAACGATTGCAGCTTACGCTGGGTCACAGGATGCGGTGGAAATGATGCGTTCTGCTTTTGAAGAAAGGCTTGAAATCATTCATGGTAAATTGAACGCCATTCCAGGAATCAGCTGCATTAAACCACAGGGAGCATTTTACCTTTTCCCGAATGCGAAAGAAGCTGCTGTTTTGGCAGGCTGCAAAGATGTCGATGAGTTTGCGGAAATACTGCTGACTGAAGCGAATGTTGCCGTTGTTCCGGGATCTGGCTTTGGAGCACCGGACTATATGCGTCTTTCCTATGCAACATCTCTTGGCCAACTAGAGGAAGCAATCAGCAGAATTCATGACTTTGTTAACAGTCGTGCATAAATAACAGACGGAGAACTGTGAACCGGTTCTCCGTCTGTTTTTAAAAAGCAGCTTTAGGGCTTATTCTTATTCTTCAGATCCCGCAGAGAGTGAAGTATTTGGAACGAAAATCAACAGTTTTGTTCAACAGTTCTGATGGTTAAATAAGAAGCAAATTTTCGATATTTTTCGACTAATTTCCCTTTTTAATCTTTTCCTATTTTATTACCAGCCGGGCTTGTTCATGCTATACTATGAAAAGAGGTGTCCGGGAATGAAAAAAGCAGATATGTTAGAATGGCTGAAAGAAGGGAATGTTACGATCCCTGCAGCATTGCTTACGCAGTACAAAGAAATGAGATTAAACGAACAAGAATTGGCATTATTGCTCCATGTTTTTTATTTTTCTGAAAAGGGAAATGAATTCCCTACTCCCATGGAACTTGCAGCCCGCATGACGATTTCCGCTTTCGAGTGTACTGATTTACTCCGAGCACTGATTCAGAGAGGCTTTATATCGATTAATGACGGCAACTCAACTGATGGTATCAGATATGAAAAATACTCACTCGAACCGTTATGGGAAAAGCTGTTTGACCAGTTCATGCTAAAACGTAAGCACGAGAAAGAGCTTATGGAGCAGAAGGAAGAAACAGATTTATACACAGCATTCGAAAGAGAATTTGGACGGCCATTATCACCTTTTGAATGTGAGTCTCTAGCCATGTGGATGGATGATGACCACCATGATCCGATCATCATTAAAGCCGCACTGAGAGAAGCAGTTATATCTGGAAAATTGAATTTTCGGTACATAGACCGGATTCTTTTTGAGTGGAAAAAGAATGGAATCAAGACAATCGAACAGGCTAAAAGCTACGGAAGGAAATTCAGGCAGCATCAGAGTACCTCAAAGGCAGGGAAGGAAGAGCCAAAAGTTTCCGCAAACCCAGTACCTTTTTATAACTGGCTTGAACAGTAATTGTTACGAGAGAATTCATTCATTCTCTCTTTTTTATTTACTTATACTTAGCCGAAATATAAAGCATGATATGAAAATACCATTATTGGTCGCGAACAGGAATGGGGTGAGCAAGTATGTTAAACAGACAGCAAATCAGGTTTTGTCTTGATGAAATGGGCAGGATGTTTCCAAATGCACACTGTGAGCTGATCCATTCAAATCCCTTTGAACTGGTTATTGCAGTTGCATTGTCGGCCCAATGTACAGATGCACTTGTCAATAAAGTAACCAGGAATTTATTTCAAAAATATAAAACTCCAGAGGATTTTTTAGCTGTCCCAATAGAGGAGCTGCAGCAGGACATCCGCTCAATCGGTCTTTTTCGAAATAAAGCTAAGAATATACAGAAGCTTTGCCGAATGCTAATCGATGAGTATGGCGGTGAGGTCCCTGCTGACAGAGATGAATTGACAAAACTTCCTGGTGTAGGGAGAAAAACAGCTAATGTAGTGGTTTCCGTCGCATTCGGAATACCTGCCATTGCAGTTGATACACATGTTGAGCGTGTCAGCAAACGGCTGGCTATTTGCCGTTGGAAGGACTCGGTCCTCGAGGTGGAGAAGACGTTGATGAAAAAGGTACCTGAGGAAGAATGGTCAATTACTCATCACAGGATGATTTTCTTCGGACGATATCATTGTAAGGCTCAAAATCCACAATGTGAGACATGTCCTTTGCTCGAGGTTTGCAGAGAGGGTCAAAAAAGGATGAAAACTAAAAAGTAAGATGCCCTGCTATTTTTTCTTGAAGAGAGTGACATAGCTATGGAGAAAATACTCAGTGAATGGAATCGATACAATTCAGAACTGGCACATTATTTTTCGAACAGAGATAGTACCAGTGCGCTACCGGTCATGAAAAAAGCAATAGCGTTATTCAAAGATTTCCTTTTCATAACCAATGGCCTGAATGAAGAATTCCACTCCTTAGGTGATTGTACAATCAAACCGGTTAATGTCGCTGAAAGGTTAGCATTCATTTCCTCGAGGCCTGGTCTATTTCATTCCTATAAACAGCTGGCTGAGCTATTTGCTGAACAGGAAAAACAGTATGCCAGACAAACCGCCCTTAATACAGCAAAAAATAAACGCCCTGAATAATCAGGGCGTTTATTTTTATAGTTTTACGACAACCGGAAGAGGAAATTAATTACCATTTCCGGTTCCGTTACCACCATTATTGTTATTATTTCCAGTGCCGCTTGTATTTCCAGTGCCGCTGGTATCGCCGGTATCGCCGGTATCGCCGGTATCACCGGTATCATTTTCACCGCCGCCAGTGTTACCCTCGCCGTTTCCTTCGCCGTTTCCTTCGCCGTTTCCTTCACCGTTTCCTTCACCATTACCGTTTCCATTGTCACCTTCGCCATTGCCTTCTTCCTCTTCACCATCATCAGGCAATGATAACTCTGGCACTTCAATTTTAAGTGCAGCAGGCTCAGAACGTTGCTCACCACGGATCGCTGTAACTTTGAATGAATAAATACCGCCTGGAACTGCGTTAGCAATTTTCACACCTGTTTCAGCAGTTGTAGTTAATTTTTGCTCAGGGCCTTCATCCAATGAAGCGGTAACCTCAAATTGGACATTTTCCTTATTTTCTTGCTTGAAATCCCAGGTCAGGATGATTTCATTTTTCGATTCATCATATTTGGCTTCAAGCTTTGAAGGGGCTTCAAGCTTTTCGAATTTCTTGGAAGTTTCCTTTGGCATATTTCCTTTTACTGCCCACTCATAAAGGATTTGATCCTTTGGTGTGTAATCACTGGCGAGCTTGGCTGGCATAGTGCCTTTTTCAATCTTTACTTTTTCGACACTCTTTGGAACTGTGAAATCTGGAGTATCTACATCATTCGATACATAAGTCATCAGATCCTTAAAAAGTGTCTGGGATATTTTTTGCTCCTGGCCATATAATGCTGTCTTTCTGTCTTTGTATCCTGTCCACACTGATGCCGTATATCGTGTGGTATAGCCGACAAACCAGGAATCTGGCACACCGCCATTTTTTATTCCCCAGTTATTGATTTCCTCTTGAGTGTAATTGGTTGTTCCTGTTTTACCTGCGACATGAAGGTTCGGAATATTTGCGTATGTCGCACCTGTTCCCTGCTTAATGGCTGTTTTTAGCATATCTGAAATCATGAAGGCGGTGTAATCTTTCATGACTACTTCAGTTTCAGGAGTAAGGTCAATTTCTGTTTTGTCGCGAAGAACGACTTTTTTGACTGAGTATGGCTCTGTAAAGAATCCGTTGTTTCCGAATGCGGCATATGCACCTGCCATTTCGATTGGCGCAATTTCATGTGCACCGATTGATGCAGATTCATAGATAGGATCTTTTAGGGTCAATCCAAGGTTGACACCGAATTCCCTTGCTTTTTCTGCACCAACCGCCTGGAAAGCCTGAAGTGCTGGAATGTTGATTGACTTAGCGAGTGCCATTCTCATCGTCATAATCCCATTATACTTGTCATTCCAGTTGCCAATTGGTTCGCCGTTCGAGTATGTCATTGGCTTATCTTCTAGCATATGATAGGTACCCCAGCGTAAATGCTCAATCGCCGGTCCATAATCGAGAATCGGCTTGATCGTTGATCCCGGCTGTCGTTTGACATCAATAGCATAATTCAGACCACGCTTAACCTGCTGGTTCCGTCCGCCGCCAATCGCACGTATTTCACCGGTTTTTGTATCCAGCAAAGTGATGCCTGCCTGCATTTCATCATTAGGGTATTGCACTGCAGCATCAGTAGTAAGAATTTTTTCTACATGGGTCTGTGCGTTTGGATCTAATGTTGTATAGATATCAAGTCCATCGGAGAAAATATCAAAATCGGTTTTCTCGGTCACTTCTTCGATAACCATGTCTACAAAGGCATCGAATGGTTTTTCATCTTTGTTTTTCCTGTTTTCTTCTTTGACAAGGCTAGATTCTACAGGAATCTTTTGGGCATTTTCTTTCTCTTCCTTTGAAATGAATCCATGCTGGTGCATCAGGGATAGAACGATATTCCTTCGCTGTTCAGCTTTTTCAGGATTCGTGAAAGGATTGTAATTGTTTGGGCTTTGCGGCATACCTGCTAACAAAGCAGCTTCATGAAGTTCCAGTTCATCTAAATCTTTATCGAAATACGTCTTGGAAGCAGTCAGCACACCGTGCATGTTTTCTGACATATAGATCTTATTGACGTACATTTCGAAGATTTGGTGTTTTGTATATTTTTGTTCCAGCTGGTACGCAAGCCAGGCTTCCTGAGCCTTTCTGGAGATTGTCTTTTCAAAGCCAAGGAAGTAGTTTTTAACTACCTGTTGGGTGATGGTAGAAGCACCCTCTGAACCAAAGCCATTCGTGACATTGGCAATGACTGCTCCACCAAGACGGATAACGTCTATGCCGTTATGCTTGTAAAACCTGACATCTTCAGTCGCCAAAAAGGCGTTTTCGACAAGTTTGGGTATGTCTTCATAGGCGACGTAATCCCTGTTCTGTGAACCTACTTCTGTTATGAGCTTTTTATCTTTATCATAGATTTTGGATGATATAGGGTCTTTAAGTAAGGTTTCGTCGAGCTTTGGCGTATCCTGTATCATGAATGCAAAGGTAGCGATACCAGTCAGCATGCCAATGATGCCAAGCGCAATCAGCGTCAGGAAAATCTTCTTGAACATTCCTTTATTCGCTTTTTTGCCTTTAGTTTTCTTGTTCTTGACTGCCTGCTGTCTGCGTCGCTCCTCTCTAGTTTGAGGTTTTTGTGCCATATATAGTTCATTCCTTTCTCGCAATAGAAAAACTAACTAAGTTTATAAAGATAATCGATAACTCTGATATAGTCAATCCTCGGATGAAGCCCAAGGGGGATTTTATGGCCGAAATGGATGACTTCTTCTTTTGTAATCGACTTCCTTCCGCCGGTAATCATTCTCTCCCAAAATGTAAGCAATTGGTTCGCTTCGAGCAGGTAGATTTCCTCCTCGGTCGAGAAACGGAGGATGACAAAACATATTCCTCCTTGCTCAAGTACCGCTTTCATATGGATAATCTGGTGTTCATGAAAGTTTTTTAATGGGAAAGATGTTGAAAACTTCGTCTCCTTTGCTTCAAAATCAATATATTTTCCTTTATAAACGCCGTTATAGTCTGTTGTAGAAGCTTGTTTAAAGTATGCCTCTTTTATGACAGCAGCACTCCTTCGCGGATAATCAACATTGACGATTTGAACAGGTGTAGGCTTCTTATGGATTACCGCAATGTTCCGGTCAAGATAAAAGGAGTTTGTTTCATTCAGGTCCTCCTCTAATGTCATCCCTCTATTGCTGTAAGCGGCATTCTTTTGATTTTTGCTTCTTTTTGCCGGCTCATTGTTAGTGTTAGGGATATATTTTTTTCCGTTTGGATAATTGAAAATCAAGCTGACCACCTCGCAGACTACTCTATATCATACCAAATTTCAGCTTCGTTTGGTTGAATAAAAAGCCTCATTTCAATTCACTCTAAGAAGAACCTATAGAAAAGGAAGAGAAAAGGTGTGTCAATAACCCAAATTCCTCAAATTTATCAGCTGCCTGACCATGAAGCAGAGATTGTTATGCAAATAAGGAAAGAAACGGATCAAAAGAACATGGACAATATATCACGAACACAAGCATATCTAGATTTCTATCTGGAATATCCAGAGATGATCTGGTCCTTCCTAGCCAGCATGGTATCAAGAAACGGAGGCTACAGCATGTGTGATCTGGAAGGTGACTGGTTCACAAAAATGCTTGCTCCTGACATCCGCAAACGATTATTCCTCACATATGAAAGAGCAAATTGGCTGATTTTTCGTGATGCTTTTTCTCAACTCCTTTTATACTCTTATTCGACGAAAAAAAGCGCTCCGATGTTTCACTTGCTGAAATACCTCGATGTATCAACATTTATGGAGAATGAATGGCGGCTGTTTTGGGAGGACGGAAATAAAAGAAGGTTATTGAATGCACTGATCATCAACGAACAAAATGTTATCCATGAGCCGGTAATCAGAGAGCCTGTATATAGGAGAAGAGTTTTCAATACTTTCATGTTCTCCTTTGAAGATCATCTTCACTTTAGTACGGTCCTCTTTCCTACCTGTGAAGGGGAGCTGTACGGGGCAAGCGTGAATGGTTTCAAATCTGTAAGCAAAAGGATCAACCTAGGAAAACGGCTGGCCTCTATATTATTTGATCCTTATTACTATCCATTGTTTCTGGAATTTGCTTTGAACACAGAACATACTGCCTCAAGATATGACTACGAGAAATACTTTCCGAACTATAAGAAGAGGGATACTCCATTCCTTCGATGTGCGTACCCTATCATCCATCATCATTACCGTGACCAGGGAGATTGGTATAAGAAGCGGAAGTTTCGCAGCGAGTGGTTCAATTCAGAGACAAAACACAGACATCCTATCCATCTGACAAAATGGTACATGAAAAAACAAAAACAACTGCATGCCTTAATCTCAGTAAAAGAATTATTCGCTCCGGAATGACTTGGAAAAACAAAAAAGCAAGGGATGTCCTTGCTTTTTGTTCGTCACTCTGCCGGACGGTTTGGTCCTTCAAGTTTTTTGTCACCATATCCCGTTTTCTTCTCTGCTGCTTTATTGGGCTCCTGTGCAGTTTTACGTTGTTTTTTATTCATGTGAACACCTCCCGATCTTAGTTTGTTCATTTGTTTATTTTTCATTCGATGGGTCTATGTCGAAGACTGTTCTCACCTCTGCTGAAATGCACTTTGTTTGGCGAATCTCTTCTAGTTTTGTCAACCATGAAGGAAGTTCCATCCAGGTAGAGAATTTACAGTTCAAGACACTTGAAACATTGTATAAATTCTTTGTCCTGCGCCCGGGTTCATATTGCCAGATCATAAATCTTAAGTTAGGAGAGATGTACATGAAACCAGGAATTGAAAGAGAGGAAATTTTAGGGGTATTGACTGAAATGGCCTGTTGCCTCGAAGAAACTGACATGAACTTGCAGGAATCCTTGTTGGAAATCCGTGAAACTATGTACAATGTGCATGCCTCACATATAGAAGAAACCAACATGCTTTTGGACAAAATGGAAGGGGAACTCCCAAAATCCATGAAACCAAAAAACGAAACAGCTTCTTTAAAACTTGAAATGAGTTTTTAAAATATAATAGAATATATTCAGCATTGAGTAGCTTTTTCCATGAAAGCTGCTTTTTTTGTGTTTTTTGGTTACGAAAAAATCTGGTTAATTTGAGACTAGTCAAAATAAAGGCAGAGGCCGTTATAAAAATAAGGTGATATAGAAAGATCGATAAGCTCAAAAAGGAGCAGAGCCTGAGAAAAGGTCACATAGAAACAATCTATCAGCCCAAAAAGGTTCAGTAACAAAAAGGTCACCTGGAAAAACCGGTAGCTAAGCTGCAGTATCACAAAATACAGAACGTGAGAAAGCGTGATTAAATTGAAACAAGAACATAACCTTATTGAATTGTCTGAGAAGCTGCTTGAGAAACTGAAATTTGCCCATAGGCGTTTTCAGCTTTCAAAGCAAGAAGGAGTAAGGGGAGACTTTGATGGAGAGGTAAAACCCTTTGCTGACGAAGTAAAAGTGAATACGGATTCCTGGAGAGAATCAGCTTCGATGTGGGTGAAGCAGAATAAACCGAAGAATCTTCATGTGAACCAGATTGAAACGGCGGCGAACTATTTGGAGGTCATTTCTATCCAGGCGTTTTTTCCGGAAACGAGCAAGAAGAGATTCCTTGACCAAATACAATCCGTGGAATTCATCCTGAGCAGTTTAATTCTCGCTCTTAAGCAAACAGGCAGCAAAAAATAAAGAAGCACCTTTGCATGAACTGCACCTGCTTGACAGGACGTGTCCGTCAAAGAGTGGGGGCAGATTATGCATTATGGTGCTTCAAGTTTATTATAGGGTTAGTTCTTTCTGATCTTCGGGAATGAAAGCTCCTTGCAATTCCAGCTCACGAACAAGGTTCCTGTATTCCAGAATCGTGATTTCATTTTGAATATACGACTTTTTAGTGAAGTCTAGTAATTCATTTACATGTTCCGGAGTGTATTCTTTTGTCTGGGCAAATAGATTCTTCAGTTCGTGAACGTTCATTTTTCATCCTCCTCCATCATTTGAATCAATATTATCATGAAAAGGGAATTGTCATTTATTTTTCAAAAATTGAAACTTCCGACAACATTTTTCATCGTTAGACAAAACCGGAAGGCTTTTCCATTCTTATCACCCATCGGGCGGTTTTATCATATGCTATCGTAATGAAAAATTGGAGGAGGATGTTCGCCATGTTTGGCCGCAGAAATAAGACGAATGCCTATCAGCCACAAGGATGGGAATTCCAATACAGTCAAAACCCCTATCTGTATAACGGGAATAATCAATATGTAAACCGGCAGCAGCCGCTCCCTCAACAATATAACGTACCATATTGGAATGCAATGCCGGGGAACTGGCAAAACCAATATTCGCAGCAGGGATATCCTGTGAATCCTTATGCTCCTGGCAACCCTCAATGGAATCAAACATATCCAATGGCTCAAAGCAAGGATAACTATTCAAAAATGCTTTTTCAAAATCCGCTCCAGCCAGATGATGACCCTATTTATGGGTACTATAACCCGCAGGCTGACTACCAGAACTTCAACCCCTATCCGCAGCATGCTTTCATGCCAAAACAGCCATCTGGCATGCAGTCGATCATGAATTCGTTTAAAAGCCAGGATGGAAACCTAGATATTAATAAGATGGTAGATACAGCGGGTCAGATGATGAATGCTGTTACCCAGGTCTCCTCACTTGTGAAGGGACTCGGTGGAATGTTCAAAGTCTAAAACAAACAAGCAGGCGATTACCGCCTGCTTGTTCTTGTTGCTTTCCTATTCCTCAATTAATATATCAAGTTTCTTACCTTGTTTCTTGGCGATTCTTATTTCAAGTAATCCATCACGATAGGAAGCTTGAGCCCTTTTTTCGTTGATGGGATGAGCAAATGGTATTGTCCGGCTAGATTGTCTGGATGACGCCATATGCTTCTCTGTTTTTGCGATCTCGTTGATTTCTGAAGTCATTTGTGTTTTGTTTACAAGTATTGTCAGGGAGTTGTTAATGATATCAATCGAAATTTCTTCTCTTTTGACTCCAGGCAATTCTGCTGTGACAACATATTCCTTGACTGTTTCATGTACCCGTAAATTTAACGATGAATGGGGGAACGGATGCCTGAAAAAATCATCAATACTTTCCAAAAGACCTTTAACTGGCTTCTCCTGCATTAGCTGGTTCATTGATTTAAACCATTGTTCAAGAGTTTCATATCTTTTTGGGCGATCAGGATGGTTGGTTGCCATCGTTATACATCCTCCTCTGCAAAAATTCTTATAACAGAATATGTCAGGATGAATGTCCCTGTTCAAAGTGAGATAATTTTTGTGCAGAATCACCGCTCATTGCTTCTCCTTATATTTGAACACTTTGTGAAAAATGCCTTTAGTGTGATTTAGGTCACTTAACCAATTCATCAACCTAGTTATGCTGAAACAGTAAATAAAGCCGAAAAGGGGAATAAACATATGTTTTGTTACCAATGCGAACAAACTCCGACAGGTGGATGTAAAGTTGTTGGTGTATGCGGGAAAGATGAAACGATTGCAAGTCTCCAGGATACAATCATTTTTGCACTAAAAGGCATTGCAGCATACAGAACCCATGCAAATCAGCTTGGATTCACGGATTCATTTGTCGATGCCACCACACACGAAGCATTATATATGACATTGACTAATTCAAACTTTAATGTACAGGAACATATTGATATGGCAATGAAGGTAGGCCAGTCCGCAGTACGTGTTATGGAAATGCTTGATGAGGCCCACACAAGCCGCCTTGGCATTCCGCAGCCTGTTAAGGTCAGCCAGAATAAGATTGAAGGTAAAGCAATCGTAGTAACGGGTCACAACCTGTTCGCGCTTGAAGAATTATTGAAGCAAACTGAAGGAAAAGGAATTAATATTTACACACACTCTGAAATGCTGCCAGCCCATGGTTATCCAGCATTGAAAAAATATCCGCACCTAAAAGGGAACATCGGTAAGGCATGGTTTGACCAGCGCCGTCTGTTCGAAAAATTCCCGGGCGCTATTCTGGCAACGACAAACTGCGTGATGCCAATCAAGGGTTCCTATGCAGACCGTATGTTTACATACGAAGTGGCGGGGCTTGAAAATGTAAGAAAAATTGAAAATGAGGATTTCTCCATCCTGATTGAAAGAGCATTAGAGCTTCCAGAAGCTAACATGGAATCGGATGAAACATTGGTGACAGGCTTTCACCATGAAACAGTCATTGGTCTCGCTCCTGAAGTAATCGAGGCAGTTAAGTCAGGCAAAATCAAGCGCTTCTTTGTCATTGCCGGGTGTGATGCACCAGGAAAAGGCGGGGAATACTATCGAGAGCTTGCAACATCACTCCCTCCAGAAGCAGTCATCCTGACTACTTCATGTGGAAAGTTCCGCTTCAATGATGTAGATTATGGAGTGGTTCCTGGAACCAATATCCCACGTTACCTGGATCTTGGGCAGTGCAATAACTCTGTATCGACAGTGAAAATTGCCAAAGCACTTGCTGATGCTTTTGAATGTGGCGTGAATGAACTTCCAGTAAGCATCGTCCTGTCATGGTTTGAGCAAAAAGCGGTAGCCATCCTGCTTGGACTGTTCAGCCTCGGTATCCAGGATATCCGCATTGGTCCAAAGCCGCCGGAATTCATTTCTGAAGGTGTGATGGAGGTTCTTCAGGATACCTTCAACCTGAAGTTAATCACAACAGCCAAGGAAGACATGGAAACAATGATGGGCATGAGTAAAACAAACTAATAAATAAACACCCGGAGCAATTTGCTTCGGGTGTTTGCTATTTTTAGGAAGTTCATGACTGGTCTAGACAAGCTCGTCCAGTAACACATCAGGGTCAAATATCATATTCCCATTTGAATCGGTGGATAATAGGTTATCTTTTTTCATTTTGGTCAACGTCCTGCTGACCGTTTCCCTGGTCGTTCCAATCATATTGGCCAGGTCTTTGTTTGTAAAATCCGTCTTCAATAGAACCTTGCCATCTTCATGCTGTTCTCCGTGAAGTTCACCAAGCCTGATTAGAAGCTTAATGATTTGTTCGTAGGTATTGTTAAGGATTTGGGCTTCGAGTCTTTCCTGAAGGTCGACAATTTTCTCCCCAAGCACCTTGAACACCTTTATGCTCAAGTGGGGGTTTTCAACAAGGACCTTTTCGAATTGTGAAATCGGGACAACGACAAGGTTTGCCCTTTCTAATACCTCTGAGTATCCCGGATAGCCGCCTTTCCTGAAGAAGCCCACATGCGGGAACATTTCACCCTTTTTAAGAATGGCGACAATTTGCTCCCGGCCACTGGCATCGCTTTTATAGATTTTCACTTTTCCTTCATGGATGAAATAAACATTTTCAAGAGGGTCCCCCTGCATGAAAATATGGCTATTTTTCTTCCATTCCCGGGAAATCGATATATCTACGATCTTGTCAAGTTCATCATCTTCCAGATCTCTGAACAATGAAAAGCCAGCCAGGACCTTTTTTATCTCATTTTTATCCAAAAGAAACACCTCTATATTAGCTATAGTCCGCTTCTATCATTTTAGCAAAAGAACGCTCAAAAACATATGCATTTCCTATTGAAGCTTCGATATAAATGCAATGCCAAAATCTAGCAGCCTGGTTTAATGATAATTTTTCTTTTGCAACGAACGTTTATTCGCTAAAATAAGGATAACGAGGTGAACGTTATGAAAGTCCGGAAAAGCATGCAAGAGATTTTGCAAGACTTAAAGGTTAGTGAATCGGTAAAGAAGAATATCGTCCACTGGCATACAATTGAGGAAAAAGAAGCCCAGACCGAAGAAATGCCAGAGGATTTAAGCGGAATCCTGAAAAGTGCTCTGGAAAGGCGTGGGATATCCCGGTTGTATACACACCAGAGGTCATCCTACGAACAAATCATGAAGGGGCAAAGCGTTGTTGCTGTCACACCGACAGCCTCAGGGAAAACGCTATGCTATAATCTGCCGGTACTGCAATCCATCATTGATGATCCAAATGCGAGAGCTCTTTATATGTTTCCTACGAAAGCACTGGCACAGGACCAAAAAAGTGAAATAAATGAATTGATTCAGGAGGCAGAACTGTCAATCAACAGTTATACATATGACGGAGACACTCCATCTAATATACGCCAGAAGGTCAGGAGGGCAGGGCATATCGTTATTACCAATCCGGACATGCTCCACTCGGCGATTCTCCCGCATCATACTAAGTGGGTATCTCTTTTTGAGAATCTGAAATATGTTGTAATCGATGAACTGCATATTTACAGAGGAGTGTTTGGCAGCCATGTTGCAAATGTCATCAGGAGACTGAAAAGAATTTGCCGTTATTATGGCAGTGACCCTGTTTTTATCTGTACATCCGCAACTATTGCCAATCCACTTGAACTGGCAGAAGGTTTGACCGAGAAAGAAATGGTATTAATAGACAATAATGGAGCCCCTTCCGGACGGAAGCATTTTTTATTCTATAATCCGCCAGTTGTCAATATTCCGCTCAATGTACGCAGGAGTGCGACTCTTGAAACCAGAAAGCTCGCGGGAGAATTCCTGAGAAACAAGATCCAGACCATCATCTTTGCAAGAAGCAGGGTAAGGGTGGAGATTTTACTAACCTATCTTCAGGAACTGGTCAAGCATAAGCTTGGGCCCAAAGCTATAAGAGGGTACAGAGGCGGATATCTTCCAACTGAGAGAAGGGAAATTGAAAAAGGACTGCGTTCCGGCGAAATATATGGAGTGGTCAGCACGAATGCCCTTGAATTAGGTGTAGATATCGGACAGCTGCAGGTATGCATCATGAACGGATATCCGGGGACGATCGCAAGTGCCTGGCAGCAGGCAGGGCGTGCCGGCAGGCGCCACGGAGAATCCGTGGTGATCATGGTGGCTAGCTCAAGCCCCCTGGACCAATATGTCATCCAAAATCCGGATTACTTTTTCAATCGCAGTCCGGAAACAGCCAGAATCAATCCTGACAATTTGATCATCCTGATCGACCATATCAAATGTGCTTCGTATGAATTGCCTTTTAAAAAGGGGGACACTTTCGGGGCAGCAGAAATTGAAGAAATTCTTGAATATTTAACGGAAGAGCGGATTCTTCACCAAAACGGCGAAAAATGGTTCTGGATGAATGATGCTTTCCCGGCCCATAATATCAGTCTTCGGTCGGCATCTCAGGAAAATGTCGTGATTATCGACCAATCAGATGTCGCAAATGTCCGGGTAATTGGTGAAATGGATACTTTTTCAGCAATGACCCTATTGCATGAAGAAGCGATTTATCTGCACCAGGGTATTCAATACCAGGTAGAAAAGCTTGATTGGGAAGAAAAGAAGGCGTTCGTCCGTGAAGTAGATGTCGATTATTTTACTGATGCCAATCTTGCCGTCCAGCTCAGTGTACTTGAAGAAGACAAGCACAGGGGTAATGACGAGACAGAAATTGGCTATGGTGATGTAAGCGTAAGGGCAATGGCTACCATCTTTAAGAAAATCAGATTTGAGACTCATGAAAATATCGGGTCAGGCCCGATATATCTTCCAGAAGAGGAGTTGCACACTAGCTCCGCATGGATATCTCTAAATAAGGAACTGTCAGAATTCAGTGATGACCGTCTGGAGGAAGGATTGATCGGTACATCGCAGGCATTGAAGCATATCGCGCCATTATTTGTGATGTGCGATCCCTCTGATGTCCATGTAGTTCCGCAGGTGAAGGCAGCGCATAATGAAAAACCAACGATTTTCTTTTACGATCGCTATCCTGGTGGAATAGGCCTGAGCGAAAAAATCTATTCTGGCATTGAGGACATTCTGAACCAGACGAAACAAATGGTCCTAAATTGTCAGTGTTCAGATGGCTGTCCATCATGTATAGGGACCGATACAACATCTATCCACTCAAAAAAAGATGTTGTGAAAATATTGAATCTATTTTTAAAAACGGCAGTATAGGAAGGAGGGGGAAAATGAGTTTAAAGAATAAACTGAACAGGCTGAAGCCGCACATTAAGAGTGGGCTTGAGATAAAGGAACTAGTGGAAGTCAAAAATATCATTCCGGAATCAGAACCGGTTAACGAAAAAGCTGAACCAGAAATTCCGTTTTTCGACGTATGGGAAAAAGAGCATGTTTCCCCCTTCTATTTTGATGGCCAATACTGCCTTGTAAGGGAAGTCGTTTATCCGCTGGACCATAAGCATGGGCATTACCAGTTCAGTGACCTGCTTAAGGCTGTCTCCATGTGGAATCAGGAACAGACAAAGCACCCACTATCTGCTTTTGGTCATAGCGCGGCCGATTTGGTGTTTTTTGACACAGAAACTACGGGACTTGGCGGCGGGGCAGGGAATACGATTTTCTTGCTTGGCCATGCGAGTGTCTCAGAGGATTCAGTAAAGCTTATACAGCACATCCTGCCTAGTCCGGGGGCAGAAGTCGCTCTTTACCAGAGCTTCTTGGAAAATGCAGATTATACTACACTGGTTACATACAACGGGAAGGCGTTTGACTGGCCTCAAGTTAAAACAAGGCATACCCTTGTCCGTGACCATGTCCCAAAGCTGCCTTCCTTTGGTCATTTTGATTTGTATCATGCTGCAAGGAGAATGTGGAAGCATAAGATTGAACGAATGAAACTTAGTATAGTCGAACAGGAAGTATTAGGTCTTGAGCGGAAAGATGATATACCCGGCTTCCTGGCACCCATGATCTACTTCGACTTTCTGGAAAGGAAAGACCCGGAAGGATTGCTGGGTGTCATCAGGCACAACGAAACGGATATCCTGTCATTATTGACACTTTATACACACTTAACTTTCCAGATACTTGGGTATGACCGATTCCAGACCGCACAGGAAACTTATGAGGTTGGACGCTGGTTTTCCTATCTTGGTGATACCGCCAAAGCAAAGCAGGCCTTTACTGGTATAATTGATGGTAAAAGCGAGCAGGAAGTCTCAGCAAAGCACGCACTTGCTTTCGAGCATAAAAAGCAGCAAGAATGGGACGATGCTGCATTACTATGGAAAGAGAGTGCTGAGAAGGGAAGCATCAAGCAAAAAAAAGAAGCATGTGTGGAGTTGGCCAAGCATTTTGAACATCGTGAAAAGAATTTTGAACTGGCACTTAAGTATTGCCGGCTTGCTGAGGAGCATATTCCTGGAGAGAAGCTGGCAACAAAAAAAGACATGATTTTTAAACAGGAGCTCGAAAAAAGGATACAGAGAATTTCCCGGAAAGCATTTCCCGGGCAAGCGCAAAATTCGGCAAAATAAGAGCGTTTTAACAAGTTTCGTCAGGAAATCTTTATTTGTAACAAAATTTTAACATTTAATAGCGCAAAACCTGTAATATCCTGTTGTAGGAATGGTTTAGACATTGTAAAATGTAAAATTGTATGGTGTTAAAAATCAATATAATTTTACGGGGCTGGTAAGATGTATAAAGCGGTTTTAGTTCTCTATTTTGTTGTAATTACTCTTATAGCTGTTATCTTCAGCGGTCTGAAGGACAACTTCTACACGTTCCTTTAAGAGATTCATAGGCGGGTGTGCATGAAGAAAACTTGAAAAAATAGGTGTTTTCATTAGTACAAGACGCATGACTTCTTCATAGGCTATTAATGTAAAGAATAAGTCTAAAGGAAAGGAGTTATGCACTATGCACTGCAAGCCAACTAATGTTTTGCCAACAGTAGTTCATCCTACTAAATGCTGTGTGAACCATAATTTTGTGAACAATGTGGTTCCGCATGTTCATCCATCACATACAACTAACGTAAATCACATCAACTACGATCATGTCCATTACTTCCCTCATACCCAATCTACAGTGAACCAGGTAACACACCAAAATCACTATGGCGGACCTGGTCCGGTACCAGGAGGAGTAGCTCCAGTTGGTCCTAGACCGCGCCCGGGATTTGGCGGTCCAATGGGCTATGGATATGGCCCTGGCCCTGGAATGGGATATGGCCCAGGTATGGGATTTGGTCGATAAAGTGACTGCAACAAGGGCTTAAGGGCCCTTGTTTTTTTAAGATTGAAAATGGTGTTATATATACCGTTTATAGGGAATAACTTCAAATGTAGAATTGACAAAAAACATTCTAAAGGAGATACCATGGTTAAAATAGCTGCGATATCAGGGTATAAACCTTTTGAGCTTGGCATATTCCAGAAGAACCATCCTGCAGCTGAATACATAAAAACAGCAATAAAAAAAACCTTATTGCCAATGATAGATGATGGTCTTGAATGGGTGATGATCAGCGGCCAGCTTGGTGTCGAACTATGGGCTGGTGAGGCTGTACTTGAACTTCAGGAAGAATATCCAGACCTGAAACTGTCGGTATTCACGCCTTTCCTTAATCAGGAGGAAACATGGAAAGAAGCCAATAAAGAGTGGTATGAGTCTGTGCTGGCAGGAGCTGATCACGTTGATGCCATCACAAGAAAACCTTACGAAAACCCTTGGCAATTCAGGCTGAAAAACCAATTTTTTGTTGAGAAAAGTGATGTATTGGTTTTGCTATATGACCCTGAAAAAGAGGGCAGTCCCAAATTCATTTATGAGACTGCAAAAAAATATCAGGAATCACATACTTATGATACACATTTGATCACTTTGTATGATTTACAAATGATCGTAGAAGAAGAGCAATTAAGACAACAGGGCTTTTAGCATGATTTGATGCTGTTTTCTTATTTGCCGATAGTTATCAAAAAACAAATCCTGAAGTTTCGTGCTCTTTTCATGAGTCTTTTTAGCTGTTTTTGCGAAAGTATGAATAAAAAAAGCTGGTTTTTTCCTATAGTTGTGAAAGGAACAGAGTAGACGAAATTAGCTTAAGGAAAGAAAAATTGACAAATCCCCATGTTTTTGAAAAAATAAGTGTGAAGATAGGGGTATATTGAGGTGAATAGAATGCTATCCGATAAAATACAGTTAACTGCTAAAGATATTTTAGAAAAAGAATTTAAAACAGCAATGCGAGGTTATAAGCCAGAGGATGTAGATAAGTTTCTTGACATGATCATTAAGGATTATGAATTCATGCAACAGGAGATTGAAGAGCTGCAGCAGGACAATCTTCGCCTGAAGAAACAGCTTGATGAGGCATCACGCCGCCCGAGTACACAGGCAGCAGGCACAACGAATTTTGACATCCTGAAGAGATTGTCTAATCTAGAAAAGCATGTGTTTGGAGATAAACTTTACGATTAATCCAGATCCTGCTAGTTCTTGAAATGTATTACCATTGCTTTTTGGGCTGAACTTACATATAATAATTTTTGTAGCTGTTAATAACGTTCGGGTAATCGCTGCAGTTCTGCTGCAGAGGAAAGTCCATGCTCGCACAGGCTGAGATGCCTGTAGTGTTCGTGCCTGGCCAATTCATAAGCCAGGGCAGTCAGGCTCACGCTTGGCTGACGGCAGGGAAAATGCCTAAGTCGGCAACGATATGGCATGAATACCTATAAAAGTGCCACAGTGACGGAGCCTTCCAAGAAATTGGGAGGGTGGAACGAGGTAAACCCCACGAGCGAGAAACCCAAACGATGGTAGGGGCACCTTCCTGAAGGAACTGAACGAAGGGAAGGACAGATGATTCATCATCTGTAGATAGATGATTACCGCCGGAGTACGAGACTTTTGGTCGTTTGCAGTACGATGGTACAAAACATGGCTTACAGAACGTTATTAATGGGTTTGTATGAGTGTTTATTAAAGCTCTCCTTTTGCCAGGAGAGCTTTTTTTATGTATATTAAAAGTTATTGGGCAATTTAATATTGGGATAAGTATATTGATACATAAAGGGTGATATGATGAAAAATTTCGATATAATAGCAACCTCAGCAATGGGTCTTGAAGCAATTGTTGCCAAGGAAGTTCGCGACCTGGGATATGATTGCCAGGTGGATAACGGGAAGATCGTCTATAAAGGAGATGCTCGCGCAATCGCAAGAAGCAATATGTGGCTCCGTACTGCCGACAGGGTGAAAATTAAAATTGGCGAATTTAAGGCTTATACATTTGACGAACTCTTTGAAAAAACGAAGGCACTGCCGTGGGAGGCATTTTTACCGGAGAATGCTGAATTCCCTGTTTCCGGCAAATCCGTTAAATCAAAGCTATTCAGCGTCTCCGACTGCCAGGCAATTGTGAAAAAAGCTGTAGTTGAACGTTTGAGAACATCTTATAAAAAAACTGGCTGGTTTGAAGAAAACGGCCCTTTATTCAAAATTGAGGTGGCTCTGCTTAAAGATGTTGTTACATTAACAATCGATACAAGCGGCAGCGGTCTGCACAAGCGCGGATACAGAACTGGCCAGGGGGAAGCTCCGTTGAAGGAAACATTGGCTGCAGCCCTGATCATGCTTACAAACTGGAATCCGGACAAGCCATTTGTTGATCCATTCTGTGGATCTGGAACCATCCCTATTGAAGCGTCGTTGATTGGCCAGAATATCGCACCTGGCTTCAATCGGGAGTTTGTTTCCGAAGGCTGGGGGATTATTCCTGAATCCATCTGGGATGAAGTCAGGGTGGAAGCAGAAGACCTTGCAAAATATGACCAGCCGCTGGATATCAGCGGGATGGATATAGATCACAGGATGGTTAAGATTGCTGAGGAAAATGCTTTTGAAGCAGGTCTTGGTGATTTGATTTCCTTTAAGCAAATGAGAGTACAGGATTTTACGACTAAAAAGGAATACGGCGTAATAGTGGGAAACCCTCCATACGGCGAACGCCTTGGTGATAAGAAAGCAGTCGAAGAAATGTACAGTCAAATGGGGAAGGCATTCGCTCCTCTTGATACCTGGTCCATTTATATGCTGACTTCAAATGAGAATTTTGAACAAGTTTACGGAAAGCCTGCTACAAAGAAACGTAAGCTGTTCAACGGCTTTATCCGTACCGACTACTACCAGTACTGGGGCAAACGACCTCCGCGGGTTAACAAAGAAGATAATTGATTGCAGTAAATAAAACAGGTACGAATCCTAACCTCCTGCTATATAGCAGGAGGATTTTTTTATTAAAGCTATCGAGTAAATCCTGCCTTTTGGAAATTTTATTAGAATAATCGAAGGCTTTTATGAATACAATAAATCCATATTTGCACAGAATGGAGGGATGGCAATGAATTATTCATTTATTGATTTCCAGCGTATTTCAAAAGCACTTACTTCTAGTACTGAGGCTTTGCGTAATGAGTTCCAGTCTGACGATGTTCAGATGGCTGAAATGCAGGAAGCAGAAAACAATTTCCGTCAAGCATTGTCATTTGGCCTTTCAAATCCTAAATAAAAAGTAAAGAAACGCTTGAGATCAAGCGTTTCTTTTATTGCCCAAATTATTATCCCTGCAGCTGTCTTTTTCCATCCTCTGTCATCCTGTCAGGTGTCCAGGCAGGCTCCCAGGTCAGCTCAACGTCTGCTTGATCAATTTCATCCATACCCTGCACACAATATTTAATGCCGCCCGCAATGCTGTCATGAAGAGGGCAGCCTGGGGTAGTTAATGTCATTAAAATTCTTGCCTTTCGGTGTTCAGGTATTTCAATATCATAGATTAGACCTAAATCGACGACATTAATATTTAGTTCAGGATCATACACTGTCTTCAAAGCTTCTCTGATTTTATTTTTTAAGTCTGTCATATTGATTTCCTCCTTAGAGTGTTAACACTTTTATGATGACGTAGCCGAACAGAAGCGCTGCAGTCAAAATCAGGCACTGGCCGATATAGAAAATCGCCAGGAATTTGAAAAACAAGGATAGAATTAGAAGCAATGTTCCGCCCGTGAATAGCATGAACAAGGGTAGTGCCAGTTTTTCATCCATCATATCTTTTAAGGCAGGTACCTGTTTTTTGCCGATTTCCTTGCTGTATTTATGCGTCCACCATAGGAATGGAACGATCTTATACAAGTAACCGATGATGCTAAAAGCAATCCAGGCGATCAAGTACAATAATAAAATGGGTCCCGCCAATTTCGTGAGAAGGTTTACAGAACTTGCTGCAAAAGCGGCCAGGTGAATGGCAGCACCGCAGACAATCGCGAATAAGGCGAACATAAAAGGACGGTCCAGCTTCTTTTTCACACGCTTATCGATAATTATTTTGACATGCCACATGAAAACCGTGAATCCAGCCAATAGCATGAAAGTCCCCAGGGTTTCTAGCAAATGGCTGTCTTTAATGAATGAGGAAATCAGCAATATAATACCGGTAAAATAAACTGCGAACACATATGCTGCCGGTTTCATGGTATACCCATGTGAAAGTGAAAACATGGGTACCATTTTATATGAGAAGCCGAAAATCAGCAGTGAGAACCACCCGACTGTACCGAGGAGTATATGCGTCTTGAAAATAGCCTGGTAATAATCAGATGCGAAGCCAGTTTTTATGCTTAACACGAGCGTGATACCCAGGCTTATGGTCAGCAGGAGTGACAATAATGCGCTGCCGACAAACAAAGTGAGTATGGTCGGTTTTGCCTGGCTTTTCAGCGTCATGAACATTTGAAAAAGGAACATCAGGATGCCTATTAACGTCAATATTCCAGGAATCAGAGCATTCTGTGGACGAAGATAAAGCGCCGTAGCAAATGTTAGAATTCCAATTGATGTGACGGCAAACTGCCAGAAGCCGAACTTTTCACTCCAAATAGGAGTCAGGAATGCGACTGGCACCAGCTGGTACATAGCTCCCATCGCAACCATCAATGCCCAGCCTAGAGCGAATAAATGGGCTGCAGACCAGATAGCCGGCAGACGGAATATACCTGTAATGAATACATCCCCGTTCAGCAGGATCAGCAGCTGGGATGAAATCAACGCTAGCATGCTGAAAGCGATGAATGAAAAAGGCAGCTTAATGTTTGTTTCGTTGCTGCTTTGCTGAAACATTCCTATCACCCCGCTTTTCGGGAAATTGTCACACGATAGCTTCCGTCTTCCTGTTGTTCTGTCAAAAACAGATAACCCAGTTCATCCAGCTGCTCAAACAAAAACATCGGCCTGCGGTCATTGATGATGATCAGATTCTGGCCCTCATCAAGCTCCTCAAGTGCTGCCAGAGTTCTCATCATCGGCTGCGGCGGTTCAAGCCCTCTATTATCAAGAATCATCTTATTTCCCTCCCATTTTGGTAAAAGTGATTTTATAGTGTTTTGCCTCTATTTTTTCAACCTCGTGTTCAAAGCCTTTGGCCTTTAAAACTCCGTAAAGAGGGACAGGCTTGAAGGGGGCATGCAGCACGAGCACGTCATGCAATTTCAACTCTCCAATCGCCTCCATGATTTTCTGGAAAGGCTCAAGCTTGTTATTGATATCTTCTCTGACATCCAGTTCAATCGTTTTTTGTTCCATTCGATTCATCTCCTTTGTTCTGTTTGTTCTAAAGTTAATGATAATGATTTTCAATCGATTTTTCCGTGACGTGCATCACTGAGTGTGGATAATTGGGAATCAAAATAACTCCTGATGCAATTTTTCATGGTCGATCAAATAACAGCCATCCGAATCGACATTTAAATATTGTTTTTTCTTGAGATAATTGATGGTCCGGCTGACGGTTTCACGGGAAGTGCCTATCATGTTAGCGAATTCTTTATTGGTGAATTGGGTGGACAGCTTAAACCCTTGATCCCGTTTTTCGCCATTTGTTTTGCAAAGGCGAAGCAGGAGCATGATGATTTGCTCGTACGTATTATGAAGAATTTGTTCTTCAAGGCGAGCTTGCAAATCGATGATTTTCTCACCAAGGACCCTGAATAACTTGATGGAGAGCTCTGGGTAGGCTACCAGGATTTCTTCAAATTTGGAAATCGGGACGACAATCATCTGTGTGTCTTCCATCATTTCGGCGTGTGCAGGGTATTGGCCTTTTCTAAAGAAGCCGGCATGCGGGAACATCTCACCTGTCTCCAGAACTGAAACGATTTGTTCCCTCCCTGAGGAATCGGTTTTATAGATTTTCACCTTACCAGAGTGGATGAAGAAAACCCGGTCAAGCGCGTCTCCCTGCATAAAAGCATACATTTTATTTTTAAAGAATCGCGGCTGGGCAATTTCAACAATCGGGTCAAGCTCTTCAGTGGATAATTCCTTGAAAATGGGGACTTCCTTTAGTTGCTGCCTGATTTGGGATATATGCATAGCATTCTGCTCCTTATATCGGTTTATGTTTCTACAATAAATTCTATCAACAGTTCCTCGAGCGCTAAGTGACCTGAATCATAATTTGAAGATTTTTTGAAAATAATTCTCCTTGCTGTGGGAAATATCACACCTGTTAAATGAGGAAGTTCACAAACTCTCTGGTCAATCGGTTTTATGCTTAACTAGCAAATCAAATTAGGAAGGGGTTGCAGGGAGGATGGAGATCCAGCAAGGAACATCCACAAAGGCAGTGGTCAAAAAAAATCGAAATTCACTGCTGAAATCCGTACTTATTATTACATTATTATTAAGCTTTACAGTACTTCTGACAGGAGGCTACTGGATTTTTAAGGAGATGGCTCCTAGACCGCTTGAAGTCATAAGCGAGAAGGGCGAACTTATTTTAACGAAGGAAAGCATTGTTGGCGGCCAGGCGGTATTCCAGAAATATGGCCTGATGGATTATGGTACAGTCCTGGGACACGGCTCCTATATGGGGCCTGACTATACTGCAGAGGCACTAAAAATTTACACGGAAGGAATGCAGGATTTTAGGTCTCAGGAAGATTTTAAAAAGGACTTCAAAGATTTAAACAAGGATGACCAAACGATCATTCGGGATAGAGTATTGAAGGAAATGCGCGAGAATCACTATGATTCCGATAAAGATAAACTGGTGCTCACAGATGCGCAAGTCTTTGGTCACCAAAAGATAAGGGAGTTCTATCATACTATTTTCACAGAGGGCGACGATTGGGGCCTTAAGTCAGGATTGATCCAGGAAAAACACATGCCGGATGGCAAGCGTGCGTGGGTAGCAAAAGGTGACCAGATTGAACAAATTTCTGATTTCTTTTTCTGGACTGCATGGTTATCGAGTACGCAAAGACCTGATGATAAAATCACATATACAAATAACTGGCCATATTATGAGGACGCAGGAAACACAATGTCCTTCTCAGCAGTATGGTGGAGCGGAGCCAGCGTAACGATATTGATTTTGTTTGTGGGCTTAATCCTGTTTGTCTTCTATCGCTATCATCTCGGTATGAAAGAGGCCTATACCGGGGACAACTTCCCTAAAATCGATTTGAAAAAGCTGCCCCTGACTTCTTCGCAGAAGAAAACAGCCAAGTATTTTGCAATTGTATCCGTTTTGTTCTTTATACAATCAATGTTTGGAGCGTTGTTGGCACACTATTATATTGAGCCTGACAGTTTCTTCGGAATCAAATGGATTCATGACATTCTGCCGTTTAACATCACGAAAGGCTTCCATTTGCAGCTTGCAATCTTCTGGATTGCGACAGCCTGGCTTGGAATGGGTATATTCGTGGCCCCTCTTGTAGGAGGTCATGAGCCGAAACGCCAGGGATTACTGGTAGATATTTTGTTCTGGGCATTAGTAGTCCTTGTCGCTGGCAGCATGATTGGCCAATGGCTTGGTGCCAACGGTTACCTGGGCAACAATTGGTTCCTCCTTGGTCATCAGGGCTGGGAATATCTCGAACTGGGACGCATATGGCAATTCATACTCGCGGTCGGCATGCTGATCTGGTTATTCATCGTATTCCGAGGCATCAGAAGCGGATTGAAGAGGGAGTCTGATAAAGGCGGTTTGATTCACCTGTTATTCTATTCAGCTATTGCAGTACCAGCATTTTACTTCTTCGCTTTCATGATCAATCCTGGTACACATTATACATTTGCCGACTATTGGCGCTGGTGGATTATCCATCTTTGGGTGGAAGGGATTTTTGAAGTATTCGCTGTTGTGGTCATTGGGTTCTTGATGGTACAAATGAATCTGGTGACAAAGAAATCGACCGTAAAAGCATTGTATTTCCAGTTGATCCTTCTAATGGGAGCGGGTGTCATCGGGATTGGCCACCACTACTACTACAACGGATCAGCTGAGGTTTGGATCGCATTGGGAGCAGTATTCTCGGCACTTGAAGTCATCCCATTGACTCTGTTGATTTTAGAAGCATATGAGCAATATAAAATGATGCGGGACGGCGGAGTCGATTTCCCTTATAAAGGTACATTCTGGTTCTTGATTTCTGTTGCAATCTGGAATCTTGTGGGAGCTGGTGTATTGGGCTTCCTGATTAACCTGCCCGCTGTCAGCTTCTTTGAGCACGGACAGTTTCTCACTCCAACACATGGCCACGCTTCAATGATGGGCGTGTATGGCATGTTTGCCGGGGCAGTATTGATCTATTCACTTCGTAATATCGTCGAGCCTGAAAAGTGGAGTGATAGATGGGTCAAATTCATCGTCATCATGCTGAACGCCGGTTTGGCTGGCATGGTATTTCTGTCCTTGCTGCCGGTTGGCTACCTTCAAATTAAAGAAGCTTTCTTCAATGGATATGCAGCTTCACGTTCCGCTGAATTTTTACAGCAGGAGCCGGTCGAAAAGCTTCTGACCTTAAGGGCTATTCCGGACACGATTTTCTTGATAGGTGTCGCTGCCCTGGCAGTCTTCAGCATTAAGGCACTCTTCAATCTGAGAAAAGTAACCCACAAGGAAGAGGAGCAGCTGCCCGTTAAAGACTTGGCAGTAGAAGAGGAATAAACGAACAAACCGCAAAGCAACAATGCTTTGCGGTTTTAACTATGAGTCTTGTTGAGTGACTTTTTCACATTCAAAACATAGCAATTTCCCATTGTCATGTAATCCATTTAAAAAGCCATCCAAGCAAAAAATTTCTTTTCCGCATTTATCACAAGATCCTACCAGCTCTTTCATGTATATATCCCTCCTAATTAAATAATTCTTGCTTTTACCCGAAGTTCCTTTTTTACCAGAGGATATTCATTCTGTAATTCAATGAAAGAAGTGATAGTAGAACAGTGACCGGGTTCACAACAGGGGGGAAGAAGCGGCTTTATAATTTAGGTGTAAAGAAAAAAATAGATTTAAAGGAGAGAGGGAAATGACTTTCAACGTAATTATCAATGTTCCTGATTATGCACCAAGGGAAAAGCATCCTGCTATATTCCAAAACTTTGATTCACTGAATCCGGGAGATTTCATGCAAATTGTCAATGATCATGACCCAAGACCGCTTCACCATCAATTCATGATGGAAAGGCCAGAAATTTTTTCATGGGAGTATCTCGAGGAAGGTCCGGAAACATGGCGTGTGGCAATCGGGAAAACAAAATAAAAGATATAAAGCCACTAATTCTCCCAAACAACAGGTTCACCTGTTGTTTTTTATATTAGTGCCTTTTCCATTTGATCATTTCGTAAACCAAAGTATCAGAAAAGTGTGATAAGATGATGTAGAAAGATAAAATGAGGTGATATCGTGAGTGAAATAATGCAGACTGAAAAGAGATTTTTGGATTATGTAAAAAAGATGGCTGCCTATGGCGAAGCACTATCCTTGATTTATTGGGATTTAAGGACAGGCGCACCAAAAAAGGGAGCAGAACAGCGGTCTGAAGTGATTGGTGTTCTTTCATCTGAAGTATTCCATATGTCAACGTCAGAAGAAATGGCATCATACATAGCTAGACTTTCAAATGAACCAAGTTTATCCGAAATTACCCGTAAAACCCTGGAGGAATGCAGGAAGGATTACGACCGGAATAAGAAGATTCCAGCAGAAGAATATCGAGAATACGTGATTCTTCAATCCAAAGCCGAAACAGTGTGGGAAGAGGCTAAGGCTAAATCGGATTTTGAAATGTTCAGGCCGTACCTTGAAAAGCTTGTGGAAATGACAAAGAGATTTATAGGGTACTGGGGCTATGAAGGAAATAAGTACAATACCCTGCTCGATATGTATGAACCTGGCGTCACAGTCGAGGTTTTAGATCAGGTTTTTGGTGACCTCCGTGAAAAAATTGTTCCGCTTGTCCAGCAAATTTCGGCCTCATCTGAAAAACCAGAAACTCGGTTCCTTTTCAAGCATTTCCCTAAGGATAAGCAACGTGCATTCAGTCTGGAAATCCTTAAACAAATGGGATACGACTTCGATGCTGGCCGTCTTGATGAAACGGTCCACCCATTTGCAATGGGGCTTAATCCTGGAGATGTGAGGGTAACAACCAAATATGATGAATCAGATTTCAGGACAGCGGTATTCGGCACTATTCATGAGGGCGGGCATGCGCTATATGAGCAAAATATTTCCGAGGATCTTGTCGGAACTCCGCTGAGTTCGGGCACATCCATGGGAATACATGAATCACAGTCACTTTTCTATGAGAACTTTGTAGGGCGCAATATTTCTTTCTGGAAGCATAACTACAGCCTGCTGCAGCAGTTTTCCGAAGGGCAATTCACCGGGGTGGCAGCAGAAGACTTCTATCGCGCCATCAATGAGTCAAAGCCGAGCCTGATCAGGATTGAGGCAGACGAACTTACCTATCCGCTGCATGTCATGGTTCGTTATGAAATTGAAAAAGGCTTATTCAATGATGAAATCCAGGTAAAAGACCTGCCAAAGATATGGAATGAAAAATATGAACAGTATCTGGGGATCAGGCCGGAAAAGGATGCCGAAGGAGTGCTGCAGGATGTTCATTGGGCTGGCGGGAGCTTTGGATATTTTCCATCATATGCATTAGGCTATATGTATGCAGCTCAGTTCAAGCATGCCATGCTCGAAGACTTGCCTGACTATGAGAAACTCCTGGAACAGGGAAATCTTCAGCCGATTAAAGAGTGGATGACTGAGAAAGTTCATAAGCATGGAAAAATGAAAAAGCCGCTTGAAATATTGACGGATGTAACTGGAGAGGGACTCAATGCTCAGTACTTAGTTGAATATTTATACGAAAAATACAGCAAGGTATACCATCTGGTCTAGTATCAAAGGTTTTAACTTAACTAACAATTTGTGTGAACAGCATTTAGAATATGAGATGGCAGTCTTTCTGTCATCTTTTCTGTGTGGTGAACGTATGAAAGGGAAAATGCCTTATTTTATGATCGCATTTGCAGCAGCTATGTGGGGCTTGATTGGTTTTTTTGTAAAAGGCCTGAATAACGCTGGATTCAGTGCAATGGAGATTGTGGCCATCAGAGTTATGACCGCTGCCATTGTTTTGATAATGGTAGGTATTTCCTTTTACAGAAACCGCTTGAAAATCAGGTTAAAAGACTTGTATCTTTTTGTAGGCACAGGAATTTTAAGCATCGTGTTTTTTAATTGGTCTTATTTTACGGCAATCAATCTGATGAATATTCCGATTGCAGTGGCTTTATTGTACACATCTCCTGCTTTTGTGGCGGTTTTGTCATTTCTTTTCCTGAAAGAAAGCATGAACAGGAAGAAATTATTGGCGATTGTCATGACAGTCATTGGCTGTACGCTTGCGGCAGGCATCACCGGGCAGGGAGGAACTTCTTTCTCAGTCTCCAGTATCCTGATTGGTCTAGGAGCTGGGTTCGGTTATGCCCTTTACAGCATTTTTGGCAAGGTGGCATTAAGGCGGTACCATCCTTTTACAGTCACTTTGTACACCTTCCTTGTTGCCTCGGCTGCACTGGTTCCGACAACCGGTATAGTCAGCAAGGCTGATGTCCTTTTCACCGGGGATGCGTGGCTTTATGCGGTAGGGTTAGGGATTATTCCGACCGTGGTTGCTTATTTTGCATACTCATGGGGTCTTGAGAGAACAGAAAGCAGTACTGCTGCTGTTGTAGCAACATTGGAACCTGTCATTGCCACCATGCTGGGAATTCTGGTGTATGGTGACAGGCTGGGCGGTCTGCAGCTAATCGGCTCCACGTTGATTATCATATCAGTCATTGCTATCAATATCTCAATTCCAATCAGGAAGCCAAAAAAGCAATTCACTGTGTGATTCAGGGTCAAGAATATTAAACAATAAGTGTACCAATTAACAGAGATAGAGGTTCAAATCCAAGCTCCTATTTTTATGCCAGCATTTTATAGTTAAGGGTAAGTTAACATTAAAAATTGATTTTCGAGTTCATATGCGAATCCATAAGCGGATAATTTCCGGCTATTGTCTACAAAAGAAGCTTTTTAAACAGAATAGGCGGAGAAATTCCGGTTAATTGCTAAAAATAAGACAATATAAAACGATTTGGTTTAGATAATCGGAATAACTGCCCTTATTTTGAAGGAAATGAGGGCAGTTTCCAATTTAAACGGAATTTTTCCGTTTATTACTCAAACAATTTTAGTTTAGTAAATCTTTATATGATTTTTAGTGATAATGTATATAAAACAAGGGCCAACTAGACAAAGGCTGTTATTATGTGATAAATTATTACAGTAAAAATCCTTTTGAAAACAGCATACCTAAATCGATGAAAAGGAAAGTAGTTTTTGCTATATTCTATAGCGAGCCGGGGACGGTGGAAGCCTGGTGATGATGCATAAATGAAGAACACCTTTGAGTTCTAACCGAAAGGGAAATCACGAGTAGGCTTAGACGTGTCCAGCACGTTATAGACTGGGAGAAGCAATTATGAAGTTGGTCATTTTATGACAATTTGGGTGGTACCGCGGAAGTTCAGCCTTTCGTCCCTTTTTTAGGGATAGAAGGCTTTTTTAATGCAAAAAATTACCATAAGGAGGCTTATCATGATCAAGAGCGTAGTAAAAGATCTATACAGAAATCAAGAAAGTTTTAAAGATAAAACTGTTCAATTAACAGGATGGATACGCACTCTTCGCGATTCGAAAACTATTGGCTTCATGGAGTTGAATGATGGTACATTCTTTAAGAGTGTACAAGTTGTTTTTGAGGATACGCTTGATAACTTCAAAGAAATTACAAAGTTGCCGATTAGCTCTTCTGTTTTAGTAGAGGGTGAATTTGTTCCAACTCCGGAAATGAAACAGCCTTTTGAAATTAAAGCGACAAAAATTGTCGTCGAAGGATTATCGGATACAGATTATCCTATACAAAAAAAGCGGCATACGCTTGAATATTTAAGAACAATCGCTCACTTGCGTCCGAGAGCCAATGCCTTTTCGGCCGTTTTTAGAGTAAGATCTGTTGCATCCTATGCTCTTCATAAATTCTTCCAGGACAAAGGGTTTGTTTATGTACATACACCGATTATTACCGGCAGCGATACAGAAGGAGCCGGGGAAATGTTCCGTGTGACTTCGATGGACTTGAACCAGCTGCCAAAAACTGAAGACGGTAATGTGGATGAAAGTGCAGATTTCTTCGGCAAAGAAACCAACTTAACCGTGAGCGGTCAATTGAATGCGGAAAGCTTTGCTCTTGCTTTCCGTAATGTGTATACCTTTGGTCCGACATTTAGGGCGGAAAATTCAAATACGGCACGACATGCCGCAGAATTCTGGATGGTCGAACCGGAAGTAGCCTTTGCGGAATTACCGGATATCATGGACCTTGGAGAAGAAATGATTAAGTACGTCATTGATTATGTTTTTGAGCATGCACCAGAAGAAATGGATTTCTTTAACAGCTTTATTGATAAAACACTTATTGAAAGATTGCAGAATGCTTTAAATTCTGATTTCGGAAGGGTTACTTATAGCGAAGCTGTTGAATTATTAAAGAACTCTGGTAAGCAATTTGAATACGCTGTTGAATGGGGTACAGACCTGCAAACTGAACATGAACGTTACCTTAGCGAGGAAATTTACAAGCGTCCTGTCTTCGTAACTGACTATCCGAAAGAAATCAAGGCATTTTATATGAGAGCGAATGAGGATGGCAAGACAGTTGCAGCAACCGATCTTTTGGTTCCCGGCATCGGCGAGTTAATCGGCGGAAGCCAGCGTGAGGAAAGAGAAGATGTCCTTGCAGAACGGATTAAAGAACTTGGTATGGCGGAAGAAGATTATTGGTGGTATCTCGAGCTTAGAAAATACGGCGGCACCAAGCATTCCGGCTATGGAATTGGGTTCGAACGACTTGTCATGTATTTAACCGGTATGAAAAATATCCGAGATGTCATTCCATTCCCTCGTACACCAGGAAATGCAGATTTTTAATTTCATCTATGTAAATAAAGGACAATAGGATGCTGCGGCATCCTATTGTTTTTTTATAATATAGATGTTCATATTGTAGCCAAAATGAACATGATCAGCATGCAGACTATTGTGTAATTCAGGTCGGTGTTCTTAATTTTTGTCCTGCTAAAATTCTGTGGTAACAGTAAAAAACAGGGGATGATATCGCGACAGATTTCATCCCCTGTTTTGCTAGAATTAATATTTTTTTAAAAAGAAAGCCCGTTCATTATTAGAAGAATTTGTATCCCTTCGACCCAATTGGTGCATTTTGAATCATATCGATGAATGGAATTGTGTAGGCGAACAGAATCAAAAGAACTGTGATACCGAGCCATAGCTTCCAATTTTCAAATACCATTGGAGTCTTTTCGGCCTGATCAGCAACCTCTCCTACAGGGAACTCTTCCTCACCTTTAGGTGCGAAGAAAGCAAGATTGATGAAAATATAGAGCATCAGGATGATACCAAGGAAAAGGATAGAACCACCGATCGCTTGGGCTACCTGATAAGGAATCCATTCAGCAGCTTGCTCTGAACCTCCATAGGTTGAGAAAGAGGAGCGGCGCGGTGCTCCTAGCAATCCAGCTGCGTGCATGGCTCCAGACATGAAGGTCATCCCAATTGCCCAGACAACACCCTGGATGATGGCTAATTTGTTCATTGCTTTCGTAAGTACCCTTCCAGTAAGGTGAGGGACCAGCCAATAAGAGATTCCGAAGAACGTCAATACTACAGAAGTTGCAAGAGTTAAATGAAAGTGCCCAGTAACCCAGATCGTATTATGGACTACCTGGTTCAGCTGGTGAGAAGCGTTGACAAGTCCGCCAGCACCAGCAGGGATGAATGCAAGCATACCGATGAATGGAACTGCGAAGCGTGCATCTCCCCAAGGCAGCTTTTTAACCCAGCCAAAAAGGCCGGTAGCACCTTTAGAACGTCCAAACATCTCAAATGTGGCAAATAGTGAAAAAGCGGTCATCAGTGACGGAATAACGACAAGGAATGTCAAAATTACCTGAAGGAATTTCCAAGCCGGATCAATTCCTGGTTCCATAAGCTGATGGTGGAAACCGACAGGGATTGAGAACAGCAGGAACAGGATAAAGGACATCCTTGCCAGTGAATCAGAGAAAATTTTACCGCCAATGATTTTTGGAACGATTGCGTACCAAGCCATGTATGCAGGCAATAGCCAGAAATATACAAGCGGGTGACCGAAATACCAGAACAGTGTCCGGCTGACCAATACATCAACACGCTCTACAAGTCCTAAAGACCAAGGCAGCAGCTGGAAAAGTACTGTTGCAGCTACGCCGATAGTTGCTACAATCCACATAAGTGTGTTTACTAGAGACATGAAAGTCAGCAGCGGGCTAGGCTTGCCAGGGTTTGCTTTTCTCCAGGAAGCGTAAGCCATGATGATTGCAGCACCATCAATCCAGCTTCCGACTATAACAAGTGTCAGACCTAAGTAAAATAGTGCATGTGCCTGTAAAGGTGCGTAAAACGTGTACAGTACAGAAGCCTGGTTAGTAAGGATCATGATGGCGGCCATTACAGTACCGATTGTCATTGTCCAGAAACCGATCCAGCCGATACGGCGCTGTTTGTCAGTTAAGGTTCCTGATGTTTTACTTACAAGGGCAAGCTGGAAGCCCATTATGAAAAAGGTAGTTAAAACGAGTCCCAGTACGACACCGTGAATCGTGAGGATCTGGTAATATCCAGTCCATGAAGGCAATTCGAACTTTCCAGAACGGACAAGGGTTTGCAGCAAGCCTGCAAGTCCGCCGATTGCAAGAGCGATGAAAGCCACATAGAAGTGGGCCATTGATAGTTTGCCATCACGGCGGTCAACTCTTGGATTGATTGATTTTGTATTCATTATTCTACCACCTCGATTTTAGAAGACATCATGTGGTGGCCGACGCCACAATACTCATTACAAACGATCAGATAATCCCCGGCCTTATCAAAAGTAGTGACATATTCACTGATAAAACCTGGCTCGAGCATCATATTTATATTGGTTCCCGCCACTTCGAAACCATGGATGACGTCTTTAGTCGTCGCAATTACTTTTACTTTTGCTCCTAGTGGAACTTCCACCTTTGCAGGGTTGTAAGAAAATGCGGAGGCCACGTATACAAGTTCGTAATCCCACTCTTTTCCTTCAACTTTTTTCAAACCCGGTTCATTGAAGGGTGCGGTTGTGTCAACCTTCTCCGGATTGATTGTCGCCAGACAGCTTGGCGGCTGGTTGCCTAAATAAAATGCACTGACCCCGATGACTGTCAGGAAGACTAGCAATGTCGTAATCCCGAATATAAGCCAGATTTTTTCAAATTTATGAATGTGCATAATTTCCTTCTCCCCTTTTGGTCTCTTAGAAACGATCTACAAACAAGAAATAAACGCCTACCCAAGTGGCAATTAAAAAGAATCCTAACAAGAAAACAGATGCAAGTGTTCCTTTCAAGGAAGATTGATCCTCTACCTTTGTATTTGTTTTCTTCCCGATCCCAGGTTGAGCCATCCCGGTCAACTCCCTTCGAATAAATAAGTCGTTGATAAATTGATGAGTACATTTTCATCATACAAAACAATTTGAAAACGTAAATATGGTTTCTGACAGTTCACAAATTGTTCATACCTGACTTATTTACTATGGTAATGGTGAAAACGCGTCAACACAGTGATTTAAGTCACATGCAAAGGTAGGTAAATGTGAATAATCTGTGAAAACAACCTTGTGAAAAGCTGATCAAAATAACTTTTACCTAAGGAGGCGTGTGACAGAATGGCTTGACTTTTTTAAAAGAGTAAGTCTTCATACTCGGGTATCACCATTCTGCATTGCTCTAATAAACTGATAGTAAAGTATTTTCAGGAAGTGAGATAAATGCAGAAGTATTATTGTGATCATTGCCGTCTTATCTATGATGAAATCAGAACATGCAATAAGTGCGGGGAATTAGCAGAAAAACAAATCTGGATTGAAGTGCAAAAGCAGTCTGACGAAAACTAGCACCTGATATGGTGCTTTTTTCTTTGTAAAAGCTTGCCGAGCACAATGGGCCGCTGGCTATGGTAAAATATATACAATTTTAAATTGGGAGGCTGGTAGAATGTTTTTACCTTCTTTTGAATTAAACGGAAAGACGGCAGTTGTAACTGGTGCGGGCCGGGGAATTGGCAGGGCAATTGCGGTTGGTCTAGCTGAAGCAGGGGCGGATGTCGCGCTCCTTGCGAGAACAGAAAAAGACCTTGGGGAAACTGCGGAAATAATTGAGAACCTGGGAAGAAAAGCACTTATAATTCCGTCAGATGTAACGGAAAGAGAACAAGTACATAATGCAATCACTGAAATTGGTTCAAGATGGGGCAAAATTGACATACTTGTAAATAATGCAGGAATGAACATTCGTTCCAAAGCTCTGGATGCGACAGATGAAGAATGGCAAAAGATAATGGACACCAACTTGAAATCAGCATTCATGATGTCCCAGGAAACTGGTAAAATAATGAAAGACCAGCCATCTGGCGGCAAAATCATCAATATAGCTTCCGTAGCCGGCCAGGTTGCCCTCAGGACCGGTGTGGTCTATGCAGCCACAAAGGCAGCGCTCATGCAAATGACAAAGGTACTTGCAATGGAGTGGGGCCAATATGGCATCAATGTAAACTCAATAGGTCCATGGTACTTTAAAACTCCCCTTACCGAAAAACTGTTGGCAGATGAAGCATATATAAATGACATCCTCGCCGTTACACCGCTGAAACGGATCGGCGAGCTGCCAGAACTCGTGGGGCCAGTTGTATTCCTAAGCTCAGATGCAGGGAATTATGTAACCGGACAAACCCTATTCGTAGATGGCGGAATGACAATTCATGGATTTTAATATGATGATATAGATAAGCACGAGATGCTTTTATCACCCTGGAAGTTTCTTTCGAATGAACGCTATAAAACTAGGAGCACTGCATTGCCCGAAAACGAGCCACAAATCGGAAAACGGTAAAAGCAGAGACCCTGCATTGCCTGAAAAAGAGCAAAATGGCGCAAAACAGTAAAGGCAGGGAGCTCTAATCATTATTGCTCTCCACTAAAGAATTGCATAAAACAGGACGGGCGATGTCAACTGGTAAAGATTTTATAATGTACTGGACCTTTTGGCGTTGTATAATGAACTTGCACAGCAACTCCTTCAAAACGTTAGGCTTTCTCCTTTTTGGGGAAAGCTTTTTTTCGTTTTAATACAATAATTGTTTGTCTGCATACTCTCTGGGTAAATGGAAAAAGTAACCGTACATATATATGAGGAGAGTATCAATATGCCCAGAATTATTTCAATAGCCGATGTTGCACCGCCTTATTCAATTGAACAGGATAAGGTCATGGATTTTGCTGAAAAATTATTCAAAGAATCCTTTAAAGACATTAAACGTCTGCTTACAGTTTTCCAGAATGGCCAGATCGAAAAACGTCATTTTGCCAAGGACCTGGACTGGTTTGAGGTGGACCATACATTTGAAGAAAAGAATGATGCTTATATAGAAACAGCTGTACAACTAGGTGCAAAGGCAATTACAAAATGCTTAAAGAGTGACGATTTCTTGAAAAATGAAATCCATCTTGAAGATATAGATGCTATTTTTACAATCAGCAGCACAGGGCTGTCTACTCCCAGCATAGACGCAAGAATCATGAATATCCTGCCGTCATCTCAATATACGAAAAGGATTCCGATTTGGGGGCTTGGATGTGCAGGAGGGGCTGCAGGACTTTCACGTGCATATGAATACTGCCTTGCTTACCCAGATGCAAAAGTGCTCGTCCTCTCCATCGAGCTCTGCAGCCTGACGTTTCAGCGTAATGACCGTTCAAAAAGTAATTTAATCGGGACATCTCTGTTTGCGGATGGTGTTGCGTGTGCCCTTGTCTGCGGAGATGAATCTGGTTATGAAAAGCTAATGAAGAAGGATGCTGCCCCCAATATTATGGGAACACAATCCACCACTATGCCGGATTCAGAGGATGTTATGGGGTGGGATATTAGAAACGAAGGACTTTATGTTGTTTTTTCAAAGGATATTCCTTCAATTATCGAAAATTGGCTTCAGCCAAATGTTCACAGGTTTATGAATACGAACGGGCTGGACATTCTGGATATTGACCATTTCATTGCACACCCAGGAGGAAAAAAGGTACTTGACGCCTACGTTTCAGCTTTGAAGTTGCCGGATGACATGACAAAAACATCTCTGGAAGTTTTACAAGAATACGGAAATATGTCTTCTGTGACCATTCTCTATGTGCTAAAACGGTTCATGGAAACTGCTAAGGAGGGCGACGTGGGCCTTGGAGCCGCCCTTGGTCCAGGGTTTAGCTCCGAATTGCTTTTGATGAGGTGGGAATAAGGTGGTATTTTTCCTATTTGTCGGATTGATTATATTCCAGAGGATAACGGAACTAGTGATAGCCAGAAGGAATGAGGCCTGGATGAAGAGCCAGGGCGCAATAGAATTCGGGCAGGGGCATTATCCAGCGATGGTGGCAATTCACACAGCCTTTTTCCTTTTTTTTATAACAGAAGTGATGCTATTTAATAAAGAGCTGTCAAATTATTGGCCAATTTTACTGGCGTTGTTCCTTATAACACAGGCAATGAGAGTTTGGGCACTTGCTTCATTAGGAAGGTATTGGAATACAAAAATCATCATCCTTCCCGGAGCGAATGTCGTTAAGCGCGGTCCCTATAAAATCATCAAGCATCCAAATTATCTAATTGTTGCAGTAGAATTAATCGTGATTCCTTTAATGTTTAATGCCCATGTAACAGCAGCGGTATTTACCCTTTTAAATATCCTCATTCTTTCGATCAGGATTCCTGCAGAAGAAAAGGCATTAAGAGAGCTGACCAAATACGAAGCTGCTTTTACAAATCAGGGGCGATTTCTTCCGAACTTGTTAAATAAGTGTGACAATTAACTATGATTCATTGAAAATGATAATCAATAATGATACACTTTCCTTAAGATGAAAACAGTTCTCATTTAAAACAGAACTTTAAGGATGGTGTCGTATCAATGGTTTCGTTATTAGTTGTTTCCACTGTAGCAGCTTACTCCTTAGTTATGAAGTATGTGTTGGACAATGTTTTAAAACCACATTAAAGTGAAAATGATCTTTCAGTTGAAGCCCGGACATTAGGTCCGGGTTTTTCTTTTTGTCCCGGAAAAAATGTAATAATAGGAAAAGACCGAAAAATCGTATAAAATATAGATATTCACAATTTTGTCACAAGGAGTTAGAGGAATGGGCCAGACTGTAGCGCATCAAGAACAAAAACTTCTGGGGAAGATTTTATCTCTATATAATTTAATCAAAACAAATCAAGACGAAGAAACGGCTGAAAAAGTAAGGCAGCTGGGAAAGAAAGCAATTGAAGAAGAATTTTCGATTGCCTTCTGCGGCCATTTTTCGGCAGGTAAGTCCAGCATGATCAATAAACTGGTCGGCGATAATATACTTCCATCAAGTCCGATTCCAACCAGTGCGAATCTGGTGAGGATTAAATCAGGAGCAGAATATGCAAAGGTCATTTTTAAAAATGGAGGGTCCCGCCTGTATCCGGCACCATATGACTATGAAACAGTAAAAACGTACTGTAAGGATGGAGACCAGATCCAGGAGATCGAAATCAGCTATGATGGTGCAGAATTCCTGGAGCAAGCGGTTATTATGGATACACCTGGAATTGATTCAACGGATGATGCACACCGTATAGCGACAGAATCCGCACTGCATCTTTCCGACCTTGTTTTTTACGTTATGGATTATAACCATGTGCAATCGGAGCTCAACTTCCTTTTTACAAAAGAACTGACAGATGCAGGAAAAGAGCTGTATTTAATTATCAATCAGGTCGATAAACATCAGGATGCCGAGCTTAGCTTTGAACAATTCAAGGAAAGCGTCGAAGTATCCTTTGCAGATTGGGGAGTCAAGCATTCGGGGATTTTTTATACATCGCTGAAAGCACCGCAATCGCCATACAACCAGTTTGATGAGCTTCGTACTTTCATTATGGAGCGGAAGAGCAGCAGGGCTGAAATACTGCCTGTGTCGATCTTCAGGTCGCTGGAAAAGCTCTCAGAGGACTATTTGGGAAGGCTGCAGCAGGATCTGTCAACACAGGTTGACCAGTTTGAATCTGTTCTTGCAGAGCTGTCTGATGATGAAAGACAGCAGCTATCAAAAAATCTTGACCAAATAAGGAATGAGATTGCAAAAATAAGAATAGAACAGGATCCGGAAAAGGAATTTAGATCTGGCCTTAATGACATTCTGAAGAACGCTTATCTTATGCCTTTTCAGACAAGGGAGCTGGCAGAAGCATACCTGCAGGCACGTCAGCCGGATTTCAAAGTAGGCTTGTTATTTTCAAAACAAAAAACAGAGCAGGAAAGATCCGCCAGGCTGGCAAGCTTCTATCAGGATCTGGAGGAAAAGGTCCAGTCGCAGCTTAACTGGCATATCAAAGACTTTTTGACTAAGCTGTTTAAAAAACACAAACTCTCACAACCTGAACTTCAGGCAGCGGCCAATGGTTTCAAAATCGATTACAATGACGAATTGCTTGCAGGAGCAGTCAAGCCTGGGGCAAGACTTTCGGGTGATTATGTTCTCAATTATACAAATGATGTGGCTGAGGCTTTGAAAAACCTTGCAAGGCGGAAAGTCGAACCTATTAAAGAAATGTTCCTTGAATATGCAAGAGTCAATGATGACGAGCAAGTTAGTGAGCTTATAAAAAAAGAACAGAAATACGAAACGCTTTTGGCTGCATGGGAAGGTCTGTCCGCAATTAAGGAAAAAATTGCTGGAGACAGAAGACGGGTTTCGGAAATTCTCTATGGTGAACCAATTGTGGTTAAACATGAGGACCTTAACCTTTTCAGTCAAGAAGCTGTTGAGCCAGAAGTTATAGAAAATATGCACCATGGTCCCTCAGAAACTAAAAAGGAAAAAGTTAAACCCGAGCAGGAGGAGCCTTCTTCTGATCAAAATGTAGGCAATGATATAGGGCGGATTCATGAAGTACAAAAGCAATTAGTCCGGAAATTGAACTTCACATCTGAACAGGTTGAGGGGATACCAGGACTGAAAAAGATTGCCCGAGAATTAAAGGATAAGGCTGCTCGCATAAAAGACAGAGAATTTACTGTTGCCTTGTTCGGCGCATTCAGTGCGGGTAAATCTTCATTTGCCAATGCGCTCGTTGGAGAGAGGCTTTTGCCAGTGTCACCTAACCCGACTACTGCGGCGATCAATAAGATAAAACCGGTAACACAAGAGTATCCTCACGGGACGGTCATTGTAAAAATTAAAACAGACAAGGAACTGCTGAAAGAATTGGAACGTTCCCTTGGATTGTTTGGGGAGAGCATTTCGGATTTTGAGCGAGCGATCGATCAAATTAAAAATCTTAAATGGGAAGACAGTGGCTATAGTGCATCAGAAAAGACACATTTCTCTTTCCTCCAGGCTTTTGCAAAAGGCTTTGGAAATCTCAGCGACAAACTCGGTGAGCAGTTATTCGTTGATCTGGATTCTTTCCGCGGATATGTGGCCGAAGAGGAAAAATCATGCTTTGTTGACTGGATTGAAGTCTATTATGACTGTGAGCTGACTAGGGAAGGAATCACCCTTGTCGATACTCCTGGGGCCGATTCTATCAATGCGCGGCATACGGGGGTTGCCTTTGAATATATCAAGAATTCCGATGCTATTCTTTTCGTAACGTACTATAACCATGCCTTCTCAAAAGCGGATCGGGAATTTCTGATTCAGCTCGGAAGGGTCAAAGACAGCTTTGAACTTGATAAAATGTTCTTTATTGTCAATGCAGTGGACTTGGCGAACTCAGAGGAAGAACAAGAGGCTGTACTTGAATATGTTGAAGGGCAGCTTGTCCAGTACGGCATTAGGAAACCTCACCTCTTCCCGGTATCAAGCTTAAAAGGATTGAATGAGAAACTTCAGCCGGGAAGCGCTGGGGACCTGCAATTTAATCAATTTGAAAAAGCGTTTTACAAATTCATCGCTAATGATCTTATGAATATGGCTGCCGAAGCTGCCGAGGCAAAATGGTCCCAGGCTGTCAGTCTGATCCAAGAAATGATTCGTTCTTCTGAGGAAGACAAGGCAGCGAAAGCGGAAAAACGCCAAAATCTGTTATCCGAAAAGGAAAAAATGCTGGCTGTTCTTTCACAAAAGAATCCGGCTGTCCTTGAGGAACGTTTGAAACAAGAGGCGGATGAGTTAACTTATTATATTCGCCAGCGTGTCTTTATACGTTTTGGTGAATTCTTTAGGGAAGCTTTCAATCCGGCTCTTCTGAAGGACGATGGCCGCAACTTGAAGAAGGCAGTGGAATCGGCGCTCGATGATTTGATTGAAAGCATTGGATATGATCTGGCACAGGAAATGAGGGCTACTTCATTAAGGGTTGAGACATACATTAGTCAAATACTCAAGGATCATCAGCAGGCTCTCCTGGCTGACCTATCGAAAGTAAATTCTCTAGTCTCAATATCATTAACTGAAAATGGGCCGCTATCCGGAATTGAATTTGAAACAGCTTACCAAAGTATCGATCGCGCCATTTTCAAGAGAGCGCTAGGAATGTTCAAAAACCCTAAATCGTTCTTTGAGAAGAATGAAAAAAGATATATGGCAGAAGAGCTGGAACAGCTTTTACATGGACCTGCAGGTGAATATCTTGAGGAGGAGAATTCAAGATTAAAAGAACACTATCTGCAAGAATTAAAGCAGGAATTTGAAAAAGTACAGAATGATTTTTCAGAGCAAATCATCGAATATTTTGAAGGAATCACCTCTGCTCTTGATGAAAACTTCTCTATCGATACAGTTAAACAAGCGCTCTTAAAAATCAAAAACTATCAATAAGGTTGGATGCCAGGATGAGCAGTAACAGATTCCATGCATGTGCGACATGTGTTAATTTCCAGGCTGAAAAACAGAATGGCAAAATGAGATATTATTGCAGCAGGCTGGGCTATGAGACAAAGAGCCATTATCAATTTGCCTGCTGGGACCCTAAAGAACATGTGAAGAATTTAATGTCGAAAATGAAGAGCTAAGGAGTGGTTTCCTTTGCAATATTATGTTGATTTGGAATGGCTTAAAGAGCATCTTGGTGAAAAGGAAATAAGAATCGTGGATTGCCGGTTCAAGCTGGGTAGTCCGGAAGAAGGCAGAAGACAATATCAAGAAGGTCATATTCCAGGGGCAGTTTATTTCGATCTGGAAAAGGATTTATCAGGCTCAGTTGGGGAGCATGGAGGCAGACACCCGCTTCCTGAGTTGAACCTGTTAAAAGAAAAACTGCAGGACGCTGGAATAGGCAGCGAAACAACAGTAATTGCCTACGATGGTATTGAAGGTGCTTTCGCTTCTAGATTCTGGTGGCTCATGAAATACGTTGGCCACGAAAAGGTGTATATACTAAATGGTGGCTTCACTGGGTGGGAAAAGAAAGGATACCCATATAATCAATCCATCCCGAAATTTGAGAAAACATCATTCACCATATCAGAAAATAAAGAGATGCTTGCCTCTTATCAAGACGTGAGGGATACAGCGTTGAATGAGTCTGGGAACAATGTCCTTATAGACTCCAGGGAAAGCAAACGTTACAAAGGAATCGAAGAGCCAATTGACAGAATCGCGGGTCATATTCCCACAGCCATCAATAAACCGTGGATGGACGGCTTGGAAAATGGTGCCTTTAAGCCGAGGGAAGAGCAGGAAAAGCGTTTTGCAGAACTGGACCGGAATCAGCCCATCATCGTATATTGCGGTTCGGGAATAACAGCCACACCTAACTATATTGCTTTAAAGGAAGCTGGTTTTAAAAACGTCAAACTGTATGCAGGTAGTTACAGCGACTGGGTATCTTACAAAGAGAATCCTGTGATCCGGGAGAATGAACTATAACTGAAGGGTAAGTGAGCGAGCCTCCTTGAGCCTGCTTTCGCAATTAACTCCTGCGTTAGAGGTTTTTGGAGGCATGTTTTTTTGCAGATTTAAAAAAGTATTCCAGTACGTCATCCTTTTCCAAGCTATTAGTAACTCATTTAACGAAAGTGCACAAAATTGCAGAATGTTACTACATTCGTACAGGGCACTAATGGGAAAAGGCGCAATTTACCGGCCATTTTTATAGCTTGAATTATGTTATAATAAAAAGGTTATTTTTAATATTTTGCTTTAAGCGTTAAAATAAAACCTTAGTTAAATCAAATATAGGGGGTACCAGCTTGGATACTAATAATAAATCTTCACTTATGCTTGTTGACGGAATGGCTTTGCTGTTCAGGGCTTTTTTCGCAACTGCTGTTTCAGGTCAGTTCATGATCAATTCCAAAGGGGTTCCGACCAACGCTATCCATGGATTTATCAAGCATTTCGCAACAGCAGTTGCAAAATTCAAGCCTACACATACAGCTGTATGCTGGGATATGGGAAGCAAGACATTCCGTACAGAAATGTTTGATAATTACAAAGCAAACAGGCCAGATGCACCTGTCGAGCTGCTTCCGCAATTCGATCTTGTAAAAGAGGTTGTAGAAGCTTTAGATATTCCTAATATCGGTCTGCCTGGCTATGAAGCGGACGACTGTATCGGGACTATTGCCAAGACGGTGAAGGAAGTAGATACCGTAACGATTTTGACAGGGGATAAGGACATTCTCCAGCTGATTGACGATCGTGTTTCAGTCATCCTACTGCAGAAAGGCTACGGGAATTATCTAGTTCATAATCGCGATACCCTTTATGCTGAAAAGGGAATTTGGCCAGAACAGATGATTGACTTAAAAGCTTTTATGGGAGACCCTAGTGATAATTATCCCGGAGTTCGCGGAATCGGTGAAAAAACTGCCATTAAGCTGCTACAAGAACATTCAAATGTAGAAGGCGTCATTGCAAACCTGCACCAATTGACGAAATCACAGCGCGCCAAAATTGAGGCGGACCTAGAGATGCTTCATTTAAGCAGGCAGCTCGCTGAAATTAAGTGTGACGTTCCGGTTGAATGCAAGATGGATGATGCCTTATATAGAATTGACAGAGAGAAGCTCCTTTCCAAGTTCAATGAAGTAGAATTGAGAGGGCTGCACCGTCTCTTTGAAACCGAAACTATGTACGCATAGAACAAAACGGCTGGATGTGGATCCAGCCGTTTTTTTATTCTCAATGTTTATTTAGAATTCTTTTTCTTGGCAGCATTTTCAAGTTTTGACTTTGGCTCTTCTGCAAATTCAGCATCCTGCCCGTAACCTTGAGGAGTGACTCCTGGAGCCTTCGTTCCTCTGTTTCGCTTTTTACTCATTTTAGATGATCCCTCCAAAAAAATTTGTTTAAAAACCCAAAGAAAAGTGAATTAACCTTAATAGGTTGTATGCTCGTACCGCTTAACCCTTATTATGAACGGTCAAGTATAAAAGCAATCATTTTTCTTCAAAATAACATGGAGGTGACTGATGATGAATAAAGGTGCAGTTATTGCTATAACCAGTATAGGCCTGGCACAGGCTTTAAAAATACCGATTCATTATGCAAAAACAAAGGAATGGAAACCGGATTTATTTTTGGCAACAGGAGGCATGCCGAGCTCCCACTCAGCAGGTGTCTCATCCTTAACCACATATGTAGCCCTTACAAGAGGTGTGCGTTCAATTGATTTCGCTTTGTCACTTGTTTATGGCATGATTGTTATGTATGATGCTCAGGGTATCAGACGGCAAACAGGAGAACTCACTCTGAAGGTGAATGACCTTGATGAATTGATTGATAAAATCAACGAGGATGACCCTGTTGAATTTGAAGAAAAATCCAAGGATCCTTTGAAGGAAATGCTCGGACACCAGCCAAAAGAGGTGCTTGGCGGCGCACTTCTTGGGATGGTCATGGGATATGCTGGATATCTTCTAACGAGAAAACGGTAGAAAAAGCGTGAATAATGCGGTAAAATTTGACTAGAACCGGCTAGAAGAGAGAGGATTGATTCACTCAGTGCGGACAGTTGAAGATTACCTGTTTCATTTGAAGAGCAAAGGGTTCGTTTTCCGTGAGGATGCCATCGGCTTCATTTATTTCGGACAGCAATATACGAATTCCTCCGATGAAATCACAAATACTGCCATTGAGATTACCCTCAAGGCACAAAAAGGATTTGACGGAAGCTTTTTTATATCATTACTTGAAACTTTCGCTTCAAATAAAATTGATTCCCGCAAAGAAGCATGGGAGTTTATCAAAAAGATCGAGCTTTTGGCCGTATGACGAAAAGCTGAAGCCCCCTGGTCAGCCCGGACCAGCGCTGCCCGTCTAAAAACGCCACGTCCTCCCAAAAGCTACCGCTTTCGGTAGTGCGATGCTTCGCTTCGAAGCTCTCCTTATCCTGTGGCTGGCGGGTCAAGCACATCGTTTGCCACGGAGGGCCATACAGTGAAGTTGTTCTTCACTAGCTTAGAAAAAGAGGCTGATTCCAAAGCGTCATGCTTTGAAATCAGCCTCTTTTTTAGGGATTATTTTACGTACAAAGCTTTCAAATTTTCCAGCTGGCAATTCAGCAAGAATCATTCCGGCAAAAATCATCCCGCATCCAACGAGGGCACTATATGCCAGGCGTTCTTCTGCCCAGAAATACGCCGTAATCGCTGCAAAGACAGGTTCCATCGCAAAAATCAACGCAACTCGTGTTGCTGTAGTGTGCTTCTGGAAATTTGTCTGGATGAAAAACGCCAGTGCTGTGGCAAGGACCGATGTAATCAATAGAGCGGTTATTACATTCGCAGAAAAAATGACGTCTGGCTGAAAAGCTCTTTGCCAGTCCTCAAAAAGAACCGAAGATACGGCAGATAAGGCCGCAACAGTAAATATTTGCACAGTCGTCAAAATCAATGTAGGAAAACTGCTTGAAAATTTCCCGGTAAAAACGATGTGCAAGGCAAAACCCGCTGCGCATATAAGAACAAATGCATCACCGATATTTAGGCCCGACACATCTGACATTGTTAAAAGATACAGGCCAATTGTGGCTGCAATAACGCCTGCGATGGAATTCATGCCCGGGCGCTGTTTTAAAATCGCAATCATCAATAAAGGAACCAGTACCACACTTAGCCCTGTAATAAAGCCAGCTTTTGATGAGGTAGTATAAAGGAGACCAAGTGTCTGAAAGGCGTAGCCAATAAAAAGCCATATTCCGAGCATTATACCTGATAAAATCAATTTCCTATCTAGTTTTTGAAGTTGATGCCTTTCAAAAATTATAAGCCATAACCCCAGAAGAATTGCAGCGATCGTAAAACGAACTGCATTAAAAGAAAGGGGCTCAAGGAATGAGATGGCATTTTGCACCAGAACAAAAGTCGCTCCCCAGATAAGAGCCACAAACAATAAACTTAGGTCAGCAAGAGTTGATGCTTTCATTTAATTTTCGGTTCCTTTCGTATCGTTGTCTCTGATTGCTTTTCTGGCCAATTCATCAGCAGTCTTATTTTCACTCGATGGAATCCATTTCATGAAAAACAGGTCGAATTGCCCGGTAAGAATCAAGGCTTTTTCCAAAAGAGGGGCATAAAGCTTGTTTTTAACAAATTCTTTCTCGACTGCCGCATTAACAAGCTGAGAATCAGTCCTGAATGAAACTACCTTCAAACTCTTCTCGATACAGATTTCCAATGCTATTATAAATGCATGATATTCAGCTTCATGGTTTGACATGACGCCAAGAGGAATGGAATATCTGAAAACTTCTCCTTCTCCTTTAATAAAAATCCCAGCACCGCTTGGACCGGGATTGCCAGCACTTGCGCCATCGATATATACTTCGAACAACAAAGATCACTCCCAGTTGGTTTGTACAGATAATAGTTAGTGTATCATAATAGGAGCCATATTTTTTATAAAATATACAAAAGCCCATAATCCTTTTTCATGGTAACGTACATGGAAAATGGGTAAGATAACTAAAAATGATCGAGAAAAAATGATGGGAAAGCGGGGAGAAGTCTTGAAATATAAATTAGAATGGGAATATAAAGCAAAAGCGCTGGACCCTATCCTGTTCACCTCTGATTTTCTGGATGGCGAGCATGCGCTCCAGGCCGGAGAAGAACTGGAGAAATCGGGGAAAGCAATGAACATATCCTTCATAGATGAGATCGGGACTTCATGGACAATTAAGGAAATGCGCAAACTCCTGGAAGAGGTGGAAGAAGAGCCTCATGACCTGACCCTTTATTTCGACGGAGGTTTTGATAATGCCCACTTTAAAGCTGGTCTAGGAACAATAATCTACTACAAACAGGGCAAAAAGAAATACAGACTGCGTGCCAACGAAGTATTCGACGAACTGGAAACGAATAATGAAGCGGAATACGCCGCTCTTTATTTTGCGCTTACCATACTGGACGAAATGGGAGTCAGAAATATGACCTGTGAAATAAAAGGTGATTCCCAGGTGGTTCTGAAGCAGCTGGAGGGAGAGTGGCCTTGTTACGAAGAAACCCTTAACCGATGGCTTGACAGGATAGAAAATAAAATTAAGCAGCTAGGATTGCATCCAAAATACTATGCAATCGGAAGAAAAGAAAACAAAGAGGCCGACAAACTGGCAACCCAGGCATTACAGGGTAAAATGATCAACAGCAAAATGCAAATAATATAACTGGGAGGGAAAAGATTGACTCGAAATGATATCCTTGCCGAGGTTGAAACATTGCTCAATACATATTGCAATGGATGCTTCCTAAAAAAGCATCACCGGCAAGTACACGGAAAAAGATCCGCCCACCGGTTTTGCATAACACAATGCACCGTCGGCGAGAAAATAAAAAAGTGCGGTCAGAAATTATAATGTAGATGTAATAGACATTTGATGTAAGGAAGAAGCCTGCCTGTCTAAGAAAGTGGGTTTAATGGACATTTCAGCGCCATGAAAAGCAAAATGTATAAGAAACACCTGTAAATGATCACTCGTTATCGATCAGGATAAAAGGTCAACAAAAGTGATCGAATGTTTGACGGAGATATTAACCTGGACGAAACAAAAAGGCTGGCGATGGCGCCAGCCTTTAACTTTTTGAATTATAATTTTACTACGTTAGCTGCTTGTGGTCCGCGGTTTCCTTCAACGATTTCGAAAGAAACTTCCTGGCCTTCTTCTAATGATTTGTAGCCATCACCCTGGATTGCTGAGAAGTGAACGAATACATCGTCTCCGCCTTCTACTTCGATGAAACCGAAACCTTTTTCATTGTTGAACCATTTGACTTTACCGTTTTGCATGTTAAACTTTCCTCCCATGTCTTTCGCGACACAAAGTCTGTGCCTAAGTTGAATATTATCATCTAATGGGATACACCTGCATTTTCTGACATGGCAAATATATTCTATTAAATGATGTCTTAAATATACAATATTGGAATAGTCCTAGTCAAGAATGTAAGCGCTATTAGAGAGTAATAATCTCAAAATTTTGTTAATTTAAAAAAATACCTCTTTAGTTCCTATTTTCGGTAAAATTTGTTATTATTTTCTTATTAAGCAAATGTCATAACAATTCTTTTTTGGGCAGTAACACCAAAAACAAGACTATCATTTTGCTAGGAGGAGGGTACTAATGAAGAAGACCACTCCATCAGCGTTCACGTCCCTATCTGATTACCAAATTGAAACATTATTGGATTCAATCAGGAATGGTAATGCCATTCAGGACCCTACAACACAGACAGCAGTAAATAATAAAATCGTCGATATTTCCAGGAGGCTAGACGCAGCGTCGATGCAGATGGAAGAGATATTCGATGTGGTTGCCAGGACAGGCGTAGTCCCCGTCGCTGAGATTAAGAATGAAATCATGCCTGCAATCAGGCAGGCTGCGGAAATACCGCATATCTATCATCTTTTCTATGAGCTTAAATCGAAAGATGAATATACATACAGGCATACAGTCTGTGTCGGCATCATCTCAACATTGATTGGAAAATGGCTGAATTTGAATCAATCTGACCTGTATGACCTGTCCCTTGGGGCGACCCTTCATGATATTGGCAAGGCACGAATACCTGCTGACATCCTTAATAAACCGGGCAGGCTGTCACAGGAAGAATACGCTGAAATGAAACGGCATACAGTCTATGGATATAAAATGCTAAAGGATATCCCGGAGCTTAATGACAGGGTTGCCCTTATCGCTCTTCAGCACCATGAACGGGAGGATGGCGGCGGCTATCCGTTCAGCCTGCGGAGTAAAAAGATCGACGAGTATGCAAAAATCGTTGCAATCGCTGATGTCTATCACGCTATGTCCTCTTCGCGTGTTTACCATCAGGCGGAACCATTCCATATTGTCATTTCTCAGATGCAGAATGATGTCTTTGGAAAATTCAATCCGAAAATCATGCTGGTCTTTTTATACAAAATCATGGACAGCCTTGTCGGCAGACGTGTCCTTTTAAGTAACGGAGAAGAGGGTACAATCCTTATGGTCGACCCGTTTGAGCCGCTGCGTGCCCTGATAAAGACCGAAGACACACTGATCGACATGCGTCTTAACAGAGGATTAAGGATTTCCAGGGTCTTAAATGATTCCATTGTAGGGGTATAAAAAACATTTGCCATTCATATCTTTTAATAGTTCAAAATGATGAATTTAAAAGGGTGAGGGCATGTACCGCTTTTCGATTGGTGATGAGGACTGGATTATCATTTTTTCTTCGCATCTTTCCCTTGAGCAAAACGAAAAAGAAGAAATTATTCGTTCCATCGCCATCATGGGCCCGCAATGGGCAGCTTTCAGCCACGGAGAGTCATTCTTGATTTTTCAAGAGCTGGTCGGTGCGATAGTGGTTCGGATAGAAAAAGTTCCTTCATTAATCTTGACTGTTTCAGCAGTTGTTCACAGGGATCGATGGTATATTAATGACAATAAAAAGATAGAGCCGTTTGAGAATTAATATTTTATGAAGGCAGCTGAGCAATCAGCTGCCTGTTTATGTGGTTGGGGAATCTGAGATAAAAGTCCTTTACGGTTTTGTCGAAAAAAAGATAAAATAGAATTCTAGGTTTGTAAGGTACGTCATATAAAAGGTTTTCAGGAGGAAATTATGAAGCTGATCGTTGCAGAAAAGCCTGACCAGGGCAGAACGCTGGCCTCCGTTTTTAAGATGAAAAAGAGAGAAGGTTACCTAGAGATCCTTCCAAATGAAATTTTTCCAGACGGGGCTTATGTATCCTGGGCAATTGGCCATCTGACCGAATTGTCTGCACCTGAACATTACAATCCGACCTGGAAAAAGTGGTCGTTAAATACATTGCCGATCATTCCGGAACAATTCAAGTATGAAGTCGTAAAATCGAAAGCAAAGCAATTCAATATCATAAAAAGACTGATTTCTGATCCTCAGGTCACCGAAATCATCCATGCCGGTGACGCCGGGCGGGAGGGTGAACTAATCATCAGGAATATCCTCCGTCTGGCAAACTGCACGAAGCCGATGAAGAGGCTGTGGATTTCTTCCCTCACGCCAAAAGCGATTAAAGAAGGATTCCAGAAGTTATTAAGTGAATCAGATACAAAGAATTTATATTTTGAAGCATATACACGGGCATGTGCAGATTGGGTTGTCGGCATGAATGCTTCCAGACTGTACACTCTGTTACTCCAGAAAAAAGGGTATTCCGATGTGTTTTCAGTCGGCAGAGTCCAGACTCCCACGCTCGCTCTCATAGTAAAGAGGGAGCTTGAGATTGAAAGTTTTGTATCAGAACCTTTCTGGGAAGTAATTGGTAAATTTAATATCAATGGCAAGAAATACACCGGAAAATGGGAAAAAGATGGCGATTCTCGCATCCAATCAAAGGAAATGGCAGAAAAAATTGCAGCGTTCTGCGATGGAAAAGCTGCTGAAGCAAAAGAAGTGATTTCCGAGAAAAAAGAATTCTTGCCGCCGCTATTATATAATCTTTCGGCGATTCAGGCAGACGCAAACCGGCGCTTTAAGATGTCACCAAAAAAGACACTGGACATTTTACAGGGGCTTTATCAAAAGGGTATCGTTTCATATCCCCGTTCAGATTCAAGGTATGTAACTCCAGGGGAAGCGGAAGGGTTTCCGGCTATCCTGAATAAACTCCAGTCCATATCTGATTATGAAGCGCTCTTTCCTTTGCCGGTACAGTCCATCAAAAATAATAAACGGTATGTAAATGAGAAAAAGGTGACAGACCACTATGCAATCATCCCTACCGAACAAGTGCCCAACCTGAGCAGGCTTTCGGGAGACGAGCTGAAATTATATGATTTAATTGCCAGGACATTGATTGCCGCTCACTATGGTCCTTATATAGCAGAGTACACGACCATCAGGACAGTCGCCGACGGCAGGGCTGAATTTATTTCAAAGGGAAAAGTCCAGCTTGAGGAAGGCTGGAAGAAGGTACTTCCGCAAAAAGAGGCAGATAAAGAGCCAGAACTCCCTGCAGTACAGCAGGGAGAGACGGGCACTGTCTTAAAAACAGAAGTGAAAGAAAGCAAGACTCAGCCGCCAAAAAGGCTGACTGAAGGCCAACTGATCACGTTGATGAAAACGGCCGGAAAGCATATTGAGGATAAAGAACTCGAAAAGGTATTGATGAAGGCTGAAGGACTGGGAACTGAAGCAACAAGAGCAGGAATCATAACCATGCTGAAGGACCGTGCTTATATAGATGTCCGCAAAAACCTCGTATATGCAACGGCTAAAGCAAAAATACTTGTAGCAGCGGTTGGCGGACAAGTACTTGCCTCACCAGAAATGACAGCTAAATGGGAACAGCGCTTGCATCAGATAGGGGAGGGAGAGGCCTCTCCTAAACAGTTCATTGAGCAGACTTCGAAAATGATTAAGCATCTGGTAACAGAAACCTCCGAAGGGTCGTCTGGCTGGACATTTTCAGAGGATCTTACCAATGCCTTTGTGCCTGGAAAAAAAGGCGGGAAGTCACGACGCAGCACGAATCTGGGCAAATGCAAAAAATGTGACGGCATGGTTGTGGATAAAGGTACGTTTTATGGATGTTCTAACTATCAGAAAACTAAATGCAATTTCACACTTTCCAAACAAATCCTTGGCAAAACATTGACGCAAAAAAATATTAAAAAGCTGCTGACAGATGGAAGCACAGAAGTGATTGAAGGCTTCCAAAGCAAGGATAGAAGCTTCAGCGCGAAGCTCTTTTGGGATGGATCTGAAAATAAGCTGAAATTCGATTTGGCTAAACAACCGGTAAATCAAGATTGATAGCGCCTTGTCACCCTTATTCTTCTATAGTAAACTTTAATATGGCTATTGTTTAAGCATTGGAGGTCATGGGATGCCAACACCTAGTATGGAAGATTATATAGAACAAATATTCATCTTAATAGAACAAAAAGGATATGCCCGGGTAGTGGATATCGCAGAGGCATTATCGGTTCATCCCTCCTCAGTGACTAAAATGGTTCAAAAGCTGGATAAAGACCAGTTCGTGGTCTACGAGAAATATCGGGGGCTTGTGCTTACTCCTAAAGGATACAAAACCGGTAAAAGGCTGGTATACCGCCATGAATTGCTTGAACAATTATTAAAAGTGATCGGGGTAAAGGAAGAGAATATCTATAATGATGTTGAAGGGATTGAACATCATTTAAGCTGGGATGCCATCGACAGGATCGGTGACCTTGTCCAGTTCTTTGATGAAGACAAAACACGGGTCCAGGAATTAAGAGCGATCCAAAAACTAAACGACGAACAATAAACCAAACACCTGGCATCGCTGTCAGGTGTTTTTCCGTCGATTAATATATATCTGGATAAGCGAGAAAATCAGAGCCATCTGATGATATTAAGGAAGAAAGCCCCTCTGTACCCTCGTTGATATTTACTCCTGAAATATTCCCTGCAGTTGCTTCCATCAAAGCTTTGCGATAAGAGATAATCCTGCCGCTTGAAGTCTGGAAGCTGATGATTTCACCTGCATTATTTTTATGTACCGCGACTAACTGTTCTTGTTCCAATCTAATCTCTCCTTTCATCCTCCTGTCTTGCACTTTCCTTGAAAAAATAAACGTAACAGGAATTCTGCCTTTCTTGCCGAAATAACTATTATAAGAAAAAGTCAGGCGGGTGAGATTTTGAAAACATCTGATTGGAAGCAGGAATCGGAAAAACTGTGGGACAGTATGGCAACATCGTGGAATTCTAGAAGCAAGGGGATGTGGGAGGAGGGGAGCCGTAAGGATATAGTTTCCTTCATAAAGAAATTTGTTTCTCCTGGTTCTGCGATTTGCGACTTGGGATGCGGAGATGGTGTCGGTTCAAGGAAGCTTGCGGAAGCAGGTTATGTGATAACGGGGATAGATGTTTCCGAGGAGATGCTAGAAAAAGCCAGGCAAGGTGCCATTAATTGTGATTTTATTAAGGCGCACTTAGCTGATAACGGAATACAGGACAACACCTTTGAAGCAGTGATGGCAATCAATTCAATAGAGTGGACGGATAGTCCCTATGATTCTTTGAAGGAAGTGGCAAGGATTTTAAAGCCTGATGGATTCGCGTGCATTGCGATACTAGGCCCCACGGCTGCTCCAAGAAAGAACAGTTTCCGGAGGCTATATGGAGAGGAAGTCTTCTGCAATACAATCATGCCATGGGAGCTTGAAAAAATGGCCGGGGAAAATGGATGGAAAAAGGTTGGAGAATATGGAGTTTTCAAAAAGGCAGCTGAGCAGCTTTCCCTTGGCTCATTGCCATTAGAGCTCCAGCAGTCACTTTCCTTTATGTGGGTTTTCATGTTCCAGGTTCAAAAATAAGCTTCCTCCCTCTTCAAGAATATTAGCAAAAGACAGCAATCGAAAGGCGCCGACACTTGTCGGCGCCTTATTTTATTTCCATTCAAACGGAGTTTCCTGGTACACATAATAATTGAGCCAGTTGGAAAAGAACAAATGAGCGTGGGATCTCCAGCGGTTAGGCGGTTTCTTTTCTGGATTATCGCCTGGAAAGTAATTTTCAGGAACATGGATATCAATTCCTCTGGCTCTGTCCCTAGAATATTCTTCAGCTAGAGTTGTAGCTTCGTATTCTAGATGTCCGGTAATCATGATTCTGGCACCATCCTTGCTAGAAATAATCAAAGGGCCAGCTTCATCGGAAACCGCAAGGACTTTTAATTCTGGATGCTCGTTGAGTTCAGCTATTGACAGCTCGGTGTTCCGTGAATGAGGAGCCGGAAATTCATCGTCAAAACCTCTTAACAGCCTTTCGGTTTCATCGAGAACCTGGTGATTAAATATACCTGAACACTTTTGCGGCAGAAGGTATTTGGCAATGCCATAGTGATGATATAAAGCAGCCTGGGCACCCCAGCATATATGCAAAGTCGACGTCACGTTCTTCTTTGTCCAATCGAGGATTTCCATAAGTTCATTCCAATATTCCACTTCCTCGAATGCCATAAGTTCGATTGGAGCACCTGTAATGATCATGCCGTCATATTTCTTTGTTTTTATCTCACTGAAAGTTTGGTAAAACTCCTCCAGATGGTACGCGGATGTGTTCTTAGAATCGTATGTAGCAGTTTTTAAAAAATTGATGTTCACTTGAAGCGGCGTGTTTCCAAGCAGTCGGAGCAGCTGTCTCTCAGTCTTTTCTTTTTCTGGCATCAAGTTCAGGATCAAAATATTTAATGGGCGGATATCCTGCTTTGCTGCCCTGGTGTCATCCATGATAAAAATATTTTCTTGCTCCAATATTTCTTTCGCTGGCAAATGCAGCGGGATTTTAATTGGCAATGACGTATCCTCCTTTTCATTTACTAAATTCAGTAATTTTTATTATAGTCTGAATTCTTTTGCGGAGCAATTGGCTAAAGAGGAAATTTTATGACAAATAAATATTTTTTACCTGATAATAATTTTCTGATGGTAGAATATAAGATGGTAAGCATATAGAGAATATCTGGGGGGATTGGAAATGGAAACAAACATTCAAGTAAAGTCAGATATTGAAATTGCCCGTGAAAGTGAAATGAAGCCTATCATTGATATCGCGGCCGCAATTGGCCTCGATGCTGATGATATCGAGATGTTCGGAAAGTTCAAAGCCAAGCTGTCAACAGAAGCTCTGGCAAAATTGAAAACGAAGGAAAGCGGCAAAGTTGTTCTTGTTACTGCAATCAATCCCACTCCTGCTGGCGAGGGAAAATCGACAGTGACAGTCGGCCTTGCTGATGCTTTAAATAGGCTTAGCCAAAAAACAATGATTGCCATGCGTGAACCCTCACTTGGACCGACAATGGGAATCAAGGGCGGGGCAACTGGCGGCGGCTATGCACAAGTGCTTCCAATGGAAGATATTAACCTGCACTTTACAGGCGACCTGCATGCCATAACCACAGCAAATAACGCGCTGGCTGCTCTAATCGATAACCATCTTCAGCAGGGAAACAAGCTGAATATCGACCAACGGAGAATTGTATGGAAACGGGCCCTGGATTTGAATGACCGTGCTCTGAGGAAGGTTATCATAGGGCTTGGCGGACCTTTGCAGGGTGTACCCCGTGAAGATGGGTTTGATATTACAGTAGCTTCTGAAATCATGGCCGTCCTGTGTCTTGCAAGTGACCTGAAGGATTTAAAGAGACGCCTTTCCAGGATGGTTGTTGCCTATAATTATGACAGACAGCCTGTTACTGTTGGTGACCTTGGAGTTGAAGGAGCCCTGACACTTTTACTTAAAGAAGCTGTAAAGCCAAACCTTGTTCAAACGATTGAACATACACCTGCCTTGATCCATGGCGGGCCATTTGCGAACATCGCACATGGCTGCAACAGCGTCATCGCAACAGAAGCGGCATCCAAGCTTGCTGACTTCGTCGTGACCGAAGCAGGTTTCGGAGCGGATTTAGGTGCTGAAAAATTCCTGAATATAAAAGCTAGAAATGCTGGTATCCAGCCATCTGCAGTGGTCATCGTTGCAACCATCCGTGCGCTGAAGATGCATGGAGGAATGAAGAAAACCGAGTTGGTAAATGAAGATGTCCAGGCATTAAAGGATGGTTTTACCAATTTGAAAAAGCATGTTGAGACGATTACAAGTTTCGGCCTGCCATATGTGGTTGCAATCAACCGATTCATTACAGATACAGAATTCGAAACAAACACTTTAAGAGAACTGTGTGAGAATGCAGGGATCCCAGTTGCGCTGACAGAGGTTTGGGAAAAAGGCGGAGCGGGAGGAATCGAGCTTGCTGAGACCCTTCTGGATGTAATCGGAAAAAGTGAAAATACATTTGCCCATCTTTATGACCTGTCCGATTCTCTTGAGAATAAAATCAAGACGATTGCGACACAGGTATACGGTGCAGACGGTGTAGAGTTTTCACCAAAAGCTAAAAAACAGCTCGCTGATTTTGAAGGATTTGGCTGGGGTGTGCTACCAGTATGTATGGCGAAAACGCAATACTCATTGTCCGATGATCCGCAAAAACTAGGGCGGCCATCGGGTTTCACCATCACCGTCAGAGAATTGAAACCGTCAGTCGGTGCAGGATTCATCGTCGCGCTGACAGGTGAAGTCATGACGATGCCAGGATTGCCTAAACTGCCTGCAGCACTGAATATGGATGTTGATGAAGATGGCAATGCAGTTGGCTTATTCTAGTCAAGTAAATCTAAAGCACTAAAAGTTCCAGCCTCTTACCCGGGAAGCTGGATTCTTAATTTAGAACTTCAGCTTGAAATGGAGTGAAGACTTTGTTTGATCCGACAGCTTTCGAAAACATAAAAGTCGTAATTGAAGGTGAAATATATGACAGGGATTTGAGCGGGGAAATCATCGTAGTTGACCGCAATGACTGGATCAATACAGCGAAGTTGTCGAGGAAGTACGAAATTTCCTTCACTTTAAACGACTACCCTGCAGGTGAAATATCAGCTGCCATGACCCTGGAGGCGGGACTCGAAAACCTTTCTGCTGAACTGCTGGGCAAAGGCAGGACTCATCAGCTTGCAGGCTGTGAAGTTGGTATCACCTTTTCATTGCTTCATAAGTATGATGATGCTATTTTTCAAATCATACAAAAAGAACTGGATGAAATTTGGGGAAGCCAGAGGGTCATTGCCCAGGCGGTTCATTTAGCCCCACTAAGAGAAAAACCTTTAATCAGGAATGTTGCCAGCATATCATTCAACCGCCTTGTTTACGAGGAACAAATTGATGATTTAACGGAAATGATTGAGTATATGGTTGACTCACTAATTAAACTGAAAAAAATTATTGAATGAATAATAATTCCTGCATTTTCAGGCAGGAATTTATTTATTGTTTTCAGAATAATCTATTAAAGGATAGTTTTAAAAAGAATTAATGGAGTGTTTTCTGGAGTAAATAAAAGTGGATATGTACAAGCTGTTCGAAAGAGGACAGGCTAAAAGAATAGAGAAAAAAAGGGGGAGATTATTTGAAAAAAATAGCATGGGTAACTGACAGTACTGCTTACCTGGATCAGGAATTAAAAAACCATCCCGATGTCTACCAGGTGCCAATGACAATTGTTTTGGACGACGTCGAATACCTTGATGGCAAGGATTTAACGGCAGAAGAACTATATAAGAGACTAAAGACGGTTAAGACCCCGCCAAAAACCTCACAGCCGCCGGTCGGAGCTTTCATGGAACTGTATGAACACCTTGAAAAAGAATATGATATGGTGTTTTCCGTTTTAATTTCCTCGAAACTAAGCGGAACAGTTGCATCTAGCGTGCAGGCAGCGCAAGCAGTGAATATACCGGTAATTACTTTTGACTCAAAGATACTCACATATCCGCTGACATCCCTGCTGAAAAAGGGAATTTCCCTGGCTGAACAGGGAGCATCCATTGACGAAATCAAGGAGAAGCTTGAAACAATAAGAGATTCAAATGAAACCTTTGTCATGATTGGAAGTCTGGAACAGCTTCATCGAAGCGGGAGAATGTCTGGTGTGCAATTTTACTTAGGGAGCATGCTCAGCATAAAACCGATTATCAGTATCGAGGATGGCGAGTTGAAAACCAAAGAAAAAGTACGAAGCGATAAAAAAGCACGCGAGAAAATATTCGATCTTTTAAAGAGTTCGCATGACAAACATAGAATAGAAGAAGTATACATCCTTTACGGTCTTCATAAGGAGCAAGCAGATGAATGGCAAAGCCAGCTGGAAGAAATCTTTCCTGATATCCGCTTCCTCAGCTGCCCGATTGGAGCTGTCATAGGAGTCCATGCCGGTGAGCATACCATCGGAATCAGCTGGAATAACGCAAACTCCTAAGTGCCAAGTTGGCACTTTTTTTTTTAATCCCTTTTTGAGAAACGTAATGAGTTTTGTATAAATGACAGCAGCTAGAACCTGTATTTGAGTCCACAAAGTATTCTGATGGAAAGGCTTTATCGGACAAACGGTAAGACTGCTGGAGAAAAAACGTCCGATAGAAGGGCTCTATTGGACAAACAGATAGCCTGCTGGAGAAAAAATGTCCGATAGAAGGGCTCTGTTGGACAAACAGATAGCCTGCTGGAGAAAAAATGTCCGATAGAAGGGCCCTATTGGACAAACAGATAGCCTGCTGGAGAAAAAACGTCCGATAGAAGGGCTCTATTGGACAACCAGATAGCCTGCTGGAGAAAAAATGTCCGATAGAAGGGCTCTATTGGACAACCAGATAGCCTGCTGGAGAAAAAACGTCCGATAGAAGGGCTCTATTGGACAAACAGATAGCCGCTGAAGTAAAAACGTCCGATAGAAGGGCTCTATTGGACAACCAGATAGCCTGCTGGAGAAAAAATGTCCGATAGAAGGGCTCTATTGGACGACCAGATAGCCTGCTGGAGAAAAAATGTCCGATAGAAGGGCTATAACGGACAAACAAATGGCCTGCTGGAGAAGAAACGTCCGATAGAAGGGCTCTATTGGACAACCAGATAGCCTGCTGGAGAAAAAACGTCCGATAGAAGGGCTCTATTGGACAAACGAAGTCTACACTGAGTAAATGTGAAATGTGGAAGGACGTTCTATTACAGCCTAAAGGGTGCAGGGGAAGAAATGACCACGATCCTTTTTACCTCTATCTCCAACCGTTTTATATGGTAAAATGAGTTCGGTAGGAAAGTAGGTGCTGGATATGAAAGAGATAATAGAAATCACAGAGGGTTTTGTGAAAAAGGAGCTGGGCAGGGATTCTTCCGGTCATGATTGGCATCATATTGACCGAGTCAGGAAGAATGCACAGCTAATTTGGGGCAAGGAAATGCAAGGTGATTGGTTCATCATCGAAATGGCAGCCTTGCTTCACGACATACCGGATGATAAATTGAATGAATCAGAAGCAGCTGGTTGGGCTAAGCTGGATTCATTTTTGCTTAGTATAGATATAGAGAGTGAAGTTGCTTCGAGGATCAAAAGCTGTATTGAAACAGTTTCCTTTAAAGGCGGCAGGGTGATTGAACTAGATAGTATAGAAGCTATGATTGTCCAGGATGCTGACCGCCTTGATGCTCTGGGTGCTATCGGAATTGCGAGGACTTTTGCCTTTGGCGGCAAGAAGGGCCATCCGATATACGAACCCGAGCTGGGTGTTAGAGGGGAAATAACACTGGAAGAATACCGAAATGGGAATAGTTCTTCGGTTAATCACTTTTATGAGAAGCTTTTGAAGCTAAAAGATAAAATGAATACTGAACATGCAAAACAACTCGCTGAGGAAAGGCATCAATTTATGGAGTCTTTCCTTGAACAATTTTACAGTGAATGGAATGGTAAGGCATGAAAATGATCACGATTGAAAACGTGACGAAGACATACGGAGAAAAAGAACTATTCAATGGGATTTCATTTACGATAGGTGAGCGCGAAAGAGTCGGATTGATCGGTGTAAACGGAACTGGGAAATCCTCTCTGCTGAAAATAGTTGCGGGGATCGACCAGCCTGATTCTGGGGAGTTAATCTTTGCGAAAGACTATAAAATCTCGTTTTTATCCCAGCAGCCTGAAATGGAACCCGAGAAAACCGTCCTTGATCAGGTATTCAGCGGAGAGGCTCCGATCCTCAAGCTGATGCGTGATTATGAACTGGTATTATCGGAAATGAGCTTAAGACCAGATGATGCAGGAATTCAAGAAAGATTCTATGAGTTGCAGCGAAGAATGGACAGTTCTGATGGCTGGGATGCCAACACTGCCGCAAAATCGATTCTGATGCAGCTTGGAATATCGGATTTTACCAAAAAAGTGGTAGAGCTTTCCGGCGGACAGAAGAAACGTGTCGCACTCGCCCAGGTGCTGATTGAATCTCCTGATTTGCTGATTCTTGATGAGCCTACCAACCATCTGGATTATGAAACGGTCAAATGGCTGGAAGACTATTTATCTCGATATTCGGGATCACTTTTACTTGTCACTCACGATCGATACTTTCTTGACAGAGTGACGAACCGGATGTTTGAACTCGATGGGGGTAACCTCTACAGCTATAAAGGGAACTATGCGAGTTTCCTAGAAGCAAAAGCAAGCCGGGAGGAAAATGAAGCCGCAACACTCGAAAAGAAGCAGAACCTCTTCAGGCAGGAACTTGAATGGATCAGGCGTGGGGCAAAGGCCAGGACCACAAAGCAGAAGGCAAGGATTCAGCGTTTCGATAAACTGGATGAAGAAGTGTCCAATTTGAAGTCCTCTGATAAACTCGACATCTCGCTGAGCGGAAGCAGGCTTGGCAAACAGGTGCTTGAACTGAAGGATGCAACCAAACAATACGAGGATAAGGTCATACTTGATCAATTTAACCTTCTTGTAAAGCCTGGTGACAGGCTGGGGATTATTGGGCGCAATGGGACAGGTAAATCCACTTTATTGAATATCCTGGCAGGAAGAATACATCTGGATTCCGGTGAAATCATCACAGGCCAGACTGTAAGAATCGCTTACTATACACAGGAAAATGAGGATATGGATGAGAACAAGAGGGTGATTGAATACCTAAAGGAAACTGCAGAAATTGTCCATACAACAGATGGAAAAACCATTTCAGCAGCGCAAATGCTTGAGCGCTTCCTCTTTCCGCCATATGCACACGGAACACCAATCAGGAAACTTTCTGGAGGAGAGAAACGCAGGCTTTATCTGTTAAAGCTGTTGATGGAAGAACCGAATGTGCTCTTGCTGGATGAGCCGACAAATGATCTCGATACGCAGACATTAACCGTACTGGAAGACTATTTAGAGGACTTCCCTGGAGTAGTCATCACCGTATCTCATGACCGTTACTTCCTTGATAAGGTTGTTGATCTGTTGCTTGTATTGGAAGGCAATGGCAAAACCGACCTTTATTATGGCAATTACACCGAATACCTTGAAAAACGCCCGAAGGCAGATTCTATTCCTCCCATGCCGAAGAAAGAAAAGGTAGAGCAGACAGAAAAGCCGAAGAAAAAGAAATTGAGCTTCAAGGAACAAAAAGAATGGGCTGAAATTGACGGTAAGATTGCTGCTACTGAAGCCCGCCTTGAGAAAGTACAGGCAGAAATGGCCAATATCGGAAGCGATTTCGAAAAAGGCCAGTCATTAGTGAAAGAAGAGGAAGAGTTGAATCAGCAGCTAGAGTACTTAATTGAAAGATGGAGCTATCTATCCGAGCTCGCCGACGAATAGGGTCTGGATTCCAGGCCCTTTTGTTGCTTTTCCCATGCACCCCCATATTTATTTGTGCATGAAGGATATTAAATATAAAGAAAATAGCACAATGACAAGATATTCATACAAGAACCTTGTTGTTTTTATGACAGGTTAGGATAGGTAGGCCAGAACGCTGTCAAGAATCTGCAGTTATTATGACAGGTTAGGATGGGGAGGCCGGAAAGCTGTCAAGAATCCGCAGGTCAGGATGGGGAGGCCGGAAATCTGTCAAGAATCCGAAGGTCAGGATGGGGAAGCAGGAAATCTGTCAAGAATCCGCAGTAATTATGCCAGGGTGGGATGAGCAGATACGAAAGCTGTCAAGACCCATGGGGGCTCGTACATGCGATTGAACTGCTGTTATGTTAAAATGGCCTCATTCCTGAAAATTTAAAAAGGGGTGGGAATATGAGAATTGTTTCTATTGAACCAACACCGAGCCCGAATACTATGAAAATCAATTTGGATGAAGAATTGCCAATGGGCAAAAGCAATAACTTTAAGAAGGACTCAGCTGCCGGGGCGCCTGAGGTCGTTTTGAACATACTGGATATTGAAGGGGTAAAGGGAGTCTATCATGTTGCCGATTTTCTGGCCGTTGAAAGAAATGCCAAGTATGACTGGAAAATAATTCTTCCTGAAGTAAGGAAGGCATTTGGAGAAGAAGCGGAAGAAGCTGGCGATGGTAAGCCAGATATCAATGAGCATTTTGGGGAGATTAAAGTCCTTGTGCAAATTTACAAGGGAATTCCTATGCAAGTAAAACTGACGGACGGCACAGAAGAGAAACGTTTCGGTTTGCCAGAATCATTTGTTGAAAAAGTTAAAGAGGTTCAGACTCCAGATGATAATGTGGTAATGGTCCGCAGATGGAAAGAACTTGGTGTCCGCTATGGAGAATTTGAGCAGGTGGGTAATGATGTTGTTGAAGAGCTTTTGGCAGCTTATCCTCCTGAAAGGCTCGAGGAGCTGGTCAAGCTGGCGAAAAACCCAGGACAGGAAACGCAGATCAAGGCGGCGAAGAAAAAAATCCGGATAACTGAAGCTGACTTGGACGACTCCGATTGGAGGGTGAGATATCACCTGCTTGAACAAATGGAAGATCCAACAATAGCTGATTTGCCTGTCCTCGAAAAAGCGTTACACGATGAGAAAGCATCATTACGACGTCTGGCCACCGTATATTTAGGAATGATTGAGGATAAAAAGGTACTGCCATTATTGTATAAGGCCCTTGATGATAAAACCGTTACGGTTCGAAGGACGGCAGGAGACTGTTTGTCCGATCTTGGTTTCCATGAAGCAATGGGTAAAATGATAGAGGCACTTAAAGATCCAAGCAAGCTTGTTCGCTGGCGGGCTGCCATGTTTCTTTACGAAGTTGGAGATGAGAGGGCATTGACATCACTAAAGGACGCAGAAGATGACCCTGAGTTTGAAGTAAGCATGCAGGTGAAATTGGCAATAGCACGAATCGAACATGGAGAAGAAGCAAAAGGTTCAGTCTGGAAACAGATGACGGAAGCAAGAAAACAATAATTCAAAGATAAGACACACGGAAAGATTATAATTTTCCCGTGTGTCTTTTTCCATTCATTGAATCCGCTTACAAATATTTAATAATTAAAATATTTAGATAATTATTGCAATTCATAATGAAAAGGAGTAAGGTAGTGAATAAAAAATCGGGAGGGACAGTCTGTGGATAAAGATTTAAGAATTAAAAGCCATGTTTTCAGCGATGATGCCAGGAAGGCGCCAAACAGGGCGATGCTGCGTGCAGTTGGATTTAATGATGATGATTTTAAAAAGCCGATGATCGGGATCGCCAGTACTTGGAGTGAGGTAACGCCTTGTAATATACATATTGATAAGCTAGCCCTAAAAGCCAAAGAGGGTGCAAGGGCAGCAGGTGGTGCACCGTTGATCTTCAACACTATCACTGTATCAGATGGTATCTCAATGGGAACGGAAGGAATGCGGTATTCGCTCCCAAGCCGCGATTTGATCGCTGACTCCATTGAAACAGTAGTCCAGGGGGAAAGTCTTGATGGGTTCGTTGCAATTGGCGGCTGTGATAAAAATATGCCTGGCTGTATGATGGCAATCGCAAGAATGGATCTACCAGCTGTTTTTGTTTATGGAGGTACGATTAAACCAGGAAAGCTGGATGGTAAGGACATTGACATTGTGTCTGCGTTCGAGGGTGTCGGCCAATATAACAAGGGAGCTATAGGAGATGGACAACTGCACAAAATCGAGTGTCATGCATGTCCAGGTTCTGGTTCTTGTGGAGGCATGTACACCGCCAATACAATGGCCAGCGCAATCGAGGCCCTGGGAATGAGTCTCCCTGGAAGTTCATCCCATCCAGCTGAAACAAAAGAGAAGCAGGATGATTGCTATAAAGCTGGTGAAGTAGTTTATCAGCTGCTAGAAAAGGATATTCGTCCAAGGCAGATTTTAACGAAGGATGCTTTTGAGAACGCTATTACTGTAGTAATGGCTCTTGGCGGATCCACGAATGCGATCCTTCATTTGATGGCAATAGCCAATGCTGCTGAAGTGGAATTGACGCTGGAAGATTTTAATAAAGTCCAGGAAAGAGTCCCCCACCTTGCAGATTTGAAGCCAAGCGGTAAATATGTCATGCAGGATCTTTTCGAAGCAGGCGGAGTTCCAGCGGTCATGAAAATGCTTTTGAAAGAAGGTATGCTGAACGGTGACTGTCTCACGGTTACTGGCAAAACAATTGCAGAGAATCTAAAAGAATTCCCAGACTTAAAGCCTGGCCAAAAAGTGATCAGGCCAGTAGAACAGCCTTTCAGGAAAAATGGGCCGCTTGTTGTCTTAAAAGGAAATCTTGCACCAGACGGCGCTGTAGCAAAGGTATCAGGCCTGAAAGTGAAAAGTATGTCGGGCCCTGCAAAGGTGTATGATGATGAAGAGTCAGCATCAAAGGCAGTAATGGCAGATGAAATAGTCGATGGAGATGTACTGGTAATACGTTATGAAGGGCCAAAAGGCGGTCCTGGAATGCCCGAAATGCTTTCGTTATCGGCGATTCTCGTTGGAAAAGGTCTCGGAGAGAGTGTTGCATTGCTTACAGATGGCAGATTTTCTGGAGGAAGCCATGGACTGGTTATTGGCCATATTGCTCCTGAGGCCCAGGTTGGCGGCCCGATTGCATTGATACAGAATGGAGATTTGATCACGATTGATAGTGAACAAAAACTATTGTCTGTGGCGCTTAGTCAAGAAGAACTTGCCACCCGCAAATTAAAGTGGGCTCCGCCTGCACTGCCATCGAGGGGAACGCTGGCTAAGTATGCAAGACTTGTGTCCTGTTCCTCAAAAGGGGCAGTAACCGATCTGTTCGAAGGAGAAACAGTTCAAGAGACTGTTCATGTTCATTCCTGACTTGACGTTCTTTTATTGCGTTTCGCATAAAAAATATAGTATGCTAACACTGCAAACCAATGTTTGGGAGGGAATATTTATGTCAATGGCATATGAAGAATATATGAGACAAATGGTAAAACCGATGCGTGAGGAGCTTACTCGTGCAGATTTTAAAGAATTGCTTACCGCAGATGATGTAACAGAATTCATGGAAAACGTCGAAGGTACCACTTTGGTTGTCGTTAACTCTGTGTGTGGCTGTGCAGCAGGTCTTGCCCGCCCATCAGCTACCCAGGCACTTTTAAGAAGCGAGAAGAAACCAGATCATCTAGTCACTGTTTTTGCGGGCCAGGATAAAGAAGCGACTGCTAAAATGCGTGAGTACTTCACAGGCCTTGAACCATCTTCACCATCAATGGCATTGTTGAAGGGCAAAGAGGTCGTTCACTTCATTCCGCGCCATGATATTGAGGGCCAGCCAATGGAAGCTATCATGGATAATCTAACATCTGCGTTTGAAGCTAATTGTTAAACTAGCTGCTATCTTGGTTTAATGATTCATTAAGGCTTCGTGCAATCTTTCTTAAAAAGACTCCGCCCATGGAATAACAGATTTGTTCATAAGGCCAGGAAAAGGGATGTCAATGACGTCCTTTTTCTTTTGTCGAAGAAGGAGGTGTTTGATGTGTTTGTGACAACGGCGGGGAGGACAGATGAACATATGACTGCTCAAGCAAAATTGATTGCGCTGGAGCTTAAAACAGAATTTATCCCGAGAAAAAAAAGGTCAGTTTCAAAGATTCAGGAACTGGTGAAGGATGATTGCCTTGTAGTGGGAAAAGAGAGGCTGGAGCTTTTTCCTTTAGGAGAATCAGAGCCCTTCTTCTTTCACCCCAATTCTGCGATGTTCCGCATCAAGAGACTTATGAAATTGGAAAGAGATCCCCTTATAGATGCAGCCCAATTACGTAAGGGGAAAAGCTTCCTTGATTGTTCATTGGGGCTTGGTTCGGATAGCGTTGTGGCTAGTTTTGTTGTTAGTGATGAAGGAGCTGTTACAGGAATAGAAGCCAGGAAGGAACTCTCCTATTTAGTGAAGGCGGGATTGAGAACATGGGATTCAGGAAACGAACTGATTAACAGGGCCATGAAAAACATAGAAGTGATTGAGGGTTATTCACTGGATATATTAAAGGAACTGCCAGATAGCAGTGTTGATTGTGTCTACTTTGATCCAATGTTTGATGAATCGATCCTGGAATCAGATGGAATCAGGAGCTTAACGAAATTTGCTGTCTATGAGGGCCTCTCCCATGAAATGGTGGCACACGCAAAGCGTATTTCAAGGGAACGGGTAGTGCTAAAAGACCATTTCAGGAGCAGACGATTTGAAGAGTTTGGTTTTAGTGTGATTGTCAGAAAATCTGCAAAATTCCACTTTGGGGTCATAGAAAAAGAATGAGGCAAAGCCTCATTCCGGAGTATGTAACAAGAAACACAGCATATATATCTTGAGTGGCGGACAATAAAATCTACTGTCCGTCCACATAAACAGCCGGCTCAATCTGCAATGGCCAGAAAAACAAAATAAGCTAACATAAATAAACTAACAGCGACCGTGATCCACTCCATACTTTTTGACCTCCCTTTATACTTCACTAATGAAGCCTATAATATTTCCTTATAACCATTTTTGAAAAAAATGAAACCCTTTGCCCACTTTTTCGTATAAACAAGTTATAATAATATTAAACAAACTCCTGATTTTATTTTTAACAGGACAGGCTATTTTTACACCTGTTTAAATGATGATAAAAGATTTCTATTTTAACAGTTAATAAATCCCCGTGTGTACTAAGGATGTGATCAAGATGCCAGTATGGCTCCGCAAATCGCTCGTCGTAATGATATCCATTTTTACCTTTGGGATGGTATCTCCTGCCCAGGCGAATGGGTTCCTGACAGCTGAAAGATCCGAAAAATCTGCATCAGCAGAAACATCTTTCATTGATTCTTTCGAGGATCATTTAGATGATGAAGCCGTAAGAAACCATTTTATCAATAGGGCAATGAGGGAAGCTGAATTCCAGTCATTTGAGAAATTCGGTTCTAAGATTGGACCTGTAATTGAGGATGAATTCAGACAGACCATTTTGCCAAACATCGAAAAGGCAATTGAGATGGTAGCTATACAATTCCCCGGAGAAGAGCTGAATACTCTAACCATTTCTGAAATGCCAGGAGGCGGGGAGTCGGAGAAAATCTTCCATATAACTGGAGGCAATGGGAAGGACATTATCCGTTTTCATGTAAGGAGAGATCAGCCCCCTAAGGATGGGCACTGGTTTAATTTCCATTACCATACCTATCACGACGGCTTCCAGAACCATTATGAACTGGGGAAAATTTTCTGGGCAAAAAACACTCCTCCTAAATGGAAAAGCTGAAAAATTAATTTTTTGGCCTGAAAACGAACTTGAATTTAGTAGAACCAAATAGTTATAAATACAGGCCCAGCTGATGCTGGGTTTTTCTATCTAAGAGCGAGTGGAGGATCATCAAGTATGGCCTTTTCTGAGTAGCGTCCTTGCACCATTAGGCAACTGAAAATTTAGTTTTTTACTATATGATTAAGAGAAACCTGGTGGAAATAAACAGCAAAAGATGCCATCGTTCATGTGATTAAGGAATGGATTCAAGTCTGTTCTTTTTTTATTTTTCTTAGGTTGTTTTAAAAAACTAACTATAGCAGCCAATCATACAGTAAATTAGGTTATCTTTTTTGGATGGCCAAAAATCGAGTTCAGTGCTCATCCATACATGATTGGATGAGTTTTTTTGTCCAATCCTTCCTGAATTTCTCAGACAGCAGGCAAGCTGCCATATGCTATAATTTTAATAGACTAGTAAGAGAAAATCCCTCATTAATCCACACTTGTTATCTCTCTCGTAAATACACATCAGGAAAGGGGATAATACATGCGAAAAGTTTTTTTAATATCTGTTGTTATCTTTCTTTCCTTCACGCTGCTCGGCAGCTCAAAAGCCAATATGGATGGCGTTTCCCTTAATGAATACCCAAAACAATCATTGCTTTATGAGTCAATGGATCCTGAAGCGGCCAACATGGCAGGAAATTTGGTTGTCCTTCCGGAGGATGAATTCGATCAATTAGAAGCAGCAAAGATTATTGGCCGGCTTACCCTTTTGCCTGAATCCATGATCAAGAAAGCAATCAATCAAAATATTAAAGTCAAATTATTTGTAGGGGACCTTACTGACAATCCTACGGCAAGTCATTTAAAGGGAGTCATTCCACGAGGATATACTTCGAAACGGACATGGGATCAGGTTCCGGGAATTGGTGGATCAAGGGTGGTCTTAGTTAAGATTGGAAGCAGTGAAAAGGGGAAGGGGCATGGTTCAGTCAATCTGGAATTGCATGAACTCGCACATTCACTCGACCGTCATGTCTATGACGGAATCAGGGAGGAAGAAAGGTTCCTTAAGATTTGGAAGCATGAGAGCCGCCTTCTTTTTCCAGGCAGGGCCTATTTCCTGGATTATCCGGAAGAATATTTTGCTGAAAGCTTCGCAATGTACTATATTGGCGGGGTTCCAGCGCGTCTTTTGAAAGAAGCAGCTCCGCAAACCTACCATTATATTGAAGGACTAAAGTAGGTTTTTCAAATATCTTGTTGGGTTTATGCAGGAAAATAGCTATTAAACATCAAACATTATATAGGAATTTTCTTTATATCATTCTTGTTAATTGCTAAAATAAATAGAATAAATCGTACGTTTTGAAGGGCAGGGAAATTCATGAAACAATATCTAGAATTATGCAAACATGTCTTGGACACAGGGGTAAAGAAGGAAGACCGTACCGGTACTGGGACAGTAAGTACGTTCGGTTACCAGATGCGTTTTAATCTCCAGGATGGGTTTCCGCTGCTGACGACTAAAAAGCTGCACCTAAAATCAATCATCCATGAACTTCTATGGTTTTTGAATGGTGATACGAATGTTAAGTATTTGCAGGAAAACGGTGTGCGTATCTGGAATGAATGGGCAGATGAAAATGGTGAACTAGGGCCAGTATACGGACATCAATGGCGCTCTTGGACCGGTGCTGATGGTGAAACTGTCGACCAGATTACCGAGTTGATCCACACAATAAAAAACAATCCGGATTCCAGAAGGATGATCGTCAATGCATGGAATGTAGCAGAAATCAAAAACATGGCTTTGCCGCCATGCCACTGTATGTTCCAATTTTACGTAGCTGATGGGAAGCTTTCATGCCAGCTATACCAGAGATCAGCAGATGTATTCCTGGGAGTCCCATTCAATATTGCCTCCTATGCACTTCTGACAATGATGGTTGCTCATGTCTGCAATCTTGAAGCCGGTGAATTCGTCCATACCTTTGGGGATACCCATATTTATTCCAATCATATTGAACAAGTGGAGCTCCAGTTGACGAGGGATCCTAAGCCATTACCTCAAATGAAGCTGAACCCGGATGTCAAATCCATATTTGATTTTAAGTATGAAGACTTCGAATTGGTCAATTATGATGCACATCCTCACATCAAAGGGGCTGTCAGTGTATGATTTCGTTAATCTGGGCAATGGATGAAAATAGAGTGATCGGGTATCATAATCAACTTCCGTGGAGGCTTCCCGCAGATTTAAAGTTCTTCAAGCGAATAACAATGGGACATCCAATCATGATGGGAAGAAAAACCTTCGAATCGATTGGCAAGCCACTGCCAGGGAGAGAGAATATTATCATAACACGGGACGAAAACTACCAGCCGGATGGCTGTACAGTCATGAACTCGATTGAAGAATTTATGGCTTATGCAAAACAAAAGGACGAAGAAATCTTCGTCATTGGCGGTGCGGAAATATTCAAGGAAATATTGCCAGCAGCGGATAGGCTATATCTTACGATGATTCACCACCAGTTTGAAGGAGATACCTACTTTCCTGTTTTTGATATTGACAAGTGGGACTTGCAAACAAGGGAAGTCGGCCCGAAGGATGAGAAGAATCCGTACGATTATGAGTTTTTGATTTATAAACGCAAATAGCAGCTGAAGCAATCCTGGAAAAGGATTGCTTTTTTTGTTGCTTATAAAAAAGTTGAATAAGGATTGAACATGTTGCTAAGTACAAAGCGAGAGTAGGATGAAAGTGAAAAGGAGCGATTACCGTACTTCATTGAGAGCAGGAAGAAGGATAAAAGAAACAAAAAGAACAAGATGGGGAAGCCGTGATAAAATCATCAGTACCTCACACTATGGAAAAGTGCATATGGAATGACTCGGAAACAATATGCGCTTTAAGAAAAAGTTAAAAGAACTTTCTTATTAATTTATTTAATCATATAGTCTTGGTTGAACAAATCCATTATAATGGCAACATAATATACTTAGGAGGAAACAATGCTTCGTTTACTTGCGTGTTTTTTGTATATGGGTGGTTATCTTTTATGGAGCATACCCAAACTATCTAGCTTAAAAAGGTTGCCTGATGATTTGAATCCTGAAAAAAAGAAGCTGTTAATCCATGAAACACCGAAACACTGGGCAAGAACTTTCATGGCTTTGACAGGTTCAGAAGTTGAGATACAGGGGCTGCATCATATTCCTGAGGGCCCAGTCCTGTTTGCCAGCAACCATGAAGGCAATTTTGATATACCAGTACTTATAGGCGCTATTGATAAACCTTTTGGCTTCATTTCAAAGATAGAAATCAAGAAGGTGCCAATCCTGTCTTCCTGGATGGAAGCAATCGATTGTGTCTTTATTGATCGGAAAAATAGGGATAAAGCGGCCAATTCCATTGCAGCAGGGGTTGATCTGCTGAAGAACGGGAATTCCCTTGTGATTTTTCCCGAAGGAACGCGAAGCAAAGGTGGTCCAATAGGCCGATTTAAAGCCGGTGGATTCCGCCTTGCGAAAGGCTCTGGTGTACCAATTGTACCGATTTCTATAGAGGGGACAGCTGATATTTTCGAAAAAAATAGCCGTCTTGTCAAACCGGCCAGGATAAAAGTCATTATCAGCCAGCCAATTTACAATTGGCAATATAAAGATAAAGAATTGATTGCGATTGCTGATGAAGTGAGAGATGAAATCGTTCGTTCAAGGGATGCCAAAAGAATCGCTTCCTGATTTTATTTTTCAATATGCAAAACAGCCCCTGCGTGCAGCAGGGGCTGTTCATTAGGACGAAGTCTGGCTGGATGAAGCAATGGAATGTCTATTCAAATTGGGACAGGCTATTCATCATCCTTGTGAATTCTGCCGGAATGCAAAAATCCTCTGGTTTAAAATTATCTCGGATCCATTTTACCATTTCAATTGGGCTGTTGAAAAATTCTCCGCTTGTATCGCTTTTTCGAATCATGTAACGCCCGTTGTCTTCATCAATTGTAACCTCTACTGGTAAAGCCCCGTCATAACTGTTCAATGAAAATTCCATTTTAATTCCCTCCAGCGTATTTTCGTTATTATATGTTATTTTACTCGGATTTTATTCAATGTAAAGCCTAGAATTTTAAATATTTTAAAAATTCAATCGACATATTTATTTTTTGTGATATAATGAACAAATTAATTATTTGCAAAGTGAGGGTGACGATATGGAACAGAAGATATTAAAAGAAAAATGGGTAAGTGTGGAGGATATCATTATTGCCTATCAGCATCTTAAAGAAATTGTTGCCCATACTCCGCTCCAATTAAACCAGCGATTATCCGAGAAATACGAAGCTGAAATATATTTAAAGAGAGAAGACCTTCAGCATGTGAGATCCTTTAAATTAAGGGGGGCTTATTATTCTGTAAGGCTATTATGGGAAAATGGGCTGGAAAATGGTGTTGTTTGTGCGAGCGCTGGGAACCATGCCCAGGGTGTAGCATACGCGTGCAGACAGCTTGGCGTAAGAGGGAAAATTTTCATGCCGGCGACAACCCCCGGACAAAAAATCAGCCAGGTGGAGATGTTCGGCCGTGGTTTTGTCGAAATTATCCTCGTTGGAGATACCTTTGATGATTCATATCGCGAGGCACGTGAATGTGCGGAGAAGGAAGGAAGAGAGTTTATCCACCCTTTCGATGATGAAAATGTCATTGCCGGTCAAGGGACGGTAGCTGTCGAAATTCTGAATGATTGCCAGGATTCCGTTGATTTTGTCCTGGCGAGTATTGGGGGTGGAGGCTTGATGGCAGGTTTGAGCACATACATAAAAAGCGTTTCTCCGTCCACAAAGCTTATTGGCGTTGAGCCCAGCGGTGCTGCTTCGATGAGTGCTGCATTTGAACAAAATAGGGCCATTCCTTTAGAAAAAATTGATACATTTGTGGACGGGGCTGCTGTAAAATGTGTCGGCAGCAAAACTTATGATATTTGCAAGGAACACGTTGATGGACTAGTGGCGGTCCCAGAAGGGAAGGTTTGCACTTCGATTTTAGAACTATATAATGAGCATGCCATCGTGACAGAGCCTGCTGGGGCTCTGCCAATTGCTGCTCTTGACCTGCTGAGGGATGAAATTAAAGGCAAGACGGTCGTTTGCGTGGTAAGCGGTGGCAATAATGATATTGGCAGGATGCAGGAAATCAAAGAAAGATCGTTGCTCCATGAAGGCCTGCTTCATTATTTTATTGTCAATTTCCCGCAGCGGGCAGGTGCTTTGCGTGAATTCCTCGATGACGTCCTTGGACCCGGGGATGATATCACAAGATTTGAATATACGAAGAAAAATAATAAAGAAAGCGGTCCAGCTCTTGTCGGAATTGAATTGAAAAATAAATATGAATACGATAGGCTCATTACAAGTATGGAGAAAAAGGGGTTTGCTTTCATGGAATTGAATAAGGAACATCAATTGTTTAATTTACTGGTATAATATTAATAATAGAAAAACAAGGACAGATGATATAGAATAGGTAATGTTAAACTTAGTTGAACCACTGAGTCCTTTGTGAATTTCTTATGAACTTTCACGGCTTTCTTCCACTTTAGGAATGAAAAGTACTATAATCATAGTAGATTTACAATATGAAAAAGGAGATGTTGATATGTTATCAAACATCGGAGTTCCTGGATTAATCTTAATCCTTGTCTTAGCCCTCATTATCTTTGGACCAAAGAAACTTCCGGAAATCGGCCGTGCATTTGGCCAGACACTTCGTGAGTTCAAGAAATCAACTCGTGAATTGACAAGCGATGTAATGGAAGAATTCGAAGATGAAAAAAAGGAAATTACGAAAGTTACTAAATAGGGTGTAAGATGTTTCAATCTTACACCTTTTTCTTTCGAGGTAATTATGGAATTGCAACAAATGGAATTGGCAGGGGATTGGTATGGAAGATAAAGAATTAAATCTGGTGGATCATCTCGATGAACTGCGGAACAGGCTGATTGTTTCGGCTGTCGCCTTTATAATTTTCTTCGGCTTAGGCTTCTACTTCGTAAAAGACATTTATCACTTTTTTGTCCGGGATTTGGACGTTAAATTAATAGTCCTGGGGCCAAGCGATATTGTTTGGATATACTTCATGCTCGCTACCATCATCGCGATCGCTGGTACAATTCCGGTACTGGCCATACAGTTATGGCTATTTGTCAAACCCGCCCTCAGGCCAATTGAACGGAAGATTTCCCTTTCTTATATCCCGGCGCTGTTTATATTGTTCATTGTGGGCCTTGCTTTTGGCTATTTTGTGATTTTTCCTACAGTTTTGAGCTTCCTTGTGGAACTAAGCGGGGACATGCTTGTTACAAACTTTACGGCTGAAAAGTATTTCAAGTTCATTATGAATATGACCATCCCATTTGGTGTCCTGTTTGAGCTGCCTGTAGTCGTGATGTTCCTGACATCTCTTGGAGTCATAAATCCGTACGTTCTAGTCAAGGTAAGGAAATATGCATACTTTATCCTGATTGTTATATCGGTCGTTATATCACCTCCAGATTTTATGTCAGATATTCTTGTAACGATTCCACTCCTTATTTTATATGAAGTCAGTATTAATTTATCTAAAGTTGTTTACAGACGGAAGCTAAAGAAGGAAAAAGAATGGCAAGAGAAATACGGAGACATGGATGAAGATAGCGATGAGGGATCATCTTTGTAAAATGAATAAAGAACATTTTAAAACGTGTGGATTTCCGCGCGTTTTTTATCTATTCAGCCTGAAAAATGCTGTTGTGTCTGCAGCAAAATTATTCGCCTTTCGGTTGTTAATACAATCGAAATGGTGTGGGGAAAGTATGAATTTTTTTTTTGAATCAGCGTAAACAGACACATTTCGACCTTGATTTAGGGTATAATATAATCAAACGGGTATAAAAGAGGATTGATATTTTGTTATTCAAAAGCCTGGAGTTCAAAAATGTTGTTGGACAGAAGGTTAAAGTCGTGGATATTCCTGTGTTGGAAGAAGAGAGTCCTTATTTTTTTATGATCAAAGTCCGTTTGCAAACTTTTATTACAGCAATCTACCAGGAAAGAAACGCAAAAAAGTTTTATTCGTTTAAAGAGTATTTAAAAAGAGTGATGAAATGGCCGGATTATGAGCAGTTGTTCAAATCTGCCGAATTGAAAAATAACGCCTGAAGAATTATTTTTGAAGCGCCTCCATGAAAGGCGCTTTTGTTCTTTTTAGCCTGTCTTTTGGTTCGGTCACTATCCCTGCATTATCCTTTCTTTCGGAGACACCTTTAATATTTAATTTGTACATACGAAAAGGTATAATGATTATAGTGTTTTGATAGGGAAGTGATATTATGGATAAAATCAGGATAGTTACGGATTCTACTTGTGATTTGAATGAGGAAATCATAAAAAAGTGGGGAATCACCGTGATCCCATTATCGATTTCTATCGATGGAGAAAATTATTTGGATAGAGTCGATATTACACCTAAGGAATTCATGAGAAAGATGAAGACTTCCTTGGAGCTGCCTAAGAGTTCGCAGCCTCCAGCAGGTGAATTTTTAAAAGTGTATGATGAACTGGCTGCGGAGGGTTATGAAGTCATTTCGATCCATATGACTGGCGGAATGAGCGGTACAGTGTGTTCTGCCGAAAGCGCTGCCCAGATGACCACAGCGAATGTGCATGTCATTGATTCCCGGTTCATTTCAAAAGGACTAGCATTTCAGGTACTCGAGGCAGCCGAGATGGCAGCTCAGGGGAAAACCGTTGCAGAAATTATAAAAAGACTTGATACGGTTAGAGAACAAACTCGCTTATTTGTGGTTGTTGATACACTTGAAAACCTGGTTAAGGGAGGGCGGATCGGCAAAGGAAAGGCAATGATTGGTTCATTGCTGAATATTAAGCCGATTGCTTCACTCGAAGGCGGAGAATATACCCCTGTATCAAAGGCGAGAAGCCATTCGCAAGTCGTTAAATATCTCAAAAGGCAATTTGCCGCAGACATAGAAGGAAAAATGCTGAAAGGTGTCGGCCTGGTGCATGCAGAAGGTTTAAGTCTGGCTGAGAACCTTAAGGAAGCTATTCTTGAGGCCTCAGGGTATGATAACTTTTCCATTGAAGATACCACACCGATTGTGTGTACCCATACAGGGCCTGGTGCAATAGGATTCATGTATTATTTTGAATAATACATTTAAGACATACCTATACAGAATTTTATTATGAAGGTCCCGGGATGTCATGTCTCAGGACTTTTTTTGCGCTCAAGTTTGGAATTTGACCATAACTGTATCTGTATCAGTATGATTGTGTTTAATGCAAATGGTGTGAATTTTTGTTTTTCTATCCGCTAAAAAAGTGAAACGTGGGAACGGGAATACAATGCCTATCGGAAACAGTCTTTTGTTTTAAAGTTGATGAATCATACAGGAAAATAATGAAAAGATGTCGAATGTTTTAGATTATTCACTCTTGATGAAACGGAATGTGACAATGAAAATATGAAACTTAATCTTAAGAACCTGTCATTATTCAATAAAATATTGTTGTTTTCATACATGATTACCACAATTGTAGTCGTATTGATTATGGGGACAAGTTTTCACCTTCAATCTAAGCAGCTTAAAAATCAAATGGCTGACAAGGTTGAGGATGTGGCAGGAATCTGGTCAGCAACAATTGATCCAGACGATATAATCAAAGCAGATTATCACAGGAAAGAAAAAAACCCATCAAGCGAACGGCTTGAGACACTCCTGACGCTGGTGGGAGAGAAAAGCGCTTCTTTTCTGGGGGCGTATATTATATTGCCTGAAGAATATCAAAACCAGAAGGTATTCGTACTGGCAGCATCAGACCTTTATAGCGAGTACTCCTTCGAATCACTGATGTTTTATGACGCGGGCAATGATTTTATATCAGCTTATCGATCTTCACTAAATCAGAAGAAAGTAACAAGTACTGATATTTTTACAGACCAGTATGGATCATGGATTTCATCCTTTGCCCCAATAATTGATAACAATGGAAACGTAGTAGCGATTTTGGGGGTAGATGCGAATGCATCAGTCATCAAGGATAATCAAATTGAAATCTTGTTCCTGGTCTTACTGGAGATGGCAGCCATTTTAGCTGTTGTGTATGTCATTTTATATTGGGGCCTTAAAAAAGTTATGAAACCTGTTGATGACTTGTTTTTTGGGATTAAGGAAATCAGTTCAGGCAATTTTTCGGTGGTGCTGCCTGTCCGGGACCAGTCTGAATTAAGCATATTAAGTGAACAATTTAATGAGATGGCATCACAGCTCTCGCAATTGTTCAAAAGTGTATCCGCCGCATCAAGACAATTTGGCCAATCCGTGATCGAGGATGACGAATCACTTTTGTTGGGGGAAGCAATCAACACAATAGAAGATATCTTTGAACGGACAAAGCTTCAGCAGGAGCTCCAGAGGGCAGAAAAAATGAACGCAATCGGTCAGCTTGCTGCTTCTGTGGCCCATGAAATCAGGAACCCAATGACCGTTGTAAAAGGGTTCCTGCAAATTTTCCTGTCTAAAGACATGAGTGAAGAAGAACATACATATTTAAAACTGATGATCGAGGAACTTAACAGGGCGGAAACAATCATCAATGATTATTTAAGTCTGGCAAAACCGGACGTTGGCACGCTGGAAATCATCGAAGGAAGGGAAATGGCTGAGCAGGTAATGGATCTAATGAGCTCTTATGCCATGATGTCAAAAAACATTTCCCTGCACACGGAAATAAAGGAGCAGGTAAATATCAAAGGGAACAAAAGTGAATTAAAGCAGGTATTGATCAATATCCTGAAAAATGGGATCGAGGCGATGAATAGTGGTGGAAAGCTGAGCATGACCCTTGAAAAACAAGGGGGTTTCGGAGTCTTTATTATTGAGGATACAGGAATCGGCATGACAGCGGAGGAACTCTCCAGGCTTGGCACGGCTTTTTATTCTTTGAAGGAGCGGGGAACAGGCATGGGATTGATGGTATGCTATCAGATTGTAGAGCGTATGAAGGGACAAATTAAAGTGTCAAGTATAAAGGGAGAAGGCACCACTTTTGAAATAATGGTACCTATTTTTACGGAAAGTCCTGAGTAATATCAGGGCTTTTTAATTTTTTGCCACTACCTTCAATATAGTTATAAAAGGAGGTGCTTAGATTGGTTAAAAAAATGCTGTTTTTTAGTGATTTTGGAATTGATGATAATATTGCTGTTTTATATGCTTTCTTCAATAAGGAAATCGATCTCGTTGGTGTAGTAGCGGATTACGGAAATGTATCCAAGCAGGATGCGCTAAGAAATGCTGCCTATCTGCAAGAGCTTACGGATCGGCGTGACGTACCTGTCTTTGCAGGAGCAGAATTGCCGTTAACTGGAGATCCCCCCGAATATGTACCGGATGTCCATGGCGTTGAAGGCTTGGGACCAATAATCCCTGACATAGAAGTAGATTATACACTTGAAAACTTCCACGGTATCCAGGAAATCATTGAAAGATATCCAAATGAAATTATTATAGTGAATGTAGGCAGGCTTTCTTCTCTTGCGGCAGCCTTCATCCTCTATCCCGAGACGATGAAGAGAGTGAAGGACTTTTATATTATGGGTGGTGCTTTCAATGAACCGGGGAATGTTTCACCAGTAGCCGAAGCGAATTTCTTTGGAGACCCGTATGCAGCTAACATTGTTTTGACCCAGGCGAAACCGCCAGTAAAGATCATCCCGCTGAATGTTACCAGCGGAGCGATTGTAACACCCGCTCTGATTGATGAGCTGGATGCTTATTACCAGTCAATTGGAAGTCGAGTAGGTAAACTGGTAAAGCCTATGTTCGACTACTATTATAAATTTTATAAAGAACGGAACCCGGAATTGACTGGGGCACCTCTTCATGATGTCCTTACCTTATGGGCTCTGTTGAATGAGGATAAAGTGGTTTATCGTAATATCCCTGTAAAGGTTATCGTCAATCGGGGAGAGGCATTTGGACAGAGCGTGGGTGATTTCAGGAATACCATCTCCAAAGCCGGATTTCCAGTCCATCATGTGGCTGTTAATTTTTCTTATACAGATTTCATAAAAGATTTTTTCATCACAATGAAAAATTCCAAAAGCCATAATGGAGCACATTAAGATCGTCCATTTCACACTTCCCTCATATCTTTTTCTTTCTTCTCTCAAACTCGTCTGCTAGAATTGGATGTGGACATTATATGAGAATGCAGGTGATGAACGTGAAGAAGGTTTTTTTGCTTATCATGCTGGCTGCGATTGTCATTTTCGCTGCTGCTTGTGGGAATGGCGGGCTAAAAGATGCAAAAAATTATCCGATTGAGGATTTCACATTTACTAATCAAGATGGTGAGCAGCTTAGTAAAAAGGATTTAAAAGGAAAAGTATGGATTGCTGATTTTATTTTTACCTCCTGTGCGGATGTCTGTCCGCCAATGACCGCCAATATGGCTAAGCTTCAGGAAATGATTAAGAAAGAAAAGCTGGAGGATGTTGAAATTGTGTCATTCAGTGTTGATCCGACTGTTGACACTCCTGATGTTCTTAAGCAGTATGGTCAGAAGTTCAATGCTGATTTCAGCAACTGGTCGTTCCTGACAGGATACACTCAAGAGGAGATAGAAAAATTCGTCCTTGAAAACTTTAAGGCCCTCGTCAAGAAACCAGAAGCAGGTGATCAGGTTATTCATGGCACAGATTTTTATCTTGTCGATCAAAATGGCGATATGAGGAAATATTATACAGGCCTCAAGGAAGTACCTTTTGAACAGATAATAGAAGATATAAAAGCACTTCAATAGGCCGCATATGTGGCCTGTTTTTGTAGTATCAGGAATAAGCAAGGATCGATTGAACAAATTAATTAAAAATTAAAGCATGTTTCAACTGGTTTTTGCACTTATTGACTAGTTAAGTTGTGATAAACGCCCTCTTAGGCATTGAATGTTATAATGATGATACTTCATAGGTAGGTGATCTTTATTGATGAAAAAATTCACCCTACTTTATGTCCTTCTGTTTTTAATTTTAGGAGCTTGCAGTCCGTTTGAAAACTTGCAAAAAGGGAATTTCAATAACGTGAAGAAGACAGGGTTGGAAATAAAGGATGAATTGAAGGCCTCATTTTTCCCTAAGGAATTGCATATTGTGGCTGCTGGGGATTCCCTGACACAGGGAGTAGGAGACAGTACGAATTCAGGTGGGTATATCCCATATCTTGCTGAGCACCTTGAGAGTGAAAAAACAATCAGGAATGCAAACTTTGATAATTTTGGAGTCAGGGGAAATAGAACGGACCAGCTATTGAAAAGGCTGGGAGACAAAAATGTCCAATCATCTGTAGAGGAAGCTGACCTGATTATTCTGACAATCGGCGGAAATGATCTCATGAAGGTAGTGAAAGAAAATTTCTCCAACCTGAGAATAAATCAATTTCATAAAGAAAAAAAGGTATTTGCCGACCAGCTCCAGGAAATTTTTACGGCAATCCGTAATCAAAACCAGGAGGCTACAGTCGTTTTAGTGGGCCTTTATAATCCTTTTTTTAATTGGTTTGCCGATGTTGAGGAAATGAATCAAATAGTAGAAGAGTGGAACCGGGAAAGCAGCTCGGTAGTGGAGCGGGACGGGAATGCTTTCCTCGTTGACATTCATGATATTTTCTTGAACAGTGAAGAGAATCTTTTATACACAGATTATTTTCATCCGAATGACCGGGGTTACCAACTGATCGCGGATCGGATTTATGGACTGCTTGATGAAAAGGTCATTGACTCGATGAATGATTGAAATAAATAGCTATGGGAAGAGGAGTTACAAAGATAGATGGTAAAAAATAAATGGAAAATAGGTTTCTTTATTCTTTTAGGTCTGATGACAGCCGCCGTTTTAGTCATTTGGATTCTTATTTCTTTGCCAGCTGAGGAATCGAAGCTAGAGCCAGACAGAACTTCGGAAGTGGATGATGTCGCATTTCATGTATCGACCAATAAAAGAGACTTGAACAGGGTAATTAATCATTATTTAGAAGAAGAAGTGAAAAATAGCCAGTTTGATTACCAGGTGTTACTGACCGATGAAGTCGAATTATATGGAACGCTCCCAATCTTCAGTCAGGAGCTGGAATTGAGGCTGACTTTCGAGCCGCAGGCTTTAAAAAATGGAGATTTGATTTTAAAACAAAGATCCATATCAGTTGGAAGACTTAACCTTCCTGTTTCTACTGTACTAAAATTCGTCCGGGACAGTTACCATTTGCCTGAAGCTGTAAACATCCAGCCGAAGGAAGAAAGAGTGTATGTTTCGATGCAGAGGCTTAAACTGAAAAGCGATATTAAGGTTCAGGTAAATGAATTTGATTTGAAGAAAGACAATATTAAATTCACTTTGCTCGTTCCTGCAGATTAATGGGTGCTCTCTTGAGCGCCTTTTTGTATGTTTTTTGCTGCCCGACTGGTTTTCTGTTCAATAAAAGAATGAAGGTTTTCTGTTCAATAAAGAATGAATGGCCGGTCACCCGGCCTGTATCAACCCTGCAATAGAAGTACTTCAAGCGGTGGTTCTCCTTTGGCGGTTCCGACAGCAACAATCGTATAGGAGTTGTTGGGCTCCAGTTTGATATTTGGGATTGTAAGTACCGTATTTTTGGTGCCGGCGACTTTTGCTTCCAGTGTGACGGTCATAGGTGTAAGTGGCAGATAAGTAGTAGCCTGTTTATATGATACGTCAGGGAATATGATATCGCCATTTAACCCGGCAATATCTACTGCGGGTGCATCATGGGAAAGGTGTATAAACCTCACTTTTGTTTCCCCAACAGGGGTATGCGGGTAATCTTCAAATGTTAGCAGTCTGAGCTTATTGGCAGGTCCTGTGATTGCAGCAGTATTTATCCTTCCAGGCTCGACAGTGATTTTTTTGCTAATGAAAGTTGAAACGCTTTCTCCAGCGGGATAGATGTCAACTTGATATTTTCCTGGCTCCAGCTGCATATGACTGCTGTTATTTTTATAATCGAAATCACGGAGTACCCGGCTGCCATTTAAATAAATATCGACAGCCTTCAGCTCCGGAGAAGCATGCAAGAAGCGCAGCATCGATGGTGAAGAATTTGCTGTACTTATTGGCGAGCCATTCGTACGCATTAACTGGACAGCCTTATTCAAGTTGCGTAAATGTTTATGATAGTACAAGACATGCATGTTTGGATCAATGTATTTATAGTAGTTGGCCAATAAATCATACATGGCTGCTTTCTGCAGGTATTCATTCTGATTTCTGGTGGACATACCCCTCACTCCTAAATAAAATAGAATACTCAAATGTAAAATATGCAATTTGGGCAAAATAGGTGCGGAGCTGAAAAAGAGGTAATAAAAATATAAATAAAAGGCTTTACATAAGGAATGATTTTCCATATACTTAAATTAATTATATGAGAGGCAGGTGGAGTGCAATGAGCAGATATTTAATTGTTATTAAGATGACCGTTACTTATTGCACGTCCCACTGACCTGAGCGGAACAATCGACTATACGTCTTTTTTCTTCATGCTTATGAAACCACGGGACTGTGCATGCCTGTGGTTTTTTATTTTAAAAACATGTTGGAGGAAAAATGAATGTATAAACTTGAAAGTATCTGGATGACTGCAGAAATTATAAGAGATTTTGAGGACTATTATTTACAAGGCTACAAGCCAGGGAGGGTTGCGGTGGAGCATAAGCACAGCTACAGGGTGTGGCTCGAGGATGGAGAACACCTGTGTACACTTTCAGGTAAATTAACCTATGAAGCGAATGGCCGGGATGAACTGCCAGCGGTTGGCGACTGGGTTGCTGTGAAAGTCTCACCTGGAGAAATGCGGGGAACAATCCAGGGGATTCTGCCGCGTAAAAGCAAGTTTTCCAGAAAGGCTGCAGGCCAGGTTACAGAGGAGCAGATAGTCGCAGCAAATATAGATACGGTGTTCATTGTGAATTCGCTTAATGATGATTTAAATTTACGACGGATTGAAAGGTATCTTTTGCTTGCCTGGGAGAGCGGTTCTAATCCTGTAATAATATTAAGCAAGGCAGATTTAGATTCAGATATAGAAGCAAAGATAAAGCTTGTATCGACAGTGGCCATCGGAGTTCCCGTCATACCAGTCAGCATACTAGAAGGTACGGGAATGAATGAACTTCAACTCTATCTGGCCCCGGGCCGTACAGTAGCATTGATAGGGTCGTCTGGCGTGGGCAAGTCAAGCCTGGTCAATTACTTCACAGGATATGAAAAACAACTGGTAAAGGAAATCCGTGAAAGTGATGATAAGGGTAAGCATACGACAACACATCGCGAAATGGTTCTTCTGCCTGACGGTGCCGTTCTTATTGACACACCGGGTATGAGAGAACTTCAGTTATGGACCAGTGAGGAAGGAATAAGCGAAAGCTTTGCGGATATAGATCAGTACGCTGCCGCATGTAAATTTCGTGATTGCAGCCATGATAACGAGCCAGGTTGTGCAGTCTGGACTGCAATTAATACAGGCAGTCTCGATGAAGGCCGTCTTTCCAACTATAAAAAGCTGCAAAAAGAATTGGCTTATATGGACAGGAAAGTAGATAAAAAAGCACAAGCTGAAGAAAAAAGACACTGGAAAAATATCAATAAGGAAATTCGCCAGAAAGCAAAGCACAACCGAAAATGACCAATAGCCCCTTCTGCAGAAGGGGCTTATTATATGTAAGCTCTCTGAATGTGTTTTTTGCTTTAAAAGTTATACAATAGGGAATAAGTATTTAATAGAGTTTATTTAAACTTTAAGGAAGAGGTGGATTTATGGTTAAAGATAATCGGGAGCTTGCAACATTTGCTGGAGGATGTTTCTGGTGTATGGTAAAGCCTTTTGATGAGCAGCCGGGAATTCACAGTGTTGTTTCAGGCTATACAGGAGGAACGAAAGAAAACCCTACATATGAAGAGGTTTGCAGTGAAACAACCGGTCATTATGAAGCTGTCCAAATTACTTTTGATCCGGATGTCTTTCCGTATGATGAACTCTTGACACTATACTGGCAGCAAATAGACCCAACAGACCCTGGCGGACAGTTTTACGACAGGGGCCAGTCATATCAAACGGCTATTTTTTATCATACCGAAGAGCAGAAGCGGATGGCAGAAGAGTCAAAAAGAAAACTTGGCGAAAGCGGACTGTTCTCAAAACCAATTGCGACTAAAATACTCCCGGCAAATACGTTCTACGCGGCCGAAACTTATCACCAGGGGTATTATAAGAAGAATCCGGAAAGATATAATGCTTATCATAGTGGTTCAGGCCGGGCTGTATTTATAAAGGAACATTGGGGGGATAAAAAATGAAAAAGAATCAAGAAGATTTAAAGAGCAGGCTGACGCCCATGCAATATGAGGTTACTCAAAACAATGGTACGGAACCGCCATTCAGGAATGAATATTGGAATGAACTCAGGGAAGGAATCTATGTTGATATCGTCTCTGGGAAACCATTGTTCAGTTCCCGCGATAAATATGACGCAGGCTGCGGCTGGCCAAGTTTTACAAAGCCAATTCAAGAGGAAGAAATTATCGAAAAAGAAGACTTGAGCCATTTCATGGTCAGGACCGAGGTCAGAAGCAAAGAGGCAGATTCACATCTTGGCCATGTTTTTGATGATGGGCCTGGAGAAAATGGTCTAAGGTATTGCATCAATTCCGCGGCCATGAGGTTTGTTCCGAAAGAAAAGATGGAAGAAGAAGGATATGGCGAATATCTAAAGCTGTTCCAGGGTTAAACATAGTACAATGCAGGAAGGAATGGTAAGAATGTTCAAAAAGTTATTTGGTAAAAAAGAAGAACGAATCCAGACGATAAAGTTACTGGCACCATTAGCTGGAAATGCAGTCGATCTTAGTGCTGTTCCAGACCCTGTGTTTTCCGAAAAAATGATGGGGGACGGTTTGGCGATCGAACCTTCTGAAGGTGTGGTTGTTTCGCCGGTAGATGGAGAAATAATTCAAGTATTCCCCACCAAACATGCTATTGGAATCAGAGCAAAGAACGGAGCAGAGATTCTGATTCACATTGGGTTAGAGACAGTATCACTAAATGGTGAAGGTTTCGAGACTCATATCAAGCAGGGTGATAAGGTAGAGGCAGGGGATAAGCTTGTATCCTTCGATATGAAAGTCATCAGCGAGAAGGCTAAGAGTACGATAACCCCAATTATCATCACTAATACTGACCAGGCATCTTCCTTACAGAAACTGACAGAAGGAAATGTTGATAAGGGATCCACGCCAATACTTGAAGTGACTTTTGAATAGGAAACAGCCGCTGACTTAGTCAGCGGCTGTTTTCTTTAACTGTTCGTTCTCCATTGGTGGACGTCATGCCGCCAGATAGGATAAATTTCATCGCTTCCTCTGGCTTGACATCGAGTATTTCTATTTCTTCCTTGGGTATCAGGAAGGTAAAGCCGGCTACCTGAAATGTTTGCGGCACATAGACGGCGACATACCCTGATAGCGGCTCATAAAAGGTCTGAAGATTCTCAGCCGTAATGAACCCTAAACTTTTCATGTTTGTACCAGGAATCTTGATTAAAGCCACTTTTGAAAAGGACTTTTTTTCACCGAGAAAAGAATGCACTGTATCTTTTATGACAGAATAAATCGTTTTGACGAAAGGGATTTTCTCCAGGAGCCTGTCAACCAGCCTGATAATGCTGCCGGTAATAAACCGCGTCGACAGCCAGCCGAGGAAAGTAATCAGAATTAAAGTTGTCAGCAAGCCAATTCCTGGAATATAACTTTCTTGCAAATACGGCTTCAGCCTGTTCCCAAGCAGACTGTCTAAAAACATGAAGGTTTTATAAATTACGTAGATAACGAGAATGATTGGAACAATGGTAAGAATTCCGTTAATGAAATTTTTCAATATGTTTTTCATGGCAGCTCCTTAATTTTTTATTGCCCATAGCAGCCATCACTTTTCAAATCAGCAACTGAGATTATACAGCATAAAAAACAATAATCGCGATGACTGCTTATAGGAAGTATCATACACCTTCCCTTTGGGTAACTCTATACTATTTTTCCTCTTCAACAGAGACGATAATCGAGGAAATCTGGATAATGGATTTGTCACTTTTATTATAAGCGGATGCTTCATTCATTGCCTCAAATCGGACGGTATGAGGCCCTGAATCAAGGCCGCTCGCTATATATAAATACCGCTCCCGGGAAAACGGCCACCATGTGGATACTGTACGTACATACTCTCCGTCAATATAAACCTTCATCATTCCACCAAATTGGCTGCGGATTGCAGTCACTCCAAGAATGGAACCATCAAACTCATATTCCAAATAATCACCAGACCTCTTACTTATATTTATTCCGTTTTCGGTCAGAAATCCGGTGCGGGCAGTGAAATTCTTTTTTTCAGAAAGTGAGAATGCTTGATTCCCTGTCAAAGGTGCAGCCAATTTGGCAATCTCAGGTTTTTCATGAATATTATTCTTGATCAGCTCCAATATGGAAAAAGCATATAGCTGATATCCTTTTCCGTTAGGATGAACCATATCAGTTGTAAGCTGTTCAGTCAGCAGGCCTGATTCTTTGAAAGGAATACGCATGTCCAATGGCTTCGCACCGTAATGAAAAGAAACCCTCTTAATTGCATCAGCATATTGTTCCTGCTTTAACGGATTCTCAATGATTGTGATGATCTCGGAACCTGGATAGCGTTCCTTTGCTTTTCTGATTAGTTTTTCATAGAAGAAAGTGAATTCTTCCGGGTTCATGTATTTACGGTCATTTTCGCCAAATACAATAAAAATAAGATCGATATCCCTGAATTTCGGTGCTCTTTGCAGCTTGTATAGCCCCTCAAAGGCTGTTGCTCCGCTTTGTACGACCATATTCCGTCGTGCCCGGGATCCACTGAAATCTTTAAGAAGCACCTCTAGCTGACTGTACCATCTCAAGTCTTTTCTTTCAGCTCCAGCACTGCGCCCTATACTGTCACCTATGACTAAATAATTGATGGATGATCCGTTCGCAATTTTTTCATACACACCTAAATCTTCGGACAGGTAATGTTCTGATTGGATCGCTAAAAAAGATATGACTGCGGCTGTAAGCAAAAATAAACTGAAAAATTTTTTAGCGTTTGATTTCATTCTTGGCTGTAACCTCCGGACATCGATTGCTTTTATCACATTTTAACCCAAATTAGACTGGTATGGATTTAAATTTGCACTTAGTGGAAAAATGATTTATTAAAAAAAATAGGCTAATGCACAAACGGGTCAAGTACCCATATCATACCGTAAAGGGAAAGCAATTCAAAAACAAATGAGGAGTGGTTTTTAATGTACGGATATGATAATGCCCCAATGCCTGTAACATCCCCTATGGCAACAGCACCAACTTATGGCACTTTCTGTGGTGGGGGTTATCCATACGCAGGAGTAGCTGGAGTTGCAGGGCCAGGTTGCGGGTACGGTTACGGCGGCTTTGCTTTGATTGTGGTACTGTTCATTTTGTTAATCATCATTGGTGCTTGCTGCAGCTATAACTGGTAAAAAAACGGCATAGGACAATGAAAATATAACTTGTGGGGCTGTCTGCCAGCAGACAGCCTTTTAGTTTTCGGTTTCTATTACCGAACAATTTAAGGGTTATATTTATTTATAGTTCGTGTTTTGGTTGACGATAAAAAGTTTTTTTGTTATATTTACCATTGGTTAAGCAAAAAACTGATTGGCGGAGGATGCAATATGAAAACAAACTATGATGTGATTGTCGTTGGTGCAGGACCGGCAGGGATTTTTACTTGCTATGAGTTATCGTTGAAAATGCCTGAAGCTAGAGTTTTATTAGTAGACAAAGGTCACGATATCTATCGAAGAAACTGCCCGATTTTACAGAAGAAGATTGAGAAATGCCCGCCTCCAGCCGGAAAAAAGGATTTTGCAGGCTGCCTGCCAGCATGTTCAATCACCAATGGTTTTGGCGGTGCAGGTGCCTATTCTGATGGGAAATTCAACATTACCAGTGAATTCGGCGGATGGATGACGGATTACCTTCCCGATTCCAAGGTTGTCGAACTGATTAAATATGTAGATGAAATCAATCTAAAGCATGGTGCAACTGAAAGCATAACTGATCCTATGACAGATAAAGTCCGTGAAATCGAAAGAAGAGGTTATGCCGCTGGCTTAAAGCTGCTAAGGGCTCAGGTGCGCCACCTTGGAACGGAACAAAATCTTGAAATCTTGAAAAATATATTTGAATACTTAAAAGAGAAAGTAGAGATGGCATTCAAGACAGAAATAGAAGACTTGATTACCGAAAAAACTCAGGAAGGCCATAAGGTTATCGGTGTGGAGCTGAAAAACGGTGAAAAAATATTTGCAGATAAAGTGGTGGTTGCACCTGGCCGTGATGGTTCAAAATGGCTGACTCAGTTAATGAAAAAGAGAAGGCTTAAGATGATCAATAACCAGGTTGATATTGGCGTCCGCGTTGAAACGTCCAATGTGGTCATGGAAGAAATAAACGAACATTTATATGAAGGAAAGTTCATATTTAATACCTCAGTAGGGACCAGTGTCAGGACCTTCTGCAGCAATCCATCCGGACATGTTGTTGTCGAGAACCATTCTGGAATCATGCTAGCAAACGGACATGCGTACAAAGATCCTAAACTAGGAAGCAATAACACGAATTTTGCCTTGCTCGTTTCCCATACTTTCTCCGAACCATTCGATAAACCGAATGAATACGCACATGAAATATCACGCCTGGCCAATAGTCTATCCAACGGCGGGCTGATTGTGCAAAAATATGGAGATATTTTAAAAGGACGCAGATCAACAGAAAAAAGGATCAAAGAGGGATTCCTTGAACCAACAATGAAGGAAGCCGTACCTGGTGACTTAGGATTGGTCCTTCCATATAACACTCTTAAGAGCCTTATTGAGATGACAGAAGCCCTTAACCAGGTTACGCCCGGACTTGCTTCTGACCACACACTGTTTTACGGAGTAGAGGCAAAATTTTATTCAGCGCGGCCAAAACTGAATGACAAATTTGAAACGGAAATAAGCGGCCTGTACGTTGGCGGAGACGGAGCTGGTATCACGCGGGGCCTTGCACAGGCAAGCGCGTGCGGTGTCTGGATTGCGACGGATATAATCGAGAAATCGAAAACAAGACGAAATCCAGAGCCTGCGCTTGTATAGGTCCTGCCAGAAAATAGGAAGACCAGGTTTCGATAGACACATTTTAACATGCTTACACCCTGTCTTTTCTTTGATAAAATAAAAGATATTAAAAGAAGAGGCGGGGAAAGAATGTATGCACCTAAATTAGCGCCAGGGGATGAAATAAGGGTCATTGCACCAGCGACCAGCATGATCATTTTAAAGGAAGCTCAAGTGGAGCTGGCTGTTGAGAGAATGACAAATCTCGGCTTCAAAGTCACGTTTGGAAAGAATGCGGATGCCCATGACGAGTTTTTCAGTTCATCGATCGAGGAACGAATTGAGGACCTGCATGAGGCCTTTGCGGATCCGAATGTTAAAGGGATTTTAACGGCAATAGGCGGTTACAATTCAAATCAGCTGCTAAAATACATAGACTTTAATTTGATAGCTGCCAATCCCAAGGTCTTTTGCGGATACAGTGATATAACGGCATTACAGCTGGCAATTTATAAGAAAACAGGTTTGGTAACCTACTCCGGACCACATTTTTCTTCATTCGGCGTTAAGCACGGCCTGGAATATACCTTAAACTCTTTTTTGGAAGCAGTCACGAACGATGCGCCATTTGATATTACCCCCTCAGATACATGGTCAGATGACGCCTGGTATCTTGATCAGGAAAATCGGACATTTCATAAACAGAGTGGCTACATGGTTATCCAGGAAGGAGAAGCCAGCGGGAAATTGATTGGCGGGAACCTCTGTACAATGAACCTCCTTCAGGGCACCGAATTTATGCCTTCGTTGAAAGACAGCATCCTTTTCATTGAAGACGATGAAGAAAGCCATTCCAGGAGTTTCGACAGGGATCTTCAGTCATTGCTGCATCTTCCGGAGGCAGCATCGATAAAAGCCCTCTTGATTGGCCGTTTTCAAGAGAACTCTAATGTGACAGAAGAAGCCTTAAGGAAAATAATATCGGCTAAGGAAGAATTAAATCATATCCCCGTGATCGCAAATGTCAACTTTGGCCATGTACAGCCAATTGCAACCTTGCCAATCGGGTCATTCGCCACGATAAAAGCATCTGGGAATGAAACTGAAATCTTCATCGAACAAGAAGAATAGACAATTTTAAGACACCTGATCTGGGTGTCTTTTTTTGGTTTTTGAAAGGAATAGAGAAACTTTTCATTGAAATCTTGCAAAGTCCCATGTTCTGACAGCTTTATGGAGAAATCCCTCAAAGCTGTCAGAAGTTGAACGGAGATTGGACAGCTTTATGGAGAAATCCCTGAAAGCTGTCAGAAGTTGAACGGAGTTTGGACAGTTTTATGGAGAAATCCCTGAAAGCTGTCAGAAGGTGAACGGAGTTGGGACAGCTTTATGGAGAAATCCCTGAAAGCTGTCAGAAGTTGAACGGAGTTTGGACAGCTTTATGTAGAAATCCCTGAAAGCTGTCAGAAGTTGAACGAAGTTTGGACAGCTTTGCGAAGAAATCTCTCCAAGCTGTCAGAAGTTGAACGGAGTTTGGACAGTTTTATGGAGAAATACCTCAAAGCTGTCAGAAGTTGAACGAAGTTTGGACAGCTTTATGTAGAAATCCCTGAAAGCTGTCAGAAGGTGAACAGAGTTTGGACAGTTTTATGGAGAAATACCTAAAAGCTGTCAGAAGTTGAACGAAGTTTGGACAGCTTTGTGAAGAAAGTCCTCAAAGCTGTCAGAAGTTGAACGGAGTTTGGACAGCTTTATGGAGAAATCTCTCCAAGCTGTCAGAAGTTGAATGAAGTTTGGACAGCTTTATGGAGAAATCCGTGAAAGCTGTCAGAAGTTGAACGAAGTTTGGACAGCTTTGTGAAAAAAGCTCTCAAAGCTGTCAGAAGTTGAACGGAGTTTGGACAGTTTTATGGAGAAATCCCTGAAAGCTGTCAGAAGTTGAACGGAGTTTGGACAGTTTTATGGAGAAATCCCTGAAAGCTGTCAGAAGTTGAACGGAGTTTGGACAGCTTTATGTAGAAATCCCTGAAAGCTGTCAGAAGTTGAACGAAGTTTGGACAGCTTTGCGAAGAAATCTCTCCAAGCTGTCAGAAGTTGAACGGAGTTTGGACAGCTTTATGTAGAAATCCCTGAAAGCTGTCAGAAGTTGAACGGAGTTTGGACAGCTTTATGGAGAAATCCCTGAAAGCTGTCAGAAGTTGAACGGAGTTTGGACAGCTTTATGTAGAAATCCCTGAAAGCTGTCAGAAGTTGAACGAAGTTTGGACAGCTTTGTGAAGAAAGTCCTCAAAGCTGTCAGAAGTTGAACGGAGTTTGGACAGCTTTATGAGGAAATCCCTCAAAGCTGTCAGAAGTTGAACGAAGTTTGGACAGCTTTGTGAAAAAAGCTCTCAAAGCTGTCAGAAGTTGAACGAAGTTTGGACAGCTTTGCGAAGAAATCTCTCCAAGCTGTCAGAAGTTGAGCGAAGTTTGGACAGCTTTTATGAAGAAATCCCTCAAAGCTGTCAGATGTTGAACGGAGTTTGGACAGTTTTATGGAGAAATCCCTCAAAGCTGTCAGAAGTTGAACGAAGTTTGGACAGCTTTATGTAGAAATCCCTGAAAGCTGTCAGAAGTTGAACAGAGTTTGGACAGTTTTATGGAGAAATACCTAAAAGCTGTCAGAAGTTGAACGGAGTTTGGACAGCTTTATGTAGAAATCCCTGAAAGCTGTCAGAAGTTGAACGGAGTTTGGACAGCTTTGCGAAGAAATCCCTCAAAGCTGTCAGAAGTTGAGCGAATTTTGGACAGCTTTATGAAGAAATCCCTCAAAGCTGTCAGAAGTAGTTCCAAGTTCGGATAACTTTATGAAGATATCCCTCCAAAATAGCTCCAAGTCTGGACAGCTTTGAGAAGAAATCCCTGCAAGTTGTCAGAAGTTGCTCCAAGTTTGGACAGCTTTGTGAAGATATCCTTGAAAACTCAGCATGAGTATAAAGCCCATTCATAGATCTTCTAACTCTAGCTTCTTCACAGAAATGGGTGACCGGCTAACCCTCGCGGTAAACAAGTTTTTCCCAAGAGTCCTATGCTGACCTTCAATCACCTGGGCAGTACTGCGTAATTTTTTCATATATATGAAAGATTCCCATCTCGAGTTCATACAATTTACAGAATGTCCATTTTATTTTAATTGCGGTGAATGGAGTGAATTTATGAAGCCGTCCTACTTGATCAAACCTGCCCTCGATGTGAGCTATCCGGAGATTGACTACGGGAAAGGTATCTACCTTTTTGACAAAGATGGAAAGAAGTATCTTGATGCAGCATCCGGGGCTGTTACGGCTAATATCGGTCATGGAGTTCCAGAAATTATCCTTGCAATGCATGAGCAGTCCAAAAGAGTTTCATTTGTATACCGTTCACAATTCACCAGTGAGGCAGCAGAAAAGCTGGCTGAAAAACTTGCTGAGTCACTGCCTGGTGATCTTAATTGGAGTTTCTTTGTAAACAGTGGTTCTGAAGCTACTGAAACAGCACTGAAGATAGCGATTCAGTATTGGCAGGAGAAAGGAATCAAGTCAAAAACGAAAATCCTTTCCAGGTGGGTCAGCTACCATGGCATCACACTTGGTGCCCTCTCCATGTCAGGGCATCCAGGAAGAAGGGCGCGGTTTGTGCCATTGCTGGAAGAATTTCCTGCAATTTCGCCACCTTACTGTTATCGCTGTCCATATCAAAGTTCAGCCCCGGAATGCGGTTATTTATGTGCGATGGAACTGGACGGGGCAATCAAGAGAATAGGAGCTGACCATATTGCTGCCTTTATCGCAGAACCTGTGATTGGTGCAGCCGGTGGAGCGATTTCTCCGCCAGATGGCTATTATGAAACTGTTAAAAAGATATGTGATGAAAACAATATATTATTTATTGCTGATGAAGTGATGACAGGATTTGGCCGTACTGGGACAATGCTTGCTACAGAGCATTGGAATGTCACTCCAGATATTGTTGCGCTGGGCAAGGGGATGGGTGCAGGGTATGCGCCAATCGCAGCGACCGTGGTCAGTGACCATGTGATGGAGCCAATATGGAATGGATCCAAGGTGATTATGAGCGGTCACACCCTAAGCGCTAACCCACAATCCTGCGCAACCGCTCTGTCCGTCATGGAATACCTGGAGAATAATCAAATCTTGAAGGATGTAGAATCGAAGTCAGTTTATTTGAAAAATAAGCTTGAAAAGCTGAAAAGCCAATTTTCCTTTATTGGTGATGTCAGGGGGAAAGGCTTGCTGCTGGGTTTGGAGTTTGTCAAACTGCGAGGCAGGAAAATTCCTTTTGAGCGGAGCATCAAACTGACGGAGCTTGTTGTCAGGACGGGAAGGGATCAGGGAATTTTGCTGTATCCAGCAGGAGCAGGGCTTGATGGTCTGTCGGGCGATGCAGTCATTATCTCACCGCCGCTAACGATCACAAAGCGTGAAATTGATGACTTAATTACACTGCTGAAAACTACTTTTATGGAAGTTTATAGAATCTTAGGATTAGCTTTTGAAAATGGAGCTGAGGAGTAATGGAAAATCCATTCGGGAAAATTGCGACACTTGAGCAGGCAATGGAACATTTCTGCGACGGTATGACTTTGATGTTTGGCGGATTCGGAGGAGTCGGTTCTCCACCTGCCCTGATTGACGGCATTCTTGAAAAAGACATAAAAAATCTCGTCTTAATTGGAAATGATACAGGTTTTCCGGAAATAGGAATAGGTAAAATTGTCAGCCGCAGGAGGGCTAAGAAAGTGATCGCCTCTCATATCGGATCCAATCCAGTGGCCGGCGAACTCATGACCAGAGGGGAAATGGAGGTTGAGTTTTCGCCGCAGGGTACACTGACGGAACGAATAAGGGCGGGAGGAATGGGGCTTGGCGCCATTTTAACAGATGTTGGTGTTGATCATGAATTCGTAGCAAAGGGCAAGCAAAGGATGACTCTTAATGGAAAAGAGTATTTGATTGAACCAGCACTGACAGCAGAAGTATCCATAGTGTACGCGAAAAAAGCTGACCCTTACGGAAACCTTGTTTTCGATAAAAGCGCCCGGAATACAAATCCGCTAGTCGCGATGGCAGGGAATTTTACAATTGCGGAAGCTGAAGAAATTGTTCCGCTTGGCAGTCTGGATCCTGAAGAAATCGTGACACCAGGCGTGTTCGTGGATATGGTGATTCCATCATGTGGGGTGAATTGGAAATGGGCATGGGAATAGATGTCAGAAATAGAATGGCTAAACGAGCAGCCGAGGAGATTTATTCTGGTATGGTGGTAAATCTGGGCATAGGAATCCCTTCCCTTGTCCCAAATCACCTTACCCGGGAAACAAGGGTAATGTTTCATGCCGAAAATGGGATAGTCGGAATGGGCGAATCACCCAATAAAGGTTTAGAAGATGAAAATTTATGTAACGCTGGCGGGTTCCCGGTTACAGTCGTGGCAGGTTCCTCTTATTGTGACAGTGCTGTCGCATTTGGAATGATCAGGCGAGGACGGGTTGACCTTACAATTTTAGGTTCATTGCAGGTCAGCCGAAAAGGAGACCTTGCGAACTGGATTGTCCCCGGAAAAAAAGTGCCGGGAATGGGTGGGGCGATGGAGCTGGCACAAAAGGCCAGGAAAGTTGCCGTCCTAATGAACCATACTGATAAAAACGGGGTGCCAAAAATAGTGGAATCATGTACTTTGCCTCTGACTGCGGCCAACTGTGTCGACATGGTAATCACCGATTTGGCAGTTTTTAAGATTATTGGAGGATCTATGATTCTCTCTGAACTTTTTGCGCCATCTACCATTGCCGAAATTACCGCTAAAACCGCCTGCGATTTCTCAATTGCAGATGATCTCAGGGTTATCGAATACTAAAGGGGTTGATATAGTGCAAACTGCTGAGCAAAGGGTGCGGAATTATATTAAGGAAAACAGAATAAGGGGAACACGGCTTTTACAAAAAATGGTCCAGGAGCCCAGTACGAGGGGAGAAGAAAGCGGTGCGCAGGCAGTAATCATTGAGAAATGCCGGGAACTTGGACTTGAAATGGATATTTGGGAAATCGGGAGTGACGGACTGGTGGATCACCCTGCGTTTTGTTCTGACCGCAAAGACTTCAGAGGAAATCCAAATGCGGTAGGAATCATGAGGGGAACAGGCGGGGGCAAGTCTATGATTCTGAATGGCCATATTGATGTTGTTCCCGCAGGAGACCCGAAGGATTGGGATAGGGACCCATTCAGCGGACATATTGAATGCGGCAAACTTTATGGCAGGGGTTCAACGGATATGAAGGGCGGGAATGCTTCTCTTTTGATGGCGATAGAGGCAATAAAGAATTCAGGAATCAGGTTAAAAGGAAATGTCATTTTCCAGAGTGTGATTGAAGAAGAAAGCGGTGGGGCCGGGTCACTTGCCGCTGTCCTCAGGGGCTATAAGGCTGATGCAGCAATTATTCCAGAACCGACGAATATGAAGCTCTTTCCGAAGCAGCAGGGTTCTATGTGGTTCAGGATATCGGTAAAAGGAAAAGGGGCCCATGGTGGTACAAGATATGAAGGAGTCAATGCGATTGAAAAGGCTATTCTGGTTATTGATAGACTCAGGCATCTTGAAAGGGAGAGAAATGAAAGAATAACAGATCCGTTTTTCAGGAGTATACCGATCCCAATTCCTATCAATATCGGAAAAATCCAGGCTGGTGACTGGCCATCCTCCGTTCCTGACCTGGCGATTATAGAGGGCAGGATGGGAGTTGCTCCAAATGAAACGCAGGAGGAGGCAAAACGTGAAATGGCTGAAGCTCTCTCAAATCTCTGCAATATTGACCCATGGCTGAAAGTATACAAGCCTGAGCTGCAATGGTTCGGAGCAAGCTGGCTGCCAGGCGATCTAGATCCTGATCATCAATTGATCAAGGTGCTTTCCGAAAGTTACAAAGATGTAAAGGGAAAAGAGCCATTAATTGAAGCATCCCCCTGGGCTACGGATGGAGGCATCCTCTCAAAAGTCGGCGGGATACCAGTTGTAGTGTTCGGCCCAGGCGTTACGGAAACGGCTCATCAGGCAAACGAATACATCAGGCTTGAAGACGTGTTTGAAGCCGCTGAAATCATTGCCTTGACATTGCTGGAGTGGTGCGAAGTCAGCGAATAAGATTGCCTGGATGCACAAGTATGCTGGTTACAAAGCCATTATATACATTTGAAAGTATTATAGAAACCTGATGGAGAGCTTTCTGAGAAATGTCAAACACAGAGTAAGCTGCTTGAAGATAATAAAGATATGGGGGGAATCAAAAAGTGGGAGATATAAAGATTAAAACAGCCATTCCAGGGCCAAGGGCAAAGGCACTGCTAGAGAGAAAAGAGAAGAGTGTGCCTGTTGGCCCATTTAACACGATAAAGACTTTTGCTGAAAGAGGCGAGGGTGCGTTATTGACTGATGTCGACGGAAACACGTTCATCGATTTTGCGGGGGCAATTGGCACGCTTAATGTCGGGCATTGTCCGCCTGAGGTCGTTACTGCCCTCCATCAACAAATCGAACGATATCTACACCCTTGCTTCCATGTAATGATGTATGAACCATATATTGAACTGGCAGAAGAGTTGAACAGAATCACTCCGGGGAATCACGAGAAAAAGACTTTTTTCCTAAGCAGCGGTGCTGAAGCTGTTGAGAACGCTATTAAAATAGCCAGGAAATTTTCTGGAAGAAAAGGGATCATCTCTTTTGAACGGGCTTTTCACGGAAGAACTTATATGGCAATGTCGCTTACAAGCAAGGTAAAACCATACAAATATCAATTTGGTCCTTTTGCTGCAGAAACTTATAAGTGGCCATATCCGGTATATTCACAAGAAAAAAGCATGACGCCAAATGAACTCGACGCTTATATTCTAAAGAAATTTGAAACCTTCTTCCTTAGCGAGGTGCCGGCTACGGAAATTGCCGCTGTCATCATGGAACCGATACAGGGTGAAGGCGGCTTCAACATACCATCAAAGACTTTTGTTCAGGGTGTGAAAAGAATCTGCGAACAGTATGGAATCCTGTTCATTGCCGACGAAATTCAGACTGGTTTTGGCAGGACAGGGAAGATGTTTGCAATGGAGCATTACGGAGTGGTTCCTGATTTAATGACAATGTCAAAATCCATTGCAGCAGGGCTGCCAATCAGCGCGGTCACTGGAAGGGCAGAAGTCATGGATTCCGCGGGCATTGGCGAAATTGGCGGAACATATGGCGGAAGTCCTCTCGGTTGTGTTGCTGCCATAGAAGTCGTTAAAATGATAGAAGAACAGAACCTTCTTGAAAGGGCAAATCAGTTCGGAGATAAGTTTCAGGAGAGGTTTGGAAGCTTGGCAAAAAGCTTCCCGGTGATTGGAGATATCCGCTCTTTGGGGGCTATGTGTGCGATGGAATTTTTCGATGGGAACGGACATCCGAATGGACAGATTGTAAAAGAAATACTCGAGAAAGCACATCAGCGCGGTTTGATTCTAATGAGTGCCGGTCTTTACGGAAACGTCATCAGGCTCTTGGCTCCACTTGTCATAACAGACGGGCAAGTTGAGGAAGGCTTTGATGTCCTTGAATCAGTGATTGTTGAGTGCTGCGGGCATCAGGAGGGGAAGTGATGAAACAAAATCTGTGGATCAATGGGATAATTGTCGAAACCAAAAGTTACCGACCGCTATCAAACCCTTTTACTGGTGAAAAAATAGCAGAAGTGGCAGAAGCGAGCAAGGAAGACGTAAAGAGAGCGATTGAATCAGCCGCAGAAGCAGCAAGGGTAATGGCGGAAATGGATGCGCATAAACGTGCCGACATTCTTCGGAAGGTTGCTGATTATATCCAGGAAGAGCGTGAAGAATGTGCAAGGCTAATTTCTGAGGAATCCTCCAAACCATTGAAGGCTGCCCGTGCAGAAGTCGACCGCACTGTAATGACCTATACCTTTGCCTCAGAAGAAGCAAGAAGGATTCATGGGGAAACCATTCCCATGGATGCGGCACCCGGGGGAGAAGGGCGGGTTGCCTACACCGTAAGGGAGCCGCTCGGCGTCATCGCGGCAATCACACCGTTCAATTTTCCGATGAACCTTGTCGCACATAAGGTCGGACCAGCGATAGCAGCAGGAAATACAATAGTCCTTAAGCCTGCAAGCCAGACACCGCTCTCAGCCTATAAAATTGCTTCTTATTTTCATAAGGCTGGATTACCGGCAGGCGCACTGAATGTTGTGACTGGCAGTGGAAAAAGTGTTGGTGATGTCCTGATTGATGACGAACGGGTGAAAAAAGTGACCTTTACGGGGAGTCCAGAAGTCGGAAAGTATATCCGCGAGAATGCCGGATTAAAGAGGGTTACATTAGAACTTGGTTCCAATTCGGCACTGATTGTGGATGAAGGAACGGACCTGAGTAAAGTAATGCCAAGGATTGTGATGGGGGCTTTTTCAAATCAGGGACAGGTTTGCATTTCGATCCAGCGGATTTATGTCCATGAAAGAATTGCCGATGAATTTGTTTCGCTGTTAGTTGAAGAATCCGGCCAGCTGAGAGTCGGAGATCCGCTGGATGAAGAAACAGATGTGGCGGCAATGATCAGTGCTGGGGATGTAAACCGAGCAAAATCATGGATTCATGATGCAGTGGAAAATGGAGCTGAACTAGTCTTTGGCGGTGAAAGTGAACATCAAGTTTTAAAGCCTACCGTGCTCCTCAATGTTAGATCGACTGACAAAGTTTCCTGTGAAGAACTCTTTGCACCTGTCGTCCATATCAATACCTTCAATGATTTCGATGAAGCAATCGATCGAGTCAATGAATCAAAATTTGGGCTTCAGGCTGGTGTCTATACGAAAGATCTTCAAAAAGCATTCAAGGCCGCCAGAAGGCTTCATGTCGGGGGCGTGATGATCAATGACATTCCTACCTTCCGCGTCGACCATATGCCGTATGGCGGTGTCAAACAAAGCGGAACCGGGCGGGAAGGAATAAAATACGCTATTGAAGAAATGACTGAACTGAAGCTCGTGGCATTCAAACTGGATTAACTCAAAGCCTGGCCAAAAGCCAGGCTTTTCATTCTAGTGATATTTACAGAGAATGGGGGAAATAAAATGCACTTAGGGAAAACAATCATTTTATCAGATAAAAAGTTCAAGATGACTGTTTATATTGACAAACAAAATAAACGGGTGCGTATTGAAGATTATTTAGGCAGCTTAAGCGATGTTTTGGATCGGGCTGAACAACTGGCAGAGAGTGAAAAAGCTGACAAATTGATTGTTAAGGGAAGAAGAGAGCATTTTACCCGGCTGCTTGAATATGGGTACAGTTTTGAAGCGGCTATTGACGGGTTTTTTCTGGGATCTGACTGTGTGTTTTTTTCTAAGTTTTTTAGCCAGGAGAGAAAGGCATCGCCACACTGGATACAAGAGGATGGAATTATTAAAAGTGTTTATCGTTTGGCAGAGCCTGTCCAGAATATCACTCCTCCGGTTGACTATGTAATGAAGAGAATGCAGGAATCCGATGCTGATGGCTTATCGCATCTATACAAAGAAGTTTTTCAAATTTATCCAACCCCGCTGAATGATCCAGAATATATTGTCAAGACAATGAGAGAAGGAACGATTTATTACGGATTTGTTCATAATGGCCAAATAGTAAGTGCAGCTTCTGCAGAAGTGGATCTTTTCTATAAAAATGCGGAAATGACTGATTGTGCAACTTTAAAGGAGCACAGGAAGCATGGATTAATGAAGGTTCTCCTTGCCCGTCTCGAGGCTGAACTGATTGACAATGGCATCTTTTGTTCCTATTCCATTGCCAGGTCATTATCATTCGGTATGAATGCGGCATTGTATCAATTGGGCTACGCCTATCGTGGCAGGCTGGTGAACAATGTATATATATATGATAAAATTGAAAACATGAATGTTTGGGTTAAGGATTTGGCAGAAACGCCAAAATTTGGGCAATAGGGGACAGTTTTTCGGCACGCTGTCATATACTTAATATGGGAGTGTGATGGGATTGAATTCAGTATCCAATGTTACGGAAGAAATCTTGAGCGCCATATTGAAATGCATAGATGAAGCTATCCATGTCGTTAATACTGATGGCATCACCATATTCTACAATGAAGTGGCTGCAAGGCATGATGGACTGAAAATCAATGAAGTTGTTGGGAAGCCGCTCTTGAGTGTGTTCCCATCACTCAACGATCAGTCCAGTACATTGTTGAAGGTAATTCAAACAAGGAAGCCGATTTATAACGAAACCCAATCTTTCGTTAACTTGCATGGTAAAAAGATTGACACAATTAATACGACCCTGCCTATATTCGTCCAGGGGCAATTGATAGGTGCAGTGGAAATCGCTAAAGATTATTCGCGGATCAAGCAGCTTTCTGAACGTCTTGTAGAAATTCAAAAAGGCCTGCAGCTTCGGAATGGAAAGCTGGTTAAACAGCAGGCAGGCTATACGTTCAGTGATCTGCTGACAACTAATCACCATTTTAGATTGGTGAAAAAAAAGGCGGAAAAACTGGCGAAATCAAATTCCCCCATTCTGGTTTATGGAGAAAGCGGGACAGGAAAGGAGCTCTTTGTCCAATCCATCCATAATTCATCAGAACGGGCTGCGGGTCCGTTTATCGCCCAAAACTGTGCCGCTATACCAGAAAATCTTCTTGAGGGTATTCTTTTCGGAACATCAAAGGGCAGCTATACAGGGGCTGTCGACAGGCCGGGTCTTTTCGAGCTGGCAAACGGAGGGACGCTTTTCCTTGATGAGCTTAATTCGATGCCCTTCGACCTGCAGGCTAAATTGCTCCGGGTACTAGAGGATGGTGCAGTACGAAGAGTAGGAAGCACGAGTGTTACTTCAGTGAATGTGAGAGTAATTTCTGCGATGAACGTCTACCCCGGGAAAGCCATGGAAGAAAACCAGCTGCGGACAGATCTCTTTTACCGGCTGAATGTTTTGACGTTCGAATTGATCCCTCTGAGGCAGAGGAAGGAAGATATTCTTTATTTGACCGATATTTTCATAAATCAGTACAATCATGCACTGATGAAGCGGATAAAAGGGCTTGATGAAGCGGTAAAGGGTGTTTTTCTTGCACATCAATGGCCCGGAAACGTCAGAGAACTTAAGCATACAATTGAGTACATGATGAATGTTTGTGAAGGTGAAGTTCTGACTCCTCAGGACCTGCCAATGATGCTGAAAAATATTGAGGCAAAGCCTGTCAATAAAACGGCTTCCTTAGTATTGAGAGAAAATCTGAAAGAGCTTGAAGTACAGTTGATCAATGATGCGCTTGAAGCCTCGGGGGGGAATATTCAGCAGGCAGCAGTCCTGCTAGATGTACCAAGACAGACACTTCAATATAAAATGAAGAAACTGAACATCCAGCTATAATCTGCCGAATTTTGAGCAGGTTTTTTCTTTTACCGGGATTGATAAATCGTTTGTAAAGCCCTAAACCCCAGGTATTTATTGATTTCAGAATAATTTGTCAATATTGGCATGATACTTGCATTGTATATAGCTACAAAAACAGCTGGGGGGAATTAGGATGAAACAAACTTTATATAAGCCTTCAAGGCATTGGAAAGATATTGAACTCTGGAAAGATGTCACAGAAGAACAATGGAATGACTGGCTCTGGCAGCTTACTAATACAATCAGGACTCTAGACGATTTGAAAAAGGTTATCAATCTTACTCCAGATGAAGAAGAGGGTGTAAGAATCTCTACGAAAACAATCCCGCTGAATATCACACCATATTATGCTTCATTAATGAATCCGGATGATCCTCGCTGTCCGGTAAGGATGCAGTCAGTTCCAATCTCTAAAGAAATTCACAAAACTAAATATGATCTTGAAGATCCATTGCACGAGGATGAGGATTCACCTGTTCCAGGTTTGACACATCGGTATCCAGACAGGGTGTTGTTTCTCGTCACTAATCAATGCTCTATGTACTGCCGATACTGTACCCGACGCAGATTTTCCGGACAAATTGGCATGGGAGTTGCAAAAAAACAGCTCGATGCAGCAATCAACTATATCAGTAATACACCGGAAGTCCGTGATGTGCTGATTTCCGGCGGAGATGGCCTGTTAATCAATGACAACATCTTAGAGTATATTTTAAAAAACCTGCGAGAAATCGACCATGTTGAAATCATCCGCATCGGTACCCGTGCACCTGTCGTATTTCCGCAGCGGATTACAGAGAATCTTTGTAACATCCTCAAAAAATACCATCCAATCTGGCTGAATACACACTTCAATACATCGATCGAAATTACCGAGGATTCAAAGCGGGCATGTGAAATGCTTGCCAATGCAGGTGTCCCGGTTGGAAATCAATCGGTCATCCTTGCTGGCATTAATGACAGTGTCGCCATCATGAAAAAGCTGATGCATGACCTTGTGAAAATCCGTGTTCGTCCTTACTATATCTACCAGTGTGACCTGTCAGAAGGCATTGGGCATTTCCGCGCCCCTGTGACGAAGGGCCTTGAAATCATTGAGGGCTTGAGAGGGCATACATCCGGCTATGCCGTCCCTACATTTGTAGTCGACGCACCCGGGGGAGGCGGAAAAATTTCGTTACAGCCAAATTACCTGATTTCCCAGAGTCCGGAAAAGGTTGTCCTTCGGAATTTTGAAGGCGTGATCACTTCCTATCCTGAGCCAGAAAACTATGTTCCTGGCAAAGCTGAAGGATATTTTAAACAAGTATATCCTGACTATGAAAAGAAAAAATCTAATACTGGAATTGCAGCAATCATGAATGACAGTGAATTCAACTTGATTCCAGAGGGCCTTGGCAGGATTGACCGAAGGGAGAAGTATGAGGAAGACCCTTCACATGCATCGCTTAAGGATAAGCGTGAAAAACGTGATGAGCTGAAGGAAAAGAAATACATGGCCCAGCAGAAAAAAACAACTCAAGCCCCGGATATCCAGGAGACAATCCCGACAGCAGAGGGGGTTGAATGATGCCAAAATGTGAGTGGTGCAGCAGTGAAAATACCAAAAACATAACTGACAAAGTTTATTGGGAACTGCCGGACGGTACACATGCAATTCAAATAAATGAAACTCCTGCAGTCCATTGTCTTGATTGTGACATTACCTACCAGACCGAGTTGATCACAAAAGAAATCGAAGACCAGCTATTTTTAATTGATACAAAAAAACTTGCCAGGGTAGTCACCTTTGAAGAATTGATGGCCCAGCCAAGATTGCTGAAGCGGAATTACTTTGATTTTTCTTCATGAATTTTAGTTGTGACTTAAATAACATGAATCATAATGGCGTTCACAAAAGTTTCACACTTCCTTTTTAGCAAGATACTCCCTTCTCTTTATAATAGAGTGGGGAGTATTTATATTGGAAGTGGGGAGATTTCATGTATATCGCCTTGTCAATTATGCTGATGGCGGCAATGCTGGTATTGTTCTTATGCGGATACTATGTTCGGATGATCAAAGAGAAATACGGGATGAATTGGCTTCACGCTGTTCCGATCACGGTAGCAATCTTGATGGTCAATATTATATGGGCATTGCTGGAGATGGCGAAATCATCCAGATGGCAATGAAGTTATGCACCCTTATACATAGCAGGAAGCTGTATAAGGGTGCTAAAGTCACAAAATGCAACCTTATAAGTAGGAAAAAGCCGTATAAGGACGTAAATAGCAACCAATCGCTCATACCTTCGAGGAGCTTATTTCTTGTCGTTTATGTGGACGCGCAGGCAACTTTTCCGTTATAGTATGGACAAACGAATACTAACTATAGGCAGGCGTTCATATATGTATAAAAGTTTTTACCACTTTTTGATGAAATACAGGACCACAAAACCAAATGATCCAATCAGCAGGTTCGCAAACTCTGCATATGATGACCTTTCTTTCCCTAAAAACTCGGAAGATTATGATGAAATTAGCAGCTATCTGGAAATGAACGGTCAATATCCGGAAAGCATGACTGTCTTCGATGAAGCATGGGAGGAATATTTGATAAGTGAAAGCTGAAAAGGCTGCTGCGGTCAACCGCAGGGCTTTTTTTGTTTTAATAAAATAACAAATGCACTTATCGAACCTTCATCTAGGCGTGGCGATTTTCTGAATAATGCATATACTGTGGTAATCACAATTCACGACTCATCGTTGAGAGGATGGAGGAAATGGAAAAACGGAAGAAACCTAAGTTTAACATCGGTGATACAGTCGTGATCACTATTTATGGCACAGTGGGGAAAGTGACAGATATAAAGTGGCTTGACGGCCTTCATGTATACGAGATAAATAAGAGCGAGGGCTTATACTTGGAAACAAGTTTAAAGATGCTCTCTGAATATGATGGGAAGCTGCTGGAAAAGGAGCAAATTGACATCGAGTATAAATATTTCTTTGGTGATTTAGTACAGGTAAAAGGATATGGTTCCGATCTTTTTAAGGTTGTCGGTTTCAGGACCGAAATCTGGCGATATAAAGAAGATGCCTGGGAGGATGTCATTTACGAACTTTCGAGGATCAAAGATGGAGAATGGCTTGAAGCTGGAGAAGAAGAATTGACCCTTGTGGCGGACTCTGAAAGTGCCGATACTTTTATCCAAAAGCTTGGACTTTTATTTTCTGCTAATAAAGAAATAAAGTCTTCAGTCAATGTTGATAAAAAATCGAATCATCCGCGAGCAGGCGAAAAGGAAGAGTTGCGTAAAATTAACCAGAGAAGGATGACGATCGATAATTTGCTTGATATTTACAATGACTACCGAATATTGTATAAGTGGTTCAATGACGATGAATATGCCCATGTAATGCGTGTTATCATCCGAAAACTTTCATTACTTGTTAACAATGATGGAAAAAGCCATGTCTAAAACCTGCCTGTAAACTCCAGCAGCACATACACAAGAAAAGGAATTCCAGCCACTTGAAAAACCTTAAATAAAGAATTCACGAATTTGCCAAAAAACTCTACAATTACACTGTCTTCGTTATTAACGTCTGCTACAAACTTTTCAGCAAGTATCCCTAATCTCTCCATATAAATCCACTCCAATTTTTGATTTATTCCATTCTATGCTTGTCCAAAGGGGTTAGAACGATTTTTCCTAAAATTCTAGATGCTTGGCATGAAAATAGCGCATCTGACATACATTTGGAATAAAAGGGGGGCGAATCTGTGAAAGAGATTGAGGTTATAATCGATACAGAGGAGATTGCTGAATTTTTCTTTCATGAACTTGTTAAAAGGGGATACGTTCCCACCGTGGAAGAACTTGAAGAGATGGCGGATATTACATTTGAATATCTGATTGAAAAATGCATCATTGATGAGGAAGAAGAACTGGATTAGGTTAGATACACTAAATAAAGGCGGATTCTGATGAATCAGCCTTTTTTATGTTTTCGACCTTCCAGCTCCATTTGGGCTTATAGAATCAATCTATATAACTCTTTCAAGCTTTGAGCTCGATTTGGGCTTATAGAATTTTTCTATGTGCCCTTTTTCAAGCTTTGAGCTCGATTTGGGCTTATAGAATTTTTCTATGTGCCTTTTTTCAAGCTTTGAGCTCGATGTGGGTTTATAGAATCTTTCTATGTGCCCTTTTTCAGGCTTTGAGCTCGATTTGGGCTTATAGAATTTTTCTATGTGCCCTTTATCAAGCTTTGAGCTCGATTTGGGCTTATAGAATTTTTCTATGTGCCCTTTATCAAGCTTTGAGCTCGATTTGGGCTTATAGAATCTTTCTATGTGCCCTTTTTCAAGCTTTGAGCTCGATTTGGGCTTATAGAATCTTTCTATGTGCCCTTTTTCAAGCTTTGATCTCGATTTGGGTTTATAGAATCTTCCTATGTGCCCTTTTTCAAGCTTTGAGCTCGATTTGGGCTTATAGAATCTTTCTATGTGCCCTTTTTCAAGCTTTGAGCTCGATGTGGGTTTATAGAATCTTTCTATGTGCCCTTTTTCAAGCTTTGAGCTCGATTTGGGTTTATAGAATTATTCTATGTGCCCTTTTTCAAGCTTTGAGCTCGATTTGGGCTTATAGAATTATTCTATGTGCCCTTTTTCAAGCTTTGAGCTTGATGTGTGCTTATAGAATTTTTCTATGTGCCCTTTTTCAAGCTTTGAACTCGATTTAGGTTTATAGAATTTTTCTATGTGCCCTTTTTGAAGATTTGATTTTCATTTGGGCTTAGAATCTTGCAGGGCTGTCAACAAAGATTTAATCAGCAAGCGATACTTAAAAAAATATTTTTATGAGTGAAACCATGCTAACTTTCGTTCGTATACATAAGCGTGGAATAAATTTGTGAATAATGGGAGGCAATATGAATGTCATTCTTTAACAAGGTTTTTGCCAGTGTCGGAATCGGTGCAGCTAAAGTCGATACGAAGCTTGAAAAGGATCGAGTAATGCCAGGAGAAGAAGTTCGCGGAGTTGTGGAAATTCGCGGAGGGAACACCGAACAGAAGATTGATGACATCTATTTAAGTTTACATACAACTTATATAAAAGAAAGTGATGACAGAAAGTATACAGCCACAGCGCAGATTGATCGCTTCAGGCTTACACAGTCATTCATCATCCAGGAAAATGAAACAAAGGAGATTCCATTCTCATTCAGACTTCCATTGGAAATGCCTTTAACATTGGGTCGAACGAAGGTTTGGGTATCTACAGGACTTGATATTAAAAATGCAATCGATCCTGGGGATAAAGACTATTTGATGGTTGTGCCAAACCAGTTGATGCAAGGAGTATTTAACGCTGTCAGCGACTTGGGATTCCGGCTGAGGGAAGCCGATTGCGAGCAAGCTCCAAGACATCTACGCCGGAATTTGCCTTTTATCCAGGAGTTTGAATTCGTGCCTTCATCTGGTCCGTTTAGAGGGCGTTTGGATGAATTGGAGTTGGTGTTCTATCCGAACAGCGAAAACGAAGTGGAAATATTGATGCAAGTTGACCGCAGGGCGAGAGGGATTGGAGGATTCTTGTCAGAGGCAATGGGGATGGATGAAACGTATGTGAGAATGAATATCCATGCTTCTGACCTGCCTTCGCTGCAGCACACACTACAAAACGCCATTGGCCGCTATTGTTAATATAGGTTGAGACGATGAAGCAAGCTGCTTCATCGTCATTTTTTTACCCTTGTTTTTTTCTGCCTGTAGCTGAAAATTCTTTTCCGTGTGCCTCTTGTTCGGCAGCAATCGCTTCAGGCGGAATATGGTTGTTTTTCTTAGGTGAATTTATCCGGTTCCGATGTTTTTTACCCATAAAAGTCAATCTCCTTTATATCGTTTTGAGTTATCCTGTAACCGAGAATTTTTTGTTTCAGCTTCGGTAAAGCTATTCTTAGCTTGCCCGTTAACAAAATTGTCATGAAACTGAAGATTTTCCTGCTTAACTATATTGTGGTATAGTTTTGAGGTAGCAACCTATAGGATGGAGGATATTAAATGAGTGTACATATTGGTGCTAAAGAAAATGAAATCGCAGAAACGGTATTGCTCCCTGGGGATCCGTTAAGAGCAAAATATATTGCTGAAACATTTCTTGAGGATGCAAAGTTATATAACGAAGTCAGGAATATGTTTGGCTACACAGGAACATATAAAGGAAAAAGAGTTTCTGTTCAGGGTACAGGCATGGGCGTACCGTCCATTTCCATTTATATCAATGAATTGATGAATAGCTATAATGTCCAGAACCTTATTCGTGTAGGCACATGCGGCGCTATCCAAAAGGATGTCAAAGTCCGTGACGTGATCCTGGCAATGAGCTCTTCTACTGACTCTCAAATGAACCGACTTACATTCGGCGGAGTGGACTATGCGGCAACGGCAAACTTTGATTTATTGTACAAAGCATACAATACAGGCCTTGAAAAAGGTTTAAACCTTAAAGTAGGAAATGTATTCACTGCTGATCAGTTTTACAATGACAATGCCGATATGGAAAAATGGGCACAGTATCAAATCCTTGCGGTTGAAATGGAAACTACAGCGCTGTATACACTGGCTGCCAAATACAATCGTAAAGCACTTTCAATCCTTACTGTCAGCGACCATATCCTGACTGGTGAAGAGACTACAGCTGAAGAACGCCAAACAACCTTCAATGACATGATTGAAGTAGCGCTCGAAGCGGCAATCAAAGAGTAAGAATTTGAAAACCCTTTCCTTGGATGGAGAGGGTTTTATTAATTTGAATTTTTGCTATGGCCTTTCAGAAGTAAAGGTTTCAAGTCGGATAAAATTTTCTGTGATCCTGGCAACCACAATACATATCAAAGTTTTAAAAAAGTGAATGATAGAATGAATCATAGAAGGAGTTTGCAATTTTTAAAAACAGGTATAATGATTACCAAGGATAATGGTAAAAAAGGCCATTCGAATGTTTGCCCAAAAATGATAGAATGGTGTTATTGCCTTAAAATGTTTAAGAATGGTGGACAAAATGAAAAAAATATTACCGATAATTGCACTGCCGTTATTATTGACGGGTTGTGGCCCTATTGAGCCTTATATTGAAAAAATCCCCTATTTGGGAGAAAGACTAATTGGACAAGATGGGCAGGGTGAGCAGCCAGCAGATGTGAAAGAAACCGAAGAAAACATGGAAAGTACCCCTCCTAAAGGGGACAAGCCAGGAGAAGAGGAATTGACCCTTGAAGCGGCATATTTTAATGTGATCCAGAATGCCGATGGAAAGAATGTAATCCAGAATCCCCAAAACAATTTGGCGCTAGTCAATAAGGTGTTTGGATTGCCAGGAAATTATATCCCGGGTGACTTGGTTAGACCGAATGTTCCATTCTCATTTGGAGACGCAAAGTTAGAAAAAAGCCTAATGAGGAAAGAGGCTGCAGAAGCACTGGAAAAAATGTTCGCAGGCGCAAGGAATGACGGAATTGAACTTGCTGCTGTTTCAGGTTACCGTTCTTATGGCCGTCAGGAGACATTGTTCAATGCAGAAGTCAAAAAGGCAGGGGAGGAAAAGGCTCTTCAAGCTGTTGCAAGACCAGGCAGCAGTGAACATCAGACCGGCTTGACGATGGATATCTCAAGCAAGACGAACAATTTTAACCTAAATGAACAGTTCGGTTCTACTAAGGAAGGGGTATGGTTAGTCCACAACGCCCATAAATATGGTTTTATCCTCAGGTACCCAAAGGGGAAAGAGGGGCTTACAGGCTATATGTATGAACCGTGGCATTTCCGATATGTAGGCATCAAAGCAGCAACAGAAATATACGAAAATAAGTGGACACTGGAAGAATACTTTGAGAACGTGAAGAAAATTTAGAGAGGAGCCTGGCCGCCATGCCAGGCTTTTTGTTTAAAAAATGTCATAACTATAACAGACGTTGCTCTATCAATCGTGATATTTTTATCAGTAGTATCCATAACAAGGGAAAAAAATAAAAAAAACAAAAACTTTTATGTTGCATAATATACTATACAGGGGTATAGTAATTAATGTAGATGGAATTAAAAATATCGGTCGAAACGGGGTGTTATTGTGAAAGAGCAAATGACTGTCGATATAACGGGGATGACTTGTGCCTCATGCTCTACGAGGATCGAAAAAGTCCTGAATAAAATGGATGGTGTAGAGGCAACTGTTAACCTGGCGATGGAAAATGCCTCAGTGAACTATGATGCAGAAAAAATCAAACCTGACGATATATTTAACAAGATAAATGATCTGGGGTATGGTGTCAGAAACGACAAAATGGATCTGGATGTATTCGGGATGACCTGTGCTGCCTGTTCAACGAGGATTGAAAAGGTACTTAATAAAATGGATGGAATGGTTTCAGCTACCGTTAATCTGGCAACTGAATCCGCGTCTGTTGAGTTTAACAGCGCCGTCCTGCCGGTAGATAAAATCATTTCTAAAATTCAGGATCTTGGCTATGATGCTAAGGAAAAAGTCCAGCGGGAAGCTAAAGCACAGCAAAAAGAAGAGGAAATCAATGCAAAAAAGAGAAAGTTGTTCATTTCGATTCTATTATCACTTCCACTTCTATACACCATGATTGGGCACGCACCTTGGGACACGGGCTTGCCAATGCCTCATCTGTTGATGAACCCTTGGTTCCAGCTTTTATTGGCAACTCCAGTACAATTTTGGATTGGCGGTCAGTTTTATGTAGGTGCATATAAATCGCTCAAGAACAAAAGTGCAAATATGGATGTCCTCGTTGCTCTTGGGACATCTGCTGCATATTTCTACAGTCTGGCAGAAGCGATCAAAACAATCGGGAATCCTGGTTATATGCCACATTTGTATTTTGAAACCAGCGCTGTACTGATCACATTGATTCTTGTGGGAAAGCTGTTCGAGGCTCTAGCTAAAGGGCGGACAACAGAAGCGATTTCCAAGCTTTTAAGCCTTCAGGCAAAGGAAGCAACGGTCATCAGGAATGGCGAGGAAATTAAAATCCCGATTGAGGATGTTAAGGTGAATGATACGATCATCGTAAAGCCTGGCGAGAAGATTCCTGTAGATGGAAAGGTTTTATCAGGACAGTCAGCTGTCGATGAAGCAATGATTACAGGAGAATCCATTCCGGTTGAAAAATCAGAAGGCGACTCTTTAATCGGTGCCACCATCAATAAAAATGGAACTTTGACCATGACTGCAACCAAGGTAGGAAAAGATACAGCGTTAGCAGGTATAATCAAAGTAGTTGAGGATGCGCAGGGAAGCAAGGCACCAATCCAGCGTGTAGCTGACCAGATTTCTGGTATTTTTGTACCGATAGTAGTTGCAATTGCGATTGTAACATTCCTTGTCTGGTACTTCTTGATTACTCCTGGAGACTTTGCATCATCTCTAGAAACTGCCATAGCTGTACTCGTAATTGCTTGTCCTTGTGCACTTGGACTTGCGACACCAACCTCCATCATGGTCGGAACGGGGAAAGGTGCAGAAAATGGAATTCTTTTTAAAGGTGGAGAACACTTAGAAGCCACTCATAAAATCGATGCTATTGTTCTTGATAAAACGGGTACAATTACTAAAGGGAAACCAAGCGTCACCGATCTCGAGGTTTTCGGAGACGAGGAAAAGGTCCTTAAGTATTTGGTTACTGCCGAGAAATCTTCAGAACACCCGCTTGCAGAGGCGATAGTGGAATATGGCACCGCTAATAAAATTGATATTCTTCCAATGGATGAGTTCTCAGCGATACCGGGTCACGGGATTGCAGCAGTCATTAATGGGGAAAAGGTATATGTCGGAACAAGAAAGCTAATGGATCGAGAAGGAATCGTATACAACAAATATGATGAAATGCTGGAAAAATTAGAGACAGAAGGCAAGACAGCCATGTTAATTGCCATCAATAATCAAGTGAATGGTATCGTTGCGGTCGCTGATACAGTGAAAGAAACTGCAAAAACAGCGATTGAAGATCTAAAATCCATGGGCATCGAAGTATATATGCTAACCGGTGACAATAAGAGAACGGCTAAAGCGATTGCTGCTCAGGTTGGCGTTGAGCATGTAATAGCAGAAGTGCTGCCGGAAGAAAAAGCAAATCATGTAAAAGAACTTCAGCTTAAAGGTAAAAAAGTCGCAATGGTGGGCGATGGTATAAATGATGCGCCAGCACTTGCCGTTGCTGATATAGGGATTGCCATCGGAACAGGGACAGATGTGGCGATTGAGGCTGCAGATGTCACTATTCTAGGCGGTGAATTGACATTGATTCCTAAAGCCATCTCATTGAGTAAAAAAACGATGCAAAACATACGCCAAAACCTGTTCTGGGCTCTCGCATACAATTCGGCGGGTATCCCAATCGCTGCACTGGGCCTTCTTGCTCCATGGGTGGCTGGTGCTGCAATGGCGTTCAGTTCAGTTTCTGTAGTGACTAATTCCCTTCGTTTGAAGCGGATTAAGTTATAAATTTAAAAAAAGAGAGGGAGATTCAAAATGGAAAAAGCAACCTTAAATGTATCAGGTATGACTTGCGGACACTGCGAAAAGGCAGTCAAGAACGCTTTAATGGGAGTAGATGGTGTTGCAAGCGTAGTGGTTTCACTTGCAGAGGGAACTGCTGAAGTGGAATACGATGCTTCAAAGGCAGAAGTGGGCAAAATGAAATCTGCTGTTGAAGACCAGGGTTATGATGTAGAATAGAACAAAAGGCAGCGGTTTGTTAACCGCTGCCTTTTTTGTGCACCTATTTTTCTGTTAATTTCAAAGTAAAAATGTTATTCTAAACATTAAGGATTTTAAGCTTGATTGGAAAGTGGTGAAAGGGTTGGATCAGCAAAGTACAAATGAAGAAAACAAGGAAGAACTAGAGGGCCAAAATAAGGCAGCAGAAACAGAGAACAAAAATAGTTTTCTTCGGATAAAAAAGTTCCACTTTGCAATGCTTTTGTTTTTTCTTGTCTTTTTAACTGCAGGTATCACTACCTTTGCGCTTGCTTTCGGTGAAGACAAGCCAGCAGTGCAAGTCATAAGAGAAAGAGAAGAATTCGCAAAGCTATATGACGCATATGACACCTTGAAAAAAGAATACTACCAGGAAATCGACCAGGAAAAGATCATTAACGGTGCGATAGATGGAATGCTTGAATCATTGGATGATCCGTATTCGGATTACATGAGCCAGGAAGATGCGAAGAATTTTCATCAGAGTCTGTCATCTTCATTTGAAGGAATTGGAGCCGAAATCCAGGAGAGGGATGGTTTCATTTTTATCGTCACTCCGCTGAAAGGTTCTCCTGCAGAAAAAGCAGGACTCCAGCCAGAAGATAAAATCATGTCAGTTGACGGCAAAAGTCTGCAAGGTATGAATACGACCGAAGCAGTAGCTCTTATTAGAGGTGAAAAAGGGACCGACGTAAAGTTGTCCATCCTTCGCCAGGGGGCCGAAAAACCGGTCGATGTTACAATAACACGCGACACGATACCAATTGAGACAGTATATGGTGAGATGCTTGATGATGGGATTGCCAAAGTCCAAATTACGAATTTCTCCCAAAATACTGCTACTGAGTTAGTGAATGTTTTAAATGATCTGCAAAAGCAAGGGATGAAAGGTCTTGTACTCGATCTTCGTCAAAATCCCGGAGGTCTTCTCGATCAGGCAATCAAAATATCAAGTCTCTTTGTTCCAGAAGGGGAAATCCTGTTCCAGGTTGAAGACCGTAATGGAAATGTCAAAAAGTATGCTTCAGAAAATAAAAATGATCAAAACCTTCCTTTAGTAGTGGTCATTGATAAAGGCAGTGCGAGTGCTTCGGAAATCCTGGCAGGAGCAGTCAGTGAATCGGCAGGTGTCCCTCTGGTCGGTGAAAAGTCATTCGGTAAAGGAACTGTCCAGCGGGCTGAAGATTTTTCAGATGGATCGAATATGAAATTCACCACAGAAAAATGGCTGACACCTAAAGGGAATTGGATTCATAAGAAAGGCATTAAGCCGAATCATGAGGTTGCGATGCCGGAGTATGCTTCATTGCCATTTATCGATCCAGAAACAGAACTGACTGTATCGACAGCATCAGAGCAAGTCAAGGCTGCTCAAAAGATGTTGAAGGCGCTGGGCTTTGAGCCGGGCCGTGAAGACGGTTTTTATGATGATAAAACGAAGGATGCAGTCATCCAATTCCAGAAATCGAAGGAACTTGAACAAACTGGTGTCCTTAAAGGAAGCACAACGATAGAACTAATGAATGCACTGCGTGAACAAATTAAGAAAGAAGATCCGCAAGTCCAGAAAGCGATAGAAGTATTGAAACAGGAAATGACCAAGTAACACACTACAAAAAAATGCAGTAAATTAGGAATCTCCAGCTTTTGCTGGAGATTTTCCGTATTACATAATAAAAGATAGGCGGATGTGGAAAATGAAAAAAGCAGAGGTTTACATTTTATCCGGATTCCTGGGTACAGGAAAAACGACATTGCTAAAACGAATATTACAAAATGAAAAAGTTAAGGGAAGAAATATTGCTGTCATGATGAATGAGCTAGGCGATGTATCGATTGATTCTAATTCAGTGGATTCAGATGTCCCATTGAAAGAGTTATTAGGTGGCTGCATTTGCTGTACAATCCAGGATAAGCTCGAATCCCAGATACAGGGACTGCTATTTGATCATGATCTTGATGCAATCTATATAGAAACAACCGGAGCCGCGCACCCTGTTGAAGTATTGGATGCTGTACTCTCTCCATTATTTGCGGACAAACTCGTGATCAAAGGAATCATCACTACTGTAGACGGACAGCAATGGATGAACAGGCAGTCTTTGAACCCGCAAGTCCACCAGCTTCTGCTCGAACAAGTGAAGCATGCTGACATTATCATCGTGAATAAATCAGATTTGCTCACTGAATCTGAACAGGCAGCAATCAGCATGAATCTCCAGGGTATCAATCCCACAGCCAGATGTATTCTAAGTTCTTTTTCAAAGATGCCAATGAAGTTGATGGAAGGGCTAGCTTATAAGAAAAAGGCTGATAGTGCCGTCGCACACGTCAAATCGGATTTAAGGCTGAGTACTTTCGTATATCGCTTTCAGTCTGCGATAAGCCAAAAGACATTTGAAGAGTTTTTAAGATCGTTGCCGGATACTATTTTTAGGATAAAAGGGTATGTTTTATTTGACCATTCTCCATATCCTGACTTATTCCAATATTCATATGGCATGCCATTGTTCATGAAAGAATACTTGAAGATGCCGCTGAACCTGGTTTTCATCGGCCAAGTGACTGATTGGACAAACATAGAGGAACAACTCATGGATCTGGAAAGATAATAATTCCGTATTCAAAGATAGGGCCAGGGTGAAAAAGGCATATTTTTGTTTGAAAGAGTGCAGATTATATTAGGTCCTAGCTTTATTACCCAGCAACATTACGATGGAGGGAAAGCATCCCTATTGCCATAGAAGAAGCATTCAACTTTCCCAGCTTTGCTGGGTTTTTTGTTTGCAATTATTTTCCTGAATAGTCTAACGTGATAATGCAAAAACTTTCATGTAGCATATTAACCTGTATGTGACCTTTATTGAATCCTTCAAAAGAGATGATTACATATGTACAAAATAAAAATTCTAATAATGACATTAATTTTTTTAGCATTTACATGTGTAAGCACGGATGCTAAGACAGTATCTGACAAAATTAATATGCCGCAATGGGAAGAGGTTAATGAAATTTTGCCCCGATACAGTAAATTTACTGTGATGGATTTGGAAACAGGCCTTAAATTCCGGGTTCAAAGGCGAGCTGGCAGCAACCATGCGGATGTCCAGCCTCTAACCTCAAAGGATACTGCAGTCATGAAGAAGATTTACAACGGCAAGTGGAGCTGGAAGCGCAGAGCGATTATCGTCATCTCAGAAGATGGGAAAATCGCAGCCTCTATGCATGGTATGCCCCATGGAGGCGGTGCTTTGAAAAATAACTTTCCTGGCCATTTTTGCATCCATTTTTACGGCAGCACCACTCACCGTACCAATTTTATGGATTTATCGCACAAACTAATGATTCTCAAATCAGCAGGAAAGCTTGAGAAATATCTGGAACAAACTGATCCATATGACCTGGTTAATGCCTATATAGCAGGAATAAAACAGCAGGACTCCTACATCATTTCTTTCATTTCACTTCAAGAGCTTGAATGGAGCAAGCTGCTTCCAGAAATTGAAAATATCAGCATTAGCCGGATGGAAGTACTGCCAGCAGAAGATGTTGGGGATCAGTTGTCTCTATCTGTACCTGTTGAAATTAACTTGCAGATAAAGGGTAAGGGCGGAGTGAGATTTAATGGAGAAATCATGCTAGTCCGCTTTATGGCAAATGAACAGTGGAAGGTGGATTCAATCAGATTTCTGAAGGATAATAATCTCATGATTATAAATTGAAAAGCTTGAGAGGCATTCTCAAGCTTTTACTTGTTCTTTATGCGCCAGAGATTTTAACGCTCGAGTATTAACTTTCTCCAAATTTGGCAAAAGTTTTTTCATCTTCAACAAGTCCGCAGGCTGCACATTGGATTTTTAATTCCGGCCCTCTATATGGAAGGTGGAATGGGTCTAATTGGTCATTGGTATACTGTTCTACAATTTCACCTGATTGTGGATTTAATTTTACAGGCTGAGGAACCTGTGAGATCATATTGAACCTTGTCCGGTTTGTTTTGCAATTTGGGCAACGATAAGGCTTTGTCATAAGTAATCTCCTTTTTAGTAATTTATTTTTATTTTTTGCATTGTCGTGCAAAATTATGTAAATATACAAAGTGGGGCTTAAAGACTTAAATTTTTACAGGAGGCATATTGATGCAATCGATAGAGTATGAAAAGTTACTTAATGAATATAGGTTGATTTGGAACAATCGAAGACTTGATTCCTGTAATAATCCAGAAGAGACACTTAGAGATGCCATACTCAGGGATTTAAAAGATGAAAACTCCCATCCGAGGGCTAGAAGACCTTTAAAAGAAAAATATTACCTGGCCACAAAAAGAGTGATCGAATCATCCTTGGCATGTGAAAGCAAAACAGCGTTAATCCAAATTCATTTGGAATTGGCAGAAGCAATCCAGCAGTGTGAGGGAAACTAAGGGAATAGACTTCCATGAAGAGCAAAAGGATAGAGAATCCTCTCTTATAAGAGTATAATATGGTTTTGTTACTGAGCCAGAAAGAAGGATGGGATTTTTCTTTCTTTACTGAGAAAAAAATCTTCACACTTGATTTTATACCCCTTATGGTATATAATCTGTATTATAAGTTCAGTAATGAACAGATTCATTAAGAGGTGAAGTGTAGTTGCTAACTAGTATTATCATCATTCTCCTTTTGGTCACCTTAATTTTCAACCGCTATGTACCTGTTAGGAATCTCCAGGCCGTAAAGGGTCTTGATCATGATGCAGTATTTGTGGATCTCAGAGATTACCAGGATTCCGCTAAAAATCCTGTCACTGGAGCCATTAATATCCCGTGTGGGTATTTAAAAAGATATATAAAGGAAATTCCGAAAGAACAGATTGTCATCATTGCATCCAATGAAATAGAAAAGAACTTTGGAGCAAGATTGTTGAAGAAGTATGGTTATAATATCAAAGGTTATACCATTACTGGACCATCACAATAGGAGGCGGCTAAAGTGGAGTACAATAAAGAAGTGGTCAATCGCCTAAAAAGAATCGAGGGACAGGTGAGGGGCAGCTTGCGAATGCTGGAAGAACAGGAAGAATGCAAATCGGTTGTGACTCAGCTCTCAGCTATCCGATCTGCGGTCGACCGGACAATTGCCCTGATAGTGAGCAAGAATCTTGAGCAGTGCCTGATCAACGATTTGCATGAAGGCCGGGAAACATCGAAGGCTGTTAATGATGCCGTTGAACTGCTTGTCAAGAGCAGAAAATAATCAAATTTCTATTCTTGACAAGTTCTTTTTCGCCACTTAAAATACCCATATGGGTAATATAGTTCGTGTGTAAGGAGATTAACTATAAAGTAATTAGAGGTGCAAATGATGGATGTAGTAATTAATGTATTGATTGCAGTTCTGGCTGTGGCTTTTTTTTGGACCCGGTTCGCTCCTGCGAAAGGTATAAATCAAATCACGACAGCGCAACTGCGTGAACAGTTGAAATCAAATCAGGGAGGAATCCAGTACGTTGATGTAAGGACACCAGGAGAATATAAAGGAAATCACATTAAGGGGTTCAGAAATATTCCGCTCCAGCAGCTGGCAAACCGTAAGGGAGAACTTTCACAGGATAAAGATGTAGTTGTCATTTGCCAGAGCGGCATGCGGAGCAGTCAGGCAAGCAAGATGCTAAAAAAAGCTGGATTTAAAAATGTAACCAACGTAAAGGGCGGCATGAGCGCCTGGTAAATATAAGGAGGATATAGAAAATGAGACAGATGACACCAACAGAGGTACAAAATAAATTAAGTTTAAATGAATTTGAAGTAGTTGATGTTCGCGAAGTAAATGAAGTAGCCCAGGGGAAAATTCCAGGCGCACTCCATATACCGCTAGGACTTCTAGAGTTCCGAATGAATGAGCTCGACAAAAACAAAACATATGTAATGGTTTGCCGCTCAGGTGGCCGCAGCTCCAGAGCAACTCAATTTCTGGAGTATTATGGCTTTAATGTGATCAATATGCAAGGTGGCATGATGACATGGCAGGGCCCAACTGAATAAAAATACCACTAGAGACAGCTATGGCTGTCTCTATTTTGATTTATGTTCCTATTTCCTTCAGAAATAGGGGCTTGTGGTATCCAGGATTGGAGGTGCGGGATTCATCGCGAAGCACATTCTAAAAAGGGCGTAAACAGGGAGTCAGTATTGAAAATTCAGCATTTTGTTATCGAACTACTTTAACCATTAAAGAACCTGCTGAGGATCATTCGATTTCATAGATTTATCACAAATTAGAGATATAATAATGTGAGATACTAGTGGGAGAAAAGGAGTTAATTATGAAGCGGATTTATATTTTAGCAGCCGTGGCTGCCACTGCTTTGTTATCTGCCTGTTCATTCGAATCATTTGACCAAATCCCTAAAGATACTTCTATTATATCGACAGTCAACATAAAGGATATGACCATTTCTTTTTATGATATGGACAACCAAGAAAAGTTGCCTGATTGGAGGGTTGACCAACCATATACAGGCGGGACGATCCTGCCGGACGGAGACTCCCTCTTACTTTATGGAAAAACCTTGGAGACGGTCGATCTCTATTCTTTAAGTGAAGGGAAAAAGATTGATTCCTGGGAAACCGGGGAAGGCATCGTCAACGCTTTATTAGTTGGTAATGGAACGGAAATAGCCTTTGCGGATCAGAACATGGAGAGCATCCGTTTTTTTGATATGGACGGAAAAAAAGTGAAGGAGGTCCAGGCAGAGAAGGATCCTTTGACACTCATTGAGGCCGATAAAAAACTTTACGCAATAAGTTATAATCATGAGATACTTACCATTATTGATTTGAAAAATAAAGAGAGGCTCCCCGGATTCGAGATACATCCTGCAGCAGCCGGGGCTATCATGAGCCCGGAAAAAGATGAACTTTGGGTCGGCGGGCATGGCAAAGGAACTGAAATTGAGGAGCGTATCCATATTTATGATCTTAAAACTGGGAAGTTAAAAAAGGAAATCCCGGCTCCTGTAATGCCGGTGGATTTCATAAAGGATGAGGACTCTGTTTTTGTTTTGAGTCACGGGTCGAATATGCTCTATAAATTAAGCGGGAACGGAACCAAGAAGGATTCAATCAAGGTAGGTGCCAATCCCTTTGAGATTGAAGTTTTTGAACATAAGCTGATTGTTGCTGGTTATGACAGCAACGAGGTGTATATCATAGACCCGGGAAGCTTATCTGTAGAAAAAACATTCAGAGTAGGAAACGGTCCATTTCAAATAGTTACAAGGGAGAGAAAACAGGATGAATCCCGTAAAAGTACTAATCATCGATGATGAAGAAGATATGCGGAACTTGGTGCAAATGTATTTGGAGAACTCAGGTTTTTCGTGTGTCCATGCTAGAGATGGAGCGGAAGGATTGAGAAAGCTTCAAGAGCAAAAATTTGATCTTGTCATACTTGATATAATGATGCCATTTGAGGATGGATTCGCAATTTGCGGGAGAATACGTGCTTTTTCACAAGTGCCGATCATTTTTTTATCAGCAAAGGGTGAAGAATGGGATAAAGTGAAAGGACTCCAGCTTGGTGGAGATGATTATATTGTCAAGCCGTTCAGTCCTGGTGAGCTTGTAGCGAGAATTAATGCGTTATTAAGAAGGACATCTTTAGTTAAAAATGATGAAGACACAGTAACTCTTGGTAAAATCAACATTGATAAAAAGGCGAGAAAGGTTAGTGTAGAAGGTGCAATCGTACCGCTAACACTCAAAGAATTTGAACTGCTCGTCTTTCTGGTCAAGCATCAGGGACAGGCTTTAAGCAGAGAACAGCTTCTTGAATATGTATGGGGGATGGATTACCATGGCAGTTTGAGGACAGTGGACACCCATATCAAGACATTGAGGATGAAGTTGGGTACAGGAGATTACATCCAAACCATTTGGGGTGTAGGTTATAAACTTGAGGTGCCTGCAGGATGATCCCTTTTTCGGATAGCCTGTTTAAAAAACTATGGCTGACGGTAACTGCTGCAATCTTGATTACCGTATTATATTCGTATTTTTTATCTTATCTCTTCTATGAGAAGCTGTATGTTGATATTGTCGAAGAGTCATTATTAGAAGAAGGAAACCGGCTTGCCAGCGATTACACAGGCGGAGCAGTAACGGATGAGTTAAAACAGCAGGTGGAATGGTATAACGAAAAATCAGAATCAGAGGTCTTCCTTGTCAGCAATCCGAAAGAGTTAAGTGCATGCCTTCCATATTCAATTGATTATGAGACCCTGATTGGAAAGGAAGAACGGGACCAGCTCCTGAAAGGTGAACCTGTACTGAAATCAGGTTTTGAGGAGAGATTCGGCAGGAAAATACTTGCAGTAGCTATTCCGCTCCTCGATAACAGCAGGCTTGAAGGAATAATATACTTATACGTACCGCTAGCTAAAATATCTGAACTCACCGTCGATTTTTCATTTCTATGGCTCGTAGGAGGCGTCCTATTTATCATAATAGCTGCGTTCCTTGGATTTAAGATGCTTCACAGACTAACCAGGCCCCTGGCGGCCATGAAGCAGGCAGCTGATAAAGTATCTGGAGGTGATTATTCTGCCCGCGTGGATATTGATTCTAATGATGAAATCGGCCAACTTGCCAAGGCATTCAACCATATGTCAGAGTCCGTGCAAAAAGAAGATGAAAAAAAGCGTGAGTTCCTTGCCGATGTTTCACATGAACTAAGGACCCCGATCAGCTATATAAAAGGCTACAGCGAAGCTATGGAAACAGGTATGATTAAAGATCCTGATGAAAAAAATAAATACCTGAAACTAATTAACAGGGAATCTGTCAGGATGGTTAAAATCGTGGAGGACTTATTGGACCTGTCGAGACTGGATGCCGATGAGTATCGACTGATTAAACATCCATTTCCGCTGTCACAGCACATTGATGATTTTATCGTTAAATATGGTCCGGCATTAAAAGAAAAGAACATCGGTCTGTCTCTTGATCTGGATCCGGATGTTATCATTAATGGAGATGAAGGAAGAATGGAACAAATATTCCAGAACATCATCGACAATTCTATCCGCTATACAAAAAAAGGCGGGACCATTTCTATTATCCTTACCAAACATGCCGATGGCTGTAAAGTCGAAATTGCAGATACAGGGATAGGAATTCCGAAAGAAGATATCGCGAAACTCACTGAACGCTTTTATAGAGTGAATAAGGCAAGGTCAAGAGCAGACGGTGGAACGGGGCTTGGACTTGCGATTGTCGATAAATTAGTAAAGCTTCATAATGGAAAGATGGAAATTGAGAGCAGTTTAGGGAAAGGTACTTCAGTCAAACTCTATTTTCCGATTGTAGAATGATAAACACAATATCACCTATCATAAGATTGCTTGTTAATTTCAACACAATTAAAAGCTAGGTTAACACTATTTTGTTATTAATTAAGGGGTAAAATCGAATGAAACAATTCATGATCACATTTTTGGTTATGTTGTTAGGTTTATTTGCAACTGCATGCACAAAGGAATCTGCCGAAGAAGAGCCACAGTTTTTAAATGTCGAGCTTACTGCCAATCCTGAGAAAACAGAAAAAAATGAAGAAATCACCTTCGAAGCTAAGGTTACTTATGGTTCTGAAGAAGTGGAGGATGCAGAAGAGGTTAAATTTGAAGTGTGGCGCTCTCAGGCAGAAAAACATGAAAAAATAGCTGCAGAGCATGCGGGAAAAGGAATTTATCGGTTGAAGAAATCATTTGAAGAAGAAGGAACCTACTATATTATTTCTCATGTAACGGCTAGACGCATGCACAGCATGCCCAAAATAGAATTTATAGTCGGCAATCCAAGCGAACCAGAGAATGGAAGTTCAACCGGGTCGGAAAAGAAGAACGAGGCTGATGAAAATAATACAGAGCATAATGGACATTGATTCAAAAGCGGCGACTAGCCGCTTTTTTTTTGGTCTAATCATTACAAAATCAGTGTAATTCTTTTAATTTTTGTAATGTAGACGAAATGAAAGTAAAGAACCAAGCCTAATAAAAAAGCTGTCAATATGTTTGTATTTCCTATTTGTGGAGCCGCTGGTTTTTATATAGCTAATTGGAAAATTGAATCACGTAAAGAAAACTCTAAAAAGCCTTTAAACATCTGCTCCAGGAAAATTATACATATAATATTTTTATAGAATAATATTATTTCCAGTAAAAACCAGGTTTATTACAAAAAACCCATGTTATGATGAGTTTGCAAGAGTTAGATAAATTAATTTTTCGGGAGGAATTCGAGAATGAAGAAAACTATGATTCTTTCAATCGCAGCAGCTGCAGCTCTATTCACTGCAAATCCATTCATGGATAAGGCAGATGCTTCAACTATTCAGACAAAAGTGTATTATTACCAAAGCGGAAATGTTAGTGATCTAAATATGGATTCTATTCTTCAAAAGTATTTCAAGAATTACCAATTCGCTTGGAAACAAGCGCCAATTCAGTCTAATAGCCAAAAGCAAGTAAAAGCACCTGAAACTAAAAATGTCCAAGCACCTGTAAAGGCGCCAGCAAAAGCTCCAGCACCAGCACCAGCGAAATCAACAGCACAGGCACCAGCAAAAACAACAACACAGGCGCCAGCAAAAGCTCCTGTATCATCTGCTGTTAGCGCATATGAACAAAAAGTAGTAGAGCTTACGAATCAGGAAAGAGCAAAAAACGGATTAAAACCACTTTCACTTGATACAGAATTGAGCAAAGTTGCCAGGGAAAAATCTCGTGACATGCAAAGCAAAGGATATTTCAGCCATACAAGCCCAACTTATGGATCACCTTTTGATATGATGAAAAAATTCGGCATCTCTTATCGCTCTGCAGGTGAGAACATCGCTATGGGACAGCCTACTCCAGAAGAGGTAGTTAAAGCGTGGATGAACAGCTCAGGCCACCGTGCTAATATTCTTAACTCTAGCTATACTCACATCGGTGTAGGACATGTAGCAAACGGCAACTATTGGACTCAAATGTTCATCGGTAAATAAATCAATAATGAAAAACAGAACAGCCTGAATGGCTGTTCTCAGGCTGTCGAGAAACTCTCGACGGCCTTAATTTTTATCATTTAACTTCATCAATTCACCGCGTTAATTTGGTATAATATAACTAACAATACCTAGGATGGTGGATTGGATGTTCAAACCGAAAAGAGAATCACAAAATGAAGCTGAATTTGTTTTTATTGAAGACTTGGTCCCCGAGGATCATCATCTAAGAAAGGTTGATAAGTACATTGATTTTTCTTTTATCGGGGAGAAAGTCCGTCCCTTCTATTCAGAGAATAATGGGCGTCCTTCGGATCCGATTATGCTATTTAAGATGATGTTCATTGGTTACTTTTATGGCATCCGTTCGGAACGGCAATTAGAACGTGAAGTCCAGACAAATGTAGCTTACCGATGGTTCCTTGGCTTGAAGCTCACTGACCCGGTTCCGGATCATTCAACGATCAGTTGGAACCGACGAACTCGTTTTAAGGATACAAACATCTTTCAAGAGATCTTTGATGAAATTGTTCTTCTTGCCATTAATCATAAAATGGTTGGTGGAAGAGTTTTATTTACAGACTCCACTCATTTAAAAGCAAATGCCAATAAGCACAAATTCTCTCGTGAAGAAGTGGAAGTTGAGACTAGGGAGTATATAGAAGAACTCAATAGAGCTGTAGAAGAAGACAGGTCAAGCCACGGAAAAAAGCTCTAAAAGAAAGAGAGGAGGTGACAGAGACTAAGGAAATCCGAAAAAGCACAACCGATCCTGACTGTGGCTTCATGTCGAGGGAAAATAAACAGGAAATGTTCTGTTATCTGGACCATCGAACAACGGATATGAAGTTCAATATCATAACTGATGCCTATGTTACTCCAGGAAATGTCCATGACTCTGTCCCTTATCTTTCTAGACTTGATCGTCAGATGGTCCGTTTTGGTTTTAAAGTAGAAGCTGTGGCACTCGACTCAGGTTATTTAACGAATCCCATTTGTAAAGGGCTTCACGACAGAAGTATTTTTGGTGTAATCGCACATCGGAGATATCAGCCGACAAAAGGTCTTTTCCCAAAATGGAAGTTTACATATCACAAGGAAGAGGATATCTATGTTTGTCCCAATGGACAGGAGTTAGTTTATCGCACTACAACAAGAGAAGGGTATCGAGAATATAAGTCGGATGCTAAAAAATGTTCGGAATGCCCACTCCTGAAGGAGTGCACAAGGTCAAAGAACAAACAAAAGGTCATAACACGTCATGTGTGGGAAGAATTCAAGGAGAAGGTACGACTAAATAGACTCTCCCTCTCTGGAAAAATGCTCTATAAATATAGAAAAGAGAAAGTCGAGCGAAGCTTCGCAGATTCGAAAGAACTGCATGGGCTTCGCTATTGTCGGTTGCGGGGCTTGCACAATGCGAGTGAGCAAGTGTTACTCACCGCAGCGTGTCAAAATATAAAAAAGATCGCCACACACCTAGCCAAGCTAGGATAATGTGGCGATCTGTGTTTCCTATTTTATAAAGACTGCAAGATCATCAAAAAAGAGAAATTAAACAGAATAAAAAAGCTTGTGGAAGAAAAAAATAGTACCTTTCTCCACAAGCTGAGAACAGCCTGAATGGCTGTCAGGCTGTCGAGAAACTCTCGACAGCCTATATTTTTTATTAATAACTTCATCAATTCACCGCGTTAATTTGTTATAATATTAGTAATACTACTGAGGATGGTGGATTGGATGTTCAGACCTAGAAGAGATTCACAAAATGAAGCTGAATTTGTTTTCATTGAAGACTTGGTCCCTGAGGACCACTTTCTACGAAAGGTTGATAAGTACATAGATTTTTCTTTTATCGAGAAAAAAGTCCGTCCATTTTATTCTGAGAATAACGGTCGCCCTTCGGACCCTATTATGCTTTTTAAGATGATGTTCATTGGTTATTTTTATGGCATTCGTTCTGAACGACAATTAGAACGGGAAGTTCAGATGAATGTTGCCTACAGGTGGTTCCTGGGTTTAAAGCTGAATGATCCAGTACTAGATCATTCGACAATCAGTTGGAATCGACGAAAACGTTTTAAGGATACGAACATCTTTCAAGAGATCTTTGATGAAATTGTCCTTCTGGCCATTAATCATAAAATGGTGGGTGGAAGGGTGTTATTTACTGACTCCACTCACCTTAAAGCCAATGCAAATAAACACAAATTTACTCGTGAAGAAATCGAAATCGAGACTAGGGAATACATAGAAGAACTCAATAAAGCTGTTGATGAAGATAGAACAAACCACGGAAAAAAGCACTAAAAGAAAGAGAGGAGGTGACAGAGACCAAGGAAATTCGAAAAAGTACAACCGATCCTGATTGTGGCTTCATGTCCAGAGATAATAAGCAGGAAATGTTCTGTTATCTGGACCACCGAACAACAGATATGAAGTTTAATATCATAACAGATGCCTATGTAACACCTGGAAATGTCCATGACTCTGTCCCTTACCTTTCTAGATTGGATCGTCAAATTGATCGTTTTGGATTTAAAGTAGAAGCTGTGGCGCTCGACTCAGGATATTTAACAAATCCAATTTGTAAAGGTCTACACGACCGAAGTATTTTTGGTGTAATTGCCCATCGGAGATATCAGCCAACAAAAGGTCTTTTCCCAAAATGGAAGTTTACATATGACAAAGAACAAGACATCTATACTTGTCCTAATGACCAAGAGTTGGTTTACCGCACCACAACAAGAGATGGATACCGTGAATATAAGTCCGACTCTAAAAAATGTTCAGAATGCCCACTCCTGAAGGAGTGCACAAGATCAAAAAATAAACAAAAGGTCATAACTCGTCATGTGTGGGAGGACTTCAAGGAAAAGGTCCGCCTAAACAGACTCTCCCTCTCCGGAAAAATGCTTTATAAATATAGAAAAGAAAAAGTCGAGCGAAGCTTCGCAGATTCGAAAGAACTGCATGGGCTTCGCTATTGCCGGTTGCGAGGCTTACACAATGCGAGTGAGCAGGTGTTACTCACCGCAGCGTGTCAGAATATAAAAAAGATTGCCACACACCTAGCCAAGCTAGGATAATGGTGGCGATCAGTCGTTTCCTAACTCAAAAGGTGAATATGTCCATAAAAAAGAAAGTTACCCAATAAAAAAAAGCTTGTGGAAGGAAAAAATAGTACCTTTCTCCACAAGCTGACAGCCTGAATGGCTGTTCTTTTTTGTTACCGGACAAGAAGTATGATTTTTATTTGGAGAATGTCTAGTTTCACCGTCTAACTCCTGGACACCCTTGTCTGCTGTTGCCTCCTACAACGCAGAAACTCGAGACTCCGACAGCATATGCAACAAGCACTTCTTTGTCGGAGTCACGAGTTTCTGCGTTTCTGTGCAGTCGGAAATACTTTTCGTTTTTGATCCTGTCAATGAAGTCAATGAACTACATCACCGTCTGTCATCCATTGCACAGTATGTGGTAAACACTCCCTTCACACAATATGGCATTTTAGGCGTGAAGCTATGGCCGGGGCTGACAATGGAGCTGGCCATTTTATTATGTGGATATATCGATTTCGGAGAACTGTAAAGCGACAATTTTGGGAAGCCTGAGTTCGAGTATCCCATCCCGGTGGATAGCTGAGGCTCCCTTCCGTTTAACAGTAGCTGGTAAAACAATCGTATGCTTATCTGAAATTTGAGGAATGTGTTCAAAAATAACCTGATTTGAAGTATAGAACATTTTCATTTGATTAAGCCATTTATCCTCTTTAAGCGGAACCCTGACATATACAAAGTCATGGGTTTCGAATATCTCCTCGTTCAATTTGTTTGCAGGTTTTTCTGACTGTGGAGTACTTTGCTGCTGCATTCCTTTTAACCATTCATCAGGCTTAAACATCCCCTTCATGTCTGGCTGGAGCATTTTCCCCATCATTTGTTGAACGTAATTCTCAATTTCTTCTGGTTTCATTTCCAAAAACTTCTTTTGTGTATTGCGATCGAATGGCATCATATTCCATGGAAACAATGATATCCCACCTTTCAAGCAGACCATCTTCGATAAGAATATTATATGCAGGCATTTGCCCAGCGGTTAAAATAAGATTTATCGGGTTAATGCTAAAAGTTGCAAAACATCTTTCTTCTTTTTAGTATAGTGATAAGTAGTCTATTGAAGATGAGGAGTACAGGTTGTGAAAAATAAAACTGCTTTGATTACTGGGGGCGCAGCCGGGATAGGAAGGCGAACTGCCATGCAGCTTGCTGAAGAAGGAGTAAATATAATCATCAATTACCGGACCAGCAAAAATGAGGCTGAAAAACTTGTTAGTGAACTATCAGAAAGATACAACACGAGAAACATATGTATTCAGGGTGATATAACAGAATATGATGCTTGTGAAAAAATTGTTTCTCAGGCAATGCAGGAGTTTCCTTCTATAGATATTGTCATTCATAATGCTGGCCCATATATTACCGAAAGGAAAAAAATGGCCGACTATACCTTCCATGAATGGAATTACTTGATAAATGGAAATTTGAATGCTGTTTTCTATTTATCCAATCTCATTATTCCTTCAATGAGAAATCAGAAGTGGGGACGAATCATAACAGTCGGTTATGACAGAGTAGAATCTGCGCCTGGATGGATTTATAGGTCTGCGTTTGCTGCTGCAAAGGCCGGATTAGCTTCTTTGACAAAAACAATTGCTTTAGAAGAAGCGGAGAACGGAATTACCGCAAATATGGTTTGTCCAGGAGATATAGTTGGAGACTGGAAGGAGAGCGTAATTGAAGATTCCCTTGGTATTAGTGATCCATCCGTCCCAGTAGGCAGACCAGGTACCGGCCAGGACGTCTCAAGAGTAATCAGCTTCCTGGCTCATGAACAATCCAGTTTTATTACTGGAAGCATCATTCCAATAACGGGTGGTAAGGATGTTTTGGGAAAAATCTATCGAGAAAGATCTTAGGTCTTATGTATAAAAGGCTCTGGGGGAATGATCCAGGCCTTTTGTTGTTTAGTGAATAAGGGATCTGATACTGGGAAAGCTAATAGCAAGGGTTTTCGCATTAGAGAAATTATCTTATAATTTCAATGATTTAGTTTATTAAAACGGGGTGAAAGATATGGGAATTGGATTCAATTTGCAGAGGATCAATCCGAATCAGACACAAATCTTCTTTGATGACGGCCGCTATGAGACCCTGACTGATTCAGAGCTGGAAGCATTTTTATCAGAAGCATCTTTATCTGACCATGAAAATACCAAATTCCAGGATCCGTTGAGTTAAAAGGAACATGCCTTTTATCCTGATTGTTACGAAAGAGGAAAAATACCAACAGACTTATATTAATGAATATACAAAGGATTCACCAAAATGTTTCTAGCCAAAAGAAGACCCCAGTCAGATTTAAAGAAAAACGCCCTTTTTAAAGGGCGTTCTGTGTTTATGCTTCCAGTAATTGCACGGATTCCTCTTCCTGAACTCCGGTCCGCTTCAAGTATAGAGTATATTGATCTTTTGGGATTTCGTAAAGATCATACACCTCTCCATTAGCGTTTAACTGTTCATATATATTCCTTCGTGTTTCATTTGCCTTGACAACGTAAGGCAGCTTTTCTGCTGCTTTGATGGAACGGATATTAACTTTCCTGATTCGCATGAAAATCGTTTCGATTCCCAAATCATAAAATAATTCCTGGAAAAAGGCATCCTTTGCCATATTATTATATCCCTTGCCATGATAAGGCTTTCCTAGCCAGGTACCTAAAAATCCTGCGCCTTCCTGGACATCGTATAGATTAATTGTGCCGATTGGAGCACCCCATTCGTCAAGGATGGTCCGGGATATTAATTCTCCACTTTCTTCAGCTTCAATTGTTTGTTTTGTAATGAAGACGAATTCCTCATATGAATTGGCCTTTTGGCGCACAAAAGGGAAGACCTCCGGATGCGCCATCAGCTCAAATAAATCGTGGCAATCATGTAGATCGCGTTTTTTGAGCATTTTGTATCCCTCCACACAGGGCAGTCCTATCCCGTGCGAATGTAACTGCACGGCCACCCTCGAAATTTTTTGTAAGTTGCTAAAAAATTTCGGGGTGGGAATCGAACCCACTAGAACCAGGATACTGGTGGCGCACCATTTGCCTTCCCTAATCACTTTGCTTTATGAAATTTTATTTCCAAGAAGTATAATACAGGATAATCGCAAAAAAGCAAATAGGTTTTTTATCATTTTTTTCTGCGATTTTTTGCCAGGAATCTACACGAAATTTCGACTAATTTTGATAAACGATTTTGCCATTAATCATTGTCCACAGCGGCTTGGCGCTATAGTGAAAGGGATGCTGATTCCATAAAACCAAATCTGCGTCTTTTCCAGTCTCAATGCTGCCAACAAGGTGATCTACCCGCAAATTCCTAGCTGGTAAAATCGTAATTCCTTCAAGAGCTTTTTTCTCAGACAATCCTTCCCTAACCGCAATAGAAGCACATAGGTTCAGGTACTGGATGGGAGTGTAGGGATGATCTGTAGTCACAGAAACTTCAACACCACGATCTGTCAATTCCTGATAGGTTTTCCAGCTCTTATTCTTGAGTTCCACCTTTGAACGGCGGGTGAGTGTGGGACCTACAGAAACTTTTAAATTTAGCCCGGCAAGTTCATCTGCAATCAAATGTCCTTCAGTACAATGCTCGATACGTAAATCCAGATTGAATTCTTCTGCAAATCTTATGGCTGACATGATATCATCAGCTCGATGAGCATGGATTCTTACAGGAATTTCCCTTTTCAACGCTTTAATTATTGGATGGACTCTCAACGATTCCGGATTATCGGCATTCATCGCCTCGTAAAATGCTTCCCTCAGCATCCCCATGATGCCCATGCGTGTGATGGAGTCTTTATTTCCCATACTGTGAATTCGTTTTGGATTTTCCCCTAATGCAATTTTCAGCCCCGCTGTCTCCTGAATGATCATATTACTGATATTTTTTCCAGCTGTTTTGATAACAGATGTAGTTCCGCCAATCACATTGGCACTTCCTGGCATAACATGAGCCGTTGTTATCCCATATTTCAGTGCATCGTTGAATGCTGGATCAAGCGGATACACACCGTCTATTGCCCGGACGTGTGGACTCATCGGCTCAATCGTTTCGTTCGCGTCATTGCCGGCCCAGCCAGTACCTTCATCATAAAGCCCGAGGTGAGTATGGACATCGATGAAGCCAGGAAGCAAATAATTATAAGAGCAGTCAATAACTTTATCTCCAGATTTGAACGGAATGTCAGGTTGAACTTTGGATATTTTTCCTTCCTTTATGAGAACATCACATTTTAATTTTTGTTCAGAGGTTATAGGGATTAGATTGGCGTTCTTTAATAAAATTCTATTCATGTTCCATCCTATCCTGTCTTTATTTTTCCTTCATGGCAGACTGGTAATCTTTTTAAATTAAAAACCCGAACATTTATTTTTATGGAAAAAGTTCAGCAATCATGAAACTTTTTTAAGACTTTTCCGTAAGTTAACTATGAGGTTATAGGGGGGAATTACGATGCCAAAAAATGATGAACGGCTTATTGCAGCAGGCATTTATGTGATCAGCTTTTTTACTGCTTTTCTTGGTCCGCTGATTATCTGGCTGTTAAAAAAGGATGATTCCAGTTATGTTGATTACCATGGAAGGGAATATATGAACTTTTTTATTTCTTATACAGTATATGGAATTGTCAGCGGAATTCTCGTCATCCTGTTAGTAGGAATTTTTATGTTGTGGGTGATTGGGATTTTAGCCATCGTATTCACCATTATAGGAGCAATAAAAGCATATGAAGGCCAAGAATATCGTATTCCATTCATCTTCAGGATTTTGTAGTAAAAATAGTCTTTAAAATTTTCCGGCAGAAATACTGCCGGATATTTTTTTGAACGTTTTTCCTTCTCAGGCGTCTTATGATTGTAAAACAAATGAGGGGGTTAAGGATATGGAAATACTTGCAGATGTAAACTGGGCACTACTTGCGCCAATACTTGTGATACAGGCAATTCTATTGGTTGTGGCGCTTGTTGACTTGATAAAAATAGAAAAAACAAATGGACCTAAATGGCTTTGGGCTGTCATCATATTGGTGATCAATATTATTGGTCCCATCCTGTACTTTGTGCTTGGAAGGAGAAATCAGTAATGGCGTTTGTCCGAGTGGAGAATTTAGAAAAAAGCTTCAAGGAATTAAAAGTGGTTAAAGGACTGAATTTTGAACTGGAGACAGGAAAATGTATAGCTCTTATTGGGGCCAATGGGGCGGGGAAAACAACAACCTTAAAAATGATATCCGGTTTGCTTCAGCCTTCTAAAGGCAGTATTCATTTCGAGGGAGAAAAAATAGGTGGTGATCATCGCCGACTGATTGGTTATCTCCCGCAACATCCAGTATTCCATGACTGGATGACCGCCAGGGAGTTTCTCGAGTATGTTGGGAAGCTATCCGGATTGGAACCGAAGGTAGCCCGGGCAAGGTCCGCCGAGCTTCTAGAGCTTGTGGGCATAGCAGACTCGAAAAACAGGAGAATCGGAAAGTTTTCTGGAGGAATGAAACAGCGCCTGGGGATTGCCCAGGCAATCATCCATAGACCCAAGTTAATCATGCTCGATGAACCCGTTTCAGCTTTAGACCCTTTTGGAAGAAGAGAAGTTCTTGAACTGCTGGATAAGTTAAAGAGGGATGCAACCGTACTATTCTCTACACATATCTTGAATGACGCTGAAGAAGTTTGTGAAAGTATTTTGTTTCTTCATAATGGTGAGCTGATAGAATCGGGAACAATGGAAGAATTCCGGGAGAAATACCATCAGTCAAAAATTGACATAGTCTTTACTCAGGATGCCTATGAGTTCCTGGATGTTTTTTTAAACAAGGAAAATATTATATCCATTCAAACTGAAGGAAATAAAGCAAGTATTTATACTGAGGATCTTGAGGCAGTCAAAGAAGCTGTTCTTAGCCAGGCATTAAAGGCTGACTGGCCGCTTGAAAAATTTGAAATTGGTTCCATCAGTCTTGAAGATGTGTTCATGAGAGTGGTGAAAAAATGATGCAGTGGTTCACGCTATTAAATAAAGAATTCCTTGAAATGGCCAGAAATTACAAATGGATTTGGATGCCAATCTCTTTTATTTTGCTAGGAGTAATGGATCCGCTGTCTACTTATTATTTACCGGAAATCATCAATTCTGTTGGCGGTCTTCCAGAGGGAGCAGTATTTGAAATGCCCGTGCCATCTCCTCAGGAAGTTTTCCTCATGAGCCTGGGACAATACCAGATGATTGGGATTTTATTAATTTCTCTATCCTTTATGGGGATGGTTTCGGCCGAAAGAAAAAGTGGCGTTGCCCAACTGATCCTTGTCAAACCTGTCTCTTATGTGGCTTACATCACTTCCAAGTGGACAGCAGCACTCATACTGATCATCGTTTCTATATTCCTTGGAATGCTGGCAAGCTGGTATTATACTGGTGTTCTTTTTGACTTTATCCCATTTAAGAGTTTCATGGAGTCCTTTGGACTATACTCATTATGGCTCGCTACCGTGTTGTCCTTCTTGATACTATGCAGCGCCGTGTTTATTCATCCGGGAGCAGCCGCAGTGGCAGTTCTTTCGGTGGTGTTCATTAGTACAATGATAGGAGGATCTTTTCAGCACCTGTTAGAATGGAGCCCGACACAACTTGTTTCCTATGTCTCTGAAAGATTGATTTCAGGTATATGGTCTGAACATATTTGGCCAGCTGCAGTCATAACTGTATCTATGAATATCTTATGCCTCATCCTTGCGGTTTACATTTTTAAGAGAAAAGAACTGGCAAAGTAGGGCCTGGACACTGTCCAGGTCCTATTTTTTTCTCGTTTTTACTGGTAAATAAGGACTGTTTTTGATGCAGATAGTGTCGAATCAAATCAAGTGGATTTAACTAAAAATGATTCTTTGTGTTTATTTAACTATCTTCATTAATAGGGAAGAGGATAAGCGAATGATGAAAAAGACCTAATTTTCCGCATAATATCAAGTTTTTCCTGTCGAATTCATTATATTGCTAAAACTAGATTAATGAATATAATGAAAATTAAGATAAATTAGGAGGGGTACTATGTCGACAAGAAAAAAGCTTTATGCAGGGACACTCGCAGTTCTATTAGGCGCTGCTACCATTTTCAATGCAGGTGTCGGAAAGGGAGAAGCAGAAGCGAATAGCGAAAATACATACCTTGTCATTTTTAAAGAACAACAGGGACTGCCAGCTGGTTATGCTGATGCAATTAAAAAAGCTGGCGGCCAGGTGGAAGATAAATTGGACAAGCTCGGAGCGGTAGAGGTCACATCGACAAATGCCAACTTTCTGAACGAGGTGAAAAAATCCACACTTGTTTTAGAGGCGGGTGTCGAAAGTACGGTATATCCCGAACAGACCATTGAAGGAGAAACTGTATCTGCTGAAGACAGTACTGAGGGCGCTGATATATACAATAAATACATGTGGGATATTAAGCAGGTGACAAATAATGGTGAGTCCTGGAACCTTCCAGGTGGAAGTGGATTATCTGTTGACGGAAAAGATATTGTCGTTGGTGTTATCGACACCGGAATTGATTACAACCATCCGGATCTTAAGGATAATTATGCTGGAGGAAAGTCCTTCGTTCCAGGCTATGACGATCCAATCGACCAGAATAGCCATGGCACGCATGTAGCCGGTTCTATTGCTGCAAAAGGAAGAGCTCTTGGTGTAGGTCCGGATCTTAAAGTGGCATCTTACCGAGTATTCGGTCCGACTGGAGGAGCTGCAACCTCCCATATCGCAGAGGCGCTTATGACAGCGGCAGATGACAATGTTGATGTTGTAAACATGTCCCTTGGAGGGTACGACTGGTTCCAGGATCCTGCGTATGCGACGAAGGATATCGTTGCCGATGTGCAATTGTTCAATCGTGCAATCCAGTACGCAATCCAAAAGGGAGTAACTGTTGTAGGATCAGCAGGGAATAATGCTCTTGACATTAGCAGTCCTGGAAAAATCTCTGGAGATGATAAGGGTGCTACCCACAGAAGTCCAAGCAGCCAGACAATGATTAGAGTATCTGCAGGCGGCGCTTTGAAAAACCTTGCTTTCTATTCTAACTATGGTGTAGGTAAAATTGACGTAATGGCACCAGGAGGCGACCTTGGACCGAACTACGATCCTTCGACCGGTGCTGGCAGAGATAATAACTACCTGGCTTGGAGCACTGTACCAGTATTTGATGCCAATAAAAATGTAATTGGCCACGGTTACGGCGGTAAAGCCGGTACTTCAATGGCTGCGCCAAAAACTGCTGCTCTTGCAGGTGTGGTCATTGCCAAGCATGGCAAGGACAAACTCTCTCCTTCACAAGTCAAAGCAATCATTCAAAATTCTGCTGAAGATGTTTTCAAGACAGGTTACGATGAAAATGCTGGACATGGTTTAATTAACGCTGTAAACGCTCTTAAATTAAAATAAGATTATTAGATCAGACAGGGATTCCCTGTCTGATCTTTTTCTACTAAAATTTTTAACGTTGCCTGCTCACTACTTTAATTACAATATAGTTGGCAGTACAAAAAAACTAGCATGATTGGTCTCCTTGATTAATAGACATAGAATGACGAAATAGATTTTCTTCAAGGAGATAAGAGATATGAATATACAGGAGTTTTATCTGCAAAAAGCAAATACTAATCTAAATGGCTCTATTATATCAGCGGTAATTCTGCTTGTGATTTTATCCTTTAGTCTAGCGTTTTCATGGAATTTACCACTTTTCCTTGTAACTGTTCCTTTCTTGCTAGTCAGCCTTGTTCATTACAATGGATTTGTCCTATATAAAAATAAGATGGAAGAAAGTGCAGTCCCGGTTCCTCTCTATGAAGATAAAGAGCTGTTTGAGCTTAACAGCCTTCTTCTCACTTTTGCTCCTGCACCAGCTTTAAGAGTGCTCTTTTTTACTCCTGACGGAATGTTTGCCGGAGAAATGAGAGAAACAAGAATTAGGAGATACCGCTGGTTTATCCCCTATTTTGCGGATAAAAGAATCAGGAAGAGGCTGGGAATCTATGATTCAGAAGGGATTATGCAGGCGAGTCTGATCCAAGAGCGGAACAGACTTAAAATGTTTGACCAGAAAGGTAATGTCATTGGTTTATTTTATCCGAGTAAGAGGAAGGCGGGGAGTATTGGTATTGGCTTTATTGGTAATGGGAAAAAACTGAGAATTGATGAATCTACTGGGCTGTTTCATGAACTTAAGTTAATCAGGGATGAAGGGGAACTCTCGGCAAGACTTCAAAAAGGCTGGATGCCCCTGGAGTGGACTCATTATTTTAAAGATGCGAATATACCTGTTCTGACCTTTGACTATTCTTTGAATCAACAAGAGAGGCTCGTAGTCTTTGCAGCACTCGCAAGCCGCTATATGTACTACGATCATTAACATGAAAAATGTTCCAATTCCTAAGATGTTGTTTATCCCATTGATATCAGGATAACAGATAAGTAGAGAGCTTAAGGAGGTTGGAACATGGTTAACCAACAATATCAGGATTGTATCCAGGCATGTATTGAATGTATTGAAGCTTGTAATGTATGTTTTGATTCCTGCTTGAAGGAAGAAAATGTGAAAATGATGGCCGAGTGCATCAGGATGGATAGAGAATGTGCTGAGATCTGCGGCATGGCAGTAACCGCGATGCAAACCAACAGCCACTTTGTAAACCAGATTTGCGGGCTGTGCGCAGACATATGCGAAGCTTGCGGCAATGAATGCAAAAAGCACAATCATGACCATTGCCAAAAATGTGCAGAAGCTTGCTTTAAATGTGCAGAAGCATGCAGAAAAATGGCGTAATAATCATCACGAAGGATCAGCAGACTATTGCTGGTCCTTTTTTTTTGAAGAAGGAATGGGTGTAAAAGGAGGATGTCTGCATTGCCCGAAAAAGGCCTAGGAGAGGGGAAAACGAAAAAAGCAGAGCGCCTGCATAGTCCGAGAGTACTGGGAACAGAGATGAAAGGTGAAAGCATGAGAATATTTTATTTCATATCAGCTTCAATATTGAACAATTCGACGAATTATGGCATCTTGTAATATAACGAACGATTTTGGGGGGCGTATGTATGTTAATTGATTTAATCAAATGCCATGGATCAAATAATGATTTTTTACTTATAGACGAAACGGAACGTAATTATAAATTTGACGATTTTAAAAGGCGAGATCTGGCGCTGGCGCTTTGTGACCGGGAAAAATCCTTGGGTGCAGATGGAATACTGTTCATCCGCCCAAGTAAGGTAGCGGATGCTCAATATCGAATCTTTAACTCCGACGGCACGGAAGCATCAATGTGCGGGAACGGTCTTCGCTGTGCAGGCCGTTATGTCTGTGAGAAACTCGGCGTGGAAGAAGCCGTCATAGAAACGCTGAAGGCTAACTTAAAGGTCAAAAAGCATGAAGAGATTTTCAGTGATATTCCGACTTATCAGGTGGAAATATCACCGGTAACATTTGACTTGAAGGATTTGCCATTAAACCTTGAACAAGATACCCTTCTTCAGGAGAAAATCCCAGCATTATCTGAAGAATTGATTTTTACCGCGCTGGCTGTACCTAATCCGCACTTAACGACAGTAGTCAGTAAAGAGCAGCTTGAATCCGAGTTGCAGACTGAACTGAGCGAAAAGGTGAACCAGCCTAACGATCTGTTTCCTGATGGCGTAAATGTAAGCTTTATCAGACTGCTGGAAAAGGGAAGTATTTTTGTCAGAACATATGAGCGGGGTGTAGGATATACTAACGCTTGTGGTACAGCAATGTCGGCCTCTGCTCTTGTTACATGCCTGATGAATGAAAATGAAATGGATCAGCCGATTAATGTATACAACAACGGTGGAATGGTCCAGTGTGCTGTCCACAAAGAAGAAGGTACTTACAAAATTGATCTCATTGGTAACGCAACATTCGTTTACTCCGCCCAGATTGAAGTTGATTTCACTGTAAAGGGAATGATGGCTGAGATCCTCGAACAGGAAGATTTTAATGAAAATATTCAGTATGAAAAGCTCCAGGACCATGCAAAAGAATATCTATCCAAATTTTAATAGTAGGCATACAAAAAAATCCTGAAGGTTGAATTCAGGATTTTTTCTTTTTTAATATTTCTAAAACCGGTTCAAAGACCTGCTCTTCTTTTGCAGAAAAGTAAGACCGGAAAGGGCATCCTAACTTTTTCACACGTTCGATTGTGGACCCAAGGTGAAAATCCTTAATGTTCAAATCTTCATTTACTTCATCCCAGAAGAGCGGGGTTGCCACTCCAGCGTGGGATTTTCCTCGTGCAGAATAGGGACTGACAATGGTTTTGCCCTCAGCATGCTGAATGTAATCAACATACAATCTATTGCCCCTGTTTTTCTTCATCCTTTCTATTGTGAAAGACTCAGGATCCTTTGAAACAAGATAGTTTGCGACAAAGGCCGTGAACAACCGGGTATCTGCATAGCTGAATCTGTTTGAAGGCAGCGGGATATAGACTTGGAGTCCTTTGTTGCCGGATGTTTTAATGAAACTGACCAACTTCAGTTCATCGAGTACTTCCTTAATGTAAATCGCAGCTTTAATTGCCAGATGAAAGTATTCTCTGGATGGAGGGTCTAGGTCAAAGACAATTTCATCCGGGCCTTTGCTGCCTATCGTCTCAAAAGGTATATGGAATTCAATGGCTATTTGATTACCCAGCCATAACAGTGTTTTCATATTGTTGCAGACTATGTATTCAATGCCTTCCGACTTAGAAGTATCAACGAATGCCGGTGCATAGTCTGGAACATTTTTCTGGTAAAAAGCTTCGCCAAACATACCATGCGGATACCGAATGACGGTCAGCAGCCTGTCCTTAAGAAAAGGGAGCATATAGGGCGAGATTTCTCTCAAATAGTGAATATAATCAATCTTCTGGATTTGCGGGTCTTCCCAAAGCGGCTTATCAGGATGCGTAATTTCAATATCCAGAGGAAGGTTCTTTTGCTGGAAGACGAATTTTTCAAACGTACAGGCTGTTGGTGTTAAATCGAATCGGAATTGATGGAAATGAGGCTCTCGAAGCTGATCCTCATAAATTTCAAGGTATTTTACATCCAAGCAAATCGCAGGTGCAACATAAATGAATTGGTGATCTTCACTGCTTTTATTCTGCTTGAGGATCTCATGAAGGGCGCTTTTTTCTTCGGGTTTAAATCCAAAGATAACAAGTCCGATTTGATGTATCTTTGACCCTTTAAACACAGAGATGTAAAAATAACCATTCGATTTTTCATAAGCAGTAACAAAACAGGAAACGTATTTCCAGTTTTTTGTTTTTATCCATGTTTCTGTACGTTTTCCCTCTTCCCATATACTGTTTTTTTGTTTTGCAATAATCCCCTCACCATCATAAATGACGACCTTTTCCCATAGGCTGTCCAAGTCCGTTTCGCTAGGCACAAGCTGTAAAAGGTTCATGTTTTGATGATCTGGAGATTCAGGCAACCCAAGCTCAGTGAACAAGGATCTGAGTTTTTCCCGCCTGTCATCATAACTTTCACCTTTCAAACTTTTTCCCTTCAACTCGAGAAGGTCAAAAACCATAAGCCTGCAAGGATTTCTTGCAGATTCTGATTTAATTCTTTCTTGAGATCTCATTCTTCCCCTAATCTGTATGGCACCGAAGTTTGCTTTAAAGGGATTCTCAAGATAAACCAGCTCTGCATCAAATGTAAGCGGTAAATGGGGCAGGAATTTTTCTTTATTTGCCATCAGGAATTCAGTGAGCTCCGGGAACAATGGCAGAAGCGGTTTTCCATTCCTGCTTGTCAGTTCAATTTTAGTTTCCCATGTCAAAAGCGCACGAAAGCCATCAAATTTAATCTCATAACGCCAGTCATTCCCTTGTGGCGTTTCGAATGCCAGTGTAGGGAGCATCGGTTTCAGCATAATTCCCTTCCTTTCACCAGTCGTATTTATATTGTTCCTGTTTCACAGCAAACTAGTACGCTGGCAAAAGTTTTAACGCATGATAAATCGATTCTTAAGCAAATTAGTAATAAAACGATAAGGTGGAGAACGCCATGCATACAATTTGGAAGGGGAGCATCAGCTTTGGGCTCGTCAACATACCCATTAAGCTTCATGCTGCTACTGAAGATAAAGACATAAAGCTGAGAACTCTTCATAAAGAATGCCACTCACCGATTAAATATGAAAAAACATGTCCGGTTTGCGATGTGGAAGTGAAGAATGAAGATATCGTTAAAGCATATGAGTACACTAAAGGGAAGTTCGTCATTTTGGAAGATGAAGATCTTGAAGCATTACGGAAAGAAAATGAAGACAAAGCCGTCGAAATTATTGATTTTGTCAAGATGTCCGAAATCGATCCCATTTACTATCAGCGGAGTTATTTCATTTCGCCAAATGAGAGCGGTGGCAAAGCCTATTCATTATTAAGAAAAGCACTGGAGGAGTCACAGAAGGTGGGCATCGCTAAAATCATGATCCGTGCGAAGGAACAATTAGCGGTAGTGCGGGTGTATGATAACACGCTTGTCATGGAAACCATCCATTTTCCTGATGAAGTTCGGAAAACAGTTGATGTTCCTAATGTTCCTTCTGAAGACAAGGTGACGGAAAAAGAACTGGAAACAGCCATCATGCTTATTGACCAGCTGACTACAGAATTTGAACCTGAAAAATATAAAGACGATTACCGTACAGCACTGCTGGAGCTGATCGAAGCGAAGCGCACAGGCAAAGAACTGGTGACACCAACAGAGAAAGAGCCTGTATCTAACGTAACCGATCTTATGGCAGCGTTGCAGGCCTCTATCGACAGGACTAAGCCGGAAAAAAAGAAAGAACCTGCAGCTGCCAAGAAAAAGAAAACAGCAGCAAAACCCAAGGCAAAGGAAAAGAAACAAGCCTAAACAGGATAAACATTTCAAATGCAAAAGCCGGTCCATCTCTGTTGGGCCGGCTTTTGCATAAAAAAAAGAGCTGCTTTTTTTGTACATATTCCAAACATGAGTAACAAAATACAATAAGATCTTTAATAAAGGATAATTCCCTGTAAAAGAAGAATAAAAATAAAAGAGAAAAGGGGGTATTCTGGTTGAGAAAAATACTTGTTTTGGGGGGAACCCAGTATTTTGGCAAAAAACTAGTCGAAAAGCTTATAGCTAATGGCGATGATGTAACAATCGCCACCAGAGGCACGAAAACAGATCCATTTGGTGAAAAAGTAAAGCGGCTGGTGATCGATCGGGAACAGAAAGAGACGCTGGCAAAAGCTTTTGATGGGAAAGAGTGGGACCTTGTTTATGACCAATCTTGTTTTTCGCCAATAGAAGCAAAGGATACATCAGAAGTATTGAATGAGAGAGTGGGTCGTTATATTTTTACTTCTACCCAGGCTGTCTATGAGTTCGGGACACTACATAAAGAAGAGAATTTTAATGCATTTACTTTCCCAATTGAATATAAAGGCCGCAGGGAATACCCTGGATATGAAGGCTATAAAGAGGCAAAGCGGGCATCAGAAGCAGTTTTCCATCAGCTGGGCAAGTTCGAAGTCGTTTCATCCCGCTTTCCGATTGTTGTCTCAGAAGATGATTATACAGGACGACTGAAGTTCCATGTTGATAAAATAATTTCAGGTCAAACAATAGGAATTCCAGCGCCGGACATGCGCTATAGCTTTATCGATGCTGAGGAAGCAGCTGATTTTCTCCTGAAAATCGGGCAAACTGATTATTCCGGTCCAATTAACCCGGGTTCTTCAGGGGACATTAGCTTGCGGGAATTGATTGAAAAAATCGAACTGCTGGCAGGAAAAACAGCAATTATAGAGGAAACAGGTCATTCTGATAATATGTCACCGTATGCTTTGCCTGGGTCATGGTCAATTGATACCTCGCTTGCAGTGGGATTGGGTTATAAATTTGTGGATCTCCATAAACTGCTTGATGCATTAATTAACCACTACATAACCGCTCATGGTAAAATTACCGAATGAACACCTGACCATCCGTATAAAGGAGATTAACATGGCAGTTAAAATCACCCCTGCTGGAGAGCAAATGATTCTGCAGCAAATCGCCAGTCTGAAACTTGAATTGAAGCAGGTCCGTATGGAAAAGAATCTAGCTTACAATGCTTGCGGGGATGATAAGCTGGCAAATCCCAACTTCCACAAGTTAGAGCAAGATGAACGGATACTAGAGAATCGCCTGAAAGAAATCGAACAAACGTTCAAGACCGCCGAATTTATAAAGTTCAACGAGCGGAACACAACAGAAGTTGCTATTGGTTCGATTATAAAAAGTATGTTTGAGTATCCGGATTTTTCGGAAGAGGAAATTTATGAAATAGTGGGTTTTGGAGAATCGAATATTGAAGAAAACAAGATCTTCTATGAAACTCCGGTAGCCAAAAAACTGCTAGGTTTGAAAGTGGGAGAGGAAACGATTCTCACGGTTCCCTCAGGTGAAATCAAGTGCAAGATATTAGGACTTTATCGATCGTGGGAGGACGCCAGACAATAATTTTATAAAAATTTTGATTCCCGGAGCATTGAATTCCGGGAATTTTAATATTAGAAGCAAAATTACTCTACTTTAATTGTAATCTGCATCGAAGCATTGTAGCCATAGCCTTTCCTATTCCATACAGGTTCTGCTGGCTGGATGTTACCTTCACTATCTGTTGCTCTGATAGTTATGTGATATTCTTGACCGGTTTCGAATTCTTTAGGATACGTCCAGGATACAGTATGGTGCTTTGCGGGTGCATTTTCATATTTGACTGAATCCCAGGTTTGACCATTGTCAAAGCTGATTTCTACCTTGGATATGCGGCCAGAACCTGTCCAGGCTATCCCTTTAATCCAGTGGGTTCCGCTTTTAAGGATTTGCTTATCCAAAGGCTGCTGGATAGTTGAATTCACATGGTTTTCAGTAACTGGTTCTGAAGTGCCGTCCTTATAATGATATACATAATCCTCGGTCTGGAAAGGTCCCGAGAAATTGTTCTCAATCAAAATGATTTCGGTAAGCCATTTTACTGAAGCCATCCCATACCAGCCAGGTACAATAACCCTGAAAGGGAAGCCGTGTTTATGGGAGAGGGGTTTCCCATTATATTCATATGCAATCATTACGTCGGTTTGAACAGCTTTGTTAATTGGCAAGCTTCTTTCAAAATTTCTGTTTTCATTATTTTTTATACCATGATCTCTGCCTCTAAAAACGACTTCCTTGACACCTGAACCTATACCGGTGTACTTTAACAGGTGTTTAAGAGGCACCCCTTTCCAAACTCCCTCACTTAATGCTCCGTTTTCCCATTGTTCTCCGAATACTTTCTCCTTAAAAAATGCCCTTTTGTTACCGGAGCATTCAATCAGGACCTTTTGAGACTTGGCAGGCAGCTTGAGAAAATCTGTGTAAGGAATGGTAAAAGGGTTATTTACTGAGCCTGAAATTTTTAACGAGAATGCATCAGGTGTTAAAATCGGATAAGGAAAGTGATTCCTGCGGAAAAAAAGCGTGTTGGGAATCGTTAATAAGAAGGGTATAAAATGCATAGGTGATTCTTGATTCTCTGGATCAAGACTTCTAGTGATCAGGCGTGGACGTGCCTTATTGTCATGGAAGTACATATTATTTCCTCCCCGCATTGTTATGTATGGTTATATGATAGAAACTCTGTGTAGAGTTTATTGAAGGTGATTCACAGACTGCTGTCTAATTATATAGAAAGGACAGATATAATATGAGTCGCAATTGACACAGGGGGCTGACAGATGGAAAAGAAAAATAAATGGAAACTTATGGTTTTACCTGCCAGTCTATTTTTGCTGGCTTTCGGTTTGTATGCTGGATATACGATGTGGGAGAACGGTAGCCTATTCAATGGAAGAAGCGGAAGCAATCCAGACAATCAGGGTAAAAGCCAGACGGTTGCAGTATTTCAGGAGAACTCTGGAAACAAAAACTACTCTTCTGTCGGCAGCTTTATTGCTGACTTTCATAAGAAATACAATGATACATTAGGGTGGGGAAGGATTGACACAGTGAAGTGGGAAGAACAGAGGAGGCTTGCGTCGGAGGTTATTAAGGTGCTAGCAACGGTAAAAACCGAAAATTCTTCTCTCCAGGCAGATTTCGATTCCATTGCCAATTATTCTCGAACGATTAAGGATGGTAAAAAAGATAAGAAAGTTTTGCTTCAGCTCCATCGCTATTTTCATGACCTTGATGTCGAGGTCAATGAGTATAACGAAACGAAAGATTATTTTAATGTAACTAAGTATAAAGGTTAATGAATTTTACACAGGGTAACATAACAGTGAACAGTAGATGGAAGGGGCTGATCCCATGAAAGTGGTGGTCATATCTGACACGCATATGCCGAAAAAAGCAAAGCGGCTGCCATCGAGACTGTTGGGTGACCTGGGAGATTGTGACCTCATTATCCATGCAGGAGACTGGCAGACTATAGAACTTTTCCATGAACTTAAACAGTATGCACCAGTTATAGGAGTGACCGGCAATGCAGATGGTCCGGAACTTAAAAGCCTGCTCAATTCCAAAGAAGTATTAAGGGCAGGTAACTTTCAAATAGGGATTGTCCATGGTCATGGTACCGGGAAGACGACTGAAAGAAGGGCAATGGCAGCATTTGCAGACGACGATGTAGACTGCATCATTTATGGTCATTCCCATATTCCTGTTTTAAAGGAAATCGATGGTGCGATCATCTTCAATCCTGGGTCTCCAACTGATAAAAGAAGACAAAAGGAATTTTCCTATGGTATCCTGACAATCGGGGAAAAAATAAAAGCAGAGCATATCTTTTTTGAAGACAAGCAATAAAAACAACCTGAAGAATGGAGTGCTATTCTCTTGAAAACTTTTGATGTAAAATTTCATGCCGAAGACCGGGTCGAAACAATGAATGTCCAAAAATTGAGCAGTGAGGATTATGAACTAGCTACTGAAGGGGGTACGAGACACTTATTTGATTTGGATACAAATATCGGGTTCTTTGTATTTTTTGATGCAGAAGATAAGGATGGCAAGGAGAACTATCTTATGCTCCAATATGAAGATGACAGTGAGCAACCTTCTAACTGCTACGGCTTCAGTCTCAAAGACTTCTATGAATTTGCAGCGCTATATCTGAATGACCTGGAATTCACCGAGGAACTGAACGAAGAAAAGGGAGAACTAGGTCCTGTTCAGCACCTTGCCCATCTTCTTTATCATATCGTCGAAGAAGGCAAGTCAGTAGAGGTTTAATCCTAAACAAAAAGGAGAGCAGGTATCTGCTCTCCTTTTTGTCTATTCTGACTCAGTTTCTTGAAGAGACTGTAAGTTTTGTTCGCAGTACGCCTGAACCTGCTCCGCTTCATCTTCCTCAAGCTCAAAATCGAGAACCTTTTCGGTTGCCTGTTCAATGAAGTAGCTTTGGAGGATTCGCGTTTGATCGCCTTCCACTAAAAACAATACTTTTAAAAGCAGGCCTTTATCTGTATAAAGCTCGTCGTCTTCATCAACCTCGATATTTAAAAAATACTCATATCTGTCTCCTGAAAGAAGTCCGAATGGATCTTCGAGGAGTTCGACCGTATGTCCGATAATGTTCATGTATGTCTCATCCTTTTGGTTTTGTCTTTTCTATTATATATCGAAATATCCTAAAACAATCAAGGGATAAACTGAAAAGAAAGCTCAACTAAACAATTTGGACAAGATCAGAGAAAGAGCTTCAAAGCCTGGTAGCCAAAAAATAAGGCAAATCCGATTAGTGAAACTCCTGAAATGAGAGAAATAAAGGTCAATAACCTGGTGGTAAGAAGCATGCGGAAACTGCTTGATATAGCGGCCATCACAACATCCCAGAGAATGAGCCCAAGAATAATCCCAAAGCTGTAGAGAACTAGTTCCCCTGTTCCATAGGACGAGGCGGTCTTGGCCAGTACAGAGCCGTAAATTCCCAACCAGAATAAAATAGTAAGCGGATTTGAAATTGACATCATGAAACCGGACAAAAAGGACTTTAAACCGGATTCTCCTTCTCTATGGTCCATCCTGATTTTCCCGGCACTTATGATTGTTTCAATGCCAGTGTACATCAATACAAAGAATCCAAAAAGCCAGAGAAAGGATTGCATGAAAGGAGTTTCAAGAAATCTAACAACTCCTAGATAGACTGCAAGCATATAAATAATATCTGCTGTCAACGCACCTAGGCCAAGAAGCCATGCCTGTATAAAGCCGCTCTTGATACCTTTATCCATCTGAGCCGCATTGACAGGGCCGATTGGAGCAGCAAGTGATAGCCCAAGGAATATGTAACCCAGGAAAACATTCAATTTAAAGAACCCCCCCAATAGTCAAAGCGTGATTTGCTTGTACTATTTTTATTCAGGCAGGTAAAGCTGTACAACCTTTTTTATAAAAAAACTGTATAAATAAAAAAGCGGGGAAATGAATATACTAATTATTGTTGTTCTTGACCTACAGATGTGTCACTTTTGGTAAAAATAAGAAAGTGTGATAAAATGAAATAGATATCAACTTTCGGACCATTCATTTATTATAAAAAGTTTCAATTGCCGGCTTTTTATAATAAATGAATTTTTTTATCAATCGAACGATGATAAGGTTTTTTTGATTTTGAGTAATCAGGTGCTTGCACGTTCCTGGATATTTCTGATCCGGGTAAAATATAAGCATATAAAACTTAAAATGAAAAAACCGTAATTAAACACATAGGAGCGTGAGGAAAATGGCATTTGGAAGAAAACCACCTGAAGAAATCGTAACTGCTGAAACGAAAATATGGGTATGTACTTCTAATGATTGCAATTGCTGGGTTCGTGACAACTTTAAAAGCAGCATTGTCCCCGCTTGCCCGATTTGCAAAAGTGATATGGAGGAGACGACAAAGGTGCTTGAAGTCGTCAACAATCATAGTCAAAATCTAATCGGATAACTAATGGTGTGCAGGCAGTCTGGATGAATATCCAGGCTGTTTTTTTATTAGGCTGTTTACGTAAAGATTGTTGTTAAAATCCTAAATCCGATTTTACGTGATAAAAGCCATTTTGTAGGTCGGTACTAAGTTGGCAAGCTCTTTTCTCTTATTAAGCTTTAGTTTTGTGAAGAAACATATGTAATTCCATCCTATTTTGTTGTCAATAGCAACAAAGTTTGAGAAGAGAGCCTTTTATTAAGATGGATATTTTCCAACGCTCCACTAGCGGCGTAGTCGATAAACCCTCCCAACCCAGACAGGTCTCAAGGGAGAGATGACAAAGCTATTAAGACAGGTTTGAGGATGAGAGGCTAGAGCTGTCACGAATCCTTTGTTATAAAGACAGGTTAGAGGGATGAGAGACTAGAGCTGTCAAGAATCCATCGTTATTGTGATAGGTTAGAGGGATGAGAGGCGAGAGCAATCAAGAATCCATCGTTATTGTGACAGGTTAGAGGGATGAGAGGCGAGAGCTGTCAAGAATCCTTCGGTATTGTGACAGGTTTGAAGGAGAAAAAGTCAAAGCTGTCAAAAATCCTTCGGTATTATGACAGGTATCAAGGAGAAACAGCCAAAGCTGTCAAGAACTCTTCTTAATTTCGACTGGCTCGAAGGGGAGGAGCGAATCTGTCAAAAAACCTCAATTTAAGAACAACCGGAAAAGGCGTTTAAAGACACAAAAAAAGTGCCCTTATATATAGGCACCTTTTCTGTATGCGGATGAGAGGACTTGAACCTCCACGGTGTTGCCACCACTAGAACCTGAATCTAGCGCGTCTGCCGATTCCGCCACACCCGCGAGTTCGTTTATAAAAAAATTATAGCATAAAAATGAAGGATTTCAATTTAAATTTTTTTGGTAATCTGGTACAAGTTGTATTATTTTTATCCCTCTTCACATAAAATTTTAAAAATTTCTGTGTGTTGGAGGACGACAAATTGAGTACCAGTTTGCTTGCAAGCTACGTTTTTTTGGGTCTAACCCTTGCTGCACCTATTGGACCTGTCAATTCTGCCAGACTGGACAAGGGTATAAAGAATGGTTTCTGGCATGCCTGGATTGTCGGTACGGGATCAATGATAGCCGATGCCATTTTTATGCTGCTTATCTATCTTGGACTTGTTAACTTTTTGGACATGCCAGTCATACAAATATTCCTTTGGCTTTTCGGGGGCTTCGTTCTCATCTATTCTGGCATCGAGTGCATTGTAAAAGCCAGTGATATCGAGCTTGCCTTTAGCCGCGGAAAGGAGTCGTTATTTAAATGCTTCCTCACAGGATTCATCATGTCAATCAGCAGCCCATTATCAATCCTGTTCTGGCTCGGAATTTATGGCTCGGTATTAGCGAAAACTGCCAGTAATTATGGGCGGGCAGATTTGTTGATATACAGCAGCATGATTTTTCTGGGACTGGCTTTGTGGGATATATTTGTAGCCGCGATCACCACAGGATTCAGGCGGTTTTTGAATTATAGCAGCCTTAGGACCATATCAATATTGTCAGGTCTGTCCTTATTAGGCTTCGGCCTGTATTTTGCCTATCAGGGCATCAAAGCATTAATTTAATATAGCTAATCAATAAACCTCCCAAAAAGAGGTTTATTTTTTTGAAAACAATCATTAACATTCATAAATGTTCAAAACGTGCTATTTATTGATTGTTTTTGAAAGAAAATGATTGATATTTGTAATCGATTACATTATTATATACCTATGAAGCATTGAGGAGGAATGGCTCATGTTAACTCCCGAGCGCCACCAGCTCATCTTACAAATGATCAAAGAAAAACCAATCGTAAAAATACAAGAGCTTGTTGATATAACGGATGCTTCCGAATCTACTATCCGCCGCGACCTGACTGTGCTGGAAGAGGGGAAATTCCTGAAAAGGGTACATGGAGGTGCGGCAAGGCTGAAGGGGAAACTTCAGGAACCGAGCATGATTGAAAAATCAGCCAAAAACCTTCATGAAAAAAAACAAATCGCCCAATATTCAGCAAGTTTAGTTGAAGAAGGCGACAGCATCTATCTTGATGCCGGGTCAACAATTAAGGAAATGATACCATTCCTTCCCGCGAAGGATATCGTAGTCGTTACAAATGGATTAATGCATTTGCCTGCTCTGATGGAAAAAAATATAGAAACCTATGTCATCGGAGGATACGCAAAGCCAAAAACAAATGCCGTGATCGGCAGGGGGGCATTGGCTAGTCTAGAACAATACCGTTTTGATAAATGCTTTCTAGGAGTCAATGGCATTCACCCGCATTCTGGCTTCACTACGCCAGACCAGGAAGAAGCAATGATCAAATCGAAAGCAATCTCCTTATCTCGTGAAGCATTTGTACTGGCAGATGACAGTAAATTCTCGGAGATAACATTTGCTAAAATTGCAGACTTGCACGAAGCAACAATTATTACAAACATTCTTGAAGAAGAGACGAAAGGGCTATATACCAGCAAAACTTCAATAAAGGTTGTGACACCATGATCTATACACTCACACTGAATCCATCTGTGGACTATATTGTCGAGTCAGATGAGATTGTCCTTGGAACTTTGAACAGAACATCCAATGAAACGAAGTTGCCCGGTGGAAAAGGCATCAATGTATCGAGAGTACTTCGTTCATTAGGCGTGGAAAGCAAAGCAACCGGGTTTTTGGGCGGCTTTACTGGAAGGTATGTTGATGAGTTCCTCAACAAGGAAGGCATTTATACAAGCTTTGTTAAAGTCCAGCAGGATACTCGAATCAATATAAAACTAAAGGCTGAAAGAGAAACAGAAATTAATGCCAGGGGGCCGGAAATATCCTCTCTTGCTATTGGATTATTGAAGGAACAGATTCAACAGTTAGGAAAAGGGGACTATCTGGTACTGGCTGGCAGCATTCCATCGAGTATGCCTCAATCCATTTATGAGGATATCGTCAAAGTCTGTAAGGAAACAGAGGCAGAAGTTGTCATCGATGCAGAAGGGGACTTGCTTAAAACAGTCCTGGAATATAAGCCTTTCCTGATAAAACCAAACCATCACGAATTAGGGCAGTTTTTCAATAAGGAGATATCAGATGTAAAGGACGCTGTTGTTTATGGCAAAAAACTTGTGGAGGCAGGAGCAAAAAACGTCATTGTATCTCTCGCTGAAAAAGGCGCTGTTTATATTAATGATTCCGGTGCTTTTAATGCCACAGTTCCGCAAGGAGAAGTAAAAAGCTCTGTGGGAGCGGGCGATTCTATGGTTGCAGGGTTTCTGGCACATTATTTAAAAACGGGTGATCGAAAAGAGGCATTCCGTTACAGTGTCGCATCAGGCAGCGCAACAGCATTTTCAATCGGTTTATGTACACCTGAAAAAATAGATACACTTCTTCCGGAAGTGAATATTCACGAATACCAGTGAGGGGGAGAATGATGAGAATCACAGAATTGCTTACTAGGGAAACGATACTTTTATCAATGGATTCTACATCCAAGCTTGGTGCTGTTGATGAGCTTGTGGGTGTTCTGGAGACTGCTGGAAAAATTTCAGATCGAATTGCATTCAGGGAAGCGATTTTAAATCGCGAAAAACAAAGCACGACAGGTGTTGGGGATGGAATCGCTATACCTCACGCAAAAACTAAAGTCGTAAAAGAAGCGGCAATCGTTTTTGGGCGCTCTCTGTCAGGTATTGACTATGAATCCCTTGATGGACAGAAGGCACATTTATTTTTCATGATTGCAGCACCAGAAGGCGCAAATAATACGCATCTGGAAGCGCTGGCGCGGCTATCAACCATTTTTATGAAGGCGGAAGCTCGTGAAAAACTAAAGACTGCAAATACGTCTGATGAGGTCATTGAGATTATAAACAGTTATGACCAGGAAGAAAAAGAAGAGAAGCCATCGGGTGAAAACAAGAAATTCATCGTGGCTGTTACTGCATGCCCTACAGGAATTGCGCACACCTACATGGCAGCTGATTCGCTGAAAGCAAAAGCAGCTGAAATGGGTGTGGACATTAAGGTAGAAACAAATGGGTCAGGAGGAGCAAAAAATGTCTTGACACCGGAAGACATTGAAAGAGCAGAGGGTGTCATTATCGCTGCCGATACAAAGGTTGATATGGTAAGGTTCGCTGGGAAGCCATTGATTGATGTACCGGTTGCTGACGGAATCCGTAAGCCAAAAGATCTGATTGAAAAGGCAGTAAAAAAGGATGCACCGCTTTACAAGGCTTCTGGAAATGTTCCTGCAGAAAAGAAAGAAAGCCGCGGAGGAATTTATAAGCACTTGATGAATGGTGTTTCAAATATGCTTCCATTTGTTGTCGGAGGCGGTATCCTGATCGCCATATCATTCATGTTCGGATATAATGCCTTCAATCCAGAGGATCCTTCATATCACCCAGTTGCAAAGGCACTGATGGACATCGGCGGAGGAGCCGGCGCATTTGGATTGCTGGTACCGATTCTTGCAGGTTTCATTGCCCTGAGCATTGCTGACAGACCTGGATTCGCTCCTGGTATGGTCGGCGGCGTCCTCGCAGCTACAGGAGGCGGTGGATTCCTTGGCGGTTTGGTCGCTGGTTTCCTTGCTGGTTATCTGGTTTTGGGATTGAAAAAATTATTTGCCGGGCTGCCAGCTTCTCTAGAAGGGATTAAAACGATTCTTTTATATCCTTTGTTTGGTATTGCTTTAACAGGATTTATCATGTTATTCCTTGTAAATAAACCGGTTGGTGCCTTAAATCAGGCAATTACAGACTGGTTGTCCGGATTAGGAACAGGAAATGCTGTATTACTCGGAATTGTCCTTGGTCTAATGATGGCATTTGACATGGGCGGTCCAGTGAACAAAGCAGCCTATGTTTTCGGCACGGGCTTGCTGGCTAATGGTGTATTTGAACCAATGGCAGCCATAATGGCCGCTGGGATGGTTCCTCCGCTGGGAATTGCACTGGCAACTACATTCTTCAAGAATAAATTTTCTAAAGAAGATCAGGATGCCGGAAAAGCGAATTATATCATGGGACTTTCCTTTATCACTGAAGGAGCCATTCCATTTGCTGCCGCCGATCCGCTGCGTGTGATTCCATCCGCAATGGCTGGAGCAGCAGTAGCAGGTGGACTATCAATGATGTTTAACATCGGACTTAGAGCTCCACACGGCGGACTGTTCGTGGTACCGCTTGTTGATGGAGGATGGCTGTTATATCTTGCTTCCATTTTGATTGGTTCAGCTGTAACAGCAATCCTGCTTGGATTATTGAAAAAGCCGGTAGCGAAATAATAGGAAGGCCTGCAGATCTGAATCTGCGGGCCTATTTTTTGTGGAAATGAAAACCCCGGGCTATGCCTGGGGTTCCAAAAAGCTTTCAGCGTGGTATTAAAAAAACTTCCCCACGGTGCTAAAATATTTTTTGGTTCGCCAACCAAAAATATCAGCACGGAGGAAGTCCCATGTCTAAAGACAATAACAGTTTAGCACACACTACCTGGAATTGTAAGTATCACATCGTATTCGCCCCAAAGTATAGGAGACAAATCATTTATGGGAAAATCAAAAAAGATATTGGGGAAATACTGCGTACATTATGTGAAAGAAAAGGTGTAGAAATAATTGAAGCAACCGCCTGTAAGGACCACGTACATATGTTAGTGAGTATACCGCCCAAAATAAGTGTGTCCTCTTTTGTCGGTTACTTAAAAGGGAAAAGCAGTTTAATGATATTTGATCGTCACGCAAACCTGAAATACAGATATGGAAACCGTAAATTCTGGTGTACAGGATATTATGTCGATACAGTAGGTAGAAATAAAAAGGTAATAGAAGAATACATTCGAAATCAAATACAGGATGATATAGTCGCAGAGCAGTTAACGATGATGGAGTACATTGATCCATTCACAGGAGAAGAAGTGAAGAAAAAGAAAAGAAGTTAAAAGGGGAGAAGGCCTTTGAGGTCTGGCCAGTAGAAGTAGTACAATTGGCGAACCTTTCAGTAGCCCTTTAGGGTCTGGTCAGTAACAAAGGCTTTCAGCCGCAGAGAAAACCACCCGTTCTCACGGGTGGTTTTTATTTTCGCCTGATTTTTAAGAGTAAATCCCATTCTTTTCGTATGAATATTTTCTCTGAATCGCAGATATGCTTTTATGAACCTAATTAGTGAGGAGGGAAGTGGAATGTCGAAGGATTTTAATAGAGCTGCTGCATATGAACACCGGTTTTGGCTTCAGGTCCTGGGGGATCATGGTAGATTCCTGCATGAGGGGCTCGCACCTGTCGAGCAGGAGGAAATCGATACGGCGAAATATTTCATAAATACTTTTGACAAACTGCTGCAAAGAGTAGATACAGTTGACTTGATTCATCTTAGCATGAGGGCCGAAGAAGAAGCGAAGAAACTGAGGCAGTTTAAATTAGCGCTCATGGAAAAAATGCTGTTGGGAAAAGTAAAGAACCATTTGGGCCCGACCTTTGTCAATCACATGGTTAACGAAGTGGAAGAATATCTCCGGGTACTTGAATACCTGAAAAGGGGAGAGGTCCCGCCAGTATTTCATGAACTGCACCACCATACCCTCTGGCTGCTTGATGCAGCGGGCCATGCTGGTATTATTAAAAGCAATCTGGACCAGGTCGAAAAACGATTGAAGGCTAAAAGCGGTCAATACGTGAAGCATTTTGAAGATTTCTACTTGAAAGCTGTCGAGATGACTGGTTACCTGCGTGCCAATTTAGCAACTTTCCCTGCATTGGAAAGGATGAATCAAGAAGTTTCATTGGAAATAAAGTTGTTCATGGGGTTCCTTGATGAGTTGAAGGAGCTTAAGTTGACTGAACAGGCATTAGGCACCTTTGCCCCGCTTATGGCTGACCATATGTTCAGGGAAGAGTGTTACTATTTATCAAAGGTTGCGGAAGCAGCGGCATTGCAGAAGCCTGACTGTGATCCTGGGAAACCCAGGCTGAAGGTGGATTAATACGGCTGGATACTAGATAATATCCAATATCATCTAGTATCTTAGCCCTAATTTTGGTAAAAATCAGAACATGCGTTCTCGTTTTGGACGAGGGTATGTTATACTTGAGAAGCAATAGCCAGATCTTCTAGATGGTCGGGTATCCCCGGAGGAAGGGGGTGATGCTTTTGACAGTATTCGAGACCTTTATGGCTATGTTTTCTTTTGCCAGCCTCATCCTCGCAGTGCTGACTTTCAGTCAAAAAAAATAGACCTCCCTTAACCGAATTTGAGTGAGAGGTCCAGCGGTTTTATGTCCGATCCTCAATGGGAACGGCTATTGCATTGGCTGTTGGTGGGCAAACACCGGCAGCCTTTTTATTCATTTTTACAATACAAGGATATCATACAAGACTGGCAATGTCACGGTTATAAGGTATTTAATGAATGAGTTGTTTAGTCTCTTGGCTATACTATTAAAGTTGTCTTAAACTGTGCAAAAGGAGTGGATTGGGTAATGCCAGTATGCAAATTGGAATATGGCGATCTCTATTACGAAGAAGCAGGGCATGGAGCCCCAATTATCTTTCTGCATCCACCAGGCATGGGCAGGAAAGTTTTTTGTTTTCAGAAACCATTAGCCCGCCAATTCAAATTGATACTCCCTGACCTGAGTGGTCACGGAGAATCTACAGCCGTACTGGAAAAAGTCACAATTCAAAAATATGCAGAAGAAGTTTTGAAGCTAGCAGATTCTATCGGAATTGAAAAAGCAACCTTGTTGGGTTACTCTTCAGGGGGCAGTATTGCCCAGGAATTCGCACTGGCTTATCCGGAACGGACTCAAGCCCTGATCTTATCAGGAGGCTTTGCCGAAGTAATTTCGCCAGCGTTGAAGTATGAACATTTGCTCGGGATGTATTTTGTCAAAAAATCCCCGCCAACACTGGCTAAAGTGATAGCTACTGCACATACATTCGAGATAGAATATAGGACGGAACTCATTGAACATATGTTAAAAACGGACCTGAATACTTGGTTTCATTTTTACCACGAGTCTTTGAATTATTCTTGTGTCGGAAGATTAAAAGGACTGTCGGTTCCTTTGTTGCTTATTTATGGGTCAAGAGATTTTATCAACCAGCATTTACGAACCTATGAGAGAGAACTTGAAAGGTTTGAAACCGCGATTATAAAAAATGTTTCCCACCAGGTTCCTGTTAAAAAGTGGCAGGAGTTTAACGAGGAAATAATCGGCTTTTTACAAAAACATCTTCCTATGTCATAAAAAACGCATTGTCATGATCAATGCGTTTTTTATTATCCTTTTTTATCCGGTTTAATGGCCATAAAGGTTGCAAGTGCTGCTGCAATGCTGAGCGCTGTGAGAATGATGAAGATGAGTTTGTTCGAATTTTTCATCAAAAGGGCAATCACTGGAGGTCCGGCTGCTACACCAATAAATCTCATGGAACTATAAATCGATGTAATGGTGCCTCGTTCTTCTTTCTCGATACTCTCTGTGATTAGCGCATCGAGCGGAGGAAGGCTGGCCCCAATTCCAATACCTGCAACCAGGAACATCATGATAAGGAACCACAGCTCTTTAGAAAAACTAAGCAGAGCTACTGCGACTCCTAGCAGCAGTAAACTGGTGAATGTAATCCACTTCATCAGCACCATATTCTTTTTGATTATTTTGCCTGTTATAAATGATGAAAGGCATAGCGCTCCTAATGGCAGAGCCAGCAAAAGCCCTTTCTTCATATCCTTAATTCCGTACTTGTTCTCAAGTATGTCTGAGAGGTAAAACAAAACTCCAAAGAGTACAAACATCACTATTGTTCCAATAAAAAAGATGGCATACAGCCAACGCCCATTCTCAGTGAAAATCAATTTTATTTTCTTGATAAAATCCTTGAAAGGTAAAGGTTTTTCCTTCTTTTTCGGACTTTTCACAAGAAAAATCATCATTATGATTGATATTGCGCAGAACACCGGTATCGAAAAAAACGGAATAAACCAGATAAATCCCGCCAGGAACGAGCCTAAAACCGGGCTAAGAACCTTCCCGAGAGTGTTTGCTGTTTCAATTTCTCCGAGCGCCCCGCTAACTTCATCATCGTTTTTGAACATGTCTCCTACCAATGGCAGTACAATAGGGAATGCTCCTGCTGCCCCGACACCCTGGAGGGCTCTTCCGATTAAGACGATCCAGTATCCATCGTTCATTTGCCATGAGGCCCATCCCGATATGATACCGCCAATTCCTGTTATGATCAGGCTGGGTATAATGACTTTTTTTCGACCGATATGATCCGACAAATATCCGGCAAGCGGGATGAGAAATATCGCAACTATTGAATAAACTGTTATGATTAAGCTTGATTGGAAGGCAGTAATGCCCATTTTCTTTTCCATGACAGGCAAAACGGGAATTAGCATTGAATTGCCAAGAGTCATAACGAGCGGAATGGATGCGATCGAAACAATTGCCCATTTCTGATTATTGACATCATCCTTTTTCGTATCCTTTTCTTTCTTTCCCGGAAGACTCCCGGATTTGGGGAACAAGTTCTCAATATAATTCATCTTCGAAACCTGCCTTTTTTTCAAACTATTTTTAGTGTGGTCTTTATAGACTGAAAATAAAGGTGTCTTTTTATGGTAAAGGTTTACTCTTGTCTAAAGGTGATTACGAATTAAAAGCAATAAAACAGTCTGGCATTTTTTACTGTAAAAGGATAAAATAGGTGGAAAAGTCCTGAAGGGTGGTTAACCATGGCCCAAATCCTGTATTTGAATGTAGGAAAGCCTGAGTATAAGACATGGAAGGGAAAAAAGGAGCAATCAGCTATCGGCAAAAAAGGTGTCAAACATGCCTTTCTGAAAAAGGATTCCTTTGATGGTGATGGCGTAGCTGCAACTGAGTATCATGGGGGTCCAGACAGAGCGGTTTGTTTTTACCCAATAGAGCACTATCAACAATGGTCAGCAGAATTCAATAAAAATATTGAACCCCCAACATTTGGGGAAAATATATCTGTCACTGGGATGAAAGAAACTGATGTATACATAGGAGATATTTTCCGGCTGGGAGAAGCGACTATACAGGTGTCACAGGGGAGAATCCCATGCTCCAAGATCTCTAAGAACAATGATATTGATCCATTATTAAAAAGGGTTGTCCAGACAGGCTTTACCGGCTATTTCTTCCGGGTTCTCGAGGAAGGAATGGTTTATGAAGATTCCAATATTACCTTACTGGAACGGAAACAAGAACACTTTTCAATTTTGCAGGCGAATCAGACCTTCTTTCACCGTAAAGATGACTTTGATGCAATTGAAACACTTATAGGAATTGAAGCCTTGGCAGGTGCCTGGAAAAAAGAGCTTAAAAAACTTTTAATGCAGAAAAGTTAAAATTTTTTCACATTTCTCATTGACAATTAATTATAAACCGCTTAATATTAAAAACAATATAACGCAGAGTGTTGACGAAGAGTAGTAACTGAAACGGGTACTTCAGAGAGCTGATGTTTGGTGAGAATCAGTGTAGCTGTTCAGCGAATGGACTTCCGAGCTTCCAAACCGAACCCCTTAGGCAGTAGGCTTTGGCGAAAAGGCCTTATCGTTACAAAAGGCAGGCATTAAGCAATTCAGGCTTGATGCTTCTAAGTGAGCTGTTTTACAGCTAATTAAGGTGGCACCACGGGTCTCTCGTCCTTATTTTATATAAGGAGAGGGCCCTTTTTTATTTGTCTGCGAAAGAACAATAATTTTATTATGTAAACTCGATGAGCAAGAAGAGTAGGCAGGAGAATTTCCGTTACAGAGAGCCGGGATGGTGTGAGCCGGTACGGAAATACCTGTTGAATGGCCTTGTGAGAGGCAGCCTGAATGATAGTATGGCAGCCCGGTTTCCACCGTTAAAAGGATAGGGTATATCGAATGCATTTTCCTGTACCTGAAGAGAGGGAGCTCTTGCAGTTCCAAAAAGAGGTGGCACCGCGGTCAAATCGTACATCGTCCTCTATACAGCACAATTTCTATGTGCGTGTATAGGGGACTTTTTTTATTTCAAAGGAGGATTCTCATGGAAGTGAAAGCATCAAACTTGTATATTGAGGAAATTGAAGGAGATACCTTAACCCCAATCTCTGTATATCAAAGGATTTCCGGAAAGAAAAAGTTCCTTTTGGAAAGTTCCCACAAACATAATGACTCTGGCCGTTTTTCATTTATTGGCTGTAATCCAGTATTTGAACTGTTAAATGATGAGGGCAAGACCTACCTGGTAACGGAAGGGGCAAAAGAGAGGATTCATGAGTCTTTTTCACAAGCACTGAAAGAATTGCTTCCTAAGGTTAATGCAGAGTCTGAAGTTCCATTTATAGGGGGCGGAGTCGGTTTTGTAAGCTATGATTTCATTCGCGACTTTGAAGAAATTGGGACGCTTAAAGAAGATCCCATGGATATGCCAGAAGCACATTTAATGTTCTTCAATGAAGTCATCGTTTTTGATCATCTAAAACAAAAGATCAGCCTCATAGGAATTCCAATTCCAGGATACAGCAATGAGGAGCTATTGAAAAAAATAAAACAACGTCGAAGTGAACTCGATTCGACTGACAAAAAACAGGTTACAAGCAGATTTTCATTAACAGATTACAAATCTTCACAAAACAGGATGGAGTTTGAAGAGTCGGTTAAAAAAGCAAAGAACCTCATTGAAGAGGGAGAAATTTTTCAGGTAGTGCTATCAAGAAGGCTTTCAGCAGATGCCAAAGGAGATCCTTTTTCTTTCTATCGCAAGTTGAGAGTAGATAATCCCTCCCCCTATATGTACTTCATTGACTTTGAAGACTATGTTGTTGCCGGTACGTCACCGGAAAGCCTTGTGAAATACCGGGAGGGCACGATGATTACCAACCCAATCGCAGGTACCCGGCCCAGAGGAAGTACAACTGAAGAAGACATCAAGCTGGAAATGGAATTAGTCCAGGATGAAAAAGAATTAGCCGAACATAAAATGCTCGTCGATCTGTCCAGGAATGATTTAGGAAAGATTTGTGAAATCGGCAGTATTAATGTTGATAAATTTTTGGCTGTTGAAAGATATCAGTTTGTTATGCATCTTGTATCTGAAGTGAGCGGGAGACTGCTGCCAGATGCTCACCCTATTGATGGACTGTCGGCCTGCATTCCTGCAGGAACAGTATCAGGGGCACCGAAAATTCGGGCGATGCAAATTATCAATGAACTCGAAGCCGAAAAACGAGGAGTATATTCAGGAGCTGTAGGCTACTTCTCCGCTTGCGGAAGCATGGATTTTGCGCTTGCCATCAGAACCCTTGTAGTGAAAGATGGCAAAGGTTATCTTCAAGCAGGAGCTGGAATTGTATATGATTCTGATCCAGCAAAAGAGTTTGATGAAACAAACCATAAATTGAAAGCACTGATGGAGGCTGCCAATGATTCTACTGATCGATAATTATGATTCGTTTACCTATAACCTTTATCAATACCTGAGAGAGCTTGGGGCAGAAGTGAAAACTGTCCGGAACGATAAAATAACGATTCTGGACATCTTGAGAATGGACCCGGAAGCAATCGTCCTATCACCGGGTCCAGGAAGGCCAGAAAATGCTGGTGTTTGTGTTGAAACGGTAAGAAAATTTGCACCAACTATCCCGATCCTGGGAATATGTCTCGGACATCAGGCAATCGCCTATGCATTTGGCAGTTCGATTATCAAGGCAAAAAAAATAAGGCATGGCAAAGAGTCAAAACTTCACCACACAGGTACATCTCTTATGAAGAATCTTGAGGCTGAGCCTGAAGTAATGAGATATCATTCGCTGGTGATCGACCCAGTGACACTGAACAAAGATTTTGAGGTGCTGGCACTAGCTGCTGATGACCGGGAAATAATGGGGATCAAGCATAAACATTACCCTTTGTACGGTCTTCAGTTTCATCCTGAATCTATTGGCACGAAAAGTGGAAAGCAAATTTTAACGAATTTTCTCGCTGAAATCAGAAAGGAGACAAAGACATATGAAATTTTATCTTGAAAAATTGGTTGAAGGAAAATCATTGCTAGAAACTGAAATGGAAGAAGCTGTCCAGGAAATTTTCACCATGGACACAACTGACGCTGAAATCGCATCATTTTTGACAGGACTCAAGTCAAAAGGAGAAACAGCAGAGGAAGTATCTGGCCTGGTAAAAGCAATCAGAAAGCATGCACTTAATTTTACAAAAAATATACCGAATGTTCTTGATAATTGCGGCACTGGTGGAGATGGATCAAAAAGTTTTAACATCAGCACAACTTCGGCATTTGTTATAGCCGGAGCCGGAATTACAGTAGCTAAGCACGGAAACAGGAGTGTATCGAGTAAGACTGGAAGTGCAGATGTTTTGGAGGCACTTGGAGTGAGCCTTGATTTCTCTCCAGAAGCCACAGAAGAAATCCTTGAACAGAACGGGATTGCGTTTCTTTTTGCACCTCATGTACATCCAAAGCTCAAACAAATTATGAAGGTAAGAAGGGACCTGAAAATTCCAACAATCTTTAATTTAATTGGTCCCCTGACAAATCCAGTACAGCTGGACTATCAGCTGCTTGGCATTTACCGAAGGGATATGCTTGAAAAATTTGCCCATGTGCTGGCAAACCTGAACAGGAAGCGGGCAATTGTCATTAATGGTGCAGGGGGAATGGACGAAGCATCCCTTGCAGGACAAAACGAAATGGTCATTGTTTCTCATGGAGAAATCAAGACCATCAAACTTAATCCGGAAGAAGTGAACTTGCCAATATACGAAAACAGCAGCATCCGAGGTGGGGATGCCCAAGATAACGCAGCAATATTGCTTCAGGTACTTAAAGGGAAAAAAGGTGCTCACCGGGATACAGTGCTGCTTAATGCCGGTATTGGTATTTACACGGCAGGCAAAGCTGAATCCATTCGGGAGGGAGTATCTCTGGCAGCAGAAAGCATCGATTCAGGCAAGGCACAGGATAAACTGGAGAACCTGATTAAAATCAGCAATCGAAACCAAAAGGCGGTAGGCTAATATGACGACAATACTTGATTCCATTATTGAAAGAAAAAGAATAGAAGTAGAAGAGATGAAGAAAGCGGGAGTGAATAAACTTGGAGGGGGATTGAACCCTCGTTCATTAATCAAGACACTAAAAGAGGCAAATAATGTGGCCATCATTTCTGAATTCAAGCGAGCTTCACCTTCAAAAGGAGACATTAATCTCTCCCTCGACCCTGTTCAGCAAGCGAAGCTTTACGCCAGGTCAGGGGCATCGGCTATATCTGTTTTAACGGATGAAAAAGGTTTTAAGGGTTCCTTCAATGATTTGAAAAAAGTCAGAGAAGCAGTTGACATTCCGATTCTCTGCAAGGATTTTATCGTCGATGAAATACAAATTGACATGGCTCATTCGGCCGGCGCAGATGTTATTTTGCTGATTGCCTCAGCATTGCAGCAGGACAAATTAGCAGAGCTTTACGAATATGCTTCTCAAAAAGGGCTGGAGTGTTTAATAGAAATTCATGATGAAATGGATTTAGAAAAAGCTCTGAAAATAAATGCTTCGTTAATTGGCATCAATAATCGGGATTTAAAATCTTTCGAGGTCAATATCGAAAACACTGAAAAGCTTGGCCCGCTTGTCAAGAAATCAGGCGCATTAATGATCAGTGAAAGTGGAATGAAAACCAGGGCTGATATAGAGCGTGCAGCAGCAGCTGGAGCAAATGGGGTGCTCATTGGGGAAACATTCATGACCTCCTTTGATATGATGGGAACATTTGCAGATTTCACTGTTCCTATGGTGAGGGATGATCATGAAAGTTAAGATTTGCGGAATTAAAACCATTGAAGCAGCAAAGCACGCATTTAAATGCGGGGCGGATGCGCTTGGTTTCGTATTTGCGGACAGCAAAAGAAAAATAAAAGTTTTAGAAGCAAAAGAAATAATCGAAGCCTTGCCTGAAGACATCTGGAAGGTGGGAGTATTTGTAAATGAGGATCCTGCCAAAATCAAGGAAATCGCCGAGACTGCAGGACTGACTCATATCCAGCTTCACGGTGAAGAACTTCTCGCAGATTTTCGATCAATCGGTCTGCCTTTAATAAAATCTGTTTCCGTTAAGTCACAGGAAGATCTTAAAGAAATTGAGGGTTTAAATGCTGACTATATGCTCCTTGATAGTCCCCCAGGAAAATATCGAGGAGGAAATGGATCAAGTTTTGATTGGGATTTAGCAAGGTTTCTTGACCAGTCAAATAAAAATAAGATATTGGCAGGAGGGCTCAATCCTGAAAACGTCAAACTGGCGATTTCCAAGGTCAACCCGTTTATGGTGGATGTGAGCAGCGGGGTAGAAACAAATGGAGAAAAGGATTTCATAAAAATAAAACATTTTATAAAAAATGCAAAGACTGCAGGGGAGGAAATTTAGATGACTACAAGTACTTATAATTTACCGGATGAAAAGGGGCATTTCGGAAATTACGGGGGAAGGTTTGTTCCCGAGACACTTATGCAAGCTGTCCTGGAATTAGAGAAAGAGTACAACAGAGCATTGGCAGATGAGGAATTCCATGTTGAGCTGCAAAAGCTTATGAAGGATTATGTTGGGAGAGAAACTCCATTATACCTGGCGGAAAATCTTACCGAGCATGCTGGCGGAGCTAAGATATACCTTAAGCGAGAGGACCTTAATCATACGGGAGCCCATAAAATTAATAATACTGTCGGCCAAGCATTGCTGGCTGTGAGGATGGGAAAAAGGAAGATTGTAGCAGAAACGGGGGCTGGGCAGCATGGAGTTGCCACCGCAACAGTCTGTGCCTTGCTGAATCTTGAATGTGTGATCTTTATGGGTAAAGAGGATATCAGGCGCCAACAGCTAAATGTATTCAGAATGGAGCTTCTTGGCGCAAAAGTTGTCAGTGTCGATGCTGGCAGCGGAACGCTGAAAGACGCGGTCAATGAAGCACTCAGATACTGGGTGACGAATGTGAGGGATACCCATTATATTCTAGGATCCGTAATGGGACCTCACCCGTTCCCGAAAATGGTACGGGATTTTCAAAGTGTGATTGGCAAGGAAACGAAAAGCCAATTTTTTGATAAAGAAGGGAAGCTTCCTGATGCCCTAGTTGCCTGTATTGGAGGAGGCAGCAACTCAATTGGTTTATTTTATCCATTCATTGAAGATGAGAGTGTTTCGATTTATGGTGTTGAAGCAGCTGGCTTGGGTCTGACCACCGAAAAACATGCTGCGTCGCTGTCAAAAGGGAAGCCGGGGGTTCTGCATGGTGCAATGATGTATCTGCTACAGGATGAAGATGGCCAAATCCAGGAAGCCCACTCAATTTCAGCGGGACTTGACTACCCGGGAATAGGCCCGGAGCATAGCCACCTGCACGATATCAACAGAGTCAAATATGAATCAGTTACTGATGATGAAGCTCTGGAAGCATTCCAGCTACTGTCAAAGCTAGAAGGAATTATTCCAGCTTTGGAGAGCGCCCATGCCATAGCCTACGCAGTCAAACTTGCAGCAGGAATGAGTAAGGAAGAGAGTATCGTTGTCTGCTTATCTGGCCGTGGCGACAAAGACGTACAGACAATCAAAGATCGCATGGGAGGACTAGAATGATGGATAGAATCGAGAAAGCCTTGACTGAAAAAAGTAAAAAAGCATTTGTACCATATATAATGGCTGGAGATGGGGGATTAGAGAGCCTGAAAGAGAAGCTGCTCTTCCTGCAGGAGTGCGGAGCAGATGCGATTGAAATCGGTATTCCATTTTCAGATCCTGTTGCCGATGGACCAACAATTCAAAAAGCCGGAATACGGGCGCTTGCCCGGGGAATTACAGTTAAAAAGGTGCTTCAGAATTTAGAATCCTATAAGAATGAAGTATCAATTCCTGTGATATTAATGACTTATTTGAACCCGCTGGTCGCATATGGTATTGATGCGTTCTCCCATGACGCAGCCAATGCCGGGGTGTCCGGATGTATTATCCCAGATCTTCCAATTGAGGAAGAAGAATTGGTCCTTGGCTCATTTGAACAGGCAGGATTATCATTAATCAGACTCGTCACTCTTACCACGCCAAAGGAAAGGATAAAAGAGATTGCAGAGAGGGCAACAGGTTTCATCTATGCAGTTACAGTGACAGGAATTACCGGGACAAGAAATAAGTTCAGTGAAGATCTTGCTGAATTTTTGAACTCTGTAAAAAGTGCAAGCTCGGTCCCAGTTCTAGCTGGTTTTGGTGTTTCAACCGAAGCTCAAGTCGAGGAAGTTTGCAAACACTGTGATGGTGTGATTGTCGGCAGTAAGATAATTGATTTATTCGAACAGAATAAGTTAGAAGAAATCAAGAATCTCATCAAATCCGCCGAAAAAGTAAATGTTTAATTTTCCGCTGGTGATTTTGAATTCATACCACAGCAGCGAAACGGTATAAGTGTTTGTTCACCTATAACTTTATAGAAAAATTAAAATGCCGCTGCTTGCTTATTTAAGCAGCGGTTACTTTTTTTCGGCGGTTACGCATACTGTCAGTACCGGTCTCACCTTCAGGAATGAAACTTCAGGATTTCTAAAACCAGCTCTAAGTAAATCCTCTTTCATTTGTATACCTAGCTGTTTCGCCGTATCGTCGTCAGCTCCTTCTTCTCTCGGCTGGACTGTAAGGACTATCCTTCCGTCATTTTCGAGTAATTTATATAAACCTTCCAATGACATCAATGGTTTGTCCCACAAGGGGTAGTTATTAACCGATATTATTTTGTTATAGCAATGATCGGGGTGGAACTCAGCAACATTACCGGTAGTCAGCTGCACTTTTCCTGTTTCAATCCAATTCTTGTTCCTCCTGGCTGCTTCATTCATCATCTTATCGGATAAGTCTATTCCATCCACTAAAATAGACTTATAATTGGACATCAAAGTTTTGATGCCGTATCCCGGTCCGTAACCAATCTCAAGTATTCGGTCGTTTTTTTGAACATGAAGTTTTTTAATGCTCCACTGATTGATTTTTCGGTTTTCAAAATACATGATCGTACCTGCTAGTTTTCCAAGAATCCCTCTGGGCTTCTCGAACTGCTTCGCCAACGATTCTATCATTTTTATCTCACTCCTGAACAATTTCTTTCTCTTTTATACCAGTATTCTCACCTTCTTAAACAATAACCGCTATCCTTTAAGCTTATTTTTTATGCAGAATTAAAGTAATTACAGTCTTGCTTAAAAATATGTTTGCGGAAAGCAGCAGTTAAGCAACGATAATTTGTTGAAATATTTTCTGTCTATTCCGAAAATTATTTCTTGGGAAAGCGCATAATCAGACAAAATCCTACACTGACTTTATTTCCGGTAAAAAGCTTGTCGGTTTTTGTCAGCATTATTTCTTAGAAAAACGTGCGATTTGTTACAGTACACACCAGTTTCTATTTTATATACTTTATGTAAATAAAGTGTGAAAAAATTGGCGAAGTAATTAGCTTTATAAAAGGAAGTTGACCAAAATGAAAATATACGAGGCGATTCTCGCAATCCTTGAAAAGAGGGGAAACGTAACGATTCCAGCCATCTGCGAGGAAATGAGTGAGCAAATACCTGGCCAAACTTGTGAATCTCAATCACAAATCATTTTTGAACCTGGATATATTAAAACTTTAATAACCAGCAATACTGAATTGTTTATAATAAATGATGAAACTGTATCAATAAGGCCGGACAAAGAAGCTTTGCTGCTTACAGTCGTGCTGCATGGTTATCCAGGTCCTGAAATGCGAGTGCGAATAGATTTTAAAAGAAATACTTTCACATATTTTGAGTGGCATCTCGACGCGAAAGCCACGGGTTCTCTAAAGGCTGGTACCTATGGCAATGTAGAAGAACTCAAAAACCAACTTTATTCACTAAGGTTGTGGGACTGGCAGGATGATTACCAAACAGAAGGAATTATCGTGGATGGTACAAGCTGGTCCGTTACGCTAAAAACAAAAGGAAAGACATACGAAAGCAGAGGTCTTGAATCCTATCCGGAAGAGTGGGCTGAATTCTGCAAGGCCATCAGCAAGCTGGTAGGTATTCAATTTTCGTGTTGACCGCAGACGCACTGCGGTTTTTTTCTCGTCAAAAATATGATACGATGGAGCTTATTAAAAAGGCTCTTTTCTCAAACTTTGTTGCTAATGACTACAAAATAGGATGGAATTACCCAAGTTTCTTCACTATTAAGAGAAAAGAGCTTGCCAACTTTTTGCAGCCTGCAAAATGGCTTTTATCACGTTTTTAGGATTTTAACAACCATTTCTCAGAAATAGCCATTAAAAAAGATGAATGCTTCCTTTTAAAAGTTAGAGGATGTTTTTGAAATGATTGTTTTTTGTAAATTTGCCCAGAACGACATAACGTAAAGAGCCAAATTAAAATTTTTAAGCATTTTCACTATAGCGACCACGGAGGTCAATTGGAAAAATGAAAGACATATCTGTACAAGAATTAATCAGTTCAAAAAAATATATACCTGTGGATGTCAGAGCGCCGATAGAGCATCGCGATTCTGCGATACCGGGATCAGTAAATATCCCGCTGTTTACAGATGAGGAAAGACAGGAAATCGGCATATTATACAAACAATCAGGAGAGGAGGCGGCTAAGTGGCGAGCAATGGAAGTCGTTTCTCCCAAGCTGCCAGGTCTTCTGGGTGAAATTAAAGAAATGAAGAAGACCGGTTCTGAACCTGTTATACATTGCTGGAGAGGTGGAATGAGAAGCAAATCTGTTGCATCATTCCTCGAGTTTGCGGGTGTACCTTCTTATAGACTTGAAGGCGGTTACCGCGCATACAGGGAATATATTCTCGAAAAAATTCCCAAGTTGCTGCCTCAGCGAGCTGTTGTATTGCATGGAATGACCGGGACAGGAAAGACAGATCTTTTAAAAGCTCTTCAGGAAAAAGGCTACCCAGTAGTCGATCTTGAACAAATGGCAAATCATAGAGGATCGATTTTTGGAATGATTGGCAAGGGAGAAGCCCATAATCAAAAAACCTTTGATGCTCTGCTATTTGACCGGCTGAAGGAAATTGAAGGCTCTTCATATTTTATCATTGAGGCTGAAAGCAAAAGGATTGGAAGGGCGGCGCAGCCTGAAGAGATTCTTGAGAAAAAGGCGGACGGTATACATTTTCTTGTGAATAGTTCAGTTTCAAAAAGGGTTCAACGAATATACGATGAGTATGTATCTCCTTTTAAAGAAGAGAGCTGGTTTGAAGAAGAGGTACATGAAAAGGTTACAAAGCTTCTTAAAAGGCTGCCGCAGGACGCAGCAGCTTCACTTCAAGTCGCTTTGAAAGAAAAGAATTATCATTTATTGATTGAGATATTGTTAGTTCATTATTATGACCCCCGTTATGGACATGCCCTTTTAGAATATACTGGCCCTTTTATTGAGATTGATGCCGATGATTCTGATGTATTGGTTCAGCTGGAAAAAGAAATTAGAAATAAATTCCTTGACTCAACAGTGGTTTAAGAATTTGATGTAATGGTAAATAAGAAAGGAGGGCAATTCTAATTGCTTTCCTTTTCTTTTATGATTTTTATCACTGAATATTCGGACTATTCAACATATAATTACTTAAGGAACTAATTATAGGAGGATGAATTATGAGCGAATCAAAAAAAACTTGTCATCATCGTTTCTCTCTGCATGAAGAAAATGTCGGATTCACCAATAATGATGGAGTCGATATTTTCAATGCAGGTACCCGGTTCCAAAAGTCCATTACATGCGGACACACCGATTTACCAGTTGAACACAGCGAAATGATTGAAGCGAATCAGATTGAAAAGAGGAATAACCTATTTGCCCCTAAAAATATGTTTGTGACAATGATGAATCTATGATATACCTAAAAACTACAACCGGTTATTCCGGTTTTTTTTTATGCCTTCATTTTTTCGAAATAATAAAAGTAAGCAAGGTAATTAACACTATTAAGACAGTCAAAACCTTTGGTTAAAAGAAAATATCATGTTAAAATATTATTGTAAACGTTTGTAATCTGAATTATATTATTATTCTTTGAATAAGCCGTTAAAAAAGGGTACGACAGGGTAACAAATAATTAGCAAACTTTTAGCTATGCAAGGGGGTTATACGGTGAAGAAGCCAATTACGGAAAAACGAATGGAATGGCCGGGATTTCACGGAGCTAACCAGGGGTACGTAGAAGAATTATATGAATTGTTTTTGCAGAACCCAGAAGCAGTAGACCCGGATATCAGGGAATACTTTGTGCTGCACTCTGATAAAAGAAAGTCAATTGATCAACCTGGAACTGATCAGAAGCTGCAAGCAGCACATACTTCAGGTAATCCTGGCAAAATCGCGGCAGCGTTAAGATATGCAGATTATATACGTTCGAATGGGCATTTATCTGCAAATATATATCCATTACAATTCGGAAGGCCAGATGAGCGAATTGAGAGCTTGGAAAAGTGGGGACTGACTTATGATGACCTAAACAGCATCCCTGTGGATTTAATATGCCCAAGCGCTCCTTCTTCTGTAGAAAATGGTAAAGAAGCTTTTGAGTATCTGAAAAAGGTATATTCTAATACGATTGCCTACGAATTTGAGCATGTGAATCAAGAGAATGAAAAAGAATGGCTAAGAAATAAAGTAGAATCAGGAGAATTGATTCCTAAAGTAGAAGCAGAGCGGAAGATAGGCTTATATGAGCGGCTTGCAGAAGTGGAAAACTTTGAGAAATACCTGCATAGGACATTCGTTGGGCAGAAGCGTTTCTCGATTGAAGGTCTCGATGCAATGGTGCCACTGATGGACGAAGTTATAGCCGGAGCTGTCAATCATGGAGTCGAAACAATTAATATCGGAATGGCGCACAGGGGAAGGCTCAGTGTACTTGCCCATGTTCTGGGCAAGCCTTATGAAATGATTTTTGCGGAGTTCCAGCATGCACCAAATAAGGAATTAGTTCCTTCAGAGGGTTCAATCGGAATTAATTTTGGCTGGACAGGGGATGTAAAGTACCACCTTGGAATTGACCGTAAAATCAAATCGGAAAGTACCGCCAATGCAAGATTGACTTTAGCCAATAATCCAAGTCACCTTGAGTTCGCCGGCGCAGTGGTAGAGGGCTTTACACGAGCTGCGCAAGATGAACGCAATCAACCTGGATATGCAAAATATGATCCTGTAAAAGCCATGGCAATCCTGATCCATGGAGATGCGGCATTTCCTGGGCAGGGTATTGTAGCGGAAACTTTGAATTTAAGCCGCTTACAGGGCTATAAGACAGGCGGTACCATTCATATTATTGCTAACAATACTATCGGGTTCACAACCGAATCTATGGATTCAAGATCTACACGGTATGCCAGTGACCTTGCAAAAGGGTATGAAATACCAATCATCCATGTCAATGCTGACGATCCCGAGGCATGTTTGATGGCAGCAAGGCTGGCATTCGAATACAGGAAGGCATTTGGCAAGGACTTCTTGATTGACCTGATTGGTTACCGTCGATTCGGTCACAATGAAATGGATGAACCGATGACGACAAATCCGGAAATGTATAAGCTTGTGCACAATCATCCGACAGTCAAAGCTATCTATGGCGAAAAGCTTGTATCACAGGGTGTTTTTACAGACGAAAAACGAACTGAAATAGAAGAGAAAATTAACTCGAAATTAATATCTGCCAATGAAAAAGTTCCTAAGGCAGAAAAAGAGGTTCAAAGAGAGCCGGATATTCCGGATGTAGTAGAAATGGGGATTCCAAGAATCGATACAGGTGTCCCAGCCGATATTCTCAGGAAAATTAATCATGACCTCCTAAATTGGCCGGAAGGGTTCAATGTCTTTAATAAACTGGCGAAAATTCTTCAAAGAAGGCAGGAAGCTTTCTCTGAAAATGGAAAAATCGATTGGGGCCTTGCAGAAACCCTTGCTTTCGCATCCATTATACAGGAAGGGACACCAGTAAGATTGACAGGACAAGACTCGGAACGCGGAACTTTTGCCCAAAGGAATCTTGTCCTTCACGACAGCAATACCGGGGAACAATTTTCACCGCTCCATACACTGCCAGATGCCAGGGCTTCTTTCTCCATCCATAACAGCCCATTATCTGAAGCGGCCGTTGTTGGTTTTGAATATGGCTATAATGTTTTTGCTCCCGAAACGCTGGTACTTTGGGAAGCTCAGTATGGAGATTTCGCTAATGCTGCCCAGGTCCTGTTTGATCAGTTCTTGGCGGCCGGCAGGGCAAAATGGGGCCAGAAATCAGGTCTGGTCATGCTTTTGCCTCATGGATATGAAGGACAAGGTCCTGAACATTCTAGCGGCAGAGTGGAAAGGTTTTTAACTTTGGCTGCAGAAAATAACTGGACTGTCGCAAACCTTTCCTCTGCGGCACAATATTTCCATATCCTCAGAAGGCAAGCGAAGATTCTCAAGCAGGAATCGGTTCGCCCGCTAGTCTTAATGACACCAAAGAGTCTGCTGAGGAACCCGCTTGTAGCAGCAGATCCTTCGCAATTATCAGAAGGAAGCTTTGAACCTATTATCGAACAGCCAGGACTTGGTGCGAATCCGGAGCAAGTTGAAAGAATTGTATTATGTACTGGCAAGGTGAGCATCGATATTGCCGAACAGCTTAGTGGCGCTGAAAATGACTGGCTGCATATTTTGAGAATTGAAGAAATCTATCCTTTCCCACTGGAGGCTCTCAGAGAATTGTTCGGTCGTTATCCAAACTTGAAAGAAATTGTTTGGGTACAGGAAGAACCGAAAAACATGGGTGCCTGGACATTTGTTGAACCTAGAATTAATGAAGCAGCTCCAAACGGACTTGAAGTAGCTTATATTGGCCGCAGAAGGCGTTCAAGCCCTGCTGAAGGAGATCCGAATACCCATAAGTTAGAACAGGCAAGGATTATTCGGGATGCACTGACAAAGACAAATAGAGGAGGAAACGATCATGGCAGAAATTAAAGTTCCCGAACTGGCAGAATCAATAACTGAAGCAACAATCGCCCAATGGCTGAAAAAAAAGGGTGATCAAGTTCAAAAAGGTGAGTATATCGTTGAACTGGAAACAGATAAGGTCAATGTAGAGATTATTTCCGATTATGATGGAACCTTGACAGAACTTCTTGCCGAAGAAGGTGACACTGTAAAGGTTGGGGAAGCCATCGCGGTTGTTGGTGAACAGGCTGGCGGAGATAATGGTCAACAAGTCAGTACTGGCAATGAACAAGGCAGGGAAATTGAATCACCTGATGAACCTGTACCAGGAAACAGCACATCTTCTGGTGACCAACCTGCTGCTGAAAATCATGAGCCTTCTGATGAAGACAGTCAGGGTCGTGTCATCGCATCTCCGGCCGCAAGAAAATTGGCCAGGGAAAAGGGTATCAGTTTGAACCAGGTCATTTCGAAGGATCCTCTGGGAAGAGTCAGGAAGCAGGATGTTGAATCCTACACTCCTGCTAAGCAAAAGGCTGAACCGGAAAAGCCGCTCAACAACAGGTCTGAAAAAGCACCGTCCACACAGGGAAATGCGGACGATGGCCGATTTGAGCGCATTAAAATGTCAAGAAGAAGACAGACAATCGCTAACCGGCTGGTTGAGGTCCAACAGACAGCAGCCATGCTGACAACCTTTAACGAAGTCGATATGACAGCTGTCATGGAATTAAGAAAGAAATGGAAGGACCGATTCTTCGAGGAAAATGATGTACGCCTTGGCTTCATGTCTTTCTTTACAAAAGCTGTTGTAGCTGCCTTGAAGAAGACTCCATATTTGAACGCAGAAATCCAGGGAGACGAAATTGTCCTGAAGAAATTTTACGATATCGGAGTCGCCGTTGCCGCTGACGACGGACTGGTTGTACCAGTAATCAGGGATGCCGACAGGAAAAACTTCGCCGAGATTGAGCGTGACATCAATGATCTCGCTGAAAAAGCGAGAACTAATAAGCTATCATTGAAGGACCTTCAAGGTGGCAGTTTCACCATCACAAATGGCGGCGTATTCGGCTCATTACTATCCACACCGATCATTAATGGCCCACAGGTAGGTATCCTGGGAATGCACACCATCCAGCTACGCCCGGTAGCCATCGATAAAGAACGAATGGAAAACAGGCCGATGATGTACATCGCCCTATCCTACGACCACAGGATTGTTGACGGAAAAGAAGCAGTTACCTTCTTGAAGCACATCAAACAGCTTATGGAAGATCCAGAATCATTGCTATTACAGGGTTAAGAAATAAAGTGCACTGCCGAAAATTTATTTTGGCAGTGCTTTTTTATTTTGTGGGTTTTAAATGTGCATTGCGCAATAACTTGCGTAACTTTGGACAGCTTTTGTGTGGAAATCGGAAAAGCTGTCAGAAGGAAAGGGAACTTTGGACAGCTTTGTTGTGAAAATCGGAAAAGCTGTCAGAAGGAGAAGGAACATTGGACAGCTTTGTTGTGAAAATCGGAAAAGCTGTCAGAAGGAGAAGGAACATTGGACAGCTTTGTTGTGAAAATCGGAAAAGCTGTCAGAAGGAGAAGGAACATTGGACAGCTTTGTTGTGAAAATCGGAAAAGCTGTCAGAAGGAGAAGGAACTTTGGACAGGTTTGGTGTTAAAATCGGAATAAGCTGTCAGGAGGAGAAGGAACTTTGGACAGCTTTAGAGTGAGAAGTCGAAAAGCTGTCAGAAGGAAAGGGAACATTGGACAGCTTTGGTGTGAAATCGGAAAAGCTGTCAGGAGGAGAGGGAACATTGGACAGCTTTAGTGTGAGAAGTCGAAAAGCTGTCAGAAGGAAAGGGAACATTGGACAGCTTTGGTGTGAAAATCGGAAAAGCTGTCAGAAGGAAAGGGAACTTTGGACAGCTTTGCTGTGAAAATCCGAAAAGCTGTCAGAAGGAAAGGGAACTTTGGACAGCTTTAGTGGAAGAAGCGGAAAAGCTGTCAGAAGCAGAAGGAACTTTGGACAGCATTGGTGTGAAAATCGGAAAAGCTGTCAGAAGGAGAGGGAACTTTGGACAGCTTTGTTGTGAAAATAGGAAAAGCTGTCAGAAGGAGAAGGAACTTTGGACAGCATTGGTGTGAAAATCGGAAAAGCTGTCAGAAGGAGAAGGAACTTTGGACAGCTTTGTTGTGAAAATCGGAAAAGCTGTCAGAAGGAAAGGGAACTTTGGACAGCTTTGCTGTGAAAATCCGAAAAGCTGTCAGAAGGAGAGGGAACTTTGGACAGCTTTGGTGTGAGAAGTCGAAAAGCTGTCAGAAGGAGAAGGAACATTGGACAGCTTTGTTGTGAAAATCGGAAAAGCTGTCAGAAGGAGAAGGAACATTGGACAGCTTTGGTGTGAAAATCGGAAAAGCTGTCAGAAGGAGAAGGAACATTGGACAGCTTTGGTGTGAAAATCGGAAAAGCTGTCCGAAGGAAAAGGAAATTTGCATAGCTTTAACAGAATTCGCCGAAAAGCTGTCAAAACCAATTACAAGACCAGGCTAATGTTAAATAATTTTCTTAGTATATTGATTTACTCATAATGCCTATCACTAGTTTTTCCAACTACTACATAGTGTTTCTTTAAAACTCTAGAAACAGTCCTCCTGCTAATCTTTCCATTGCACCACTCATATACCGTTTGCGTGGTAATCCTCATTTCGGGGAATAACACCTTGATTTCCTCTATATGCCTCACAATCGCCTGTTCAATCCTCTCATGAGAACCACACTTTCCGCATACGAGATCATAATGAACGATCACGGTATTAAGAGATCCGCAATTCCGGCAATGCATTCCTTTTTCGAGTTCTGCATATTGGTATTCAGGTAAAGTGGTGAATGGGTTTTTAATTTGGTGAAGGGAAAGCAGTGTTTGGGCTAGTTTCTTATGGCTTTCACCCAATTTGGAGGAAGTGCTGTTTAGTTCTTTTAAAAACCGTTTTATTTGTGTGGGTAAAATAATCGGTTGATTCATAGGGGCCTGGTAGAGAGTGAATTCTGGGTTGTTGAAGACAATTGAGGCACGGACTAGATGATTCATCTTGAGTTTTTCGAGCAGCTGCCGGAAGAGGGTTTCGCTTCGTGTCAATTGAATGATGGGGTTTTTGTGCTCTCGTTGACTATGGAGGGAATATAATTTGTCCTCTTTAAGATAATAATCACCTTCGTGATATTTGATATCGATCAGATAAACTGCATCCTGAGCAATGATGACTTTATCCAGCTGGAAGTATGAATTATTGACTTGAAGAAGGAGGTCGTCAATGATATACCTTTCTTCCGAGAGATTTTCGGTCATCCGGTCGAACAATACTTCTCCTGTATAACCTTTTTCCATTGTCCAAAGCCGAAACTTCTCCTGTGCTGGTAGCTCCATTCTTCTGTTTAAATTCCGCATTGCAATTAATTCTGCTGGCTCGGTGCGTGCTTTTAGTAGCATGGTCCACATCCTTTCTATAAGCCAATTGTAAGCTATATACCTATTAAAAATTGGTGAATTTTTTGTTAACAATAAAAAACCGCTCCACTGCCAATCAGGCAGCGAAGCGGCTACGGAAGCAATCCTTTTCTTGTTTGTGTCTTTCGCAAGTCCTTTAACGGTTTTTAAATGGCTTTAGTCCTCTTTTAGATATTTCTGTTTTTAAAACCTTTGCCCATTCTTTATCATGTTCCGACTTTAATGCATCACGATACGAGACCACCAACTGTTCATTGCTCATAATTTTCATTTGCATTCCTCCTCGGTAAGAATGGATTGAATTTTCAAACTATATTGTATAGTTTCATTCATTGTAAAGGTTTATTAAGAATTTGAAAACCCATTATGAAAAATTTTTATTAGAAATTTTTTCATATTTTGGATGGCTGCCAGGATTAAGATTTGGACAAAACCTCATAGTCACATTAATAAACAAAAAAAGCTTGCAATTTATAAATCAAAATTATAATATATACCCAACAGGGTATCAAGTGAGGGTTTGATACTCGACATAATTTTTTTTAAAAACGGGAGGAATGAATAGTGGGAATGCAAGCAATCACTGCGGAAAAATTGAACCAATGGATAGTTAACAAAAAAGAACTTTTCGTATTTGATGTTAGGAATGTAAAAGACTTCGAAGATTGGAAGGTTGAAGGGGAGAAAATTGAATATCTAAACATTCCTTATTTCGATTTGATTGATGGAGTTGATGAAGTAGTCGGTCAGCTTCCTAAAGATAAAGATATTGTGGTCATCTGTGCCAAGGAAGGTTCTTCTGTAATGGTTGCTGAAATGCTGTCTGATGCTGGCTTTCTTGTTTCTTATCTTTCAGGCGGAATGAAATCATGGAGTGAATACCTATATCCTGTTGAAGTGTTTAAGGATGAAAAAATCAGAGTTCTTCAGTTCATTCGAGTGGGTAAAGGCTGTCTTTCTTACATGGTGCTTTCTGAAAACGAGGCACTCGTAGTTGATCCATCAAGATTTACAAATCGATATACGGAAATTGCTGAAAAGGAAAATGTAAAAATCACTCATATTGTTGATTCACATTTACATGCAGACCACTTATCAGGTGGCAAGCAACTGTCGGATATTACCGGAGCAAAATATTATTTGATGAAGAGTGAAGGCGCGGTATTTGATTTTGAAGCGCTGGAGCAGCATGATAAAATTGAATTCGAAAACATAACGCTTGAAGTTTTGGCTGTTAAAACGCCGGGTCATACTCCGGGAAGTGTTTCGTTCTTTGTGAATAATAAACTTTTATTCTCAGGTGACACTATCTTTGTCAATGGTCTTGGCCGTCCTGATTTAGGCGGAAAAGCTGCTGAGTGGGCAAAAGACCTGTATGATACGGTTTATAGCAAAGTATCACAAATTGCGGATGACGTTATTGTATTGCCTGGCCACTATGCTGCCTTTGATGACGAAGTTAATGGTGAAGGTTTCATTGGAAGCCAATTGGGATTGATCCGCACGCAAAATGAAATCATGGCAGGTAAAACGGTTGAAGAGTTTGTCGACCATGTAGCACAATCTGCATCCAGCGAAACACCACCTAACTTTGAGGATATCGTTGCGATCAACCGCGGGGTGAAAAATGTGACATCAGAAGAAGCGATGGAACTGGAAATTGGCCCTAACCGCTGTGCTGTCCACCATACACACTAAAAAAATAAAAGAGGGAAGCACTGCTTTCCTCTTTTTAGTCTATATCTACTTGTGATGAATTTTTCAAATGCATATGAGGTGAGCAATTATGGAGAAGAAAAAAATAAAACTGATCATTGTGCAGGCGGTTCCTGAGGTATAGGACCAAAGCGTACAGGTGATAAAGGACAAGGAAAGTTTTCAGGCCTTCCCCCAATATGACCAGCTACGTACGTATGGCTCCTGGCAGGAGTCATTTATTTGATTTCTAAATTATTCTAATTAATCTCAGCAATCAATAAGGTGATTGATTTGTTTTCCTTTTATCTGCGAATGAACATATCAACCAATCAAACAGGGAAAACTCCCTGTTTTTTTATTTATTTAGGAAAAAGGAAGGAATATAATTTAAAAATATTGAATATTCAAACTTGAGTGATATAGTAAGTAGTAAACGCTTACATAATAACTGAGGAGGTTTAATGATGGGGAATTTGCTGCCTTACACTGTAGGTGAGTTACTGGAGGTTCAGGCGAAGAGGTATCCTGAACATGAAGCTGTTGTGTATGCTGACAGAAATTTGAGGATGAATTACAAGGAGTTTAATGACCTTTGCAGGAAAGCTGCAAGGGGACTGATGAAACTGGGTGTGAAAAAAGGAGAGCATATAGCAGCATGGTCTTCTAATACTCCGGAGTGGGTGATATCACAATTTGCTACAGGAAAAATGGGAGCAGTGCTGGTAACTGTTAATACGAACTACAGGACTGCGGAATTGGAATATCTGCTCAAGCAGTCAGACTCGACGACGATTATATTGATGGAACAGTTTAAGGACGCCTCTTACATCGATATGGTCTATGAGATTGTACCTGAGCTGAAAATGAGTGAACCTGGCAGGCTTGAAAGCAGCAGGCTTCCATTTTTGAAAAATGTCATTGTTATGGGTGAAAAACGTTTCCCTGGAACATACAGCTGGCAGGATATCCTCGATATGGCCGATGAAGTTACTGAGGAGGACCTGGATAAGCAGATGGCTACATTAAAGCAAAGTGAAGTCATCAACATGCAATATACTTCTGGTACAACAGGTTTCCCGAAGGGTGTCATGCTTACCCACAGCAATATTGTTAACAATGCATATAATGTGGCTTCTGCCATGAAGCTGACTGATGAGGACAGACTTTGCATCCCTGTTCCGTTTTTCCATTGTTTTGGCTGTGTAATGGGTACGCTAGCATGCGCTACAGTAGGTGCAACCATGGTACCTGTACAGGAGTTCAGTCCGAAAGCTGTATTGGAAACAGTCGAAAAAGAAAAGTGTACAGCCCTTCACGGTGTACCGACAATGTTCATTGCAGAGCTGAATCATCCTGAATTTGACCAATATGATTTATCGTCATTAAGGACCGGTATTATGGCAGGTTCAAATTGCCCGATTGAGGTAATGAAAGCAGTTAATGAAAAAATGGGAGCTACTGAAATAACGATCGCCTATGGCCAGACTGAATCTTCCCCGGTCATCACGCAGAGCAGAACGAATGATCCGCTTGAATTAAGGGTAGAAACCGTTGGAAAAGCCCTTCCGGAGGTGGAGGTTAAGATTGTCAAGCCGGGCACTATGGAGGAAGTTCCACGAGGCGTACAGGGTGAATTATGCACACGAGGCTACCATGTCATGGATGGTTATTACAAAAATCCTGATGCGACCAGGGAAGCAATTGATGAAGAAGGATGGCTGCATACTGGGGATTTAGCTGTAATGGATGAAAACGGATATTGCCGTGTAACCGGCCGATTAAAAGACATGATTATAAGGGGAGGGGAGAATATCTACCCTAGGGAAATTGAAGAATTCCTTTACAGCCACCCTAATGTGCTGGATGTACAGGTTGTTGGCATACCAGACAGCGTGTACGGCGAGGAAGTGATGGCATGGATCATCCTAAAAGAAGGTGAGAAAGCCACAGCAGAGGATATCAAAGAGTACTGCAAAGGCAAAATATCCAAACACAAAATTCCAAAGTATATTGAATTCACAGAAAGCTATCCAATGACTGCCTCGGGGAAAATCCAGAAATTCAAGCTTAGGGAACAGGCTATGGAGGCAGTCGAGCAGCTTAAGAACGTGTAAAGATAAAAGATAAACCCTTTGCAAGGAAAATAAAAAAACCTGGCTGCTTTAGGAAGATGATTTCTGTATTGTACAGAGGTCATCTTTTTTTTGGCTCAGCAATTTTAAAAGTGTGTACAAAACAAATACCAAAGTTTAAAATCGGTTAACAGGAATCTTTTGGAGGTAAATAATGCTGATATCCGATAAAACTAAAAATGTAAAGGGTCTCAACTATATTATCAGGTCTGCAGCTGATACAGATGCGAAGGCATTGGCTGAGTTAAGGTTGCAAATTGATGGAGAAACAGAATATCTTGACCGTGAACCAGGAGAAGGGATTCTTGACGAAAATGGTTTTCTATTATTAATCAAAGATGATTCAGAGAGCGAAAGGAACTTATTTCTGGTGGCTGAAGCTGATGAAAGACTTGTTGGTTTTTCCAGATGTGAAGGAAATGATTTGAAACGGTTCAGGCACAAAATTGAGTTTGGAGTTGTGGTTTTAAAGGAGTTCTGGGGTTATGGAATCGGTAAGAATCTTTTGCAGGAATCAATACACTGGGCAGATGAAAAAGGTATAAAAAAAATGACTCTGAATGTGATGGAAACAAATGAAGCTGCAAGGAAACTCTATGAAAAGTTTGGATTTGAAGTTGAAGGGTTATTAAAGAATGATAAACGGCTTTTGAATGGAAGGTATTACAATATGCTGGTCATGGGACGGCTGAACTTTTAAATCGATACAGTATTAACATCATAGTGTCTAATTTAGTATAAGGAAATTACGAAATTTTATATATCTTTTTGAACATTTTGTTACAACTGAGATGATGATATATTAATTACTACCTTTACTCCCTATAATATAGTGTATACACCTGAACCTGCCAGTTAGCAGGGGAGGGGATTGGGGGTGTGGTCGATTGAAGTGGTTTGGGATTTTATTGCTGACCGCCATAAGTGTTCTATTTCTATTTAAAGGACTCGAACTTTGGTCGGTCATTAACCATGTGGATGGGGATGGCATTAGTATTAGTTTTTTGGGTTTCATTATTAATGAACATGTATTGAATGAAAGTATTTCAGGATATGCACTAGGTTTTACGATTGCCTCAATTATTCCATTCCTGGTTGCAGCCAATATTGCACTTAGAGCTAAAATGAAAAAGAAAATAGATCCCAAGAATATATAGAGAAGCCTGGCTCCATAGAGAAGCCTGGCTTATTTTATTTGCGGGGACTAAGATATAGGCCTGAATTGACTCTATTACGTTACTTTCAGGAAAGGAAAGGGAATGATAGGAACAGTATAGGAAATGGAGGTAGATCCAATGTGTGGACGATTTTCTTTGTTTGAAGAAATTGGATCATTGAAGGAACAATTTCAGTTTGAATTCACAAAAGACATAGATGCCAGATTCAATATTGCTCCCGGCCAGGACATACTTACAGTTATCGATGAAGGTGAAGGCAGGGTAGGTACCACAATGAGGTGGGGACTGATTCCTTTTTGGGCAGATGATGAGAAAATTGGTTACAGGATGATCAATGCACGTGCAGAGACGATCGACGTTAAGGCGAGTTTTAAGCAGGCACTGAAACAAAGGCGCTGCCTGATTCTGGCTGACGGTTTTTATGAATGGAAAAAAGACGGCAAACAAAAACAGCCATATCGATTCGGCATGAAAGACAAGAAACCCTTTGCATTTGCTGGGCTATGGGAAATATGGAATAAGGGTGGAAAAAACCTTACCTCCTGCACCATAATCACCACAAGCCCGAACGATGTAACTGAAAAAGTCCATGACAGAATGCCTGTCATTCTCCCTGCAGACAGGATTGGAATGTGGCTTGATCCCTCATTTAACCAAACTGATGAACTAAAAAAGCTGCTGCGTCCGTATGATGCCGAATCAATGGAGTCCTACATGGTTTCCACTGCGATTAACTCGGCAAAGAATGAGGGAATAGAATTAATCGCGCCAACTAACAGTTTATAAAATTGCTTATTGGTAATTATGTCAATTTAATAGAGGTTTTTTTGGAGGGAAATATTAACTTTTTTCCACGGATGTTTAATACAAGTCTAGATGGTGGTATAGATAGGCACAGCCAAACACCAAGATGAATACATCCTGGAAAGAGGGGTTAACATGAATGGATTTACCAATTCGGACTTTTATGAACTGATTTATAAAAATGAACGTTTTTCTTTCTTACAATATATTCGTAAAGATATAATTTGTGATGTTTGCTATATAACATTGAAAAATGTAATTACAGGAGAAACAATGACTTTTGATAAATCAGAAATCCGCGGATTACGCTTAGCAAGCGAAGAAGCGAATGCCAGCTGACTATTGCTTATTCGATCATCTTTTCTTTATACTATAGAGTATGAAACTCAGATAAAGGAAGTGGCAAAAGATGATCCATACGAACTGGCACGAACGCGAAACCATCAAAAAACTAAAATGCGTTCATACAGATGCAAAAAAATATATCGTCAATAATAAGCTGACAGCAGGAAAAGTATATGATGTTAAAAATGAGACAGAAGAATTTTATTTCATTGTAGACAATTCAGGTAAAGTTGGCGGATATTACAAGGAATATTTTGAAGAAGTGAAGTAACACGAAGCTGCCCGGATACTGGGCAGCTTATTTTATTATGGTATTTACTCAAACTTTGTTGCTATTGACTTCGAAATATGATTGAATGACCTATGTTTCTACTCAAAAAATTAAAGCTCATTATGAGAAAAGAGCTTGCACACTTAATACCGAACTACATAACGGCATTTTAACAACAATCTTCACGAAAGCAGCCTTTATTATATAGACAGTGAAGAATTTTTAAAAAAGGCACTCCCTGCTCATATTCTTCAATGATATGATTAAGAAATATAGAATTGTTAGGGAGTGGGAAATATGGAAAGTAAGCTGAGGCTGCAAGGCGAAACCGTAAGACTGATACCAATGGAACTTGACCAGCTGGATAACTTATGGGAAGCGGGAAAGAACCAATCTATCTGGGAATTCACCTCTTCAAAAATCCGAAGCAAGGAAGATATGAAAAAGGTGATCGAGGCTGCAAAAATGGAAAGGGATAAAGGGACACAAATTCCTTTTGCAGTCGTAGACATGCAAACAGATAAAATTATCGGGAGCTCCAGGTATATGGACATCTCTAAGGCTCACAAGTCATTGGAAATTGGGTGGACATGGTACAATCCTGAATACTGGAGGACAGGGGTAAATACAGAAACCAAATTCCTTATGCTTCAGCATGCATTTGAAAAGCTGGATATGAATAGGGTACAGTTTTGCACCGATTCCAGAAATGTCCGATCTCAAACAGCCATTGTACGTCTGGGTGCCAGCAGAGAGGGCGTCCTACGAAAACATCGGATCATCGCTGATGGTTATGTCAGGGACACAGTTGTATTCAGTATAATTAAAGAAGAGTGGCTAGAGGTTAAGTCGTTGCTCCAGAATAAAATGAAATAAAATCCAAGGGTGGTTTTTAAAATTGGTTTATATTGGAGTAGGTATTGGCGGGATGGTTGGAAGTGTATTACGATATTTCGTCAGCCTGACTGCAGCTAGCTTGCTGAGTAACGGATTTCCTATTGGGACCCTGCTGGTTAATTTGGCAGGTTCCTTGTTCTTGGGCTGGTTCACTGCAGCTGTTATATCCCGTAACAAGATGAATCCAATCTTGTCGGCATCCATTGGGACGGGTTTGACGGGCTCATTTACTACTTTTTCCACCTTTAGTATGGAAACCCTGATAATGATAGAATCTGGGAGAATTGGAATGGGAATCGTATATGTTCTCCTTAGTGCTGTTGGCGGTTTACTGCTTGCTGCAGCAGGATTTAAAATTGGATCAGAAAAACAGGGTCAAAGGGGGCATTGTGGATGATCGAGCTTTTTTTAGTTGCCTGCGGAGGATTAGGGGGTGCGGTATCCAGATTAAAGATTCAAAAAATGTTCGAGACCAGTATTATCCCAGTGGCAACGCTGGTGGTAAACCTTTTGGGTTCTTTCCTGCTAGGGCTGATTGCAGGGGTGGGTATCCAGGGTAATCTGTTTCTTTTGACTGCCACAGGATTCATGGGAGCATTCACCACTTTTTCTACACTGAATGTTGACCTGGTCAAACTATTCTCCAATAAACAGAGTACAGCAGGGATCCAGTACATTTTTATTACATATATAGGAGGCCTACTCTGCGTGGGGGCTGGACTTTTCTTAGGCCGGCTGGTTTAAACAAAAAAACTCCCTAATTGGAGTTTTTTTTGTTTAACAAGGGTTATTCCATTTCTTTTTTCTTCTTAAAGAGCGCAGCAAGCTTTTGATCGAGTTCTGTGTAATCAGGCTGATCCTTAGACATATATGATAATTTACCAATAACCGCGTTTATTTCATTCTGCAAGACCAATAATTTTTCTGCTTTTTCCTTATCGCTTTCCTTAGGAGCTGCAGCATCATTGTATTCCTTCATGCCGAATTCTTTCCTGGTGATTTTTCTATTATTAATAACCAATAGCTTTTGAGTGATTTTTTCAAGAAAATAGACATCATGTGAGACAATTAAGACAGATCCTTGAAAGTCCATTAATGTTTTTTCAAGACTTTCCCTGCTTGCCAGATCGAGATGATTTGTCGGTTCATCGAGAATCAGCAAATCTAATTCATCGATAAGCATCATTACTAGTTTAACCCTCGTTCGCTCTCCAAGGCTTAATTGTCCGATAGGGACTATCAGTTTTTCTTCATTAAGACCGATATTGGCAAAAACAGTCCTTGCTTTGCCGATTGCTTCCCTGTCTGAAAGACCTATAAATTCAAGAGGTGTTTTATCAGCAGGGAGATCGGAAACATCCTGGCTGAGATAACCAATCTTTAGAGATTCACTGAGCCATATATTACCGGAGGAGGACTTTTCTTGTCCAAGCAATATTTTCAGCAATGTAGACTTACCGCTGCCGTTTTCGCCGATCAGTCCCATTTTTTCACCATGATTCATATAGAAATGACTCTTCTCAAACAAACAGCGATTAACAAAGTGTTTTGACAGGGAATCAGCTTCCAAAATCCTTTTTCCGCGTTTCCGTCTTTCCAGGAATTCAAACCGGACCATTGAGTCCTCTTCAGGCTGTTTCACCTCATTTTTTACAAGCTCCTGGTTCAGTCGTTTCATCTTCGATTTAATTTGATTATCCATCTTCTTGGCTTTCATCCGATGATATTCCTTATAGCCAATCTGCCTTCTTTCCGAGGCTGTACCTTGTTTTGTTGAATCACGGTGTGCCTTCTCAGACCAGTTTTTCAAGTTGGCAATTTGCTGTTGAATCTGTTGCTTGCGTTTTTGCTGTATCTCATATTGATGAAGCTGCACTTGAAATAATCTTTCTTTTTCCTTCCGGTAGGCAGAGTAGTTGCCAGTGAATAATTTGGTTGTACCATCTTCAATTTCAATGATTTCCGTTACAGTTTTATCGAGGAAATAACGGTCATGAGAAATAATTAAAATGGCACCTTTAAAAGCACTTAACTCTTCAATTAACCACTCAACACCTTGAAGGTCAAGATGGTTTGTCGGCTCATCCAATATTAGCAGTTCCGGCCTTTTTGCCCAGACGCTTGCTATGGATAGCTTTAGCTTTTCACCGCCGCTTAAGGTTGCCCAGTCTGCATTGAACCAGTCAAGTTCTCTAGTCAGGCCTAACTGGCTTGAATGCTGAAAAAGGCCATTGTCTGACAAAGAATAAACATCGTCCGTTTCATGAATTGAATGTTGCGTCGATTGTTTTAGATAACCGATGTTCAATGTTCCATGAAATGTTTCAATCTTACCTTTGTCTGGGAAGGTGCTTCCATGGATTATATTTGCCAGCGTTGTCTTGCCAGCTCCGTTACTGCCCACAAGGCCGATACGGCTGTTTTGTTTTATATCAAAATCTGCATTTTGGATCACTTGGTTTTCATTAAAGCTTTTCTGAATTCCTCTTATTTTCATGATTGCCATAGGAATTTTCCACCTTTCTTTTTGAGACTACTGAATGAAGGTGAGTATGTTATCCATTAAAAAAACCTCCCAGGTGTCCTGGAAGGTTCTGCTTGGCATTCGTACTTAATTTAAACGTCAATAAATAGGCATAGCAACCCCTGTTGGGTTCATGCTTAATTCACGGCGTAAAAAATCAATTGGAATGGCAAAAGGGCAGACTAATCCTAATTCCAGGCACTCGCTTTTTCATATTAGAAAAAATCGGGCAGAAAATAAGATTAGTATTTCATCGGCTCTTTACCATTCCCTTCGGTTGTCGTTAACTTAAATTATAACTCGGTAAAATTTAAAAAGTCAACCATATTATTCCACCCATGAAAGGGAAGAACTCAAGCTTAAAAATATAAAAACCTGGGAGTTTGAATTCCCAGGCAAAGTCATAGTTAAAGCTGGTGCTCAACGGTTATTGCATTTTCTTTTTTACCATAAATTCTTCTCCCGAGTAGTGTTTGTACAATTAGAAAGATTCCTCCTACTGTCCAGTATAGGGGAAGAGCGGATGGCGCATTTAATGAGAACATGACGATCATAATCGGCGACATGAGTCCCATAAGTTTCATTTGCTTCTTCTGCTCTTCGGTTACATTGGACATAGACACCTTAAACTGAAGGTAATAAATGATGCCTGCAGCCGCAGTAATCCATACATCAGAATGACCGAGGTTGAACCAGAGGAAGGAGTGGCTGGCAATTTCACCAGATCCACGAATAGCATAATAGAGCCCCATCAGAATCGGCATCTGGATCAGCATCGGCAGACATCCGACCGAGAGCGGATTTACTCCGTGTTTCTGGTACAGGCCCATCATTTCCTGCTGCAGCTTTCGTTGCTCTGCAGGATCCTTCGTAGTTTTTAGCTTCTTTTGTATCTCATCCATCTCAGGTTTAAGCAGTTCCATCTTATCTTTCATATTCTGCTGGTTCTTGTACTGTTTTAGCATAAGAGGCATTAACAGAAGCCTAATCAGCATTGTGATCAAAATAATCGCGATTCCATAGCTTCCTCCTGTAATGCTTGCAAAAAAATGAATCAGCCATGTGAATGGATTGATGAATGTTGACTGGAAAAAGGAGCCCTCGCTTGTCAGCGACTGGCATCCTGCTAAAAATGCAGGCAGAAGTAGTACAATTGCCATTGTTAATAGTTTTTTCATTATTCTCCTCCTAATAATCTAGTTGTTCAATTTAGGAGGAAATAGCTGTCTTCATCACCTGGATCTATTTTTATCTTAACCCGCTTCAGAATCTGAAGCTGAAACCTCATTCCGAGTTCAGCTTTATTTTTAAAAGCTTTTTCAGAAGAGGTGGGCTTAAGCCTTATTTGTACTAAACATGATTCGATAAAAGAGGTGTCACGCATTACCCAGAAGACTGACATCGACATGCTGATGAGCAAAGTCAGGTAAACACTGTAAACTGCTGTTGCTTCAATTGACTGAGCGTAAATTTCCAATAGCATGCTATCACCTCAATTCTGTCATTAATCAAGTATATTTTAAAATGCAGCATTTAACAATCTGTAAATATATACGAAATGAACGGAAGAAAGTTTCTTTTTCCATATACTGGAGGTTTCAGAAATCGAAGTAATGGCTAATTATATAGAACAAACTTCCCAATTCGAAAGGGGCAGCAAATATGAAAAAAGTATACGGGTTAATGATCAACTCAGGTGACGCTGACGAAATGCTGTGGGACCATGGTGTATGGGAAACAGAAGAAGCAGCGAATGAATATATAGAAAACGAAATGTCATCAATTAGCGGTATTTGGGTAGGTGAGCTAAATGTCAATGATGCGATCCCGGAAGCTGTTGAAGATACAGAAGAAGAAATGGTAGAATGCTCACTATGCGGAATCGAGTACAATCCTGAAGACGTAAATACCGAGGATTACGATGAAGCAGTGTGCCTGAACTGTGAGCCAGGCTATAAGGAAAACATGAATATTGCCTGATATTTAAGAGCCATGGATGAGCATCCATGGCTCTTATGTAAATTTTGGCAATAGATAAGGTGAGTCTGCACATCTGTAAGAAGTGATAAAACAAATCCCGGGTATGTCAAAAGCCCCAATAGGCTAAGGTATCAAAAACTCCTATAATAAGTAAGGTGGCTCCCGCAATTTTCTGAACCATACCCCCAAGTCTTCTTCCTTTTTTTATCATCGATCCATTCAGGCCGAAATACGCGATGAGGATAACAAATATAATCAGCGGGATCGAAGTGCCGATAGCAAACACAGATGGCAGGACAGCTCCATATCCAGAACTCAGGACAATTGGCATTAGGATAAAAAAGAATAATGAAAACATGGTTGGACAAAATGCAATCGAAAAGCTTACTCCCATCAGGAAAGACCCTGTTTTTCCGCTGCCGCTCCATTCAGGGAGAATGGACGTTAAGCGATTTATCCAGTTAAACGCGAAAAACCCAATTAGTGATAGGCCGATCAAGATGAACAGTGGTCCCATCAATTTTCGAAACCAGGAAAAGAAACCTGGCAGCATTTGTTGAAAGCTTTGGCCAGCAAGCCAAACCGCCAAGCCCAACAATGAAAAGACTAAAATTTTGCCCAGGATAAAAAAAGCGATTTCTGCCCATTGGCTTTTCGTTTGAAGGCTGCGGTTGCCATATAAGGTGATAGCACCGATGTTTCCAGTCAACTGGCATGGGGCCAGAGCGCCGACAAGACCCAAGAGGAAGCTCGCCAATATGGGGATCTGTTCCGTTTGATTGACAAGTGTTAAAAAAGGGCCGCTTAGAAAATTGCTAACTTCCGTAAACAATGCATACATAAAATTCCTCCATATAAAACTATTAATATGATAATACTTCAAAAAGATCAAGAACATATGCAGAAAAAAACAGCAGGTAGGTTTCCTGCTGTTAATTTAATATTGTTTTGGCAGTTAAGAGTTTGTATGCTCTCTCAACTTCTTCTTCCGAAGGAGGCTCCACTTCTTTTAGAGGGTATTCAAGACCCAGGGCCTCCCATTTATAAACCCCAAGTTTGTGATAGGGTAATACCTCTAATTTCAGTATGTTGTCCAAGGTGCCTATGAATTCTCCTAACTCGGTGAGATCCTCAACATTATTCGTAACTCCTGGAACCAGTACGTGCCGAATCCATACGGGTACATTATGCTTTGATAGGTGGCGTGCGAAATCAAGGATATGTTCATTTGCCATGCCTGTCAGTTGGATATGTTTTTTTCTGTTAATATGTTTTAAGTCCAGTAGAATCAAATCAGTATACTTTAAGAGTTCAGCAAGCTGTTGTTGGAAAAGAGGGGCGCTTGAGTAACAGCCGCCTGATGAATCAATGGCAGTGTGTACTCCTAGCTTCTTGCACTCTTTGAAAAGTTCAGTAATAAAAGGGATTTGTAATAGTGGTTCGCCGCCGCTGACAGTGATTCCGCCGCCGGAGGCTTCAATGAATGGCAGATAAGATTTCAAATCATCAATGATTTCGGAAACAGACATCTGTTTGCCTTTGCCAATCTCCCAAGTATCTGCATTATGGCAAAATTGGCAGCGAAGCAGGCAGCCCTGTGTGAAGATGACATAGCGGATACCAGGTCCGTCTACGGTTCCAAAAGTCTCAATAGAATGAATGTTTCCGATCATGATGAATTCCCCTTTCAGTAAAACAGGAGTTCCCGCAGTGGGAAAGGCAACTCCTGTTCAGTTCAAAATATTTTTTTACATTGTTTCATGGAAAGTACGATTGATAACATCCAGCTGCTGTTCGCGTGTCAGCTTGATGAAATTCACGGCGTAACCAGAAACACGGATTGTCAACTGAGGATACTCTTCAGGATGTTCCATTGCGTTTAATAGAGTCTCCCGGTTGAATACGTTAACGTTCAAGTGATGTCCATCCTTGATTGCATATCCATCAAGGATGGATACAAGGTTGTTTGTTCTGCTTTCTTCATCTTTGCCAAGTGCTTTTGGCACGATGGAGAAGGTATTTGAAATTCCGTCTAAAGCATAGCTGTATGGCAGTTTTGCAACAGAAGACAGTGAAGCGAGTGTCCCTTTAGTATCACGGCCGTGCATTGGGTTAGCACCTGGCGCGAATGGTTCACCAGCACGTCTTCCATCCGGTGTATTACCTGTCTTTTTACCATAAACCACGTTTGAAGTGATTGTTAAAATTGACATAGTATGGACAGAATTACGATATGTCGGGTGCTTTCGCAGCTTTGTCATGAAGTTTTTAACAAGTTCAACAGCAATGCTGTCAACACGGTCATCATTGTTGCCGTATTTAGGGAAGTCACCCTCTGTTTCAAAATCGACAGCGATGCCATTTTCGTCACGGATGACCTTGACTTTGGCATACTTGATGGCGCTTAATGAATCAGCCACCACACTCAACCCTGCAATCCCCGTTGCCATTGTACGAAGGACTTCTGTATCGTGAAGCGCCATTTCGATTCTTTCGTAGCTGTATTTATCATGCATGTAATGGATGACATTGAGCGTATTGATGTAAAGGCCAGCAAGCCATTCCATTACATTATCGAATTTGGCCATTACTTCCTTATAGTCAAGGACATCGGAAGTGATCGGGCTTAAAGCTGGAGCGACTTGAATCTTTAGTTTCTCATCGACACCGCCATTGATTGCATAGAGCAAAGCTTTTGCAAGATTGGCACGCGCACCGAAGAATTGCATCTGTTTTCCGATCTCCATTGCAGATACGCAGCAGGCAATCCCGTAGTCATCACCATATTCACAACGCATCAAATCGTCGTTTTCGTATTGGATCGAGCTGGTCTTTATAGACATTTCAGCACAATATTTCTTGAAGTGCTCTGGCAGGGAAGGGGACCATAACACAGTAAGGTTAGGCTCCGGTGCAGGACCAAGGTTATCGAGAGTGTGAAGGAAACGGAAAGAGTTCTTTGTTACAAGAGACTGTCCGTTATTAGCCATACCGCCGATTGATTCTGTTACCCAGGTAGGGTCACCGCTGAATAATTCGTTATAATCAGGTGTGCGTGCGAACTTTACAAGACGCAGCTTCATGACAAAGTGGTCAACTAGCTCCTGTGCTTCTTTTTCAGTAATTGTGCCATTTTGCAGATCTCGTTCAATATAGATATCCAGGAAAGTCGCAACACGGCCAAGGCTCATCGCTGCGCCATTCTGCTCTTTAATTGCAGCAAGGTATGCGAAGTAGACCCATTGGAAGGCTTCAACAGCATTGGTAGCTGGCTTGGAAATATCATAGCCATAGCTTTGAGCAAGCTGCTTTAATTCATTCAATGAACGATATTGCTCAGAAATTTCTTCCCTTAAGCGCATCGTATCCTCAGTCATGACACTGCTGGTCATTCCGTGGTCTTTCTTTTTTTGTTCCATCAGGAAGTCAACACCATACAGCGCAACCCTGCGATAGTCGCCAATTATGCGGCCGCGGCCGTATGCATCAGGCAAGCCTGTGATGATACCAGCTTTACGGGCCTGCAGCATTTCTTTTGTATAGACATCGAATACGCCCTGGTTATGTGTTTTGCGGAAATCAGTAAAGATTTTTTCTACCTCTTTATCCAATTCATAACCATAAGCCTCGCATGCTGCCTTAGCCATACGAATACCGCCAAAAGGCTGCATTGATCGTTTGAAGGGCTTATCGGTCTGGAAGCCTACTACTTTTTCTTTGTTCTGGTCAAGATAGCCAGGTCCGTGAGATGTAATCGTAGAAACCACTTCGGTATCCATATCCAGAACACCGCCGCTTTCACGCTCCTGTTTCGTCAATTCCATTACTTGCTGCCATAATTGGAGTGTTTCCTGCGTGGCACCTTCAAGAAAGCTTGCGTCCCCTGTATATTCAGAGAAGTTCTTCAGTATGAAATCACGAACATTAATTTCTCCTTGCCAAGCTCCATTTTTAAAGCCTTTCCATTGTTCCATTTAAGTTCACCTCTAAAGTGGATGTTTATATAACAGTTACTACATTTTCATCATACTACGAATATAACAGAATGAGTGTGACATATTTGTGAAAATATGAACAATCTAGTAATACCATTTGGTAATTGCGTTTTTGTTTTTTGCTAATTTAAAACTGTACTATAATTAGCGGGAATATTGTTTGTCCTGTTATATATAAATATCTTTATGTATTTAATCCTATCAGTAATTGTTTCCACCGTGCGTATAGTGATTTGTATGTTTTGTGTCAAATTTGTATCTAACTTTGGAATACTTTCATAAAAATCTATTCTGATCTCCAAGCGAGATAACAACCTGAACAACGATCATTCTAGTCACCAAGTTTCAATGAAATAGCCATTGATACCTCGTGATGGATTATATATATACTTATTAAGATCCATAAATGAGAAAAGAACAGGATTACAGTCCTGTTCTTGTTCTTCCTTGGAAATTAATCCACCACAATATAGGCGATCATCGGCCCGTTTTGTTCCGCTGATGGGTGGGTTAGGCAAATCAGCCTATAGGTTCCTTCTTTATCAAACTGCAAAGGCACAACGGTTTCTTCTCCTTTTTTAATAACGCCTTTAATATCTGTTCCTTCTATGATGAAAGGATGTTCCTTACCGTTAATTCCACGAATTTTTAAGCGTACCTTTTCCCCTTTTTCCAGAAAGATGGTCCCTGGATCCCAGCGATATGCTTCTATTTCCTTGCCGTCATCTGTGGTTGATTTAAATTCTCCAGTCACCATGTGAATTTCCCGGATTTGTCCAGTCTGTCCGCCAATGGCTGGAGTTGCATCAGGTTTTAAATTAACCCAAATGGAACCAATGATGGCAAGGAAGACAATTAGTCCAAAGAAATATATTGTCCTTTTTTTAAATACAAAGAAATGCATGTTTTCACCTCCTTTGATCCTCTCTAAATATCTATGCTCGTCCCCTTGTTGAACTTGTCTAATTTTTGCGATTTTCTTTTGTATAGATTATCTGGCCAACAACAGACTATTAATTAGGCTCTTGAAGAGAAAACAGCTTTGCAAAAGCGAAGGAGGAAATTATGTACCGTTTATTTACACATAACGATTTGGATGGCGTAACGTGCGGGATTCTGTTCAGGCTTACATTCGGTGAAAAAGCAGATATTCGTTATAATTCTGTATCTGGATTGAACTTTCAGGTGGAGAAATATTTTGAGAGAATGAACGAGCGTATGAAGAAAGAGGACCACCTTTACATAACGGATCTTTCCGTCAATCATGAAGTAACTGAAAAAATCAACCTTTTTGTCGGTGAAGGGGGGACGGCAAAGCTGATTGACCACCATAAAACAGCTCTGCATTTCAATAACTATAGCTGGGGAGATGTAAAAGTAGAAGATGAATCAGGTACACTTACCAGTGCAGCTTCACTAGTGTATGAATATTTGAAAAGCAATGGACATTTGGCTGGAAATCGAGCACTTGAAGAATTTGTTGAGCTAGTCCGCCAGTATGATACATGGGAATGGGATATTCACCAGAATTTCAAGGCGAAAAACCTGAATGATTTATTTTTCATGTTATCGATTGAAGAATTTGAAGATAGAATGATTGCCCGGCTCCAGACAGATACAGAATTTGATTTTGATGAATTCGAACGAAAACTTTTGGAAATGGAAGACGGTAAGATTGAGCGCTATATTAGGCGGAAAAAAAGAGAAATTATTCAAATCGAGCATGAGGGCATTTATGGCGGAGTTGTTCATGCAGAATCCTATCATTCGGAATTGGGAAACGAACTAGGGAAGGAGAATCCGCATCTGGATTATATTGCGATTCTGAATTTAGGCGGGAAGAAAATCAGTTTCAGAACTATACATGATCATACTGATGTATCAGCAATAGCAGGGAAATTTGGAGGAGGCGGCCATGCTAAAGCATCAGGCTGCACGATCAACGGTGAAGCATATAAACGATATGTTGAAGAAGTTTTCCCGCTGGAGCCGGTCAAACCGGATGCTTTTAAAAATAGTTATAACCTTAAAGAATCCAAAAATGGGTGCATTTATGAGAACCGGGAGCGGGATATGTTCCTGATATACACGGATGGCAGCAGGTATTTTATCAAGGAGGAAAGTAATGAACGGCAGGGACCATTTGAAAAATTTGAAGAAGCTGAACGTTTCCTAAAAAGAAAACATGGAGCTGCTCTTGCAAAAGATGATGTTTATATACGTTATCTTGAAAATATTGTTTTTAATGGCCAGGAATAAGCATAGCCAGGCCAAATTGTGTTTTTTCTTTACAAGCTTTTCTGATTATTCCAGTTAGATTAAAATATAGTAACACAAAACAAATTTCGACACCATTCTGATAAAATGAATGGAGAGATAAGGACACTGGATGTGGTTTAATGAAAAGAGTTTTGGCCCTGTTATTGTTTATTTCAATATTTTCTTCATCAGAATTGGTGAAGGCAGAAAATCCAGAGGAACCCGTTTTGACGACGGAAGCTGCCATTTTGATGGACATGCAGTCTGGTGCTGTGCTATATGGTAAGAATGAAGAAGCGAAAATGTATCCTGCCAGCCTGACAAAGATTGCAACAGCCATTTATGCAATGGAAACAGCGAATATGGATGACCAAGTAACTGTAACCGATGAAATTGAGAAAATCGATGGTACAAGAGTTTACCTCAATCCAGGTGAACAGGTGACATTAAGGAAGCTCATCCAGGGCATGTTGATTAATTCTGGAAATGATGCCGCACTTGCTATAGCGATCCACCTGGATGGATCCAAGGACAAGTACACAAAAAGCATCAACGACTTCCTGGAGTCCCGTATCGGGGTCAAGGATACTCATTTTGTAAATCCCCATGGTCTGTACGATGACAATCATTATACGACAGCAAAAGACATGGGCTTGATATTAAACTATGCGATGAAGAATCCAGAGTTCCGCGAGATATTTGGAACTAAGGAAATGGAGTGGGATGGGGAATCCTGGGATACCACTATCCATTCCCATCACCGCATGCTTAAGGGAGAAATCCCTTATGAAGCAGTAACAGGCGGGAAAACCGGTTTTGTGGATCAATCAAAACAAACACTCGCCACAACAGCAGAAAATGGCAAGATTAAATTGACTGCCATTTTGCTGAAATCAGAATTCAAGCGGGAAATTTATGAGGATACAAAAAAACTTTTTGAATTTGGGTTTGCGAATTTCAAGTCTGTTCAGGTCAGAAAAGGTGAGCAATTCAAAAGCGGTAAGTTGAAATATAAGGCTGGCGAAGACTTGTATATGACTGAGCCGATACAACAAAGTAAAAGAGTGATTGATGAAGGCGGAACATTAAGAGTGGAGAATGGCAGCGGCAAAACCATTCAAACTGTTGAACTAAAACCGCTAATCGAAAAGAAACCCGAAGTGAAGAAAACTTCAGAAAAACCTGAGCAAAGCGGGATTTTATCTCTTAACGCCCTATTTGGCTTCGGTCTGCTAATTATGGCTTCTGCTATGTGGGTGCTGAACAGGAAACAAAAAAAGCACAGGAGATTTAGAAGCAGGTGAGATCGCCTGCTTTTTTTGCTGCTCTTATTCTGGTGTTTTCTGTCTTGGTAGTGAAAGATTGGATTGTAAACAGGTTTTACAATGAATTAAAGTATTTTTACACTATGTTAATAAAAGATTAATAGATTGGCATTATAGTAGGAAGCGTAGTAAATAACTTGTCTGGAGGTCTTGTAGTGATTAAAACTAATTTTAAAAAGAAGATTCTTCCGATCGCTGTCCTGTCAACTGTAGCGTTCGGCAGCTTGATGGGTACATTCAATGCAGAAGCGAAAAATGAACAAGCAGATAACCGTGCAGAAATTAAAAATGTGATTTTCTTAATTGGTGACGGAATGGGGGTTTCTTATACATCAGCATACCGTTACTTGAAGGACAACCCAGAAACAGCAATGGCTGAGAGGACGGAATTTGATAAATACCTTGTTGGAACACAGATGACTTATCCTGAAGATCCTAAGCAAAATGTAACTGACTCTGCTTCAGCAGCAACAGCAATGTCTGCAGGAATCAAAACTTATAATGCGGCAATCGCAGTTGATAATGATGGTTCTGAAGTGAAGACAGTTCTGGAAGCTGCCAAGGAAACCGGAAAAGCAACGGGTCTAGTAGCCACTTCGGAAATCACACATGCAACTCCAGCATCTTTTGGTTCACACGATGAAAATCGTAAGAATATGAATGCCATAGCTGATGATTATTATGATGAAATGGTGAATGGCAAACATAAAATTGATGTAATGCTTGGCGGCGGGGTAAGCAACTTTGTACGTCCAGACAGGAACCTGACAGAAGAATTCAAAAAAGACGGTTTTAGTTATGTTACAAACAAAGAAGAGTTGCTGAAAGACACTAATAAACAAGTCCTTGGTCTTTTTGCAAAAGGCGGTATGAACAAAATGATCGACCGCAAAGAAGAAACGCCTTCTCTTGAAGACATGACAAAATCAGCAATAGAACGTCTAAACAAGGATCAAGATGGATTCTTCCTGATGGTAGAAGGTAGCCAGGTAGACTGGGCAGGTCATGACAACGATATTGTAGCTGCAATGAGTGAAATGGAAGACTTCGAGAAAGCATACAAAGCGGCAATCGAATTCGCGAAAAAGGACAAGCACACACTAGTTGTAGCGACTGCTGACCACTCAACTGGCGGATATTCTATCGGTGCTGACGGAATCTACAACTGGTTCGGAGCCCCAATCAAGGCAGCAAAACGCACACCGGATTTCATGGCTGCAGAAATTGCTAACGGTGCAGGTGTAGAAGAAACTTTAAAGAAATATATTGACTTTGCATCAGTGGGCGAACCAGAGCTGACTTCTGAAGAAATTGAATCTGTAAAGACAGTTGCAACAAAAAAAATTGTGGACATTGACAACGCTATAGAAAAGATCTTTGATAAGCGTTCACATACCGGCTGGACCACAGGCGGACACACTGGAGAAGACGTACCTGTGTATGCGTTCGGTCCTGGAAAAGAACGTTTCTTTGGACAAATCGACAACACTGACAATGCTAAAAACATTTTTGATATCCTGGCAAACGGCAAGAGAAAAAAATAAATCCATCACTCCCGCAGAAAACTTGGATCTGCGGGAAGTTTTCTGAAAAGGGGTTATCAAGATGAAAAAATATTTACTTTTGGTGCTGGCTGTTTCAATGCTTTCAGCCTGTTCTTTTGCCGAAGCCGAGACAAAAAAGGAGAGTGCGCCAACTGCAACCCTTGCTGAGAAACTAAAAAAGAAGAATACAGATGTATATGTTCCGAATCCGCAAGTAACAGAGGACGTGAATCTGAAGAAAGCAGGGGATTCTTTAACTGACGAGAAAGGAGAATTAACTCTTAAGCAAGTTAAAGAAGTTAATAAGACCTTTAACCTGAACGAAATTGAATATACAGTAAAGGATGTTAAATTACTGCACTTTGTTCCTGCGTACGGCCTCATTGATTTCTTCCATGCTTATACACATGACGAAGAATTTGATTTTGTAAAAATTGGCGTTGAAGTTAAGAATACTTCAAAGGAAAATTTGCACTTTGGGCCAGTAGCAATGTTAAATATCAATGATACAATCCGTAAAACATGGGAAGATGATTTTTATCTTGAAGAACTTAATGGTGAGATAGTAGCGGGACAAAAGAAGCGAGGAAATCTTGGTTTTATCATTGAAGATATCGAATCCCTTGATAAAGTAGAAATATTGTCTGGGGATTTGGTTGATGATGAAAAAAAGAAAGTCGGGAATCCGGTGAAGATTTTAGTATCTGGAGTAAGTGATGTAAAAAGATAGAAACTTGATGCAATGATTTAAATGTAATGACAAGGGGAAGCCAATAAAATTGGCTTCCCCTTGTTATATAAGACAAAAAATCGACTGAAAAGAAAAATTTCTAAAATGACAGAGAGCGGCAATTAGGTCAGTCATTCTTATTCTTTTAATAATGAAGTTGAAAGCAACATGAGAAAAGATATCCCAATCATGGCTATAACCCAGAGCCAGGCAGATGCCATATCTCCGGACTCAATGGCCATATAGATCGCTGTTGGGGCAGTCTGAGTTCTTCCGGGCAGATTGCCGGCAAACATAAGTGTTGCTCCAAATTCGCCAAGAGCCCTTGCAAAGCTGAGAATCAACCCTGTAACAAGTGTTCTTGATGATAGGGGCAATGTTACATGCCAAAACACTTTAATTTCATTTGCTCCATCTACTCTTGCTGCTTCTTCTGCTCCAGGATCTACTTGAAGGAAACCTGTTTTAGCAGACTGATACATTAAAGGGAAGGCCACAACTGATGCTGCGATTACGGCTGCCCACCAGGTAAACATAATGGTACTGCCAAATAAATTTTCAACCATTCTTCCTATCGGGCTATTTATGCCAAAAATAATGATTAATATAAAACCAACAACAGTTGGGGGGAGAACTAAAGGAAGGGTCAAGAGTGTTTCTACTGCTGTTTTTCCAAAGAAACGTCTTTTTGCCATGAATTTCGCAGAAAAAAGACCGAATATAAAAACAAACACCATGGACATGGATGCAATCTCAACTGACAGTTTGATCGGAGTCCAAAAATCACTGCTCATTAATAATCATTCCAATGCTGCATTAAAGCCATATTTTTTAAGAATTTTCATTGCTTCTTTTCCTTTCAGGAAGTTGAGGAACTTGATTGCTTCTTCCTGATGATTAGTTCCCGCAATGACACCTGCAGGGTAAATGATTGGATCATGTAAGGCTTCATTCTGAAAAGGTATAACCTTTACTTTATCAGAAATCATGGCATCAGTTTTATAAACGATGCCAGCTTCTACATTTCCTGATTCTACATAGGATAGCACCTGGCGGACGTCCTTTGTCGGAATGATTTTTTGTTCGATATCATTCCAGATATGTAAAGAAGTCAGAGCTTGCTTTGCGTACATGCCAGCAGGAACAGTTTCCGGCGTCCCGATAGCAATTCTGGAAACCTCTTGATCTGTTAGTGATTTTAAAGAACGAATGGTTTGGTTATTATTTTTAGTAATCAAAACTAATTCGTTTTTTAGTAGTTTCACATGATTTTTTTGGTCAATAAGTTGTTTCGACATTAAAATATTGAATTGATCCTCAGCTGCGGACACAAATAAATCCACCGGTGCTCCATGGGAGATTTGCTGCTGCAGGGAGCCGGAACCGCCAAAATTGAATACAATTTTTATATCGGGATTCTGTTTCATGAACATATCTCCCGTTTCTTTTAATGCTTCCTGGAGGCTTGAAGCTGCAGATACGGTAAGTTCTTTTTCTTTTGAATGGCTATTGGTCCCGCATCCAGTAATAAAGGTAAACAAAACTGCGAAGAGGAAAATATGTAATTTTCTCAAACAAGGACATCCCCTTAAAAAGCTTTTAATCATTAACAATGGATATAACTGATTATATCGAAATTAGAGCAAAGCTATATAAAGAAAATATCACAAGTTAGTGAAAATATCATTAATTGGGGATAGTGAAAGACAAGGGGGAAAAGAAAAACTGCCAATCGGCAGTTTAGGTAATTCTTATTGGATTTGTCCTGACTTTTGATCAATCTGCCTGAGAACATCCTCAGCTGAAAGACCGTTTGCTTCTATGACAGAACCCTGGGTAACGACATCCTGCATACCCATGACATTTGAATCGATGCCGCTGATGACGCAAAAATCACAGCCCTGTGCATCTGACTCCTGGCGAAGTTCTACAACGTCATAACCTTTTTCACGCAATGCCTCAGAGATATTAGATAAAGATTGTTCTACACCTACTCTAGCCATCCTTCACACCTCCTCACCCATTTAACTTGTCCTCGGAAAGAATAAATTATTCTCTGAGCTTCACAATAATAAATAGAGGCAAAGGAGGTGCAGGTATGTCAAATAAGCGGAAAAAAGATCCCTCAACGATTGGATTGAATTCAAGCCAGGTGGAAGGCCAGGGAACTACGGCAAGTGAAACAGGAAGCAAAGCAGCAGATTCCTCAAGAAGGAAACAGAAAAGAAGCTGATTATTCGAAAGCAAAAACCCCCGGAGGCCATTCCGAGGGTTTTTGGAGATTATACATACATCCCAGCTATTTGCTTCTGCAGTTCTTCGTTTTCAAGATACTCGTCATAAGTCATCTGTTTATCGACTAAGCCGGTAGGCGTGATTTCCATGATTCTGTTCGCAACGGTCTGAACAAACTGATGGTCATGGGACGAAAAGATCATCGAACCCTTAAAGTTAATCATTCCGTTGTTCAAAGCAGTAATGGATTCTAGGTCCAAGTGGTTCGTTGGTTCATCAAGCAGAAGTACGTTCGCACCAGAAAGCATCATTTTGGAAAGCATGCAGCGTACTTTTTCGCCTCCTGAAAGAACGCTGGCTTTCTTCAATACTTCTTCTCCTGAAAAGAGCATACGTCCCAGGAATCCACGTAAGAAGCTCTCGCTGTCATCCTTTGGTGAGAACTGGCGCAGCCAGTCAACCAGTGTCAGGTCGCATCCTTCAAAGTACTCGGAATTGTCTTTTGGAAAATAAGCCTGGGATGTGGTCACTCCCCATTTAAACGTACCACTGTCAGGTTCCATTTCTCCGGTCAGGATTTTGAACAGGGTGGAGATGGCGATTTCGTTTTTCCCAACTAAAGCAATTTTGTCGTCTTTGTTCATAATGAAGCTGATGTTATCCAGCACCTTAACACCATCAACTGTCTTAGTTATCCCATCTACCCTTAGTAAGTCATTGCCGATTTCACGGTCAGGAGTGAATCCGACATATGGATATTTACGAGAAGATGGTCTGATATCATCAAGGGAGATTTTATCCAGCAGTTTTTTACGTGAAGTTGCTTGCTTTGACTTAGAAGCGTTTGCGCTGAATCTAGCAATGAACGCCTGCAATTCTTTGATTTTCTCTTCTTTCTTTTTGTTTGTATCCTGCTGCATTTTCAATGCGAGCTGGCTGGATTCATACCAGAAATCGTAGTTCCCTACATATAGTTGAATTTTGCCGAAGTCCAGGTCCGCAATATGCGTACAAACTTTATTCAAGAAGTGACGGTCGTGGGAAACGACGATTACAGTGTTCTCGAAATTGATGAGGAATTCCTCCAGCCATTGAATCGCAGCGATGTCAAGGTGGTTGGTAGGTTCGTCAAGGAGGAGAACATCCGGTTTGCCGAATAGTGCCTGGGCAAGGAGGACCTTTACCTTTTCGCCGCCGCCAATATCGGCCATTTTCTTAGTATGAAGTTCTTCACCAATTCCAAGACCTTTAAGAAGGATGGCAGCTTCAGACTCCGCTTCCCAACCATTCAATTCAGCGAACTCTCCTTCGAGTTCCGCGGCTTTCATGCCGTCTTCATCAGTAAAATCTTCTTTCATGTAAATTGCATCTTTTTCCTGCATGACTTCATACAAACGCGCATGTCCCATTATGACGACTTTCAATACTTCAACATCTTCATATTCAAAATGATTTTGTTTTAGTACTGCCATACGTTCACCAGGGGTCAGGGAAACATTTCCTGTCTGAGCTTCGATCTCACCTGACAATATTTTAAGGAAAGTGGACTTGCCAGCTCCATTGGCGCCAATCAGCCCGTAACAATTTCCAGGGGTGAATTTAATATTAACATCTTCAAAAAGCTTGCGGTCACCATATCTCAAGCCGACATTTTGAACTGTAATCATTTATTTAGTAGCCTCCAATAATTTATATCCCACAGATTATAACATGTTTAGACCCTGTGAGCGAATTCTTTTATAGGTAAAAGGGTTGGAAGACTACATTTTTTTGGAATTGGTGTTTTCACTGGATGTAAAATGGGAATAGCAGGAGTAGAAAATAGATGGGACAATGTCTTGCCGTTAACATAATTATTATAAGAAGTCTATTGGGAAATTAATGATTTTTTTTATGTTTTAATGTCAATTTTTTTGCTCATTTTCACACATTTTTCATATTTTTCATGTAGAATAATAATAGACAAAGTTGGATAAAAAGGAGTTTTTGAAATGGCTAAAAAGCAGCTGGTTGATTTTGTTAACCGCCTTAAGGAATCAGGGATAAAAGTCAGCTTCACTAAGCCAAAATCAGAATTTTTCTCCCTGCAAGAGACAAAGAAACATCCCACCACTGTAAATTCGCATTAAGAGGCAGACAGACTTTTTCCACCTGCATCTAGCTATTTCAAACAGTTACAAAGAGAAAGTCTGGCCAGTATGTTTATTGAAATAAAAAAAGCGGTGCAGCCACCGCTTTTTTTGTTTTTCTATAGTTCATCCATGATTGCTTTGAAGACTTCATCCTTATTAAAATCCTGGCCCATAGGGAATTTTTTTATAAATTTATTGTTTTCATCAATCAGGTAAGTAAAGGTGCTGTGGACAAAAAAGCCATTTCCTGGGTCTCGGTATTGGAATTTGAAAGTATCGGCAACCTTCTTGATTTTTTGTTGTTCTTCCAAATTTTTGGCTGGATCACCAGTGAGGAAAATCCAATTACCGTCATTTTCAAGACCGAAATTCTCCATATAACTTCTCAATACAGCAGGGCTGTCCCGGTAGGGGTCAATTGTAATCGTTAAAAATTGGACTTTCTTTCCGAATACGTCCTCTTTCACTAAGTCTTTGCGCAGAAGATTCATTTCCTGGGTTGTGGTCGGACAGATATCCGGGCAATGTGTATAAATAAATTCCACTAATTTGATGGTATCCTTATCTTCTCCGAAGGTATATTTTTCTTCGTCCATGGTCAGTAAAGTAATGTCTTCAGGAATTTGTGCATTCGCATCCCTAACCAAAAAGTATGAGATTCCCGATGCAATACCAATTAATACAATAAGTGAGCTAATAAGATAGATTTTTTTCATAGCGCAAGCCTCCCCCTTTATAAGATATAAGAATCTCGGGGAAAATCATATGGACATTGTGTGAACTATGTTAATCTTTTTGGTGAAGCTATTAAGCGAATTTTCTTGCAAAAAAATCATCCAAATCTATAATGATAGTAAAAAATGATTTGGATATAACAGGCATAAAAAGGGGCTATGACCTTGAAAGTGAACAGTTTGGTTCTATACATATTGCAGATTGGCGGCCTTATAGTGATAAATAAGGCAGGCTCTTATATTGTTGAAATTTTTGACCTGCTCATTCCGGGCAATGTATTAGGGATGATCCTTCTTTTCCTGTTGTTATGGCTCAAGATTGTGAAGCTTGAATGGATCGAGGGAGCAGCTAACTTTCTAGTCACGCATTTATCATTCTTTTTTATTTCAATCTCAGTAGGTTTAATGACGCTTGGAGGACTGATTGCCGAAAATGGCATACAGCTTGCAGTGATATTGCTATGCAGTGCCCTAATCGGAATGGCAATAGCTGGAGGAACTTCACATCTTATTGTAAGAGACAGGAGGAGGAAGGAATCAGTAAATGCAGATCACGATTTTTAGTATTCTCATCACCCTATTGGCATACATATTCTCCAGGAAAACTGCAGGCAAATATCAATCGCCGCTTACATCACCGGTATTCTTAAGCACGGTGATGGTCATATCCATTTTGCTGGTACTGAATATACCTTACAAGGAGTATGAAGCAGGAAGCAGGATTATGACGTTCTTCCTCGGTCCAGCTACTGTAGCTCTCGCAGTCCCTTTATACAAACAAAGAAAAGTGATTGGCGCAAACCTGCTGCCTGCGTTGGCAGGGCTATTAGCTGGTACTGCATCAACTATTGCCTCAGCAGTATTGATGGGATATTTGCTAAAATTGACTAACATAGTTTTAGTTTCTTTGACAATAAAATCAATCACCATACCTGTAGCTTCGGAGGTTGCCAGGATTATAGAAGCAGATCCGATTCTTGTGGCCGCCTTCGTGATGATTACTGGGATGACAGGAGCCATGCTCGGCCCGTGGCTTATGAACATCATGAAAATTGATGACCCTTTTTCAAGAGGCCTGGCAATCGGCACAATTGCACATGGAATCGGTACTGCTGAAGCTGCCAGGGAAGGGGAGCTTCAGGGAGCTGTATCCGGGGCAGCAATGGGAATGGCGGCGGTCATTACGTCACTGCTCCTCCCTTTAATCATTCCGATATTTTTATAGAGAAATAAAAGGAAGCTTTTAAGTCAAAAGCTTCCTTTTCTATATATCGATTATCTTCTTAAAACTGATGGATGAATAGCCCCTTGAAATACATTAAATCCGGTTATTAAAAAAACCCTTAAAGTAACCGATGCGCATATCAATACTGCCTGTGATAGCTGTAATCACTCTCTCAATATTAATCGATATTGCAAAACTCAACCGGACAATTCTCACACGCGATTTCTTTTTTGAGGAACACAATGTCATGAATGATTATTCTTTTCTTATCAATGGAAATAATGCCATCATCCCGCAATTCCCCTAGCATTCTGCTTACACTTTCCCTTGCTGTACCACAATAATTAGCGAGATCCTGGTTGGTAATTGCCACATCAATATGGATGCCATCTTCCTTTTTACTGCCATAGCTGTTGCTCAGGCGGATTAAAGTGGAATACAAAGCTCCTTTTTTGCCATGCAGAACAAGATCCCGGAATTTTGTGATGGTCCTGCGGATATGATCGTTCATCCATCGTAGAAACTGATATGCCAGCTGACTATTGTTGAATAAGATGCTTTCAAGGGTTTCGATATTAATTACAGCTGCTTCGCCATCTTCCACCGCTTTTGCGTTGAATAGATACCGAGGCCCAACGGTAAAGAGTGTAAGTTCACCAACAATATCATTTTTCTTGCAAAGCCTTAAGTACAATTCCTTGCCCTCTGCGTTCATTTTGGAAACCTGTACTTTGCCAGAAAGAATGACATATAGCTCTTTAGCTTCATGGCCCTCCCGGAATAAAAAAGACCCTTTTTTAATTTTAATGATTTTTTCGGATGCCTTGATTAGTTCGCTCAACTCATATGTTAAATTATTCATGTTCCCATGGCTGGCCACGCAATCTCCACCTTTTCCGTCCGTTGTTACACCTAATTAAAATGAAATGTAAACAACAGGTCAATAGAGAAAATGTGAACATTCAAATACAGCCTATTTCAAAAAAATGGTTGAATTTGGTTGACAATAGGGAGGGTACGGCGTATTCTATTTTTGAAATCTTTTTTGCATAAGGAGTATGTTTTATGTTAGGTGTCGTTCTTAACTAACCGTTAATTTCATACGGTCAATCCAGTTTTTAAAGAGCCTTTGTGAAGGTTTATTTAATTATGGCCTGGATTGGATGTTAAGAACAATGAACATAGAAGCATGCTTGATATTTATGAGCAGAAGCTGTGTGCAAATACACAGCTTTTTTTCGTAATAATGTGCTCGCAGCCTAGCTGTGAGCAATTTAAGCCGCTTTGGACTTGTCCATTGCGGCTTATTTTATTTTAAGGAGGAATATACCATGAACGAACAAACTTTTACACTTCTTGGTTATAACAGGATTAGGGAAACCGTGGCAGGTTATGCTTTAACAGAATCAGGACGTAAGAAAGCATTTGAAATGGCACCATCAACGAATGTTAAACAGATAAATTCCTGGCATGCGGAAATTTTAGAGGCAAACCAGATTTTAAATATCAGCTCTAGTGTTCCGATTCACGGTCTTGAAGGTATGGAAGTGGTTATGAAAGGTTTTAACAAGGGCATTCCACTGCGAGTAGACCAGTTGGTACAGCTGCATTCATTCCTTGACAGCTGCAGCAAGCTTAAGCGGTTTATGAAGGATAAAGAGTTTTGTGCTCCTAAAGTTTCAGCATATGTCTATAGTATCGAGGAGCTGCCTGAACTGGCTTCTGAAATACAGCGATGTATCCGCAATGGCCAAATTGATGATTACGCTTCAAAAGAACTCTTGAAAGTTCGGAAACAAATAGGGATCCAGGAGGAGCGCTTGAAAGAAAAACTAAACCAATTGCTGAAATCTGCCAAGATGAAGCCGTTTTTGCAGGAAGCAGTCGTCAGTCAGAGGAATGGAAGGTATGTAATACCTGTCAAAAAGGAATATCGAGGAAAGATTAAGGGATCTTTGCTCGATACATCCGCATCAGGTTCTACTCTATTTATTGAACCTGAAGAGATCGGCTCGTTCCAGGACCAGATGGAGTGGCTCCTGTTTGAGGAACAGGCAGAAGTGGAGAAAGTCATATTTGTCCTTACTGGCCTCGCAGAAGCTAAAGAAAAAGAAATACGACTAGCAATAGAAACGATGGTTCATTACGATTTTTTATTCTCCAAAGCAAAGTATTGCCGATCAATAGATGCAAAGAAAGTCAAGATTGTGGAAGAGCAAATGATCGATTACAAAGAGGCTCGTCTTCCTCTTCTTGGCGCGAATGCAGTTCCATTAACTATAGAAATCGGGACCGATTACCACGCACTTGTAATTACTGGTCCAAATACTGGCGGAAAAACTGTATCTATTAAGACGGCAGGATTACTCGTTTTAATGTCACAGAGCGGATTGCTCCTCCCAGTTAGTGAGGGAAGTGTATCAGGAATTTTCCATAAAGTCCTTGTGGACATTGGTGATGGGCAAAGCATTGAACAAAATTTAAGTACCTTTAGTTCGAGGATTGTGAACATCATTGATATTTTAGAACAAGCAAATGACAGGTCTCTTATCCTGCTCGATGAGTTGGGCTCAGGTACCGATCCGGGAGAAGGGATGGGGCTGGCAACATCTATACTGGAAACCCTGAACAATAAGGGTGCAACTATATTTGCCACAACACACTATAGCGAAATCAAGGAATTTGCAGATGCACATGAAGATTTTATGAATGGCTCAATGGAATTCGATTTGGAGACATTGAAGCCGACCTATCGGCTGCGCATTGGAAGAGGCGGCGAAAGCCAGGCGTTTGCCATTGCACTTAAGTTAGGAGTCCATCCAAAATTAATAGAACGCGCTCATATGATCACATACAAATCAGAGAAGAATTATACTGAATTATTCGAGGATGCCAAAGAATTAAATAAACTTGATAAGCAAATTCTTGTAAATAAGCATAAAAGAAAAAAACCGGCAGCTGTCAAAAAAACAGTTACCCACTTCGAAATGGGAGATAGCGTATACGTTACAAGTTCAGGAGAGCTTGGAGTAGTTTACAAAGGACCTGACAATAGTGGAAATTATATTGTCCAGCTGAGGGACGGCAAAATAGAAATGAATTATAAACGTCTAAAACTAAATATTCCCGCGGCAGAACTTTACCCAGAAGACTATGATTTCAATATTATATTTGAAACGAAGGAGCACCGGAAGCTATTGAATCAAATGGATAAAAAGCATATCGAAGAAAGTATTGTTCGCGAGGAATGATAGATTCTAAAGACGTTCAAGATTAGGAAAGAGTTTTATGATAAAGGCCCAGGAATTAGATTTGATCAGAAAAGGAATAAATCAATCTGGGACGACATCTTAATTCGGGCTAAATTCCGGGTACGTAATATGGTTATGATTCAGCCAAAGACACGCTGTGTTCAGACAAATTGACGGTATCCATTCTTAGGTTTGCCCGAAGTCAGCTCTGGTTCAGACAAAAAGACGGCGTCTCCAATGGGGGTTTATCCAAAGTCAGCCTAGGTTTAGCAAAAGTGGCGGATCTCTTCAATGAGTTTTGTCCGAAGTCCCCCAGAGGAGTATTTTGCTTTTTAGACGTGTTACCTAGGGGAAACCCCCTATTAGTTTTTATAAAATTGACAATGAAATGATTACAAACCGCTTAATATCTATATTGGAAACGCTTCAAAATTAGTCATAAACAGTTCATCAGATTTGGTATTAACAAACTGTTTGATCAAGTATAAGATTAAACCAACAATAAAAAAATGTGATTTATTTCACATACGAAGTGGGGTCTTAAACTTGAGCACACAGCCTATTGAGATTGCCATAAGCTATGCTTTGAAAAAGAAAGATTATTTAAGGGAATCAAAATTGAAGTATTTGTTGAGAGCAGCACTTGCGGGGGTATATGTAGGTTTCGGCCTCATGGTTTCATATAGGCTCGGGGAGTATTTTTTTGATGTGCATTCACCAGCTACACCAATCGTAAGTTCTATATTTTTTGGTTTGGCTCTTGTCCTCATTTTATACGGCGGCGGCGAGCTTTTTACTAGCAATACCATGTTGATGACGATAGGTTCACTCAAAAAAGCTACGTCATGGAAGGATACATTGGAAAATTGGATTGCTTGTTATACAGGGAACATGGCAGGTGCTATTTTATTTGGTGTGTTCATCATGTTATCGGGAATTTTTGGAGCTCCTGAAAAAACTCAGTATATGATGGAAACAGTAAGCATGAAAATGAATACCCCAGCCTATCAATTATTTATTCGGGGAATACTTTGTAATTGGCTCGTATGTCTGGCGGTTTGGGTCCCCTTCAATATCAAAAGGGATGGGGCGAAGATTGGTGTAACGATGTTGCTTGTGTTTGCTTTCGTTGTTTCTGGCTTTGAGCATAGTGTTGCTAACATGGTTCTCTTTTCAATTGCACTGCTTGTTGAACACCCTGAAACCATTAGTATTTCAGGAGGCATTTACAATCTTGTGGCGGTTACAATTGGGAATATAATCGGAGGGGCATTTTTTGTTGGAACTCTTTATGTTTATTTGGATGCCAAAAAGAAAGTGAAAAACCAAAAACAATTGGAAACCAGTTCAATGTATGGGCAAAGGACACTTAAGCAATACTCATAAAAATAGCAAAAATCCGCGGCTGCTCCGTGGATTTTTGCTATTTATGTACCTGATTTCCTTATCCTTTAAAGGAATTAAGGATCCATTCTCCAAGTACTCCGCCTAAATAAACGCCGACAATTCCAAGTACTCCTGCCAGTACTGGCGGGGCAGGAAGCGGAAGCTTGAGGAATTTAAATAAGATTCCAACAATTAAACCAGCAACTAAACTCAAGATTATTTCTCTCATAATTTTCACCGCCTCAAATGGCCAGATGGATAAACTAAACGAGTGAGCAGACGTCTGATCACCAAAAACAACAATATTTTAACATGACATCTTCAAAATGAAAACGCTTTATTTTATGCTTTTATTTTGTATAAAAGGAAATTATCTATTCTTATATTAAAATAGTGGTAAAATATAACTCTATAAATCGTCAGCATGGAGGATTCAGATGGAGAAGAAAGTTAAGCGGGATATCCTTACGCTTCAGGGATTTTATCTATTTGTCTTTTTTGGGATTGGAAGTCTTTTTCCATTATTAAGTGTTTATTTAAGTGAAGTGGAGAAATTGAATGGCTATCAGATTGGTCTCATTTTATCAATTGGCCCCGTAGTCATGATCTTTTTCCAGCCTTTCTGGGGAATGCTTGCCGACATGAAAAATATTCATAATCGGCTGTTGACGATAACGACATCGATCACCGGATTTGCTGCTTTGGGTTATCTGTTATTCGAAGAATTTCTTTTGTTTTTAATTGTCGCAACCTTTCTGGCCATTTTTCAAAGTGCCATCATTCCTTTATCTGATAGTATTTCTTTAAAATATACAAGCAATGCTGGTGTTAATTATGGAAACGTCAGGTTGTTCGGTTCACTTGGCTTCGGGCTGGCTGTGTTTGTTATGGGTAGATTATCTGAATGGAATCCCCAGGTGATTTTTTACGCATTTTTCCTGACTTTAGTGATTGCTGCCTTGTTTTCAAAAAAAATGCCTAAAGAATCTTATGACAGGCCAAATAGCCTTTTATCTGGGATGAAAGATTTAATTAAGATGAAGAAGTTCCTGGTTTTCCTTGGTGTGACATTTATGATTTTTGGTCCTAATCTTGCCAATAATTTTTATTTCAGTTTGTTTGTAGAAGATAGAGGAGGGACCTATACAGGTATTGGCATCGCATTTCTTATTGCAGTGTTATCAGAAATTCCGTTCATGAAGGCTGCCGGAAGCTGGATTCACAGATTGGGTCTTCTCCAAGTTGCTTTAATTGCTTCACTAGTCTCGTTAATCAGATGGGTTTTTTATTTTACGGAGCCGGCATTGGCTCTTATCTATGCATCCGCTGTAATACAGGGATTCTCGCTTGGTTTATTTATTCCGGCAGGTTTACAGTATATTCGCGATATTACCCCTTCTCATATCACGGCCACTGCTGTTACTATTTACTCCGCTGTTGGGAATGGTCTCGGTAACTGGTTCTTCACATTCATTGGCGGAGTGATTTTTGAAGAATTTAGCATATATGTTGTCTATCTGTTCTTTGCTGCTTTGACTTTAGTAGGCGTCTTGCTGACAGTCTGGCTTCTGCAAGATGATAAAAGAACGTCTGCTGAGACAAGCATTCAGTAATGAACTCCCCTTCCTATTTGGAGGGGGTTTTTGTTCATATATCAGGGCTAAAGAAAAAAGACAAATCTTTCGTATCCCTTACCAGCTTTACATCTTTAAGAATTGAGAAGTATGGTTTATATATTTAAGCAAAAAATAACCGGAGTAAACGAAAGGAGGGATTTTTGTGGCAAAAGATAAAAATAAGGATGCAGGAATAGCCGGGAGAATGTATGATACATCGGACTATCAAAAGAAAGATGAACTTTCAAACGGACTTGCAATGACCCACGAACAAGCCAGTGATAGCTATGTGGAGGGCGAAGTAGGCGGTTTAATAGAACGCTCTTCCGGTGGAGACGAAGAGTTGAACAGAAGGGGCTACCAGTAAGGGAAGGAGGGTATTCTAGTGTCTGAAAAAGGTGAGTTCCAATCGAATGGTGAACAATATAAAATGCCAGATGCACTTAAGAAAAAGAAAGACTTTGTGTACAGGGTAGGCTATACGTCCAGTACTGGAAACCAAACGAATAACGAAGAGGAACCTGTAAAAAGGACTGATCTTTAAGAGACTGCTCTTAAACTGTTATATGGCTGCATAGATAAAAGCACATCCAAAGCGGATGTGCTTTTATTGAAAGAGGATTTGTACATTTAAAGTTTTCCGCGTCGAATCACTTTGTTGGGGGTAAGGGTGCCTTTCTTTAGATAGACAAATCCTCCTTCAAGTGCAGAGCCAATGACAAGCTTAGAAGATGCTGAAAGAACTTTCATGTTCAATCCCTCCTAATGGAAATTGGCTTGCAATTATAATTTACCCCTTCAAAATGCTGTTAAACCCTAAAAGGCTTACCAGGCATCATAGGGATTCAGTGCCTGAGAACTGGCTTTTTCCGCTGCAGCCTGTGTAGCGAAGAGAGCATCATCATCCTCTATAACATGAAATGTTTCGTTCAAGAAAAGAGCCAGTGCTTTGGGATCTTTGGGATGCTGAACAATTTCCCCAGCCTTGATATTCGCAACAGAAGGTACATGAGGGTTCCGATAAATAACATATACTTCATCGCCTGTTTTTAAATTTTTTGGATCAATCAAATCCAAGCTAAAAATCTCCTTTCTTTCATTCAGTTATTGAAAAATATTAAAGGTTTTCGTTTTGTTGTTTTATTTCATCACCGGTAAGAATAATATTCCCCGCTTCAACATTCCGGTGTTCATCTACAGATCCACCAGGCACAAACCTTTGATTTGGTGTATAGGAAGATTTAAGCGTTTTTTTGCTGCTTTCATCTTTATTTGAAATCATAATCTCACCCCCTGGTTCTTATAGTTTTTGTAAACGAAAATAGGTTATACCGGCAAATTATCCTAAAACGATAATGGAAAAGTCATTATATAGACACAAATGTAAGGGTTTACATTTAGTATCGGTGGTATAATAAGAGTGTAAGAAGAAAGTCATTAACATCTTAGGAGGCTCAACCAATTGTGTTCGTTCCGTAGTGAACGAAAAAGGATTATTCCCATAGGAAAGAAAGCTTATCATCATAATGTCAGAATCACTCGCCGCAGGAGCGTTTTCCCAATAATACTGCCAGTCAAATCTGTTTTCCTTTAATCGGTTCAATTCAGATGGCAAAGAGTAAAATTTCCGCCTATTCATTATTGATACGCTGAAAAAAAGCTCTTAACCAAAAGAGTATTCACTAGGTTTCTGAATACTTGGGAAAGAACAGGTAAAGGGAGGTCAAACAGGAAATTTGCCCAACAGTTATTAGGTGAAGACATTCCTTGCAGACTTTAACCATTGGAATGGTAAGTAAGGATGCGTGGTGAAAAGGAGGATATGGCTGATCACTTCCCAGGGGAATAATGAGTCTCTCGGTGATTATACCGAATCATGTGTTTGTTAAGGGTCATCATAAAAGGGGTAAACTTTTTATGAAAAGAACCTTTATATACGGAACAAGCACACATCGGCTATAGTAGGAGAAGTTTTATACAACTCAATAGTTCCAAAAAGTTTTGGGCTGATGCTGGTTGGGTCTCCTAAGATGTTAAAAAAAGCTCTTAAAATGAGCTTCTTTTTTTTGTCATAAATACCACAACTTATTTCTGACTGATGATCTCAAAAAATCCATTGAAATATCTTTTTAAATGAAATGTTTCTTTGAAATTATCAAGCCGGCTTTAACAAAATCTATTTGATAAATCGGCTAGGTGCACTGCTTGATAGGGTAAGCACTTCATTAGCGTTAATAGGGATGGATCATGGCGAGCTGCGCACAGTAACTATGCGATGGAATGAAAATTCAGTCTCTCTCCACCAACTAAATGAAAAGACTGAAGGTAAAGATGAGTTTTCACTCAGTTTGCCTTCAGTCCTTTGCGCCTTATTCAAAAAGTGCTATTTTAAAATTGTACCTTATACTGTCTTCTATTCCTCTTTTTTGGATAAGCAGCGATCACATTCCATCAGGTAGGATTCTGCTTGCTCGTGCATTCCTTCCCCACATTCTGGGCAAACCTTCTTAGGCAAATTGCGAAAAAACTCAACCGGACTCATCATTATTAAAACTCCTCCTTTTATAATACAATTTATGTTTTACTTAACCTGTTATAGTACAGTATAAACATAATTACGCAATTTGTGTAGACTTTTTTAAAAAATTTTTAAAATGGATGTTTATAATATTCCTTCCAAGGCAATATACCATGACAATATAAGAGAGATGAAATTGGACTAGGTTATTCTAAATATGCTGTTATATTACAATGATTATTTTTGTCAAGAGATAAAAGTGACAAGTTTATTACATATTATTTAATAACCTCTTTTATTCTTCGCGTTTTTAACATACAATCTATATGAAACTCTAAATGAGGAATGATGCTAAATGGATAATCTAGAATTATCCTTCAATCCAATATTATTGCTGGTTGCTATTTTATTGACGATCATGTCATCGTATACAGCACTGGACTTATTCAGTTTAATTAAATCTTCGGACCGAAATAAAAGATTTTTGTTTCTGGGCGGAACTTTTTCCCTTGGAATAGGAATTTGGGTGATGAATTTCTTTGGGATGCTTGCACTGAATCTCAATGGCAATATTTCTTACCGTATTCCTATTACTGTCCTATCAATAATCCTGGTTATTTCATTTACAGCGATTGCTTTCTACACAATGACTGGAAAAACAGTTAATAAGGGGAATTTGCTGGTAGGCAGTTTATTCATGTTGCTGGCTGTTATAGTGGTCCATATTCTGGGAATGTATTCAATGCGGTTAGATTTTACTTATCAGCCAGCGATTCTCATGATTGGGCTTGCACTTGTTTTTGCTTCATTTTACTTTTCCTTCTGGATGCTTTTCTTTTCCAAAAATTTTACTCAGGGTGACCATGGATGGATTAAACCCTTAAGTGCTCTCTTCGTAACTGCTGCAATTGTTGAAGGTCATTTTCTTTTAACGCGGGCTTCAATGATTGATTTAAGTAATGGCTTAGTTAAACAAAATGGTATACCTGAATCTTTGATCAGTTACTTGATTGCTTTTATTTCTATAGTGATTCTTGCTGGTTTGATAGGATCAAGTGCGCTGATCAGCAAAAGGCTTGCGGTTACTGATACCAATTTAAAAGATATTACAGACGCACTCAATATATCAGCCATTGTAGCGATTACGGATCCAAAAGGGAATATCACGTATGTAAATGACAAGTTTATTGAGATTTCCGGTTATAGTGAAGCCGAATTATTGGGCCAAAATCACTCAATTTTAAATTCAGGACTTCATTCTAAGGATTTTTTCAAAGGCATATGGAGGACAATTGGGTCGGGAAAAGTATGGAAGGGAGAAATCCGAAATAAGGCGAAGGATGGTTCTTATTACTGGGTTGATACGACGATAGTTCCCTTCTTGAACAGTAAAGGAAAACCTTATCAATATGTCTCGATTCGTTCCGACATAACTCAGAGAAAGCAGGCAGAGGCCAGCCTGAGGGAAACGCTTAAGGAAGTCAGTGATATTAATTTTGCCCTTGATCAGTCCTCAATAGTTGCTTTTACTGATGAGAAAGGCATCATTAAAAATGTTAATGATAAGTTTTGTGAAATCTCTAAGTATAGCAGAGAAGAATTGATTGGAAATGATCACAGCATTTTGAATTCTGGATTGCATTCAAAAGAGTTCTTTAAGAACCTATGGAAAACGATTGGCTCAGGGCAGGTATGGAAAGGGGAAATCCGTAATAGAGCGAAGGATGGCTCCTTTTACTGGGTTGACACGACGATTGTCCCTTTTTTGAATGAAAATGGGAAGCCGTATCAGTACCTTGCCATCCGTAATGACATTACCGAGAAGAAAAAATCGGAAGAAATGCTTCACCGCCAGGATAAGCTTGCAGCTGTAGGACAGCTTGCGGCAGGTGTGGCCCATGAAATCAGAAATCCTCTTACGAGCATGAAAGGATATGCTGAATTCTTGCAGTTGGATGAAACCGATCCACAGCGTCAGGAGTTTATCGAAATCATCCTGGATGAAATTGATCGGGTAAATAACATTGTAGAAGAGTTCATGGTTCTTGCCAAACCGAAGGCTGTCGAACTCGAGGAAAAGAACATCATCCCGATTGTTCAAAACGTTGTTGCAATGCTTAAATTTGAAGCTAGAAAGAGAAATGTCAAACTGGAATTTGAAGCGCCTGATGAAATCATCCAGATTGAATGTGATGAAAACAGGCTTAAACAAGTCTTTCTGAATTTCATTAAGAATGGCATAGAGGCAATGCCTGATGGTGGAGATTTAAAAGTTAAAACAGAAATCCAGGATGGTAATGTCCTCATTTCCATAAAGGATACAGGTGTAGGAATCCCTCCAGAGACACTTAAGAAAATTGGGGAACCTTTCTATACCACAAAGAAAAACGGCAATGGTCTTGGTCTTATGGTCAGCTTTAAAATCATCGAGAGCCATAATGGCAAGGTGTATATTGAAAGTGAGCAGAATAAAGGAACAACGTTCAAGATTATGCTACCAGCAAAAATTGCATAAAGGAAACATTAGGGAGGCAGAATTTTTGTTCTGCCTTTTTTTTGACCAAATTGTAGAAAGAAAAGAAAATATATGTCGATAAAATGTTGGTAATATGACAAAAAATTCTGTTGGAATTCATACATCGCCAAGAAAAATTAGACTAATATGAAAGTAGGGATTGTATTAAAAGAAACCGGAGGGAATGCTATGTCATTGATTAGCCAGATTAGAACTGTATGTGGTTATTGTGGTACAGGCTGCGGTTTGATTGTAGAAGTGGAAGATAACAAGATAGTAAAAATCAGGGGAGATAAAGAAGCGCCCGTGAATAAAGGGCAGACATGCGTGAAAGGGGCATTTGCTTATCAATATGTCCACGCACCAAAAAGATTGAAGACGCCTATGATCAGAAAAGCTGGAGAACTTGTCAAAGCAACATGGGATGAAGCTTACGATTATATCGCAAGCCGATTATCAGATATAAAAATGGAGTTTGGGCCAGAAGCAATTTCTTTGTTTGCTTGCGCAAGAACTACTAATGAATCCAATTATGTTACACAAAAGTTTATGAGAGCTGTCGTTGGGAGCAATAATATTGATGGTTGCAATCGAACCTGACACGCTCCTAGTGTCGCCGGTCTGGCGACTGTTTTTGGAAGCGGTTTCCCGACGAATACCTTAGATGACATAGATGAAGCAGAAGTTTTATTGCTTATGGGATCAAATACGACCGAGGCACACCCGATTATTGGCAATCGAATAAAAAAGGCTGCCAAGAATGGCCTGAAAGTGGTGGTAATAGACCCTAGAAGGATTGATATGGTCAAGTCCGCCCATAAGCATCTGCAGATTAATGTAGGTACAGACATAGCATTGATCAATGCAATGATTCGAGTCATCATAACAGAGAAATTATATGACGATGGATTCATCGGCAGAAACACTGCTGATTTTGAAGCCTTGCTTACAAAGGTTGAACGTTATACCCCTGAATATTCAGCAAAAATCACTGGTCTCACCGCCGAAGATATCATCGAGGTGGCAAGGCTGTATGCAGCCTCAAACCGTTCAATGATCGCCTACACACTTGGGATCACCGAGCATCATTGCGGGGTAAACAATGTGTTTGATATCGCGAATCTCGCCCTGCTCACTGGTCATATTGGAAAGCAAGGATCAGGCATCATGCCTTTGAGAGGACAAAATAACGTCCAGGGTGCGGGAGATATGGGTTGCTTGCCTAACCAGCTGGCTGGTGCAGTCAGTTTGCTGGATGAAAAATACCGTTTGCGGTTCGAAAACGCATGGAATAGGCAAATCAGCCGAAAAGTTGGAGATACCCAAACCAGGACCTTAGATAAAATTGTAACAGGAGAGATCAAAGCATTATACTGCATTGGAGAAAATCCACTAGTCGCAGACGTTCACATGAACCATACCAGAAGCTTATTGGAGAATCTAGATTTATTAATCGTCCAGGATATATTTATGACAGAAACGGCTGAAATGGCTGATGTAGTCCTGCCAGCCAAATCATGGGGAGAGGTAGACGGTACTTATACGAATACAGATCGGAGGATACAGCGAGTCCGAACCGCTGTTGGGGCACAGCCAGGGGTGAAAGAAGATTGGGAAATTCTTTGCGAGCTTTCATCAAGGATGGGCTATGAAATGAAGTACAGCTCCAGCGAAGAAATATGGAATGAAGTGCGCGAACTTGCCTGGGAGATGTATGGAGGAATCTCATACGAACGTCTGGAGAAGGAATACGGAATCCACTATCCTTGCCCAGACGAAAATCATCCTGGCACGAAAATCCTTCATGAGCGATTTCATGTGGATAAGGAAAATAAGCAGCCATCCAGCTTTGTGCCAGTTGAATTCACACCGCCGCTTGAACTTCCTGATGAGAAATATCCTTTCACCCTGACAACCGGCAGACGATATGAATCATATAATACACACACACAGACTCGGCATTATGCACCAGGAGTCAAAATAAAACAAATGGAAGAAACATTGGACATTCATCCTGAGGATGCCTCGCGTATGAATATTAACGATGGAGAACTTGTGAGGGTAAGTTCACGCAGGGGAACACTCGATGTAAAGGTTAAAATAACTGAACAAGTTGTTCCAGGGCTTGTTTTCATGAGCTTTCACTGGTCAGAGGTTCCAACAAATGTCCTTACATTAAATGAATATGACCCTATCTCTGGTACAGCGGAATTCAAGGCATGTGCAGTGAAGATCGAAAAAATTGCCTAACTAATGCAAAACTCCCCTTATTTGTAGGGGGGTTTATTTTTTTGAATGAAAAAATTTAATGACTGGGCCAATTCCGCATTTATATAGTACATCTGTTACGGTGGATATTTAAAAGTTTAATGTCATGAAAAGTAGATTTATTTATCCAAAATACATCTGTTCGCTAAGGAAAAATTAGGTGCACCTAGAATATATTGGGATAATTTTCAAAATAAATAGGAATCCCTGATATGAATGACTCATGTTATCTGAATATTCTGGATAAATGACATGTTCCCGTTATAATTCTGTTATTCTCGTAATCCAATTTAAATGTGCTTGTTCTTTTTCTCCGGAAATTCTATGTTACGATAATTCACGTGATAAAAATTAGCCGATGGGAGGCAAACAAATGAAAAAGTCATTATTATCTTTGGTTGCAGCTGCGGCAATTTCTGGAGCTGCCGGAACTCAAGCACAGGCAGAGGAAATCGTCGTACATAAAGGAGATACACTATGGGGTATATCAAAAGAATACGGCGTATCAGTAGATTCACTAAAAAAATGGAATAAACTTTCAAGTGATGTTATTCACCCAAATGATTTATTAGAAGTATCTCCTATTAAGTATGTTAATGTTAGAAAAGGAGATACTCTCTGGAAGATTTCAAAAGCTTATAACGTGTCAGTGAATGATCTTAAAGAGTGGAATAAATTATCTTCGGACCTGATCCGTCCTGGAATGAAACTGGCTGTTTATACTGATATGCCTGTTGAAATGAATGTCGAAAAAACTTCTGCAGCCAAGCCGGCAGCTACACCGGTTGCTACACCAGTTTCCGCACCGGCGGCAAAAACAACCACTGCAGCAAAGCCTGCAGCTGCGGCGAACCAAATAACTGTTGAAGCGACAGCATACACTGCGGATTGTGCGGGATGCTCCGGCATCACTAAGACAGGAGTCAACCTGAAGGCCAATCCTGATGCGAAAGTTATTGCTGTTGATCCATCTGTGATTCCGCTAGGTTCAAAAGTTCATGTCGAAGGCTATGGCTATGCAACTGCTGAGGATATCGGCGGAGCTATCAAAGGGAATCGTATAGATGTGTTTATCCCTACCCAAAGTGGTGCAACTGAATGGGGCAGGAAGCAAGTAAAAGTAACAATTTTGGATTAAATTTTTTAAAAAAGGAGGAATGGCAATTTGCCAATCCTCCTTTTATTTTTCCTGATTTTTTTCTGTCTTAAACATTTTGCCTTTTATTATTTTCTTTTGGGTAATATTAGGCATAATAAGTCTTAAGAAAAAATGTGTCATTTTTGAATATTGATTTTCAATTTTTTCCAGAATTTCATTTGCTTTTGTGGAGAAAGAAGTTCTTAATTCACTTAACTGATTAGAAATTCCTTCCCCTACAGCATCCTGCTTGCCGAGCTGCTCCATGACTGTCTCATGGAAAACTCCTTGCAAGTCAATATGCCTTGCCATCATATCTTGCAGCTCTTCCTGTTTTTGAGCTTGAATGACAAGAGCATTGGTGACATCCTCATACTCGAGCAGTTTTCTGTTTAATTCCAGGATCATTGATTGCTGGCATGCAAGCTGGTCTAATATGGCCTGGCTTGTCAGTTCCTTATTTATATATGCCTTTGAAAATTGATCATGCAAGGCTTCCAGCTTCATTAATTTGTCATCAATGCCAGAAGTGGATTCCTTCTGCTCATATATATTTGCAATCACCTTTTCTGATAAATTTTCTTGTTTAGTCAGGGAGGCAATCAGCTGATGGAATTGTTGAAATTGTTCCTTCCTGTTTTGTTGCAGCGTATTATCAAATTTTAAAACACCATTTGACAATTCCTGATTCAGTTTTTGCTGCTCATTCAATACCTCATGAAGGTAATTTAAACGAAATTTCTCCTGGTTATCCGGTTTTGCAATATCCTCAGTTTTACTGAAAACATGTGGTGATAGAAACCCGTTGTCGATTAAAGGCATAGGCATCACTCCATTTTAAATGTTTTCCTACATACTATGACTTCAGGCGAAAAAGTGGTACTTGCGGGAAAGATAACACTTATTACCGTTAATTAAATATAGGGTAATGCAGCAAGCTAAGAGAAACCGTTACTATGAAAGGAGCACCTAAAATGCTTACAAGCGGGCAATTAAGGGAACTTCAGGCAGATCTGATTAATAACCAAAAAGAACTCGAAGCTCATCTCGATGCGAATGACCATTTTGATTTAAGAAGCGGGCATGCTCATGAATCAACGGGAGAGCTATCAAGTTATGATAACCATCCCGGTGATGAGGGAACCGAGTTATATGAACGCGAAAAAGACATTGCACTAAACGGACATTTTGAATACCAAATTAAAAATATCGATCTGGCATTACAGGCTATCGAGAAAGGAAGCTATGGTAAATGCGGAGTCTGTGGAAAGGACATTCCCTATGATCGTCTAAAAGCAGTGCCTGAAACAAGGTTCTGTGTCGAGCATACCCCAGACAGGACAGTTTCGCATAACAGGCCAATCGAAGAAGGTGTACTTATGCCCCCATTCGGGAAATTCGATCTGGATAACAAAGATGAAAACGTCGCATTTGATGCAGAGGATTCGTGGCAGGAAGTATCAAGCTGGGGAACTTCAGAAAGTCCTTCTGATTTCATGAAGCCGCAAGACCATTATAATGATACTTATATTGAATCAGAAGAAAACATTGGTTATGTAGAGGATTTTGAAAACTTTGTCGGTAACGATATCACCGGCAAAGAGATAACCGTATACCCGAATAAACAGCATGATAAATATGAGGAAGAGTTGGATAGGGAGGGAATCATGACCTCTTTTGGTGACCTGCCAGCATACGAACATGATCCTTATGTAGAAGAGGACAAATAATTAGCGTGGATATCGCTCTCTAGGTTTAATAATCAAGAACAGTTGAACCAAATAACTAGATCCAAACTAAATCAGTTTTAATTTAAAAAGACCAGTGATGGTCTTTTTTTCATTTTTTTATTCATGATTAAAACATCGCAGGAAGGGGAAAAGACAAGCATATTGTTAAGGAGAAAAGAGGTGGACCTTAAGTGAAAGAAAAAGTGATATTCTATGGAAAAAGTTTGTTTGAAGAGCTGAAAAAAGACAGGGCAACCGGACTTGCTGCCCAGCAGGCATATTATTATATGCTGGCATTGTTTCCGATGCTGATTCTGTTGATTGCCATTGTCCCTTACCTGAATATAGATCCACAAAAAGCAATCAATGTTGTCAATCAATTATTGCCAAAAGAATCTGCGCAACTTTTAAGGGACAATGTTGTCAAACTTGTCAGTGAGCGGAATGGCGGCCTTCTTACTTTCGGTATCATCGGGACGATTTGGTCCGCATCAAACGGAATGAATGCCTTCATGAAAGCGATGAATATTGCCCTTGATGTAAAGGAAACAAGATCCTTCGTCAAAGCAAGATTAGTATCGATTTTACTGACTATCGGCTTGATTCTATCGGTAGTAGTAGCTCTATTGCTTCCTGTATTTGGTAATGTCATCCTCGATACAGTTCAGACAATTATTTCTATTCCTGAACCTTTTGATATCATTTTCAACATTCTTAGATGGGTCATCGGAATCGTTGTTATGGTGGCAGTTTTGACAGGTTTGTATCGAATCGCTCCAAACAAACATTATCCATTTAAACATGTCCTGCCAGGAGCAGTTTTCGCCACTATTGTCTGGCAGTTGATTTCACTGGGGTTTTCATTTTATGTAAGCAATTTCGGCAATTACTCGGCCACTTACGGAAGTTTAGGCGGAGTTATTGTCTTAATGCTATGGTTGTTCCTGACAGGCCTGGCACTTGTGCTTGGAGGAGAAATCAATGCGATCTATCATAGAGATAAGACGGGCGAGGAGCCAATTGATGAAGATACCGCTTCAGCAAAAGGATAGGAAAGAGGCTGACTCAAAGGGTTGAATTACCCCCTTAGAGTCGCCTCGTTTTTTTTTATGCGGTTTTGGAGAGGCCCTGCAGTAAGCCTAGTGCCTGCAACGGAAATAAATGGACCATTTACCAGCCATTCTAAAAAGAAAGAGGGTGTCCCAAAAGTTTTTACCTTTTAGGGTACCCTTCATTGTATTTATAGCGATAATGAGTGAATTCTTAATGTGATCAAAGCAACTCATAAACTTCGTTCAGCTGTTGTGCGCGTTTTTCATCTGATTCATTATTAGCATATTCAATTGCTTCAGGAAGGATTTTATTTAAAAATTCTATCTCTTCCATAGTCAGGTCCCTGACAAAATCACCTTCCGAAGGGTAGTTCCCTTTTTCTAACCTTTGATAGATTTTTCTGCTGAGCGGATATGTCTCAGTATAATTAGATACTATTTCGCGAAGATAGGCTTGTGTTTTTTCCATTGTTTACTCCTTGAAAAATTCATTGAATTGTTCCGAATCTGTTATTTGATCATTCTTGTAATAAGGGTTTTCTTCAGTAACCTCACTTGGGTCAAGATTTGTTTTAATGACAAGTTGCGGGCCGGTTGCCGGTTCAGCAATAATCCTGTCGGTCATCTCCTTGAAGTCGGGAAGATTCTTATTTCCAGGTTGTTTTGGTTCCATTCATAAACACCTCCATTTTATAAGTTGCTTTATTGCATGATCATTTATGTATCGAGCTAATTATTGGTAAAACTTCCAAACATGTTTTTTTCCAATAGTAAAAGGGAACTTTTAAAAATGTACTTAATAGGAATGGGGTGGAGAATTTTGAAAGCAGTTACGTACCAGGGATCTAAAGACGTACAAGTTAAAAATGTAGAAGCGCCGAAAATTGAGCATGAAAAAGATATGATTGTCAAAATTACTTCAACGGCCATTTGCGGATCGGACCTCCATCTATACCAGGGGAATATGCCGTTGCGTCCAGGCTATATCATTGGCCATGAGCCAATGGGAATAGTTGAAGAAGTAGGCCCGGCTGTCCAAAGTGTGAAAAAGGGAGACAGAGTCGTTATTCCTTTCAACGTTTCTTGTGGAGAGTGTTTTTTCTGTCAAAACCAGATGGAAAGTCAATGTGATAACACAAACGAATACAAGGATACCGGAGCATATTTTGGTTACACCGAACAGTATGGAAACCATCCAGGAGGACAGGCAGAGTATTTAAGGGTACCTTTTGCAGATTTCACTTCGTTCGTCGTACCTGAATCATGCGAGCTTGAAGATGAATCGTTATTGTTTCTATCAGATGTCATTCCAACAGCCTGGTGGAGCGTAGAGCATGCCGGTGTAAAAAAAGGGGATACAGTTATTGTCCTTGGAAGCGGACCAGTTGGATTGATGACTCAGAAATTTGCCTGGATGAAAGGGGCAAAAAGGGTCATTGCTGTTGACCACCTTGACTACAGGCTCATGCATGCCAGGAAAACCAATAATGTGGAAATTTTTGATTTTACACAGCAAGATGACCCTGGGAAATTCCTTCAGGACTTGACAAATGGCGGGGCTGATGTGGTCATAGATTGTGTTGGAATGGACGGAAAGAAATCGGTAGTGGAAAAAGTGGAACAAAAATTGAAGCTTCAGGGCGGAACTCTTTCTGCACTGGAAATTGCCCATACCGCTGTACGTAAATTTGGTACGGTTCAAGTAACGGGAGTATATGGACTGCGATATAATATGTTCCCGCTTGGACGTTTTTTTGAACGAAATATCACAATGAAAATGGGGCAGGCCCCGGTAATTCATTACATGCCAAAACTATATGATATGGTAGTTAATGGCGAATTCGACCCTACTGATATCATAACTCACAAAATACCTCTTGATGATGCAGCTAAAGGGTATGATATTTTTAACGACAGAAAAGACGATTGCATAAAAGTTGTTCTAAAACCCTGATTAAACGTGTAAGACAGCCCCTGCCAGGCTGTCTTTTTTCTTTTTACCTAATTATGTTCCTATCTCGTTTTCACGAAAAGAATTGATTGGCTAATTAGAGTTCTTTTTATATATAATTAGGAAAACAAACTGTGAGGAGCTTACTTTGTGGCAAAATTATTCGCTTTTTTTTATGACATGTTAATGAGTCCACTTGAAAAAAGATGGATTGCCCGTGTGAGGAAAAAGATCATCACTGATCTTGAGGGGGAAATACTTGAAATTGGTACAGGTACCGGAGCCAATTTTCCTTACTATTCAAAAGAAAAAGTGGACAGGCTTGTATCTGTGGAACCAAATCCATTCATGATTGATCAAGCAAGAGACAGAGCTCTAGAAAATGGGCTAAAAGTGGAATTCCATAAGGGAATGGCCGAGACACTTCCGTTTAAGAATGGAGAGTTTGATACTGTTATAGCGACGCTGGTTTTATGTTCTGTAGAGGATCCACACAAAGTATTCAAAGAAATAAAAAGGGTCTGTAAACAGGGAGGAAGGATTGTCCTGTTTGAACATGTAAGGACTGAATCCCGCTCCCTGGCTTCCCTGCAGGATTTTCTAACCCCTGCATGGAAACACCTTTGCGATGGTTGTCATTTAAATCGTAATACTGGACGATATATGAGAGAGTCGGGAATAGAGATAACAAGGGAAATGAAATATTTTAAAGGGATTTTCGTGGAATTAGAAGGAATAAATCGATAAAACAAGAAACAGGGACCTCCGTAATTTCTTCACATTCTTATAGCATCAACTGCATGGTAATGTTGAAAGAAGGATGGAAGGTCTTGACTCATTAACGATGAACAGGAACCAACAGATCTTGACAATGAAATTGCCGATGATGGTGCAGACCCAGAAATATAAATAGCCTTTAGGCGTGCATATTGCCTGGGCAAGATCATTCATTACAGGATCTGTATTTTTATGAAAATGGGAAGGAGGAACTGGAGAAATCCAGTTCCTATTTTTATAGTATTCATTATTTATACATATTTAATAGAAAAAACATCGTTGTAAATATACTATAATGGGTATATAGGAAGTGGGTTGTAAACTTCAAATTGCTACATAAGGAGGAAATATATTGAAGCACAGTCTTGCAATTATTATTGGATTTTTAATCACTGGATCATTATTTGTCGGCTGGAAAATAAGCCAGGATTTAGGGCCAGCTGAAACAGCTACAGCACCTCAGCAGTCCAAGGGTGACAGCAGCAATGTCATTGAATTCAATCCGCCCAGCATGGAAAATGTACCGGAAGGACCGTTGGGAGAAAGCATTAAATATGGGTATGACTTAATGATGGAAACCAATAAGGTTGCCGATGAGTACGTAGGAAATAATTTGTCCTGTGCAAGCTGTCATGCGAACGGAGGAACAGTCAAGGAAGAAGCCCCTATGATTGGGCTGACTGCAGTTTATCCGGAATACAGGCCGCGTGAAGGTGAAGTGTACACTCTCGAAGACCGAATTAACGGGTGTATGATTCGCAGCATGAATGGCAAGATGATACCGGAAGACAGTAAGGAAATGAGAGCTATGATCGCATATTTACACTATATGTCTGAAGGCGTCCCTGCGGGGTCTGAAATTCCATGGAGAGCTCAAAAAGAGCCAAAGCAATTCCCTGTCCCAAGTATTGAGGATGGTGAGAAGGTTTATGCCCAATCTTGTGCAAGCTGCCATGCAGGAGATGGTGGGGGAACCGGCAGCAACACGGGACCTGCTGTCTGGGGTGAGAATTCTTTTAATGATGGAGCTGGAATGTCACGATTGACTAAAATGGCGGGATATGTTCAAAAAAATATGCCAAAAGGACAGGGAGGAACATTGACTGACCAGCAGGCAATCGATGTAGCAGCATATATTCTTTCGCACGACAGACCAGAATTCGAAGGGCATGAAGGAGACTGGCCAAAAGGGGGCAAACCTGCAGATATCATGAATAAAGAAAAACGTGAACAAATTAAAAATGGAAGCATTGATTGGGAAGAAATAGTTTCGATAAAGGAGTAAAGTAATGATTAACCCAGCACCTCTAAACAGGTTCTGGGTTTTGTTTATATCGCTGGCCTTTTTAAAAGCTTTCCACTGCCCTGTTGGAAGGATATAAACAAACCGATGAACTCGATCTGATGAGAAAGGAAGCAGCCAACCTTGTTATGGAACTGTAAAGCCATTTTAAAACTCTCTTGTTTTCAATCTTAAAAGCTTTTCATTTCACCCTAATGTTATTTCAAAAAACTTCTCATTCTCTGGCTCTATCGAAAACTTTCCTGAGGCGGTAGCTATCCAGTGTCCCAAGTTCAGTGTTGAGCAGCCATTCCATTTCTTCCAAAGACTGTTTTGTGACAACAGGGTCACTTATAGCCCAGTTTACAGTATAAACAAAATAGTAATCTTTGATTTGCCTGAATAATACTGCGGAGTTAGGAAACTCATCAAAATGAGCTTTTATATTATATCTTTTGGTATAGGACCATTTTGTCAATTTCATTGCCTTCTCCAGTTCTTTTTAAAATCCTCAACGAACTATGAATTTATGGTTTGTTTATAACTTACCCTGAGAGTAGGGTGCAAAAACTGTATCTTGGTGTTTTAAGCCGTTGAAATGTGTTAAAATAGAGTGCGTTGCTGCAAAGTTAGCGACATATATCTACATAATATCAGATTGCTAGCACATAGATAGTGATTTTTGGAGTCAAAAGGATTTGGAGGGAAACCAGCTATATGAATGAAGCCCAGAGAATTCAACTCAACGTGAGAGTGTCCAGAGAAACTTCGGACAAACTAGATGAAATTGTGGAATACTATCAGGATAATACCAAAATCGGCAGGATATACAAAGGCGATGTTTTGACGGATATTATAGAAAAATCATATGAAATAATGCTTAAACAAAAGAGACTGAATAGATAATAAATAGTATGACAAATTGTCAAGAGTAAATGTGGCAAAATAGTGAACAAAATAGTTGCGTTAATCAATAATTAATCGTATTATTTTAATAATCTGATAATAAACGATAAGGTGGTTATTGATTATGATGCGAATGGCAATTGCAGGTGTAGCCGGCTTTGTCCTTGTGTTCATTGAGTCATATATTGTCATGGTACTTAAACAGTATGAAACGATTGATTTTGGGGGCATAGCCCCGTTTGTCAGCGTCTGGACCATGAATTTCTTTCTTGTATTCTCCATCCTGACCCATATTAAATTTTGGTATGAAGAACGTGAAACCCAACGGGAAGAAGAAGCTGCAGAAAGAGACAGGTTCATTAGTTAATCCATAAAAAAAAGAAAGGCCGATCAGCCTTTCTTTTTTTATGGATTCGATTGTTCATTCTTCATATGATCACGTTCTGCCTCTTCAGCCGCGATCCTTAATTCCTGATAAAATAATTGATCATTGCAGACCATGCTGTGTTCCTGATTATTTTCCTGGTCAGGGCTTTTCGGGTCATTGTGCTCATTCTTCATATATTAATCCTCCTTTCATCATGCCTTTCTATATGTTTACTTTCCCCTAATGGAAAAAATCATGCAGAATCTCTGCATTTCAAAGTATTTTACCAATCACTATTTTTAATACTAAAGAATATTATTAACAAATGCAGGCTTGGGAAGACTATTCCTACACCAAGGAGGGACGAGTTGCGCATGATGGAATCAATCTACTTTTATGATGACCAGAAGCAATTCTTACGGATTGAATTTTACACGGCTTCCAAGAAAACATCATGGGAAGCATATGTTTTCGACGATTCCTGGAATGATGTCTATAGCAGTGCTTCCTCCATTTCTGAGAATGTGGAGGCAGCAATAATATTTGCTAAGGAAACTATGGGGATTGCGGGCAGGGCTGCTGTATTAGTAAATCTGCTGTCCGACGATTTGCTTAGTGAGTCAGTCAATTTATCTTTATTTCATTTGCAGGCTCTGCTATATGTATCAATCATTATGGTAGAAGGGGATTATGCACCATTAGAAAAAATGGGATTTGCAAAAGAAATAACACCTGGAGGAAGAACAGTTTATTATCTATCTTCTGAAGAAGCTGAAGGGAACTCGTGCAGATTTTTATAAGATTTTTCGCAAAATGACTCCAGATGATTGCAAGCAAACAAATTATTGTCTGAAAAGCCTTTTCTTGTTGAAAGGGCTTTTTTTATGTGAAGAAAAGTGACGAAAAACGATGAGGATTTTTATTTTTCTAAAAAACAACGAAAAAATGTTAATGATCTTTAGGTATAGGGTAGTGAAAAAGGGAGTGATTATATACAGAAAGGAAGATGAGGCTTTGTCTGGCAAAATCAATGTAACAATCAACGGTGCCGAAGTAACGGCTGACGGAAATCAAACAATCCTTCAATACCTTTCGGACAGCTCGATTGACGTACCGAGTGTCTGTTTTCATCCAAGCCTTGGTGCAATCGAGACATGTGATACTTGTATCGTAGAAGTGAATGGAGAAATGGTCCGTTCCTGTTCTACTTTCATGAAGAATGGAGATGTCGTTGACACTATTGCCCCTGATGTCAAGAGGGCACAAACAATGGCAATGGATAAAATTCTTTATAACCATGAACTTTACTGTACTGTATGTGATTACAATAATGGTACGTGTGAGGTACATAACACCGTCAAGGAAATGAAAATCAATCACCAGAGCATCCCTTTTGACCATAAACCTTATGAAAGGGACGATTCTAACCCTTTCTATCGTTATGATCCAGACCAGTGCATTCTATGCGGAAGATGTGTGGAAGCCTGCCAGGATGTCCAGGTAACCGAAACTTTAAGGATAGACTGGGAGCGTGAACGTCCTAGAGTCATTTGGGACAACGACGTGCCAATCAACGAATCCTCGTGCGTATCCTGCGGGCATTGTTCTACGGTTTGTCCATGTAATGCCATGATGGAAAAAGGAATGGAAGGCGAAGCCGGCTTCCTGACAGGAATTGCGAAAGAAACGCTGCGACCGATGATTGAGATTACCAAGGGAGTAGAAACAGGGTATGGTTCCATCCTCGCCATTTCCGACATGGAATCGGCAATGCGTGAATCCAGAATTAAGAAAACGAAAACGGTTTGCACATACTGTGGAGTTGGCTGCAGCTTTGATGTCTGGACCAAAGGACGCGAGATTTTGAAGATTGAGCCGCAGGTGGAAGCACCCGCCAACAGTATTTCTACCTGTATAAAAGGAAAATTCGGGTGGGATTTTGTCAATAGTGAAGAACGACTGACCAAGCCTCTTATTCGTGAAGGTGACAGCTTCAGGGAAGCTGAATGGGATGAGGCACTTGCATTGATTTCTAAAAAGTTTACTAAAATCAAGGATGAATATGGACCTGACTCCCTTGGCTTCATTACTTCATCCAAATGTACAAATGAGGAATCATATTTAATGCAAAAGCTGGCAAGGGCAGTGATTGGAACAAATAATGTTGATAATTGTTCAAGATATTGCCAGACACCTGCAACCGTTGGTTTATTCAGGACTGTCGGCCATGGAGGGGATGCTGGATCCATCAAGGATATCGCAATGGCTGATTTAGTCATCATTATAGGATCCAACACTGCAGAAGCTCACCCAGTACTGGCCACAAGAGTAAAACGAGCTCAAAAGCTAAATGGTCAGAAGCTGATTGTAGCTGACCTTCGTGAACATGAAATGGCTGACAGGGCGGACATGTTTATAAGGCCAAAGGCAGGCAGCGACCTTGTTTGGATTTCAGCGGTAACGAAATATATTATTGATCAGGGCTGGGCAGACAGGGAATTCCTCGAAAACAAGGTTAACGGTCTTTCTGAGTATGTTGAAAGTCTTGAAGGATTTACTCTTGAATATGCAGAAAAAACAACAGGCCTATCTAAAGAAACGCTCATTGAGATAGCTAAAAGCATTCATGAAGCAAAAAGTGTTTGTGCCTTATGGGCAATGGGAGTTACACAGCACCTTGGCGGAAGTGACACCAGTACCGCTATTTCAAACTTGTTATTAATTACAGGTAACTACGGCCGCCCAGGAACAGGAGCATATCCGCTCCGCGGTCACAATAATGTCCAGGGTGCAGGCGATTTCGGCAGCAGTCCCGACTCACTGCCAGGTTATCAGAAGGTAACGGACGAAGCGGCCCGCACTAAGTTTGAACAGATCTGGGGAACCAAGCTGCCTGCGGAGCCAGGGATAAATAATCACGATATGGTGGAAGGAATGCATAATGGTACACTTAAATCCCTTTATATTAAGGGAGAAGAGATGGGCCTTGTGGATTCAAATATTAACCATGTCCAGGCTGGCTATGAAAAATTAGAATTCCTGGTTGTCCAGGATGTGTTCTTTTCAAGGACTGCCCAGTTTGCTGACGTTGTTTTGCCAGCAAGTCCCAGCTTTGAAAAAGAAGGTACCTTTACAAATACCGAGCGTCGGATCCAGCGATTGTACCAGGTATTCGAGCCAGCTGGTGAATCAAAACCTGATTGGCAGATTTTGATTGAGGTGGCAAATCGTCTTGGTGCAGGGTGGACATATCAGCATCCAGGTGAAATTATGGCGGAAGCTGCCAGTCTAATGCCGATCTACTCTGGTGTTTCCTATGAACGGCTGGAAGGATACAACAGCCTTCAATGGCCTGTGCAGCCGGATGGCACAGACACTCCTGTTCTATATTTAGACGGCTTCCCATTCCCGGATGGAAAAGCACGTCTATACCCAGTAAAATGGTCGATCCCAGTTCAATTTGGTGAGGAATATGATATACATGTCAATAACGGCCGACTTCTGGAGCATTTCCATGAAGGGAACCTGACTTATAAGTCGGAGGGAATTACTTCAAAAACTCCTGAAACCTTCCTGGAAGTATCTCCAGAGCTTGCTGAAGAAAGAGGCTTGAAAGATGGAACGCTTGTCCGATTAACTTCACCATTCGGCAATTTGAAGGTACGATGTGTTGTGACTGACAGAGTGCATGGCAAAGAAGTCTACCTTCCAATGAATGATCAGGGTGATGCGGCGATCAACCTCTTGACAAGCAGCTATGGAGATAAGGACACAGATACTCCAGCATATAAGGAGACGAAAGCAAAAATGGAAATTCTCCAATATGAAGGCGCCAATCCTTTGCCAAGGAATAATTTCCGCTACGGAAATCCACAGCCGCAAATTGGCGTCCAGGTGCAAAAAAAGTGGGCACGTCGAGATTATTTCTTCCCTGGAGATCTTGTGAAAAAGGAGCGGACCCAGCATGGCTAAAGCAATCACCAATATCAAAAGGATTGAGCTTACAGATGAACAAAAAAGAAAAATGGAACTCGAAGAAATTGAGACGGCGCTCCTTGATAACAAGGAAGCGATTTTACAGTCACTGGATATTATCAAGCATATGAATGAACGTGGCGTACTGTCGCTTCTTGATGGATTGTTCAGCGAAGGAGATAAAATCCTTAACGTCCTTGTTAAAGCAGCTGACAATCCCGAGGCTACCAATACAATAAAGAACCTATTGTTAATGGTGGGGGTTCTTGGGACAATCAATGTCCAGCAGCTTGAACCATTATTGTTAAAGCTGAATTCCGGTATTGCCAGAGTGGCTGAATACAGGCACAGTGAAAACGATAAACTAGGTTACTTTGACATTGTACGTTCACTCAAAGATCCCGAAATCAACCGTGCATTGTCATTGCTTTTTGAATTTCTTAAAGGCATGGGGGAAAAAACAGAAGGTCTTGAAAGGACGACTCAGCTTCCTGAAGATCAGGACTTGCATCAAAGCAAGGATGGCAGACTGGATAATAGAGTATAAAGATAAAAGCAGGGACCATCTGAAGGGATGCCGCTCCCTGCTTTTTCATGTTTGATTTTTCTTATTTAGGCTAAAGGTAAATCAATATAATGCAAATTTCATTGAGAGAGGATGGCTGTTGTGAAACCAGTCGAGGTTAAAAGGGAGATCCTTCGTTTCGGAAATGGCCAGGCCGAAAGATTGGAAGACAGCATTGTAACAGAGTTTACTGTCACAGTGAAAATAAATGGAGACGAACTCGTTACGATGGTCTGTACGCCAGATTTTATTGAAGAAATGGTCATAGGGTATCTGGCTTCAGAAGGGATCATTAAAAGTTATGCTGATATAGAAAATTTATGGATTCAGGAAAAAGAAGGATTTGTTCATGTGAAAACCGCAAAGTCCAATTCGGTTTACAAGAATTTGCAGGGGAAACGTTACTTATCATCCTGCTGTGGAGCGAGCAGGTCAGCGTTTGTATTTGCTACAGATGCCAGGACAGCCAAAAAGCTTCATGAGGTGAATACTGAAATCGAGGTAGAGGACTGCTTCAGGCTTATGAAAGAAATGCAGGATTCTGCACAGCTTTTTCAAAATACCGGCGGAGTCCATAATGCTTCACTTTGCAGCCTGTTCGGTCCTGTTGTGTCTCGCATGGATATTGGCCGCCATAATGCCCTCGATAAAATATATGGGTATTGCCTGAAGAATGAGATCTCCATTCATGATAAAGTGATTGTTTTCAGTGGCCGGATTTCTTCTGAGATACTGCTGAAGGTTGCCAAAATCGGCTGCCCGATCGTGTTATCAAAGTCTGCTCCAACAGAGCTTGCCCTTAAGCTTGCTGATGAGCTGGGAATCACTACTATTGGTTTTATCAGGAATGGTTCACTGAATGTTTATACACATCCAGAGCGTATCGCGGAGGCAAAACATGGTGTCAAAGAAAGTCGGGTTTAATCCTGACTTTCTTTATTTCTGCCAAGCACCCTGATAGAAATTCTATAAATGTTAACTGGAGTATAAGGTATGGACTAGTATGGAAAAATGGAGGTGAATGAAAAGGAGTGATAGAATGGGTGAAAGTGAAATGCAAGAAATGTTCGAGTGGGCTGGCCTAAGCAATATTTATGAGAAGCATGGCTATAAAATGTGGTTGAGTGGCCTTGAAGATAGCATAGATGCCGAACTATTGGATCACTTTGCAGATGCCTATTCATTTGAGAATGCCGAAACAATGTACTATGATGAATTCCTGTTCCACTTAAGAATATTTAAGAACATCAGCAAAAATAATGAATTGCCTCCCCGTTATTGGTGATAGATATATATTGAGAGGAGAAGGGTGATGCAGCCTATATCAGATCACTTAAAGAAAAATCTTGATGTTGTCTTCGTTGGTTTTAACCCAAGTATACGGTCATCGGAAACAGGTCATCACTACGCCAATCCGAACAACAGGTTTTGGAAGATCCTTTTTGAAGCCGGCATTACGCCAAGAAAGTATGAACCCTCCGAGGATTACCTACTTTTAGAGCTTGGCTACGGTATGACTAATATTGTCTCCAGACCAACTAAGGCTGCAGATGAGATTACAAAAGAAGAATATCAGCACGGAAAGCAAGAACTCCGGGAGAAAATCGAAAACTACTGTCCTAAAATAGTCTGCTTCGTTGGCAAGGGTGTTTATCAGCAATACAGCGGCAGAAAAGAGGTCTCATGGGGAATGCAGGCGGAGGCCGTTGTCGACAACACAATCGATTTTGTCGCTCCATCCTCAAGCGGGTTAGTCAGGATGAAGCTGGATCACATCGTTGAGATCTATAAAGAATTGCCAAAGCTGATTAACTATTTAAATGCAGAGTAATAGACTCCTTTGTATATATCCAGAAATGAACGGAAAAAGCCAAAACAAGTTTCTCTATAACGGATTGGTTTCAAAATCTGGGAAAATACAAAATAGAGGTCACCAATAGTCGTAATTGGCGGACCGGAATTTCGGAAAGACCAAAAAAGGACATCAATGGGCGTGAATTTGACCTAAGATTGTGAAAAAGCGAAAAAGAGGCTTTAATTGGACGTGATATTCGGTTCGAAAATTTGGATAAAAAATAGGCCGCCAATTGTCCTAATTGGTGACCGGCATAGCCCAAACGCATTACTTTAAAAAGTGTATATTACATGGTTTGATCCATTAAACTCTTTGATAATCGAATCATGTCCCTACATTGGATCCCGTTTTCAAAAATCGGTTCAGGGTAGTTAATCAAGAAAAAGTCTTTATCTATTCCAGTGATACGGAAGCCTGCTTTCTGGTAAAGAGCAAGCTGATTGATGCTCGAATTGCCTGTTCCAATTTCGATTACTTCAAATCCTTCATTTCTTGCGGCCTGAATACCATAATTAATTAGACTCTTACCGATGCCTTTCCTTTGAGCTGGTTCAGCTACCGCCAGATTTTTTATTTCTATCCTGTTTCCCGCGATTGGAAGCAGCACGATTACTCCGAGAGTTTCTTCGTTATCTGAAACAGCGACATAACATGAGCCTTTCTTTAGATACTTTGCTGCCATCTCTCTTGAAGGATCAGCAGAGAGAATCAAGTTCCATGGAGGCTGTTCTTCGTTTTTTAGCCTTCTAATTTTCACCACGTTCCCCCCTGAAGAAAAACTGCCAAATAATACGGAAAAACAGATAACCTATTGCCCCGCCAAGGGTATTTAGGATTATATCATCTATATCGAAGCTGCCAACCCTTGTCAGAAACTGGAGGATCTCCACCAGCGAAGTTGCGAGAAGGACTATTGAGGTTGTCCGCCAAAATCCTATGAACCTCTCAAATAACCATGGGAGGAATAACCCCAGAGGCAAAAAGGCAAGTACATTGCCGAACAGGTTTAAGATCCAAATGCTTTGATTGATATGGGAAGATGCTTTTATATAGTCTGTGATTGTTTTGAATGGAATGAGGTTGTATGGATTGGTCCCAGTTGAATTGATTTCATTTGCAGCCTGCCTGTATGGACTAAGGAATAACAATAATGCAGCAAGAATGATGTATAGAATAAAGAGGCTGAAAGATATGGCTGATATCCACTTTTTGTATTTGGGATCTATTTTATTAATCATGTATTCTCCTAATATTTTAAACTAGAATTTTTACTCTATAAAAAATAAAAACCTTACCTAGGCAAGGCTTAACTGAAAATTCCCTGCAAAGCAGGGCCTCTGCCGTCCGTACAGTGGTTAAGTGTCCCGCAACAAGCGAATGTTCGGCAGAGGCAGTTATATTTTAACACATACTTTATGAAAAAATACAATTTCAAGGTGGATACTTTTATTTTCGAAACGAATAGTGGTATGATAGCAGTGATTTTACATTAAGGAGATGATTTTCATGGCGAAAAAAGGATACATAGAAATGCAGAATGGTGAAAAAATCGAATTCGAACTATATCCAAACGAAGCTCCTGGAACAGTGGCGAACTTTGAAAAGCTTGCAAACGAAGGCTTTTATAATGGGTTGACATTCCATCGTGTTATCCCTGGATTTGTAAGTCAGGGAGGGTGCCCTCACGGTACAGGCACTGGCGGCCCTGGATATACAATCAAATGTGAAACAGAAGGCAACCCGCACACGCATGTACCGGGTTCACTTTCTATGGCTCATGCAGGTAAAGATACAGGTGGGAGCCAGTTCTTCATCGTTCATGAATCTCAGCCGCATTTAAACGGTGTCCATACTGTTTTCGGAAAAGTTACTTCCAATTTGGAAGCTGCAAAAGCGATGAGCAATGGCGATGTAATGGAAAAGGTTGTCGTAACAGAAGAATAATCAACTCAAAAAAGAGCCTCAGGGCTCTTTTTTTTAGGCTCTTTTCTCAAACTTTGTTGCTAGTGACAACGAAATAAGATTGAATGACCTATGTTTCTACACAAAAAATTATTAAGGGAAAAGAGCTTGCACACTTATAGCGAACTTCATAACGGCATTTTAACAACAACCTTTACGAAAACAGCCTTTTTTAAACGTATTTACCCATTGAGTCGAACATACGCTCTTGTTAAAATGAAGGGGATAAAAACTTTACCTTTTAGGCTAATAATAAATATATTTGACTGTACTATCTAATTTGTAATAAATTAGATTAATAAATCTAATTTTAAGTTGGGTGGAATGACAATGACATCGGCTTCAGTTTTTATAATGGATGTTTCAAATTCCTCCTCTGTGGAGAATGGAGAAACATTGAGCCGTTATTTAGGTCAGCTTGAGTCGACGATAAAAACTTGGTACGGAAAGTCTGTAAGCGTTCAGGTTAGTCACCGGGCCGGAGATGAGTTGATTCTTTTGGCTGAAGGATATTCATCGGCTTTTATTACGGCATTTTACATCAGCCGAATCTGGAAGTATAAACATAATTCCCCATATTTTGGCCTATCCTTTGGGCATATAGAGAAAAGCATTGAGACTATTGACATCGAAAAATGGATTCACCCTATAGTTAAGCAGGCGAGAACCGCCAACGAGCGGTTAAAAAAGCAAAAAGACAGAGAATCTTTTTTTTTCCTGACTGACGATGATGAACCAGGGATCCAGGTTCTTATGAATGGCATGCTTAGCCTTCAGCATGTTATAAGCACACAGCAAACAGATATACAGCGGTTGGTATGTTCCCTTTACCTGATTTATAGGAAGCAGAATGCAGTCGCAGATATTCTTGGCAAATCAGCTCCTACTGTATACAGCCATTTTAAGAAGGGGCATAGTGAACAGGTTCTTAAGAGCTTTCAGGAAATTGTCAGTGTATTGGAATCTCTTCAGAAGAGAACGTCCGCTGACTTAGAGCATCGGATTGAAGTGAAAATAAAAAATGACCTTAAAAGCCAGGTGCGGGAAGTTTTCAGCCTTTAGGTTCTGGGGAAAGGAGAAGATATGCTTTTATTAAGTCTTATGGTTGCCCATTTAATAGCGGACTTTTACCTGCAGACAGATCGAATGGTAGAGGACAAGCTAAAGAGTTTGAAAAAGCATTTACTTCATCATTTGGTGGTGAACACAATTGTCCTGGCTGCAGGATGGTTCTGTTTTTACAAGCAAGATGATCCAGTAATGTCCGTCATTTTGCCGGTAATATTCATTACATTCTCTCATTTGATCATAGACCTGTTCAAAATTAAACTTATTGATCACCATACATCACGTCACACCCTTAACAGACTTTGGTTTTTTCTTCTGGACCAGCTTCTTCATATGACAATGCTGCTGGCTGCTCTGCAATTGTTTTATCGAACTCCCATAGCTTCGAACATACAAAAGTTTATAGAGCTTCTTTTTACGCAAGGCCGGGATTTGGGCATTGCTGCAATCTTACTGGTTATTCTAATAATATTTATCATGGGCACTACTGTCAGCGGACATATCATCAAGATCCTGCTTGGCTCTCTTCCAGGGCAGCTATTGACCTTCGAAGGGAAATACACATTTAAAAATGAATTAAAGGAGCCTTTATATCCCAGGAATAAGGAAGATAGCGGTCTATCCGAACAATACAGCTACATGATTTTCAATAAGCACGACATGTCCCGAGGAAAACTGATTGGTTATATTGAACGGATGCTGGTCATTCTCCTGACTTATTATGGGTCTTATCCGGCAATTGCCTTCATTGTAACGGCGAAATCCATTGCACGTTTCAAGCAAATGGATGACCGGGATTGGGCTGAATATTTCTTGCTCGGAACATTGACTTCCATGTTCCTGGGAATTCTGTTCGGAATTCTTCTCAGGGAATTGCTTAACTAAAAATAGATCCAGCATGATTCTTTGTATTTCCTGTATTCTAAGTACTCGAATATTAGCTTTTAAGATTTTTAACTATAGCCTAATTGTTTATTAGATTAACGGAGTGATTTGAATGAACATCGTCCTTTTTAATAGAGACCTGCGCATTTTTGACCATCAACCGTTAGGAGAAGCGGCCAAAATGGGTGAAATTTTGCCGTTATATATTTTAGAGCCATCGGAATGGGAGGAAGACACACATTCAATCCGGCATTTTCAATTTGTAGTTGAAAGTCTAGAAGAACTTTCTGAGCAAATTGAAAATCTTGGAGGAAAACTCTTTTTCTCAATTAATAAGTTGGAGGAAGTTCTGGAAAAACTTCTGGAAGCCTATGAATCTATCAATATCTTTGTCCATCGAAATTCGTTTTTATTGGAGAAGATTTTAGAATGGAGTGAACACAATCAACAGCGCGTGTTTATTTATGGTCCTGATTTTGGCAGCGTGACAGCAAAGCTTTTTAAACAGCTATTTCAGGAACATGTGAAGGAGCCTCTAGTCGAGAAGCCAGCCAAAATTTACATACCGAAAGAAACACCATCCGTTTTGTTCACTGATATTAAAAAAATCAAGAAATTCAGAGTAAAAGGAAAAAGAATACGCTTCGGACAGCAAGGGGGAGAAAGCCGGGCAACAGAGACACTGGATTCCTTTCTCGAAGAACGATTTGCGAACTACGTGGGAAACCAGCATAAACCACTGCCATCGTCGTTTTCTTCATCGAGGCTGTCCGCTTACATTTCCTGGGGGAATATTTCGGTAAGAACAGTCTTCCAAAAGACAACTGAAGCACTTGAAACTTGCGATTCAACTGAAGAAAGACACCAACTGGAAACATTTTTATCAAAATTAATTGCCCGGGTAAAATCCTCCAGTATGATTCCGGAAAACAACGAATCCGTAGAATTATCAAAAATCAAAAATGGGTGGAATGAAGAGTGGTTCGAGCGTTGGTTAGAGGGGAGGACAGGATTCCCTATCATTGACGCCGCGATGAGAAGCCTTGATAAAACAGGCTGGTTGAACTTTACGTTAAGGGAAATGGTGACTTCGTTTATTACTAATACATTATTAATGGATGGACAGAAACCCGGGACCGCGTTAGCTCAATTATATTTAGATTACGAGCCTGCATTGCACAGTTTTTATTTCAGGCACATATCAGGCTTAACGGCCAAGGTGAAAATTATTAATCCTCTTAGGGTCGGTAAACAGATAGATCCAGAAGGAGCGTTCATCCGCCGATATATCTCCGAGCTTGAAAATATACCGATCGAATACATTCATGAACCCTGGCTTTATCCAGGTTTTTATCAACTTGGCTATCCAACTCCGATGATAGATGTGGTAAAAGCCAATAAAAGTGCACGGCAAAAATTCAAGAGTCTGACTCAGGAGACCAAGCCTGCCAGGAAAAACACTGAGGGAGAAACAGAACAGCTATCCTTTGATCTCTGATAAGGATTCTGAAACCTCGGTTCTTCCCTGGAGGTATGTCAGGGACACACCCGCAAGGGTAAGGATGCCGCCTGCCATTGTTAGGAACGTCGGTATTTCTCCCAACCAGGTCCAGGCGATCAGAAAAGACGCGGCAGGTGTTAGATACAATGAACTGGCTGCTTCAGCCGTGCCGGATTTGGCCATTATATATGCTAAAGCAAAGTAGGCTATAACTGTAGGGAAAATTCCGAGATAGACAGCGCTTATAGTAGATCCTAAAGGTGCCGAAGCGATCTGTGTAACTGTGCCGGGAGCATAGCAACCCATTAAGATGGCGGCCGTCCATATCGTATATGCAGTAAAAGGAAGTGGACCGTATTTTTCAAGATATTTTTTTTGGAACACAAAGTACAGTGATTCTGAAAAAGAAGCAATCAGGATTAACATCACCCCGAATCCCAGTTCGACACATCCCCCAGATCCAGCGGAAATAAAGAAGATGCCTGCCAAACTGATGGCTGCACCAATCCAATACCTTTTTCCTGCGCGTTCTTGAAAGAAAATCCTGCCTAATAACCCAATAAAAACAGGTGAAGTAGAGACAAGCAAACTGGCTGCACCGGCGCTGACTGATTTTTCCCCGTAATTCAGGGCGGTTTGATATACCGCAAATCCCAGGAATCCGAACAGGAAGATGACAGGCAAATCCTTCATTTCGGGCAGCTTCATTTTTGTGATAACAGCATAACACGCTAATGCAAGGGAGCCAATTAGGAGCCGAAGAAAGCTCAGGTGTTCAGGGGAATATCCTTCAAGGCCATGCCTGATACCGGCGAATGCCGATCCCCATAAAAAGATGACGAGCAAATGTGCCATAGTCATTCGGATTTTCATTTCATCCACCTCCTTAAAAACCGACCAATTCACTCCTCAGTTCTCTTCTGTCTACCAAATATAACTTGAGTTTGGTAAAATGTATCCATCCAATAGGGATAGAATGAAACCAACCAATTTTTGAATGGAGCCTGAAATGAAAGCACCGAAGTACAAGATGATTAGTGACTATATAAAAGAACAGATTACGAACGGTACCTGGCCGGTTGGCAGCAGGCTTCCAAGCCAGCGCGAGCTCGCCAGGCAATTCGAAGTGAACCGAAGTACTATCATCACAGCTCTGGATGAATTGGCAGCTGATGGGCTGATTGAAGGAAAGCTCGGAATGGGCACAGTAGTAATCAATAACACGTGGACGTTGATGCGGGCAGTTCCTCCCGTGAATTGGAATGAACAGGTAGAGCTTGGTTCTCATCAAGCGAGCAAACCAACTGTTCAGGCTATAAACAAAGCAGAATCCGATGAAAATTTGATTCAGCTTAGCAAGGGTGAGCTATCAAAAGAATTATTCCCGCTTGATGATATGAGGGCTGTTATAACAAAAGTGGGACAAAATCTGGAACCTTTCGGCTACGAGGAACCAAAAGGGAATCCACTTTTAAGAGAAGCAATCTCGAAATATCTCAGCCAAAAAGACATCAAAGTACCAACCTCTTCAATCTTGGTTGTATCTGGAGCCTTGCAAGCTCTCCATCTTATTTCCATAGGTTTGCTGGAAAGGGGATCAACAGTGTTCCTTGAGGATCCATCTTATATAAACTCTTTGTCTACTTTTCAGTCCGCGGGCATGAAGCTTCAGGGAATCCCTATTGATAAAGAAGGAATCCTCCCTGAAAAAATAGAAAACGTTCATCAACATAAAAATTCTGTCTTATATTGTCATCCAACTTTTCATAATCCTACTGGTGCAATAATGGGGGAGAAAAGGAGACAGGAGTTGCTCAAGCTGGCGGAAAATGAACAGATTCCTTTAATAGAGGACGATGTTTACGGTGACCTATGGCTGGACAATCCGCCGCCGTTGCCAATCAAATCTCATGACAGACATGGGAATGTCTTATATTTAGGCAGCCTGTCAAAAAGCCTTAATCCAGGTCTTAGGATCGGATGGATTGTAGGGCCGGAAGCCGTTATTGACCGCCTGGCTGACCTGAAAATGCAAACTGACTACGGCACAAGTTCTATTTCTCAAAGAGCGGCAGCAGAATGGCTTTCCAGCGGATTGTATGAGAAGCACTTATTAAGAGTAAGAAAGCATTTGAAAGATCGCAGAAATGCTGTAATGCTTGCATTGGATAAACACCTGAGCCGGTATGCTGAATGGGAAAAGCCCTCAGGGGGATTTTTCATTTGGGTTGACTTCAAGGCAGAGGTTGCTTTGTCTGATTTGTACCGGAAAGCTTTAGCAAATGGAGTACTGATCAATCCAGGCAGGATCTATTCAAACCAAAAAAGCCAGCATTTCAGGCTCTCTTTTGCGAATGGCCGGATTGATGACATTGTTAAGGGAATCGCAGTATTAGAATCGTTGATTGAAGACTGTTAGAATAATAGAATATGTGATTTCCGCTAAGCAGATTAATATAACATCGAGGAGAATAATATTTATGAAATTAGTATCATGGAATGTGAATGGCATAAGGGCATGTGCCCAAAAAGGTTTTTTGGACTTCTTTCAGGAAGCGGACGCAGATTTGTTTTGCATCCAGGAAACGAAACTGCAGGAAGGCCAAATCAGCCTTGAATTAGAAGGGTACCACCAGTTCTGGAATTACGCTGAGAAGAAAGGGTATTCAGGAACTGCGGTTTTTTCGAGGCAAGAGCCGGTGTCAGTAAAATACGGTATTGGGTCAGCTGAACATGATCATGAGGGCAGGGCAATCACCATCGAGTTCGACAAGTTCTACCTAGTCAATGTCTATACACCGAACTCACAGCGTGATTTGGCTCGTCTGGGTTACCGTTTATCCTGGGAAGATAAGTTGAGGGAATACTTGCTTGGGTTGGAGTTGATGAAGCCTGTGGTCCTATGCGGGGACCTTAATGTTGCCCACAGTGAGGAGGATCTGAAAAATCCTAAATCAAATCGCGGGAACTCCGGTTTTACGGAGGAGGAACGAGGAAAAATGACTGAGCTGCTCGACAGCGGTTTTGTAGATTCATTCCGGTATCTGCACCCTGAGGCAAGGGATGTGTACACCTGGTGGTCGTATATGAATAAGGTAAGAGAGAGGAACATAGGCTGGCGCATTGATTACTTCATCGTTTCAGAAAAACTGGCACCTTCCATTCAAATGGCAGGGGCAGAATGTTTTGTAATGGGCAGTGACCACTGTCCCGTAATCCTTGAATTAAATATATAAAATAGATTAAATCCCCTGGATAGTACTCCGGGGGATTTTTTTAAAAGTAAATGCAGGATTTATAAAGAAATTTAAACAGTATGGCATAATTCATAACCATAACCGATGAAGGAACCACTGAATAAACAGCATATTTAAAAGAAATCTAGAATTATCAAAACCTTTTCTTTTGCTTTTGCCATTAATGTTATATACTATAAATTAATAAGGATAACACATTTAAAAATTCCTTGATAATGTTACATAATTATTATTGGGGGGACGTTGATGGTGAGTTCTATTAAACTTACAAAACGGCAAGAAGAAATCGTTCAAATAGTTAAAGAGGATGGGCCGATAACTGGTGAACAGATTGCTGAAAAGCTTAAGCTGACACGGGCAACCCTCCGTCCCGACCTGGCTATCCTCACGATGGCGGGCAGTCTCGAAGCGAGGCCGAGAGTCGGTTATTTTTTCAATAAGGATAAAGAGAGACTGTTTCAACCGACAGAGATAGTAAACTTAAAAGTAAATGATTATAAAGGACATCCGATTGTAGTACAAAAATCTTCCTCTGTTTATGATGCGATTGTCCAGATGTTCCTTGAGGATGTTGGGACTCTGTACGCTGTTGATTCAGAGGGATGCCTTGCAGGAGTGATCTCGAGAAAGGACTTGCTGAGGGCGGCGATTGGGAACAAAAATCTGGAGGAACTTCCTGTAAGCGTCATCATGACCAGGATGCCGAACATCATTACAGTCAATCCTGAAGAAACGCTGCTGCAGGCTGCAAGGAAACTGGTTACCAACCGTATCGATTCTCTCCCTGTCGTACGGGAGCTGAGCGGTAAAGCCGAATCATATGAGGTCATCGGGCGAATTACCAAAACAACGATTACAAAGGTTTATCTAGAAATCGCAGAGCAAAAATCTGTCTAGGAAGTGAGTGCACTTTGGAGATGAAGGAAGTTGTCTATGTGGTGTCCGACTCGGTCGGAGAAACAGCAGAATTTGTAGTAAAAGCTGTGGCAACACAGTTTAATGGCGGGCAGGTTGATATCAAAAGGAATTCATACGTTGAGGACGAGGAAGACATTGAGGATATCCTTTTGATGGCCAGGCAAGGCAGGTCAATCATTGCCTATACCATTGTCGTACCTGCACTAAAAGCCTATTTGGATCGAAGGGCTCAAGAGGAAGGAATCTACGCAGTTGACCTGTTGAATCCACTCATGAACGCCTTTGAAAAGAAGTTCAATAAAGAGCCCAATCATCGGCCGGGAATGATGCGGAAATTGGACGATGAATATTTCCGCAAGATCGAAGCAATCGAATTTGCCGTTAAATACGATGACGGTCGGGACCCACGCGGGATATTAAGAGCTGATATTGTCCTGGTCGGCGTTTCCCGTACGTCCAAAACCCCTTTGTCAATGTACCTGGCCCATAAGCGTTACAAGGTTGCCAATGTACCGATCGTTCCAGAGGTTAAACCTCCGGACGAATTGTTCCAGATTTCTAGAAGCAAATGTGTAGGTTTGATCATCTCACCAGATAAGCTGAATGAAATCAGGACCGAAAGATTGAAGGCACTCGGCCTTGGAGCAAGGGCGAATTACGCAAGCTATGAACGAATTCTTGAAGAATTAGACTACGCAGAAAAAATTATGAAACGTGTGGGCTGCCCGGTCATCAATGTTTCCAACAAAGCTATAGAAGAAACTGCAGGGCTGATACTTGATATTTTAAAAAGTGAGAGGAGCTAAGTTATGTCTAAATTTGTGTATCTTTTTAATGAAGGAAACAGCGGAATGAAAGAAATACTGGGTGGAAAAGGTGCAAACCTTGCGGAAATGACACGTATCGGTCTACCAGTGCCTTTTGGATTCACGATTTCGACTGAAGCATGTAACGCATATTATGATGCTGGAAAGAGGATTCCAGCAGAAGTTCAGGCACAGGTGCTGGAAGCACTAGGTGAGCTGGAAGAAAAAACAGGAAAGAAGCTTGGGAATCCCGAGAACCCGCTTCTTGTGTCTGTCCGCTCTGGTGCTGTATTTTCAATGCCAGGCATGATGGATACAATCCTGAATCTTGGAATGAATGATGAGACAGTTGAAGGGATGGCAAAGCTTACAGATAATCCAAGATTTGCATACGACTCTTATCGCCGCTTCATCCAGATGTTCAGTGATGTTGTACTGGATGTCGATGTATTCTTCTTTGAGCGTCTGCTTGAAGAAACAAGGGAAGCAAAGGGTTATATGTCCGACCCGGAAATGAAAGCAGAAGACTGGAAAGAAGTCATTGAAGGATATAAGAATATCGTGACAAAACATACAAGGAAACCTTTCCCGCAGGATCCAAAGGAACAACTCTTCCTTTCCATCAACGCTGTATTTGATTCCTGGAATAATCAGCGTGCGATTGTTTATCGCCGCTTGAATAAAATTCCATCTCATTTAGGAACAGCAGTTAATATTCAGAGCATGGTGTTCGGGAACATGGGAGATGATTCAGGAACAGGGGTAGCTTTTACGAGGGACCCGTCCACAGGTGAACACATCCTTTATGGCGAATATCTCATCAATGCCCAGGGAGAAGACGTAGTAGCAGGCATCAGGACTCCACAGCCAATCAAGACTCTTAAGGATGAAATGCCTGCAGTATACCAGCAATTCGTTGAGACATGCCAGCGTCTTGAACAGCACTATGAAGATATGCAGGACATCGAATTCACAGTGGAACGCGGGAAGCTTTTCATCCTCCAGACACGTACAGGAAAGCGCACAGCCCAGGCTGCAATCCGCATATCCACTGAGCTTGTTAAAGAAGGCATCATTGATAAAAAGGCGGCCCTGCTCCGTGTGGATCCTGAGCAGCTTGATCAGCTTCTTCATCGCAGGATTGATGAGAATTATGAACGGAAACAGCTCGCTAAAGGCCTTCCTGCCTCACCTGGCGCGGCGACAGGCAAGGTTGTCTTTGATGCAGATGAAGCAGAGCTGCTTGCAAATGACGGCCAAAAGGTGATCCTTGTCCGCCCGGAAACCACTCCGGATGATATACATGGTATTATCGCAGCCCAGGCAGTCGTAACAAGCCGTGGCGGAATGACAAGTCACGCGGCCGTTGTAGCGCGAGGTATGGGTAAAGCATGTATCTGCGGATGTGAAGCGATGAAAATCGATTTACATGAAAAGCAGTTCAGAGTTGGCGAAGTGGTCGTGAATCACGGGGATATCATCACTATTGATGGCGGAACCGGTGAAATCATGCTTGGTGAAATCCCGATGATTGAACCTGAACTTTCTTCAGAGTTCCAGTTATTACTTGCGTGGGCCGATGAAGAGCGTAAAATAGGCGTTCGTGCTAATGCAGATAACCCTGAGGATTCGGCTAAAGCTCTGGAATTTGGCGCTGGCGGTATTGGACTTTGCAGGACAGAGCATATGTTCATGGATGCTGCAAGAGTGCCAATTGTCCAGAAAATGATTCTTGCTGAAACTTTCGAAGAGCGCAATGCCGCGTTGGATGAACTGCTGCCAATGCAGCAGGGGGACTTTGAAGGAATCCTTGAAGTGATGCAGGGATTGCCTGTTACAATCCGTCTCCTGGATCCGCCGCTTCATGAGTTCCTGCCGGATAAGGAAGAGCTTTTAGTGGAGATTACGAAACTTCAAATCCTTGATCCAGAATCTAGAGAGCTTAAGGAAAAGGAAGCATTACTTAAGAAGGTGCGCCAGCTTGATGAGTTTAATCCGATGCTTGGCCATCGCGGCTGCCGACTTGGCATGATCCATCCTGAAATCTATGAAATGCAGGCTAGAGCAATCTTTTATGCAGTAGCTAAACTCGCTGATAAGGGAATTGATGCGAAGCCTGAAATCATGATTCCATTAGTCGGCCATGTGAATGAACTGAAAGAAATGCGTGAGCTTGTGAATGCAGCAGCTCAGAGCATAAAAGAAGAGACAGGCAAGGAATTAGAATATACAGTAGGAACGATGATTGAAATCCCTCGTGCTGCGCTGACCGCAGATCAGATTGCCGAGGAAGCAGATTTCTTCTCATTTGGTACAAATGATCTTACTCAGACAACTTTCGGTTACAGCCGTGATGATGCAGAGGGTAAGTTCCTTCAGGCCTATATTGAACAAAAAGTTCTTCCTGAAAACCCGTTTGCCGTCCTCGATCGCGAAGGAGTCGGCAAATTGGTTGAAACAGGTGTCCAGCTCGGCCGACAGACAAAACCAGGATTAAAAACAGGTATTTGCGGTGAACATGGCGGAGAGAAAAGTTCGATTGAATTCTGCTACAATGCAGGACTTGACTACGTAAGCTGTTCACCTTACCGTGTACCGCTGGCAAGACTTGCTGCTGCACAAGCAACGATCCGCCATGAGAAAAATAATGAAAAAGAAGTTGTTACAGCAAAATAATCTTCAAAAGGAGCGTGTATCTAACACGCTCCTTTATTTATAAATGGTTGTTGAGAGATATAAATACCTTCAATTTAATAATTCCTTTAGTGTTAAAGACGAGCTTTGAATGCTTAATTTCCTTATTAATAGGTAACTGATGGAAAAAAGGGTATACTGTATATGTAATTCCTTGGGTCTTCTGGTGTTTCGACCTACCAAGAGAAGGCGTGAGAACAAACCAGTGAGAGGATGAGGAAGATGTTAGTTACGCTATATCAGGCAAAAGCTGGCGATGGCAGCAAAAAGAAGGGGTTAAGAAGAACGAAATCCTTCTTTTCGACTCCAGAGGATGCATTATTAGAGGCATTTGCATTAAAGGAAAAAATGGATAAAAGATATGAAAATGAAATAGAATGGGATTATCAAGGTGTTTTTACTGGAACGACTCAAAAAATGAAAATCCTTAAGGGATATTTAAAGGGCAATCGGGAGAGTACACCGTTTTATCTGGAAATTCAAAGCGTAGAAAATAATGACAAGATAAAACCAGTATCTCCATTTCAACCAAAGAGTGTTACAAAGGATGATAAGAAGATATTAACTAAAGTCATGAAAAAGTTAACGGTAAAGAACACCTAGAATCTTGCCATTCCTCTGATTTATAGAGTTTAGGAAATGGAAAAGGGACGCACATACCCATTGTGCGGCCTTTTATTTATATTTAGACAATCTTGAGGGGATCAGATATGAAACAAATTGAAACCATCCATCAGCACGCAGTCGAGAATACGAAAAATAAGATTATGGAAGACATAGAGAAATTTCTTGGCGAACAAGAGAAGCTTCCGGAATTTGAGGACTATCTGAAGACAAGAAGCACATACATAAGCCAGATTTGGCTAAATGTATGGTTGACAAAATCGACAAATGATTTTTCCAAACGTGATAAAAAAGCCTTTTTAAGCGAGCGGGATTATGTTGTGGAAGGCATTGACCGGAAACTCATCAATAAGCTTTTCAGAAATGAAATGAGAAGCTTTAAACCTTTTGATTCGAGTGAATGGATTAATTCTGCCATCAATAACTCTGGCTGGGATGAGTTATATCAGCAGGCCAGAAAGAGGTTTCTGAAAAAAGCCGAAGAGGACCGTATGCTTGAAAAAAAGGCGAAGGTTAAAGAAGAAATTTTCAAACATGCTCAGAAGGTTTTAAATGATTTTCAGGAAGTCGCGTATTTGAAGATCAGGCACAGAATGGCTATCGAGCTAAAGCGAATATTTCAAGAAGAACAAAAATACAAAGATATAGATACGTATATGCTTGAAGAAAAGTTAACGGTGATTGGTTCATACAACACAGACGACTACAGGGCTATGGCAGATTTCTTTGATGAACTGACAGGGCAAATACATCAGACGTCCGATTGGGGCAGATATTATTTTGAATATGAGACCTATCAGTATCATTTTGAAAAAAAGTTGTTGGACTACTTTTCCGAAATAGCAGCAGAAGAGGTGCTGAAAAGTCTTGACCCTGATATAAACAGCTATTTTAAAGAAGCATTCAACGATGTCCTGTCAGTTTCTGAAACTAGGAGAATCATCAGCGATATAACCGAAGCTTATATTGATGGTTTCATGTTTAAGCTTCAGGAAGAATACATTAGTGATCTTTTACGGTTGCCGGATATCGAATTTGATATAAATGTCTATCAGGAAATTTATGAAAAGGATCTCTCAGATAGGGTTCGCAGGATGGCAGAAGAACAGGCGGAGATAGATCGAAAAAGGGAAGAAGAGGCTCGCATGCTTGAGGATATTTTCGGCCGGGAATATAATCCATCTCTTAGGCGGAATGTAAAGTACATTCTTCATATTGGTGAAACAAATACCGGTAAAACACACCATGCGCTTGAACGGATGAAAGAAGCCAAAAGCGGCCTTTACCTGGCACCACTAAGGTTGCTTGCATTAGAAGTGTATGAAAAGCTCAACTCTGAGGGTGTGCCCTGTTCTTTAAAAACAGGGGAGGAAGAAAAACCTGTCACAGGGGCAAGCCATATTTCCTGCACAGTAGAGATGTTTCATGAAAAAGAATTTTACCATGTTGTCGTTATTGATGAATCCCAGATGATCGCGGATAAGGATCGCGGATTCTCATGGTTTAAAGCAATTACAAAGGCGAATGCAGAGGAAGTCCATATCATTGGCAGCCGGAATATCAAAGAGATGATGATGGACCTCCTTGATGACGGAGTAGAAGAGATTTATGAATATAGCCGTGAGATTCCGCTTCAAGTCGAAAATAAAGAGTTCAGCCTTAAGAATACTAAAAAAGGTGATGCGCTTGTTTGTTTCTCGAGGAAACAGGTACTTGAAAATGCATCGAAATTACAAAACAACGGACGCCAGGTCAGCATGATTTATGGGAGCATGCCGCCGGAAACAAGAAAAAAGCAGATAGACAGATTCATAAATGGAGAAACAAGTGTGGTCGTTGCTACCGATGCAATTGGCATGGGTCTCAATCTGCCAATCCGGAGAATTGTGTTCCTTGAAAATGAAAAGTTTGATGGAACAAGAAGAAGGAGGCTGACTTCCCAAGAGGTAAAACAAATCGCTGGCCGCGCTGGAAGAAAAGGGATATACAATGTCGGCAGAGTGGCGTTCACCTCGGATATTGGGATGATGGCAAAGCTGCTTGAAAAAGATGATAAACCGGTTGAGACATTTTCTATTGCTCCTACTTCCGGTATTTTTGAAAGGTTCCAAAAATACCATCGAACTCTTGCTGTTTTTTTCGAACTATGGAATAAATTCGAAAGTCCAAAAGGGACAAACAAAGCTTCTCTTTCAGAAGAAAGAGAGCTTTATGAGTACGTCAGAGATACAGAAATCGAAGCGAGGCTGCCGATGATGGAACTGTATGGATTCCTTCACCTTCCTTTTTCTTCAAGGGAACCAGCGCTCATTGAGCAATGGCTTGAAACAATAAAGGCCATCGTTGCAGGGGATGAGTTGCCGGAACCACTTGTAAAAACGGCCACACTGGAAGAACTAGAGCTTTCTTATAAAGCGATTGGGCTTCACCTTTTGTTTTTATATAAATTGGGAAGAAAAACTGAAGCGGTGTATTGGGAAAGAATGCGTACTGGGTTAAGTGATGATGTACACGAATTTTTAAAGTCTGAAATGAAAAATTATAAAAAGAAGTGCAGGCATTGCGGAAAGGGGATTCATATTGATTCGCCCTACCAGATATGTGATGCCTGCCATGCATCCAAATCAAGAAAAAGACAGGATACGAGGGATAGGTGGAGATAATCTTCAAACAGCAGGGCTTATATGTTTAAGCCCTGCTTCTTTTATAATAGAAAGTAATAAATTACTGTTTAATGGCCATATGATGAAAGAAGGATAAAAATAAAAAGGTGTGATGTAATGGCTGTTCACGTCGTGAAGTCTGGAGAAAATCTTTGGAGCATTTCAAGGTCATACGGTGTAACTATCCAAACTATATTAGAGGTTAATGGTCTCCCTTCCGCGAACTCACTCGTTCCAGGCCTTGCTCTCTACATTCCAGACCTTCTACCGGTACTCCGGTTTCATAAAATCAAAGCTGGAGACACATTATGGAAACTCTCCCTGCAATATCAGGCGAGTATAAGTAATATTTTAAGTGCAAACCCGGGACTTGATCCCAACAGATTATATATTGGCCAGAACATCAATATACCTTCTTCTGTAAAACCATGGTTTTCCACATTAGGTTTTATCGTTCCTGGATCCTCTCCAACATTCCTTGCTGATTTAGAAGCTATTGCACCCCATCTCACTTACCTGGCTGTCGCAGCTTTTTCTTTCACAAAAGAAGGGTATGCATATGTGAATGGGGATGATGCCCCTATAGTCCGTAAAAGCTCCGAATTGAATATTATTCCATTACTATTGATCCAGAATACAACAGCATCAGGATTCAGCAAAGAGCTTGCAGGGACAGTGCTGTCAACCCCGGCATACAGAAGAAATCTCGTGGCCAGCCTCGTCAATTTGGCGATACAAAGGGGATATGGAGGCATAAGTGTAGATTTAGAATTCATTCCGCCTCCTCAAAGGGAAGATTTCAATACGTTTCTTAGGGAACTAAAAGCATCGATGGGAAGGCTGATCTTACATGTAAATGTACATGCCAAAACTGAAGATATCCCGACCAATCCTATCATTGGCGCCTATGATTATAAAAAAATCGGTGAGATTGCAGATATCGTCGCTGTCATGACAATTGATTATGGCTATCCGGGCGGCCCGCCTGATCCTATTTCGCCACTATGGTGGATTGCCCTTGTAGTCAGGTATACACTGACCCAAATACCTCGAGATAAGTTGCAAATTGGTCTCCCGCTCTACGGTCATGATAAAGTAGTTTCAACAAACCAGTTTCGCTCTCTTTCCGTTTTGGCTGCCCAAAATCTGGCCATCTCCACGGGTTCCGTCATCCAATATGATACAGCCGCACAATCACCATGGTTCAGATACTGGAAAGGGACGGAAGAACACATTGTATGGTTTGAGGATATTCGAAGCTATATTGAAAAATACAGGCTTATTGATTTATATCAATTACAGGGAGCAACTTACTGGCAAGTGAGCTTGCGTGCCCCGCAAAACTGGGCCTATCTTGATAAGATAGATATCATTTAGGCAGTATTGGCTTGGAGGATAGTTTTGTTCGATGTAGGTATAGGTTTGGACAAAACAACGATTTATCAAGAAGATATTGTCCGAAGCAGGTTCAGGTGCATAAAAACACTAGCCCTCAGCGCCATTTAGTGCAAAGTATGCAACAGTTAGGACAGTCAGGAACTATTATCCTATTTTTCTTCAAAGAGCATCTGAGGATTTAAAGGGTATTATTAAGCTTAATTTTAATAAAACTCGGAAACGTCACTTAGAAGTATCCTAGTTCATGCTTTTAATGAGCTAGGTGCTTTTTTAATTTAAAAGGGTAGGAGCCCCTGTTTTTGGGTATTAATAAGTAAATTATTTTTTTAGGAGGGCCATATTATGAATAATTTTCTTAAAAGCGGTTTTTTACTTGGGCTTGGAGCCGCAGTAGCCGGAAAGGAAAAGGTAGATGAAACGATCATGAAGCTGGTCGAAAAAGGGAATATGACCCAGGCAGAGGCAGATACTGTTTTTGATGACCTTTTTAAAAAAGGTGAGGGGAAAAGTGAAGAATGGAATGAAGAATTCAGAAAGATGGCGAGAAGCCAGCTTAGTGAATGGGGATTTGTTACAAGAGAAGAATTAGATGTTGTACAGGCACAGCTTGCGTTATTGCAGGAAGAAGTATCAAGTCTTAGAAATAGTGGGCTCAATAGGGAAATTGATGAGGCGGAGAATCATATGGAGAATATCCCGCCAGGTTTTTCAAAAGACATATAATAGCAGCGGGTGATGGAATGTTGACTGACCGTTTGAGACGTTTAAATAGATATAAGGAGATTGCTTCCTTATTTGTGAAGTATGGATTTGGATATGTTCTAGAAGAAGTGGGACTTTTCCAGGTTTTATCTCTAAAAGACCGAATAGCAGCAGAAGTAAAGAATGGGAATACACAGGAAATGGGCTATCGTATACGGTGTATGCTGGAGGAACTGGGTCCCGCTTTCATTAAGCTTGGCCAGCTGTTAAGTATAAGGAGTGACCTGTTGCCGGATGAAGTTGTCAAGGAATTGGAACTGTTGCAGGATCAGGTACCACCCGTCCCTGTAGAGGACATCAAGGATAAAATCGAGCATGAATTTGGGAAGCCTGTCACAGAGGTTTTTCAATATTTCAATGAACATTATATTGCTGCAGCCTCAATAGGGCAGGTCCATGAAGCGGTTTTATACACTGGCGAATCAGTCATGGTGAAAATCCAGCGGCCAGGGATTAAGCAGACCGTCTATACAGACCTGGAAATTTTACGGGATATCGCCAGAATGATTGAACAGAGATACGACTGGGCAGAGTATTACAATATTACTGATATGGTCGAGGAGTTGTCTGAATCTATCAGGAGGGAACTGGACTACACGGAGGAAGCGCGGAATACGGACATGATCCAAATGCAATTTGAAGATTGTGAATCCATTAAAGTACCAGTTATCTTCCATGATTACTCTACTTCACAAATATTGACCATGGAAAAGATTGAAGGGGTCAAACTTAATGAGTTAAATGCTATTATTGCGGGGAAAGAAGATAAACGGAGAATTGCAGACCTATTGGTAAGTGCATTCATAACTCAAATTTTAAAAGAAGGGTTTTTCCATGGGGATCCGCATCCGGGGAACATCCTTTATATACCAGAGAAGAAGCAGCTTGTCTTCATTGATTTTGGACAAGTCGGACGCCTTTCTTCCAGTTTGAGATACAATTCCGCTTCGATGATGATGGGGATCATGCAGAAGGATACACATCAAATAGTCAAGGCGATATTACGGATGGCCTATGTACCATCCGATATAGATGAGCAGCATTTTTATGATCATGTAGATGGCATCAGGAAAACGGTGGAACTATCATCCAAAGATGGATTAAGTTTAGGTTTGACGGTAAAGGAGCTATTTACCGCAGCGCAGGAACACCGGATTATCCTACCCAAGGAATTGACTATGATGGGTAAAGCCCTCATTACGATTGAAGGTATCATCTCAGAAATGGATCCAACCCTCGATATGATCGAGATAGCAAAACCTTATGGCGAACAGTTGATGAGGGAACGTTATGATCCAATCAAGATGGGGAAGAGACTCTGGAATCAAGCCGAAGACTTATCAGAGACGATTACGAATATCCCTAGTCAAGTGGAAAATGTTTTAGACCAGGCATCAAAAGGGGATTTGAAGTTTGAAATCAGTCTTTCCGAAATCAATCGAATCCTTCATAAATTTGACCGAATCAGCAACCAGGTTTCTTTTAGTCTAACCTTGCTTGCTTTCAGTATAGTAGTGCTGGGTTTGATAGTAGGAGCCACTTTTGGGAATAATACTGTATTGACAAGTGTACCTGCAATAGAAATAGGCTTTGTAATAGCCTTCGGTATGTTCTTATTGATTCTTTATTCTATTTTGAGATCGGGAAGGTTTTAGGTTTAAGGCAATGGATGATCCTATCATTGCCTTTTTTTATGATAAGAAAAAGCTTGGAGATTCGGAGGAGCCAGTATGCCTTGCAGAACAACTGAAGAATTGAATCAACTAGTTCAGGAAGCGAAAAAATATACTTGTAATGGAAAGGTAGCAGACTATATTCCTGCTCTGGCAAAGGCAAATCCGGCAGAATTGTCAGTTGCTATCTTTCATGAGGATGGAACCTGCGTATCTGCAGGCGATATTCAGCAGAAACTCACCTTGCAAAGTGTGTCTAAAGTGCTGACCCTTGCATTGGCGCTTATGGATTATGGAGAAGAAGCTGTTTTTGATAAAGTGGGGTATGAGCCTACAGGTGACCCATTCAATTCAATCGTCAAGCTTGAATTTAGCCCTTCAAAGCCCTTGAATCCAATGATAAATGCTGGTGCACTTTCGGTGACACATATGATAAAAGGAAAGAATGCCGAAGAAAGATTTAATCGGATACTAAAATTTATTCAGGAACTTGCCGGCAATTCTTCCATTGGGTATTCACAGGAAGTTGCGGAGTCTGAATATATAACTTCGGACCTGAACAGGGCGCTAAGTTATTTCTTAAAACAACACGGTGTAATTAATGAGGATGTTGAGGAATTACTGATGGTATACACGAAACAATGCGCAATAGAAATGGATTGCCTTGATCTGGCACGTATTGGCTGTGTATTTGCAACCGACGGACTTGAGCCTGTCACCAACCGGCGCCTGATTCCTGCGCATGTTGCTCGATTATGTAAAACCTTCATGGTTACCTGTGGTATGTATAATGCTTCAGGGGAGTTCGCGGTTAGAGTAGGAATTCCAGCTAAAAGCGGTGTTTCTGGCGGAATCATGGGGTCTGTCCCTAATCAGTTGGGAATCGGGATATTGGGACCGGCTCTGGATGAAAAAGGGAACAGTATTGGCGGCATCAAGCTGTTGGAAATGATGTCCGCAAAATATAATATGAGCATGTTTTAAAATAATAATTTTTAAAAAACCAGGCAAACCTTATTATTGGTAGTCAACAGAATTATAAAAGCAGAAAGAAACCCATGGTACATAGGTTGAAAAGTAAGTGGTGACCTATACTATTAATAAATGTATTGACGACCGGATGGCTGCTGTTGTAAATCAAAAAGTGAAGGACGCGTACTGCTTAGGTACCGTCCTTTCTTTTTAAAATCAGCCTAGCCCCCGAATGCATCAAGGATGTCCTCGATTTCTTTCATATTCAGTAATTTGGCTGCATCAGTTTGTTCTTTTAAAGTTCTTGGCTTAGCAGTTGGCTGTATAACATAAAAGCCATCTTCAAGCATACAACGAATGTCAGCAAGCTGCTGGAGAATTTCAGCAGAATCTCCGTCAAGGGAAGTCTTAGGAGTAAGGTAATGATGGAGAGCAGCAAAGACAAGGTGGTTTAGAGAACTATTTTCAGCGTGGTATTCAATTTGTTTGATCACCTTTGATGAAATCAGATGGGATTCGCCTGTTTTCACATCTATATATCGATCAGGGACAGTTATCGCGACTTTATTTACATAATCCGTATAGGTGTTTGACATACCGATCACCCTTCAATATGAATTAGTTCCTCGGTATTCTCATGCTGTTTCTTAATCTGATTCAGTTTGGCTAAAATCATGAGTCCGATGACATTCAGTTTTTCCAGGTTCTCAGGAAAAGTCAATTCAATCGGTCGCCCCTTAGCTGCCCATCTTACGGCGGCTTCCTGTATTTGTTTTTGGGCAAGTTTAGCTGCACCGCCTACTGCGATATAGCGGGACGCACCTTTAATTTCGCTGGAACTGCTTCTTGCGCGGTCGAAATGCTCAAGGTACTTGATTGCCATGATTCTTAGTTGAGGGAGGACATACTTGCTGATATCTTTCCTCACACCTGCAAATGGTTCGACAAACCACTCTGACTGACCCGCAATTAATTTTTCCTCGAGTTCGGATCTGGAGTCGAAGGTATACAGTTCATTTTTGCTTACTTTCTTAATTATTGTATCCAGGAACATATTGATGCCAAAATGGTCACCTTCAACCGAGGCAACAGGCTTGCCGTTTTTTATGCCAACAAAGTCCACCGAATCTCCGCCCAGGTCTCCAATGATAAGTCCTTTCCTTGAATCTTTCACAAGACCTTCATCCTTAATGGCAAGGGTGTCAATGTCACGAATTAGGCCTAAATAGGCACAAGCTCCTTCTGCTCCAACAATCACATCCTTGATTTCAAGCTTGACAATTAGCTCTTTGGGTTCTGATATTCCCGGCACCTTATGGAGGTTAATGATATGGTTACCAATCAATTTTTCTTTAAGTAAATCTTTCTTTTCCTTATATTGCGTGGTAGGGAGTGATACCGCTAATTGATCCACACAGTAGCTCATTTCAATGTCATCCGGGTTTGAAATTGAAGCGTGATAGGCTGCAGCAGCGAACAGAAGGATATAGGTCCGGTCTTCATCTGCTTTTTGATTGTTGCTTGAGGTTAAGCTGACGTTCCTCTGCCGGGCTGCTGCCTTTCCTGCATAAAAGATTTCTCTCTTGTTTGCGATCGATGGGCTTTTTATTTCTACGATCAAATTTTCTTCGAGGTCAATATCTTCCTCGTCATATGGCTTTTCATAAAACTCATCATCATAGAGTGCGATGGCGTTTGGCATTTGATATTCGCTTAGTTCCCCATGATCAGAGGCCAAAACTTTATACCAGCTGTTGCCTATGTCGACTGCCAGATAATTATAATTGTTCATTTCAACTACCTCCTTTTGAATCGTATGCAAAATGTATGTCCCATTGTGCAAGTACCCAATTAAAATAGAAAAATGAAAAAATAAAGAAGAGAACATGATAAAATCTTAAAAATCCGCATTTGCTCTGATTGATTCATCTAGTCCAAAAAAGCTAGTAGGAATAGGATAAATTGTACAAGAAATTTAAAAAGGAGGAACAAAAATGACTAATGACCATAAAGGTAAACACGGATGCGTGAATGTAAATCAGTCGGCTTCCAAGAGCGAATGTACGAATGTACCGACACCTGGTTTAGTTCCAACTGCAAAAGTTCCTGTTACTCTAGCAGATATTACAGTAACAGACCATTTAGTTGCCAACATCCATTTTCCTGATCCAGTTCTTGAAATCAAGGATATCAAAAAAAGGGTGAAAATCGTTCAGTGCAGATTACTCATAGGACCTACTTCTGACGCAGCTACAGGAATCCCGTTATTCATTAAAGGATTTATCCGCAAAAATATCCAATATGCTACGCCGTGTCCGCATGCAAAAAGTGATTGTGTATCTTCAGAAATGCGCTCGCTGACTGTGGATGTACCGTTTGAGTGTGTAACAATTATAACTGATTTCCTGACTCCCCCAGTTCTGCCTGCTCCCAATACTCGTGAAGAATTTGACTTCTTCAGGGCACAAAGCCTTGGACATGGCTTTCCGGAAAAGGATCAGCTGCTGTCCAGTGACCTTTCACAGTTCCATCAGGTAAGTACCCAGTTCTACAACCAGATTCCGTTCTGTGAACTAGTATCCAGCAGCATTGTTCAATGGGATGAAGCAACAGATCGTTATCCTTTACCTAACAATAAACCATTTGAGGAAGGAACCTTCCAGAATATTGTTGAAAAAACTTTATTGCAATTCCGTGTAAGAGTGTTCCAGAACCAACAAGTTGCCTTAAACGGCGACGACAATGGTGTCCGCTAATCTCAACTAAACAAAAAGGAATCATACAGAATAACAAATGGCGATGATTAAGGCATCGCTATTTGTTTTTTTTATTCTTTACATATTACCAGGAATGTCATTTCTATAAGAATAGTAGAAAAAATAAGACTAAAAAATTTTTTTATGTATTCGGTCTGCAAGTACATTACATATAAAATCTAGGTTTCTAATTGAGTACTTGCCTCGATATCTATAATTAAGTAAGGGCATACGCCTAGACCCAAAAAATCATGGTGCATAGGATAGAACATCTTCACTCTAAGGAGTTTTAAGGAGGAGCCATGTATGTTTGAATTAGATAAAAATAAAAAGCCCGATTATGAGTGCAAGCCTTCAAAAGACCATTTTGAATGCACACCGAAGCATCATCATCCACATGTAAGTCTTGGAAAGATCGTTACGAAAGTTCCCGTTGTTCTTGCAGAGCTAACCCTGCACGTGAATCTGGATACATTCATCAATTTTCCAGAACCAGTACTTGAGATTAAGGATATAAAAAAGAGGATAAAATTGACCCAATGCCGATTGCTGTTGCCGACAAATAAGCTTTTTATTAAAGGGTTTGTAAGAAAGAACATCCAATATGCCAGCCCTAGCCAGGAGATTGAAGCTTCATCATCATCATCAGTAGCTTCAGATCTCCATTCCTATACCGTAGATATTCCGTTCCAGGTAGTAACAGAAGTAAAGAACTTCCTATCAAGACCGGTAATGCCTCAGGTGAATAACCGAAAGGAGTTTGATTTCTTCGTATCAAAACCTTTATCAACAGGGTTTCCGGAAAAAGATGAATTGTTGACTAGCGACTTAAGCCAGTTCCACCAAGAAAGTTCACAGCATTATAATGAATTGCCTTTCTGTGAATTAGTTTCCAGCCAAATTATTGAATGGGATGAGGCAATTGATCGTCAGCCGCTACCAACATCTTCACCGATCGACGAAGGTTATTTCCAGACTATTGAAGAAAAAATGGTCATCGATTTTACCGTACGCGTTCTTCAAAATCAGCAAATCCGGGTATCTTCAGCGACTAATGATCCAGATTGCTACGACGAATCAGAATAAATAGCAGTAGGAGACGGGGTATTATACTAGGCACTCAATAGTATATGCCCCTTTACCTGTATTCAGGAAGGAGGGCAGGGATAGGTTGCAATAGAAGCAGAACCATCCAGTTAAGATGGATAATACAAATAGATTATTCCAAGATAGGAGTCCTTTGAATGGAAATGTTAGAAATCGCGGCAATTTAAACAATAGCAGAAGTAACAGGAAAACAAAGGGTTCAGTACAACCATTGATAATTGCTCCACCGACAATTAAAAGTGTAGAAGAAAAGAATTACCAGAAAATAAGACTTAAGATGGCTGAAATGGATGAAGAGTCAACAGATAACACGGCAATTTCAAGTGGTACCGATGCGAATCATATAAATCAGGATGGTTTCCAGGAAAGTCCCGCTGCAGATAACAATGAAGGAAGAAAACAGGAACCCATCACTTACCACAATGACGAGGAATCCATCGGTTTCCAAAACGAAGAGAAACCAATCGTTTTCCATAATGAAGATGATTCAGAAGTTTTCCAAAACGAAGAGGAATCCCCCGGTTTCGAAAACGAAGAGGAATCCCCCGGTTTCGAAAACGAAGAGGAATCCGCCGGTTTCGAAAATGAAGAGGGATCCGCCGGTTTCGAACATGAAGAGGAATCCCCCGGTTTCGAACATGAAGAGGAATCCCCCGGTTTCGAAAATGAAGAGGAATCCGCTGGTTTGGAAATTGAAGAGGAATCCGCTGGTTTGGAAATTGAAGAGGAATCCCCCGGTTTCGAAAACGAAGAGGAATCCCACGGTTTCGAAAAAGGGGAGGAATCCACTGGTTTGGAAATTGAAGAGGAATCTGCCGGTTTCCAAAATGAAGAGGAATCCGCCGGTTTCGAAAAAGGGGAGGAATCCACTGGTTTCGAAAATGAAGAGGAATCCCCTGGTTTCGAACATGAAGAGGAATCCCCTGGTTTCGAAAATGAAGAGGAATCCACTGGTTTTGAAATTGAAGAGGAATCCGCCGGTTTCGAAAAAGGGGAGGAATCCACTGGTTTCGAAAATGAAGAGGAATTCCCTGGTTTGGAAATTGAAAAGGAATCCGCCGGTTTCGAAAAAGGGGAGGAATCCACTGGTTTCGAAAATGAAGAGGAATCCGCCGGTTTCCAAAATGAAGAGGAATCCCCAGGTATCGAAAATGAAGAGGAATCACCCCGTTTCCAAAATGAAGAGGAATCTTCTAATCTGCCAGAGGTCTATTATGACCAGGACTTTCATGAACCAGAGGAATTCGATTACGAGTCATCCTCAGAGCCTATAAAATTAGCAACGGCTGCTTACAGAGGCATGAATAAACCGTATGAAAGGACAAAGGTGAGGCTTCCTTTACATCTGGCGGATGTAGAGCTTGAGATTGACATCTTCAATACAATCAGCCTCTCAAGGCCAATATCGAATGTTTCGAATATTGAGTGCTCTCTGCATTCAATTGATGCAGAAGTATTGCTGCCATCTGCAAACTTATTTACGAAAGGAATTCTTCTTTTGACTATGGATTATGCAAATCCTGACGAATCAGGAACAATGCATTCACTCAAGATCAATATCCCATGGAAAAAAATCATTCATGTTAAATGGCTTCATAAACCAGAACTTTCCTCCAAAAACAGTAAAGAATATATGTTTGCTTCCCTATCTGGTATGGAAGCTGGGTTTACACGTGAGTATAAAGAAAATTTAGTGGAAAAAGTTGACTTTAGTCTTACGAATCTGCATTGTGTATGGAATGAACAATTCATTGATCCAGACAAAATCTTGTTTCAAGGTACCGCCAGGATGAAGATGGATCTCTTTCAGAAACAATGCGTGGACTTGCAAAAACTGCTTTTACAATAAATTGAGAAAGGGTGTCTCAGCCGAGACACCCTTCCTGTCTACTATCCTAATGCCTCACATTAAATCTAACATCCTGTCCTTCTGCTTTTCGGGTGTTGATTCAATTGGCAGCTTTTTTCTCAGGAAGTAGATAAAGATTAAGAAGTAGATTATTCACATGCTGGGCCATCGTTATCCAAGTTAACCTGCTGCTTTTGCAGCAATTTGATACATAAACCAACTTCCATCTTTTCAGTAATGCGGCTGAATCTGCCCCAAGCGTCAAAATCTTTGTACAGGTCAAAGTCATTGACAGAGGATGAAAGCAGTTTGCACTCAATAGGCTCATTGTAATATTCATACGTAAATGCTCCAGAAATGCAGTTATCCGCACCGTGGCCTTTTTTGTCAATGAACCTTCTTTCTTTTACAGTAGTCTTTTTGCTGAACATTTCTTCAGCCGGCTCATTGTAAACGTTAACAGCCTCAATACATGTAAATGGTACATCTACACTATAGTCCCGTACATAACCGCTGCATTGCTCTACATACTGGATATTTTTGTGGACGGTACCTGATACATAGAGTTTCACCACTCCATTATTCATTGATGAAATGATTGCCTTACACTGCGTAAGGGATACATTCCTTCTCATTTGCTTGATTTCGCGTGCAGGGGTTGGAAGATAAATATCACTTTCCACATCTACTTGCAAATCTACTACTGCAAGCGGAACATCAATATCTGCAACTCGGTAATTGAGGTTCTTCCCATAAGGTCGAGAAGATACACTATCGCAATCAACCCGAAGTGTTTTAGCTTCATCACATGAAGACTGTGGCGGGCAGCCATGGTAAGAGTTGCAACCTGTATTTCTTTTCATTTCTTTCACTCCTTTTTTTTATATCAAAAGCTTCACAGAACAGAATGACTCTGTTCCTTTCTTTTGACTTACTATTGTATATGCCAGTACAACTAGCAATGAATAGACTGATGATAGAGGGCAATAACATATTTTTACTGACAGGCTATTATAAAAGGCAAACGTAAAAAAGGACGCAAATAAACCCCACACAAAGTGGGGCATTCAGTCTATTAATTTCAAGGTCAGGAACATAAGAACTTCTGAGGGTCCATTTTCTTTGCTTTAACTGGAGGAAAGCATGTAATGCCTACGAAATCTTTTAAATCGACCTCAAAGCAAGCTCCAGTCCTGATAAAGCCTTCAATGCCATGATGCTTACCATCACATCTTTCTGGACAAAGCAGTTCGAGAATTGCACAGCAACTGGATCCTTTTACAAAATCAACAACGCGGAAAAAGGCAGATTTAATATCATAAAAACAGCTATCGATTTTCACTACCCCAGTACCAATAAATGTCTCGCAGTCGCCTTTGCTGCAACCGCATAATAGTTTGAAGGGAATGGTATCTTGATTTGGATGCTTGCATTGTTCAAGCAGCTCCTTTATTGACCGTTCACAGCTGACATCACAACCATCCTTCCTTTGTTTTACCTTATGCTGAGCTTCGTTAATATCTCTTACCTTTTTGCAAACGCAATTATGGGAATGCTTTTCATGGGAATGGTCTTTTCTACAGCCGCAATCATGGAAATCATGGTCCCAGTCCTTGTGTTTATCTTTTTCCCTGGATTTTTTATGGTCCTTATGATCATGCCAGTCGTCCGATTCGTTATGGTGGTTATGGTCCCAGTCCTTGTGTTTATCCTTTTCCCTGCATTTTTTATGATCCTTGTGGTCATCCCAATCGTCTGATTCGTTACGGTGGTTATGGTCCCAGTCCTTGTGTTTATCTTTTTCTCTGCACTTTTTTCGGTCCTTGTGGTCATCCCAGTCATACCAATCTTTATGCTGATCGTGATCCCGGTGTTTAATTTTACCTTTGGCATGCCAGTGTTCATCTTTGTCTGGCCGTTTGTTATCCTTGTAATAATAATTCATAAATTCGCCTCTCCTTTCATTCGAATGGTGGTGTAATAACAGGATATGGGGAAAAGCAGTGTATTGTATGGGGAGGTGACTAGACTGCACAAAAACTTTATTGAATTCCTGGAAAACTAATAAAGAAAATTTGCTATTTGTAACTTAACCATTCAATATAAATAACAGTTAAATAAATATGGAGGGTATTAATATGCTGAAAAACCAGGTGGAAAAGTTTATCGCATCACAGAACGGGCTTGTAGAATTACATATTGATATAAAAGAATATGCCGAGCGAAATGGGCTGCTTCAAGGAAAAGAGGCAAAAGTTATGGATTCAGGCTCACTGTTCGATAATGCCTATATTGAAAGGGGCGACAAAGAAACGGAGGAATTCCTTGGCGAGGAATCATCCGCTTTTCTTGAGCAGTCCATCTCCTATTTTAAAGACAACAAAAATGAATTTATGTATATGGAATCCAATTGGTTTGAATTGATCGGTGTAGATGCAGTAAGTTTTGAAAATGATGATGTTTTCGGAACCTTTGATGTTATGCTAGGCCTTAAACTCCAGAAGAAACATGGACCAGCCATTACCAAATATCTTGAGGAAATGCTTCCTGAGACTGGATACGACTTAATGTTTGATGGAAACGAGGGACTGTGGAGCCTGAATTTCGCACTAAATGGGCTTAGCGGCTATAGAGAGGATTTATCGATAAGGGAAGCCTACTCCTTAATCTATGGTTTTCTATTCGGAATGGCTGAATCGATAGAAATCAAATAATAATAAAAAGCGCCTTCCGGGGCGTTTTTTTTGTATGAATTTTCATTTCGAGACTGGCCTGGCCTAAGGCCCTGGCTAGTTTTCATCCTCCGTGCTACTCGAATATATTGCGAGTAACATGAACGTTAAGCAGCTCGCAACCATTGTCTGACTGCAGCTATTAACTCCTTGAGTGGCTGCTCGGCTTTTCCTATCGGTCCGTCTTATGAAGTCAAAGTACGACTTACTAGTCTGGATACCGTGCACTTGAGGTGGTAGACCAGCCCGCCATATGAAATGGCACCATTTAGGCAGGCATCGCTTGTCAGGTTGACCAGGACGCATGCGCTTTTCTCCCTTTAATTGAGTATCATACTACTATAGTAATATACTAAAATTTCCCAAAAAGGTTGACACCAGCCAGTATGAACCATAAACTTAATATAAGTTATTAGCCAATAGTTAAAATTCAGAAAACGGAGTCAGTGATGAGTAAAATTGCGATTGGAAAAACAGCGGTCCTGCTGGCATCTTTCACAGAAGAAGAAGAAATGGATTTTTTTCAGGATAAATTGAAGAACGTAAGATATTGCCTTGGCAAGGTAGGATCAATGAATATGCAAAAAGTGATTTCCGCAGTGGAAACAGCAGCCAAACGCCATGTACTCATAGATCCTCATTTATATCGTGAAACACATGCACTATATCATGCAATAATGGAAGGTATGGAAGGGGTAACGCGCGGCCATCTGGCCATTGGTGAAATGAGCCGCACTGTCGGCCTGCGATTCGCAGTCGTTAGGGGAAAACCTTTCAGTGATCAGGCTGAAGGTGAATGGATCGCGGTTGCGTTCTATGGAACGATTGGTGCTCCAGTAAAAGGTTCTGAACATGAGACAGTCGGTTTAGGAATCAATCATATATAAAGTGCATTGCCTATAGTCCACTAGTCAGAAGGAGGCGATGATGGTTTAAGTATGCCATTATCGTCTCCTTTTTTATTTTATTCAATCAGGGGGTTGCGAGAATGGTTGTATTAACTGGTGAAACGTTAACTTTGGAACAAATCAGGACGGTTTGTTATGAAGATGAAATCGTTGCGATAAGTCCGGATAGTATGAAAAAAGTTGAGAAAAGCAGGGAAGCGGTAGAAAAGATTGTTGCAGAGAAGCGCACAATTTATGGAATCAACACAGGGTTTGGGAAGTTCAGCGATGTTGTTATAGATGAACAGGATGTCAATTCACTGCAATTGAATTTGATTCGTTCACATGCCTGCGGTGTAGGAGATCCTTTTCCTGAAGTAGTTTCACGGGCGATGATTTTGCTCCGGCTTAATGCATTAATTAAAGGATTCTCTGGAATCAGGCCGGTGATTGTTGAGCGTTTAAAGGAATTGATCAACCTGCACATACATCCAGTTGTACCACAGCAAGGCTCACTTGGTGCTTCTGGAGATTTAGCCCCACTATCCCATTTGGCACTAGTCCTTCTCGGTGAAGGAAAAGTCTTTTATCAGGGAAGGGTTTGTGCAACTACAGAAGCTTTTGAAAAAGAAGGGCTGCAGCCAATTGAACTGCAGGCCAAAGAAGGTCTTGCTTTGATCAATGGCACTCAGGCTATGACAGCAATGGGTGTTATAAACTGGCTTGAAGCAAAAGATTTGGCGTATCAGGCAGAATGGATTGCTTCTCTGACCATGGAAGGTCTAGAGGGGGTCATTGATGCGTTCCACCCTGCAGTCCATGAAGCCCGAGGCTACAAGCAGCAAATGGACGTAGCAGAACGCATGAGGGATTTGCTGGCAGGAAGCAAGCTGACGACACGCCAGGGTGAAAAAAGAGTGCAGGATGCTTATTCGCTAAGATGCATTCCTCAAGTACATGGAGCTTCCTGGCAGGCGCTTGATTATGTAAAAGAAAAACTTGAAATCGAAATGAATGCCGCAACCGATAATCCGCTTATCTTTGATGGTGGCGAAACAGTTATTTCCGGAGGTAACTTCCATGGTCAGCCGATTGCCATTGCTATGGATTTCATGAAAATTGCCGTGGCGGAATTTGCAAGTATTTCTGAAAGAAGGATCGAACGGCTGGTTAATCCACAATTGAATGACCTTCCGCCTTTCTTAAGTCCCCAGCCTGGACTTCAGTCAGGTGCGATGATTATGCAATACAGCGCAGCATCACTTGTTTCTGAAAACAAGACGCTCGCTCATCCCGCAAGTGTGGATTCCATTCCGTCTTCAGCAAATCAGGAGGACCACGTAAGCATGGGAACCATTGCAGCTCGCCATGCATACAGCATAATCCAGAATGTAAGGCGTGTACTCGCCATAGAATGTATTTGCGCATTGCAGGCGGTTCAATATCGGGGGATTGAAAAAATGGCGCCAAAAACAAAGGAGTTTTATGAGGACGCCAGAAAGCTTATTCCTTCTATAACAGAGGATCGTGTCTTTTCTGAAGATATTGAAAGACTTACAGAGTGGCTAAAAAAAAATAACAGGCAGTGGACAGCTATAAAAAAGCATAAAACCCTGGTTTGATTATTTAATCTATTAAGAGGAGTGGAAAATATGGCAATCGAAGCGAAACATAATATTAAAGCAAAAAAGGGTCTGGAACTGGAATGTAGAGGCTGGGAGCAGGAAGCGGCTTTAAGAATGCTTTATAACAATCTGGATCCTGAGGTCGCAGAAAAGCCACAAGACCTGGTAGTTTATGGCGGGATAGGAAAAGCTGCAAGAAACTGGGAGGCGTTTGATGCAATTGTTGAAACCTTAAGAAGGCTTGAAAATGATGAAACGATGCTCGTCCAATCTGGTAAACCGGTCGCTGTTTTCAAAACCCATGCGGCTGCACCAAGAGTATTGATTTCGAATTCGGTATTAGTCCCTAAATGGGCAAATTGGGACCACTTTCATGAACTTGATAAAAAAGGCTTAATGATGTATGGCCAGATGACAGCTGGAAGCTGGATTTATATCGGATCACAGGGCATCCTGCAGGGAACATATGAAACATTCGCTGAAGTTGCGAGACAGCATTTTGGCGGTACGCTGAAAAGCACAATTACATTGACTGCGGGTCTAGGAGGAATGGGCGGAGCGCAGCCTTTGGCCGTAACGATGAACGGAGGGGTATGTATTGCCGTCGAAATTGACCCTGAGCGTATCCAGAAACGCATTGATACCCGTTATTGTGATAGAATGACCCATTCTATCGATGAGGCAATTCAGTGGGCAAAAGAAGCAAAGCTCAAAGGTGAAGCGCTTTCTATTGGCCTGGTCGGCAATGCGGCAGAAATCCACCTTGATCTTTTGAAAAGAAACTTCATGGTAGATATTGTAACCGACCAGACTTCAGCCCATGATCCATTGAATGGCTATATTCCTGTCGGGCTAACTTTAGAGGAGGCAGCAAAATTCCGGGAAGAAAACCCGCATGAATATGTGAAGCAATCTTCCCTGTCAATGGCTAAGCATGTAGCCTCCATGCTTGAATTCCAGCGCAGAGGTTCAATAACTTTCGATTATGGAAATAATATTCGCCAGGTGGCCAAGGATCATGGTGAAGAGCATGCTTTTGATTTCCCGGGATTTGTTCCAGCATATATCCGTCCGCTTTTCTGTGAAGGAAAAGGGCCTTTCCGCTGGGCAGCTTTATCAGGAGATCCTGCTGATATCCACCGGACAGATGAACTCATTAAAGAACTTTTTCCTGAAAACAAAGCCCTTCAGCGCTGGATTGACATGGCTCAGGAAAAAGTTGAATTCCAGGGTCTGCCCTCGAGAATTTGCTGGCTGGGATATGGTGAGCGAGTGAAGATGGGTTTGGCAATCAATGAATTGGTGCGTACTGGTGAATTGAAAGCTCCGATTGTAATTGGACGCGACCATTTAGACAGCGGATCTGTTGCCTCTCCAAATCGAGAAACTGAAGCCATGAAGGATGGCAGTGACGCGGTTGGTGACTGGGCAATACTGAATGCACTTGTAAATGTCGCTGCGGGCGGCTCGTGGATTTCTGTGCACCATGGTGGCGGAGTAGGTATGGGCTATTCTCTTCATGCAGGTATGGTCGTAGTGGCAGATGGGACTGAGCTTGCTGAAGAAAGACTCAGAAGAGTACTGACCACTGACCCAGGGATGGGGGTAGCACGCCACGCCGATGCAGGTTATGAAAAAGCGATTGAAACAGCAAAAGAAAAGGGCGTAGATATCCCAATGCTTCCATAAAAAAGACTGCCGGCAAGGGGAATGCCGATTCTCCTTAAAGCAGCAATCTTAATGAACGTGATACTGAATTTTACAGAGGAAGACGGAAAGGGTGATTGGATTGACATACGATTTAATAGTGCACAATATTGGCCAGTTAATTTTGCCCAGGAGTTCTGAAAATCCGCTAAAAGGGAAGGAAATGCAAGATCTGGCTGTAAGTGAAGATGCCGCATTAGGAGTCGTAAATGGGAGGGTAGCCTGGCTGGGTTCAAGTTCAGATTCTGCATCCTTTAAGGCTTTAGAACGAATTGACGCCAAGGGAAGGGTTGTTTCACCAGGTCTTGTTGACCCGCATACTCATCTGGTTTTTGGAGGGTCTCGTGAGCACGAACTTTCATTAAAGCAGGCTGGTGTTCCGTATTTAGAAATATTGGCTAAGGGCGGAGGAATATTGTCCACTGTCTCAGCCACTAAAAATGCTTCGGAAGAAGAATTGTTTGAAAAGGCATCATTTCATCTTGAAAGAATGATTTCCTATGGAGTTACAACCTTGGAAGCCAAAAGTGGGTATGGACTGGATGCGGATACTGAACTCAAGCAATTAGGGGTGATTCAAAGATTGAAAGAAAAATACCCAGTCTCGATAATATCGACATTCCTTGGTGCCCACGCTGTTCCACCTGCCTTTAAAGGGAAAGAGGATAAGTTTCTCGAGGAAATGTCGCTATTATTTAATGAAGTCAAAGAATCCGGTCTCGCGGAATACGTTGATATCTTCTGCGAAACGGGGGTTTTTACGGTCGACCAATCGAGAGAGTTTTTACAGAAAGCAAAAGAAATGGGCTTTGGCGTAAAGATCCATGCGGATGAAATTGATCCGCTTGGCGGTGCCGAACTGGCTGTATCTCTGGGAGCTGCCAGTGCAGATCATCTTGTTGCAGCCTCTGATGAGGGAATAAAAAAGCTGGCAGAAGGAAATACAGTAGCTGTTTTATTGCCAGGTACGACGTTCTATCTTGGGAAGGACCATTATGCAAGAGCCAGGAAGATGATTGAAGAGGGCGCAGCAGTCGCCTTGGCAACCGATTTCAACCCCGGCAGCTGTGTGACTGAAAACCTGCAAATGATTATGTCACTCGCAGCTTTGAAACTTAAAATGTCAGCTGAAGAAATCTGGAATGCCGTTACCATCAATGCAGCCCATGCAATCGGAAAGGCCTCAGAGGCAGGAACTTTGAAGATTGGACGCGCTGCGGATTTCGTCATATGGGATGTTCCTAATTATAAGTACATTCCATATCACTATGGTGTGAATCACGCTCAAAGTGTTTTCCGATCAGGCAAATTAATTTGGGAGAGGATGGCTTACAGTGGAGTTCAGTTATCTTCAGCCAGGTAAGCCGCCAGTATTTAAGGACCGTTACGTTACAAAGGTTAATGAGTGTTTAACTTCCTTTTCAAAAGGTGCAAAAGGGGAAATCGGATTGATTGGCCTTCCTTTCTCTAAAACATCTATCTCTTTTTCAAACGCATCAGATGCTCCAAGAAGTATCAGGGCAAGCCTGAGTGCCTTTTCCACGTACTCTGGGGAAAGAAAGAAGGATTATAAGAATATAAAGCTAATTGACTTTGGCGATGTACAAACCCACCCAACTGACCTGGAGGAATCCCTTGAGAGACTCCGCATAAGCGTCTCGGAAATGCTTACCTGGAATGCATGCGAAAAATATATTATGCTCGGTGGAGATCATGGAGTCAGTTACCCTTCCATCAGGGCTTTCAAGGAACGTTATGGAGAAATTGGAGTTATTCAATGGGATGCACATCATGATGTCAGGAATCTGGAGGATGGCGGACGGACAAACGGCACTCCATTCCGCAGCCTCATTGAAGGCGGCCATCTCAAGGGCGAGAATCTTGTACAGATAGGGATTCGTGATTATGCGAACGCGAAGGAATATCACGATTATACCAAAGAAAAAGGGATCACTGTCTTCACAATGGAAGATTTAGAGAGAACCGGTATTGTCTCAATAATAGAAAAGGAACTTGACAGACTTTCAAAATCAGTAAATATAATCTACTTGTCACTGGATATGGATGTCGTAGACCAGGCCTTTGCGCCGGGATGCCCGGCAATTGGTCCCGGTGGGATAACCAGCAGGGAACTGCTGACAAGCATTTCTGCCGCGGCTTCATTTGAAAAAGTGAAAGCAATGGATATCGTGGAAATTGATCCTTCGAAAGACTTCCGTGATATGACGAGTCGGCTGGCCGCGGCCGCTATGCTGCGTTTTATGTATAACTGATGATGCTGAACTAAAACAGCCTGCTGACCAAAAACGTCTGCAGGCTGTTTTTATTATAATAGTGAGAATTAGGCTGGCAGACAGAATCTTAAGCCAGGTTGCTGAGATGATTTCTTTTCAGAAGTGACTGGCTGTATTTTTCAGAAAGCCTTTAAATAAGACGAAGGGAAAATACAGAGTGATTTGCTGGATTGTTACTTATGGAAATCGGCGGAATTGCCGTAAAACAGAAAAAAATTTCCGCAAGAGAAGCTTTAGGGATTGGCAATGGATGTTAAAGATTACTCTCATGTGCATTATAATTGTCTAATTTTCGTTGCTTGAACTATTTTGCTTTTAAAGTTAGAGTTATTTTATATATAACAAAAGAAGGTGTCGGCAATTGAGCAAGAGGTATTTTACCATTGGCATGGCAGGTCATATAGACCACGGTAAAACGTCGTTGACTAAGGCGTTGACGAATGTGGATACTGACCGCCTCAAAGAAGAGAAAGAACGGCAAATTTCCATAGAACTTGGCTTTGCCCCACTTTATGAAGATGAAGAATTACAAATTTCGGTTGTGGATGTCCCAGGACATGAACGCTTCATTCGCCAAATGATTGCGGGTGTTGCTGGTATTGATCTCGTCGTTCTTGTTGTGGCAGCAGATGAAGGTGTCATGCCGCAAACCCGGGAGCATCTGGACATTCTTGGATTCCTAGGGATACGTTCTGGCATTATCGCGATTACCAAGGTAGATAGAGTGGAAGAAGAATTTATTGAGCTGGTGAAAGACGACATCTTAGGCGAGCTTGAAGGTACAGTCTTTGAAAACGCTCCTTTTATGATGGTCGATAGCCTGTCTAAAAAAGGAATTCCTGAACTGAAGGAACTGATCATCGGAACGCTTAAGGATCAGGAAATGCGGGATGTAAAAGGTGCCTTCCGTCTGCCCATCGACCAGGTCTTCACGGTTAAAGGACAAGGGACCGTTGTCAGGGGTACTGTTTACGAAGGGACGGTTGAAGAGGGACAACAATTGATAGTCCTGCCTTCAGGTCTGGAAGTACGTGCCAGACAGCTGCAGGTCCATCATCAGCCGGCAAAAAAAGCATTCGCTGGACAGAGAGCTGCGCTTAATCTTTCGGGTGTTTCAAAAGACGATTTAGAGCGCGGCGAAGTTTTGGTTTCTTCTGAGCATTTTATCGTCACCAGTACAATTGATGTTGCAATCAGAGTAGTAGAGGACCTTGAACATCTGGTAAAACAAAGGACCCCAATTAAGTGCCATATTGGCACTGCTGAAGTAATGGGAAGGATAGTCTTTTTCGACCGGAATGAACTTAAGGAAGAAAACGGAGAAATCCTATGCCAGCTCCGGCTGGAAGAAAAAATCGTCACCAAGCGAGGAGACCGCTTCATCATCCGGAGGCCAAGTCCGCAAGAGACAATAGGTGGCGGTTGGGTAATTGACCCTCGAGGAAACAAGTATCGATTTGGGCAGCAGACAATCGAAGAACTGGAAAAGAAGAAGGCAGGCACACCAATTGATAGGATTAATGCTGCATTATACGAAGCAAAAAGCCTGACGATTGAGGAACTCATAAAGCGGACCGCTCTTGATGAAGCTTCGATTTTGTCCAACCTGAAAGACGACCAATTTGTCAAAATATCAAATAAGGAATATGCCCTTAAAGCGGATATTGAGATAATTGAAGAAGATATCATGGATCGATTAAATGATTTTCACCAGGATAATCCGATGCGTCCTGGCATGAATAAGGCCGAACTATACCAAACCTTGCAAAAATCTTTTTCTAAGACCCTGTTAGATTTCATAACTGAAAATGGAGTTATCAAGGGATTATATGCTAGAAAAGATCAATTTATATCACTGGCAAGCTTTGCTCCACATGTTCCAAAGAACTGGGAAAAACGTACAGAGGGTATGCTAAGCGAGTTAAAGAAAGATGGCTTGAAGGTTGCTTATTTAAACGAATATATTACTCATGCAGGAATACCTGACTCCATTGCCTTTGAATTGAAACGTTTCCTTGAGGAACAGGGTGAAATAGTGATGCTTGATGATCAGTATGCATGGCATGGCACCCATTTTACTGAAGCAGTCAACAAGCTGAGAGAACATACAGGAGATGAATTTGAGGTGGCTCAGGCAAAGGAAACAGTCGAGTTATCCCGAAAATACATGATTCCTTTTCTCGAGCGTCTTGATGCACTTGGATATACGAGGAGAATCGAAAACAAGAGGGTATGGAGAAAGTAATGATCGTGGGTGTTACAATCAAACAAAAAACAGCAGATCGATTGATCTGCTGTTTTTTGTTATAGTTATTGTTTACATAATATTATTATTTTTTACTCTGTAGATTTTACCTGCAGTGGAGGAGGGATAAGCCAGCCTTTTGTTTTATTTAACTTCAGCATTTTTGCTCCAAATTGAGCTTTTGCCATATGGAACTGGCCATACATCAATGCGATATCCTCCCTGATTGACTGTCCAATCATAGTGCTTGCTGCTACTAGACCTTCTGCAACATCCTTTGAAACTGCTGCCGAAATTTCAGGGTCACTGAACCTTGCTCCTGGAGGAATATCTTCAAGATGGGCAACTGGACGTTCAGGTGGTGATGGAGGAAGCCCGATACCATTTGTTTTAAGCAATTCCTCAACCTGCTTATTTTCCTCCTGCATCGTGTCAATCGCTTCTTGAACCAGCTTTTTAAGATCCTCATCACCAATATGATTGATAAATGTCTGGTATCCTGCAATTAGGCCATGATTCACAGATAAATGAGTCCACGCCCCAAATACCTCACCATAATGCATAGGCTCATCTTTAGGATTTCCGCTTAAAATTCCCATAATCGCACTCCTTATTGTGTTCATATTCATATTTTTCTCCTTGGAAAAGGAAATAGTCAACACAGTTATTTTTGCTTAAATGAGAAAAATGATACATATATTTTTGTGAATGATTGGACAGGAGAGGAAAGGACCATTCAGCACTCGGATTCGGACGAGATAACAGTCCAAAAACGGACTTTAAACGAAGTTAAGTCAGGTTCGGACAAAATACCAGAGCCAAGCCAAGGTTTTGTCTGAAGTGAAAGCATTGTTCCACCAACAAAAGCATGGAGCCAAATAAAATTTTGTCCGAAGTCTAAATATAGGCCGCAATGTTTATTTAAGGGAGAATAGGTCAAAGAAATACAACAGCATATTGTACCTGATAACCCCTAGCACCTTATTTATTCGCCAAAGAAACCTTCATATATTCTGGAGAGATCGTCCCTGAGTTTTTCAACCTGTACGATTCTTGCCTCTCTTAAATATTCCCGGCCATCTGCATACAAGACAAGAACGGGTACAGTAAAGGCCATAAGGAATCCTGCTATTTCTTCGATCTTGCCGGCATTGACCAGGCCTGTCGCGATTTTTGGGAAATCCTTCATGACTTCCTCAACCTGAGGAAGCAGTCCATGGCATACGCTTCAATTGTCAGTCAAAACATAAATAAAGCTTAATTCTTTATCACTGATTAAACTCTTTACTTCTTCCATTGATGTTAATTCTCTCATTAAAAAATCCACTCCTTTTTCTTGGTCTCCATTTAAAAATAGAATAGCCTGATGTTCTTTAATCATACTAAAAAAAGGGTAATGGGTATAATGATTAGGAAGGAGTGGTTCGATGGATAATTCATGGCATGCCCGTTTTGGCTCGGAACATTATGTGTATGGTGAAGAGCCAAATCAGTTTGTAAAAGAACAGTCATACAGATTGGAAAAGGGAAGTAAAATCGCAGCCTTTGCTGAAGGAGAAGGACGGAATGCAGTTTACCTTGCAAGGCAGGGGCATGAAGTGACGGCTTATGACTATGCAGAAAATGGCCTGAACAAAACGGAGGCCCTGGCTGAGCGTTATGATGTAAAAGTCAGCACAGTACTTAAAGATTTAATACATGACTCGGTACCGGTTGAGGAATTCGATGCAGCGATTATGGTTTTCGGTCATTTTCGTAAAAATGATCAGAAGAATATCTTTGGAAAACTCGTTTCTACTGTGAAGCCAGGAGGCATCATTTTACTCGAAGTATATTCAGAAGACCAGGTTCATTATGGCACAGGAGGACCCAAAACGGTAGAAATGCTTTACGACCCATCTGATGTTCTTGAGTGGATTAAAGGCCACAAGAATTTGCATTTCTTTTATGGAGAACAGGAAAGAGTTGAAGGGGAATTGCACACGGGTACAGGCCATGTTATTCAGGTAATAATTAAAAATATGAAACAAAATGAACAATGAGTGACTCTTCTTTATAGGGTCACTTTTTTGGTTTTTACAAGGATTTTCCAATAAAATGTCGAATTAATATATATGAAAAACCTGGAAAGGAAGGATTCATGAAATTCATTATAAATAGTACTTATTTTTATGAGGCGCTATCTAATTTATCAAGGGTTGTTTTGACTAAGCCTGTTCAGCAAATTTTGAGCAGTATAAAAATTTTAGCCCATTCTGAAGGATTAACGCTGATTGTCTGCAATCATGACCTGTTTCTCAAAGAGGAGTTAAAAATTGGTCCTGCCGGAAACCTTATCATGATTGAACACGGCAGTTTTGTAGCACCTGCAAGATATCTGGCGGAAATGATAAAAAAAATACCAGGGGAAATTACCGTTCAAACGAGCTCAAATAATAAACAACTTGTTTTAATGACTGAAGAACTCAGGATTCAACTGAGTGGCTTCAATAATGAGCAATTTCCTCAATTGCCCGAAATGAAAAATAGTAATAGTCTACAGATTCCGGCTATCCACTTGCGGGAGATTGTCAGAAAGACCGCATTTGCGGCTTCTATAAAAGATACTCGCCAGGTTCTAAATGGGGTTTTGATATCGTTCCTGGATAACAAAATCCAGTGCACAGCAACAAATTCTCACAGATTGGCTATGAGCGAAATTAAAATGGAGACTTCTATTTCTGGTTCCTTCATCATTCCTCTTTTCTCGATAAGAGAAATTGTAAGATTATTCAAGGAATCGGAAACTGTCTCCATCCATGTGTCTGATAATTATCTAGTTTTTGAATCAGAATATGTATCCTTGTACACAAGATTGATTGAAGGAAATTATCCTAATCTCTCCAATATCATTCCATCTGAATCGAAAACAACCATCACCGTCTTTACCAGACAGTTACTGGAAGCAATTGACCGTGCCAGCTTATTTACTCGTGAAGAAAGACATAGCAATGTAAAACTCGAATTGACAATAAGGGGGGAACTTAGGGTTGCTTCCTATTCTTCTAATTTAGGAAACACAGAGGAAACCCTTAAAATCATCAATCTGACAGGGTGTCCTGAGGTATTGGTTACCTTAAATAGTAATTTTCTGATTGAGGCTCTTAAATCGATTTCGGGAGAAGAAATTACCATGAGTTTCTCAGGTTCTATGAAACCGGTCATAATAAAGCCGAACAGCAATGAACGACACTTCCATCTGATATCGCCTGTCAGGGGATAGCCAAGGATTAAGGAGGAGAATGATGAAAGAAACCATTTATAGCTATGATGATCTATTGGTGATGCTTGACCATTTTTTAAGTGATGAAAGTAAGTTCAATTGGGACGTTTTTTATTCTGACAGGGAGAGAGGGATTCCTTTTTTTGAAAATTATCCTGACGAGAACTTAGCAGAATATTTGAAGACAAAGATTATTAAGGCAGGCAAAGTATTAGAATTGGGCTGCGGTCCAGGGAGAAATGCTATCTACTTAGCAGAGAATGGTTTTTTAGTGGATGCTGTGGATCAATCTGAAGTTGGTTTAAGCTGGGGAAAGGAAAGAGCATTTGAACAGAAAGTGAGTGTGAACTTTATACGGCAAAATATCTTTGATTTGCATATAGAGGAGGGTTCATACGACCTTGTCTACGATTCGGGATGCTTTCATCATATTCCTCCGCACAGGAGAATGGATTATATTGAACTAGTAAAGCGTGCTTTAAAGCCGGGAGGCCATTTTGCCCTTACTTGCTTTGTTGTGGGAGGTAAACTTGGCGGGGCCGGCATATCTGATTGGGAAGTCTACAGAGGCAGGAGCATGAGGGGAGGATTGGGTTTCACGCAAGAAAAACTGCGTGAAATCTTTCGTGACTTTGAATCTGTGGAAATCAGGAAAATGAGAGACAAGACTTCTGACCAGCGATTATTTGGAACCAGTGAATTATTGGCAGGATTATTTAAAAAATAAGCAATGGAGTGAAATTATTGGGATATATCGCAGAACTAAGAAAATTGGTTGGTCATCGGCCCCTAATATTACCCGGGGCAGTAGTGATGGTTTTCAACGAAAAAGATGAATTGCTGCTTCAGCTTAGGAGTGATGGAGGCTGGGGCCTCCCGGGAGGTTTGATGGAATTGGGAGAAAGCCTTGAGGAAACAGCTAGGAGAGAAGTTCAAGAAGAAACGGGGCTCATTGTAGGCTCTCTCCAGCTTGAAGGGGTATTCTCTGGTAGTGAATACTATTTAAAAGTGGCGAACGGGGATGAACTTTACTCCGTTACAACTGTTTATTCAACAAGAGAGTATGAAGGAATACTGAAAATTGATGACTGTGAATCTATTGATCTGAAATTTTTCAGGTTGGACAATTTGCCGAAAGAGTTGCAGCTGGGTTATTTAAAGTATATCCAGGCTTATATAAATCAAAAAAAACACTTAGTCCAATACTAAGAGGATTGTTGTGTCAGTGGATTTTGTTAGGAGTATTTGGAGATGGTTATTGATACATGGGAAGATTTTTATTGTGATGAAGTTCTTTCTGGTAAAACCCCCGTTAATACTGTTCAGGAATCAGAACATAGTCTGGCTTTTTACCATACCCGTCCATATTATGAAATACATATAATTGTCATTCCGAAAAAACATATACATTCTTTCTTGACTTTAACTGATGATGAAAAGGAAATTATGGATGATGTACTTCAGATTTTAAGGGATGTGGCTGGCAGACTAGAAAAAGAACATGGTGCCTGTACTATTTCTACTAATATAGGAAACTACCAAAGCAATAAACATATGCATTGGCATGTTCACTATGGAGCGAGAATTCGTGACGAAAAAGGGCGGCTGTTTAATGGTAAGAGGCAAAAATAATGGTTTTGAATTGATTGGAATCAATAACGTTAGCGAACCGGAATTGGAAGACATTCACCCGCTTGCCGGCTCTTTTGCGATCATTGAAATAGAAGGAAGTTATCTTCTGGGGTACAATAGTTTAAGGAATCAATGGGAACTGCCGGCAGGAAAAAGGGAAGAAGATGAAACACCATTGGAGTGTGCAAAAAGAGAGCTATCCGAAGAAACAGGTCAGATTGTTGAAGATCTTCAGCTAATCGGGTTAGCCAGGGTTAAAAATCTTAGGTCTCAGTATGAAAAGTTCAATCCCTTGTATTTTGCCACGATACATTCTCTAATGCCTTTTAAACGAAATGAGGAAACGACTAAAATAATGTTATGGAATTTTAGTGGCAACATAACCATCGACCAGGTGGATCTGGCGATTTTGCAATTTATTGTCAAGATTAGGCGGGAGCATAAAGCCAAGGACAAAATATAATGTATTTTTTATATGAAAGAAACTTATTAAAGATCGACTTGAAAAGGGCTTGTAATTAAGTCCTTTTCTTATTGGCCTGTATTCTATCGTTTCTCACATTTAAAAATGATAGTCGTAGGAACTGCCTTGACTTTGTCCCAGTTATACCACCTGTTCGCATCTCTTATCAATAAATCTTCAGAAACTCTGATTTCCTCTATTATTCTTTCGATTTTAAAACCAGTTTCAACAAGTGTATTTACATAGGTGCTAATTTTAAGCTGCTGCATGATTACTGGAAGTTTCCAAGCCTCATGGTCATAGGCTCCTTCTTCATGATAAGGTTTATTGAATAATAGTCCATTCTCTGAAATATGTACTCGGCTAAACAGAGGATGCTCCCAGCTGAAAATGAAAATGCCGCCTGGCTTCAATAATAATGAATGTTCGTATGTGTCTTTTCTAGATTGGTTGTCCATCCAAGAGCAAAAATAGAATAGATAATATCAAAATAGGATGGTGGAATTCCTGGGTTAGACTCCATTGGGGATTGAAACAATTTAACCTTTGTATCTCGCAGTAATTGCTTCGCTGACTCAATCTGTGAGCTGGAAAGATCAAGGCCCCATAGCTCTGCGGCATTTCTTCCATGCATGTATTTAAGTGAATGTCCACTGCAGCAACCGATATCCAGTACATTCTTTTGGCTTACATTACTAATAAATTCATCTCATCTTCTTTAGGAGCAAAAGGCCCATACTCAGGCAAAGCAGTTCTTCCGAAGAAGTTCTGAGCCACTTGGTCCCAGCTTTTTTTATTGATTGTCAATGTGTTAGTATCCAAATCGAAACCACCCATTCTTATAAATTAAAATTTTCTATAAACCGAGCAAATCCTCTTGAGGAAATAGTTTGAAGAACCCTAAATGCTAACAAAGAAAATAGAGTTCTTCATATAAGAATGGAGTGAAGAACTCTGTTATCTTTACCGTCTTCGGCGGCGTTTAAGGGAGTTTACTTCAGTTTCAAGAGCAGACAATCGATTGTTTTTTTCTTCCAACTGGGATTGGATCGACTTCAATGTTTCTTTTAGTTCATCCATACTTGAGGTTAGTTTTTCAACTGTAACCTTGAGATTTGTAACCTCTGAATTGTCAATGTTCTTTTTTGGCTGATTCATTGATTTGGAGAGAATGGATAAGGTAGTGGGATTAACTATACTCTTTGCTGTTGTTAGCAAGGAATTAATGGCATCCTGATTCATTTGAGGATTTTCCGCTGTTTTAGCAGTGCCTGTTTCATCTTCGGTTGTTTCTTCAGGGAATTTCTTAAGAATGGCCTGGGTAATATTAAGTACATCGGTCAATGTGGGATCTCTTTTCAAACGCTCTAAATACGGTTTGATATCATATTCCTCCATTATATCAATCCTTTCTACTTTATTATGTCCCCCTGGCGATACCGGTAAAGCCAGGGGGCTGAGAGAAGGTTCAGGGGTTATTTCTAAAGGTGAGATTAAGCAGCACCGTTGTCGACAGCAATTACTTCGCCGATGCAATTATAAAGGACATCTGCTAAATCATCCTGGCCCAATAAAATCGCAACGACCAAAGCGAGTGCCAACAATAGAACAACAATCGCAGTGATTAACATTTTCCCACCCCCTTCCTTTCAAGAAGATAGGTAAGATCCGAACCTTACAAGAACATCATATGTAAAAATATCAGACAAGCATCAGCTTGTATCATAGAAAGGAAAATCCAGGCAGCCTATTTTTTCTTTGATTGATAGGCTTTATTTGAAAAATGAAAGGATTTCTATTATGTTTGTATTAGAAATCAAAGGAGGTATCGTTTAATTGTCAGAACCAATAGCCTTAACCAAAATAACGGTTATTCAAAAAGATACTCCCAACAAAATCAGGGAAGCATACATTGATGGATTTAATGAGCCCCTTTTATTTGGTGTCCATGGCGGAGTAAAACAATTCTATGGCGTCAATCCCACAGTAGAATACCCCTCTACACTGGACCATATCGTTGCAGCTGCAGGAGGCTGACTGGTCGGTACCCTATCTGGCGCGCTGGAGGCGCGTAAAATACCGACTTCTCCCGATAAAGTACAGGCACAGGTGCAGGGCACAATTGAAGCACCTGAAGGAGTATTAAAAATAACGAAAATCAGCTGTCATTATGAGCTAAAGATACCAGCCGGGAAAAAGGATGCTGCAGAAAGGGCATTGAATGTTTTTGAGAGAGGATGTCCGGTTGCACAAACACTAAAAGATTGCATTCATTTCACACATACATGGGAAATTGAAGAGTACTAAAAAATTGACCCTTATCTTAAATGATAAGGGTCAATTTTATTTTATAATGAAAAAGAATAAAAAAGTGTCACATTTTTCCTTCTGATTCGACCTATTGTTATAGATTAGGGAAATGAGGTGTGTAAAATAAACGATAACCTAAAAGAACAACAGGTGATGGAATGGTATGAATTGTACTATAAAGATATTTATCGTTTTATCTTTTTTATGCTGGGTGACCGGCAATACTGTGAAGATTTGGTTCATGATACGTTCCTTAGAGCCTATACATCCTTTGTGAATTTTGAAGAAAGAGCGAACATTAAAACCTGGCTTTTCAGCATCGCTAAGCATCTGGTTGTGGATGAAATCCGCAGGAGAAAAAGAAGGAGAATATTCTCTCTCTTTTCGGAAGGACATGACATCGCCTCATCGATAAACATCGAACAATATATTGAACACCGGGATACGGTGGAAAGAAGCCTGAAAGCAATCCAGCAGCTTAAACCTGACTACCGACTGGTGATTACACTGAAAAAAATCGAAGGATGTTCCACTAAAGAAATTGCCGAAATCCTTGGGTGGTCCGAATCGAAAATAAGGAAAACACTATCCAGGGGATTGGCAGCACTAAGGAGAAAGGATATAGCAGAAGGAGGGGGACATTATGAGCAAACTTTCTGATGAGCAATGGGATTTGCTAAAAAAGATGACTCCAAGTGAAGGAGCCAGGGATAGGATAAGGAAGAATTTGAGGTATTCCATTCGTAATCTGCCAGTGCAAAAAAAAAGGCATTTGATATTCGAATTGAAAAATTTAGTATTAACCTCACTTTTTCTGCTTCTGTCTGCCGGCTTATTGTTTCAGGTGCAAAAGTATGACCGAAGTGATGAAAGACCCGGTCATTTACAGGCTGCTGAGGAGTTCAGTCTGAGTTGGGATTTAGATAGTGTATATAGTGAAAAAAAACAGAATATATATGAGTTTTACAAGAAAGGACAAATTGAAAAGGTCGGTTTTGCACAGTATGTGAGCGATCGCAAAAAGCAAGAAATCATTAATACAAGAGCGATGAATGTTGAAAAGGAACTGGAGAATTTTCCGTATTCCACATCATTATATATCGAACATGTAAAAATGATGGAAACAAGCCTCCGTTATCATTTCTTTGTTGAAGCGGGCAAAAAAACATTTCACTTCAGTTTCGATTACCCAAAACTTGAATATGCTGAGATTTTCCAGATTATCGGGTCACTGAACTTTAACAACCCTGTTCCATACCGTCATGAAAAACCATTGTATGTGATGCATGGATACGGGAGCCTTCCATATCCAGTAGGGTTACGGCCGGTGAAAATTGCAGGGAATAAAGAAATATACAACTGGGAATCAGGTATTGATATGAACGATTATCTAAAGCAGATCCTATCAAAAGGCGGTTGGAAGGAAATCAAGAATGGCAAGTCCTTTTACAAATTTGAGTCAGTTGATGGATTGGAGATTGTTGAGCTTACTGTAGATGGAAATGAACTTACCTATGAATTTTCATATCCCAACAGAGAGCAATAAAGTTTTTAAAAGATTATCGATTAAGAAGGGTTTTTCGCTTACTAAAACGAATTCATTCATGGAACATTCTTGTTTTACAAAGGGGAATCCATGTGATTGATTTAGTACGTGTGAAGCAGGAGGATGAAAACATCCTCCATAATTTGCTTCAATTTTATATTTATGAATTCACGGTGTTTCAGGAAATAAAGCTTGAAGAGAACGGTAGTTATGCACCGTTTGATTTAAAACCATACTGGACTGAAAGCGATATGCACGCTTTCTTTATCATGTATAATGGTGAATACGCTGGTTTCGCAATGGTTGAAACCGGAGATCCAAACGTAATCCTAGAGTTCTTTATCATGAGGAAATTTTATAGAAGAGGGTTTGGGAAAATTGCGGCATGTGAACTATTTAATAAGTTCCCGGGAAAATGGAGTATTACACAGGTAGCGAAAAACGAACCAGCAAGGAGCTTTTGGAGGATGGTAATTGGCGATTATACCGGTGGAAGCTATATAGAAACCGTTGATGATTTTAATCGTTCAATCCAGGAATTCGATACGGCATTAATAACAAAAAACTGATTGCCAAAAGCCATGGTGGATGTTTATAATGGTAAAAATATCTAATCGATGATAAAGAGAGTAGTTATTCAATTTTTGCATAAGCGAGCCAGGGACGGTGGAAGCCTGGTGCAACGTGGATAATGAAGCGCACTTTTGAGATGCCTTCCTGAAAGAGAAGTAGGGTTTTGGCCGGATGGATTCCGTTATCAATGTAAGCAGGTTCTTTTTTAGGAACAATTAGAGTGGTACCGCGGGAATGAACTCTCGTCTCTTTTCAGAGGCGAGGGTTTTTTTATTTTTTTAGGAGGGTTTATAATGAATTATGCTGAATTGTTTTGTGAATTATTGGCGGCAGAACTTAATGGAGTCATTACGGTGGAAGATATCGATCGTTTGATCGAAAAACCAAAATTTTTGAATCAAGGAGATTTTGCCTTTCCTTGTTTTCAGCTTGCAAAAATAATGAGGAAATCACCATCAGAGATTGCAACAGGCATAAGTCAACATTTACAAGCCAAAAACAACTTTACCTTCGAGGGATTCGAAGCAGTCGGCGGGTATGTGAATGCATTTTTAAATAAATCCATAGTCGCTGTGGAAACCCTTCGTGAAATTCGGGAAAAGAAAAATCGATTCGGAGACCTTGATAAAGGCACTGGACAGATTGTCACAATCGATTTGTCGTCTCCCAATATTGCCAAGCCTTTTTCTATGGGACATTTACGTTCGACTGTTATTGGTAACTCCCTTTCACTAATTTATGAAAAGTGTGGGTTCAAAACGGTGAAAATTAACCATCTGGGAGACTGGGGGACTCAATTTGGCAAATTGATCACGGCTTATAAATTATGGGGCGAAGAGGATAGCGTGAAAGAAGACCCGATAAAAGAGCTGCTAGCTTTATATGTAAAGTTTCATGAAGCTGCTGAAAGTAATCCGCAGCTTGAACAAGTAGGGCGGGATTGGTTCAGACGTCTGGAAAATGGGGATGCTGAGGCACTTAAATTGTGGAAATGGTTCAAAGAGGAATCTTTGAAGGAATTTAAAAAGGTCTATGATCTGCTTGGAAGTGAGTTTGATTCGTATGCAGGAGAAGCATTTTACAACGATAAAATGGAACCCATGATTGAATTGCTTACGGACAAAAGACTGCTAGAAGAATCTGATGGTGCGATGGTTGTCAATTTGGACGATGTGGCTCTGCCTCCATGTCTGATCAAAAAATCAGATGGAGCCACTTTGTATGCAACACGTGACTTAGCAGCTGCAAAGTATCGATATGATCAGTATGCTTTTTCGAAGTCCATTTATGTGGTTGGCAATGAACAAAGCCTTCATTTTAAACAGCTAAAAGCAGTCCTTGCAAAGATGGATTTTGAATGGGCTGCTGGTATTGTTCATATTCCTTTTGGCATGATGTTAAAGGAAGGGAAGAAAATGTCCACACGTAAAGGAAAAGTTGTTTTACTAGAACACGTTCTCAAGGATTCAATTGATCTGGCACAGAAGAATATCGAAGAGAAAAATCCACTTTTGATGCGGAAAAAAGAAGCAGCGAAAGTGGTGGGGACTGGCGCTATCATATTCCACGATCTAAAGAATTTCAGAATGAATGATATTGAATTTTCCCTGGAGGAGATGTTAAAAGTTGAAGGGGAAACAGGGCCATATGTTCAATATACCAATGCCCGGGCACATGCGATTTTAAGGAAGTCGGCAAGTCCAGTACAGGATTTGAAAATTACAATGAAAGGTTCTGCAGAATGGCCCGTAATATCAGAACTCATAACCTTCCCTGATATCGTACAGAAGGCGTTAGATAAAAATGACCCGTCCCAGATTGCAAAATATGTACTCGACCTTGCCCAGGCGTTTAATAAATACTACGGAGAGGTACGAATTCTTGAGGAGAACGAAGAAAAAAATGCACGCTTGGCAATGGTGCATGCAGTTTCCATAGTTCTTGAAGAGGGACTTAGACTGTTAGGGATCAAAGCTCCAAAAGAGATGTAAAAAGAGCTCCTGGTGATTTCCAGGAGCTCCCTAATAGAACTTGGTATTGCATCATTTAAAAAAGAGAGCAATTTAATGATGTTCTTTATAACTTGTGAAGATTTCACCTGCAGAATTACTATACTTGATTTCTACATCTGTTTGATTAAAGAACCAGGTGTCATTTGATTCTACATAAAAAGTGATTCCATCAATTTCCTGCTGTTGGGCTGCAAGTGCTGGTACTTCCAGCGAGAACGCAAGGCTGTAGCCCTTATTCTTGTCGCCAAACCCGGCATATTGAGGATAAAGTCGGATGTGAAACGGTTTTGGTGTATCGAATTCTTTTTCAAACCATTTGTATGCGTCTTGATCAATTTTGATTGTCATTTTTGCACCATCCTTTCGTTAGTTTTATTGTAAAACGTGGATGGTGTTTTTTTCCGTGCTTTATGTCACAGAATAAATGAAGTCATAAAAGTGTCAAAATTGGTCGGTTTTAATAATCACTGGCCCAAGTTCTAAGAATTAAGCTTTCTTTCCGTCGCATTGCTTCAGGAACATAGACACAGAATGGCTCACTGCTCATATAGTCTCCTGTGACAGCATAGGTTCTTGAACGGGAACCTCCACAAACATACCGGAACTCACAAACTCCGCATTTACCCTTGTATTGGTCGGGATTACGCAAATCTTTAAAAATTGGAGAGTTGCGGTAAATTTCTGCCAATGGCCTGTCACGCACATTCCCTCCAATTAGGGGCAGTAATCCAGAAGGCATCACATCTCCTGTGTGGGAAATAAAAACGAATCCGTTGCCATCATTCACTCCTTTTGGTGCGCGCTTCAGGCCATCGATTACAGACGCCATATCTTTTGTTAAGGTATCCTCATATCGGATAACATCATTTGAAACGGCATTATCCCGGGCCTTTTGTTGATAAACGACTCGCCGGTAATGCTGTGCTGCTGTTGTTTTAATATCATATGGAGCAGACTTGCTTAATTCATATAGCCAGCGAAACACTTTTTCGTGTTCTGCTGGAGACAAACAGGCATCAAGCTGGCCTCGACCTGTTGGTACCAAAAGGAAGATGTACCACATAACTACCTTCAATTCTTTCATCAATTCGGCCATTTGTTCAAGATAGTCATAATTATATCGTGATATTACAGTATTAAGCTGTAATGGCATCTTTAGTTGATTAAGGTATCTGACTTTTTCAATAGTAAGATTGAATGAACCAGGTGTACCGCGAAAATGATCATGTACTTCAGGAGTGGGACCATCCAGGCTAAAAGCCCATCTTGAAAGTCCAACATCCTTGGCTCTTCTCATCTTTGCTTTTGTGACATTATCTGTAGCGCTAGGTGTTATTGAAACTCTCAACCCCTTATTTGTCGCATATTCAGCAAGTTCGAAAAGATCATCCCTCATCATGCAGTCTCCCCCGGTAAAAACAAGCATAGGGTTCCCCATATCGTAAATTTGGTCTATTAGGTTGTATCCTTCTTCCGTGGTCAACTCCATAGGGTCAGGGTTATTTTGAGCATCAGCCCTGCAGTGCACACATTTTAACTGACAAGCCCTAGTCACTTCCCAAATTACTATATAGGGATTTTCATTAAAATCAATTATACCAGGATGGCTGCCATTGGGATGAGGACGTTCATATCCATGCACTTTTCATCACCAACCTTTCATCATTTATTGATTTATTATAAATTAGGCTGAAAAGGTTGAATGTAATGAATGTTACACCTTATGTCCAGGGTGTTACAGCTAAAAAATAATCAAAGACGGTAAAATTCCAATGGAGATTTAAAAGACCCCTTGTTTAGTTGAAAAAATTGAAAATTTGAAACCTCTTTCTCTATAGCACCGTCTAATGGATGGGAAGGAACAGGTGGTTCTTGAAATGGGGGATATGGTTGAAAACATTTCTTTGGGGAATTTCAGCTTTAATTTTATTGGCTATATTCATGGGATGGAGTACATATAAAAGCTATAAGCCAGCACCTCCAGATTTGGAAGTAATCGTAGACAAACATGCTGTGAAAATAAAAGCAGTAACCTATTCCTTCCGAAAATGGGGAAGGACTGCAGTGGCAGATGCAAATACCGAACCAGCTTTATTGGTGAGAGAAGATTCTCCCATGGAGGTCAATACAAGTGGCCGCATTGAACTTCTGTTTGAGAAATCCCCTGATTCTGTTACATGTTATTTATGGGATATGGAAACGGGAAGTCTTGCATATCCAGGTTTGGAAGGTCTGCCTTTGGACATTGAACAATCCAATGTTTCTTCAGGGGATTATGCCATGGAAATAAGGGCCAAGTGGGAAGATGGATATGTACTGTATTATGCAAGAATCTATGTGAATGAAGATTAAAATAAATAAGCCTTGAGCGCCATAAACCTATGGCCTCGAGGCTTTTTTGTTCAGATAAGGCTTCCAGAATCAATTAAAGAATATTTCATCTTAAGAAAGCAATACTAAAGCAGTACCTATTTATTTCAGAAAGCAGGGGATTAGATGACTGTCGGAGCACAAGTAAAACAAACACTGGCAGGTTTGAAAAGCGCCCAGGCTAGCCTGGAGACCTTTGCACTCGGTACTGAAAATCAGCAAGCAAAACAGATATACCAGACTGCAGCCCAGCAGACACAAGCTATAATTGATAGTCTGCAGCCTCGCCTGCAGGAAATAGAGCAAGAAGAACCACAGTATAAGCAGTAAATCAGGGAGGGCAGGGGGAACCCGCCCTCTTCTATATTGAGAGGGGGAGAATCATGACAGTAGGAGCCGATGTAAATCAAGTATTATCAACCATAAAAGGAATTGAAGCCCAATTGTCAGCATTGGCATTAAATTCAAATGTTCCTGAAGCAAGTAAATCGTTCCATGAAACTATGCTTGTTATTTCAGAAATCAAAACAGATTTAGAAAAAAGAAAAATCCAGTTGGAAATAGAAGAACCTCAATATAAAAACTAGAGGGTGAAGCAATGAATGATTATATGCATATTATTATCTCATCTATTTTATTTGCAATTACTTTATACACGATCACCAAGATAGGAGGAAAAAAACAGCTCTCTGAATTGTCCTTTTTTGAATATGTATCAGGCATAACGATTGGCAGTATTGCCGGGGAAGTCATCATGGGGCTGGAGGGCAATATGTTTCATGGTGTTTTGGCTATTATGGTATTCGGGGGGTTTACATATTTGCATGATTTGCTTGGTATCAAAAGCAAAACCTTCCGGGATTTATTTGAAGGAAAGTCCACAGTTTTAATTAAAGACGGAAAAATACTTGAAGAGAATCTAAAGAAAGAAAAATATACCATTGATGAATTGAACTCTTTATTACGTCAGAAAAATGTTTTTAAGACAGCTGACGTTGAATTCGCCGTCCTCGAACCTAAAGGCGACTTAAGTGTGTTGCTAAAAAAAGAATTACAGCCTTTAACTGCAAAGGATTTAAATTTGCCAGTGGCTCCAGAAAAAGAACCATATACTATAATTATGGATGGGCATGTTCTTGCCGACTCTTTAACTTCTGCAGGGAAGAATAAAGGCTGGCTTGATATCGAATTAGAAAACTTAGGTGTTACCTTAGATAATGTATTTTTGGGACAGGTGGATTCCTATGGGAAACTTACGATTGATACTTATGATGACCAGTTTAAGCTTCCCTCTCCGCAGCCCAGGAAGTTATTGCTGGCATTAATGAACAAATGCCAGGCTGATTTAGAATTATTTGCTTATGGAACAGACTCAATCCAAGTAAAACAAATGTATAAGAAAAATGCAAAAAAATTACAGCAGGCAATCGATAAAATTAAGCCTTTCCTGAACGAATAGCAGATGTCACAGTTATCTTTTACCGGTATATTTCATGTCTGCAACCGAATACTAAAGGGTGGAGGAGTTAATCTTCTCTAATTTAAAAAGGGGTGCTGCCGATGAATAGATCTGCGTGGATGTCTGCGTTAATGAAGTCGAATATACCTCAAAATTTAATGAATATGTTCGGATACAAACGCAAAAAATCTCGCTCCATGACTTATTCGATATTGGGTATGGTAGCAAGTGCCGCTGCTGCATTTGCATTTCGGAATCGAATGGGAGATGGAATGAGGCAGCTTTTCCAAAATTCCAATTCTGGAAATATGCTAAATCGACCAATATCTTCGGGGTTAACTGAATTTGCGGAAGAAGTCACTTCGGGCATGATGGAGGGGAAAACAGCAAACCATTCCACTGGATATCATTCGACAAGCTCTACGAGCCCGGAAAGCAGCCAGATAATTAATCAGATTGCTTCCGCTGTTAAGCAAGAAGGAGATAGCCAGCAGGTTAATCAAATGACAGATCGGTTAATTAAGCAAAATCTCTAGAAAAAATAGAAACCCACTGTGAGCAACAGTGGGTTTCTTTGTGTGTATGGTTTGCGTAAGAGTAATAAACGTCAGTAATATACACGACAATGCAAATATTTTTACTCGAAGCAGTGATTTTGAATTCTTAAAGATTCATCGAATTGTCATCACAGTAGTTCTTTGTTCCCTTGTGCAAATACTTAAATAGGAACCATTTCATATAACATAAAATTACAGCGAGATTAAGCTTATATTTCAATAATATTACAAGGTAATGTTATTATAGGAAAATACAGGTTGCTAACCCTGTAAATAAAAGGTTTAGTAGACTTAATGGAAATTTAATAGGAAATTTTCCAAAGGAAAACAATTCCTTGTGAACCAAAATTTATAGATTCAAAACTTGTTTGGGAAACTCTACTATTAATTTGTAATCGAAATCAAAGGGAGTTGCTCAACATGAAAAAACAAATTTTGACGGTGGCTGCAACAGCCGGATTTTTACTTACATCGTTCAATGGATCTGCAAGTGCGCATGAAAAATTACACACAGTTCAATCTGGTGATTCTTTATGGAAGCTTTCTAACACATATAATGTTGCGATAAATGATATTCAAAAATGGAATAGCCTTTCTGGGACTACTATATATGTAAATCAAAAACTATCAGTATTGGCTCCTCATAGTCATTCAAATACTGCTGCTGACAGCACTGCAGACGCTAGCTATATTGTTAAATCAGGCGATACTCTATGGGGAATATCAAAATCATACGGAATTTCTATTAGTGGACTAAAATCTCTGAACGGGCTGACATCCGATTTGATTTATCCAGGTCAGAAATTGAAGGTTTCTGGATCTGCTCAATCTGGAGTATCAGCTGCTCCTGTAAGTACATCCAACACGTACACAGTCCGTAGCGGTGACAATTTATCAACGATTGCTGCTCGCCATAATTTATCGCTATCACAATTGATGTCCATTAATAATCTTAAATCGGATCTTATATTTCCTGGACAGGTATTAAAGCTATCTGGGTCGGTTACAACTCCTATAGCAACTAATGTTTCAACAGTAACGACGCAAGCAGTCGCAACATATAGTTCTGCTTCACAAGTTAATTCACTGATTGCCGAAGCTAAAAAATACATTGGAGTTCCATATGTTTGGGCAGGAAGCACACCATCTGGTTTTGACTGTTCTGGCTTTTTGAACTACGTCTATAAGAAGGTAGGTATATCCATACCTAGGACAGTAGTATCAATATGGGATGCCACAAAACCTGTTTCATCACCACGCGCCGGAGACCTTGTATTTTTTGAAACATATAAACCTGGTCCTTCTCATGCTGGTATTTATCTTGGTGATGGTAAGTTCATCCATGCAGGATCATCCAGAGGAGTAGAGGTCAGCGATATGAATAACTCCTACTGGAAACCGCGTTATCTTGGTGCAAAAACAACTTTTTAATCAATACCCAAGTCCTTAAACAATGAAACCTCCTTATTGGAGGTTTTTTTAATTTTTTTTCTTAAAAGTAGTTTAAGGACAATTAAAAGCCAAAGACAGCTTTTGATTTGTAAAGCACTTCTTATATAGCGTATAATCCAATTAAAATCTTATTTTAAATGGTGTAAATGAAATCTGGAGAGTTAAATGATTTGGAGGCATAATTAAAGTGAGGATTCCGATATTAAAATTAAAAGACTATCTGTTGGTATCAATACAAGTAGAGCTAGATGACCAAACAGTTTTGACATTTCAAGAAGACTTGCTGAATAAAATTAAAGATACAGGAGCAAAAGGTGTTGTAATCGATCTTACTTCTGTTGATATGATTGATTCTTTCATTGCAAAGGTATTGGGCGATGTTATCGTTATGACAAGCTTGATGGGTACTAAATCCGTCCTTACAGGAATACAGCCAGCAGTCGCTATTACGCTGATTGAATTAGGGATCACCCTGGAAAATGTCCATACTGCTCTGGATCTTGAACAAGGAATTTCGATATTAAGCCAATTGTTAGAGGTTTAGCCATATGACAGAATCGTTTGTAATAAATATAAATAATGAATTTGATATAGTGCTTGCACGGCAAAAGGGGAGAGAAGTATCGAAAGAACTTCAATTTGGCGGTGTTGATCAGGCAAGAATAACGACTGCGATTTCTGAGCTTGCCAGAAATATTTATCTTTATGCCGGCAGCGGCCAAATAACGATACAGGTCATACATGATAATGGAAGAAAAGGAATCCAAATCTCTGCTACAGATGAAGGACCTGGTATAAACGATATAAGGATGGTTTTGCAGGATGGCTTTTCGACTTCAGGTGGGCTGGGAGCAGGCCTTCCGGGAGTTAAAAGGTTAATGGACAGTTTTGATATTGATTCAATGCCCGGAACCGGCACTAAAATTACTATCACCAAATGGGCCAGATAGAAGGTTTTTTTCATGAAGCTAGAGAAAATACATCATGTCGCCATAATCTGTACTAACTTCGAAAAGTCTAAAGAGTTCTATACGAAAATTCTTGTTTTTCAAGTTATGTCTGAAGTATATCGAGAAGAACGTCAGTCATATAAATTGGATTTAAGAGTCGGCTCCCATTGCCAGATTGAATTATTCTCCTTTCCACATGTTCCCGAACGGCCAAGTTATCCAGAAGCAGCAGGCCTTAGGCATCTGGCTTTTACAGTGCAGGACCTTTCTGCATTTATGAACTATCTGGAAACTCAGGGAGTGGATGTGGAGAAAGTCAGGCTCGACCCTTTGACCAATAAACAATTTACATTCTTTGCTGATCCTGATGGATTGCCCATCGAACTGTATGAAGAGTAACTTTCCAATCTTTGCTTTTCATCCACGTTAATTTATGTGTATTTTTTCATAACTGTATTCTTCTTTGTACATATCCATTGTAATGTCATTTTTATTATCATATATGGGAAATAACCACAAGTAAAAAGGATGTTCAGTCAGTATACTGAACATCCTTTTTACTTGTGTATAATTAATGCTGCTTATCTAAACTAACACTATTTTTAAAAATATTTTTTTATATTAATATAGCCACTGTTCTTGAACTTGCTTTCTTGCCATCTCCAAGATTTCTTCTTCAGTGGTTTCGCGATCCGCAATGACATTCGTTAAATAATTCTTTCCTTTTAAATCTACAGTTACTGTAATTTCTCTCATATAATATTTTCCTTTCCTAATTGTTTTGCATATTGCTGCAATACTTCCGTGCTATTGTTATTACCATCATAATGGTTTATGTAAACATGTTGGACTGCCTGACGTGCAAATAAAATTCTTTGATAGGCTAAAGGAAGCAAGGACTAAAAGTCATTATAAGTTTAAGGAAAAATAATATTGACCATTATATGCCTTGATTCAGCCTGGGTTTGCCGCTGATTTTAAAAGGGAATAGCCTAAATACTAATGCAAGGAGGGAAAGCTACCATGGAGAATTCAAAAAAAAATCAGCAAAGCCTGGTTGAATATGAACGTGAAAAACTAGGAGAAGACAAAAAGATTGATGAATTCAAGGACCAGGGAAGGGTTCCCGACCAGCAACAAAGGTTAAAGGACCAGGAAAATTTAAGGAAATAAAACGAAACGAGCCGGAAGAGAACCCGGCTTGTTTTTTTAAGAATCGAAAGGATAGGAAATTCTCACCCCTACAATCGACCCTGGAAGGGTATCATCATTTTCAACCATTTTCATGTATGCTTCAAATTCTTCTTTCAGTTCTTTGGGCGCGCCTTCCTTCATGTGCCAATTTCCCGGTTCATCAACAAAGAATGGGCTTGTCAAGAATTTTTTTTCTGATCTGGCATATTCTTTCCCTCCACTTTTCTATTTACGATTCCTTCTTTCGCATTTATTTATGTTTTATTTTTCGTTTTTTTGCCGAAGTTTATTTTTTTTGGTCGAAAAAGAGAAAAAATTTGCATTCATGTAAGGAAAATTTTTACTAATGTGGAATCTATATTATAGAAATATAGAAATTGAAAAAGGGGTAAATCAAATTGAGCGCACATAATGCCGATCGTGCAGGGAGTCTATTGATTACTGCTGCTGTTATTTTATTCTTTGCTGCCGTACCAATGGGGATATTCATCGTCTCATTCGTACACCAATCCTTTTATCTGAATAAGACGCATTGGTTTTTCGACAGCCCAATGTCATCCTATATCACAATGGTTGCTATGTTTCTGATCATTCCTGTATTTCTCATTATAATTGCGACCTATCTGTTTAAGACAAATGAATCGAGGAAAAGAAATGCCAATGTCTCAATTGCTTCCTTGATTACATTGGTTCTCATGATTTCTGGGAGCTGGTTGAGTCTTGATAATTATTATTATATGGATGAAAGTGGACTGCATTATGACGAGCTTTGGAAGCTGGACAAAAGTGTGTATTCATGGAATGACATTACGGCCATGAAACAAATCAATAAAAACGATGGCGGAACATTAACACCGGAGAAAGTGATTTTCACATATGGTAAAGAAGAGATTGAGTTACCTTTGAGTCCGAAACTCAGGAATGAGATCGAACCTGTAATTGCTTATGTCGAAAATGCTAAGGGGGTCAAGCTGGTAATGGAAAATGTGACAGCAGAGGACTAAAAAGAACCTTCCAGTCATTTTGATGGAAGGTTCTTATTTTCTTAACGTCTTTCTCCTTTAATAAAGTATTGAAATCCATATGCAAGTATAGAAAAGGAATAAATCACACTGAAAAAATAAACAGGTTTCAATCTGTCTAATTGGTATATGTTCATTTTCTTAAAAAGATGACTTAGTGGGAACGCTAAAAGGTAATCAATCACGAGATTGATTCCTAAGTACTGCCAGATGCTGCCGTAGGCCAGCCGGAAAACCCATAGATTTGCCGTGAGGAATGGGCCGAGTGTGAAACTCAGGTCATTTATGATTTTGGAACCCAATCCTCCTGAAACCCTCCATAGTTTATAAGGTTTCGATAAAATTAAAAGAATGAATACCAAGCCTGTAACAAATAATGAAACAGGCAAAAAATGTTTAAATGCTTTTTTAGGATAAAGCAGCAAGGTAGCCCAGGAAATCAGTACCATCATCAGCCTGAAAATATTATGTATCATTTCTTCTCCTTAGAATTTCTAATTCGTTATTAGGTATAGTTTCTCCAGTTTTACAAAATATAATAACGTAATTAAAGAAGTTTCCGTTGCCAGTGGGAAATATTTATGTTAAGTTAATCCACAAACATGACTTTTGTCCTATTAAGGAGAATTTTGCCATGATAAACGAAGAAGAGAAATTAATATTCTTAAAAGAACTTGGCCGTTTGATTGACGATTATAAAAGATGCTGTGATGACGAATTTCAGGAACAGATTTATGAAGACATCATGGAATTAATAAATGTAATTAATTAAACAATGTTGACCTGGACTGCTTCTTTGAAGGAAGCAGTTATTTTGGCTATACAAAATAAAGGTGGAAAGGTATGATAGTAAAGCAGAGATAACATTGCATCATTGGGAGGTTATGTCCAATTTTGGAAACGAATAGGCTAAAAGAGCTTGAGGAAAAAATTCGTGAATATGAAACGGTCATTTCTGAAATGTCTGCTCCAATCATACCTTCTATCGTACCACAAACCATTCTGGTGCCAATTACAGGTTTAATTCGTGCTGAGAGGTTTGATAAAATACGTGTCAAGCTTCTGAACTTTATCCATAATAAAGACATTGAAACAGCAATTATAGATATGACGGATATTAGTGGAGAAAGAGTAGAAGACTTATGTCTTGTAGAGATTGGAAGAGAGTTGCAGGAGTTGTGTTCATCTTTATCTCTAATGGGAGTAAGGACTCTGTTTGTGGGCCTTAATCCTGAATTGGTGAAAAGAATGGTACTGGATGGAATTAAGTTGGAAGCACAAACTTTTTCAACTTTCCAATCTGCACTGAAACATTTGATGAAAGAAAAAGGACTGGAATTCAGAAAAATAACAAATTAAAAAACCCCGTTGGCGACGGGGTTTTTTATTGTTTTACTTTTCAGGAGCGGATGGAGTGGATATTTCTTCTAGAGCATTTCCTGCCTCATCATCCAGCTGGTTTGTTACTGCAAGATCCCCTAATGAAACAATCCCGATCATTTTGCCATCTTCTACTATAGGCAGTCTGCGTATTTGCACATCCGCCATCAGGTCGGCTGCTTCCTCTGCAGACATATGAATAGTGCCTCGGACAGGATCGGTTGTCATAACCTCTGATATAGGTGAATCCATTGAAGCATTTTCAGCCACCGCTTTTATGACAATATCCCTGTCAGTAGCAAGGCCTGCTAATTTGTCGCCCTCACAAATAGGCATTACACCTACGTCAAGCTCCTTCATCTTTGCGGCTACCTCATGAATTGGTGTATCAGGCGTGCAATATTCAACGTCTCTAGTCATTACTTTTTCTATATTCATATTTATAACCTCCGATTTGAATAGTTTATAAAGGCTCTATTAAAAATTGCTGTTTCCAGATTCAATCATTTGGAATTGAATCATCAGCCTTTGTAAAAGAATTACCCGACCGAATGGGAAAAGAAACTGTTAGTTTTTTGCAGAATGTGTTGTTAGAATAAAAGTAATATCATTTAACATAGAAAAGAGGGGTAAGAAGTGATTGATTTAAGAAGTGACACGGTTACAAAACCAACTGAGGAAATGCGCAGAGCTATGTATACTGCAGAGGTAGGGGACGATGTCTACCAAGAGGATCCTACTGTAAGGGAATTAGAAGAAACTGCGGCTGAGCTGCTTGGAAAGGAAGCGGCTTTATTTGTTACTAGCGGGACACAGGGAAACCAAATAGCTGTGCTGACGCATTGCCGACCAGGGCAGGAACTGCTGCTAGAAGAAGAATCGCATATATTCTACTATGAATCAGGAGCAGTAGCTGCACTCGCAGGAGTCCAGACAAGGACTATTCCAGGGCAGAGAGGGGCAATGGATCCAAAGGACGTTATAAATGCAATTCGCACTGCAGATATCCATTTTCCTGAAACCGGCTTAATTTGCCTTGAAAATACCCACAATCGTGCTGGAGGAGCAGTCGTTCCGGTTGAAAATATGGAAGCTATATACAATATAGCATCTGCGCAAAAAGTACCTGTACATCTTGATGGTGCTAGATTATTCAATGCTGCCGCAGCAGCGGGAGTGGACGTTAAGGAGTTCGCTAAATACACTGATACTGTCCAAATATGTTTGTCCAAGGGATTGGGGGCTCCAGTTGGCTCGATCATAGCCGGCAGTTTCGATTTTATTAAAACTGCCCGTAAATGGAGAAAGCGATTAGGCGGGGGGCTCAGGCAGGCAGGTGTTATTGCTGCACCAGGATTGATCGCATTGACAAAAATGAAAGACCGTCTTGGTGAAGATCAATGGAATGCGAGAGTCCTTGCTGAAGCTATCGAATCTATACCCGGAATGAAGCTTGCTCGGCAGCCAGACACAAATATTGTTGTGGCAGATGTCGCTGATTTAAATATCACCTCAGATTTATTCGTGGACAAACTGCGATCTGAAGGAGTGATATCAGGAACCTTTGGTCCAACCTTTGTACGCTTTGTAACGCATTATGATGTAAATGAAGATGATATCCAGAAAGCTATTGAAGCAATTGCCAAGGTTGCCAGAAACTAAAAAAAGGGCTGGATGACGACATCCAGCCCTGAAATTTATCTATACATTGTCCACTGGCCGATATCAGTAAATCCCAGACGCTTGTATATCCTTCCAGCTTCAGGATTGTCATAGAATAGGCAAAGTAGCTTTCCTTCAGCCATAACATCCTTGAACAGCTTTTGCATTACGGCAGTTGCCAGCCCTTTTCTCCGGTATTCCTTATGTGTACAAACGCCTACAATCATTGCAGACATTGAATTTTCTGCCGCAGTTGACGCAGATGCTGCCACTATTCCGTCCCTTTCAATGAAGTAGGTTCTGCCAGTGCCGGATTTTAGAGATTGTAAAAAAATTTCTCGAGCATTTGGATTTGGATAGAATTCTTCAATTTGTGTTCTTAGCTCAATGATTCGATCCGCGTCCTCGGGACTAGCAGTTAAAATGTCTAAATCAGTTTCTTCTAAGCCTGAATCAGTTGAGCATTCCGCAAAATATGTCACTTGCTTTTTACCAAGTTCCAGCCCCGCTATGTTCTCGAATTTTTCAACAAGTTCACTTTTCCCTGATAAAAAGACCTTTTCTGGGTATGCCTTGATTATCTCGGTAAATTCATTTACTGGAAGCTTGTCATTTTTTGCATAAGGAATGAAAGAGTTATGGAATCGAAGCAATACCGCGGATAGTTGCTCATTTTCGAAGTAACCCCATAATTCCTGGAAATCAGAATCATACCCAAACGCCTCAATATCTCCAATGATAAAGAGGTTTAATGCAGCTTCCTCCTTTAAAAAACGCATTACTTCTTGGTTATCTGTGTCTCTAAGTTTTCGAATCATACCAAAATCTCCCTTTTAATAACTTTTAAGTATGATATTCTAAGTAACGAAAAATAACAAGGGTTTTTTTAACATGATTTTTTTGAAATAGCTTAATTTGATAGGGTGTATAAGGAAATGTATAATTGTATTATGTTTGCAGAAAAGGACAGGAGGAGATAGAACATGTATATCGTTCATTCAACAGTAATTATCCCTGAGGGGAAAGTGGATGAAGTGATTGGCATCTATCAAAAAAGATCAAGATTGGTAGATGAATATGAAGGGTTCATTTCCTTCCAATTGCTACAGAATGAAAACAAACCAACAGAATTGACTGTTCAAATATCATGGGATTCCAAGGAAAATTACATAAATTATATTACAAGTGATGCATATAAGAAAGTCCATGAACTTGAAAAAAATTACCCGGACCAGGAACTTGCGGCAATTCGTCCCACTGTTGGGCGGTACCAGGTGGTGGCAAAATGAACAAGTCAAACCTATTGGCGGTTATAGAGGACGTAACAGAGGGAATATATAAGGATTACCCCGACCTGCTGGAGAAATATGGGGAGCGTGGACGGCAAAAATGCAGGGAGGACAACGAACACCATATTAAGTATCTGCAGGCAGCTGCAGAGATGGATGAAGAAAAATATTTTGTTGATTATGCACATTGGCTAGACGGGATATTAACTTCCAGAGGAATGAAAACCGAACATCTGGTTGATAATTTTGCAAGACTGAAGACCGCTTTTCAAAAAATGAATGAAGACGAACATTCAGTGATATATGTTAAAATGCTTGAAACTGCGATTAATTCTTTAAAAAGTGAATAATAACACCAGAATGAGGTGAATCCCGATGGAAAAAGCCATAGAACTAGCACATCTTTTGCTCAAAGGGAATCAGGATGATGCGTGGGTACTAATTGAAGAAGAGTTAAACCTTTCAAAAGAAAGTTTATATATCTACGAAAAAATCATCACACCGGCAATGAGGCATATCGGCTATCTGTGGGAGACCAACAAAATTACAGTAGCTGAAGAACATTTGGCAACAGCTACATGTGATTATCTGCTTGCTCGATATAATTGGGAAAAAAGAAGAAAACAGCAAACTTCCCTGAATGGGAAAAAAGCGATGTTTCTTTGTGTTGAAAGTGAGCAGCACTACCTTGGCCTCAAAATGGCCAGCCAGCTGTTCAATGAATATGGTTGGGAAACAAAATACCATGGACCGAATCTGCCGCTTGAGTATGTCGTGAAAGCTGCAAAAGAGTTGAAACCAGACGTGGTTTGTCTCTCTTTTTCAATCCTTTATCATGCTGAACATCTGAGCCCATATATTAAAGCGCTGGAAAAGCTCCCAAATCAGCCAATCGTGATAGTTGGAGGCAGACTGCTGGAGAAATATGAGTTTCATCGCTACGGATCAGAACGTACAGTTTTCCATAAAAACCTGGAAGACGTGAAAAAGTGGCTTGACCGCCACCAGCATGGAGTGAAATTTAATGTCGGATCTTAAATATTTACCATTACCATATTTTTTGATAGATGCAGAATATAATATTCTTGCCTGTTCGGCAGCAAGTGAAGAGGTTTTTACTGTTGGGAAAAAATTTCTCGATCTAGTCGATTGGGAAAGCCATAACAAAATTAATAGCCTTTTAAATAACAAAGATGGCAGGACAGAAGGCGAATTAATTATGAAAACAAAAGACTCTCCATATGCCTTGTTTGATATTTGTATTAATTGGCATGAACAGAGTGGCCATGTTATTTGCATTGAAAAAGACCATCGATTATCAGAATTGGAAAGTATAGTCCATAAACACAGGGCCAGGCTCGCAGAAACGGATTTAGAACTGCTTAAAAAGAAAGAGCAGGTTGAAAAATCCTTAATGGAAATCAAAAGCCTATCTTGTCCATTTATAAAATTGACCAAGAAAGCAGCTTTGGTACCGCTTTTTGGAGACTTGGATGAAGAATTGATCAGACAAAATAGCAGCAGGGTACTGAATAAATCGCAAGATGGAGGATATGAGGATATCCTGTTTGATCTAAATGGTGTTGGAGAGCTAACCATTGAGGGAGTGGAGGCATTTGTTGCATTGGTTACCGAACTCCAATTGATGGGGCTCCAGCCGTCTATTATTGGAGTAAAACCAAATCATGCTTTTTTCCTTAATCATTCTAGAACAGTTCCTGATGTTCCGTTTCTGAATAGTTTAAGCAAAGCCTTTAAAATATCAAATTAGAGTAGAACACTTCGGTGAAAATCGAGGTGTTTTTTTATGCCGAAAAGTAAATTTTTAATGTTTAAAGCAAGCGTTTTCCCAATAAGGTACATTTCCTTTTTACCATTTTTACAGTGATAGGAAGTAATCCAAAATACATAATTTTTCATAGAAACATATAGAAGCAGTCGAATTGGATATGTCTGTTTTGTACGGAATTTGATTGGTAATTTAATTAGGGAAAAATTGGTAATTAGTGATGCTATTTAGGTTTTAAGCTGCCATTTTTCCCAAACATGAATGCATGGTTAGTTGTTGATAAATACAGAAAATTTACAATATACTTAATTCTGCAGCCGCAAGCTGTAAATTTTTCAAGGGTGAGAGGAGCAAAAGAATGAAGAAGAAAAGAATGATCGGATCCGCAGTACTTAGTTTGGCAATGGGTGTTTCAATGTTTGCTACAGGGGCTTTCGGTGCAGGTCCACAGGAAAGCCAGGATACTTATCGAGTGTTAATCCAGGGTCCGAGTGCAGAAAAAGCAAAAGTAAAAGAACAATACGGTAAGCGTTGGGATTTCGGGAATCAAGGCTTTACGACGGAAGTGAACGGCAAGCAATATCAGGCATTATTAAAAAATAAAAATATTGAAGTATCTCAGGTTGGAACGCATTCTGTCGATGCCAGGGTAGAAGGGAACGGTAAAGGCAAAGGTGACTACACTGCTCAGGCCGCATATCCGTCTGATCAGACACCATGGGGCATTCAAGCAATTTATAACGATAACTATATTCAGGCTACTAGTGGCGGGGATGGAATCAAGGTAGCTGTTCTTGATACTGGCATCAACCGAAACCATATTGATTTGACAGACAATGTGGAACAATGTAAGGATTTCACCCAAACAACATCATCACTGGTCAATGGATCTTGTACTGACCGACAGGGACATGGAACCCATGTTGCAGGTACTGCTGTAGCAAATGGCGGGTATGATGGAGCTGGTATTTATGGAGTTGCACCTCAGGCAGAACTTTGGGGCTATAAAGTCTTGGGTGACAATGGATCTGGATACTCTGATGATATTGCAGGTGCTATCAGACATGCTGCAGATGAAGGTGTTCGTACAGGGACCCGTGTAGTAATCTCAATGTCCCTGGGATCAAGCGGTAAGGATTCAATGATTGCCAGTGCAGTTGATTATGCATACAGCAAAGGTGCTCTAGTCGTTGCTGCTGCAGGAAACAGCGGTCCAAGCGCCAACACAATTGGTTACCCTGGTGCATTAACAAATGCAGTTGCAGTAGCTTCACTGGATAATTCATTTGTAAATGGTACCCATAAAGTTTCTGACTTCTCTTCACGTGGCAACCCAAATACTGACGGTGATTATTACATCCAGGAAAGAGATATTGAAGTTTCCGCACCAGGCGGCGGAATCTACTCTACAGCAGTAGATGGGAACTATACGACAATGAGCGGTACTTCTATGGCAACACCGCATATTTCCGGATTAGCAGCTAAACTATGGTCAGCAAATAAATCATGGACTAACGCACAGCTTCGCAGTGAAATCCAAAGACGTGCTAAACTTTATGACATCAAAGGTGGAACGGGCGCTGCGACTGGTGATGATTACGCATCAGGTTTCGGCTTCCCGCGTGTAAAGTAAATTCAATTCACACATTGGCTAGCCATCCGGGTTGATTAATCCGGGTGGCTTTATTTACTTAATTGAGGTAATATATGAAGAAACAATTTATAATATATAGAATTTTTGAAAAATAGTACTTTTGTACTGTTTAAATTATTGTAAAAGATGGTAGATTAATAAGAAAACGGTAGGTGAACGTATGCAGTTCGGACCACTAATTAAATTTTACAGGATCCAGCAAGGTTTAACACAAAAGGAACTGGCTAATGGCATATGTTCAGTTCCACACTTGAGCAAAATTGAAAGCAATTCAAAAGAAGCAAATGGAGAAACAATCGGTCTTCTGCTCGAAAGGCTGGGAGTCAACCTTGCATCCATATCAAAGAATGAGGAACAGATTAAACATCTCATTAAAGAACTTAATGAAAAAATCGATTTTATTCAGGATGAAGAAGCAGATACAGCAATGGAAATGCTAAAGGAATTAGAAGGGATTATTCCATTTACTACATATCTACATACATATGAGCTTGCAAAATTCAGGTATTTAATTTTTAAAGGAAAGTTAACAGCAGCCAAAGAACAATACGAATTATTAAAGAAACAAAAGAAAATATTTTCCCAACCTCAAATGGCTTTATTTTCCTATTTGCATGCTGTAATGTTATTAAAGAAGAGAATATATAAGAAAGCAGATGAGATCTTAGATACCATAGGCAGGGGATCTAAGTTCGACATACCTGATGGAGAATTATTATATCATCGTGCTTTGGCTAAAACTTCTCTTGATGATTTAGGATATGCTATTTATTATGGAAAGATGGCTCTGCAAGAATTTATGGAAGAACACAATTTTAAAAGAATTCTTCATGTGTTGATGTTGCTTGGTATTAACTATACCAACTCTAAGATTTATGAAGAAGCTCAGGATTGCTATAAAAATCTCATCAGAAATGCAGAGATTTTACAGGAAAAAAAATTATTACCTGAAATCTATCACAATATGGGTTATCTTCAAAAAAAGCTTAAGAACTATCGAGAGGCAATTTTCTTTTTTGAGAAAAGCTTATCTATACAAACAAAAGGAACACAACACTATTTGATTACTCTTTATTCAATTGGGGAAATCCATTATGAGCTGCAAAATGAAGAAAAAGCAAGGGAATCCTTTGAGGAAGTATACCAATTGTCTAAGCACACAGAAAACCGCAAATATAGAATGTTAGCAAATTACTATTTGATGACTTTGGACTCTCCAGAAAAATCTTTAGACTACTCAGAAACAAAAGTAATACCATTTCTTGAAGAAAGTGATGGTAAAAGTGAAGAATTAATTTGGTTTTACAAAATGCTGTCAAACCACTATCGGCAGTTGGGAAGGTTTGATCAAGCAGTAAAATATATAGAAAAAATCAATTAAGGAGGAACTTTGTATGAAAAAAATGTTAACTGCATTAATGACAAGTGCAATGGCACTAGGTGTGTTAGTAGCAGGCATGCCACCAATTCTCCCTCCAGTATAAGAATCTTAAAAAGGCCATTTATCAGGGCCTTTTTGTTTTTTCCAAAACTTTAAATCATTAAACTCTCACTTAGATGACATCAGAATGAATTGGCCAGCTATATTACAACAACTTGGGAAAATTTTAAGACCGTTAAATGACCCCCAGAACCCTCATATAATATACGAACTATTTTCACGAGGCCGAATTAGACAATATTCGGCGGAAACTTACTGAGGAGGTTCGGTATGGGAAGAATTAGCATGGATATTGACGAGCTGTTGGAAGATACAATGGAAATCGCTGAAGAAGATTTGAGCTTTACACTGAACCCGATTGAGATCGACAATTTACTTGAAAATACACGCCATTGGTAATAAGATATGTATCCGTTCCAGTCTTTTCTGGGACGGATTTTTTATGTCATTGAATATATAGGAACATATGTACTATAATATTATTAAGAGCTAGTGGAGGAGGGCGGATCATGAAGCATGTGATAAAAATTCCGGTCAGATCGCTTGCTGAGTATGTATATAAAAGTGGCAGCATTGAATCAGGATTTAGGACGTCCTCTTCATTCGCCGAAGGCTCCAGGATTCATCGTGAAGTCCAAAAGTCATATCAGGAAATGGATCAGAGCGAAGTCTTTTTAAAAACAGAAATTTATTATGATGACCTCTTATTTATCATAGAGGGCCGCTGTGACGGCTTGTTATTGTCAGGGGAGAGTATCATCATTGATGAAATAAAATCCACTTCTTTACCACTGGATAGGATTGAGGAAACCACTAATCCTGTTCACTGGGCACAAGCTGAGTGCTATGGCTATATGTACGTACAGGAACATGATCTTGAAGAGATTGATATACAGCTGACTTATGTCCATAAAAATTCTGGTGATAAGAAAGTCTTCAAGAGGTCATTAAGCAGGATACAGCTGGAGAAATCTATCATGGCGATGGTTTCTGCTTTTGCTCCTTATGCTCTTGTGCGAGTGGAACATGCCTTGAAAAGGGATCTGAGCATTAAAGAACTGGACTTTCCTTTTCCAGAATATCGTCAGGGTCAGCGGCAGCTAGCCGGATCTGTCTATAAGACTATCGAGGACGGCAGAACATTATTTGCCAGTGCGCCCACTGGAATAGGTAAGACTATATCGACCCTATTTCCAGCCATAAAAGCAATCGGGGAGGAACAGATTCAAAAGCTTTTTTATTTGACTGCGAAAACAACGACTAGACAGACTGCAGAGGAAGCCTTCAGACTTATGACTGAAAATGGATTGCGTATGAAAGTTGTGACCATTACTGCAAAGGATAAGGTTTGCTTTACAGGGGAGGGAATATGCAGTAAGGATCAGTGTGAATTTGCAGAGGGATATTACGATCGAATCAACGATGCAGTACTTGATATGCTTGGGAATGAACTTTCCCTCGATAGAAACTGTATAGAACAGTACGCAAGAATGCATAAAGTTTGTCCATTTGAATTTTCATTGGATCTTGCATATGCGGCAGATGCTGTTATTTGTGATTATAATTATATATATGATCCAAAAATCTCTCTGAAAAGGCTTTTCGATGAACAAAAAAAGAAAACAGTACTGCTTATAGATGAAGCCCATAATCTTGTTGACAGAGGCAGGGATATGTTTTCTGCGACCATTGAGAAATCAGCCTTTCTCCAGCTGAAGAGGGAATATAAAGGAAAAAACGTTCATCTGCATGAGGTATCCAAGCATTTGAATGATTATTTTATCCGTATTAGAAAACAGGCTGAACCCAATAAGACAATGAAGTACAGTGAACCTTTCGAGGAATTGAATCAGTTGGCAGCAGAATTTATTGAACATGCAGAAAAAGAACTGCTTAAAGTAAATTCAACCGACCCGGACCTCTTGCTTGAAACTTATTTTATCGCACAAAATTGGCTAAGGATCAGCAAATTATATGATGAACGGTTCATTTTATATGCAGAAATCGAAAAGAGCCAGGTTAAACTAAAACAGTTTTGCATGAACCCTTCTTATTTAATTCAACAGGCAGGGAAAGGTTTCAAAGCAAGAATCCTTTTTTCGGCTACTCTTAGTCCAATGGGTTATTACAGAGATATGCTTGGTGGGGGCATTGGCGATTATACTGCTGTGATCCCTTCTCCTTTTTCTAGTGAACAGATTGATGTGAGAATCCAACCTCTATCAACAAGGTACAGGGAAAGGTTTGATTCGATTCAACCAATTGTCAAAACCCTGACTGATCTTGTTCTGGAATTTCCGGGAAATTACCTCTTTTTCTTTCCATCTTATCAATATCTAAATATGGTACTTGAGGAATGGAGTTTTTTAAATGAGGATATACCCACCATTGTGCAGGGAACTGTGATGGACGAGGCCGAACGAGCAGCATTTCTTGAATCTTTTACCGTAGACAATAATGAATCTCTTGTTGGTTTTGCTGTGCTTGGCGGTGTATTTTCCGAAGGTGTCGATTTGAAAGGGGACAGGCTTAATGGGGTTGCGGTTATTGGCGTTGGACTGCCTCAGCTTGGTTTTGAAAGAGATTTAATTAAAAAGCATTTTGCTTCGTTGGGTAAGAATGGCTATGATTATGCGTATGTCTTTCCCGGAATGAACAAGGTACTCCAGGCGGGCGGAAGACTGATCAGGTCTGAATATGATACAGGCCGGATTCTTTTGATCGATGACCGTTACTTACAGTCTAAATATCAAGCTCTTCTGCCTGATACATGGAAAAAATTCACGATATTAACTTGAGGACACCCTTCTTTAGAAGGGTGTTTTTTACTGACTTTCTGCAGATATGCCGGCAAATGATTTTTTTACAGGAAATTAAAGCCAAAATGGCGAATCTACCGTCTAATGGATAACAAAGTATACAAGGAGGTGCATCTATTGCTGAATTTAATAAAGAATGCTCAGAGGGGTAATGATAAAGCATTTTTGGAGCTTTTCAAGCAATATGAGCAGGATATTTACCGGATGGCCTACATCTATGTGAAAAATCAGAATGACGCTATGGATGTTGTCCAGGAAACTGCCTACAAATCGTTTAAGTCCATCAAGGAGCTCAAAGAACCTAAATATTTTAAAACCTGGCTGATCAGAATAGCAATCAGCTGTTCACTTGATATATTGAGAAAAAGAAAAAACATAGTACCTTTAAAGCCGGAGTTTGAGATTTATTCAACAGAAGATTCACAAGCGGACCTACTTTCTGAAGTTACATTGAAAGATTTGATAGGAAAACTGCAGGAGGAAGAAAAGAGTGTCATTCTTTTAAGGTTCTTCCAAGGGTTAACTCTTAAGGAAATAGCAGACACGCTTCACATCCCCCTTGGCACAGCAAAGACCATTCTATATCGAGGCCTTGGAAAACTAAGACAGAATATTAGGGAGGAAGAGGCAAATGAACAATAAAATATTTTCAGAAGTAAGCAAGATAGAGATACCTGATGAACTTAGCGCAAGAAGTGAACTGGGTGTTCGAATGGCAAAAAACGAAATGGGCAGCAAATCAAACAAAAGATGGATGCTAATCGCAGCGCCGGCTATCGCTGCAATCATTGCATTTTCGGCGGCAGGTTCTGATCTGGTTTTACAACAACCTCCTAAAAATCCAGAAATACAAAATTTACAGGCCAGTTATGCATTTGATATTTCGGATCATAATCAACTAGTTGGCTGGGCAGATAATGTTTTTGTAGGAAAGGTAATAGAAGCGGAAGGAACTAGTAATGAAGATGGCATGCTTGAAACCCAATTCCGGGTCGAGGTCGCAGAAAATATCAAAGGCCACTTGGAAGGCATGATAATTGTGAACCAACAGGGAGGATATGAAGGAAATAAGCTGTTATTAGTTGAAAATGATCAGCTACTGAAGGAAGGTGAGAGCTATCTATTCATATCACGACATAACAATCAGCGAAAGTGGCATTCAATTGTTCCTGTTTATGGAGATATTCTAATTAACAATGAATCACATAGAGACGAATTGATCATCACCTTCAAATCGGCTTATGAGAATGAAATTCCTTATGAAGGAAGGTAAGGAGTGCAGATAACAATTTTAGGCCATGTTTCATGGCCTTTTTAGCACTTTTCTCATCCCTGAACGATTTTAAAGAATCTGATCATGGTATCTCTCATCTTCTCTTTGTTTGTGATAAATTGCTGCTTGCGGTGTCCATTTGCACCAGAAGGATGCGGAAAACCGAAGAGAATGTTATTCTCGTCCAGGAGCCCTTCATTTATATATGCTCGCATGATTTCCTCGACACTCTTTCCCAGCGGGATTACGAGTGCATCCTGAAGCATGGCAGCCTGAGGATCAAAGTACTCTTTTAAAAAACTCAAAAGGAGTTTGCTTTTTAAGATCTTCGGACTGTGTCCAGTATAATTCCTCCCATTCACAAATACCGCAAATGAAATTAATGAAGTAGTATGGAGCAAATAATCTTTCTCAGCAAATAGTTCTGAACTAGAATTCAACGAAAGATATTTATGCAAATCGAGTTCATCAAGCATTTCAATGATATTCTTTCGGAGGATCCCTGAAAATCTTGCTTCTCGCTTGCATTGATAAAGAATTTCAGAAACAGGATGATGTTCTTCAATCAAGTGACGGGCGACAGTGATAGATTTGCTCATTTGTTGAAAACCAGGGGTAATTCCTACGATAAAAATTTTAGCATTCGGATTTATGTATTCGTTATGTGTGCAATAATAGACATCCAGGGAACCTGAATTAGCCAATAAGAAATCTTTGGTTAAAAGATCCTCTCGTGAATACCTTTCTTTTAAAGGGAGCTTTGCAATTTTTTCTATGTAGTCATTAAGTTTTGCCATGCATACACCCCTTTCTCTTAAAGGTTAGATATCTCATTTATAATCTTTTTAAGAATATCAATTGATTCTATTGGGTGATCTGGATTATCAAGACTATGATTTGAATTCGGAATGAGCAGAGTTTGCATATTTTCACTAATTGCCACTCTATCAAATCTTTCAGAAATAAAATATGGATCTCTGTCTCCAATGATGCATAATCCTCTTTGGCTGGCGGTCAGCATCTTTTCATAAACAGCATCCAATTGTAATAATGGTGTTAACCAAACAATTTTAGCCTTCGAAAGCTCAAGTCGATCAGCAATAGCTGACAAGGCTATGGTACCCAGAGATTTGCCGATTAATGTAAAATTATCGTAAGAATGATTGTTGGCCAAGTAATCAAAGACTGAATTGACATCAGAAGATATCTGCATTATTTCTTCCTCTATACTATTTGAACCTGCCTGAGGGACAGTGTAATTATAGTTAACGTGAAGTACGTCAAACCCTTTATTCAAAAAGATCCCTGTAGAATAGTGAAATAGCGGGCCTTGTACTGTATATCCTTTCCCCGGCAGCATCACGGCAATAGACGATCCTTGCTCACCATGACTCAAAAGTTGAAACTGAATTGGCTGACCTCTATAGCCTGCGACAGATTCCTTAAAGATATGAACCATTAAAAAACCTCCTTGATTTTTTCTATATTATACTTGAAAACCAAATTTATGGATGTATTTTAATAGCCGTCCATAAATATTTTTACTTGTCCCAATTCAAAATCCAAGCTCTCATTAACATTCATAGACATTTCAAAACGGTTACAAGAAACTGATTTTAATAGACATATCAATAGGAATGGCAGAAACTGTTTTAATAAAGATACTATTAGTAGAATCAGAGCAGAGCAATAAGTCTGTCCAAGGGATGATTTTCTTAGGAATCAAAAGACTCCAGAAAATAATGTTAATTATAAAATTGTTATGTAAACTTTAGTAATATTGAAAACACTCTTGACCCTTACCTTAGGTAATAGTTTAAATTTAAATGCGGAGGTGATAAGGCCATGTTCAGAGTAAAGGAAGTAGCAAATCTCACCGGAGTGAGTGTAAAAACCATGCATCATTATGACAAGATCGGTTTGCTTAAGCCAGAAGATGTGACAAATGCTGGGTATCGGTTATATTCGGACAGAGACCTGGAGCGCATGCAGCAAATATTGTTTTTTAGAGAAATGGATTTTTCACTGCAAGAGATAAAGGATATTTTGGACCGACCAGATTTTAATAGGAAGGAATCGTTAAAGAAACATAAGGAATTGCTACTTAAGAAAAAGAAGCGTTTAGATGAAATCATCAGGACAGTGGAAAAGACGATTAAATCGATTGAAGGAGGATATCAAATGGAGGAGAAGGATATGTTCAAGGGTTTCGATATGAAGGAAATACTGGAACATCAGAAGAGATACAGTGAGGAAGCAAAGGCAAGGTACGGAAAAGAAGCAGTAGAAAAGACAGAAAAAAAGATTGCTGACTATACATCAGAAGACTGGGGAAATATTCAGGGTAAAACAGAAGAGATTTACCAAAGATTAATCAACGGTATGCAGGATGGTCCAGGAGATCAGGCCGTACAGCAAGCAGTAGCGGATTGGCGGCAATTAATCACAGATCATTATTATGACTGTACCATTGAAGTCTTTAGAGGGCTGGGGAATCTTTACGTGGAAGACCCACGTTTCACAAAGAATATCGATAAATATCAGCAAGGACTGGCAGCTTTCTTTAAGAAAGCGATTCACCATTATTGTGATCAGCAAAATAAGTAAACCATATTTGGCAGCCAAATTATTCATGGCTGCCTCTTTTTTATGAAAATGAAACCAATTTAAGGGTTAATCGTATATAGTTATGCAGGAATAGTGTTTCATATCTCTTAAATAGTGAAAGAAAGAATATAAGAGTTTCTTGCAGGAAGGTGTGGTAAAAATGAAGAAATTTTTTAAGAGAATCAGGTTGATTTTTAAAGTGAAGAGATTTGTTCCATTTCTAATAGAATTTTTTACAACAGGTTTAGTTCCGCTGAAGCAAAAGATCATCTCGGCTGGCTTGATTATAGGTTATTTTTTGCTTCCTTTTGACATTATTCCGGACTTCCTGACACTTATTGGGATTGTGGATGATGTTGGAGTACTATTAATTATATTCCAGCAGATTATTAAAATGGCACCTGCTGAGTTAAGGGAGAAACATAAATTAAAATAAAAAAAGTCCGCTTTTGTAAACAGAACAACCTTGCGCTAACAATTGTCCAGAAAAAAAGGATTTCCGACTCTCGGAAATCCTTTTTGGGTTAAATCATTGCATATTGATCTTCACGGAAACGGGTTTTATCCTGGACGATTTCATCTACTTCGGAACCTTCTAGTGTTTCTTTCTTTAATAATGCATCTACTAGATGTCCAAACTGGTTTTGATGTGCCCTGATAATCATTTCGGATTTTTCAAGAGCATCATCAAAGAGTTCCTGCATTTTCGTTTCTCTTAGTCCTTTGCTGAAGGTTAGTGTAAAGCCTTCCTGCAACAGACCAGTATCAACCATTTGTTCAATGATTTGTTTAGCCTGCTGGACATCCCCGCTTACCCCGATACTATGCTCGCCGAGGAACATTCTTTCTGCTACTCCACCAGCCAGAATCATGGCAATACGGTCAATCAAATCACTATGTGTCGATAATTGAAGCTCTTTTGGAATGGGAGCTACGTAACCAAGTGCCTGACCGCGCGGGATAATTGTTGCTTTCCTGACAGATCCAGGCTTAGTGACTGCAGAAACTAGCGCGTGGCCAGCTTCATGGATGGCGACCCTTCGCTTTGTGTCGGCATCCTGCAGTGCCCTGGAGGTGCTGCCCAGGATCGTGCGGTCCAAAGCGTAATCAATGTCGTTTTTTGATATGAAATCCTGGTCATTCCTTAATGCACGTCTGCTGGCCGTTTCAAACAATGATTGCAGCTCAGCTCCAGAGAAACCTGAAGTACTTTCTGCCAGGTCATCAATTGATGAGATCACATCATCGGCAAGGTTCTTTCCTTTAATATGGATATCAATGATTTCTCTTCTGCCTTTAGTATCCGGAAGAGGCACGTTGAATGAGAAATCAATCCGACCAGGTCGAAGGAATGCATCATCAAGCATATCTTTCCTGTTTGTTGCAGCAATGAATAGGATGCCATCGTTTGAATGTCCGCCGTCAAGCTGGACAAGAAGCTCAGTGAGTGTTTTTTCCCCTTCTTCACCGCCATGAGGCTTCCGCTTACCTGCCAACGCATCGACTTCATCGATGAAAATGACCGCAGGACCCTGCTTTCGTGCACTTTGGAACAAGCCTCGCACTCGAGAAGCACCTACTCCGATGAACATTTCATTGAACGCCGATCCGCTGGCAGAGAAAAAGTTTGCATTCAGTTCACGGGCAATCGCTTGAGCAAGCAAGGTTTTGCCTGTACCTGGAGGGCCGTATAAAAGAATACCATTAGGAGGCTTAATCCCCATCTTGGCTGATTTTTCTGGATTTTTTAAAATGGATAGTGTTTGGCTGATTTCCTCTTTCATTTCTTCCTGTAAACCGCCAACGTCCTCCAGAGTAATAGATGGCAAAGGATTAGGCTTTGAAAGGCTATTTTTCATGCGATTACCGGCACCTATTCCACCGGTTTTCTTTTGAACTACAAATGCAGCCCCCATCAAAAGCAGCAGGATCCCGCCAAGAATCCAGGCACCATATTTACTATTATTCATATATTCATAACTAATATTATGTTTTTCTACTAATTTATCTACCATATCACTGCCGGGGGGAACTTGGGAAACAAATGTTGTATCTTCGGTTTTAAGTATGAGGGTTCCATCCATTTGTTCTACTAGTGTAGCTTTATCCCCGTTAAGGCTTTCAACTGAATTGACAAGGGAAGTAAATGGTACGGATACTTGTTCCTCTTTATTTTGCACGACAAAAGTCGCTGCAATTGTAACAATAACCATAAACGCCGCAAAAAGCGGAAGGACTTTAGAAACAAATTTCGGATTTGAATTCATGCTTTCAGCTCCTTATCGAATCTATATACCATTATAAGTAATATACCAATGTTATAAATGGGTAAATTGTCGTGGAGAAGGTGGTAAATATATGTAACTACCAAATCCTTAGTTTAAGAGAGCTTAAAATGCGGGTATAGAGCATATTCCATTGATTTTTTATTGGGAAATTTTTTATGAACAAATTGTGACTCTTGAATTAATTTGGTATTTTTTGTAATTAAATTTAGATAGGTACTTGAAACTTTTGGAAGTTCCCGATAGGATGAAAGAGAATTAGTTAGGTATATTCCGACAACTTTTGTCTATATCAGGAGGGGTTTGCTTGAAGGGATGGAAAAATCCCATCTTATTGATTCTGGGAATAGGGATTTCCAACATTGGCAACTGGATTTATTTTGTGGCAATAAACATATTGGTATTAAAGATCACTGGCTCTGCAGCAGCCATTGCCGGATTGTTCATCATCAGGCCGCTGGCAATCTTGTTGACCAATACCTGGGCCGGGAGCGTCATCGATCGCGTAAATAAAAGAAGATTGATGATTTTGATTGATATTCTTCGTGGTATATTAATTGCAATCATTCCTTTTTTCACATCACTTGTTCCAATTTACCTCATCATGTTATTGACAAATATAGCTGGAGCCTTTTTTGGCCCCACATCTGAAACTTACATAGCGAAGCTTGTACCACCCGAAAAGAGAAAAAAGTTCAATTCCATCTTTTCATTCGCAGCATCAGGAGCAATGCTTGTCGGACCAAGCGTATCAGGTTTGCTTATCATGTACGGAAGTATTAATACCAGCATTTATATTAACTCTGTAACCTTCTTTTTCTGTGCAGTTGCTATCTACTTTCTGCCAGACGTTGATGGTGAACTTAAGAACGAATCCTATAGAGCCCCGATTACTTTGAAAATGATAACTGAGGATTGGAAGGCAGTGATCGATTTTGGGAAAACTGCTGCAGGATTTATGGTGGTATTCTTAATTTTTCAATTCATTACCCTGATATCCTTTACACTTGATTCACAGGAAGTAACCTTTATACAGCAGGTCATCGGCTTATCAGAAAAAAATTACGGCTTACTGGTGAGCCTTACGGGTGCTGGATACGTGGCCGGTTCCTTTGCGGTATCAGCACTGGCAAATCGGCTATCAACCAGAACACTGCTTGGACTAGGCTCTTTTTTATCTGTAGGCGGATACTTAATGTTTTATTTGGCTACATCGGAGAGTATTCCTGTCGCTGTTGTTGGCTTCATTATCATCGGTTTTTTCTCGCCCTTTTCGTTTACCGGCTACACAACTTTTTTCCAAAACAATGTACCGTTAGACTTGATGGGCAGATTCAGCAGTGCTTTTGCATTTTTTCAGGCAATGCTTCAAATCTTGTTAACATTACTTCTGGGGTATTTGGCTGAAATAATAAAACTGCAAACAGTAGCCATTGCATTCTCAGCTATCGGTCTATTACTGGCAGTAGTCTTGACATCAATCGTTTTCCTGCAATCCAAGAAAAATCTTTTTATATTGGAAGCAGAGGGGAAATTAACAAAAGAGGGTTAAAGAAGCTGTACTGGTGTTCACCACTGGTACAGCTTTTTTCATTTCTGAGATAACTCTTTATTACATAAAAATTGAAGATTAGTTGAAAATACCTGTGAAAAAAGTTCTTTCCGTATAAGTTGTCGCTCTATCAAATTTTCTCCTGAATAAAATTGTAAGTCACCTTCGAAAAGAGTTGAATAAAGCATATTATATGCACTTTAACAATTAAGGGAATATTTTCTTTGGTTGTGCAAATCTTATTAAAGCGAATATAAAATTTGAGGTGTAATGTGATTTGTCTTATATGCAGGATAAAGAGAGTAAATTCATCATACTATCGCTAATCGTGATTTCACTCTTTGTATCGCCGTACTTTATATTGGGAGAAGAAGCCCATATCCGGGTCCATGACAATCTGGATTCTAATTTAGCTTGGTATAAGATTCTTGCTGAGAGTGGTCAAATTTCCGGATCAGTAAAATCTGATATTCCTCAAGTCATTAACGGACTTCCCAGAAATGCTCTTGGGACGGAATTCAGCCTGATTGTTTGGCTTTATGTTTGGTTCCCAGTAATGACAGCCTATGGAATAAGCCAGGCTATCACCAGGTTTTTTGCATTCCTGGGAATGTATTTGCTATTAAAGGACCATTTTATTACCGCGCCAGATAAATACCTGATTCGAATAGGAACCGGATTGGCATTTGCCTTAACCCCGTTTTGGCCGTCAGGAATGCTGAGTACTTTGGGAATGCCTTTGGCTTTGTGGGCTTTTCTGCATATCAGACAGGGCAAAGGAAAGTGGACTTCCTATCTTACTCTTACGCTCTTGCCATTTTACTCTAGTATTGTTTTAGGATTTTTCTTTTTTCTATGCGCAATGGGAATTCTTTGGCTAAGGGATGTTATCCGATGCAAAGATTTCAACTGGCGCTTTTTGCTCGCTATCGTCTATATGACAGCAGTCTTCCTGATTACAGATTATAGACTTGTCTACTCTTTCCTGTTTGATGGAGTTCCTAATAGCAGGGATGAATATTTTCACGCACGTTTGACGTTCCTTCATTCTGTAAAGCTGACCTTAAAAAACTTTATCTATGGTCACACCCATGTCATGACTGTTCATACGTTTATCATCCTGCCGGTCATTATGACAGCCATGATTTTAATATGGAAGCATAGGAAGTGGAAACAAGAGGGCGTTTTTACAGTTTTATTCCTGTTAAATATTGTCTTATCAGCATGGTACGCATTTTGGTTTTATAAAGGGTGGCTTCCTTTAACCGAAAGGTTCCATTTCATGGATACCTTTAATTTTGCCAGATTTCATTTTTTGCGACCGTTGATCCTTTATATCCTCTTTGCCGCTGGTCTGGGAATCCTCTGGGAAAACAAGCGAATGAGAAGAGCTGTTCCTTTGTTAATTGCAGCACAAATCACCTTATTATTGTTAACCAATGAAGAAATAGTCTATAGCAAAAAGCCGAGTGTAAGGGAATTTTTTGCAGGGGAACAATTTGAAAAAATAAGAGACCATATCGGTAAACCTCAAAGCAGCTATCGGATTGCGCATATTGGGCTCCATCCCGCCATCGCCCAGTATAATGGTTTTTACACTTTGGATACCTATAATAATTTTTATCCTTTAAGTTACAAATATCAGTTCCGGAAAATAATTGAAAACGAGCTAGATAAAAATAAACAGATCCGAATTTATTTTGATCAATGGGGAGGGCGTTGTTACCTTTTTACCGATGAATTGGGCAAGCATTATATGTTCAAGAAAAACTCTAAAAAAAGGATAAGGAATCTGGATATCAATACTGCGCAACTAAAACAATTGGGTGGAGAATATATCTTTTCTTCTGTCCCGATCGATAATGCAATGGAAAATAATTTGAAACTTGATAAGATTTTCAACTCTGAGTCCAGTGCCTGGAAAATTTACCTCTATGAAGTTTTATAACACCAAGGAGGCCAATTCATGAATATTCCAATTTTAACGATTATTGTTCCCTGCTACAACGAGCAAGAAGTTTTGGGAGAAACGATTGAACAGCTGAAGGCAAAGCTTGAACAGATGATAATAGGAAAAATGGTTTCAGATAAAAGTAAAATACTCTTTGTTGATGACGGGAGCAAAGACAGTACCTGGCATATGATTTATAAAGCGAGCCTTAAAAACGAGATGATAAAAGGGTTAAAGCTATCACGAAATGTCGGACATCAAAATGCCTTGCTCGCGGGTCTATTTTCTGCAAAAATGTCTTCAGATTGTATGGTGACCATCGATGCGGACCTTCAGGATGATGTCGATGCAATAAATGAAATGGTGAAAAAATACATTGAAGGCTACGAAGTTGTTTATGGAGTAAGGAGCAGCAGAGAATCGGATACATTCTTCAAGCGGTTCACCGCCGAAGGTTTTTATAAGTTAATGGACAAGCTTGGAGTCAAATTAGTCTTTAACCATGCCGACTTCCGACTGATGGGCAGGCGTGCGGTCGAAGAATTGGAGCATTTCGCTGAGAGCAATATGTTTTTACGTGGGATTGTACCATTAATTGGGTTCAATTCTGCAAATGTATATTATGAAAGAAAGGAAAGGCTTGCGGGCGAAACAAAATATCCCTTGAAAAAAATGCTGGCATTCGCCTTTGATGGAATAACATCATTTTCAGTTACCCCAATCAGGATTGTTATGCTTGTAGGATGCCTTTCTTTCATTGTAAGCCTGATTTTTGGAATTTATTTTTTAGCTTTAAAGTATTTCGGAGATACAGAACTTGGGTGGACATCCTTGATTACATCCATCTGGCTAATAGGCGGACTGCAACTGATAGCACTTGGGCTGGTTGGTGAATATATTGGAAAAATTTATAAAGAAACCAAGCGCAGGCCAAAATTTATTATAGATGTTGACTTGTTTAACCTGCCGGTACCAAGAAGATTGGTGAATAGGGAAGGGGCGGAGTATGAGTCAATCGTTGAAACACGGAAGCTATCTGAGAACAACTAACCCGCTGAATAAGTGGATTGGAATCCGTTTTACGAACTGCCTTCCGTTCTTAAGGTTCCTTTTAGTTGGCGTACTTAATACTTTTATCGGGATGGGCTTGATGCTACTGTTAAAAAACGGGCTTGAATGGTCATATTGGCAGGCTACCTTCACAGGTAACACAGTAGGTGCTTCTGTCAGTTTCCTTTTAAATAGAAGGTTTACCTTCCGAAGCCAAGTCCCCATAATGGTTGGTGCATCTAAATTTATTTTTATTGTTTTGGCCAGCTACTTTGTTTCTTTCTCGCTCAGTCACAGCTTAACAAAAATGCTAAATAGCGCCGATATTTATTTGCGCTTTATGGACTTGGACAATATTGCGATCTTTTTGGGGTCTATCATCTACACTATTACTAATTTTTTTGGACAAAAATTATTTGTATTCAAAGAAAACAAAAATTGCAGCTCTTGAGGCTGCTTTTTTTATTTGACTAAATATATAAAAAAAGTTAAAACTGAAAGAGTGCATTCGGCTTTTGCCGCTATTAATATCGATTCTGGGCAATAGCTTCTGAAAATATATTTTTAAAGGAGCAAGACATTAAATGAATATTTGGGAATTATTTGTAGCATTCATACTGGGATTAGTAGAAGGATTAACTGAATTTGCGCCTGTTTCGTCTACAGGGCATATGATTATTGTTGATGACTTGCTGCTGCACTCGAAAGAATTATTTACAGAACCGGTTGCGAACACCTTTAAAGTTGTCATTCAATTAGGTTCTATACTCGCAGTGGTCATAGTTTTCAAAGACAGATTTCTTAACTTATTAGGTTTACAAAAAGGAGTTTCAATCACTGACTCTAACGGAAGGCTAAGTCTTTCAAAAGTAATTGTAGGCTTGATTCCTGCAGGGGTGATTGGCGTTTTATTCGAGGACTATATTGACGAGCATTTGTTTTCTGTGGAGACCGTCGTGATCGGGCTTGTATTAGGGGCTATCCTGATGATTATTGCTGACCGTTTGCATCCAAGAGTCCTTAAGACTGAAGACGTTGATCAGATTAGCTATAAGCAGGCTCTTGGTGTCGGATTATTCCAATGTATGGGCTTATGGCCGGGCTTTTCGAGGTCTGGATCGACTATTGCTGGTGGCGTACTGCTCGGTTTAGGCCACCGTGCAGCTTCTGATTTCACTTTCATTATGGCGGTACCAATCATGCTTGGTGCCAGTGCGATTTCTTTATTGAAAAATTGGCAGTATTTTACCATGGATGCCTTGCCTTTTTTCGCGGTGGGATTCATTAGTGCATTTGTATTTGCATTATTGTTCATTCGATTCTTCCTAAAACTCATTGACAAAATTAAGTTAATGCCGTTTGCGATTTATCGAATCATCCTAGCTGGAGTTATATATTTTATCTTTCTCTAAATTTTCAAGCCTTTTGCTAATTTGATTTTCTATTATAGAAAAGAAAAATATAGCTGGAAAAGACGCATAGAGCGTCTTTTCCTTTTTTTGTTTCAAAAATTCAAAAACGGTGCGCTTTCGCATTACTTCTCGCAAGTATAGTGTTTTTTGTTACCTGGGTTTCACCATTGACTTGCGAATTGGTATGCTTCCGCCTAGTCCAAGTGTGGTGGAATAGTTGTGAGTGTGGATCCAAATGATCTTTATAACTCATACAATCACCTCATGATTGGATTTTTGAAACGCTGGATATTCACCGGAATATCATTTATATCGTTTGTATTAACCGTTGGCAATATACAGGTCTATCGGTGGGTATAGAAATCTTTTCTTGCTTTTTTGGAACTTTTTACAATTTTCATCGTATTAATCTATAGAATCGCATACGTGATTTTTTTAATATCTCGCTTTGATATATAGACACTATTGATTTCATAATCAATTTTGAATTTTAACAAAGTATATTTTTAAGGGAAAGAGGAGATTTTATGTCTCATTTTGCGTTAGAGGTAAAGTCACTGACTAAAACGATTGGAAAAAAAACAATCGTTGATGATGTAAGCTTTAAAGTGGAAAAAGGAGAGATATTTGGACTTCTAGGTCCCAATGGAGCCGGGAAGACAACCATAATCCGAATGATTGTCAGTCTGATTAACCGTTCTGGAGGTACAGTAATGGTAAACGGGAACGACCTGGATCAGTCATTTACGGAAGCGATGAATGAATTGGGTGCTATCGTAGAAAATCCAGAGTTTTACAAGTACCTGAGTGGATATAAGAACCTGAGACATTATGCCCGCATGGCACAAAGCGAGGTAACAAAAGAGCGAATAAATGAAGTTACAGAGCTAGTAGGTTTAGAGAAGGCGATCCATGATAAAGTTCGTACATATTCTTTGGGTATGCGACAGCGGCTTGGAGTGGCTCAAGCGATTTTGCATAAGCCTTCCATCCTTATATTAGATGAACCGACAAATGGATTAGATCCTCAAGGAATCAGGGAATTTCGCGATTATTTGCGCCTGCTTGCTAACCAGGGAACTTCCGTATTAGTCTCCTCTCATTTATTATCTGAGATGCAGCTAATGTGTGACCGATTTGCCATCATCGAATATGGGAAGCTGATACATATTTCCTCCATGCATGAAACCGAAATATTGGAGACAAAGAAGGCAAGGACAGTTGAAGTGGAAATATCAGACCCAATTATGGCGGCCAAACTATTGGCAGAGAAATTGCCAGATATACAAGTGACTTCAAAAAAGGACGCACGACTGACTATTTCCTTGAGGAGAGAGCAAATACCTTTGATAAATAAGCTCTTTGTTGAAAATAATGTTGATGTTTACGAAATATTAAATGTGAAAGCCACATTGGAAGATCGCTTCCTTGAGATCACAAATAAAGATAAAAAGGAGCAAATGATATGATTGCGTTAATCCAAAATGAATTAATGAAGGTTTTCGGGAAAATGGCAAGCTGGATTTACATGGTTATTATTATCCTGGCTGTTTTGATTGCTGGAATTATCTATAGTAAGTTTAGTGCTGACCCTAATCCAAATTGGCGACAGGATACAGAGGAAGAAATAAAGATGCTTGAAAACCAAATGGCATCTGCTTCGGAAGATGAAAAAGTACTGATGCAAAATCAAATTGATCAAACAAAGGAAATGCTGGACGAAAATATCAATCCAAATGCCAAAACTAACTGGCACTTCATGAATGATGTTGTTGTCGGTGTCAGCTCTCTTGTCACTTTATTTGTGGTTGTTGTAGGAAGTGCGAATGTTGCTGCTGAATTTTCTGATGGAACGATTAAGCAGTTATTAATCCGCCCTCATCAGAGATGGAAAATCCTGCTGTCAAAGTACATAGCCGTCATCATCTATGCATTATTAATGATCGTAACGCTGATTGTTTCAGGTTATATAATCGGATTGGTTCTATTCGGCAGCGGAGATTTCAATACGAAGATTTTTGAAATCACGCTTGAAGGAAGAAAAGTAGCTATGGTTGGAGAACAATTTCTGCTGAAGATGCTTTATTTTATCCCTAGTCTTCTCATCGTCATGACTATCGCATTCATGCTTTCCACGCTGTTTAAAAGTCAAGCTCTTGCGGTGGGCATCGGCATATTTGTTCTTTTCTTTTCTTCTACCCTCGGAGGCATTATCTTGATGCTTGCTGACAAATATACTTGGGCCAAATTTTTGATTTTCCCTCATTTGGATTTGACAGTCTATGCTCTTCAAGACAGGATCCTTGATAATATAACATTGCCTATTTCACTTTCGATACTTGCTGTATATTACGCAATATTCATGTTTCTAACCTTTTTCTTCTTCCAAAAAAGGGATATCAGTATTTAAGGAGAAATATTTAAGGGGCGGAGCTGACCGCTCCTTTTTAATTATCAGAAAATAAGTGAGGGGATAGATGAATATATGAATCCTATTTTATTAGAGTTCCCAAGTGAATTTGAAACAGACAGATTGCTGATCAGGATGCCTAAGCCAGGTGATGGTGCTGTTACATGCGAGTCCATTAATGCTTCTTTAAAAGAACTTCAACCATGGATGCCATTCGCCCAAAAGGAACAAAGTGTTGAAGAAACAGAAGTCGTAATCCGGCAGGGCTACTTGAAGTTTTTGGATCGCTCTGATCTTAGGCTGCTTGTATTCAAAAAAGATACAGGGGAATTTGTGGCGTCATCAGGTTTACACAGAATTAATTGGGATGTCCCAAAATTCGAAATCGGTTATTGGATTGACTCGCGTTATAGTGGCCAAGGCTATATAACAGAGGCAGTGAAAGGCATCACAGAATTTGCAGTAAGGGAGCTTAAGGCCCGCAGAATCGAAATTAGATGTGATTCCTTAAACATTAAGAGCAGGGCAATTCCCCAAAAGCTCGGATTTTCTCTAGATGCCATATTAAAAAATGATTCCGTTTCAGTTAGTGGTGAAATTCCGGATACCTGCATTTATTCCAAGACGTTTTGAAGCCTTATTATTAAACGGGGTAAGTAATAACCATAATTGAAGTGCATGGACAAAAAGAGAGCAACTACTTAAGCTGCTCTCTTTTTATCTTTATTGTCCTTGCCATTCGCGAAATTTATCTCTGACTTTATCGCCGACTTTTCCGGCGTCGTCCTGCATTTGTTCAAAAACCTTTTTCCACTTCGGTGCTTCCTCTTTTAATTTTTCTTCAACCTGGCCAGCACGGGTTTTTAATTCTTCTTCTAGTTTATCTGTTTTATCCCTGATTGCCTTTTCGGTTTTTTCATAATCAATCATGTCACCAGATTTACGCTCATTGATTGATTTGACATCAAATTCCTCTTGTTCAATATGGGGCATTGTTTCTTCCATAATTGCACGGAATAAAGGAACAACGTCTCTGGAACTGCTGCTGGATAAATAATGTTTGCGGTCGGTCTTATCATATCCGAGCCAGACCGCACCCACGATGTTCGGTGTATAACCAACAAACCACTGATCTTTCGTTCCATTGATATCAGAATAAGGCAGCTGCGTGGACCCAGTCTTTCCGGCAATATCGACTCCTTCAATATATGTTCCTTTCCCGGTTCCCGATTCCACTACATTCAATAACATTGATGTCATTTTATTAGCCACGGATTTTGAGGTTACACGAGTTGTAGAGCCATCATGCTCAGCTATAACTTGGCCTGTCGGTCCGACAATTTTCGTAATCAGGTGTCCGTCCTGCCGCTTTCCGCCATTTGGGAAAACAGAGTACGCTTCTGCCATCCGAAGAGGGGAAACTCCATTATGCATACCGCCTAAAGCAAGGGCCAGATTCTGATCTTCTTTTTCCACCCTGATGCCAAATCTTTTAACTGCATCAATTCCTTTGTTCAAACCAATTTCATTTAACAGCCAAACAGCCGGGAGGTTGATTGAATCTTCAATTGCTTTATACATAGGCACCTCTCCCTGATAAGTATCTGAGAAATTTTTTGGACTGTAATTTTTAAAGGACATCTTTTTGTCTACAAGCATTGAATCGTACTCGTAACCTTCTTCCAGGGCTGGTGTGTAAACCGCGAGGGGCTTCATGGTCGAACCAGGCTGGGCCTTTAAGTGCGTCGCCCGGTTGAATCCTCTGAATACCTTTTCGCCTCGGCCGCCGGCTAGTGCCCGGACTCCGCCATTATTAGGATCCAGAAGTACGGACCCGCTTTGTACCAAAACATCACTTGCCCGATCAGGAAACAAATGGTCCTGACGGTATACCTTTTCCAAACCGGACTGTATATCCTGGTCAAGTTCTGTGTAGATTCGGTAGCCTCTTGTCATGATTTCATCCTGTGTCAGTCCATATTTGCTTGTTGCTTCATCTAATACTGCATCTACATATGAAGGGTATTTGCGATCAGCTAGTGAACCGCCACCGTCTTCGAGGCTAATCTCCTCAGCCTTTGCTTTCTTATATTGAGAGTCAGTGATCATACCTAACTCATTCATTTTTGCCAAAACCACGTTCCTGCGCTTGATGGCAGCATCGTAATTATTGTAAGGGTCAAGGGAGGATGGTGCTTTAAGCAAGCCGGCAAGCAGAGCAGCTTCGCTGATCGTCACATCCTGAATATCCTTGGCAAAGTACTTCTTACTGGCATTATTGATCCCGAATGCACCGCTGCCGAAATAAACCTGGTTTAAATACATTTCGATGATTTCGTCCTTTTCATAAACCTTTTCAAGCTCGACGGCCAGGAAAAGTTCTTCCACTTTGCGTTTGTAAGTCCGCTCAGATGAAAGCAGGGCATTTTTTGTCAATTGTTGGGTAAGGGTACTGCCGCCCCCGGTAACCTGCCCAGCCAATAGATTTCCAAAGAAAGCACGAGCGATTCCCTTGATATCAAAACCATTATGTTCGTAAAAGCGTTCATCTTCAATAGCGATCACGGCATTTGGTACATGATCTGGCATATTTTTAATAGAAACGCCGCCGGTACGGTTTGTGGCCAGTTTGCTTGCCTCATCTCCATTTCGATCATAAATAGTGGTTGCCTGGTTCAATCCATCCTTTAAAGTCTGGACATTTGCCCTGCTGGCGATAAAAGCAAACCAAAGAATTGACAGCAATATAAAAATCAATAAGACCAATAACAGTATTTGGGTCAGGTGGCGTCTTTTCCAGAAACGGATGACAGCCTCCCACAGACGTTGTAACAGCTGCATATAATTTCTCCTTTTTGAATGGAAACTTTTTAGTAAATGTTCATGCTGGTAAAATTAGGCTGGGTACCTAATTTAACTTCCATTATAAATGATTTGTTCGGTAACGGAAAACTTGTAACCCTTTTGGCTATATTGTTAGTATTTCAATAAATTTAAAAATATTTGTAAAAACCTGAAACAATTAATGCATTAAGGGAACTTATTTGGGACTTGGAGAGTGATTATTGGAGGATAAGAACTCTTATATTTATAAGATGGTCTATCCTTTTTCGCATTATATACAAACAGCAAGAGCAGGGGTTGGTTTAGCCACAAAAAGGATCCACCAAAGTGATGAAAGCGCAACAGAATTTATGGTTTATGGAAAAACAGGAAAAGAATAAAAAATATCATGCATCAAGCGTGGAAAAATTGATAGCCCAGCATGGTCGTAAATAAGGCGAATTTCTGAAGATTAATGAAGAAGAGGGAAATGTCCCGATACTAAGCAAAAAATGGATGCTGGGCTTCAGTATGAATAAAAAAAGGCGAACCCTAAGGAGGTTCGCCAATTAGTTCATTTTTTACCAGCCTGCTGGAAGCATTGCTACAGGCATTAAGGTAACTTTGTATGTGTATCCTCCATCATTCATGCCGGTTGGCCATAAAGCGGTTGCCATGTAAATCACTTTTATTGTGTTATCCTGAGAGAATTCAGTAACATAAACAATTCTGTCTGCCATAAAGCCAATTTCTTGTTGAGTCCACAAGATTCTGTCAGCCATCATTCCAATTGAGTCAACTGTATATAAAACGCCGTCTAAAGTTTGGGAATAAGAATCAGCGCCCATTTGACCGACAGTGACCAATACATCGGCGCCTGTTGTGGCAGCTTCGGCTTTTGGCTGTGAAAAACTAACAAAAGCCACCAAAGATAAAATCAGTGTAAAAGCAAAAACAGATTTTGTGATTATATTTTTCACTATCATTTTCCTCCTTTTTATACCCTAAAAGTAACTAATATAATTTATATACCTATGAGGGTATATTGTCAAGTTTCTTTTTGAGGCTTTAGCTCAAAAATACAGTTTTTGAACCTTGTATAATTGAAAAAATCCATTGTACTTTAATGTAGTCAGGAGTAAGATGTAAGAGGTGAAAAAAGAAGGAGTTGGTATCTTTGGGTTATTCAATAGAACCTGATCCCGATAGGCGGGAGGAAGTCGATAATCTAATAGAATTGATACAATTGAATACTACAAGACTATCAACTCTGAAAAATGGTAATTGACTTCCTCTATAAAATAAGAGGAGGTTGGCGAAATGTTGGAAATCTTCAAAAGCGATTTAGAAAGACAATTATCATGTGTTGAAGAAATCACCAAAGGCTGCTGGGTAAATATGGTTCATCCTTCAGAGGATGAAATTACAAGAGTAGCCAATGAAACAGGGATTGCGGTTGATTTTATCAGGGACGCCCTTGATGATGAAGAACGTCCCCGCATTGAAAAGGAAGATGGCAATGTATATATTATTGTCGACTACCCGTATATTACCCACGATGAATCAGGATTTCCAATCTATGAGACGATTCCAGTGGGAATTATCCAGACATCGAGCTGCATCATTACTATTTCTTTAAAGGAAACTCCAGTACTGGAGGAATTCCGAAACAACCGTGTAAAGGAATTTTATACTTTCAAGAAGACGAGATTTGCCCTGCAGATCCTTTATGTTATATCTATTTACTATTTGCGCTATCTCAAACAAATCAATAAAAAGACGAACGAAATAGAGCGTGAGCTGCATCAGTCAATGAAAAACAAGGAATTGTATGCCTTCCTTGCTCTTGAGAAAAGTCTCGTTTACTTTACGACATCATTAAAGTCCAATAAGGTCGTCCTTGCTAAAATCATGCGCTTTAATTATTTGAAAATGTATGAAGAGGACAAAGACTTACTTGAGGATGTAATCATTGAAAATACTCAGGCCATTGAAATGGCGGAAACATACAGTTCCATTTTGAGCGGGATGATGGATGCATTTGCCTCTATCATTTCAAATAATCTAAATATGGTGATGAAATTTTTGACATCGATTACAATAATCCTTTCTTTCCCTACTATGGTGGCAAGCTTCTATGGCATGAACGTTAATCTTCCATTTCAGCACAATCCTTATGCCTTCTTTCTTGCAATCAGTATGGCTGTCCTCCTTGCGGGAATTACTGCATTCATCTTCTGGAAAAAGAGATATTTTTAGCCATGCTAACAAGGTGCAATACATGAAAGCTCTCCTTATGAAAAGTCAAACTTTTGTTTTAGAGTATTAAATTGCCTGAAACAGTCGTTATGGAAGGGAAATAGATAAAAAGTATAATACCTTTTCAAACTTCTCATCTGATTACTTTCGCCTGGACAATAGTTCAGGCTTTTTTTATTCTAAAATCTTTGTTTTTACATATTCATGGATTAAAAGGGTGTGCACTTTTGGAATTCGTATCACACGCAAAAGGGTGATGGAATGGCTGAACTATTTGTTGAACTATACAGAAAGACCATGATGGTTTTCATCATATTGATCAGCACATTTAGTTTGTTTCTTGTTGCAGGCCTTCTGTCTTCATCCAACATCAGCTTTTTTAAATTCAAGGTGAATGGGGATATTGGAGCAGAGGTCTTCTTACGCATCATTAGCTATGAGAATCCGCTTATAGGACATGCTGTAACGGGGGCCAATGCAGAATACCCTATTTTTTCTACAGGATTCAAACTGCTGACAAACATAGAAATGAATGACATCCGCAGCTTGATTAGAAGTGAGATTCCGGGTTTCATGGCCTTTGACTCAAACTTCATCATTGCAGAAGAAGGAGTGGATTTTACCGATATCCCGATTGAATCTGCTCCTCCAATGGATGAGCTGTTGCAGGAAAGGAATATGGCAGCGAAGGAACTGAAGGAGCTCAATAGCGGTAAAAATTATTCCGGTTCTTCTCCATCAAAAAAATCCGTTTTCATTTACCATACCCATAGCTGGGAATCTTACTTGCCATTGCTTGGTCTTCAAGGTGCGAAGAATGAAAATGAGGCTGTAGATGGCAAGACAAACATCACGATTGTTGGTGAATTACTTGGAGATGAATTAGAAAAACGCGGGGTAGGCGCTAGCGTGGATAAGACCAATATTGGCAAGGAGTTGGATAAAAAGGGCTGGCTAACACATAAGTCTTATGACATATCACGTTCCCTGGTTCAAAGCGCAATGGCAGGGAATGAGAAATTAGAATACTTTATAGATCTGCATCGAGATTCCGTCAGGAAGGATTCAACGACTACAATGATTAATAACGAACCTTATGCAAGAATTGTTTTTGTCATTGGCGAAGAAAACCCGAACTTCCAAAAAAATCTCAAGTTTGCAAATGAGCTTCATAAGATATTGAATGAAAATTATCCAGGCTTAAGCAAGGGAGTTCTTCCGAAAAAAGGTATAGGTGTCGATGGCATATATAATCAGGACTTGCATTCAAATTCTCTCGTGGTTGAAGTCGGTGGGGTCGACAATGATATGAAAGAGTTAAAAAATACAGTGGAAGCATTAGCAGAAACTATCTCCCAAATTTATTGGAAGGCGGAGGAGGTTAATGGCTGATCATTGGGGAAAATATATGTGGCTGCTTTGGACCATTGCTTCTTCTCTGATGTCCTTTCATTATCTATCACTTGAAGCCACCATAGCATTTTTTTTATCAGGCCTTATAATGAGCAGCAAAAACCTTGCAGAGGATTTCATTAAGCGGCATGAAGAGGAAGATAAACCAAACGAAAGAAACCATTGAGGGCCGTGCCTCAATGGTTTTTCTAATTTCCAGCGTAATACCGTATCTAAGAAAATCAATTGTATTGTTATTTGAACCAGCCCTTTTTCCTGAACCAGAGAAACATGGTTATTCCGATGGCAAACATAGTAAAAAGTGCTCCGAAATAACCGAATTGCCAGGTGAGTTCGGGCATATTCTTAAAGTTCATTCCATAGATTCCAGCAATGAAGGTAAGTGGCATGAAAATGGTTGTGATTACAGTAAGTACCTTCATCACTCGGTTTGTTTCATGAGCGTTCATCGATAAATAACTGTCACGGATGTCAGTTGTCAATTCCCGGCTGGCTTCGACCTTTTCGGCTAATCTCAATAAATGGTCATGGATATCTGCAAAATATTCTTTTTGCTCAAGAATTATAGAGAGACGATGGGAGTTAATCATTCTGTATACCAAATCCCTCATTGGTGTAATGGTATGCCTCAGCGAGAGAAGCTCATGCCTTGTATCAAATAGATCCTCGAGCAGTACTTCCATTGAGCGGTCGGCTGAATTCTCATCTATTTCGTTCAATAAATCCTCAATACGATATACATGCGGGAAATAATTATCTACAATTTTATCCAGTACATGATAGAGAACAATTGAAGGATTCCACTGACTAGGTGTTTTGGAAAGCACTAATCTCTTCCAGACTTCTTCAATTTCAGGTGTTTTTTCACTGTGGAAAGTGACTATATAATTGGCTCCCAGAAATAAATCAACTTCTTCCTTCTCCATTGAATCAGAATTCAATGCCTGAAAAACAAAAAAATGAAAGTCATCATAATAATCCAGTTTTGGTCTCTGCAATGTGTGAATACAATCTTCAATCGATAATGGGTGAAAGTTCAGCGGATCTCTCAAAACGTCGATTTCTTCCGCAGTTGGATCACTGAAATCAATCCAATACCAATGATTGTTATCTGAAATTAATGATTGAATCGTTTGGCCAGTTTGAATCTGACCTGATTGGTTAACAGAAATTGTACGTATCATAAAATCTCCCTGAATATATCTTTCATAATACTCACCTAATATTATTATATTAACAAAGACGAACAGGAAGCAAAGCTGAAGGATGAGAACATATAGATTTTCAAAACTATTTCATATCTTGAAATGCTGGGTGGTGGAAATAAAGCAGGATAGCAATTATAGGGATTGCCAGCAGGATGCCGGCTAAAGGGCGCTTGAAGTGAATCCCCAGTACGGTGATCATAATGATATTAAAGATAGCTGAACTCATGATTTCCCATCCATTATCATAAATAAATAAGCCTGTTTTCTGAAAAAGGTATTCAATCACAGTAAAAAGTATGATCCAGCCTGTTCCATAAAGTATTTTTAATTTAAAAGATGCGGGAATATGGTCAAGATATATCATGATAACAATAGGAATGATGATAAAACTGAAAACCAGGTCGATATAAGTATGATTCAACCAGGAAGTTCTTGGGCTATAAGCCCACAATGTATGGTTGAAGAATATAATGTTATACATTAAATTGCAAATAATATAAAATTGGATCGTTGGATAAAAGTCCTTCCACTTTTCCCAATCGATGCAAAAATAACCGATAGTAATAAACGCAGCCGCGGAAATAACCAGATACATAACATGACTTCCTTTATTATTTTATGATATTGTTACCAAATATAAGTTTATCGATACGGAAGAAGGCATAGAAAGAGGGAATTCAGCTCATGCTTCATCATGTTGAAATCAATGTGACTGACATTAATAAAACAATAGAGTTTTGGGATTGGTTTTTGAGCGAACTCAATTATGAAATTTTTCAGAAGTGGAATAAAGGTATGAGCTGGAGATACCAGTCAACCTATCTTGTCTTTGTACAGGCAGATGAACAGTTTGTGAAAGACGGTTACCATCGTTCTAAGGTTGGTCTTAATCATCTTGCTTTCCATGCTAATTCCCGAAACCAAGTTGATGGGATAACTGAAAAACTGATAGAAAAGAACATACCGATTCTATATCATGATAGGCACCCATATGCAGGGGGCAGAAGTCACTATGCAGTATTTTTCGAAGATCCAGATCGTATAAAAGTAGAATTAGTTGCTCCCTCATAGCAAAGGATAAATTTTTTCCAAGTGTAATTTCCCTGTTTTAGGGAAATAGTATTTTACTTTTGTAAAATAGGAGGCAATGGAAAAAATTATGACAGGAGCATTTTTGGGCATTGTCATCTCTGCGATGGCAACAGGTTTGGGAGCAATCCCAGTCTTATTTTTAAATAATGTGTCATCCAGGCTGAAGTCACTGCTTCTTGGTTATGCATCAGGAATCATGATGGCGGCTACAACTTTTAGCCTGATACCGGAATCATTAAAATCATCAAATATCTGGGTGTTAAGTTTTGGAATGTTATTAGGTACGTTTGTCCTCAATATCATCAATTCAAAAACTGAAAATCTGGATACCAGTGACTTTAAATTCTTATCAGGTGTTGATCGAAAAACATTAGTGATTGTTACAGCGATAACGCTTCATAACTTGCCGGAAGGTCTGTCAGTCGGCGTCAGTTACGGGACCGGTGAGGATAATCTTGGGGCAATCATCGCTTTTGCTATCGGTCTGCAAAATGCACCTGAAGGCTTCCTTGTTGCTATTTATTTAATACACCAGAAATTGTCCAAGATGAAATCTCTTTTGATAGCATCATTCACAGGGGCAGTGGAAATAGTGACTGCGGCAATTGGTTACTTCCTTGCATCAGAAGTGGAAGGCTTAGTACCGTTTGGATTAAGTTTTGCAGCAGGAGCCATGCTGTTCGTTATTTACAAAGAACTTATACCAGAAAGCCAGGAAGACAATCATGTCAAGTTTCCCACTTATTCTTTCATTCTGGGCTTGCTTTCCATGCTTTATCTAACAATACAGTTTGGATAGATCTAAAGTGCAACGGACAATGGGTTGTATCCTATTATTTTATCGTCAAAAATATAAATAAAAATGAAATAAAGAAAAGGGTAAAGCTTTTGTGAGTCTGGTATGCTAAAAGTATACAAAGTAAGGAGGGATATTATGGGAGAATGCAATATCAATCACAGCAAGGAAGATGTCAAAAAGAAGTACGAGGCACAAAGGGAATACCTGCCTGAGGATATACAAAGTTTATTCAGCAGTTTTTTTATGGAAGAACATACCCAGGATATTTTGAATGAAGTTTTTCATTTGCTTAAGAAATATGACCTTGCTGCTGAAGAAGAAAGAAATGAACGGGACAACAGGTTGAAATTGGTTTTGTATAATGTTTAATTCAAAAGGAGCCTTGTGCTCCTTTTTTTGTGCCTGAGGATAAAAAATTTACAGAATAATCTTTGTTTATTCATACAAAAAATACTTGTTGCCAGTAAAAAACAGAAGGAGTAAAATTAGGTGGATATTTCGATATGCAAAATAATTTGAATCGTTTGAAAGAAGAGGAATGTATGCAAAATCCTTCTGAAATAACAATGAGGAATGAAAAGAATAGCATTATCAATGGTATAGCTTCGACGATTGTAATGAGCATGAGCAATAATTATTTTGCCCTGTTTGCGATTGGCGTCCTTGGAGCTACGAATTATCAAGTGGGGTTAATAAGTTCTCTTCCGCAAATAGTTGGCATGTTCGCAATGATTCTTGGAACAGCAATCATGAGCAGGCTCCAGGAGAAGAAAAGATTCACAGGAATGTCAATCATGTTTACTCGCTTCTTTTTGATTGGGATGTTTCTTGTCATTTACCTGCCTCAGGAGTACAGGGCCTGGACATTTGTTTTATTGATTGGATTAATGAATCTTCCTGGATCCTTCGCCATGCTTAGCTGGCAGTCATTTATAGGAGACCTTGTGTCTGACAGCAGAAGAAGCAGCTTTTTCAGTGAAAGGAACAGAATACTGACCATTGCAGGTATGTTCACCACATTAATTATTGGTATTGGTCTTCAATGGTTCGATAAAACTGATCCACTACCATATCAGATACTTTTTATTCTGGCATTCATCTTCGGAATTGCAGAAGTTTTTTACTTGAATAGGCATATCGAGCCAAAAAAAGAAGTGAAAAAAGAACAGAAACGTTTCAATTTCGGCTGGGACGCGTATAAACATAAACCATTCATTTATTTTTTGATTTGCGGCTTATTTTTTAACTTTGCATGGCAGCTGGCTTGGCCGCTGTTCAATATTTATAACATAAAAATTGCTCATATGACAGGCTTTTGGATCAGCATTATAACAGTGGCGAACCAGGTAGGACAAATCATCAGCTTTAAATGGTGGGGGAGAATGGCAGATAAGCACAGCAATGCAAAAATGCTGGCAATTACAGCAACAGGGATGGCGACAGCTCCATTTTTAACAATTCTTTCAACCAATATGTACTATTTGACATTCGTTAACTTCACTTCAGGACTATTTGTCTCAGGAACTGTCCTCTTATTATTCAATCAGCTGCTGGAAGTTACTTTGGAGGACAATCGAGGAAGCTTTATTGCTCAATATAATATTATTTTAGCTATTATTGGCTTTGTCGCACCGCAAGTTGGTGTTATTTTGCTGCAGATGAGTTCAATAAATACTGCTATGAATCTCGCCAGTGGTCTGCGCTTAGTCAGCGGTGTTGTATTTTTAGTATTCTATTATTATATGAGAAAACAATATTTCAGAAATCCTAAAGTTTCTGTCCAAAGAACATAGAAAGGAGCCGGTCGCTGGCTCCTTTTCTAATGGAGAAACATTTGAAGGAATCTAGGGCTTTTTAACAGAATAAACTTTAATAATAAAGGCTGTTTTCATAAAGATTGTTGTAAAAACCTAAAGCCGTTTATTTCGTGACAAAAGCGATTTTGTATTATCGGTACTAAGTTTGCAAGCTCTTTTCTCATCATAATGGTGGATTTTTTGTACAAACTTAGGTAATCCATCTTATTTAGTAGTGGTTAGCAACAAAGTTTGAGAAAAACGCCTTAATAAATAAAGACAGGTTGTGTCTAACATGGCTATTATCGGTTATTACCTATTTTCATATTTACTGGGAAGCTTGATGGCCGGCTTCCTCGTAGTGAAGCTGCTGGGAAATAAAGATATAAGGGTTGAAGGCAGCGGAAATGTAGGGGCACGCAATGCCGGCCGGGTTAATGGGAAGGTATCTTTCATCCTTACGTTTATTGGTGATGCCCTTAAAGGGGCAGTTGTCATTATGGCTGGAAAGTACTTCGGTTTTTCAGAAGAAATTATTCTGGGTGGTTTGGGACTGGCCATTTTAGGTCATGTCAAGCCAGTCACCCTGAAATTCAAAGGCGGAATGGGAATCTCTACATTTATAGGCGGGATGCTCGCTTTTGAACCGATTACTGCCCTGGTCATCATTTCAGGCTTTCTTATACTCTATCCGTTTCTGAAAAGTTTTACATTCGCTGGACTTGGTTCTTTCCTTTTGATTCCGGTTAGTTTTTATTTTCTCGGTGCAGAGCCCAAAGTAACCATCATTACAGGTTTTCTGGTGCTTGTAATCATTTTTATTCACCGCGAAGATATCATGGATAGAATGAAATGAGGAATAAAGCTTTTTAAGGGTCAAACTTGTGAGAACTATAATTGCAAATCCTTTTGCCGAATAATGACTAAAATCGTAAATGTTTAGCTATCGCTCATGATGAGGTAAAGAGTTGAATAGGATAATATATCTGTTCGAAAGGAGCCTGAGACATGTGGGACTGGATATGGTATTTCCTTTTGCCAATCATTTTGCTGGTTATTATTGAAGAGGTAAGCCAATTCATCTGGCGAAGTTATTTGAAGGATTCGCAGGAAGAGGAGGATTCGATTATTGTTAGAATGAAGAACACCATGAATGACATTCTCAGAAAATACCGGAGGAATCCTTCACATTAATCTGTGGGATTCTTTTTTAATATAATTTAACCTTCGTCTTTGTTGAATTATTCAGTGAATTAAACTAAGATAAAGATATTCAGAAAATTTTGACATGTGGAGAAAGGATGATAATATGAGTAATGCAGTCCCTGAAAGCTGGTGGAGCCAATTAACAGTACCTGCAATAGCAGCTCCTATGTTCCTTGTTTCAGGTCCGGATCTAGTAAGTGCATGCTGTAAGAATGGTGTAATAGGATCATTTCCGGCTCCGAATGCAAGGCCGATTGAGGTACTTGATGAATGGATGGGAAGACTGAACGATGAGTTGGCACAAGCGAGAGTTGAAGAGCCGGAACGAAAAACAGCACCATGGGCCATGAATATGGTGGTGCACAGTACATACAGCCGTCTAGATGAAGAACTTGCGCTAATAAAAAAGCATAAGCCGCAGTTGGTCATTACCTCTCTTGGAAGCCCAAGGAAAGTGGTGGAAATTGTACATGAATATGGGGGACTGGTGTTTTCTGATGTAAGTGATGTGAAATTTGCCAGGAAAGCCGCTGACACTGGAGTAGACGGTCTTATTCTGGTTGCAAATGGAGCCGGAGGGCATGCTGGAGAATTGAATGGCTTTGCTTTCGTTGATTCTGTCCGTACCTTCTGGGATGGTATCATTGTGCTGGCAGGTTCAATCACTACTGGAAAATCGATTCTTGCCGCTCAGTCGGCAGGAGCTGACCTTGCCTATATGGGAACACGTTTCATTGTCGCTGAAGAGAGCTTGGCAAATGAGGACTATAAGCAGATGGTGGTTGAAGCTTCACAAGATGACCTGATTCTCACCGATGCTTTTTCAGGAGTAAAGGCTAATATGCTTAAGCCAAGCATTGTACGGGCCGGCCTGGACCCTGAAGCCCTTAAGAAAAAAGAAACGGTCAATTTTGATACTATGCAGAGGGAGACAAATGCTAAAGCCTGGAAAGACATCTGGTCAGCTGGCCAGGGAGTCGGGGCTATCAATAAAGTTCAGTCTGTATCTGATATTATCGGTCAATTAGAAACGGAGTATAAGGAGGCATTATCCGCTTTAAATGAGAAAGCAGGGAAACTAAATACGTATACTTTAAAATGATCTAATCCTCACCGGGCGCTCTTTTGTTCGGTGATTTTTTAAAAAAGGCAGAAGAATCATCACAAATTTTAGGCTGAACAAATTGTTCAAAGCAGATCAATTCACCATGGGAAATGCTTTGTCATTAAAGTGAAAAACAAGTTTAATATTTTAACGTCACAAATTATGTTAATATTAAGGTTAGATTTTTAATATGAGAATTCATTGTTTGTTTTCCTTGGATTCCGGAGGAGACTGATAACAATGCACAGCAAAATTCAAAACCTGATTTCGACTGTAAAAGAATCTGGTGCGCACATCTTCTATGATTTCGATGATGAACAAAAGTATATTGATAATCTTATCATGTATATAACTGCCGCTATCGGACTTGGCAACCATGTCATGATCATTGAAAATGATCGTATAATGCCAGAAATCCAGAATAGGATTAAAACTCTGTTTAATGAGAAAGAGCAAGAAATGATCCATACGATTAACAATTACGACTTCTATTGCTATCGCGGGAATTTCCATAAAGAAACGATTTTAAGTTATTTACAAAATATGATTTCTCCTTTTTTACAGAATAATATCCCCATCCAGACCTGGGCCCATGTAGAATGGAGAGAACAGGAAGAAATCTTCCAGAGTCTTGGGGAATATGAGATGGAAGCAGACTTGATCATTCAGGCTTCAAATCTGATCACGATTTGCGGATACGATTCAAACAGGGTGCCTGATTCCTTGAAAAAAATCTTGATGGATTGCCATGATTATCACATGACCGATGATAACATCAGGATAATAGAACGCAAAACAGTTTAACTGCAAATTACCTGCCTTGAAATTAGGCGGGTTTTTTTACTGTCAGTAATTTTTGATTATCCGAATGGTGATAGTTGGTTGTTATACCGTGTCCCTTTCAATTAATTTATATGGAAGAATAAATTTTTGTGCATATCCTTTTTCTTCTGTGCGCTTAAGCAACGCTTTAAAGGCCGAGATGCCTAAGTGCTTCGTAGGTATGTCTATTGTCGTAATCCTTAGTATTTCTGAAATAGGATGGTTATCAAAGCTGAGTAACGCTAAATCACCAGGGATATCAAGTCCATAGTTTTTTGCCTCTGTAACCATCCCCGCAGTGACCTGGTCGTTCCCTACAATAAAGGCAGTCGGCTTTTCTTCCATCTTCATAAATTGATCAATGACTTGCTTGCCATCTTGTATCATTAAACATTGACCAATTATCCACTCTGATCGCAGCTTCATTTGAATGCTTTTCATTTTGTTCTCGTAGGCATCTTTTCGTTTCTGGCTATTTGTTCCTTCAAGTCTTCCCAGGCATATTCCAATTTTTTCATGGCCTTTCGAAATTAAATAATCCAGGCCGATATTGAATGCTTCGACGTGTTTTATAGATATTGAAGGAAATTCTTCTTGGTCAGAGTCTTCACATAATACAATGGGTCCATCATCGGAATAGTTTAATAGTGAATCAAATGCCATTGCCCGTGATGCGAAGATGACCCCATCAATGAGTTGCCCTCTCAACTGCTGTAACGCTTCAAATTCTTTTTCTTCATGGTACCCAGTTTGAAAAAGCACCAGCTGGATATTATGCTTCATTGCCTCTTCAGCAATGCCTTCCAAAAGTTCTGAAAAATATGGATGATTGATCGTAGGCAATACGACTCCAATCATATTTGTCCTGCCGCGTGATAAATGGACAGCATTAATATTAGGCCTGTAATCCAGCCTTTCCATAGTTTTCAAAACTGTATCCCTCTTATCGGACCTTACATATGGGTGGTTATTCAATACTCGAGAGACAGTTGAAACCGATACACCTGCCAGTCGGGCAATTTCTCGTATATTAGCCATTTAAATAACCTCGCAAAAAATATTCTTGACCTGAAACGCGTTCCATAAATTATTGTATAGGCAAACAGAATTTAAAGGAGATGTCATAATGATGACAGGAATTACTTTGTTAGCTGGATTATGCCTATTTGAAATTATTTTAGCAAAAATAGCATTGGGAAACACAGAATTAAAAGAATTTAATTTTGAGGATTTTTTTTATGGGGAATATTGACCGATAAGGAAAAGGGCAGCAATTTTTCACGAATTGATAAGATATACTTTTGAGGAATGAAGGCTTATTTATAAGGGTATAAAGGAGGAACAATGTTTCCCTTAAAAAGAGGGAGGGAAGCCATAAGGGAATTAAGCGGCCATACTACATCCTTTTGGCTTAGGTACAACATTGGGAATTTATCTGGACTGAATGTTTTTCCTGGTTATAATGGTACTCTTTTGTTGAATAATCTCTGTGGAAAGGCTTAATTATACAAAGAAGCATTATAAAGAAGTTAAGTGTTAGAATAAAAGGAAGAGCTTTTAAGAGGATGACTCAATTTTTGAAACTTTTCAATGAGTCTTCCGTAAATAAACATGGTAATAAAAAGGGGTGAGAAACATGAAAAAAACAAAGAAGGTTATGGCTGGAATTTCAGCAACAGCTCTTATGATGGGGTTTACGGCATGCAGCAGTAATTCACAGGCCATTCCAGACAGGAATTGGAATGACGATGCCTCTGGAGGTGAAGGAGAGGAATGGGGTTCCGCTGAGGATCAGGATATTCCTCCTGTACCTGAAGGTACAGATTGTTCAGACTGGGAATGGGATGCTGAGGATGGTGTCTGGTCATGTGACGATCGCCGTTCTTCATATTTTGGCCATTACTTTTTCGCGGGAATGTTCTTTGCAAACCGGTCATTGCTTTATAAAAGCAATGATTATACGAAATATAGAAACAGCTCATCATTTAAGGGAGCCAGACTGGACAGCAACTATAAAAACACTTCGCCTAAGGGAAGCTCGGGATTCGGCAGTGGATCGAGAAGCACGACTGGCGGTTAAGGGAGAGAATTAATAATGAATTTATACTTAAATTTTGCCGCTTATTTAGGACTGGGAATCCTTCTGCTAACCGCCGGGATTGGCTTGTTCGTGCTGGCAACTCCTAAAATTAAGGAGTTTGAACTGATAGGCAGGAGGAACATGGCAGCTGCTCTTTCTCTTGGCGGGAAAATGCTTGGCCTAGCCATTGTACTAGGTGCTGCTGCTGAATATTCGGTTTCTTTGCTTGATATGGCAATTTGGGGATCTATCGGAATTCTTACTCAAATCGTTGTATTTTTTATCGCTGAGGTTGTAACAGTAAGATACAGCCTCCAAAAAGCAATCGAAGAAGATAATCGTTCTGTTGGAGTCATTCTCTTCTCACTTTCACTCGCTGTCGGCTGGATTGTTGCAAAGAGTCTTTCGTATTAAGGGAGAAAAGAATATATGAAAAAACTGACATATTTTATTCATGATGGCAAAGGCGGATATGATCCCTTATTTGAATATTCCGCAGGCGATGTAGGCTTAGATGAATTCTATGCCCGCCAGTTATGTACCTACTTCGTAATCAAAGGAAGCCAGTATGAGTTAGTTTCCAATGAAATGGATGGGGAAGAAGAAATCCTCGTCCTCGAGAACAGGGGAAGGAACAATTCAGTTCTAGACGAGAAAAGCTATAGGGGATCAGGAATCCACGTTGAATTCCGCAGGTATCTTGAAAGTGAGAACTACAGGTTGATTTCCACTGTCCCTTGCCGGACTCATCTAGATGTTATCCGCTATCTCTTAAAAGATATTACAGATGTCCCCAATATTGGTCAAATGGCTGTAACCTCAACAGAAATTGATGAAGATCGCGGAGTATATGTTTTGTATGTAAAAGACCTGCACGAAAGCCATATCGAATAGGGGGCTTTCCATGGAATGCCACAAATTAAGGCGTAAAAATTTTTTTAAAGAAATCAGCAGTTTTTGGCCAGATTTATATGGAGAAGAGTACGCTTTATATGATATAGCTGAGATTGAGCAGCAAGAAGTTGATAAAATCCGGCTCTGTACCTTCAGGATTGGCAAAGTGCTGTTTAAAGTGTGTGAACTGTTGAGAGAACTGGACGAAGTGATATTAAAGGATTTAGGGTTTCCAAGTGAAACCATCAAATTTATACGACTTAATACCTTATTACCTGAAAGTGTGATTGCAAGGCTGGACCTTGTTGCGATTAATAATACATATAAATGTCTTGAAATTAATTCCGATACGCCAACTTTCATTAAAGAGTTATTTCACGTGAACGGGCTTGTCGCGAAAGAGTTCGGGCTTGCAAATCCAAATGGCTCAAATGAAGAACAGCTTGCTGTAGCAGTAAGGAAGGCAATCCAGGCATCAGCCAAATGGCTGAATCAAGTGGATCCATATGTTGTTTTCACCTCTCATGACGACAATATTGAGGACAAGAATACCGTTTTATATTTAAAAGAATTGTACGGTTTGCCCTCAAAGTTCATTCCTTTAAATAAACTAATAATACTGCCTGGAGAAGGACTGTTTGATGAACGTGGGCGCAAAATCGACATACTATACAGGCAAACCTTCCCGATAGAAAGCCTGATCCAGGATGAAGATACTCTGGGTAATAAAATTGGTTTGTGGATGCTAAACCTTATCGAAACAAAGAAATTGGCTGTAGTGAACCCGCCATCTGCTTTCTTATTGCAAAACAAAGCAGTACTGGCGGTTATATGGGGTTTACATGAAAATGACAATTCTTTCTTCAACAAAGAAGAGCACCAGTGGATTGAGGAATATTTTCTGCCAACCTATTTTGAAGCTGATTACTTCCTGGATAAAGGAATCCCTTATGTAAAAAAGCCTGTTTTTGGGAGGGAAGGAGACTCAGTTCGTGTATTTGATGGCAATGGTGATTTGGTATTAGAAGAAAAACATCAAAGTTATGATAGTGTACCCTCAATTTATCAGCAGTTCGTCAAGCTCCCATCTGCAAATTTTGTATCCGAAAAAGGGATACAAAACGGTCATGTATTGACCGGGAGTTTTATAGTGAATGGAGAACCCTCTGCTTTGGGTTACAGGATAGGAAGCGAAATTACTAATAACCTTTCCTGCTTTTTTCCTGTTGGTATTTCTATGACCTGATATTTGAATTACAAATCAATGATAATAGACGTTCTGAACGGAAATTTCCAGCCTATTTCTATTATGAATTACAGCTTCCAAAGAGTGTTATCAAAAATTATCCTTTTTGAGTTTAAAATACAGCTGGATGGTTATAATAAACACGCAAGGTTAAATTGCAATTTTCTTAAATCGCTAGGAGGCAACAATCGTGGAACGTGGCAAGGTAAAATGGTTTAACAGTGAAAAAGGCTTTGGATTTATTGAGCGTGAAGGCGGCGAGGATGTATTCGTACATTTTTCGGCAATCCAGGGTGAAGGTTACAAATCTTTAGATGAAGGACAAGAAGTATCGTTTGATGTTGAACAAGGTCAGCGTGGCCCACAGGCAACAAACGTACAGAAGCTCTAACTAAGGATATCCACAAAACAGACTCAATAACTTTGGGTCTGTTTTTTTATGCAAAAAAAGAACACATCATTGATGTGCATACTTAAAATCCAAAAAAGGAACTTATAAAGTTTTTCTTTTTGAATTTTCTCAGAGAAGAAACTGGCGATAATAAGGCTGGATTATCCTCGACCGATTCTTTTTCTTTCTGAGCGGCGGTCTCAAGCATACTGGTGATTAAAATTTTTAAATTTGCTACCTCATTTTGCAGCTCATCTATTTCCCTTCTATGCTGAAGAATCTGATAGGCAACCACTTCATCTGCTTTGCTGCCCAGCTTGTTTTCAAACCCATCCATCCGCTTTACCAGCTGTTCAAGTGCTAAATTACTATTAACACTTTTTATTGTTGCTTTTCTCTGCTGCCTGCCGTTAACTTTCAAATCCTGAAGAAGCACGCCATTATTGAGCTGCTCCTTAATGCTTTTCAAGACTTCAATACTTTCATCGGAAAATTGGTAATGTCCAAGTTCGGTACGTTCCATTTGAAGGTTAGCCTGCTTCACCCAACGTTGTATTGTGCTCGGAGACACTCCGAGCAATTTCGCGACTGCACTAGTGTTCATCCTTATCCCCCCTTATGGAGAGAATTTCGCTGTCCCAATTAGTTATTCCTTTGTCTTTGACAAAACTAGTTGCTTTTCGGCAAAGGTAGTGGAGAAGCTACAAGGAATTACAGGAGGAACAAAATTCATACAATTTCCCCGACTATTTTCGAGGCTCGCGGGTTTTTTTATGAATTATTTTCCAAAAACCAAACTATTACAAATCAAGGATGGTAATATGGAAGTAATCAATAGAAAGTCAGGTAAATAAAATGAAGAGTAAAATGGTTTTAAAAAAATGGCTCATTGCCGGCATGTCTCTTTCTCTTTTATATGGAACTTTTCTGCATTACCAAATCATCCGCCATGCTAATGAAGAGGTACCAAGAGGTGGAGATTACATGATTATCCTTGGAGCTCGTGTGAAAGGGAGCCGTCCATCACTTGCACTCCAATTTCGGATAGACTACGCAGCAGAATATTTAAAGGACAATCCACAAACAATCGCAATTGCATCAGGTGGCAAGGGTCCAGGGGAGGATTTTTCTGAGGCTGAAGCAATTAAGAAAAAGTTGGTTGAATATGGAATTGAGGAATCAAGGATTTTATTAGAAGATAAATCAACAAATACATATGAAAATATAGGATTCTCTAAGAAATTAATACCGAAAGAAGCAAAGACAGGACTTCTTGTTACGAATGATTTCCATATATATCGTGCGCAGATGATTGCTGAGAATGAGGGACTGATGATTAGCGGACTTCCCGCAAAAACACCCATTCAGGCAGTATTCAAATCGTATTTAAGAGAATACCTTGCATTGACAAAGTACTTTATCATCACTGCATTCCGCTAGCGAAATATCATCACAGAGAGAGGTGAGCAAATGAACGCGACTATAATCATTTTGGCCATATTGGCATGGCTGCTGATTATATTTTCCGCCCTTCCCATCAAACTCTCATGGGTTTGGGAATGGAGATAGTTCTATAGAAAATCTAAGATATTTAAATAAGGAAGAAATATATCAGTAGCTTATGATAATCTCAATTTTATTTTTTTGATGAGATGGTATATTTCAAATGGACTTTAATTGAAACTTTTATTTAATTATTATCGTACATATATATGTATCGAAAAGGGAATGAGAAAATGGATAATTGGCTGTTTATTTTCATAGCAAATATTATTGGAGGAACTTTAGTATTTTACCTGTTAATGTTCTTATTTTACGGTTTTGAGATTGATTCTGCTTTTTTCGTGGGCATCTTTCTGTTCCTCCAATTAAGCTTTATGACAGCCTTGATCTTCAATTTGTTGTACAGAGTCAAAAGGATGGAAAAACGCGTTGGAATGTCAGAAAGGGAGGGATTAGACGAAGAATGACTTCGGCATCCCGCAAAATAGGTAAGAAAAGGAGAAACTTAACATGAAACTGAAACACATTTTGAAAATATCTGCATTATTCAGTCTGCTATTTTTTGCGGTGGGCATGATCGCTGGTCCAGCATTCGCATCAAATGATAATGAGGAGGAAGCGATTAATGAAAAGTTTGGTCCGCCAATAGTTGTATACGGTGAAGCCCTTTCTGAAAAACAAAAGGATGAAGTCAGAGAGCTGCTTGGAGTGAAGGATCCTTCAAAAGTTAAAGAAATCATTGTTACAGGAAAAGACCTTATTAACTATATAGATGGTGATGAACATTCTAACATGTATTCCTCAGCAAAAATCACCAGGAAAGATACAGGAGAGGGATTGGTCATTAAACAGGTCACTCCTGAAAACATAACCGAAGTTACGGATGAAATGTATGCCAACGCGCTGCTGACGGCAGGAATCGAGGATGCGGTTGTTGATGTTGCGTCCCCGGTAAAGGTTACGGGCCACTCTGCCTTAGTAGGGATATATAAAGCATATGACGAAGGGGACGGAACAGCCCTCAATAAGGATCGGACAGAAGTGGCGAATGAGGAATTGAACCTGGCAACAAAGCTTGCTAAAAAAGAAGGACTCGACCAGGATAAAGTTAGTGAACTCCTGACTGAAATCAAAAAGGAAATTGCTGAGCAAAATCCTGCAACAAAGGAGGACATTGAAAAAATCATTGATGAAAAATTAAGCACCCTTGAAATTCAGTTAAGCCCTGAAGACAGACAACTGCTTATTGACCTGTTTAATAAGATGCGTGACTTGAATATCAACTTTGATAACGTAAAAACTCAATTAGAGACCCTCTCGAATGATATTCAGAAAAGGATTGAGGAGGCCGTTGGCGATAAAGGGTTCCTGGAATCAGTTTCAAACTTCTTCAAGGAACTGATTGAAAGTATTAAAGGCATATTTTCATGATACAGAGGATACTTCCTCTGTTTTTCTTTTTAGCAGATTAAATCCAATTCAATAAATGAGGTGTATTCAGATGATCATTAGAACAGCAGAGGAACAGGATGCAGAGTTGTTTGCCAGACTAATACAGGAAGTGGAAAGTACTTCAAATTATATGATGTTTGGCCCGGGCGAGAGGCAGTTCAACCCGGAAGCTCAACGGAAAATGATAAATGTACTTACGGCAGAAACCAACTCAAACATTTTCCTGGCGGTAACTGGTTCAGAATTTGCAGGATATCTAATTGCCAAAGGCGGTAATGCTAAAAGAAATAAACATGCAGCATACCTGGTAATTGGGGTAAAAGAAGCATTTCGAGGAGAAGGAGTAGGAACAAAACTCTTTAGTGAATTATTTGAATGGGTAAGCCTTATAGGGCTTCATAGGCTTGAACTGACAGTCATAACACAGAATCAGGCTGGTTTAGCTTTATACAAGAATATGGGCTTTGAAATAGAAGGAACGAAAAAGCATTCATTATGTATAGATGGTCAATATCATGATGAATATTATATGTCCAAAATTATTTAGGCTAAAAGCTTTGTTTCTGCTTGAATAGTTGATACATATGGATCCCCCATTAGGAGGGTTTATTTGCGTGTCCATGGACCAGCTCTTTATACATACGAGGTACTTACAATTATAAAACGCCTGCAAATGTGCAAGGCGTTTTTCATGTTGAGGGCTTTCAAAAGGGTGGGCAATCCCTACACTAATTAATGTTGACGCGCTTCCCATTCTTCCCTTAATAATCCCATTTTTATCGAATCATAATACTTCCCGTTGTAAAGTCTGCATTTCCTGATCCTTGCTTCTTCAACCATTCCGAGCTTTTTCCCGACAGTGAGCATCCTGGAATTTCCCGACCAAGTCGTAAAACCTATCCGCGGAATCGGGAAGGTGTCGAAAAGGTGATTAATCCATACTTCCAGAGCATCTGTCCCGAATCCGCCATTCCAGAATTCAGGAAGATAGATGACGATTCCGAATTCGAGCCATTGTGAGGATTCGTGCTCCCAATAATAAGTGACCATTCCTATGATTTCGTTATCGACTTTAATAAGGTATTTTCGATCATAGCCCTGGTGTATCAAGTTAATCATCTGTTCTTTAAATTTTTCATACTCAATAAACTTTAGCGGATAGTAAGGAGAATCCCACTTTTTCCACTCTGGATGTTCATCATTATGGATCAGGCTCCACCAATTCTCCAAGTCCTCTTCTTTAACCTTGCACAATACGACCTGTTTACCCGGCAATACTTCAGGGGTTTGCATCGATCCCGTACCTCCTTATTTGAACATGAGGCTAGAAACTCTATGCTAAGTATTTCTCTTTAAGTCTATTATTTCCTGCGCTATCTAAAAAATACACTAAAAGTTCAAAAATTTCACAGAAAAAGAGACGCTGATATCAGCGCCTCTTTAGTTGATTGCTTCGTCATCTATAAAATCATTTCCATCATTAACTGCAAAGAAGTTCAATCCAGCGGCGATTGCGAAAGCTCCTCCAAGTAAAGCAAATGTAGTGATCATTATGTAATCGCTCCTGTCATCAATTATTTTTGTTACTATAAATATTCCCAAATACGAAACTATTAAACTTCATATTACAAAAAAATTACACAATATCATAAAAAGTTATTATGGCAGGAGGAATTTCATTCTACAAGAATGAATTATTTAATCTTGTTAATGAATTTTATGCAGGAGGACTAAAAAATTGGAACTAGAAAGCAAAAGGATGACTAGGGATCTGGCAGTAAAAATCCTTGGCTGGAAATATGAATCGCCATTTGAGTTGTACAACAATGATGTAAGTGAGGAATCCATAAAGGAACTTATCGATCAAGGTTATTTTGCAGTGGAGGACCAAAATGATGGATCATTAATTGGATTTTATTGTACAGGTTCTTCCGCTCAAGTGCCGGCAGGAAAGAAATTTGGAGCATATTCAGAGCCGGCAATAGATATAGGGATAGGCATGGAACCCAATCTTACAGGAAAAGGTCATGGCTTTAATTTTTTTTCTTTTGTCATAAAGGAATTGAATGGTGATAAACCACCCAAATCCTTGAGATTGACAGTAGCAAAGTTCAATAAAAGGGCCATTAGATTGTATGAAAAAAGCGGGTTTAAATATAAATCAGAATTTAAAACAGAAACCAATGAATTTATTACTATGGTAAAGTGCTGAATACTTAATGCATTGCTGCTTTATAGTAAATGGGGACTTTTTTCATTAAAACTTTACAAATTATTTGAGTTTGTTAAATAATCATTTTATAATGAAAAAGCTGTGTGAATTTATGGGTTCACAACAAGCATATATAGAGATTGAAGGGGAGTATTAGAATGAAAAAGTTTTTTGTTTTACTGGCAGCAATTTCTTTTGCAATCGGGTTGACTGCATGTTCAGCTGAGAAAGAAGCTGAGCCGGAAAAGACTAAATCAGAAGAAGCATCAAAGCCAGCGGTAAATCCTAAAAGCGCTATGTACAAATTCTATATGAGCATCGTTAACACAATTAATGAGGCAGATGCTGACCTTAATGCATATGAAGGAGCAGAAGAGCCAACACCTGAAGACAAAACTGCAGCAAGTGAATCAGCAGCAGCAGTTGCTAGTAAAGTCGAAGGCCTGGAAGTCCCTGCCGAACTGAAGGATCAAAAATCAGATCTTGAAGCGGCTCTAAAAGATCTTGCAGAATCTTATAAAATCAAATCAGAAGAGCTAAAAAAGGATGCCCCATCTCTGGAAGCATCAGATGAAAAATTCGCACAGGCAGAAGAAAAAATTGGGGCGGCATTTGAAAGCGTCGAAATGAAGAAGCCTTCACTTGCGAAAGAATTATAATGATCATTAAAAGCTGTGCCATATGATATGGCACAGCTTTTTTACTCTTGATTATTCGGCTGCCGGGAAGCTTTCTTGAGGTCGAAATAAGCATCCATCACTGCGCGGCCAATCTTTTTATTTGCACCGTGGTCAACACTCCCCTGGTAAGCCCAGGGAACCATTACAGCCATCGCAATCTCCGGATTGTCTGATGGGGCATAGCCGACCAGGCTAAGATTCATCGTTTGGACCAGCGGGTCACCTTTTATCCTATATTGACCATCATAGAAGGCCTCTGCTGTGCCGGTTTTTCCAGCAGGCGAATAAGCTGCATTGCCAAAATAACGATAAGCTGTACCACCTGGTTCCTGCATGACTTTCTTAAATCCAGTGTGGACACGAGCAAGCCATTGATCATCCATGCCTATATCATTTAAAACCTTTGGAGCAAAAGACTTATAAACGGCTCCGATTTCCTCCCCGTTCATTGCTGGTTCATGGATTTCCCTCACAACCCTTGGCTGCATTCGTTGCCCGCCATTAGCAATCGTAGAGATATACTGGGCAAGCTGCATATTGGTATAGGTATCATACTGGCCAATAACTAAATCGAGTACTTTACCGATTGGATATTTTCCGCCTTTGGCCCCGCTTTGTTCGTTTGGCAGATCGATGCCTGTGCGGATACCTAATCCGAATGAGGCGAATGAATTACGGATTGTATCCCAAACCTGCGGGTTGAGATCCAATGGCTGCTGATAGCGGTATACACCATTCCCAATTCGAATTGCCGTATGGAACATATAAACATTAGAGGATTTTTTTAATGCTTCAATATCATTCAGGACACCTAAGTAGCTATAGGATTTTTTTATCGGTGTACCTTTAATATCGAGTGCTCTGTCATCAAATTGGGTTACGGAGCTGATTGCCTCTGTTTTATAGCCAGTCAAAACTGTTGCCCCTTTGACAACAGAGCCGACATTGTAGGTGTTTAATATGTTTCCTAATGCATCATCTTCCATATATAGTTCTCTCGTTTTTTTATCCTTTTTTATTTTCTTTCCGGCCATTGTTAATACTTCCCCTGTTTTAGGGTCAATCAGTACCACATAGGCGCTGTCCAGAAGCCCGGTTCCCGGCGAGTTTTTGGCAGCCCATAACTCCTTTTCAATGATTCTTTCTACGGTTTCCTGCAGATCCATGTCAATGCTGAGAATTAAATCTTTTCCGCGCTGGCCTTCGGAAATTAATTCTTTTTCGAGCAGCTCTCCAGCCTTATCCGTAATATTAACTATCTTTTCTTTTTTTCCCTGCAGCACATCTTCATATTCTAATTCCAGGTAGCTTTTACCGACCCTGTCATTACGTGTATAACCTCGAGAAATGTAATAATCAAGCCTGTCAGCGGGAAGACCCTCACTGTTAGTAGTGACTCTGCCTAATACTGGCTTGAAAGTGTCATTATACTTATATTCGCGCTCCCAATCTGTCGTGGCATTTACACCAGGCAGGTGAGCCAGATTTTCATTGACCATTGCAAACTCTTCTCGTGTGACATCTTTATTTTTGATAATTTGCGGAACAAACTTATATCCGCTGTTCATAATGCTGAAAATCGCCAGTTCTTCTAGTTCCTGGCTTGTTAGCTGATCAAGATGATTTCTTGTAATCCTTTTGATCTGCAGCTTATATAAATCCTTATCTTTAAGCTTTTTACTTCTGAATAATGCCATCTCTTTTTCAGTTATCAGGCTTTTCGCTTCCTCTGGATGCTTGATCATCCAAAAATCCTTCATATCTCTTTCACGGACTTTCCCGGTATCTTTGTTAATGATCCTGGCAAGCTTTGCTGCTGTTTGGAGCATTTCTTTCTGGGAAGCTCCTTCATTTGTATATGTAATAGCATTTAGTGGTTTATTGTCTACAATAATCTTATGGTTTCTATCGAGCATTCTTCCTCGTGGTACAGGGTTATTGACTGTAACATCCTCTTTGCGGTTAATTTCCCGTTTAAAATCCTCGCCATGGACGATCTGTACAATTCCAAGACGAAGGACAAGCAATGAAAATAGGATAAAAACGGAAAAGAATAAGATATTGACTCTGATAGGTGTTGTATTTTTCTTTTTTGGCAAGCGTTCCCACATCCTTTGAAATGATCATTCTATAAAACTATCACTTAACATTTTCAGCTTAGGCTAAGCACTCCAATGTGCTGCATGGTCAAAGGCCAGTTAGGCTGGCTATAGTTAAAGATGAAAAGTAATATTTTAGTTCGGAAATAAACCAACTATTACCATTATTTTACGTAATTTTTGGTATATATGTAAAGGTATTCCTATAAAATAAAAGAATCCCCTGACAGAGGATTCCTTTTTAGTTATATCGGTTCTTCAGGAATAATGGCGTCACTATCTGTACTTGGTACTTTCCTCTTATCTATATTGATTTCATCCGAAGAATAAATTAGAACGATCATTTTGCCAGGATAGGTTTTAGCCCTGATCAGTACTGGCTGGTTATGTTGGTTTTTAAACGTAAAGTCAGGTCCATACCAGCTGACAGTTGCGTCTCTCCCGGGAGGAACATAAGGGACCTGCTTACTGTGAGAATATCGCTCGATTATCTTCATGCCAGAGCGATCTGCAGCATTAAAAAGGGTGGATGACACCTGGCATATCCCTCCGCCAATTCCTTCCGATAATTCTCCTCTTACAATGATTGGTGCTGGTTGATAGCCACGTGATGCGGTTCTTTTTCCGACAACATTATTAAAAGAAAATACTTCGCCGGGAAAAACAACATGATTATTAATTGCCTCCGCAGCGAGTGAAATATTATGGGTTCTTTCTTTATTTGCACTGTTGTAATAGGTTATGTAATGACCTATGAGTTTTGTACGGATATTGGCTATTATTTCACTGTCGACCTTGGGATAAACTCGGAGCGTAGGAACCTCGAATTTGGAATGATCGTTTTGAAAAAAACTCCCATAAAATTTTTCCTTGAATTTTTTTTCATCAAGCATATACCCAACATCTTCAGGAATAATATTTCCATAATCATCTAGACCTGCATTTTTTGGTTCTTTTTTGAATTGGATGGATAGCTGTTTAATCAGCGTATCAAGCATTGTATGATTAAGAATTGGATACCCAAACCATGGTATCGAAAAATCTGAGCGGTGGACTTCAACTGCTGGTTCATTTTCCCACATGATTGTTATTTCATTTGTATGATTGGCGGTACTGCTTGATAATATGAGACCAAAGGCCAGCAACCATTTCATTCAAATTCACCTCCCACTATATTATGGATAAATATTTTAGGTTTAATGTATTTAGGGTTTGGTGGTGTTTAATGGAAGAAGAAAAAGGAGTTGGCCATATATCGCCGAATTAGAACTAAGTCGCCGGAAAAAAGTTGCATAAAAATAACCATGCGCAACTGCGTTGGTACAAAAGGAGCAGGGCAATGAATCTAAATTCATCATTATTAACAATGCATGACGCTAAACCATTATTCGAGTTTGAAAGAGAAAAAAATTTTTTTCGAGAAGTTTGTTCCAGCAAGGCCGGCTTCATATTTCCAATACGATGAATTTTTGAATATCCTGCAAGGATTTCTTGAGGAGCAGAAAAATAAGCAATGTATTTTTTATTTAATAAAGGCTCTTTTCTCAAACTTTGTTGCTATTGATGACAAAATAGGATGGAATTGCCTAAGTTTCTGCACAAAATGAACGCTTCTGAAGAGAAAAGAGCTTGCTAACTTAGGACCGACCTACAAAATGGCTATAATCACGTTAAAATCGGCTTTAGGATTTTAACAACAATCTTTACGAAAACAGCCTTAATAAAAGACACAGAGGGTGAGATAATCGGTCGGATAAATTTAATCGATCTTGATTGGATCACTCATACCGGTGCTGTAGGTTATCGGGTCGGTGAAAAATTTACCGGGAAAGGAATTGCTCTTAAGGCACTTGAAATGCTGCAGTCAGAGGCAAAGCTTTTGGGGATAAAAGAATTACATGCAAAAACAGCGATTGATAATATTCCTTCTCAAAAAGTATTAGAAAAAAGATTCTTTCAGAAAGTTTTTGTTGATAAGGATAAATTCATTCATTATTCTTTAACACTTTAGTCCTAGGCTAGGTGTTTTTTTATTTCAAAAATATATTATTCCAGTATTTTCTAAAAAGTTATTGAGTTGACGGTTATTAATAGTGTAAAATTACACCGATAGAAGGCTTTGATTCCATATTCAATAATTATACTTTCACTTCATTTCTTAATTTTTCTTAAGAAATATTTAAGAATATTCCTCCTATCTTTTTGGAAGAGTCTGGCATATAATTAAACTGTATTAATAATAATAGTACACTTAGTACAGATAGGGGGTCATTATGTTTGAGCTTGACCTTAGGAGCAGAAAACCAATATATGAACAGCTGGTAGATAAAATGAAAGAGCTGATTATTAATGAAGTGCTCAAACCTGATGAACAATTGCCTTCCGTACGACAGATGGCACAGCAATTGACCATAAATCCGAATACAATCCAGAAGGCATATCGAGAGTTAGAGACGCAGGGGTTCATCTATTCATTAAAAGGTAAGGGGAGTTTTGTGAACCCGATGGAAAGCGGTAAAGATCTAGATAAAATCCTGCAAGTGAGGCAGGAACTGGAAAAACTTCTGCAGGAGGCATTATACCTGGGTGTTTCTGCCGTTGAACTTCATGAAATGGTCAGAAACGTGGATGCTATGAAAGGGGGAAGCGGGCAGGATGATCGAAATGATCGAAATAAACAAAGCTTTTGAAAAACAAGAAGCAGTTAAAAATGTCAATATGACGATTAATAAAGGCTCAATCTATGGGTTGATCGGTTCAAATGGTGCTGGAAAAACAACGATCATAAAATTGCTTGCAGGCATATACAGACAGGATTCAGGCGAAGTAAGACTAGAGGGAAACTGCATTTATGAAAATCAGGCAATAAAGCAAAAGATTTTTTACATATCAGACCAGCCTTATTTCTTTCCTCAATACACCGTCAGGCAGATGGCCAATTTTTATAAAAGTATTTATCCTTTGTGGAATGAATCGAGATTCTCAAAATTAGCGGAAGTTTTTGATTTTAGCATGAATAAAAAATTGCATTCTTTTTCTAAGGGAATTCAAAGACAGGCCGCATTCTGGCTGGCTTTATCAACCATGCCGGAGGTACTGATCCTCGATGAACCTATGGATGGGCTGGATCCTGTAGCAAGGAGAAAAGTTAAAAACCTTCTGATACAGGATGTGGCGGACAGGGAAATGACGATATTGATTTCTTCCCACAACCTTCGGGAAATCGAAGACATTTGTGACCACATAGGAATATTACATCAAGGATCTATTCTATTGGAAAAAGACCTTGATGACCTAAAATCGGATATCCATAAGGTTCAGTTAGCCTATAGGGGAGAGACACCAGTGCATCTTGGACAACAGCTGCCCATGCTTCATTGCGAAAGACGGGGAAGTGTATTGGTATGTATCATCCGTGGGAAAGAGGATGAAATCATAAACGCCATCAAACAAACCAGACCTGTTATTTTCGATCTTCTTCCATTGACACTAGAGGAAATTTTCATATATGAGATGGGGGATATCGGTTATGCCATCAAAAATATCATTGTTTAACAAGGAGATGCTCCTTCAGGTTGCAAGAAGTATCGGCTGGATTTCAGCAATTTATTTCCTTGTGCTATTTTTCGCCGTACCCTTAAGGATAATGATGGTTTATTCAGGGGACGACTACCAAAATTTCATGCCAGTTAAGAGATTATTCGAATTCGAGTTTGGTATACAGTTCATTATGTTCATTACCGTGCCTGTTGTACTGGCAATCTTCCTTTTTCGCTTTCTGCACGTTAAGCAGGCAGCAGATTTAATGCACAGTCTGCCATTGAAACGGGAGCATATATTTAATTTTTATACAATGACGGGATTTATCTTTTTGGTTATCCCTGTCCTGATCACTGCGCTCATTACAATCATTGTACACAGTGTTTATGGTTTGAATTTCTATTTCCAGCTTGAAGACATACTAAGGTGGACCGGAATCGTCATCCTATATAATGCTGTCTTCTTCCTATCAGGGGTATTTGTTGCAATGGTTACAGGAATATCGGTGGTTCAGGGTGTTTTGACGTATATTATGCTGCTGTTCCCCGCTGGATTTACATTGCTGATCAACTATAACCTTGGAATAATGTTGTATGGTTTTCCTAATGATTATTATCAAATCAGGAATATTGAATATCTTTCTCCTATTTCACATCTAGCATTGATGGAGGGCAGATCAATTTCTGCAAAAGCAGTTATTCTATACCTGGTAATTGTTTTTGTCGCCTATTTACTATCTCTATTTATCTATAAAAAAAGGAATATTGAAACAGCATCAGAAGCAATTGCTTTTAATTGGTTAAGAATCGTTTTTAAATATGGGGTTGCATTCTGCATGTCCCTCCTCGGCGCCATGTATTTCGATGCGATGCAGAATAAATTTGCCTGGCTGATATTCGGGTATGCTGCAGGCGGAACAGTGGGTTATTTCACAGCCGAGATGGTTCTTCAGAAAACATGGAGGGTTTTTAGGAGCATCAAAGGGCTTGTTTACTTTGCTGCTGTGCTGACAGTCTTAATTATGATTACACAGGCATTTTCCCCTTTTGAAAAGAGGGTACCTGCCTTGAATGAAATCCAAAGTGTTACATATGCAAATTATATGTATTTGCAATCAGACGACCCATACGCTCCAAAACCATTGCTGCAGCAAGAAAATATAGAGAATGTAGTGGATTTTCATAAACGGATTATTCAAAATGAAAAATTGAATGAACAAGAAATGAAAGCTCAAGAGTTTGCTTTCTTTGTTTATCAATTAAAAAGTGGAAAGAAGATGGTCCGCCAGTATACCATCAATCGTCATGACTATGAACCTGAAATGAGAAAAATATATGAATCAATAGAGTATAAACATGCAAATGAACTAGTGTTTAAAATTAAAACAGATGAAGTTACGTCAATCAGAATAAACAAGCATGTTTTGGATAATCCATTGGTAATTGTTGATAAAGAAAAGATCACGCAGGCGATGTCCCTTCTGAAAAAAGAAATTGAACAAGAACCATTTACTGCAGATTATTATCCTGTCGGAATCTGGTCAACAATTGAAATCAAGGCCGGTACGGATCAGTACGACCCTGTAGAATTGAAACTTACCTACTCCAGTTTTATTGACTGGCTTGAAAAGAATGGCTTGCTTAAGGACGCCATCGTAACTCCGGAGGATTTAGAGTATATAGCGGTAACTGATGAATCCATTAAATACAATCAATTCCGTGAAAATCCGCAAGAAGAATTGTTAAAACGTATAATCGACGATCAAAACACACTTAAGATAACTGATCGGGACCAGCTGCAGTCAGCAATAGAGAAAGCAGGTTATGACGACTGGAGTAATGAAGAACCTTATACCGCTATTTTTGTCTATAAAAATCAGGATCAAAAAGAAATCCGAACCTTTAGCACTAAACATGTTCCAGGATTCATAAAACAGTATTTTAAAAAATAGAAAAAGAGAGAGTTTAAGCATTGAAGCTAATGCTAGCTTTAATGGCAAGGGGGATCGATATGGCTAAGATTGATTTTGAAGAGCTTTATAGAATACATAGTAAAAAGCTCATTCAAATTGCTTACAGTATAACTAAAGATAGACATTTAGCAGAAGATGTAGTCCAGGAGACATTTATAAAAGCTTATAAAAAGGTTGATACCATTGTTGATGAACATAAAATTGGTTCCTGGCTGTCAGCAATAGCAGCCCGTACAGCAATCGATTATTTGCGTGCAGAGAAACGGAGAAAATGGCTCCCTTCAGACCAAAGTATCATGGAACAAATTTTTAGCGATGATCACTCTGACCAATCGATAGAGAAAGAAGTGGAAATGCTCCTGTTCAAGGAACAGCTCCAGCATATGCTCTATATGCTTACGAAGGAATATCAGCAAGTACTGATACTTAAACTTCAATATGGGTTAAAGGAAAATGAGATTGCCAGTAAGTTAAATATAAAATCAGGAACTGTCAAAACCAGACTTCATAGAGCACGTAAGCAGTTAAAAAAAGTCATGTCAGAGAAATACCCGGCCTAAGACAACGTTTGGGCGATTGATAAAATCGCCTTTTTTTATTCTTAATTACTGGGTAAAAATTCAATTTATTCAATAAAATGGATAAGGGGTGAGGGTTTTGATAACAATTAATCATTTAAGCCATGAATTTGAAATCGGAAAAAATGGCAGAAAAACAATTTTTCCCGTTTTAAAAGGTGTTTCACTCCAGGTTCGAAAAGGTGAGATCGTCACAATTGTTGGCAGAAGCGGTTCCGGAAAATCAACACTCCTGAATCTTGTCAGTGGATTCATAAGGCCAAAACAAGGTGAAATAATAATCAATGGGGTTCAAACATCGACGCTGAATGAGGCAAAATTCGCTGATTTTCGGATTCAACAGCTCGGATTTATCTTTCAAAGCTTTCAGTTAATACCGAGTATGACTGCCTGTCAAAATATTGAGCTCCCCTTGATTTTAAAAGGAGTGAATGAAGGAGAAAGAAGGGTCCGGACAAAAGAAATTCTTGATATGGTTGGTTTAGCTGACTATCAGGACCATTATCCTGGTGAACTATCTGGTGGACAACAGCAAAGAGTAAGCATTGCCAGAGCACTTATCGGCAGGCCGCCAATCATATTGGCTGATGAACCAACTGGAAGTCTTGATTCTGATACAGAAGAGGAACTGCTGACGTTTATCAAAAAATTAAACAAAGATTTCGGTCTAACATTTTTAATCATTACTCATGATGACAAGGTTGCCAATATTGGTCACCGAACCATTGAATTAATAGATGGAAGAGTTGTTGAGGGGGCAGTTGCATATGAGGCTTAGAGACCAATTTCGATTTGTCAGACAAAACATGAGAAAGAACAGGACAAGGCTTTTCATGACAATTCTAGCCACTGCCATGAGTGTGGCATTCCTGATTGTTCTAGCCTCTGTAGGATTTGGACTCCATAAATCTATTGTGAAAGAAACTCTGGAAAGAAGGATTGTTACAGAGATCGAAGTGCCGGGAAAGGAAGACCCTAAAAAAGGATTCAGACAGTTGACTGAGGAGGATATTATTTATTTTGAAAAAATCAGGGATGTTAAAGCCGTAACTAGACGGAAAAATCTCCAGGATTATAATTTTGAAATCGGTGAGCATCAAACTTATGCAAGGGCCGTCGTTGCCGATATGTCTTCTGAAATGGAGGCTGGGCTTGAATTGTCATCAGGGAGGCTTCCGAATTCAAATAACGAAGTGCTTGTAGGATACCATTTTTTAGCAGATCTCCGGCCAAAGGGAAATGAAACCGAAGAGATGTACGATGAGAAGGGACAGATAAAAGATGAGTATCGATATAAAGGTGATCTGGTTGGCAAGAAAATTAGTATGAATGTCATTAAGTTTGAAGATGGCAAAGAAGTAATGGAAACATTGGATGTTACAGTTTCAGGAATACGTAAAAAACCAACAAAGGAATGGGTTTATGACAATGTTGTATTTGTATCGGATGGAGTTTTAAGGCAGGTTGAGGAGTTTACAAAGACACCTCGAGGAATGATCAATGACCCCAACAATCCTGACGCGATACTGCCAGCCATCCAAGCTGACCAATATGATGAGGTAAAAATATATGCAAATGATATGGAAGCAGTAAATGACATCACGAACCTGCTTGAAGAAAATAATTATCCATCCTATTCAGTAATAAATGAATTGAAGGATGTGAATGTTATATTCACAATCGTAAAGATTGGCCTTATTTTCATCGGAACGATTGCAATCATTATCGCATCAATAGGTATATATAACACAATGACTATGGCTGTGACTGAAAGGGCTCCAGATATAGGGATTATGAAAGCGATCGGTGCCAATCCGAAGACGATCAAAAGAATTTTTCTCCTTGAAAGCAGTTATATAGGCTTGATTGGGGCCGCAGTTGGAACTCTGATCGCCTATGCCATTAGCTGCATCGTGAATTTTGGGCTGCCGATCATTATTAAACAGGCTTTTGGTGAGAATCCTCCTGAAGGTTTGGTATTTAGCCATATTCCATATACATTGCCAATCATCAGCTTCATCATTTGTTATCTTGTCACTATCCTATCAGGCCTGCGCCCAGCTCAGAGGGCCACGAAAGTAGATGTGCTACAGGCGATGAGAAGAGAAGTTTAAAAAAGATTATGAAAAAGTGAATCATTAATGCATTTGTCGAAAGGTCTTAAAACAAAATTCTAGTGAAAAGGTCATTAGATAAAGTGAAGATAAGTGTATTTCCTAGTTAGATCCTGTTCCATCTCTTTTATTTGTATCGATTCTAAATATTATCTTTTTTATTTTCATACCACTCATCTGTCTTATTGGTCAATATAAAAAAGGATATGTATAGATTGTATGACAATGGAAAAATCTAATCCTATCAATTGGTAACAGGGGGATATAATATGTCAGTCATTGTTATTCAAACTTTTGAACTGAAACAGGATAAGTTTCCGGATGGAATCAAAAATCTGCGCTTAATACAAAACTTCCGGAATGAACAGTATGACCACAGGGTTGAACTTTTGTCCCCGATATCAGGAGAGGATCATACTTATGCTTTAGTTTCCACATATGAAGGGTTGGCGGAAATGGAGCTGCAAAACAAAAAAATGTTTGAAGATGAAGAGTTTAAGGAACTGGTTGGTGAATTCTTTTTGGAAAACATTGTGCAAGGCAGTATGTACACGCAAATGTACCGCACTATGACTGGACTAAGCAAGGACTCAGAATCAGATAACAGCAAGAAATGAATTATTGAAAAGTCGATCCTCCGGGACTCGGCTTTTTCTTTTTTCCTAGCTCAATCCGTACATAAAATACAGCAAATTTTCGAATGATAATACCTATTGGGAAAGGGGGTAAAGAAATGGATTTTTTTATGCCGTCTGCAAAATCAGGAGGGGGTAAATCAAAAGAAGGTGATTTATCCTGGTGGCAGTTATCCCTTATTGGGGTGGGATGTACCATTGGAACAGGATTTTTCCTCGGTTCTGCCATTGGCATCAAAATCACAGGACCATCGATTGTAATATCATTTATTCTTGCCGCCATTGGAACTTATCTAGTTTACAATTTATTAGCTAAAATGACTGCCATGGATCCTCAGGATGGTTCATTTTGCTATTATGCCAATAAGGCCTATGGGAAATGGGCAGGTTTCAGCTGCGGCTGGAATTATTGGAGTTCTAATATCCTTATAATGGGAAGCCAGCTCACCGCACTTTCTATTTTGTCACAATTCTGGTTTCCTGATATTCCTTTATGGATTTTCGCAACTGGTTATGCCGTTCTCTCGATCGGTGTTGTCCTGACAGGAAATAAGGGGTTTGACAAAGTTGAAGATTTACTCGCTGTTATTAAAACTGCAGCCATAATAATGTTCATTCTGATTGCTGCAGCAGCCATTTTTGGGATGTTTAATTTTGAAACGCAAAAAATTCATGTACCGAACTCCTCTCAAAAACTCTTTCCTGAGGGATTAAAAGGTTTTTGGTCATCCTTAATTTACGCCTTCTATGCCTATGGAGGAATTGAGGTAATCGGTTTGATGGCAACAAGGTTGAAGAATAAAGAAGATGCCCCTAAAGCGGGGGTGATCATGCTGATTTTACTAGTAGTGGTATATGTGCTTTCATTAGGGCTCGCTGTTTTATTGGCTGCCCATGGAGCTTTTAGTGATAAAGAAAGTCCATTTGTTACTGCTCTGAAACCATATGGCTTGGATTTCTTTCCGCATGTATTTAATGCTGCAATCATAATGGCAGGCTTTTCAACCATGACGGCATCGTTGTTCGGTGTGACAACTTTACTGGTTACACTCGCAGAGGATGGTGACGCTCCTAAAGTCTTCTCCAAAAAAATCAAAAAATGGAAACAGTTGCCGCTGCCATCACTGGGACTTGCAGTAGCAGGTTTGATTGCTTCCATTATTACTGCTTTGCTGCTTCCGGGAAAAATTTATGAGTACATTACCACCGCTGCAGGAATCCTGATCTTATTTAACTGGGCATTCATCATCCTTTCAGGGCTTAAATTAGTTGAGTTAAAGGCATGGGGAAAAACGACCTCCATTTTCGGCATAATCCTTATCCTTGCTGCTGTTACCGGTACTTTGGCAGAAAAAAGCATAAGAATGGGTTTCTTTATCAGCATTATCGTCGTTTTCATGATTGGATTGATATCAATTGTTTTGCAGAAAAAAGTATGGAATAAAGCGAATTGAGTAAAATAATACAAACCTTAACACTTGGAGGAAATGGATATGAAACATCTTAGAGCAATTGCAATTAAATTCATCGCCAGCCTGGCAGTTTTGTATATCATCCTTGGTGGGATGTATGACATGTCATTTACTAACGTTTTTCTCATTTCCCTGGTTCTTGGTATCGCTTCTTACGTAATAGGTGACTTATTTCTTCTGCCAAAAACAAATAATACAATTGCAACTCTTGCAGATTTTGGACTTGCATTCATGATCATTTGGATTGTGGGTGAAAGCTTGACCTACGGAGAGAGCTTATTGCTGCCATCTCTTATCTCAGCAGCTGGAATTGCTGTATTTGAATACTTCTTCCATAAATATGTATCAAGCAATGTAATGGAAGAAGGTGGAGAACAGTACCAAAAGGCAAATTATCGATACCAAACTGAAGCTTCTGAAGAATTATATCCAGTCAAACCAGATGTAAGAAGTGATGAAAATACGGAAAAATAAAGGCAATACAAAGAGAGCTGCAAATTTGCAGCTCTTTTTGTATTGCATACGAAATTATAAAATTAACATAATTATATATTGTTTTCTTAATCCAGCTGCAGCGCCCTGCCCCTCGAGTCTCGGCGCTTGTCGGGGATCACCAAGGCACTTTCTTCCTCGCTAGAATTTAATCTTTCAGATAAACAGTTTCCGACTTTTTAAAGAGCTTAAATTCCAATACCTCAAAGACAATCCCATATATAAATGAAATCATGAAGACAGAGGCGAACATATCAAGGATATAATGCTGTTTTACGAACAATGTCGAGATTATAATCAATGATCCCAGTACAGGTACCAGGATTCTGTGGATGATGTGCTTATTTTGAATATGGATATTGCCAAGGATGATTGCAAATGTTGTCAAAACATGAATGCTTGGGAAAGCGTTGTAAGGTTGATCATGACTATAAATCATTTCAACCAGGTCAATGAAAATTCCCTGTCCGGCAAGCTCTGGTCTCGGCACGGTTGTTTGGAAGAAGAAATAGATAGCGAAACAAATTAATTCTCCTACGACAATCATTGACAATGTCTTTAAGTAAATGCCGACATCCTTATACCAAAAATAAATTAGGTAGCCGAAAATAAAAGCATACCAGATAATATATGGGATGATAAAAATCGGGAGGAAGGGTATTAGTCTGTCCAAATCAGTTGAAAGGATAACTGCTTCCCTGGGGTTATTATTTAAAATCTTGTAAATCAATCCTAATATCGGCATAACCAGTAAGAATAATAAGTAGGGCAATTCCTTCTTTCTATTTTTCATATAATTTCCCCTTTTGCTATATTGCTTTAGAGTATAAATACCACAAACAATAGTATTTTAATCCCCAATCTGTTGTAGCTATTATTGATGTCACTTATTTAGACGGATTCAAAGGGGCTTTAGTTCCTTATTACTAATAAAAACTGCCCTAATTATTGGCGCTCCTAAGATAGGATCCCAGATATGAAAATTTTGGTGTCTCTATTACGGTGGACACAAGAAAAGGGACCGTTTTTGTATTAGGCTCTTTTCTCAAACTTTGGAGCTATTCACAACAAAATAGGATGGAATTACCAAATATTCTTCACAAAATTATCGCTTACTAAGAGAAAAGAGCTTGCCAACTTAATACCGACCTGCAAAATGGCTTTTAACACGTTAAAATCGGCTTTAGGATTTTAACAACAATCTTTACGAAAACAGCCTTGTATTTTGACAATAAAAAAAGCCTTGATGAAAATCAAGGCTTTTTAGCGTCCCAGAAGAGATTCGAACTCCCGACCTACAGTTTAGGAAACTGTTGCTCTATCCTGCTGAGCTACTGGGACATAATAGAATAATGTTGAGATTTGAGAAAGTTACCAGATTGAGTAATACCGTCCTCGTCTCAGAAAGAAAATCAAGAAGCGGCTCGATGAGTATCTGAAGCAATTTTCGTATGATAGCGACTTAACTATTATAAGATGAAACTAAAAAAATTTCAAGATGAATTTTCCTGTAAATTTAAAAGAGACATCAAGAAGCAGGAAATCCTTGCTTCTTGATAGTTTTTAATGTTGTTTCCGATGAAAAAGACCCATGACTTCAAGGGTTTCGGTTATATTCACAAAGGCTTCAGGGTCGATTTCTTCTATTAGTGTTTTAACTTCTGTGAGCTCATATCGGGATATAACGGTTATGATGACATTGCTTTTTTCATTGGAGTATCCCCCAACAGAGTCTATTACCGTTACACCCCGATAGACATTTTGGAGCAAGTGCTGCTTTACTTCTTCTCCTTTCCTGGTAATGATCATCAAAGTAAGCTTTACGTGATGTGTATGTACTTTATCAATCACCTTGCCCAGAACGAAAATAGAAACAAGTGTATTTAATGCGGCATCCCAGCTAAACAAAAAGCCTGATAACAAAATCACGATAGAATTCATAGCAAACAAGAGAGTTCCCATAGGGAAATCCTTCCTTCTAGCAAGGAGCATGCCAATAATATCAAAGCCGCCAGATGATCCTGATGAACGAAAGATAATCCCTATTCCCAGTCCGACAATAGCCCCGCCAAAGATGGATGAAAGAATAGGATCTGCTGCAAGCTTAAATACCGGAATAAAATAAAGTGCAATTGAGATGGTAATGACTGAAAGGATAGTATAGATAATAAATTTTCTGCCTAATTTTAAATAACCTATTATCAATAAGGGGAAATTCAGAATAAAATTGTATATTCCCGCATTGATGGATGTAATCATTGATAAAATGATTGATAGTCCGCTGATTCCGCTGCTCATGATTCCATGTGGTATAAGGAAAAGATTGAATGCAAACGAAACGATAATTGATCCAATGATAATACCTGCTGCCTTCAAGAATGACGCCTCCAAATAACAGTGTGTGAGAATATTATATAGATGAAAATAAAGAATGGCATTTAAAAGTTTATTTTAAATTCATTAAGTATTTTGATTTAGTGTTTTCTGCAGCTTCGCTGTTTATTAGCATAAAAGATAATTAATAAATATTCATATCTGGTTTTAGGAAAGGGGAAAATAAAATGATCTTTAAGCGGAGGTGAGCAATTATGGAAAACGATTCAATCAGGGATCTGGTAACGGTAAGGGACGAACATGGAAATGAAAGACAGTTCCAGGTGGAAGCGTTATTTGAAATGAATGGGCAATCTTATGCGATGTTGAGGGATGGAGAGGACACACTAGTAATGAAGGTGGAAGACAAGGGTGGAGATCAATTTTTAGTAGGGCTAGAAAATGATACAGAAAAGTCACATTTGCTCGATGCCTATCAAATCGCTGTCGAAGCAGCACCAGCAGAAGAGTGATGGAAAGATTTTTTAACGGATAAACCTAAAGCCCAGATTTGTTCTGGGCTTTCAATGTTTTTATCTTTTCGGGATAACTAATGGATATTTCGTTTCTTGAACCTTCCGCCCCGTACTTCAGCAATGTTGCCAACAGCAAGGAAAGCAGTTTCATCCAATTCCTCGACAATAGATTTAAGTTTCGCTTCTTCCAGACGGGTAATAACACAGAATATCACTTTTTTGTCATCCCCCGTATATGCTCCTTCACCCTTTAAATAAGTTACACCACGGCCGAGACGGGCGAGGATTGCTTCACCAATTTCGTTATGCTGATCACTGATGATCCACGCTGCTTTTGATTCATCCAGTCCAGCAATGACAACATCGATGGTTTTAAAAGCGATGAAATAGGCGAGAATGGAATACATCGCACGATCCCAACCAAACACAAATCCTGCTGTTCCAAAAATAAAAATATTAAAAAACATGATGACTTCACCAACTGAAAAGGGCAATCTTCTATTCGCGAGGATTGCGAGTATCTCTGTTCCGTCTAATGAGCCTCCGTAACGGATGACTATCCCCACGCCAGCCCCAAGAACGATTCCTCCAAATACAGTCGCAAGGAGCAAATCCTCTGTAAAAACTGGCACTTCATGAAGAAAGGTAGTTGTAATTGACAAAACAGTGATACCCAATAAGGTGGACAGTGCGAATGTTTTACCTATTTGTTTATAACCGATGAAAAAGAAAGGGATGTTCAATACAAAAATAAAGAGGCCGAGGCGCCAGCCTGTTAAATGCGAGAGGATAATTGATATGCCGACGATGCCGCCGTCGAGAATTTTGTTTGGGACGAGAAATTCCTCAATTCCCACTCCCATTAGGACGGCTCCTAAAATGATGAAAAAAATTCTTTTAGCTAGTTTTGTTTTTGTTATGCCCTTATGCTGATGCTGTATAAGAGCTGATCCTTGGCTGCTGTTCATTTTTTCCCCCTTAGTAAAAATCAACAATAAGATTATATAGTTTATTTTAGCATAAAGAATTGAAGTGTACTTATTGAAAGAACCCCTACATATAATGTGTGTTTCTTAAAAGGTTCTTATTAGTCGGTGAGTAGTTCAAATTTCCAGTGTTGAAATGGATTGAATTGGGTAGAAAATAGAAAAGTGAACGCTTTATAAAAAAACAAAAGGTGTTGTTGGGGATTGAATTTGACTTTAGTCATCGGGCTATTTTCTGTGAAAATAAATAATTCTGGCTGCTTGGAATAATAGTGATCCTATTCGGCAATCCTTAAAGTAACCTAAAAAAGCCAATAAGAAAGCGGGGCTACCTGTCGGAGGGTAACCGTGTATACATCTATTTGGTTTTGGTTATACTAAATAACTTGTCTTTCTTTAAATGGCTCCTTGTTTATAAGCATGGAGTAGATGATTCGAAGCATTCGATGCGATGTCGCAACGAGTGCTTTTTTCTTTCCTCTCCTAGCGGCAGTAGACCAGTATTTCGTGGCTAACCACCTATTTCGACTTCTTGAAACGGCCCAGGCTGCTTCACACATGGCTGATTTAATGTGCGGATTTCCTTTTGTTGTCCGAGTACTCTTTCGTTTTCCTGCACTTTCATGATTGCCAGGAGATACACCTGCCCACGAAGCTAAGTGTTGAGAGGTTGGGAATTGGTTCATATCCACTCCAATCTCGGCAATAATGATGGCTGCAGTATCTTTCTTTATTCCAGGAATGGTCAGAAGTAAATGAAGTTCTTCTTTATATTCCTCTAGAAGATGGTCAATTCTTTTTTCCACCTCTACAATATGTCCCTCCAGCTGTTGAATATGAAGCCAAGACTGTTTGATTAGAAATCTTTGGTGGTCATTGATCGTGCCGAAGAGCGAGTCAGTAATTAATTGTTTTTTAGATGACATCTTTCCGTGTATCCGGCTTTCGACATCAACGGCATCTACATATCCCTGTTCCACCAGTCTCTCAAGCAGCTTTCTCCCTGAAACCCCAAAGACATCGGATATAACCGAACTCAGCTTTACATTTGAGCACTCCAGAACCTTCTGAATCCGGTTCTTCTCGGAAGTTAAATGACCTATCCACTTTTTTCGAAGACGTGTAAGGTCCCGTAGCTCCCGGATATCGGACGGAGGCACGAAACTCTTTTCGATGAGTCCGTGTCGCAATAATTTGGCAATCCACTCGGCATCGGAAACATCTGTTTTTCTTCCAGGGACGTTCTTGATCCTTTGGGCATTCGCAAGAGTAATATCAAAAAAGTCTTCAAGGATATTAAACACAGGCTTCCAATATACTCCCGTGCTTTCCATCGCAATATGGGTAACCCCATGGTCTTCCAGCCATTTTAAGAGACGGAAGAGATCTTTCGTCAAGGTTGGAAAGGTTTCAGTTACCCTAATCAAATCTTCGTCCTGTTTGCCCGTCAGAACACAGGCAACGATTGTCTCCGAATGAACGTCAAGACCAGCACAACGTTCAATAAATACATCCATAATACCAATCCTCCGCGTGTTAGATCACAAACAGCGAGTGGATTTGAAAATAGGCATTTTTCTGTACGTGGTCATCCTTCCCATAGGGAATGAGCCAACAAAGGGTTGATCACCAAATCCACTCAAACAGTTTTTGTTACAGGGTCTTAGCCACCATAAAGAGCCACGTCCTCTAAACCGTTTGTGTCCTCAACATTATAGACATATGAGATTTATTTTCATGCATGGGTTGGGAGTCAAAGGAATCATGATAGTTTTTGTTGGTGCTTTTTTTAATTGGAATGATCGGCATCAAGTTGATCAAGATTCCAGATATATTATTATATATTTTACTTGGACTGGTTTTATCCTTTGTTATTAAAGAATCTAAAGTGATTGAGGTAGCGGGGGAAATTGGTTTAGTGCTGTTGTTCTTTATTCTCGGCATGAAATTTCCGATAGACAGGTTAGTTTCAAATAGTGCCAGGGTATGGAAAGGCGGAGTGCTGGATGCAGCCCTTGGGATTTTAGTTACTGCAGTTATTAGCTTTTTGTTTGGCCTGGATTGGATTTCATCATTGATTGTTGGCGGGATAGTCTATGCTACGAGTTCTTCAATCACGGCAAAGTTGCTCGATGACAAGAACAGGACCGGAAATACAGAATCCGAATTCATGCTGCTTATCCTTGTTTTTGAAGATTTAATTGCTCCTATCCTTGTAACTGTATTGATTGGGCTTTCTGGGAAGGGGATGTCAGTCGGGGATTTTTTATTCATCCTCTTAAAAATTTTCCTTCTCGCTGGGGTCGCCGTGTTCTTTGCAAAAATTGTATTTAAGAAGGCAGAATCCATTCTCAAAGAGATTAACCAGGATGATATTTTTATCGTTTTGATTACCGGTATTGCACTCACATTCGGAGGCATTGCCATGATGCTGGGACTATCAGAAGTAATCGGTGCATTCCTTGCTGGAATGATGCTCTCTGAGTTGACGATAAAGGATAAGGTCGAAAAAGCGGTATTGCCAGTAAGGAATATTTTCCTCCCATTTTTCTTCCTGAATTTCGGTCTTCACATTAAATTGACAAACGATATACCATATTTAGGATTATTAATAGTACTCGTATTGTGGTCATTGATCCATAAGTTGATTGTTGGATATGTTGGAGGGCAGTGGTATGGCCTGTCAAGAAGCGATTCATTAAAAGCAGGATTGTCACTGACCCAGCGCGGCGAGTTTTCTGTAATCATAGCAGCACTTGCAACTGGTGAATTAAAGGTGTTTGCCAGCATTTACATTTTAGTGATTGCTTTTATTGGTACGATCCTTTTCCAGCTGGCGCCAAGATTGAATTCATTTATCGTTGAGAAAGTGAAAGAAAAAACTAGTTAAGCATTAAAGGGCTGTCCCTTTAATGCTTTTTTGTATTTCCGTTATAGGGGAATAAAGTAACCCGCTACTCCAGAATTTCTTTTACACGCCCGACCTGGCCGTCCTCCAGCCTAACTTTGATTCCGTGGGGATGTGTGCCTGAATTGGTAAGGATATCTTTAACGATCCCCTGAGTAAGTTTCCCTATTCTCTGGTCAGCTTTAAGGACAATATTTACGTTCAGACCAGGCTTGATATCATTTCTGTTTTTGCCATCTTTATTGTGTGACACTAATCTTCCTCCTCAATATAAATTCGATGAAACCTAGAAGCTTTAAATGAGTATTTAATTCTACCATTTTTTACATTATTATAAAGAAAAAAGCAAAGAGGGATTGCCTTGAAGTTTGGGAGAATCGCATTGATCATTTTATGCGTTTTACTTATCGTCATCATAATAAACTATTTTCAACAAATACAGGAGGAAAAATACGAAGGTCTTGAGATAATCCCTGAACATACGGAGGACATTCCTGTTTATATAGGACTTGAGGCCGAAAGCCCCGTTTATAAAATAAAGGGTGATCATTGGGCAGACATCATGCGGTTTTATAATCTGGAACTCCCTGACAATGGGTGGAGTTTAAACATGCAGCAATCGTCTCCTGATTCCTCCGAGGATGGAGCTGGCTTCATATCAAGCTGGGAAAAAGAGGGGAAAGATTGGATACTGACAATTAGAGGAGCATACTACAAAAATACGGACCAGACAGAAGTCACCTACGATAGAACAGAGCCATTAAAAGCTGCTCCCTGGATTGAGACGGAAGTATCAGAAATTTGTATAAATGAACAGCCGGACAGAAGCCAGGACTGTTTTATGATGACTGACAAGAATACAATTGATCGAATTACAGAAATGATCAATTCAGCAACAGAAGCTGATAATCAGCAGATTGACTATAAAGAAAAAAGCGCCATCCAATTTAATACAATGAAAATTACTGTCTATTATGACCTCGAAAAGGGGATATATTTCCTTTCTGAAAAAGGAACAAAATGGATGAAGCCGGAAAAAGAATTCTTTGAATTGACCCGCATTTCAAAGGAGTATTGAATGGTGTCATAAGGATGTGCCAGACGTTATGCTGAGCGGGTACTAAATAACTAGGTCTACTGAGTTATTTTCTGATATCAAAAGGAATTAGAAGATTAAAAAGAGATTATTTTATTCTTTAAGTGTATTCTATTGTTAGTAAGTATTAGCCTTTGATTATCATGAAAAGGAAGTGACCTTTGTGGATCCAACAGCTGTGGTAGCAAGTGAATTACAACAAAATGCCAAAACCATCGCAAAGGAAATGGTAGGTTCGATACTTGAAATAATTAGTGTCGAGATACCGAAACAGGAAGTTGACCAGGCAATTATTGTTTATACTGAATATCTCAGATTTCTTGGAGACTCTATTAGGAATGGTGATGAAACTCCGTCACAAGGATTGATTGAATGGAGCAAGGAAAATGGAGAGCGGGAAGCTGCTAGAGGCGGAATGATTTCTGACATCCTGCTCCGGTACCCTCCCACAAGATTAGTGTTCATTGATAAGATGGCGGAGATCAGTCTTAAAAATGGCGTGGATACAAAAGATTTAATCAGGATCAATAAAAAAGTAAACAATATGCTTGATATCAGCATAAATGAAACGGTGTTTGCTTTTGAAAGACAAGCGTCGAAACTGATGAAGGAAGTTCAGGATGAAGTCGATATTTTATCGGCACCAGTTGTTCCGGTTCAGGAAAACGTGGCGGTATTGCCATTAGTTGGAAAAATGGACCATGATCGAGCAAGGCTGATTATGGAACGTGCAATCCCTCTTGTTGCACAGCAGAAGGTTCAATCATTAATCATTGACTTTTCAGGAATCGTATCAATCGATGCTGCGATTGCCAGGCATATTTTCGATATTCATAATGTTTTGCGCCTGTTGGGAGTGGACTCATTTGCTACCGGCATGAGGCCTGAACTTGCACAGGCTGCTGTGGAAGGTGGAGTGGACTTTTCGAGAATCAATACCTTCGCTACAGTGAAACAGGCAATTGATACAATCAATGGCAAAAATTAATGCACATTTTAGGAGGATGGGTTTGAAAAGAAAAGAACTGGATATCAAACTAATTGCACTCGATATGGACGGAACGCTCCTGAATGGGCAACACGAGGTTTCAGAAAAAAACAGACGGGCAATTAAGGAAGCAGAAAAAAAAGGCTTGGCTGTGGTTCTCAGTACAGGCAGGAGTCTTAAAACAGCAAGGGATTATGTCTTATCCCTGGAGTTGTCTTCATATCTCGTGACTGTAAACGGCGGGGAAATCTGGGGGCCAAACGGTGAGCTGATTGATATTAATCCCGTGGAAACGAACCATATACAGTGGATGTATGATCTTTCCAGGAAACATAAGACTGGATATTGGGCTACTAGCAGTGAAGACGTTTGGCGAAATAAAATGCCTGAGGATTTGTCTTCACAAAAATGGCTGAAATTTGGTTTTTATATCGAAGAGGATGATATTAGAGAAAGTATATTGAAAGAGTTAAGAAATAAAGGTTTATTTGAAATAAGCAATTCCAGTCTGAAAAATATTGAAGTCAATGCCTTAGGGATTAATAAGGCAAAAGGCTTGCAAAAAGTGTGCAGCCTGCTGGGGATTTCAATGGAAAACGTGATGGCTGTTGGGGACAGCCTGAATGATATTGCCATGATTACTGAGGCAGGATTGGGAATCGCAATGGGAAATGCACAGGAGACTGTCAAGGAAGCGGCAGACGATATTACAGGTACGAACGATGAAAGTGGAGTGGCACAGGCCATTCAAAAATGGGTGCTATCTTGAAAAAGGAAGCAGATTTTTTCTGCTTCCTTTCCTGTATTTTTAAGACAAAAAGTCATACAAAGTTCTTGGTTATGGGGTGGCTTGATATATTTTGCTTAAAACCCTTTGATTGAATGTCCTTCACGATGGCTTTACTATCCGCGATCTTTACGACCGTCTTGCCATTTATTCCTTCGGCAAAAACCTTTTCCACTGCCGATTTTTCCACACCATTCCCAATTTCTATTGCTTTAGGAGCCGAATGTGTTGCCACCACATTTCGAATTTTAATATTATCAGCGTGGTTGTTCCCTCCGAAAACTTTGATGTCCACACCTGCGGTTGTAAAGCCTCTTAGTTCTACATTTTTGAATATGACATTACGGGCACGGTACTGGATTGCTATTGCGGGTTCGCCGTTATATTCATATGATGGGTCACCGATTGCCGTAAAATTGTTAACGGCTACGTTTTTATAGGCAGACACAACCATTGCTCTGGGTGAGGAGTTGGCATATAGTTCTGAATGGACAGGGTAAATAGAGATTATATTGGCTGCCATTATATTGATGGCTGTTTTCGATTCCGGATCATTCTCCTTGTGATGGCCTATATGCCGAAAATTATACGACCGATTGTCGTTAACCGAAAGATGCCCTATTATGACAACATTATTAGCTGCTGAAGAAGTGTGGTGAGCCTTGATTTCAACGCCGCCAAAACATCTTGCAGATGAGTTGTTCAATAACCATACATTCCGTGAACCATCATCTATTTCGATTCCGTTGGAGTTAGAAAAACCTTTTTTATGGGCTCGTCCACTTGGATCACTCATATGGCAGTTTGAAATGAATATATTATCGCTATGATGAGTGGTAATACCGTCATCCCCGAAACCATATCCAATGAGATTATCCAGCCAGATATATTGACTGCCTCCGCGAGCACGGTAACCATCTCCATAGTAATTATATAGAGGTGACGATATATCAAAGCAATGAAGCCCCGGGTTGATACCCTCTACATTTTTTACCCAGCCGTATTTTACATTAGCATACAACAGGCAGCTGGAATGATTACCCCAGGTGCTTGTTTTTTCCACATTTCCCAACCGGCCAACGTTCCAGTCCAGCGTCATTCCGCTAACATAAATATTACGGTTTCCCGTTCGGTGATTTTTATTGGTTATAATCCTTTTTCCTTTAGGGGCAGAATCATGGAGCTTGATGATCGTTTTGCCTTTTCCCGCGCCTAGCAGGCTGGTGAAGGAAGGAAGTTTTATCTCTCTCACGATAAATATCCCTTCCGGAACATGAACTTTTACACGTCCATGACGAAGAGCCATTCTGAAAGCTTCGGTACAATCTGTCTTTCCATCTCCTATAGCTCCGAAATCTTCAATATTGACTTCTCGATTCAGCTCTCTTATAAGATGTTTATACTCCTCATTCAATTTCCCCATCCATTCTGGATATACATTTCCATTTTTATCAACGATGGTATCATATTGAACTTGGTTATCGAAAGCAGATTTAGTTTGAAAAATTCTCCGTAAATTGGCTCCAAAATTATTAAAAAAAGAAGATATACCTTGGTTTGAATTATTTATAATCTCGCCGTAATCCTCGCTCGCTTCTCTGAATAACTCATTAGTTTCTCTGACCATTTCATCTATTTTTAGGTTTTTTTTCGATATTTGTGAAATAAGCTCAGCATTTTTCCTCGGGTCATGATTTCGATTTAATGTGATCATTATAGTTCCCACCTTTTTAAAAGCTGCTAGAATATTATTTCCCGCAAAAGGGAAGGATAACCTTTTTCATGCTAAAATATGATTGTTTTAAGAGAGTGTCAAACCTGAAAAAGGTTTTATTCTACCTATGAAGGTTATGATAGAATAGATGGATTTTCCTGCGAGAGAGAGTGGATTAAAGATGATTACCCTTGGTCCAAGAGTATTAAAAACAGGTGTCGCAGTAGCGCTCGCCTTATACATAACAACATGGCTGGGATTAGAGCCGCCAGTCTTTGCTGCAATCGCAGCCACCTTTACGATACAGCCGTCGATTTATAGGTCCTGGAAACAAGTATTAGAACAGTTTCAGGCCAATTCGCTCGGTGCTATCATTGCCGTAGCCTCTATTTATTTATTTGGGAATAATCCTATTGTCATCGGTCTCGTGACAGTTGTCGTGATTATCATTGGCCTGAAGCTTAAAATGGAAAGTTCCATATCCTTAACTCTTATTACGGTGTTGGTCATGATGAGTTCCCAAGAATTCGAGGGGATTATTGCAGCTGCCAACAAGTTTGTAATCGTCCTTGTAGGAATGGGTTCTGCTTTTCTAGTAAACCTTGCTGTGTCACCGCCAAATTTCAATAAAAATTTCAATGAGAAAATGGATAGCAGTTTTAAAACATTATCATTGCTTATGCGGACTGCTATATCCAATGAACTTACCGAAAAAACCTTTCAAACTCAATGGAATCAACTGCGGAAAGATATTGTCAAGTTAGAAGAGCTTTACAAAATACTCGATGAGGAAAGAGAGAAAATATCAAAAGTGAAACCCCTGGATGTCAGGGAGCTGGTAGTGTTTAAACAAATGCTTTCCTGTCTGCGCCATGGATTAAGGCTGCTGGATATCGTCGAGGACCATTTCTTCCAGAGCCGGCCGCAGCAGGAAGAAACCAATCAATTTGATGACCAATTAGAGGAACTGATTCAATATCATGAAATGATATTGCTGAAATATTCAGGCAAAGTTAAGGAACTTCAAGTGGAACGTATTGTCCATTCCAGCGGTGTTTTTCTTGAGTCAATCATGGAGGATAAGTCAATGGAACGTAGCGACAGGCTGCGCCTTGCGATCATAGGAGCAGCTATATATGACTACGCGTTTCATCTGGACAGGCTGAATGACTTAGTCGAACAGTATCTTAAAAGAAAACAAGACATTTAAATTAACACGGGAGATGCAAGAAACTGAGTTGTTTAAGCTGCCCGGATAGGGATATTTGATGCAGTGCATATAAAATTTGTGTTCCAATAATGTATTTTATTATCGTGGTGTAACCACCCCTTTAAGGAAAGCCTTGTATGGATCTTAGGCTTTGCGAATCATTCGCACATGGATTTTGAAAGTGAATAAAAAAGGATAAATTTACTAAATTTCCTCTTCCATTCATAAAGATTTTCCTTTATTCTAGAAAGAGTACCAAAAAAGCAGACAGATTTTCGTTGTAAATGCGGGCAGGGCAAAAAAAACAAAATTAAGAATAAATAAGCCTTGTTTGGATTAAGTATAATTAGGTATGCCTGCGAGAATGCCGAAGACATTTCAGCAGGATGGAAGTTACAGATTTATTTACATCCAGGAGGGGATTTTTTTGAACAGACCAGCAGGATTTTGGGTAAGATTTGGTGCTGCAATTTTGGACGCATTAATCATCGGGGTACCACTCTCGGTCATCAGCTACTTTATAACAGGTAATGCAGAAGATAACACATTTACTTCGACATTGAATCTGTTATACACAGTACTTGTTCCTGTTTTATGGTCAGGTTATACCATAGGAAAGAAAATTGTCGGTGTGAGAATTGCCAAGGTCAACGGGGAAAAACTTGGCTATGGAACAATGCTCATGCGTACAATTGTCGCTGGACTTGTTTATATTTTGACATTAGGGATTGGTATTATCGTCAGCGCGTTCATGGTGGGACTGCGTCAGGATAAGCGAGCGATTCATGATTTTATTGCAGGAACGTATGTAACATATGATAAACCAAATCAAATAAACTATGAACAGTAAAACCAATGGCAAGCTAGACACCTGGATACCAGGTGTCTTTTTGAATATGGAAGAACCTGGCGTTTAATAGTATGATATATTGACAAGGAACTCGAACAATAAATGGGAAGTGAAAGAATGGGTCCAATCTTATTAGGAGTTTTAGCTTCTTTCTTTTTTGCATTTACTTTTGTCTTGAATCAGTCAATGGAATTATCAGGCGGAAGCTGGATATGGAGTGCGTCATTAAGGTATATATTCATGGTCCCGTTTCTAGTGGCAATAGTTGCGATTAGGAAGAACTTAAAACCTTTAATCCACACACTATTTCGTAATCCATACCCATGGCTGCTATGGAGTTTTGTTGGTTTTGTCCTCTTTTACGCACCGCTTACTTATGCTGCTGCTTTTTCACCCGGATGGCTCATTGCAGGAACATGGCAAATAACGATTATTTCCGGTGCTTTTCTTAGTCCCTTGTTTTTTGAGACCAAACAGACTAATGAGGGCACAGTATCTGTTCGAGGAAAAATACCTTTTAAGGGACTTGGAATGTCGGTTGTCATATTATTGGGCATCATGCTTATGCAATTTGAACATGCAAGGCACATATCAGTCGGCATGGTTTTGCTTGGAGTCATCCCGGTCTTGATTGCATCATTTGCTTATCCATTAGGAAATAGAAAAATGATGGAGATAACGAATGGCAGTCTTGATGTCTTTCAGCGTGTTCTAGGCATGACACTGGCCAGCCTGCCATTTTGGATCATTCTGGCTTTATATGGTTATGTGACAGAGGGTGCTCCATCAATGAGCCAAAGTATTCAATCTCTTTTGGTAGCTATTACTTCAGGTGTGATCGCAACTTTATTGTTTTTCAAGGCGACGGATTTAGTCAGGGGGAACATGACTAGGCTTGCTGCGGTTGAGGCAACCCAGTCAATGGAGGTCCTCTTCGCTTTAGCAGGCGAATTTTTCATCTTATCCATGCCCTTTCCAGCACCCTTATCATGGCTCGGCATCATAGCCATCATGGTTGGAATGGCACTTCACAGTTACTCAACTATTAGAAGCAGGGATGAGGAATTTAAGGCAAGTGCATAGGGTTACCACTAGACATAGGGATTATGAGGCTAATAGCTAAATTTAAGTAATTCCACAAGACTTCAACGATTAGGGGGAGAGGCTCTTGGACTTTAAGAATATCAAGCTTACAAAACAAATGTCCAGGGCATGGGATATTGCTTTGATGGAACGTGACAAAACAAAATGCTTGTCTTTAATGCCGGAACACTTGTTAATTGGCTGTATGGACGATGGCTCATTTCCTGTCAAAGAGGCAAGGGTAAAAAGCGGAATAGAAGTCGCTTCTTTACGTAATTCAATAAATCCCGAAAAGGAGACTTCCTGTGGAGTTGTTAGTGAACCCTTCCATACCCATGTGACCTGCTCGACGAAAAGAGTGCTGGATGTCTCTGTCAGTTATATGCACTCTTATAAGCAAGTTTATTTGAATGAGGGACATGTTATAAAGGCATTAATCAAAACGGGGATGACTTCCGGGCTTTTGACGCAGGAGCAAAATAAAGCCCTGATGGACATTGCAGTTGTATCTAGAGATATGTTGATGGACCTTTCAGCTTATTTTACCCCTGATTTACCCTTCAGAAATATTAGGAAAGTTGTTAAGAAGGATACTGAAAATTTAATCCGGTTTATTGAAGGAGAATTCAAGGGGAATTGGACTGATTCTATTAAAATTTCCTTATCAAAAACTCTTATCCCTATCTTTATAGCTACAGATTCATCCGGGAGTATAGTTGGATTTGCAGCCTATAATCCGAATGGACACTTCGGGCCGATGGGTGTCGCACTTAATAGAAGATCCGAGGGGATAGGGCAATCACTGCTCCATTCCTGCCTTGGTGAAATGAAGGTGAAGGGGTATAGAGAAGTAATAATTGACAGTGCAGGACCAATAGAATTCTACGAGAGAACTTGTAATGCGGAAGTGGTACCTGTTGATTAATTGTTTGCTTGAATCATCAATAACGAGATAATTAAGCTTTTAATTCTCGTGACCAGCTGATAAAAACGAAAGACCGTTTTAATGGTCTTAATTAAAAGATTTAGTATATCAAATATCTTATTTATTGATCGTACCCGTCCAGTATTCGAATACAGGATTCTTTACAGGGCTGCCAGCGAATATTTCCCCCTGCTTATATATGATTGTATAAGTAAGGTTATTCCACTTTGAAAAACCCGTTTCTGATAGGGATTGTTGATAACCGGGCCTCCATGTTCCTGTATTTAAATAGGTTCTTTCTTTTTGGCTTGATTGTTTTCGCCCATTAATAATGTCGATAGTTTGTTTATATGGATCATGAGTATGGCCATAGAGTACATATTGAATATTTAGAGGCAATGCTTGCAAATCTTTTTTTGCTCCAGCCACATATCTATTGTCGGTCCATTGTTCCTTGAGTGAATCCCATAGGTCAAAAAGTTTTAGCTTCCATTCGGCGTTTGTTATATCAAATGTTTTGAGCAAGCTTCCAAGCAGTTGAACCTTATCCCCATTGTCGAGAGGATTCCAGAACCTGTCATGTTTCTTAATCCAGCCCTTAACAAAGGGAATATCCATAAATTCTTCTCCAACTTGCCTGAAAGCCGCATTGATAGCGTTCTGAACAATGATTCCATATTGATCGTACCTTTTTACTTGGTATGACAGCCATGGGACAATTGCAGACATTGGACGGACATCAAATAAATTCCTGAAATTATTGCATATTTGATTGATATCTTCCTCTGGCAGGTTTATTTCTTTTAGCTTCTTTTCAACTACAATAGGAAGTTTTGATGCAATCTCCGCTGCAATCACATCTCCTATTGGAATCTGGTTGTAACTCTGTACGTTTAGGTGGTCCCCTTCAAAATTAAACGGGTCCCATTCGTGACCATGGCGGGCAAATAGACCATGCTCTAAGTTCAAATAATAGTTTTGAAACGGATAATGATAAGCGGAACCTTTTATATCGAGTTCTTCACTTACCAATTTTCTCATAGAGGGATAAACGTTACATAAACGATCGTGGTTGCCAGGTATATAGATGACTTCTGGCTTCTTAGGAAAACCGAGATTTTGCCACTCCCGTCCCGATAGGATAGAAAGTATTTCTTTATTTTTTTTGATGATATTACCTAGAATATCCAAAGCAATTAATTCTGTCTTTTTATCTCCAGAATTACCCCATGGCCGCTCTTTCAATGGACCCTTGATTTGTTTATTTTTATTCTTTTCAAGAAACCATCTTTCCGTCCGGATCACATCAAAAATATCTCCTAAAAGAACAATTTTAATATCCTGGTCTTTTTCAGGTAAGTGACTGATAGCAGCATATGCTTGCCTGCCAAGCTCCTCAAAAGTATCCTTGAAAAGTTCGACTTCAAGCTGATGCTTCCCCGCAGTACCATCCATCAGATGTAAATCACTGACAAAAATAATCATTTTATCACAACCTTTTTCCCATGGCCTTAATTAAAGAGTGAAATGGCCGAAAATTTTTTTATATGTATATGCGTGTAAGGGTAAAAAGGATTGGACAGGTATATCAGAATAAAGAGATAGTATAGCCCTTTTACAGGATCTGCGACTAAATAGCCAGCAGAATTATTCTCTATCAGCTGAAAGTAATAAAGAGAAATACAGTCTAGTAATGCTTAAGAGGTATTTTTATCAGAATTGTAAAAATATTCTATAAATTTAAAGGTTTTTACAAAATTTTGCAGTATTTCTTCGTTAATCTAATTTACTGGGGGTGCAAGAAAATTGCGAAGAAGAACGAAGAAAATTGTAAAACAGACTTCGGCCGTGTTACTTGCAATGTTAATGATTTTTTCATCCTTTTCATCTTCAATGTCATCTGCCGCCGAACAGAAGCCAAAGAGTTTTTCGGAAGAAGAGCTAGTTGTTGAGAAAAAGCGGGAGCAGAAATATGCTTCCGGAGAAACAGAAGTTCAAGAAACAACCGAAGGAAATGAAGGGTTGACAAACCTTTTGTATGGATTGGGAATTAAACCTCCACCTTTGAAGGGAAAAGAAGAACCAACAGCTGAAGTGAAAGAAGAAGCAGCTCTCCTTAATGCCTTTGAGAAGGAAAAAGAAGTAGATGTCATAATCAGGATGAAAGACGAGCCAAACCTCCAAGAGATATTTCCACAGGTAAAAGCAATGAAAAACCGCGCTGCAAAAATCAATACCATCCAGGACCACCTCATAGAAAAAGCGAATAACTCTCAAAAAGGAATCAAAAAAGCACTTGATGTTTTAGAAACAAAGGGAGAAGCCAAAAAAAAGGATTCACTCTGGATTATTAATGGAATCAGTGCTTCCTTAACAAAGGAAGCACTGAATGAATTGAAGAAGCGTGATGATATTGCACAAATCACTCTTGATAAAACTCTCAGTCTCCCAGAGGTGACCGAGGAAGAGGCTCCTCCTCGATTGCCAGAATGGGGACTGGAAAAAATCTTTGCTCCAAAAGTTTGGGGACAGTATGGGTTGAAAGGGGAGGGCATAGTTGTCGGCATTATGGACTCCGGCGTGGATGGAAACCACGAAACCCTCAGGCAGAACTACCGCGGTCGTGATGGCAATCATCAATATTCTTGGATTGACCTATCGGGACAGGGCTATAAAACGCCAAATGATGGGAATGGTCATGGGACCCATGTTGCGGGAACAGCGGTTGGCGGTGGTGCCGGAGAGCCGATTGGGGTAGCTCCTGAAGCAGAATGGATTGCAGCCAAAATCTTTAACGATGGCGGGTCTACAAGCTTATCAGCAATCCACCAGGCATTTCAATGGTTCCTGGCTCCAGGAGGGGATCCTTCAAAGGCCCCGCACGTAGTCAATAATTCATGGGGAAATTCCAATACGTATAATCTGGAATTCTATGAAGATGTAAAAGCATGGGTTTCTGCTGGGATATTCCCTGCTTTCGCTGCTGGAAACGATGGTCCTGGTTCACAAACAATTGGTTCCCCGGGAAGCTTCCCAGAAACATTTGCAGTAGGGGCAACAGATATCTATGACCAAACAGCCTATTTTTCAAGTCGTGGGCCTGTTTTCTGGAAAGATCAAACTGGAAATGAGCAACGTCTGATTAAACCTGATATCTCTGCACCTGGCCACAGGATTTATTCAGCATGGCCAGCCAAAAAGAATCAAGGAAAATATAATACAATCAGTGGCACTTCAATGGCAACTCCCCATGTCACAGGCGCGGTAGCACTATTGTTGCAGGCGAATCCCAGCCTGACAGTGGAGGAGATTAAAGAAACACTTAAGCAGACCAGCAGAAAAGAGCCACATATGGGGAAATTGCCTAATGATTCCTATGGCAGCGGAATCATGAACATATACCAGGCAGTCACAGAAGCTGCATTCGCCGGGGAACTGGCCGGCAGAGTGACAAATAAAGATGGAAAGCCACTTGCAGGAAAACTTGAAATAAGAGAAGAAGGCCTATCATATGACATTAGCAAAGAAGGGGATTTTAAATTCAAGATCAGGGAAGGCAGCCACAGGATTAAAATGACTTCCTTTGGATATAAGGATTTTGAGTCCACAATAGTAGTGAAAAAGGGCGAAACACAAACAGTGAACTGGGTATTGGAAGATGCTCATATGTTTACTTTAATAGGCAGTGTAAAGGATGAATCCGGAAAGGGTATTCCTTTTGCTTTTATAAGGGTAAAAGGGACACCTCTATCCTCATATCGCACAGATTCCGAAGGCAAATTTGAAATAAGAAATCTGCCTTTGGGAGAATATGTTCTGCAAGTGTCCGGAGAAGGAATAACCGGTTTGGCAAAAGAAATAAATGTCAGTAAGGATACCAACCTTGAAATGGTGGTAAAAGCGAATTCTTCACAGCCAAATAAAGGCTGGGAGTTGGCGAACGGGAATATACACCGGAATGCTGTATCAGGAAATGCTATAGACGTGGATTTATTAGAAGAGGGATGGAATTATAATACAACAGGTAAAGGGAAAATCTTATTTTCCACACCTGCCGCTTCAAACGGGATAATGATTCTGGTTACTGAGAGCGGATATGTCATTTCGGTGAGCACTGTAACAGGAAAAGAGCAATGGGCCGTAAAAGTTGGAAGCACTAATAGGTCTTCACCAACGATCGAAGGAGACAAAATCTATCTTTCGGGTGGGCAAGACGGTAAGGTTTATGCCCTTGATTTAAAATCTGGCAGCATTGTATGGACGGTACATACCGGGGCACTAGGAGTCTATGAATCTCCACTATACATTAATGGGACAGTATTCATAGGATCCGATCTATCTGAAAATGCAAAGCTGATTGCATTGAATGCAGACACTGGTGAGAAGAAATGGAGTGTTGAACTTGGTGGCCCTGCCTATTTTGGACCAACTGCTGGCGAAGGAATGTTATTTATAGGAAGCTATGACAACCAGAAATTGAGAGGGCTCAGTATCGAAGACGGAACCGAGGTATGGAGTAAAACTTTAGATAATGAAGGTATTGCTTCCAAACCGGTGTACGACAAGGGGACACTTTATGTGACTGGCACCAATTTCAATACAGAAGCCGGTACTCTCTATGCTTTCGACGCGAAAACGGGTAAAGAAAAATGGAAAGCTGCTGAAATCGGCGATACTCAGGCAGGGTCTCCTGTCATTTATGAAAATATAGTTGTAATCGGGTCAGCTGTTCAGCCAGCCTTGCGCGCATTCAATGCGAAGACTGGCCAGGAACTCTGGAATAATCGCTCTGTAGGAACTACGATGAACAATGGAACTGTTTCAGCAAACGGACTTTTATTCTTTGCGGGAACAAGCGGGAACCTATCAATTTTGGATGTATATACCGGTGAAAGGTTAAAGGATTTCAGCTTGCCAGTTTACAGTAATTCTGGTATTCCGATTCTTCCGGGACAGGTTTTAGTACCTTACCAGACCGGTGTGCAAAGCTATCAATCTCCTGGCCTTTTCCAGGGCAGACTAAAAGATACGAGTGGAAATACGGTTAAGGGTTCTGTAAGCGTGGTCCGCACTGGGGATTCAGTTGAGACTGACGATAACGGGAGCTTTTTACTTAAAAATACACCAGGCGATTATAAAGTCCGGGTTGCATCCTATGGTAAAAAACAAATTACCGAACAGCTTACGTTTTCATCAGGCTATGTTTTTACGAAAAACTATGTCCTTGAAGATGCAGCTAAAGGTTCTTTCTCCATTCTGGTTAAAGATCAGCGGACAGGAAGGCCAGTAGAAGGGGCCGAGATTGAACTGAGAGAATCACCAGTGAAGGGTAAAACAGACAGCAGAGGTGTATTTTCAGGAGAAGAGTTGTTTGAAGGGACCTATTTTGCAACAATCTCAGTAAAAGGATATAAAGCTGAAAGCAGGGAAATCATTGTTCAAGCCAATGGAAAAACAGATCTAACCATCGATCTGAAGCCAATGGATATTGCGGTCTTAAATGATTATAAAAGTGAAATCACGACTTTGCTCAATGTAAATGGCTATACCGCGGAAGAACGGGAATGGGATTTGGCTGAAGATATTGGCCGTTATCAAGTACTCTACTTAAATGGCGGCTATGGGTCAGATGGTGCCAAACCTTCTGAAAACCAGTTTAAAGAGTTGGTAGAAAAAGCTAAAACCAATAATGTCAGCATCATATTTACTGACCAGTGGGGCTCAAACTATGGGTCCATTCACCATTTGAAAGATTACTTCAACAATCCAAAAGAGCTTGGCCATGATTACGATGGAGGAGAGGTCAGAGTACAGGTGGAGGCTGAACATCCGATCTTCAAGGGGTATCAGCGTGGTGACAGAATCAATGTATTGGAAAATAACGCGGATTTTGCCTGGATTAATCAGTATACGGGCAGAACAATCGGTAAAATTGGCACCACTGACCTGGGGTTTGCAGGCTCAGGTATAGCCTACAACGCAGTCTCGGAGGCAAGTGCGCATTTATTATTATCAAGCCATGCAACAGTGCCATGGGAATCTTCAAAAGGCTGGCTGCGTGGACAGCAGCAGATTTTGTTCAACAGCATTGACTATTTATATAACGCCAAATATGGAAAAATCACTGGTAAAGTAGTTAATTCAGCAGGAGATCCAGTCGCAGCGTCCATTGAAGTCTTAGAGACAGGAGTCAAAGCGGAAGCTGATGCAAATGGAAGCTTTACCTTTTACCATGATGAAGGAACCTTTAAGCTAGAGGTGCGTGGGAACGGTTTGGGATCCAGGACAGAGACAGTCGAAGTGGAAAAAGGGCTGCCGGCATCCATTCAAATTACACTTGGTGAATCAGAGAAAGGCACTCTTACAGGTATTGTCAAAGATAATATTTCTGGAACGGAGCTTTCAGATGTCAATATTGCAGTGAAAAATAAAGCAGGAGAAATGGTAGCTGATGTAAAAACCGCAGCGAATGGACGATATGAGATTTCCGGCCTCGAGGAAGAAAACCATGTAATTACTTTTAGCAAGGAAGGATACATCACCAGTAAGCAAAGTATTGATATAGCACGCCATACTGGAGAGCTGGATCTTAAGCTAAATCCTATGCCTTCTGTTGGGGTTGTAGGTGATTATTATTCCTCAGAGAAAAACTTTAAGGCTCTATTTAAAGACATCGGGGTAGGCGTCAAAGATGTGCAGCCAGTTGATCTAGTGAAGAGAATGGCTGAGTTTGACGTAATTTTCTTCAACGACCCAAGTACATCTGTAATCAATGATGAGGTGCTCGCTGCTGCTGACAAAGCACAGACCAGCCTGATTTTTGGAGATGCCGTCTGGGGTGGAGGAATAAAACAGCTTGTGAATTACAGGAATGACCCAAAAGAATTGAAAACGATCAGGAAAACAACAGAAGCCGCGCAATATAAGATTCTCGAAGAACATCCAATCTTTAATGGAGTAAAGGCAGGGGAACATGTAGAAATCCTGTCTCCAGCTGCCAGCTATATTGGATACTTTAAAGACTACAGCGGCTATCCGCTTGCGGAAATCAAACACGAAGGATCGGATGCGATCCATGGTCTAGGTATCGCTTACAAGCCTAGAACAGCCGGAAGCGTTGAATTGTTGATGAGTGGCCATGGCTTTGGCTATTACCATGGCTCAAAGGATTATACAGAGGAAGGCAAACAGCTTCTCATCAACTCGGTAATATGGGCAGCAAACGTCAAATACCCGGTGATCAGCGGAACAGTTGTCGATGAACAAGGCAATCCCCTAAGGGCAGATATCAAGGTAAAGGGACAACCGTTCCAAACACAGTCGAGCAGTGAGGATGGCAGCTTTTCAATCGCGCTGTTAACTGGTGAGTACGATATAGAAATTACTGCGTATGGATATGCATCCAAAACGATAAAAGCGGATGCTGAGGTTGATGGTGAACCGAAAAATATACAACTTGCAGTTTCTGACGTTGCCGGGACAATTTCCGGAACTGTTGAAAATTCGCAGGATGGAAATGCGATTGAGGATGCCAAAATCAACCTTCTTGGAAAACCAAGAGAAGCGATGACAAACATACAAGGGCAGTATACACTTCCAAAAATCGAGCCGGGTGAATATACAGCAAGGATTGAAAAGGAAGGGTATGTACGTCAGGATGTCACCGTGAAAGTTTCAAATAATCAAAAAGTCTCCTTGAATGTAAAATTACGACCATCGCCCACAGTTGGAGTAATCGGAGATCTTACCGCCTCAGGAACAACATATAAACAATATCTTGAGGAAAGAGGCTACAAGGTTTTATACCTTAATTATCAAGATATAGACAAGTTGGATAAACTCGATGTTATTTTTGCCAACTCAGATTATGCACCAAGCCTTGTACCTTCCCAGGAAGATTTTCTGGCATTCCAAAAAGCTTTGGATGAAAAACGAATATCAGTGATCTGGACCGGGCAGGCAGGCGGTCGTGGTTCAATTCGTTATTTGAACGAGTTCAATCAAGATCCTAAAACGATTTTTGAACATAATAACAAAGCGGGAGCACAAGGAAAGATTCTCGGTGAACATCCTTTGACAAAAGGATTCAAACCTGGAGATACAATTGAAATTCCTGGCAAGTCAGGCTACTACTATGGATTTGATGGCTATTCAGGAAAGACTGTTGTGGATTTCTCACATAATGTAACAGGTGAGAAAGGCAGTATGGTCGCGTACAAGGGCAGAACAACCGATTCAGTCGAAATCCTGCTCGCAAATATGACAATCAGCCATGTTTTCAAGCCTAATGATTCTTTTGATCGTGCCAGGGAGCAGCTATTGGATAATGCACTGAATTGGGCATTGGATGAAAAAGAGGCTCTTGTAGGCGAACTCCATGGATCTGTCAGTAATGAAAACGGACCTATTATAGCTGCGGTCAAGGTGAAAGAAACAGGCAAAACCTATCAAACCGATGACAAGGGAAAATTCTTTGCCGCTCTTGACGAAGGAACTTATACCCTTACAGTTCAAGCCTATGGGCACGAAGCAGAAGATTTTAAAGTCACGATAAATAAAGGCAAAGCGCTGGCAGAAGAATTTACTGTCAAATCAGTCGACTCAGGTATACTTGCTGGGAAAGTTATCGATTCTTCAACGAAAGATACGATTGAAGGGGCAAGTGTTGAAGTAGTTGGCACTCCTGTAACAGTGAAGTCAAATGAGGAAGGAAGTTTCAAGGCGACACTTCCTCAAGGAAGCTATGAAATAAGAGTCATAGCTTCAGGCTACAAGCCAATATACCAGTCAGTCGAAATTACTGCGGGGCAGAAGTCATATCTTAATATCCCAATGGTTGTTTCTGAAAAAATAGCGGTTCTTGCCAACCCTTATCAGAAGGATAGGATTTTGCCATTCCTTGAGGCTAATGGATATGATTTTGATTTCTATCCATATGCGGAATATGAAAGTCTGATAGAACAGCTGCAAAATTACAAACTAGTCATTGTGAATGACACTTCTTATTCCATGAAAGAAGATACCTTTAAGGCAATGGTTGAAAAAGCAAATGAAAATGAAGTCAGCATGATTTTTACGGCAAATTACGGGGGGACAATAGAAGATTTGAGTGAAGCCTATGGTGATCCGGAAGCCCTTGTGAAAAGTTATGCGGATAAACAAATCAATTTAAAAGTAAACGAAAACCACCCGATCTTGAAAGGATTCAACAAAGGAGAAGAAGTTCCATTCCTCTTGAATTCAAAAGGGGCTGTACAGTATTCAGTCTATAAAAATTATAGCGGAACCACGCTGGCATCATTGACAAATCCTGAAAAAGGAGAACTGGGAAGCACTATTGGTTATAGGTTCAGTTCTTCGAATAGTGTCCACATCCTTCTGTCCGCCCTCCATATCGGTTCTTATGGAAATCCAAATGATCGTTGGACGGATAGTGCAAAAAAAGTGTACTTGAATTCGATTGATTATGCATTGACCGCAAGTCAAGGGGAAATCAAGGGAGAAGTCAGAGACAGTCAAGGCAAGCCGATTGCAGGTGCTTTCGTTTCCATTGAGGGAACAAGCTATAAAACAACAACCAATCCCGCTGGACAGTATAAGTTTGGGATTGGCGTAGGTGAGTATAACTTGAAGGTACTGGCAAGAGGATTTATAGAACAAACAAAGCCAGCACGAATCCAGGAACTTGGAAACAGTGTCGAAGTCAGTTTTACACTAGAAGCGATTGAGGGATCGAATCTAAGAGGAATCATCACCGACAAGAAAGGTAAAGGTACAGTAGCTGGTGCAAAATTAATTTTGGTTCCAAAGGACGAGCCGGAATTCAGATTGGAAAGCTCCAGTAATGATAAAGGTGAGTATCTCTTTGAAGACCTATTGCCAGGTGGCTATACACTTGAGGTTATTGCAGAGGGTTATCTTAAAGAAAAAATAGAAATAGAAATTGGAAATGAAGATTTGGAATTGAACCCGGAAATCAATGCATTTGAAGCGGCTGTCCTTGGCGATGTTAATGGTTCGTTGACAGAGTTGTTAAACGCTCAAAAGCTCTTTACAGAAGAAAAAGGCTGGGACATCCTCGGCCATGTCGGAAAATACGATGACATTCTAGTTAATACGAACAAAGGAACCAGGGAGCAGTTTGAACAGTTGATCAAGGAAAGCGATGAGCATAAAACTAGCTTGGTTTTCACTGGGACGTGGGGCATTGCTGATGGTTCTATTTCAGTGCTAGGGGATGTGCTGGGAAGTCCTGAAAGGAACCAGCAGGGATATAATGAAGGTGCGGTTTATATCGACGGAGCGGAAAACCATCCAATATTCGCCGGCATCAAGTTTGGCGAAAATGGCATGGTCAAAGTTCATACCGCTAAGAGTCCATATTCGACGTTTAAAAATTATACAGGTATTCCTGTATCAAGCTTATTTGTCGACAATGAGAAAAAAGGAGATTCAATCGAGTTTGATTTCAGGAGCAAACAGCATATGCACCTGCTTATGTCATCCTTTGCTGTTACCAATATGTCAGGACCGGCATATGGCTGGACAGAGGATGGCAGACGAATATTCGTAAATGCGCTGCGGTGGTCTAAAGATGCAGAGCAGGATATACCTGAAGCACCAATTTGGGAGCTAGAAGAAATGATAGTTAAAGGTGAGCCGGCATTAATAGCAGGGACAGCAGCTGCAGGAACCACCGTCAATATTTACGAACAGCGCGGAAACCAAGTTACACTGATTAACGCGGTTAAAACTGGACGGGAAGGCACCTTCAGGACTGAACTGAAATTGGATAATGGGACGCATACCCTGATTGCGGTCGCTGAGAACTTCGCTGGAAAAACAAAAGCATTAAAGCCAATGAAATTAATTGTAACAGGAAAACCACAGACAAAAGACAAAGCAAGCTGACCCAATTAATTTAATGCCTTCACTGATTTTATCGAGGCTGACTCAAAGGTTGAATCATTTGGACCTGTGAGTCGCCTCTTTTTTTCTTTATTGGGTCCCGCGGGGTGTTTGATGAAGACAATCGGGCTGAAGATACCTGGCGCATATAAGGCAGTAGGCCAACACATAAAGATGTCCATCAACACCAAACACACCCGTGTTGGCTTGCGCATAAAGGTGTCGATCGTCCCTAAACGCACCCTTATAACCGTGTTGGTCACCACATAAGGGTACCGATCTTCCTAAACGCACCCTTATAACCGTGTTGGTCACCGCATAAGGGTGCCGATCGTCCCTAAACGCACCCTTATAACCGTGTTGGTCATCACATAAGGGTGCCAATCGCCTCTAAACGCGCCCTTATAACCGCGTTGGTCATCACATAAGGGTGCCGATCGTCCCTAAACGCACCCTTATAACCGTGTTGGTCAGCACATAAGGGTGCCGATCGTCCCTAAATGCACCCTTATAACCGTGTTGGTCAGCACATAAGGGTGCCGATCCACTGTAAACGCACCCTTATACCCGTGTTGGTCAGCACATAAGGGTGCCGATCGTCTGTAAATGCACCCTTATAACCGTGTTGGTCATCGCATAAGGGTGCCGATAGTCCCTAAACGCACCCTTATAACCGTGTTGGTCATCACATAAGGGTGCCGATCCACTGTAAACACACCCTTATAACCGTGTTGGTCATCACATAAGGGTGCCGATAGTCCCTAAACGCACCCTTATAACCGTGTTGGTCATCACATAAGGGTGCCGATCGTCTGTAAATGCACCCTTATAACCGCGTTGGTCATCGCATAAGGGTGCTGATCCACTGTAAATGCACCCTTATAACCGTGTTGGTCAGCACATAAGGGTGCCGATCAACCGAAAACGCGCCCTTATACCCGTGTTGGTCACCATATAAGGGTCTCGATCAACCGAAAACGCATCCTTATGACCTTGTTTGTCACTTGATAAGGTGCCGATCATCAACAGAACACTACATGGTCATAAGGGTGTCAATAAAACCAAGAGCGTTTACGTATAAGTGGATATCAGTCTCCCTTGCAAAACCCTTCTCTTAAATATACGTATAACCACAAAGAGCTTCAATGAAATTGCAACTTTCTTAGTAGGAGGGCATTTTGGCGGAAAAATGTTATAGTAGTATTTAAACTGTCAAAGTATTTCGATATAGCAACGTTAGATCAGAGTTTATGCTAGTCGATATGCTTATTATTTCACATAATAGCTGCTTTTGTGATATATTAATATTTAAAATATTCTCACAAGTTTTAGGAAGGTGAAAAAATGACATCAGGAATTGAAGTAAACGACAGCAGTTTGCCTTTGCGCAGGGATGTAAAAATGCTTGGAAACATCCTTGGGGACATACTTGTCTATCATGGCGGGGTAGAATTGTTCGAAAAAGTAGAAAAAATCAGGGCGATGTGTAAAACACTCAGAAATGAAAATGACCCTGACACTTATTCTGCATTGAAAGCAGAAATCCAGAATTTATCTGTTCCAATGAGAAAAAACATTATCCGCGCATTTTCTGTATATTTCCATTTAATCAATGCAGCGGAACAAAATCACCGGATCCGCAGACGCCGCGACTATCTGCTTAAGTCTGAAATCAGCGCACAGCCAGGCTCTATTGAAGCAGCAATCCTTTCATTAAAAGAGAATTATATATCCTCAGATATTATTCAAAATGTTATCAATACCATTTCCCTGGAATTGATCATCACAGCACATCCTACAGAAGCTACCAAGCGTTCAATCCTTGAAATCCAAAAAAGGATTGCTGATATTCTTAAAAGCCTAGATAATCCGCTCCTGTCCAAAAAAGAGCGAGAAGGCATCGAGGAAAGCTTATTTAATGAAGTTTCTGTCCTTTGGCAGACAGATGAACTAAGGGACCGCAAACCGACGGTCATCGATGAAGTCAGGAATGGTCTATATTATTTTGACCAGACATTGTTCGATGTCTTGCCTGAAATCCATCAAGAGGTAGAAACAAGCCTGAAGGAGCATTATCCGGAACATGAATGGAAAGTCCCGCATTTCCTACGTTTTGGATCATGGATTGGCGGGGACAGGGATGGAAATCCAAATGTAACCCCGGAAATAACATGGGAAACATTGCAAAGACAAAGACGCCTGGTACTTAAAAAATATAAAGCTGTCTTAGTTGATTTGATGAAGCGATTCAGCCATTCAAATACACGTGCAGCTGTAAGTGAAGAATTACTTCATTCTGTTATAAGGGATGAGGAGAAATATCTAACGGAGGATCAAAAGTGGAATGTTGAAGGCGAGGTGTATCGACGAAAATTCGCTGTCATCATTCAAAGGCTTAAAGAAGCGGGTAAATCAGACATCGGCTACAAAGCATCAGAAGAAATGCTCGATGACCTTCTTGTCATTAAAAGAAGTGTTTATAAGCATCATCCGGTAAATCATGAACTTAAAACTTTACAAAAATTGATCAGACAAGTTCAGCTGTTCGGATTCCATCTTGCCACACTTGATATCCGAAACCACAGCGGGGAACACGAAGCAGCAATATCAGAAATTTTAAAAAAGGTAGGAGTCGCCCAGGATTATCCATCCCTATCAGAAGAGGAGAAGCAGGAATTGCTTGTCAAGATTCTCGAGGATCCACGGTCATTGCTTCTGCTTCATGAGGATTACTCTAAAGAGACGCAGGAAATGCTCGAGGTATTCCAGATGATCAAACGTGCGCACAGAGAATTCGGAAAACGCTCGATTTCGGTTTACTTAGTAAGTATGACGCAATCTGCGAGCGATTTACTAGAGGTGCTTGTACTCGCAAAAGAAGCTGGAATCTATAGACTCCATGCTGACGGTACGCTGGAAACAGATCTTAATGTCGCTCCTCTTCTCGAAACAATCGATGATTTAACTGCAGGTCCCAAGATTATGGAAACATTATTTAATTTGCCATTATACCGCAATCACTTGAAGAAGATGGAAGATCAGCAGGAGATCATGCTTGGATATTCGGATGGAAGCAAAGATGGCGGTACATTGACAGCAAACTGGAAGCTATACAAAGCTCAGCTTGAAATTAATGAGATGGCAGAGAAATATCAAATCGCGCTGAAGTTCTTCCATGGACGAGGCGGATCATTAGGACGGGGAGGCGGACCGCTGAACAGGAGCCTTCTTTCACAGCCAGTAGAGACCCTTGGCCAGGGGGTAAAAATCACGGAACAAGGGGAAGTTCTTTCTTCCCGTTACCTGTTGAAAGACATTGCATACAGAAGTCTGGAGCAGGCCACATCAACTATGATGAAGGCGGCAGCTAATGTTTTGAAGGAATCGGAACAAGGCCACCTTCGAGATAAAAGATGGGTAGAGGCGATTGAACAAATCTCTTCTGTTTCGTTAAAGAAATATCAATCATTAGTTTTTGAAGATCCTGATTTCCTGGTTTATTTCAATCAGGCTACCCCGCTTAAAGAGCTCGCAGAACTCAATATTGGATCAAGGCCGATGAGTCGTAAAAACAGCAGCAAATTTGAAAACTTGCGTGCTATTCCATGGGTATTCGCGTGGACACAGAGCAGGCAGCTATTTCCTGCTTGGTATGCAGCTGGTTCTGGCTTGCAAACCTTTGCGCAGGAAAGTCCAGAGAACCTGAAGTTATTGCAGGAAATGTACGCAGAATGGCCTTTCTTCCGCAGTACAGTTGATAATCTACAAATGGCGTTGATGAAAGCCGATATAACCACCGCTCAGGAATATACAACATTGGTGGAGGATAAACTTATTGCTGACCGGATTTTCGGTAACATTCTTGAGGAGTACGAACGCACCAAGAACATCCTGCTCCTAATAACAGAGGATGATGAGCTGCTTGATCATACACCGAATATCAAGGACTCAGTTCATAGGCGAAATCCATATGTCGATCCGCTAAACTTCATTCAAGTGGAATTAATTAAGGAACTTCGGAAGGATGAAGACCCTGAGGATGAATTATTGACCCAGGTATTATTGACAATCAGCGGTGTTGCTGCTGGTTTAAGGAATACTGGTTGACAAGAAGACCCGCTGATGGCGGGTCTCTCTTTTTAAGTTTATGGGCAATGCAAAATTTAACCCGACAATTTCATTTGTCTTTCCAGAGTCATTTGGGTTAAAATTTCATGGTTAAGTGTTTTAGCCATCTTAAGGGTAAGGTTCAGGATTTTGCGGATGCCTTCTTTGTGCCCATTAATAATAGCAAGGCTGTCACACTGAATTTCACTATCAACATTAACCTTTTGTTCGTAAACAGGATATTCGATATGACCGAGTTCATGCCAAATAATTGCTTCCTTAATATCATGATCAGCACAGAAAGAGGGATAATCATATACAACGATGAACCAATCAAACTCTGTTTCATAGGATTTGTAAAATAGGGTTAGGATACGTGAATCAATATCCCATACATCAAGCCACTTTTGACTTCGAAATCCAAATACCTTTAAGATTGCCTCTTTATTCTCGATAATCGCAATTCTCCCATATGCACGATACTTCTCCTGATTCAAAAGTTCACCGATGCACTTCAATAATATCCCCCTCTTCTAGAAGCCTCTCTAATATTGTTAAATATATTAGTCATTGCTAAACAACATGAGTAAAATAATGAGGGCCGGGAATACAAAAATTGGAAGGAGGGTGCTTAGTGCTTTGTTCACATAGTTATTTGAAAGTCACGCGAAGAATTCAGGATAATGAGCAAATATATGAAGAAAATGAGCAGTTCATTCGAATGTATCACGACAGGATCACCACAGCTTCAGAGATTTTTTACCTTCATGACATTCTGGATATCTCATTTAAAAACATGTCCGGAAGGAACGGGTTCCTTTACCTCCATACAACACGAGGAGTGTATTCGTTTTTTACTAATGCAACGCCGGACCGGCTGATCAAGGTCTATCAAGAAATAAAACAGCAAAGTAAACGGTGAAATTACATAATAAGCAGCATAAAATCGCACTCTATTTGCAAAGGGTGTGATTATATGTTTACTTCCATTGCTGGTGCTTTAGGACACCAACTGAATGAATATTTTATGGTTGCAGGTTCGATTTCATTGCAGGAATTATTGGAGGCTGAAGCAGAATATCATAGGGTATTAAAGCAATATTGGCAGCAGAATAATTACCTTACATATAAATGGTGGTTCCTTGTGATTCTTTCCATTATTCCGGCTATTATCTGGTGGATTAAGGTCGATAAAACAAAACTGATCGAAAATACAGCATTTGGTTTGTTTTATGGTGTTACAGCTATTTTTTTAGATTCAATCGGCAGCAATGCCATGGTTTGGACCTATCCAGTAAGGCTGACACCATATTTGAATCCTCAGCTATATCCCTATGACGTTGGAGTCGTCATCATCCCTTTCATGATGTTATATGAAAGATTCAGTAAGTCTTTTAAAAAGTTTTTCATTGCTACGGGTTTGTTATCCCTGTTTCTGGCTTTTGTTGCGGAGCCGTTTATGGTGTATCTAGGGATATATAAAGAAATCATATGGAAACACATTTATTCCTTCCCGATATACTGGTTAGTCGGATTGATGTGTTGGGGAATCATTAATAAATTCAAATCCTATTCGGCTAAGTCGTAATCTCTGGCTCTCAGGCCAGGGATTTTTAATGATATATTATTACAGAAGGAGGTGGCCCTATGACAGATTTTACAAAGAAGGTAATTACAATCATCAAAAAAATTCCTTATGGGAAAGTAATGACATATGGTCAAATCGCAAAAGCCGCTGGAAGTCCTGGAGCAGCTCGCCAGGTTGTCCGAATACTCCATTCCATGGCAGAAAAATATAATCTTCCCTGGCATAGAGTGATAAATGCCAAAGGGGAAATTGCTTTTAGGAATGAAGAAATGTTCCTTACGCAGAAGTCCATGCTTGAATCTGAGGGTATTGAATTCATATCAAATAAGTCAGTTTCACTCCGACTCTATCTATGGGATAGTGAGTGGGAATATATTCAATAATTTTTGCCTCTACCGTTGCAGATAGATCAAACTCGGTTATTCAACCTGCAGGTTATTGGCGGTTGAATAAAAAAAAACACCCATTTTGGGTGGTTCCTCGAATTAGCTCTTCGTAAGATATTGTCGATCTACTGAAAGCGGGGGCTGCTCTAACCATTCATTTGCAATCATGATATTAACTCCATCTTCGGAATATTTTAGTACCTCTGCATTTAATCGAGAGTAGTCGATTACGAGGTCGCTTCTTTGGCTCTCAGAGATAGCCATTCCATAGTTACCAATACCCGCATAAATCATAAGGCTAAAATGGAACATCATCAGCTTTTCTGAAAAAGGGGACTCCGTTGATTGTGTGACTTCTTGTTCGAATCCAGGAGGAACGGGGAGCGAGTTTTTTTCTAAATAATCTTGGAAGACTCCCTGGTGCTTTATGGCAATTTCCTTTCCTCTGAGGAAATAGTTTTTAACTTTTTTCGTTTTTGCAGCCTGGCTAAATCCGGTTGACAGTGCTGCACCCAATTGGTTGGTTTCAATATTGAAATGAAGATGGGTTATTTCTGTTCCAGAAAGTGACCCCCTGCGGCCAAGACCCTCAAGAAAGAAAGATTGCTTTTGGATGAATTCCACCTTCTCTGGATAAGGAATACATGGCGGCCGTGTTGCCAATCCTTTTTCCAGTGCAACCAGTGAGGCTTTCTTTTCAAGCTCCATTGATGACATCAGTGCTTTCGAATAAAAGGATTTCACTTCATCTCGATAAATATTTGGAAGCATCCGGCTATATCCGCCAATTCCTCCACCGGCCATATTCTTTATGTACTTAAGATAAAAAATATCAGAAAACAATCTTTGTACTTTTAAATTGACATCCTGATCTGTAAATCCATGTGGAACTGATACGCCCTCTCTGACAAACATGAATTTTATTTTATCTACATGCTGTTGTGAGAGGTCTTGTGCAAACTCCGCCACTAATTTTATATCGGGATCCTCAATGTTTTGCAAAAAATACTTTAATACACAAACTGACATCGTATCGCTTAAATATGTTGCCCATAAATAAGATAGTTCCGCTGCTGTCATTTTTATTGTATTATGAGTGAATTCCAAGCATTAGTCCCCCCTTGATTCATGAAGTAATATTCCCATTATCTATCGTAAATATAATGATTAATTAATACATAATTCAGTGGATTATTTCTAAATTTAAGTACGATTCTTCTGATGGTTTTGTTCCTTCATGATTAGGGAAAAAACAAAGAGGAGTAAATTGCATAGCGAGGTAGATTATGGATATTACAGAATTAGAAAAAGAAATCAGTGGTTATATTGGACGAATATTAAGAGAAAATTTCGGGCGTGGTCCCGGTAATGTCTTTTGCACCATTTCCCGTCCGTTTGTATCCATCTATATCACCAATTTTTTATCCCCAATGGAGAACACCCTAATTTCAAATAAACAAAGTGTCTATGTCCAAAAGACAAGAGACCTAATGATGGAAACACTTGAGGAACAAATCAAATCATTTATCCAGATAAATACGAAAGATGAGATTAAGGAGTTTTATTACGATTGGAACCTGGAAGCCAAATCAGGCATGTTTTTGTTTGTTTTTAAAAATGACCGGCCATATAATTTCAAAGACTTTAATAATAAAGAGCTTATAGAAAGAGAAACCGTCGAGCTCAGCATGGAAATACAGAAGGCGCCAGAAGAAACATACTGCAAATTATTAAATGAACGTACTCTGGTTATTGTGAGGCATGGCATTTTAATAAGCCTGGAAAAAGAATTCATTCAATTGGGATTTCAGGAAACTTTGAAAATCGCCAAACGGAATCTTGAAAAGAAGGTAATCAATGACCATAGAAATGCCTATGAAATATATTTAAACGCAGATATCAGTGATTACTTTGTGGACTGGAACTTTGATCAGGATAAGAGCTACACTTTATTTGTACTGCGGCCATAAATAAAACTTCCTTGCTTTATGGCAAATAAGATGTTACCATACTTATTAGGGTAATGATTAAAACTCTTAATCATACTTATTTAATAAATTTTTGCTTTACTTACTGATACAATTAAATTACTATTTCTGATAGCAATGAGTGGGCATAGAACCAGATCATAAGTCAGAAAAGGACTAATGCAAATTACTCCTTTTCTGACTTTTTTTATTGGAATTTATTAGGAAATATATAAATTAAATTGAAAAGGACTGATGGTACCCCATAATGAATATAAGCAAAAGAGAACTACTTACATGTATAGAAACATTTATTTCAGAGAAGAAGATGACTCTCTCTGGAACACCAAATACAATAAAGAAAAAAGAGTTGGAATCCTATTTAGAAGAATATGCTGCCGAGCAGGATATTGCATACGAAAAAAAGGTAGAGCCAACCAGGAGTATATACACCTTTACTGTAGAAGGCAAAGAGGCAAATGTTGAATTTTTCTATCGATACAGCCATTATTATACTAGACATTCTATTACTCTTAAATAATTCAAGCTGTTCCAATTGGAGCAGCTTTTCTTTATGAATTGCTTTCAAATGTATTGAAAACAATATAAGGATATAGGATAATTTTCTCAATGTTGTTTTATTAGAGGTGGCGAAATGGAAGAATCCTTTAATCACTTTTTTGAAAAGTATTTGGAAGCATGGCGAACTTCTTCTTTAACCGGATTAAAATCAATGATTTCACTAGAATACCAGGCAAGGGAAATAACTGCAGACAAAATTTCAGACTTTGGGTATGAAGAGTCAATTCAGGGATGGGAGCATGGATTTAATTTTGTTAAAGGTAACGGGGCCACCTGGGATTTGAAAGAGATAAAGAGGATCCAGCTCCGGGATCATGAAATAATGGCAGTGATTATTGCAAAACTGATTGTTGATGGAAAAAGCATGGAAACTTACAATCTATTTTTTCAAACATTCTCCTACGATTTCGGCTGGAAGCTGATTAGGAGTTACATAGAAGCAGGGATACCTGTCGGGCAGTTTGATTAATATAACAACTGGGGGGATGAACGATGAGCATCGCAGTAAAAGCCACCTTAATCTTTATTGGGACACTTTCAATTATCCTGGGAGTCATCGGAATCTTGGTTCCTCTATTGCCAACCACCCCTTTGATTCTGCTGGGTGCGGCCTGTTATGTCAAAGCTTCCGAGAAACTTTACCTGAAATTAATCAGGAATAAATGGTTAGGAGGATATATAAAAGATTTCCGAGAGAAAAACGGAATCACATCGAAAAATAAAATTTTGAGCATCTCTCTTATGTGGTTATCAATATCTGGGACCATATTATTATTTGATATCGATTTTTGGCTGGCAGCTGTTCTCATTATTATAGCAATGACGGTAAGTGCGTATATTCTTTCCTTCGATACGGTTTAACCAGCTGGGAAAGGATCTATAATGCAGCAGCTTCATAAACTAAAACTGAAAGACTGTTTAAAATCAGCATGATTAACAGATATTCGTATGGTTTCTTATAACAAAGAGAAGGCACTTCTCCTTACAGTAAGTTTTTATAGATAATTATTTATCATCTGTAAAGAGAAACTCTCTGTTTGCTTTTTGAGTCTAAAACATTCCTACAAGTATAAACAGAAGGAATTTTCAATATGAGAAAGAAAAAGGAAATTGTAAGGGTCATAGGATGCTTCATTAATAATGCAGGGGCATGGGGCGTAAATAAATATTTATTGTATGGGGCATAAGGCAGTCTAGTTGGGCTTGCTTCAAACTTTTATACATGGCCTTTCCACAATACGAGTTAGCGGAATGGATTGTAATCCGGTTTGCATACAGCTGTTTTTGAATCATTATTTCTACGAGCATAGTGCCATTTCTTATTTTGCTTGTAAGGTCATGGTCAAGTGAAAGATGGTCGATATCATAATTTCTGAGAAGGTATATGCATTCATCAATCGTTTCCGCCAAGACATAGCCCTCCGGTGCTTTACGATAATCATCAAGGAAAACACTTATTTTCTCCATTTCTAGCACTCCTTCCGTAAAGGGGGTGACTAAGAAAAGTCGAATAACCCATATTTTTCTTCCTTAATCTAAACCCTAACACATATTGTGACATAATGGGACATATTAATCTTGGGAAATTATTCAATATTTGCTGTTCACTTTAATTGTATTTAGTGTTTGATTAGAATATGGCGGTAAAATTAAACAAAATCTCGTACGCTTATTGTCAAGGTTTTGTTTTAAACGACGAAAAATCCTTGCGACAAAAAAAGGATTGGCGAGACTGAAAGGAGGAGATGGTAGATGCAATACATTGATGAACTGACTGTAAACCTTTTCGTCATGGGAACAACCTGTGTGCTCCTTTTGGGACGCCTTTTCTAGTTGAGGCCTTCTTGTTTTCTGGGTCTTTTTCTATTACAATGACTCCTTTTAAAAACCCCGGCAATACGCTTGCAATTCCACTACCTGCAACTACCACTCTATTTTTGGCTGCTTTTTTTATGCATCCATTTTCCCCAATTTTCTATGTATTAATAGGATGTTGAATTATGTCCTGTAAGTTAAACTGTATATATCTGAATATAAATGCATATCTGGTTAATTTTACGTAAAGAGGTGGAAAAATGAAAGAGTTACAAATATATGCGAAGGAATATCAAAAAGATATGGGCTGGGAAATAAGTTCTGAGGATTATAGCAAGAGCAGAGCTTCCCTTTTGAACAACTACTTACTATTAACCACAGAAGTAGCAGAAGTAGCCGAAGAACTTATAAAGGCTTTTAACCTTACACAAGGGCTTGTTCAGGAAGGGCTCAATGAGGAGGCGGCTTTTTCGATGGCAAGGGAAAGCATCAAACAGGATATTGGCAAGGAACTCTCCGATTGTCTAGCCTATTTACTAAAGTTTTATAATTATTTTGATATAGACCTGGAAGATAGTTTTTATGCAAAAATGGAGGAAGTTCGGGTGCGTAAAAACAAGGATCTTTGAATAATTAGTTAATAGAAGATTCTTGAGGAGTGGAGTCAATTTAATGAATGAACAACAGTTTGATAAAATGCTGAATATAAAAACTGCCGGCACACAGAAAGGGTTTATGCCATCTTTGCATTATCATCGGTACGAACCTACTCCATATAGTGCACTAGAGTTGTTTTTCCGTGAGTATAAGTTAAACCGCCATGACCAAATTGTAGATTTCGGATCTGGAAAAGGGCGTTTAAATTTTTATCTTAATTATCATTTCAATATAAATGTCACTGGTATTGAGATGAATGAAACTTTCTATTTTGAAGCGCTTCAAAATAAACAATGTTATTTAAAAAACCATCGGAACAGAACAGAATCTATTCACTTTTATTGTACTTTGGCAGAGGATTATGAAATCTCACATCTTGAAAATAAATTCTATTTCTTCAATCCATTTACGGTACAAATCATGATGAAAGTTGTCAATAATATCATGACTTCATTTGAAAAAGACCCAAGGGAAATTGATTTGATTCTTTATTTTCCCTCGGAAGACTATATCTTTTATTTGGAGACGCAAACACCATTTGAGCTGGAATACGAATTGAAATTGCCAGAGCCTAATCCAAATGAAAGATTTTTAGTGTATAGAATGAAAAACTTAAATTAAATTTTTTCTATAGGATGACTTAGTATATATTCCTGAAATCTTAAAGGAATTTCATAATTAATAGAGAAAGTATTACTGACTATGGAATGATTAGGAGGAACCGTATTGGAAGAGAAAGTGTTGAACGCAATCCAGGATGAGTATCCAGAGGACTTTGCCTGGTGTTATGGTTGCGGAAGGATGAATGAACATGGTCATCACTTTCGCACAGGATGGGACGGAGAGAAAACAATCACTATTTATAAACCTGAAAAGGAGCATATGGCATTGCCGGGTTTCGTGTACGGGGGGGTCATTGGTTCTCTTGTTGATTGCCACGGCACAGGTTCAGCTGCCTTATATCTCCATCGCAAAAATGGAAAAGAACCAGGTGAGGGGGCAGAGCCGCCAAGGTTTGTAACAGCTTCGCTGCATGTCGATTTCCTGAAGCCAACTCCTCATGGTACTGAATTGAAAGCGATTGGAATTGTTCATGAGATCCATCCTAAAAAGTATCGTGTAGAAACAGAAGTATTTTCAGGTGAGGCCTTATGTGCAAGGGGAGAAGTAATAGCTGTTGTCATGCCAGATACTTTTTTAGAAAAATAGAATGACAAAAACTGAAGACCCTGAAATCCCTCAGGGTCTTCAGTGAGTTACTTAACAGGTTCAAGCAAGTTCGTCGGAAGGTATCCTTCTTCACCGGAATCCTTCATTTTCACTTTGGTACGTCTGATGTCTCTTTCCAGGATTTCGGCTTCGCTGCCCTGTTTGATTTCCTTTACATCTTGATTTTTTACAATCTTGTCCACTCCTTCTATATCATTCAATTCAATTAATTCATAGAGTTCATCGTACGCTTCTTGGGAAAGTGCAAGATAGGCATCTTTTTGGATAGTGGCACTATCCCCATTTTGCAGTGTGTTCTCTTTTACTTGCTGTTCACTTTCTTTGTAGGAATCCTTCATGTTCTGGATGATTCCTGGAGTCTCTTTCTTGACTTTATCTACAACTTCTTTAGATTTTTCCTCGGTTGCCTCTGTTGCATTTTTTGTTTCTTCCTCTAGCTGTTTGGCTCCATGTTTAGCCTCATCACTATTGCATCCAGAGATCAACATAACTGCCATTCCAGCAGGAATAACCCATTTTTTTAAAGAAACGGCCATAATTGAAGTCCTCCTGATTAAACTGCTTTTATTTTGTAGGATACCACCCGGATTACTTGTTAAAACATTCATCATCCCGTCGACAAACTTTTGATTTTATATAATAATACCGTTATATATTATTTTCTGGGGGATTATTATGAAGTTAAAAAGGGAGATTTCACCGAATTGAGGCCGCAAAGAAGTTTATAGATGACCGATTTCCTGATTGTGATGGAGCAATGCTGGCGGGGAGTGTAACCCGGGGGGAAGCAACAGTTACTTCCGATTTGGATATTATTGTTTTTATAAAGGAAATCCCCACTGCATACAGGGAATCATTGATCGATTACGGATGGCCGATCGAGGTATTTGTCCACAATATACATACCTGTAGAGAATTCTTTCAAAATGATGTCAGAAGGGCGAGGCCCAGTTTGCCGAGAATGGTGGCAGAAGGCCAGATTATTAGGGATGGAGAGTTCCTGGCCGGTATAATTGATGAAGCAAAAAGTATCCTCCAAAAAGGGCCTGATGAATGGACAAAAGAAGAGATAGAAATCAAAAGATATTTTATTACAGACACCCTCGATGATTTGATTGGATCGAATAACAAGGCTGAGGAAATCTTTATCGCGAACGAATTGGCCGGCCAACTTCATGAATTTGTGCTTAGGGTTAACAAAAGGTGGATCGGCAAGTCAAAGTGGGCAGTCAGGGAATTAAGGAGATTTGATCCTGTTTTTACAGAACAATTTACAAGCTCATTCGAAATTTTTTACAGAACCGGTGATAAAGAACTGGTTGTACAATTGGCCGAACGAATTCTAGAGGAATCTGGAGGCAGATTGTTTGATGGCTTTTCTATTAAATAATAATAGCAGCCAGTCTAGGCTGCTTTTCATTTTTGTGGTTACGACTTTTTGAACCAATTAGAATATGTTAATGGTGATTTTATATTCCTTTTTGTAAGAAGGTTCCTTAAGGTAAATAACGGTATTCAAGTTCTTTGTGTTTAGAAAAAAACTAAATAGCATCTATACTTTATACCGCATCCAGATTATCAATTAAGCTTTGTAGGTAAGGAAGGCCGCAATACAAAAACAGCCGATGATGAACAGCTCTATCATGAGTAACTCTAGGACTCCTGATGCCCAAGCTCCTGCAATAGGTGCCAGGATCCCCATTATCAGACCAGTTATATACCCATTCAATAAAGATTTATAGTCAAAGAGATTGCCAAACAGGATACCTGATATTACTCCGATGATGACCGAGAACAAAGTGGCTTCAATAAAGTAAGAAGGATATAAGTTAATAAAAATAATCCCCGTACCCAGTGCCAATCCGCCACCGGCCATCATGGTTATTTTCATTCCCAGGTGAAGGCCGATATGCTTCCTTCGCTGGTACAGATAGATATATAAAACATAAGCAGATAAAAAATTGATTGGGTAAAAAATCACGATCCATTCCGGCAAGATTCATCACCTCCACATTCACTTTATTCATGCAACAAAAGAGAAGTGTTTGATCTCACGCTTATATTTTTAAAAATTATGTCCTTGATTCACCTGAAAGAGATTATAATATACTGAAGAACATGGTGTTTTGACATTTTAAAAAGGCTATTTTCTCAAACTTTGTTGCTATTGATGACAAAATAGGATGGAATACCTAAGTTTCTTCACAAATTAACGCTTAATAAGAGAAAAGAGCTTGCCAACTTAGTACCGACCTGCAAAATGGCTTTTATCACGTTAACAACAATCTTTACGAAAACAGCCTTTTAAAAACAAATTATTTTTTTCGCGTGAATAAAGAAAGGGTGTTGCCATTTGGATGAAATTCTTAAAAAGCTTCGCTACAAACCAGGAAATGCTGCGATAATGAATGCACCGGATAAATTCCAATTCGCTATTGACCAACTCGATGGCATGAACGATTTTTTACTTTTATTCGTTAACAATAGTCAAGAAGTGAGAGAATGGCTGCCGAATGCTCTGGATCATTTGAAGGAAGATGCAGTCTTCTGGATTGCCTTTCCTAAGAAAAGTTCCAAGGTGCAGACTGATATCAACCGAGACTCACTTTTTACACTGGTGAGGGAGGAATCAGACTATAGAGCGGTCAGTAATGTATCTATAGATGAAAAGTGGTCAGCACTCCGCTTCAGGCAGGAGCACCTCGTAAAATTAAAAAAGTGATGGAAAGAAATATAGCTTTCCTTTTATAAAATGTATGATAAAATAAATAAGTCAAAATTACATATTCCGTTTATACGGAAGAGGTTCTAGCTACCCTCTCAAAAAAACTAAGGGAAAACAGTACTGCTGTCTTAGTGGTACTGTTTTTTTGTTGTAAAGGAGAATTTATTCATGAGAAATCAAAAAGCTGTTGTCGTTTTCAGTGGCGGACAGGATAGCACTACCTGCCTGTTTTGGGCACTGAGGGAGTTCAGTGACGTTGAAGCTGTTACTTTCGATTATAATCAGCGGCACAGGACTGAAATTGAATGTGCAAAGGAAATCACAAGCGAGCTTGGTGTCAAGCATCATATTCTCGATATGAGCCTGCTTAGTCAACTGGCTCCTAATGCACTTACCCGAAATGATATTGAAGTGAAAGACGGAGAAGAAGGGGAACTGCCTTCCACCTTTGTACCTGGGAGAAATCTATTGTTTCTATCCTTTGCTGGTGTGCTGGCCAGTCAGGTGAACGCTAAGCACTTGGTTACCGGTGTATGTGAAACCGACTTCAGCGGCTATCCGGATTGCCGTGATATATTCATAAAGTCATTGAATGTAAGCCTCAATCTCTCCATGGATGAAAATTTTGTGATCCATACGCCGTTAATGTGGCTGACGAAAACGGAAACATGGAAGCTGGCTGATGATCTCGGTGCATTTGATTTTGTACGGTCAAGGACTTTGACGTGCTATAACGGGATTAGAGCTGATGGATGCGGTGAATGCCCTGCATGCAAGCTTCGGAAAAAAGGAATGGATGAGTTCCTTGAAGGTGCTGAGGCATGATGTACGATTTCCGTATAGTCGACCAACTTCAAAAAATAGATGAAGATATCAAGAGAGAACAATTGAAATATCACTCAAAACGTATCCTTGTCAGCAAGGAATTCACGTTTGATGCGGCACATCACCTGCATGCATATGAAGGCAAATGCAAAAACCTTCATGGACATACGTATAGGGTCATCTTTGGACTGAGCGGTTTTGTTGATGGGCGCGGACTGATGATTGATTTTGGTGACATCAAGGATATTTGGAAATCAGAAATCGAGAAGTATCTCGATCACAGATATTTGAATGAAACCTTGCCGCCAATGAATACAACAGCTGAAAACATGGTGGTTTGGATTTATGAACAAATAGCTGAAGCTCTGGCAAACAGAAAGCATTTATATGACGGAGCAAGAGTTGAATTCGTCCGACTCTATGAAACTCCTACAAGCTATGCCGAAGCAAGACGGGAGTGGATCGAGAGTGAGTAAGATTCCTGTTATGGAAATTTTTGGGCCGACGATCCAGGGAGAGGGAATGGTTGTTGGCCAGAAAACGATGTTTGTGAGAACTGCTGGTTGTGACTATTCCTGCGCATGGTGTGATTCGGCATTTACTTGGGATGGTTCTGGAAAAGACTTAATCAGGCAAATGGATGCAGAAGAAATTTGGAATGAACTATTAGCGTTGGGTGGAGTGGGTTTTTCGTATGTAACGATCTCAGGAGGAAACCCTGCTTTACTGAAAAACCTATCCTGTTTTGTTGAGTTGTTAATGGAAAACAAAATAAACATATGCCTGGAAACGCAGGGAAGCAAGTGGCAGGATTGGTTTTTGGACATTAACGTACTCACCCTGTCGCCCAAACCGCCTAGTTCTGGAATGATAACAGATTTTGATGTCCTCGACGATATTGTGGATCGATTGACTGAAAAGAGTTCCAATCAAAATGCAAGCCTGAAAATTGTTGTTTTTGATGACCATGATTATGAATACGCCAAAATCATTCATAAGCGATATCCCGAATTGCCTTTCTTCTTACAGGTAGGGAACGGCGATATCGGTACTCAAGATGGTGATAAGCTAACGAGTTCATTAGTCGGAAAATATGAATGGTTAATCAACAAGGTGATGGGAGACATGGAGATGAAGAATGTCAGGGTACTGCCGCAGCTTCATGTGTATATTTGGGGAAATAAAAGAGGGGTTTAAAACAGGAGGTTAATAATGAGAATCTTTTTATACTTAATTTCAATTATAACTGCCAATGTCATTACAGCCGCGCTTGCACCACTTCAGTTTGGCATGTTCATTGTACCGATGGGGACGTTATTGATTGGGGCAACCTTCATTTTCCGTGATCTTGTCCAGAATAAGTACGGCCGTGGAAAAACATATATGTTTATTGGCCTGGCACTGATATTGTCAGCTATTGTTTCTTCTATCCTAGGAGATACATTGTATATTGTTTTTGCTTCGGCACTCAGTTTTGCCATCGCTGAAACGACTGACACGGAAATTTACACGAGGCTTAATCTCCCAATGAGCTGGAGAGTATTCTATAGCGGATTAGTCGGCGGTTTGCTGGATTCCATGATATTCGTAGTGATTGGATTAAGTCCTATGGGAGCAAACTTCCTGCCATGGGAAGCCGTTCCAGCGGCAATTTTAGGCCAGGTAATTGTAAAGACCATCATTCAGGGGATTGGAGCCATGCTGCTTAACCCTATTAATAATATATTCAAAAATAAAGCGATGTCTAACTAATACTAAAGGTGCCCGATCTTTTGATCGAGCACTTTTTGTTTGACTGGGATGAATTTGCAGCAGGAATGTCAGCATATCGTTGCGAAACTTGCTGGACCAATAACAGTTCAAAATTGTTTCAGGTGGAAAGATATGTTTCTAATGAATTTCTTATAAAAAATAAAAAGCATTTCCATTCACATTTTTAATTTTTTCAAAACGATTTTTTCAATGGTTGTCCACGGCAGCATTTTTTTGAAGAGAATCAACTGACTGACACCTTTCCCGATAGGAAACCTAAACTGCGATTCTTTTTCGGAGGCAATCCTCGCTATAAGCCGGGCAACATCCTGGGGGTTCCCGTACTTGGCCTGACCGTTCATTAATTCGTTCATGATTGCTTTCTTTGCAGACTCATATGCTGACCCGCCTGCCATCGTAACTTGCTCAATGCTTTTCCATATATTTGTTTTATAGGAGCCTGGCTCAATAAGGAAGACATCAATTCCAAAAGGTCTTAGCTCTAGCCTTAAGCTTTCACTGTATCCTTCAAGTGCATGCTTGGATGCTACATAGGCAGACAAACCTGGAAAGCCGAACCTGCCGCTTATGCTGCTCATATTAATGATTTTCCCAGACCTTTGCTTTCGCATGGATGGCAGGATTGCCTGGGTTACTGCAATAACCCCGAATAAATTCGTTTCAAATTGATTTCGGTAATCATCCAAGGTTAATTCCTCAGAAAAACCTCCTTGTGCATACCCCGCATTATTGACAAGCAAATCTACCGATCCTATTGATTGCACGAATTCTTTAAATTCCTTGATAGATTCCTTCTGCGTTACATCCAACTGAATAACGACAATCTTTTCGGTCAGGTTTTCTTGCACTGCCAATTCCATCAGTTCATTTTGCTTTTGAAGATTCCTCATTGTGGCAATCACATGATAGCCGCTTTTGGCCAATTCAATAGCGGTCAATTTGCCGAAGCCACTGGAGGTACCTGTTATGATTGCATGCTTCATTTCTCCACCCACTAATATAATTTATAAATCATTTTACCTTTAAAAATTAGAAGTTGCTATGTATCTTTACAGCCAGCCTGGCAAAAATGTATTACTGTGGAACTCATGGATGGGGAGAGAAATGATGACTAAAAATGAAGCATTAAAATGTCTGGCCATAATAGAACATATCTATCCTGGGGTGTCAGTAAAAAGCGAAACTGTTTTAATGTGGATATCCTGTTGCGCTTCGCTTGAATACACATTTCTATATGAGAATTTAATTAAGCATATAAGGAAAGAACCATATCCCCCAATGATGGCCGAAATCCTGAATGGTACTGTAAATAAAGACATCTATTTTGGATGGCTGGAAGAATACTCGATAAGGGACCAAAAGCCAGGAAAATAAAATTTATGGTTTACAGGAATGTCAGCAAAAAAATAATATTAAGTAATAGTACCTGATAATAAAGTTTAATCCTTGAAATATCAGCATTTTGCAGAAAAAAATATCGAAACATGACATTTGTCATGTGTTCCATATGACACCTGCTACTGCACAGAATCGATTCCCTTATTTATAATTTAAGTACCTAATAAATCTGAAAGGGGAATTATTTAACAAGATGGCAACTCACAACGTAAAAGAACTCAGAAAACAGGTCGCCCCTTATGAAAGCTCAAACACTAAAGCGAGTATCATTCAAATAATCAACACGGTTATACCATTTATCGCATTATGGTATCTTGCCTATCAAAGTTTGTCTATATCTTATGGATTGACAATTGTGTTCGCTGCTATTGCAGCAGGTTTCATGGTCAGAATCTTCATCATCTTCCATGATTGCACACATCATTCTTTTTTCAAAAATCGCACAGCAAACAAAGTGGTTGGAACACTTACGGGAGTTTTAACCTTGTTCCCTTATAGCCAGTGGGGGCATGAACATTCTGTCCACCACGCAACAAGCAGTAATTTGGACAAGCGTGGGACAGGGGATATCTGGGTTCTGACAGTGGATGAGTATTTGGCTGCTCCAACGTGGCAGAAGCTAGCATACAGACTGTACCGAAATCCTTTTGTCATGTTTGTATTGGGACCTATTTATCTGGTATTGATCATGAATCGCTTCAATCGAAAAGGTGCAAGAATGAAGGAACGTTTGAACACCTATTTGACAAATGCTTTGATTTTTGGGATATCCGGTATGCTGATTTGGGCAATAGGCTGGAAAGCGTTCATAATGGTTGAAGGACCTGTTTTCTTCATCGCAGGAATGTTTGGCATCTGGCTGTTCTATGTCCAGCATACATTCGAAGATTCTTATTTTGAAGAAGATAAAAATTGGGAGTATGTAAAAGCAGCTGTTGAGGGAAGCTCATACTACAAACTGCCAAAAGTACTTCAGTGGATTACAGGAAACATTGGTTATCACCACGTTCATCACTTAAGCCCAAGAGTACCGAATTATAAGCTGGAAGAGGTTCATAATAATACTAAGCCTTTGCAGAATGTACCGACAATCACTCTTTCAACAAGTCTGACTTCCTTACGGTTCCGTCTTTGGGATGAACAGAAGAAGCAGTTCATTAGCTTCAAGGAAATGAAAGCTTTACAGCAAAAACCTAATCTGACGGCTCGGACGAAGCCGGAACTATAATATTTGCTCCTCTTATTCTGGATGTATTCTTGCGTCTGGGGTATGGGGAGTAATTTTTTGTAATTATATCCATTTATATTATGTTAAAATAAAATCAGCATTCATGAAGCAGAGGTTTTGATATGTTTAAGAGGTTTTTCAATTCACTTAGAAGTACTGGGATTTCACCCTACATCTGGACCATTTTGGGCATTCTTCCATTCTACTTTATCTGGCAGATGCCTTCGATGACCGGGAAAGCGGCAGGTGTCATCCTGACACTCATGTTTTTTCTCGTATACTGGGTGGCTTTTGTGTCGAGGGGTTGGACAGTTTACATATGGACTTGTATTCTAATCGGTATTTCCATAGCTTCGGCCAGTCTTTTCAGTTACGTATACTTTGCTTTTTTCATTGCTTATTTTATTGGCAATATCAAAGACCGTATACCGTTCCTTGTCTTATATTTCATTCATTTAGTAGGCACTTCCATTATCATAAACTTCGAGATTGTTCTTCAAGAGGATTTTTTCATTAAGCAGCTCCCGATTATCGTGATCGTGTGGATCAGTGTCATATTACTGCCGTTCAGTATCCATAACAGAAATGAGCGAGGCGAGCTGGAGGAGAAGCTTGAAGATGCGAATAAACGAATTTCAGAGCTAGTAAAAATTGAAGAGCGGCAAAGGATCGCCCGGGATTTACATGACACTCTCGGCCAAAAATTGTCGCTTATCGGTCTAAAAAGCGACTTGGCCCGTAAGTTAATCAATAAAGATCCTGAACTGGCAAAAGAAGAATTAAAAGATGTACAGCAAACAGCCAGGACAGCTTTGAATGAAGTAAGAAAAATGGTTGCAGAAATGAGAGGAATTCGCGTCAGGGATGAGCTGATCCATGTTAAGCAGATATTAAAAGCAGCTGAAATCAAGTTTGTCGGTGAAGAAGATGACTTTAACATTAACAACGTATCGTTGTTCTCGGAAAATATTCTCAGCATGTGCCTGAAGGAAGCAGTTACGAATGTCGTTAAACATAGTTCAGCAACTGAGTGCCTCATTTCCATACAACAAACAGAAAAGGAACTGATAGCTGAGGTAAGGGATAACGGAGTCGGAAATATAACCGAAGAAGATTTGTATAGAGGCAGCGGGCTTCAAGGCATGAGAGAACGGCTGGAGTTTGTGAACGGGACACTTGATATTTTTTCTTTAAACGGTACAACCCTTGTAATTAAGATTCCAAAAGTTTTAAAACAAACCGACAGGGAGGAACAGGGATGATTCGTATTGTTATTGCGGAGGACCAGCGAATGCTTTTAGGAGCATTGGGTTCCCTTCTTAGTCTTGAAGATGATATGGAAGTTGTTGGTAAAGCGAGCAATGGTGAGGAAGCAGTTTCCCTGGCAAAGGAACTCAAGCCGGATGTCTGCGTGATGGATATTGAGATGCCTGGGAAAACCGGGTTGGAAGCTGCGGAAGAATTGAAAGCCACAGGCTGCAAGGTCATCATATTAACGACATTTGCCCGTTCAGGATATTTCCAGCGAGCGCTTAAAGCAGGCGTGAGCGGGTATCTGCTTAAAGATAGTCCCTCAGAGGAACTCGCCAGCACTATCAGAAGTGTGATGGGAGGGAGACGAGTGTTTGCCCCTGAACTCATGGATGATGTTTACAGCGAGGAAAATCCTCTGACGGAACGGGAGATGGAGGTCCTCGAGCTTGTTGCAGACGGCAAGAATACAAAGGAAATCGCCGGCCAGCTTAGCATTACTACTGGTACTGTCCGAAATTATATTTCCACTATCCTGGATAAGCTCCAGGTTTCCAACAGAATAGAAGCCATTACACACTCGAAGGAAAAAGGATGGTTTAAATAATAAAAAGAGCCTGCAGGCTCTTTTTTATTTGTAAAATACCTTATCAATATTATACTTCGCTTTAAGTACGTTTATTGCATAAGTTTCGTATATTTCTCTGTCTATTGGATCTACCACTGTAATTACAGCAATCTTGTTGACTTCATGACGATGGTTTTTAATAGGGGAAACATTATCCTCGAAATGTTTTTTTACGCGAGGTCTTAGCTTACGCGCTTTCCCTACGAACATCAATTCATCGTCAGCGTCGAAGAACATTATGATTCCGCCTTTATCCCTCGGAATCCGGTGGTAATCGGTAAAACCATATTCGCTGCTGATGACGGCTTCAACCTTTTCTCCTAATTGCTTGCTTCGTGTAATGACAACGTCTGGTGCTGGCAATTCAATTTTAATCACTTATAATCACTTCCTATTCTTCAATTAGTAAATCGTACCACAGCAATAAATGAAAAGCCACATAATATTATTTTACCCAATCGAAAAGAGCCTGACCCACTTAAGCGGCATAAAATACCGCAGAGGGACAGACTCCAATTACATGTTGTGTTTGTTATTCAGTTATTCCAACACCATCCAGGCCAGCCTGAGTTGCCTTATACTCCTCGCTGCCAGCCCCAAATAGGTCATCAGCAGACTGGAGAAGTGCTTTCCTGGCATCGCTGAAGTTAGAGTCTGGAGTCAAATAAACCGTCAGAGCCCGGTAATAAATTTGTCCAAGCTTCTGTTTGCCAATTTGTTCGCCTGTTAAGTAGGCTGCATGATTAATGATGGAAGAGTTAATGTGCACGCCGCCATTATCGAGATTCAGCGGAAGATTATAATACTCATCCATATGCTTCGGGTATTTTCCTTCGCCATTTCCATACGCGAAATATGCGCTGCCTACTGGGAATCTGTTAGGGTTGCTCAAGCTTCTTAGGGCGTCCCGGCCGCTATCGACAGCTGTTTTTCCCATGATATCTTCACCCAGCTCCCAGTCATCTTCATCTATCAGAGCACCGAAGATATCAGAAAAAGCCTCATTAAGTGCACCAGATTGGAAACGGTATTTTAGATTAGCGGATGTATTCGTGACACCATGCGTCATTTCATGTGCAGCAACGTCCAGACCCGCTGAAAGGGATATCATGAAGTCACCATCTCCGTCGCCATACGTCATCTGTGATCCATTCCAAAATGCGTTATTGTATTTGTCTCCATAATGGACGGATGATATGATAGCCATTCCTTTTCCATCAATTGAATTGCGATCATGTTCATTTAGGAAGTAGTGGTATACCTTTTCTGAATTATAATGGGCGTCTACACCTGCACGTTCGTAATCACTTGTCCAGGCTGCATCTTTGGAAGCAAACAGATCACCAGGAAGCCTTGTTGTGCTTGACCGCCATTGATTCTTAAAATCGTAAGTGAAAATGCCTTCTGCATTTTCCAAAGTATTGTCGTAAAGATAGAAGGTGGAACCTTCTTGTGAGCGCGCCTCATTTTGATGGGATATATTCAGAACACGATGATCACCTTTTACTCCCAGTCCTGACCCTTTTGAAGCGGTATATTCACCTGCATGCATTAATCCGTTATACTGGTCCACTACGTTTCCAGTTTTAGCATCTATATACACAAACCAGTTTCCAGGATGCTCTCCAAGGAAATTTACATTTACTTTATAGGCTAAGTATTCAGAATCATTAAATGGATATACTACTAATTCTGTTTTAGGTTTTGTTTCAAGCTCGTCAGGTGCTGATACTGAACCTTTGGCAATTTCAAGTGCCTGCTCAGCTGAAATATTAGTTTGGACACTGAGATCTTTTCCTGCAATATCATTATTATATTGGCCATTTACGGATTTGACTGTACCATCCTTGTTATAGTGGACAACCAGCTCTGCGCCTTCAACAGGTACTCCATTTATGGTTTGCTGCAGTCTCACGTGCTTCATTCCAAGTTTGTCCGTTTCCTCGCTTTTAACCTTCAAGCTTTTACCAGGGTTATTTAGTTTAAGTTGATCTTTATTTTCTTCTAAAAATTCTACTGCTCCTGTTTTTGCAGCCCTTTCTGCTTTCATGAAAACAGAAGGATTCTGCTGTATAGGGGAGACAACTTTTAATGAAAGAGTGCTTGAAACTTGATCAGGTTGTACAGCGTTTGCCGGAGAGCCAACTAGTGGGCTAACCATTAACGCCGTGGATAAAAGCATAGGGATTACAAGTTTTTTCTTTTCCATTTTTCAACACTCCAAATTCTATATTATTCCCTGCCGTGTCCAAAATAGTATGATTAGCATTCTATATGTTTTGGAGGGGTCATTGATAGTTTAATAGATAAAAGCATTAAAGTTAATCAAAAAGTAGTTTTATTCTGAAAATTGAACATATAGGCGGGTGGCAGGAATTTGTTTCGTGTGACGAAAGATGTGGTTTCTCTTAAAAGTACAGTTCTTCCTTCCTGAATTTGGTTTATTACCAAAAGGCTTTTTTTGCAGGACTTTTTACACACATAAAAGAAACCTCAAGCACAGTAAGCCAAAACTTGATATTTTTCTGCTCAAAAAGCAATAATGAGAAGGATGGTTGGTAAAACCCAGCCTATTAAAGAAAGCAGGGATTAACTTGAATCAATTTAGATTTTTAGGTATATCAGAATTACTTGCAGAAACATTAAACCAACATGGGATGTCCAAGCCTACTTCCATTCAGGAAAAAGCGATTCCGTTATTGCTTGATGGCAAGGATGTGATTGCCCAGTCACAGACAGGTACTGGGAAGACATTCGCTTTTGTGCTGCCAATAATCGAAAAAATCGATACTCATAATCCAAATATACAGGCATTGATTGTAACACCCACAAGAGAACTCGCATTACAGATTACCCAAGAAATCAAAAAGCTGACCGAAAATATTGAAGAAATGAACGTTCTGGCAGTATATGGCGGACAGGATGTCGAAGCACAGCTAAAAAAACTCAAGAAAAATATCCATATAGTGATTGGCACCCCTGGAAGATTGCTTGACCATATCCGCAGGGAGACGGTCGATTTTTCCAAAGCAGCGTTTCTAGTCCTGGATGAAGCAGACCAAATGCTTCATATTGGTTTCCTGAACGAAGTTGAAGAAATAATCAAGCAAACACCAAAAACAAGGCAAACATTGCTCTTCTCTGCCACAATGCCGGAAGAAATCAAAAGGCTGGCTAAACAACATATGTACAAACCAGAATACATCCAGGTTGAGAAAACGCAAGCTCCGTTAGAAAACATCAAACAGATTGCCATCAGTTCAACAGATAGGTCCAAGCAAGGTGATTTGATTGATTCCCTCAGAACCTATCAGCCATTTCTCGCCGTGATTTTTTGCAGGACCAAGAGAAGGGTAAGCAAACTGAACGACGTATTAAAAGCAAATCATTTCAATTGTGATGAGCTGCACGGTGACCTTTCACAGGCGAAAAGGGAGCAGGTAATGAAGAAATTCCGCGAAGCCAAAATTCAGTACCTTATAGCAACTGATGTTGCGGCGCGGGGGCTTGACGTCGAAGGAGTCACACACGTATTTAATTATGACATTCCGCTTGACACAGAAAGTTATATACACAGAATTGGGCGAACAGGCAGGGCTGGAAGTGAAGGACTCGCGTTAACCTTTTATACAGCCAAAGATAGAGCTTTATTAGAACAAATTGAATCAGAGCTAAACATTAAAATCGAAAAGAACAATATGGGGAACGCCAAAAAAGGAGAAGCCAAACCTGGAGGTCAAAGATCAGCAGAGGGTCAAAAGGCCGGAGACTTAAAAGGACAACGTACAAGGTCGAGAAGAAGAAATGACGGCAAGCCTGAAAGAGATCACAGAGGTGAAAAAACAGCCAGAAAACCCACCTCCCGCGAAGGAAGACGTCCATCAGGGTTAGCAGGCGAAGAACGGAGAGAAAGGGAACACCAACCTTCAAGACGTGAGCGAAGAAGCGACCAAGAAGCGGAAAGGCCGAGGTCCTCTCGCATGGACGGAATAAGAAAGGAAAGACCTGCAACGACTACACGTAATGACGGACCGAAGAATAATACAGGTGAAAAACCGAAACGATATGGCGCGAAAGGACAAAATGCCAGTTCACCAGGACGCGGGCAGAATTCCAGTTCATCAGGGCGCCGCATGGAAAATAGAAGTACTTCAAGAAACCGCCGAAGCAGATAGCAAAAAATAGACCGCTTAGCCGCGGTCTATTTTTTATAAAAGAGGTTCCTTTAAACGCTCTTAATGTTGCTTGTTAGGAAGCTTGTCACTGGGATTCTCTTTACCCTGCCGCTTTCTATTTTGCTCATCTTTTCGCTGCTTATCGTGCAGTTTTTGCACATATTCGTGTGTGTTCTCCATTCATGTACCTCCTGTAAATTCTGGCTCGTCGTTAATTTTTCCATTTGAGCTCAGGTTCATTCACGGAAGGGCGGGAATACTTGCGTGAAATGATGGATTTCCATTATGGCTGGTGAGCTATCTTTGTATTTTGCCTCAAACCGAAACTTAAATGGGGGCAACAGAATTAGGATTGATGATATGAAAAGTATGCCAACATTCAAAGAAACTCTTATTGCGCTTTGAGTTATTTCTTATTAAAAATATATACCTGGGCATTCGCAGGCCTGTTAAATTTCGGGCCTGCGAATCCTCTTTTTATCAATTCTTTTCTCATAAACATCATGATTCCGCCGTGACCAACGATTAAAATATCTTCACCATGTTCAATGGCCTGGTCTAACACCCTGTTAATTCTTGCTAAAACTTCACTTTTGCTCTCCTTTTGGGATTTATGTCCCAAAAACCATGCCAATCGGATTAAAGTTATATGAAGCCAAAGAGGAAGCCGTAAATCAGTGTGAATGACCGGATAAAGTGACATTTCCCTGAGATCTTCCAAAAAGATTATATTACCATTATAAGCCCGGGATGCGGTTCGTTTCGCTCTTTCTAAATCGCTGGAGTAACATTTACTCCATTGATGCCCCTGATGGTCAATTTCCACTTCCTCCACGCTTGATTCATTATAATCCTGCTGCCAGGTCAGAAGCTCCTTTGAGGTTACAAATCTTCCTGGATACCCTAGGGAAACTTTAAAATGACGCAATAAGCCAATTTTCATAATTACCACCTAATCACTTTTAATAATATGTAGTTCTACAAATGACACAATAATACCTTTAATAAATGTATGTGTTAGTTTGAAGGAAATGAGGAATTTTAAAAGCAGGAGGTGTCTTAATTGCCAAGAGGAAAAGAGTTAGAGCAGCTGCCGATGGCGAATACTTTGCCAGGGATGGGAGAAGACCGCAGTAAATATAACCGTGAAATCCTTACCGGTATTACTGAAGATGTAAGAGCTATGCCTTCAAAAATTAGTGAAAACAGCAAAAATAGAGAGCAAAAAGAAACTTGAGGGGAAAGACCCTCAAGTTTTCCAAGTATACGTTTCCCATTAATTCACTATTATTAAAGGATCACGGGTTTTTTTAAGGAGAACCCAAGCTGATCATACAATTTAAATCATAAGTGTAAAATCATTATATTTTTAGACTGCTTCAAACTCAGAGGTTGCAAAGCTGTCAAAAATCTCTGTAGATTAAGACAGGTTTGAGAGAAGAAAGACCTAATCTGTCAAGAATATCTCTATGTTAAGACAGGTTTCAGAGAAGGTTGGGCGTAGCTGTCAAGAATCTTTTTGTTCAGACAGGTAAGATAGCAGAGACCAATGCCCTAAAGAATCCACTATTAAATTCACCAGTTAAGCCATTACCAGATATAAATGAGTTGATATCTAGCTGAAACCATACTATGATAAAAGAGTAACGTAAACGTTTACGTAAAGGGTTTGATGGTTAATGAGTTATACGATAAAAGATGTGGCAAAACAAGCGAATGTCTCAACTGCCACCGTCTCGCGTGTTCTAAACGGACTCAGTGGTTACTCTAAGGAAACAGAAGAAAAGGTCTTGCGTGCCATTAAAGAGCTTGGCTATATGCCGAATGCTTTTGCCCGTGGATTGGTCAGTAATAAGTCAAATACATTGGGTATACTTTTCCCAGAGGTATCCAGTCAGTTTTCCTCTAAGATTCTGCGTGGTGTTGAAGAGGCGGCTCATGAACTTGGCTCAAGCGTAATTGTTTGTAATACAGCCTCTCAAGGACAGCGTACCATGAAGTATTTAGAGCTCCTATCAGAGAAGAGGGTGGACGGAATCCTGTTTGTCAGTGAAAAGATCACTGAGGAATATTACAAGCAGCTAAAGTCCATGAAAGTACCCGTTGTTCTTGTTTCGACTGAATCCTATCAGTACCCATTGCCATTCGTTAAAGTGGATGACAAGCATGCCGCATTCACGGCTACAGATTATTTGGTTAAAATGGGGCACAGGAAGATTGGGATGATTGGCGGAAATATAGAAGATGTTATAGCTGGTCAGCCAAGGGTTGAGGGATATAAACAAGCCCTTGCTAATCATGAATTGTCAATAAAGGAAGAGAATATTAAACACTCGAAAGGTTTTTCTTTTAAAGATGGCTTTAATAGTTTTCCGGATCTCATAAAAAGTGCGCCAGATTTAACCGCTGTATTTGCAGCAAGCGATTCCCTCGCTTTGGGTGCGGTATCTTCCGCGTACAGGCTCGGAATAAAAATACCAGACCAACTGTCTATCATTGGGTACGATAACCTCCCTATTGCAGAAATGGCCATACCACCTCTGACAACTGTAGCCCAGCCATTGGAACAAATGGGAAAGGTTGCGGCAGAAATGCTTTTCACGATGATGTCAAAGGGGATAATAGTGGAAAGCCGAATCATGCCTCATTCAGTGGTAGAGCGCGAAAGTGTGAAAAGGATATAGAGTTAAATAGATCCTGCTTTGATGACCCCGAAAAAAGGACGTAAACGTTTACTTAAGGAATTTACTAGGAGTGATTTTTTTGAAAAAGCATTGGTGGAAAGAATCTGTCATATATCAAATATACCCTCGCAGCTTTATGGATACCAACGGGGATGGAATTGGTGATATTCCCGGAATCATATCCAAGCTGGACTATTTAAAGACGCTGGGTGTTGACGTAATCTGGCTTTCACCTGTCTATAAATCACCTAATGACGATAATGGATACGATATCAGTGATTATCGGGACATCATGGATGATTTCGGCACGATGGCAGATTGGGAGCTTCTTTTAAAAGAAATGCATGACAGAGGAATGAAGCTGATCATGGACCTGGTCGTAAACCATAGTTCGGATGAACATCATTGGTTTGTAGAATCTAAGAAATCAACGGATAACCCATATCGGGATTATTATATTTGGAAGCCAGGTAAAGATGGCAAGGAACCTAACAATTGGCAATCAACATTCAGTGGTTCAGCATGGCAGTATGATGAAAACACTGATGAATATTTTTTGCATATATTCAGTAAAAAACAGCCGGATTTGAACTGGGAGAACCCTAAACTTCGCCAAGAAGTATATGACATGATGAAATTCTGGCTGGACAAGGGCGTTGATGGATTCAGGATGGATGTTATCAATTTCATTTCGAAAGTAGATGGCCTTCCTGACGCACCTAATACTGAAGGGAAACCCTATGTATCAGGCAGCAGGTATTTTATGAATGGGCCGAAAATACACGATTACCTGCAGGAAATGAACAGGGAAGCACTTGCCGGTTATGATGTAATGACAGTAGGTGAAATGCCGGGTGTAAATGTTGAGCAAGCCAAGCTTTACACTGATGAATCCAGAAATGAAGTAAATATGGTATTCCAATTTGAGCATGTTGACCTTGATTCAGGGCCAGGAGGAAAATGGGATCTTAAGCCTCTCAAGCTTACTGATTTAAAGACAAACTTTACCAAATGGCAAACAGGCCTTGAGGATATTGGTTGGAACAGCCTGTATCTGAACAATCATGACCAGCCGCGAATGGTTTCGAGATTTGGAAATGACGGACAATACCGTGTGGAATCGGCCAAGATGCTGGCTACTTTCCTGCATATGTTAAAGGGAACTCCTTACATTTATCAGGGCGAAGAAATCGGAATGACCAATATTCGCTTTGATTCAATCGATGACTACAAGGATATCGAAACACTCAATATGTATAATGAAAAAGTGAATCAAAATGGGGAAGATCCTGCAAAAGTTATGGAATCCATTTATGTTAAAGGAAGAGACAATGCCCGAACTCCATTCCAGTGGGACGATAGTAAGCACGGTGGATTCACGGAAGGTACTCCCTGGATAAAAGTCAATCCAAATTATAAAGAAATCAACGCCAAGCAGGCTGTAAAAGACGAAGATTCTATCTACCACTATTACAGGAAGCTCATCCAACTACGGAAAGAGCACCCAGTCATTGTCCATGGCAGATATGACATTCTGCTTCCGGAAGATGAGAGAATTTATGTTTATACAAGAACATTGGATTCGAAAAAATTACTTGTCCTTTTGAACTTTACTGGTGAGGAGCAGAGCTTCACACTTCCAGCAAACCTGCAAAATAAGACAAATCATGTCTTGATTGCAAATTATGAATCTCCGCCGGAATATGGATCCTCCATTCCTTTGAGGCCATATGAAGCGATTGTATACCTCCTTGATATTTAACATGAATTTTAAAAAGGCTGCCAATGTGCAGCCTTTTTGGCTTTTAATAAGGGTTTTGAAAGTCATCAATACAAAAAACTTAGACTAAAGTCGTAGTAAAGTTCAAGCTTCTCTACGAGGATTCAATTTCTTCTAAATCTTATCATAAAGACAAGAAGAAAAAACAAGGAGGAACTTGAAGATGGTTAAAAACAAAGTAGTTATGATTACAGGTGTCACGCAGGGACTGGGTAAAGCATTGACCTTAAAATTCGCAAAGGAAGGGGCGAAACTTGCAATCTGCGCACGAAGGACAATTGAACTTAATAAAGTCAGGGAGGAAGCGCTATCGTATGGGGTCGAGGTGCTGGCTGTAACAGCTGATGTCTCGATTCCAAGAGAGGTTGAAAGATTCGTTGCTCTTGCACTCGAAACCTTTGGAAGGGTTGATGTGTTAATCAATAATGCATCCATTCTTGGTCCTAGTCCAATGCCCCTTTTGCTCGATTATCCAGAGGAAGATTTCACAGAGGTCGTAAAGGTTAACAGCGTTAGCGCCTTTCTGGTAACAAGGAGGGTGCTGCCTGCCATGCTTGTGCAGAACGAAGGAGCGATCATAAATGTAACATCAGAAGCTGGCCATGTTGGATACGCTGGCTGGGGAGCATATGGGATTTCGAAGTTTGCGGTCGAAGGATTGACCCAAACATGGGCTGATGAACTGAAATCAACAAATATTAGAATAAATATGGTCGATCCTGGAGAGATGGATACAGAAATGCATGCACTGGCAGTTCCGGACTGTAATTACAAGTTAGCTGATCCGAATGAGGTGGTCGATGTTTTTCTTTATCTTGCCTCAGATGTCTCCAAAGGGGTCCATGGCCAGCGGTTTGAAGCACAAACATTTGAATGGGGGAGATTTTAATGCAGACGAAATCAAATGCCAATCCCTATGAATTCTTCCTGCCAAATAATCTTAATGCTTCCCATCCACCTGAAAGACGAGGGCTACGACGCGACCAGGTGAAAATGATGGTATTACACAAAGAAACTGGAAAGGTAAGTCACGACCGCTTTTTTAATCTGGAAAACTATATAACCAGAGGCGATGTTCTTGTACTGAATAATAGCAGGACAATTCCCGCTGCCCTGAAGGCTGCCTGGCTTCGGGACGGAGTAACCATTTCTACTGAGGTAGAAATAAGGCTGGCCAGAAAAAAGACCGATTCCATATGGGAAGCATTGGCAACACTTCCCAATGTAAAAACCGGGGACCTTTTCAGATTTTCAGAAACTTTACAGGCTAAGGTGATTGGAGAAGTATTTAAATCACCGTTAAAAATTATGCAATTCTCACTAAACGGCATTGACTTAAAGGAAGCTATCTATTCAATCGGCCAACCAATAAGATATGAATACATTCAGGACCCCTGGCATCTGGATTATTACCAGACTGTTTTTGCTAGTCAGCCTGGATCCATAGAAATGCCATCTGCAGGCCGGGCTTTCAGCTGGGAGTTGTTATGGAAACTAGAGGAGAAAGGGGTCAAAATAATTTATATACAGCTTCATACCGGGCTTAGCTATTTGCTTGATGACGAATATCCTCATTCACCAGAAGACCTTTTTGAAGAATACTGTATACGGCAGGAAGATATGAATCTAATAGTTAAGGCAAAGGCTGCAGGACATAAGATTATAGCAGGAGGCACGACAGTTGTAAGGGCACTTGAAACTGCAGCTGCAAAGTCAACTCTTAATGGATGGACAAATTTATACATCACCCCTGATTATCAGTTGCAGCTGGTGGATGGAATCATTACAGGATTTCATGAACCTGAAGCCAGCCATTTGGATATGCTGACAGCCTTCGTAAATGAAAAAGAACTGTTTGAAGCCTATACTGCGGCAATTGAAAAAAATATCTTTGGCATGAATTCGGTGATATTAATTTGATCATTTAAAAGAAGATCAAGGTGAAAATCTATATTGAGTTTGGACTAACATTCTAATTGGGATTCTATTTATTTTAAAAGGGGGAGTATGAAATGGAATTCCATCACATTGGAATCGAAGTGGGTAATTTGCAGGCTTCGCAAGTTTTTTATAAAAATATCCTGGGCTTTCAATACAGTGAAACCATTCGTTTTGGCAAAGAAGATATTATCTTTTTGGAAAAAGGCGGTTTCAAAATAGAACTATTTCAACAAAAATCAGACTCAGCCAGTAGGGAAAGGATCCATTTTTGTTTCAGGGTTAATAATCTAGATAAAAAAATCAAGGAAATGAAAGAACATAACATGTTTCCTGTCGAGGGTCCTTATTTTCTGGATAGCAAGAAAATTGTATTTTATGAGGGCCTTGACAATGAATTAATAGAGTTTCTAGAGATCCAAGGATAAAAATAAGGAACGGAAAACATGGGCGTTTTCCGTTCCTTTATTTTTTTATATCCCATTTCTTTACTATATTTAGAAAGCTTAGCCGGTATTTTTTCATGATAGTATAAACTAGGTAGTAAACGATCAACCCGAACAAAAGGATATTAATAATCATGCCAATAAAGAAAACGGCGCCTAAATGAATTCCAGCATCCATCCCGTGTGAAGGCATTCCTGAAGCAGAGGGAAAGATACCGTACGGAAAGAGAGTCTCTCCGACTAGAACATTCAGATAGAATAAAAATGGGAATAGCCATATAAGGGCTACACCGCTGATGAAACCAGCCAAGGGATTCCCTTTGAGAACCTTTGCGCTTATAGTCGAAATGATGGGCCCCATACCGAAAGATGGAATAAAGTGTACTAAAAAACCCAGCGTGAATCCAAGAGAAACATGATGTGCGTTCTCTTTAATCCTGAATAATTTTATAAGAAGGAATTTTAGTCTTCGCAAATATTTGCTGATCATAATTCATCAACCCCAAATCAGTATACAATTAGATGAAATATTTTAACAGCCCTTTTAATAAATTCATTTAGGTCTCTATAGCAGTCTTTTATAAATTTTATGATTAACTACTATTCAGGATGTGAATTAATGATATAGTTAAAATATATTTTCGGCGAATCTTTTAAATATTAAACATGTTTTTCATGTTGCATGGGTAAAAATAGGCATATACAGAACTAGATAATGTTTCGGAGAGTGATGACAACTGATGCGGTTTACTAAGATGATTCCTAATATGTTCACGCTTGGGAATCTATATTGCGGTTTTCTTTCAATTGGATTTGCGGCTACTGGTCAATTCAACAATGCAGCGATTTTAATTTTGATTGGCATGATGCTCGACAGTATGGACGGAAGATTGGCGAGAATGCTTAAGGCGGACAGTCAGCTGGGCAAGGAGTTAGATTCACTGGCAGATATAGTCACTTTTGGTGTTGCACCTTCGTTCCTCGTATATTATACATATTTTTATCAGTTTGGCTTATGGGGATTGATGGTAGCCGGACTGTTTCCGTTGTTCGGTGCTTATCGACTCGCCAGGTTCAATATAAGTACGGATAAATCCTCACTAAATTACTTTATTGGGGTCCCGATTACTGCCGCGGGCGGAATTATGGCAATCCTTACGTTATTCGGGGACTTGATTCCAAATATCGTAACAACAGTGGTCTTTACAGCCCTGAGTTTCCTGATGGTTAGCAGGGTCAGAATACCAAGCTTTAAAGAAGTTCCACTTCCAAAGTACGGAACAATAGTGACCGTTTTCCTTGGTTCTTTGCTGTTTGTAATCTGGAAGGGGACATATGGACAATTTCCATATCTGATATACATCGCAACACCGTTATATATAGCCTATCTTGCCTATCGGTTTGTGAAGGGAAAAAATAAGAACCATATTGAATAGCACAAAAAAAGCCTTTGCTGTCTTAGCAAAGGCTTTTGATTTGCAGTGAAATTAATCTCGTGCAGAATTGTTAAAGGCACGTGATACATCTTCTTTAAGGTCTCCGGCAGTTTCTTTAAGTTTGCCTTTCCCTTTATCTAGACGACCTTCCGCTTCCATAGATTCGTTGTCTGTCAATTTTCCAAATTGCTTTTTTGTTTCACCTTTAACCTGATCAAATGCACCTTTTGTTTGTTCGTCATTCATGGTCGTTGGCCTCCTTTGATTGAGTATATTGAATTATACCCGAATGAAATGAAGACAAACTTTTCTTTCGTTCTCATGTGTCCTTTGCGGGAGAACCCCTTAATTATCTACTTCTAAAGCTGTTTAAGATTCTCATTTTTCTAAACCTCAAAAATAACTCTGTATTTTATAATTATTTTTGTCGATTTTATGTTATTAATATTAAAAATTCAATATGAAGTAAATAAAATACGTTTAACCGTAAATTGTTGTTGCTTTTTAAGGTAAATAAATTTACTCTATAAAGTAAGGAGGTGGAAGTGTTGGAAAAAATCAGATTGAATGTCGGTTTATTGAGAAAGCGTGTTCCAAACCTTACGACTGCAGCAAAATCTGTTGGCCTCCGACCCGCTACTGTTTCAAATCTTACTACGGGAAAAATTCCCGTTGGCAGAGCAGAGGTACGGACGATAGTGGCACTCGCTGAACTTGCAGGCTGCAGTCTTGATGAATTGATTTTAAGAGGGGAGAGTGTGGAGATGATTGAGACTGGTATCAAAACGTTAGATTTATTTGCTCCAATCGCTAAAGGAGGGACAGTGGGTTTGGTAGCGCGTCCAGGCATGGGCCAATTAGTGGTATTAGCTGAGATGCTGCACAGGTTGAAAAATGATGGCTATATAAATATCCTTATAAAACCAAAAGGTAATCATCCTGAAATTGACGATATTCTTGATAACGTAGATTTTGTTGCGGAGAATATAGATGAAGTCTATAAAATGATGGAATCTGCTGGCAAGGCCAAACATTTCGTACTTACAGCGGATCGTTCCTATGTTTTAACAGGAGAAATGTTCACGCTTCTTGAAATGCTGGATGGAAAGGGAATGACAGAAATAACGACATTCCTGCTTGATCTTAAAGGAGAGGCGGTTGATGATAACCTTCCATATGGTCCACTTGATACATTATGGCAATTTGATGCCGACCTGGCGGCCAGACACAAATATCCTGCGGTTAACCCAATCTACTCAACATCTTCCATCCTGGAAGGATCATATTTAGACCCTGTACACCACAGTATACAGCAAAAAGCACAAAAGCTCCTTCGCCGCTACCGGGAATTACGTTCGATTGTAACAGTGCACGGTCTCGGCCGGCTCCCGGCCTCCGAACTGCAGGTTTACGAGCAGGGAGAGAAGCTTGAGGCGTATTTGACTCAGCCTTTTTACGTAGCTGAGCCTTATACAGGGAAAAAAGGTGTGAGTGTAAGTTTAAAAGATACTTTAAGTGATGTAAAAAAAATACTTGAGGAACCTTCAAGTATTTATAATGCGGAAGACCTGAATTTTATTGGCAAGATTGATTTATGATAACTACTGCAAAAGAAGCCCAAATCAGCGTGGGCTTTTTTTAAATCCGCCTGGTATATTACTCTTCTTGAATGTCAATCTTAAGATGAATAAACAATGAAGTTAGCGTAGGTGAGAGCAGTGATATGAAAAGGAATAAAAACTATATACCATTTGTCATTCTTTTCATCTTTCATTCTTGCTTGCTAGTGTTTACTATCTATAAAAAGAAGGACAGAAAGAGGCTATTCATCTTGCTTCTGTCCGGAATAGGACTTTGTTTTGTCTTTGAGTACTTCGTATTGAGCATTTTCAAAGCTTATCGATACAAACCAAAAATGTTCCTTAATAAGGACCTGGACAACTTTTTTGGTGCAATTCTTTCACAAGCTATATTTGTTCCTTTCACAGCTGTGTTCATTACAGTATTTAAGGTTGGCTGGAAAGGGAAAGCCTTATTCGCCATATACTTCGCTGGAATTGAAAGATTATTTTTGAAATTGGCTATACATCAAAACAATTGGTGGAAAACAAAATATACGATTACCTTGATCCCGGTATTTTTTTATATAAATGATTTTTGGTACTCTCAGCTAAAAAAGAAGAATCCTTTGTTCCTATTTGGCTCTTTATTTCTATCCATTCTTGTCAGTGGGTTCAATTTAATGTACTCTGTGTCATTTTTCAGCAAGTTCAGATTTGGCCGGGGCAGGTGGCATAGCTGGAAGGAACATTTCAAAGTAGCACCGCTTTACTATTTCCTCTTATCGTTAGCCACTGCAGTATTTATTAAAAACGATTCAGGCAGGAAGGGAATTTTAGTTACTGCCGCTTTTTCAAAATTGATTGATATGCTAGTGTTGAATACTGGCATTGCAAAAAAGAATTTCTCATATGTATTAATCAATAATTCGATCCATCTGTTGATGATTTCCTGGGCTGCACTATTGAAGAAATGGATTTATCGCGATCTTGGAAGACCAGACATTGATAACTTTGATGATATGAATAGAGCCGGCAATTAATTGCCGGCTCGATCCTTATCATGATCTTTAACTAACGCCTTTACAATAAATCTGTTCAGGGTATATACCCTCAACTTTAATAGCGGCCTACCTGCAGCTGCTTGAATACTTCATCCCGGACTTCCTGAAGTGTGTCAGGTTGGAGCAGCTTAGTTGTACTGATTTTTAAATATGCCTGTTCATCAATACTTCCTTCCTGCTGAAGTTTATCTAAATGCGGAAGGCGGAAATTACCGATTGGCAAATAGGCTAAATACAGTTTGTCTCCGTTATGCTCCAATGAAATTTTTACTCCTTTAAGTACAGGATAAAAATAGGAGGTATAATCCTGTTCAATTATCAAATCTTCTTTCACTGCCGCTTTTATATAAGGAAGCGTGGTAGGCAGTGAGATGAAGTAGATCATCTGGTCATATGAATAGTGTAAATCGGAAACATTGAAACCATATTGATTCGTAACCCGCTTACAATAATTTTTCATCGAAAGATTATATAACGGCCTGCTTGTTAACGCAGTCATCATGACAAAGGCCAACGATGCGAAAATAAAAGTCATTTCAATCAATTCTTACAAACTCCTTAAAAGAAACTACTGTATTTTTCCCTGAGTTTTTAGCTTTATAAAGGGCCTGATCTGCAGCCTCAATAAGTTCATTTTTACTGTTGATAGAAGGGTGATCAGTGCATGCAGTCCCGATGCTTACTGTCAAAGTTCCGTCAGGTTGCGTTTCCTCTCCGGGAAAACTGGCTTGTTCAACATTTTTCCTGATTGCCTCTGCCAGGATTTCTGCATGTTGAAGGGAAGAATCAGGTAAAAGCACTACAAACTCTTCACCGCCAAACCTGAAAGAGAAATCACCTGGTCTTAAAGAATGGTCAATTACTCCAGCGAACTTTATCAATACCTCATTTCCCAGCAGGTGTCCGTTTTTATCATTAAAGATTTTAAAATAATCTATATCTAAAATGATAAGGGACAGCGGACCTTGATTTCCAAAATTAAATGGGAAATGGTCATCGAGTATTGTTTGAAATGCCCGCTGATTTAAAAGTCCTGTCAATCCATCTCTTAAGGCCATTTCCTCTATCTGCTGATACAGGTTAGCATGATCAAGCGCTATGGCCGCCTGGTTTGCAAGCGGCAGGATATTCTCTGTATCCATTAACGTAATAGGCCTTTTGTTGACAATATTGTCTATAAGGAGGATTCCAATGTTCTTCCCTTGATTGATCAGGGGTATGACAGCAAATTCCTCGGTTTGAAATAGCCTATTAATAAGTACCTGAGAGGAATCCGATTCATCAATCTCCTTTATTATCACCGGCTGTTGATTCGATAAAGCTAAGCTAAAGACATTATGGCCATCAAGCGGAATGTCCAATGATCGGAGTATTCCATTCAATTCAGGATCTGTAAAATTGCTGTCAAAATTATGTTCAATCAAATCACGCAGCTTTAATTTATCTTCTGAAATTTTCTCCCAGACTTCGTAGCCTCTTTTAACATCAATTGGGCCAACACCTACTATTCCTTTTAAGGATTGAGATTCATTGGAGGACAGGAAAATCATTGCCCTGTTAAAACCAAGACCATGTCCAGCAGTAACAGAAGTCAGGATCACTTTTAATAGCATATCCTGCTGGAGAGTGCGCTGCATGATTGTGCTTACTTCACGGAACACTTGTAAATGCTTCGATTGGTTCATAAGCATATTCATCCATAGGTGATGATTTCTCTTATTATTTATGATGAAGCGTGAAACATAACCGGCTCCAACACCCAGTGCAAGGTAAACAGGGGAAGCCAGGATTGGAGAAATGTCGGCTTGCCAGAAAACAAGAGCAGTGCTCAGCAGGGCTGCAGTAACCCCGCCCAATATTTGAAATGAGTAACCAGTGAAGCCAATAAAAAAAAGAGTAAGCCATACTAATTCATCTGTTCCAAAAAAAATTGCCGAAACTTCAACCAGCACTAAAGTGGCGAAAGACAGTATAAGCCGGTTTAAAGAAGCGCTTACATAGAATCTTATGAGATTTGAAAACACAGATAAGCCACAGGAAATTAAAATTAATGGAATAATTACACTCAGCTTGCTCACTCCTATTGGTGTATCGTAAGTCTATTTTACTATTTTTTTCTTTATACAGCAGGGTGTTTTAATAAAAAAAACGCTTTAAGGCAAATTTATTAACATAACTAATAAAATCAACTGAATCAGAAATAATAATTATATCATCGAAGCTTTGGAGTGAGAAGATGGAAGATAAGACGAAAATCAGTTTAACAGCTGCAGAGATGTCCATCATGTGGACGCAATATTTAAATGATACTGTTTCAATTTGTGTATTAAACTATTTCTTGAATAATATTGATGATAAGAGTGTGAAAGAAACAGTCCAATTTGCCCTCAGTGCTTCACAAAAAAACATATCCCTATCTAAAGAGATTTTCGATGCAGAAGGATTTCCATATCCAATCGGCTTTACCAAAAAAGATGTAAATGTACATGCTCCAAGACTTTTTTCAGATACCTTCGTTTTGATGTACCTAAGGCATATGTCCATTTTGGCGATGGCAGCTAATAGTGCCGCAATCGGCCTGGGAACGCGGCCGGATGTGATTGCTCTGCACAAGAGTGTGTTAAAATCCGCTATCCTACTCCAGGATTTGACCAGGGAATTAATGCTTGAACAAGGTACTTACATAAGGCCTCCATTTATCTCGATTCCCGATAAAGCAGATTTCGTGGAAAAGCAAAAGTTCCTATCAGGAATAAAAAATAGAAGAAGAGCTTTAACATCTGTAGAAATTACTCATCTTTTCATGAATGTACAGACCAATCAAATTGGCAAGGCGTTGATTATGGGGTTTATACAGATTGCCCAGAATAAAGAGGTTAAAGGATATTTACAGCGTGGGAAGAAAATAGCCCAAAAGCATGTGGATTTATTCAGTGAAATTTTAAAGGATAATGATATTCCGGCTCCGATGTTCTGGGATTCTGCTGTTACAGATACGACAACACAAATCTTTTCAGATAAGCTGATCATGTTCCATGTGACGGCCATGATTGCTGCTGGTTTAGGGAACTATGGTGCTGCCATGGCGGCGAGTCCCCGAAAGGATATAGGTATCAAGTATGCATCATTGATTCCGGAAATCGCATTATATGCGGAGGATGGGGCGAATATCATGATTAACCATTCATGGCTGGAAGAGCCGCCGATGGCAGATGACAGAGACCAGCTTTCGGGACAGAAATAAGCTGAGCAGCATAAGAAAAGGCTCCAGCCAATGTACTGCACCCTAAAGTTAGAATGAATTTTAACATTTAGGATTCAGTGCACCCAGGAGCCTTTTTTTGTATACAATTATTTTGATCCGTGCAGATCCGGGAATTTAACAGGTGTATTTAACGATAATTGATCCCGGTAAGAGCGGTATGAGACGACACTGTGATCTTTGGAATGAACATCAAGCTGCAGAATTTTATGGCCGTTTGTTTCTAAATAATAATGCATTTGTCCCTGTTCAAGTTCATAGAATGACAATGTCAAGCCCAGATAGTGTTTTTTTACGATTTTACTGTCAGGATGGCTAATGACATAATCGGAAATTTGCTGTACCGATGCCGATGGGGTTGATGTGATGGAATAGATAGTCTCTTTTGCGTGACTATAAGCCTGGTTCAAGGTGCTTTTTGCTTTTTCAAGAAAATTATTAACTGATTTATTCATTTTCATCCCTCCAATTATTTAGAAGATGTTAATTAATATACCCCTCTCTTAGAAATAGAATCCATTTAATTTACTACCTCAAATGTTGATTGAAAAACACGGGAATGATGAGTTACTATCCTTTAATCTGCTTGCTGGACTTAATCCTGATGGAAATCTGTTACTATAGTTAAGTAGAAATCGTCTATAAAAATAAAATAGTTAAAATGAAATGCAGAAATCATAAAAGGGAGACTAGAGTATTGGACTATAGAATAAAAAGCTTTGAAGAATTAAGAAGGCTATTCGGTGAGCCAAGTGAACTCGCCAAACGAAAAGTAATTTCTTACATAGACCAGCATTGCCAAAACTACATAGCACAATCGCCATTTTTAATTTTATCTACCTCTGACAATGCCGGCAGCTGTGACTCTTCCCCCAGGGGTGATTCTCCGGGATTCGTATTGGTACTTGATGAAAAAAGGATCGTTATTCCAGACCGTCCAGGTAACAAGAGAATGGATTCCCTTAAAAATTTATTATCAAATCCACATGTAGGTTTGTTATTTCTTATACCTGGTATGTTAGAAACTTTGAGAGTGAATGGAAAGGCGAGCCTGACACTGGACCCTGACATACTTGCCAGGATGTCAGCTGGAGGCAAAAATCCATTACTGGGAATCGTAATAGAAGTAGAGGAATGCTTCATACAGTGCGGAAAGGCATTAAAACGTTCAGAGTTATGGATCCCCGAAAGCTGGGCAGATCCAGATTCACTGCCTTCTGGTGCTGAAATATTGGCGGCACATTCAAAATTGCCCGGCACTACTGCAGAAGATATAGAAAATAGGTTAGCAGATGGATATAAAAATAGATTGTTTTAATAATGATTTATTTAGTCCGCCTTTAAAAAAATTAAAGCTGCCAATTGGCAGCTTTTGCAATTTCTATGGATTCTTTCTTTTTTCGACTCTCGCTCTAATTACTTCGTTAAGTCGATCAGGATAATTGGTGAACATGCCGTTTACACCCCAATCGATTAGCATCTCCATATCTTCCTTTTCGTTTACTGTATACGGAACAATTAATAAGCCGGAGTCAGTAATTTTTTTAATATAGGCAGGATTGACCGCTGTGAAATGCAGCCCCACCCCAATAGCATACTCCCTGATTTTATGAACTTCACTATCCGAAATACTTGCTGGAGCATAGTAGGATAGTAATTGTATCAAAGGAATCGATTGATCCAGGTCATGAATCTTGCGCAAGCTTTCCACACTGAATGATTGGATGATGATATTTCCTTCAAGTTCATATTCTTTCAGGGTTGAGAGAAGCTTTTCTTCCATACCTGGATAGACATCCGGAGATTTTGTTTCAATAAAGAAATTTGAATCAGGACCGAACCTATCGAGAATTTCGCGGAGTGTAGGTACTTGAAGTCCTTTATATGCTGGATTCGCTTTTTCTGGGAATGCCTCATTAAACCAGCTGCCTGCATCAAGCCGTTTAATTTCTTCCAGAGTAAAATCCTTTGCATATCCTTTTTTTCCTGTTGTCCTATCCATTGTTTCATCATGAAGAGCAATCAGTTCTCCATCCTTGGTCATTTGCAGATCGACTTCAATGTAATCGCCATTCATCAAGTTCCCGATCTCGTAAGAAGGGAAAGTATGTTCAGGGGCATGACCAGAGGCTCCACGGTGTGAAATGTTCATAACCTTAGTCTGCACTGTTATCGATGGACTGGCCGCTAGTGTTGATAAGCCCAACGGTGTGAAAATGACCAAAGATGCAATTGCCAACCAGCGATATATTCGGCCCATAGTTTCCCCCCCAGAATTGACATAGGTTGTAAGGACTTCATTAGCTTGAAGGCCTGTTCCTGTGTGAATATTATTTACATCTGTGAAGGGAATATGCTGAAATTACTGCCAGACCTTCCACCAATTTCTTTTGGATTGTTTGGAGGCTGCGGTTTCCCTGAAATTGTCGACCATATCCTTGAACATTTCATCCCTCTGCCTGATTTCCTGCCTTAACTCATCCCTTTCACTTTGCAGGGTTTTGATGAAATAATCACGTTCTTGACTTATCACTTGATTGAGATTTGCTAATTCCTGGTTTGTTGTCTCTCTGCTGTCCGAAACATAGTCCGCAAGAATTTTGAATTCCTCTGATACCGTTTCAGTCGTCTCATTCAGTCGTTTGGCCAAGAGTGATAATTCTTTTGAAGTTCCAGTAGAAAGTTTATTCACAGTAGTTTCCAATTTGGTTATTTTATCTGTCGTTCCTTTTGATGACTTAGTTAAACTCGATGTCAAGGTTGCGATTCGTTCAGAAGTTCCTTTTGAAACATTCGAGATACTGCCTGAAAGGGAGTTTATTTTTTCAGAAGTACCTTTCGAAACCTTCGCAACACTTTCAGTCAGCTTTGTGATTTTATCAGTTGTTCCTTTTGAGCTCTTATGGATACTCTCAGTTAACTGGGCTATTTTTTCAGAAGTTCCCTGGGAAGCCATACTCACACGATCAGAGAGCTTACTGAACATTTCGGTTGTTCCCCTGGAAACCTTCGCTAGATTCGCATGGATTTCGGAAGTGCCTTTCGAAACATTCGTAAGCTCTGATGAAATCGTTCCGAGCCGTTCGGAACTATCTTCCGAATTTTTTGTCACCGTTTCTGATAATTCCATGATATGCTCGTTGGTTCGTTGGCCTGTTTTATAAATGGAATCAGACAGTGTTTTAACAGTTGTAAAAGTTCCTTTAGAGATTTCTTTTTTTACTTCTTCAAGCACTTCTTTTCGAATGCCATTTCTGATTTCAGACTTAACTTCTTCAATCAGCGAATCCTTATATAGCTCCATTGCCTTCATGAAAGCACCATAATCGCTGGTACTGTTTGATTCGGACAGTGCAGGCATCGCCGTACTAACAGCAAGGGTATTATCCTGTGATTCCTGTACAGGAACCTGGTTTGTGTCAACATGCCGCTGTAAAAGCTCCCTGATCATTTCTTTACTTAAATTCTTATCCCGCATTTGTTTTATTTTCATCAATTGTTCAATTTCCATATCCGTGTAAAACCTGGCTCCCTGTTTCGTCCTGGGAACAATCAATAAGCCGGCAAGATCTTTTTCCCATTGTCTGATGGTTCCAGACGGTACATTAATTTTCTTGGACACCTCTTTAATTGTATATGCCTTCAAGAATTGAGTGTCAGTCATCATGCACATTCCTTTCTGTAATTGGTTTATGGAAAACGATGTCCTATAACAATTCAGCAAGAACATTACTGTTTTCCTGCATGTTGACAAAAGCTCTCAAAAGTAGTGGGATTTCAGCATAACAACCTGAAAAGATACAGAGTTCGCATTTTATTTTCAAGGAAAAAGTTTGTTTTATCGTGATGATATCAAAAATTTGATTTACAATAGTCATGTAAGCCTATAATTAGGCTGAGAGGGATATAACAATAAAAATATTGTCGGAAGTTGGTTGCCCTCAACATAATATCTAAATCTGAAGCTTTTTGGAGGGGTAAGAAATGACTGAGGTAAAAGTCCGGATAGAAAAGGATTTCCTGGGTACCAAGGAAGTACTGGCGGATGCGTATTACGGAATCCAGACATTAAGGGCGGTTGAAAATTTCCCGATTACCGGATACAGAATACATAGTGAATTAATTAAGGCTATGGCCATGGTTAAAAAAGCAGCTGCACTAGCGAATATGGAAACAGGCAGACTATACGGGGGACTGGGTGAAGTGATTGTAAAGGCTGCTGATGAAATCATCCAGGGGCAATGGCATGACCAGTTTATTGTGGATCCGATCCAGGGAGGAGCAGGGACCTCGATCAACATGAATACTAATGAGGTCATTGCGAATCGTGCGCTGGAGTTGCTGGGAGAGCAAAAGGGTGACTATTTTACTCTTAGCCCTAACTCCCATGTAAACATGGCACAGTCGACAAATGATGCTTTTCCTACTGCCATCCACTTATCTGTATTATCACTGCTGGACAAGCTTTTAGATACTATGGAGATCATGCGTGATGTTTTTTCCCAGAAAGCAAGGGAATTTGATCCGATCATCAAAATGGGAAGAACTCATCTCCAGGATGCTGTGCCCATCCGGCTTGGCCAGGAATTCGAAGCATACACACGAGTGGTCGAACGTGATATTGAAAGAATAAAGCATACACGAGGACACCTTTTTGAGGTAAATATGGGGGCGACAGCTGTAGGGACAGGTCTTAATGCCAATCCTAAATATATTAAAAATGTAGTCCGCCATCTTTCTGAAATAAGCGGTTATCCTTTGAAAAATGCTGATCACTTAGTTGATGCGACACAGAATACCGATGCCTATACAACTGTATCTGCTGCACTGAAGGTTTGTATGATGAATATGTCCAAAATCGCTAATGATCTAAGATTGATGGCATCAGGGCCAAGGGTGGGCTTCAATGAGATTTTCTTGCCATCAAGGCAGCCTGGTTCGTCGATCATGCCAGGGAAGGTAAACCCTGTCATGCCTGAGGTCATTAACCAGGTCGCTTTCCAGGTCATAGGGAATGACCATACGATCTGCCTTGCTTCTGAAGCAGGTCAGCTTGAGCTGAACGTAATGGAGCCGGTTCTTGTTTTCAATCTAATCCAATCAATTAGTATCATGAACAACGGTTTCAAGGTGTTTACTGATCATTGTCTTGTTGGCATTGAAGCAAATAAAGAGAAGCTTGAAAAAGATGTTGAACGAAGTGTCGGTATCATCACCGCAGTCAATCCCCATTTAGGGTACGAAGCTGTATCGAGAATTGCCAGGGAAGCGATCCTTACTGGGAAATCTGTAAGGGAACTATGCCTGGCTTATGATGTATTAACCGAGGAAGAGCTTGACTTAATCCTAAATCCTTATGAAATGACCAACCCTGGAATAGCAGGAGAAGAGTTGCTGAATAAAGATTGATTACAAAAAGCCGTTGTCGTTAAGGATAAAGGGTTCCGTTTTCGGGTGCTTTATTATTAATAGACACAGGAATTGACGTATGAATTGGCATACGTCTTTTTCTTTATTTATCAAGGTTTCTACGAAATTCCATTAACTTTGACATGTCAATTGACATCATTATTATGATGGACAATAAGGATCCGCATCTAGGATTAAGAGGGTCCGCACTTATCGGGTGGGAGATCAGGTTAAGGCCAGAGCTGGAAAATAGACGGAATAATTCCGCTTAATTAGTAATTAATATTAAAAAAGGCTGAAATAGACGGAGAGATTCCGCCTATTGACTCGAAAAATTCGAATATGGGTGATTTTGCTGTGCATAAGCGGAAAACCTTCCCTTATTTACCCCGAAACATGCTCCATTCTGAATTTAACCGGAAAATCTCCGCTTATTTTACTTTTGCTGGTTTTTCGATAAAGGACAAGTCATCTTATTTAAAAGGTTACGATGAACCGTATCACAACTAATGAGGTTTTACTTAAATAAGGTTTTGGTATGCCTAATAAAGGTACTCGCCAATTTTACTACCGCGAGTTTTACTTTTTTATTTACCAATAATGATGCCAATACAACTGTCATTTCGGCATATATTTTAAAAAAAACACCTCAAAACGGAACGGTTTACGGTCAAGACAACGGCTTTTTATTATTATGCCTCAAAGCTTCTTACCTCTATGTTTTTTCTTAAATGGAGAGTTAGGGTTAAGGTTCCGAGTAAAAAGGTAGCAATCCCTGCACTTGCCAGGACACCAGGTACACCGATCCACTTTGCCAGCAATGCGCCTGCAGCCGGGGCTGCAAGCATCGAAAATGTCTGCAGTGAGGCGGCGGTCGAAGAAACCCTGCCCATTATGTTCTTAGGCGTTTCTGATTGGAGGACATACCCGTATGGAACTCCTTCAGCAGAAGCAAGAATCCCAAGCAGGAAGGCAGCGGCCATCCATAAAGTTTTAGGGAGTTCAAATATACCCATGACACCTATTCCTATAGTTAGGATCAGCATACCGCTCATGACAGAAGCAGTGGCCATAAGATGAATCGGCTTATTTTTCCAGCCTGTAAATTTGCCGAGGATAATGGCGCCGATGACGCTGCCAAATCCGACAGAACTGACCAGTAAACCGAATTCTTCACTGGCAAATCCGAGAAGTTGCGCAACAAAGACAAACAAGCCATCATATAGAAAGATAATAAAAAAGGCAATGGATGAGAGAAGGATCGCAGCTTTTAAAATCCTGGCTGAGAGAATATGCCGGATTCCTTCTGTAAGATCTTCCAAATATGAATTCTTTTGTTGTTTTTGTTCAATCTCTTCATTTTTGATTTTTGGCAATGTCAGCAAAAACGCAATCGCGATTAAGAATCCCACACCCTCAAATATAAAAGGGCTCTTTACTCCGTAAATGGCAATGAATCCACCACCTAGAGCCGGGCCGATAATTTTCATTGTGTTGACGGACAATTGGCTTAAGGTGACAGCTTCTGGAAGTTCCTCCTCATCAACGATATGCCTGATGGCGCTTTGCCTGGCTGGGTCGTATAATGCGGCCACAGTAGCTTTAAGAAAAACAAATAGCAGCAGGACATAAAGATTTGGCGCAAAAAACAAGCCAGCTACAAATAAGATTCTTAACCATAGACATGATATCATCATCATTTTTTGCGGCAGTCTGTCAACATACACACTGGCAAACGGACCAATGATCACCCAGGGTAATCCCATGACGATGATGACTGAAGCGATCGCTCCTTCGCCAAGCCCCCAATGGTAGGCGACAATCACCTGTATAGCTAAAAAGTCCAGCCAATTTCCCAGATCGGAAAACACTTGTGCACCAAATAGAGAACGATAAGCCTTGTTCTTTAACGGTTTAAAAATACCTGCTTTCATTTTACAGCCCCCAAATATCCGATTCCAGTGCTGTCTTTCTTCTTTTCATTTGTTGCTCTCCAAGCTTTTTCGGATCTTGCCCCTTAGGAAGGCCGTCATTCTCAATGGATGTAAGTGCCTCCTTTATCCATTGAAGCTCAGCCTCGAGTTTCAACTCTGCGTATCTCATCGCGAGCATTCCAACACTGTTTATATAAGATGTATTATTTTGCTTCCATTTTATGATGAAGTTTAGAACTTCCTGTGACTCAATGGCTCTTGCCTTTAAATGGCCGGCTAAGATTGTCAAATCCATCTCCTTATGCCAGGCGGCCATTTTAATGAATAACTCATCCTTTATGGAAGGAGGTTCAGGCTTGATGGCAAGCCAGCTTTCTAATTCAGTCCAGCCTTTGCCGGTCAGTTCATAAAGCTTTTTCCTCCGACCATCCGCTTCGGATTCAACCGTTATTATAAAACCTTGTTCTTCTAGCTTCTTAAGTTTGGGATAAAGACTGCCGTAACTCATGCCCCAAAATAAGCCTGCTGCTTTATGCTCGAATTCCGCTTTGATATCATAGCCGGTACTGGGCCTGAAACTAATCACTGCAAGTATGGAATGCTCGATTGACATCTGCCATTCTCCTTATCTATATTAAGTATATATCATTATGATATATCAATATGATATATATATTTAAAAAAAATGTCAAAAATGAATAAAACTCTGTTTTTTTGCTGGCCAAAGGGGAAATAAGCCAATAAAGAAATGTTCAGTTGCCATATGATATGACGCACCTAAAGAATAGGAGGAATAAAATTGGCATTTCGCAAACCCTTGGAAATCGCACAAGTGACCATTGATTCTGGCACATACAAGGCAGCAATGCCTATTAAAAACATGCTGGCACTAGGGTTTCTGGGTGGAGCTTTTATCGCAATCGGATATCTTTTGGATATAAGGGTTATCGCAAATCTGCCACACGAATGGGGGACCTTTGGAACATTTCTCGGCGCCTCGGTTTTTCCGCTTGGCCTGATCTTGATTCTTCTTGCCGGAGGAGAACTGCTGACAGGAAATATGACAGCGATCTCAATGGCAAGTCTAGCTAAGAAAGTAACAGTAAAGAATCTATTGAAAAATTGGTTTTGGATTACTTTAAGCAATTTTGTAGGTGCATTGTTCGTAGCCTATTTTTTTGGACATATTGTCGGCTTAACCGAAACTGGTCCTTATCTTGACAAAACAGTGGCGGTTGCAGGGGCAAAACTGGACGCCGGCTTCTGGGCAGCTTTTTTTTCGGGGATCGGCTGTAACTGGCTCGTTGGTTTAGCAGTATGGCTGTCATATGGAGCTTCCGACATGACGGGAAAGGTTATAGGAATTTGGTTCCCAATCATGGGTTTCGTCGCTATAGGATTTCAGCACGTCGTCGCCAATATGTTCGTTATCCCAGCAGCAATTTTTGCAGGGTATTATAGTTGGGGTGAGTACTTCGCCAACTTTGTTCCGGTATATTTAGGGAATGCAGTAGGCGGAGGCGTGTTTGTTGCTTTGATTTATTGGATGAGCTATAAGGATAGCCTCAAAAAGCAAGCAGCTCTATCAGAGAATCAGGTTTCAAAGGCAAACGCGAAAAAACGGGCTGTAAGGTAAATAAAAGTGGAACCTCATGTCTGAGGTTCCACTTTTGTTTCTAAGTATACTTATATTAATCCAAGAGACTTTAACCCATTGTAAATTCCTGAATTTGTAACTGTTGTTGTCTTATGCTTTGCATGTTGGAAAAGGTCAGGATGGGCATTTCCCATTGCAAAACCTTCACCAGCAAAGGCCAGCATTTCTTTATCATTCATTCCGTCTCCAAAGGCTATTGATTCTTCACGAGCAATACCAAGTTTCTTCAAAAGAAATTCGACACCGATACCTTTGTTTACATGGTTACGAATCACATCAAAACAATGCCGCATTCCTTCAATATTTACTTGTGACAGGTGAATTCCGTTTTTGAACTGATAGAGTAAATCACCTTTATTCCCTGAAGTAATGATTGTCATGCCTAGAATGTTTCCAATCACATCCTCGGTAAATAAAGCATTCTGTCGTAAATGGAATTGTTTAAGAAATGTTTTCACCGATTGAGATTCAAGGTTGGTTAAGTAATTTTTTGAATTCGTATAACACACAACTTCATGTCCATTTGCACTGGCAACGTTCAGTATATAGCTTACATCCTCTGGCTTCATTGGTTCTGCAAAAATAGTTTCCTTTTCATATATTCCCAGCGCACCGTTATAACCGATAAAAGAAGAAATTTTTAGCTCTTCCGCAAGATCCGATATCTCATGTAGCGGACGTCCTGTAGCCAACACAACTTCAATATGTTGTTTCTTCATTTCATTGATGGCAGTCCTTGTAGAATCTTCTATTGAATCATCTGGTCTAAGAATGGTTCCGTCAATATCGAGAAATAAAATCCTGTAGTTGCCCATGTGAATTTCTCCTGTCTTAATTGGATATTTTAAGTGTTACACAACTGCAGCACAGTTATCAAATATTTATAAAGGGATCTGTTGGATAAGCTTGTTTAACAAAAATACCATTTGGGTAAACTTTAACCAAGAAAGCAGAAGAAAAGGAGATGTTGCTAATGTTATGGACAATAGCAGGAATATTGCTGGTGCTATGGATCTTAGGAATGGTTTTCGAGGTAGCCGGCGGACTCATCCACATCCTCCTCGTAATCGGCATTATCTTGATTGCATACAAGGCAATTAAGGGACGGGCTACAGGCTGATAAAATTTTAAGGCAGCGGCGCTAATCGCCGGTGTCTTTATTTTTGCATGAAGGGATGTCCGGATTGTTTCGTTAAAGTCACTTAAAACTGCTTTTCGTGCTGTAAAACAGTTTAACCAGTACAGAGAAGAGAAGCAGCTACTTAAAAAGGCAAATTTTATTATTTAGAGCCGTTTTCTTTATTTTCAGCTGTTTTTCATAATACAATGAATATACATACTTTTTTGGGGAGAGTGGATGTCCAATAATGAAAATAAATGATATATCAAAAGCTTTATTGGGGCGTACACCCTCAATTATGGGGCATAAGCAATTAATCAAATTCGCCGTCTTGCTGCCTCTTGTGGAGGTTGACAATGAGGTTCATATTCTGTTTGAAGTACGGGCGCTCACACTTAGGAGGCAGCCAGGTGAGATTTGCTTTCCTGGCGGGAAAATTGAAAAGGGAGAGGAGCCGAGAAAAGCTGCTGTAAGGGAAACTTCCGAGGAGCTTGGTATTAAGGAAAGCGATATTGTAAATGTGATTCCATTGGATTTTATGGTTTCTGCCTTTGGGACAATTATATACCCATTTGTTGGAACCATCACAAACCCTGGTCTCATTAAACCCAATGAAGCCGAAGTAGGGGAGGTATTCACTGTTCCATTATCCTTCTTTAATAAAAATCAGCCGGATACGTATAAGATTAATTTCCAGGTTGAGCCTGAAGATGGCTTTCCTTTCGATCTGATTATAGGCGGTGAAAATTATAACTGGCAGACGAGGTCAATGGATGAATACTTTTATCGGGAGAACGGAAAGGTGATCTGGGGTCTTACCGCACGGGTGCTGACTCATTTCCTTGAACTTATGGAACAACAGAATAGTCAAGAGTAGGAGGGCCTATCCTGGCGCCTCCTTTTTTCGTTCCTATTACCATTATTTTGAAAAAGTTTTTCGCCTGATCCGGTCTTCCTTGAAAACTAATCCAGATTCAGCTTTTATCTATTTCAGATTAAAAAAATCTCTATAACTATTATTTCATCAAAATATTTTCCTTCTTTAATGGTTAGTGACAAAACTCCTATTTATTTGCAAAGACAGAAATATATAGGAGAAAAGGTTGCGATTGGTAGATTTATTATTTATAATTTTAAGATAATTATTCATAGAAAGTTGGTTAAAAATGAAATTGTACATATCAGTCGACATGGAAGGGATTACCGGTTTGGTTGACCATACCCATGTTGATTCATCAAAACTCAATTATGATCGCGGCCGAAAAATTATGACACAGGAAGCGAATTATGTGATTACCAAAGCATTTGAAACTGGCTTCAAGGAAGTTATCGTGAATGACAGTCATTCAAAAATGAATAACCTGCTGATAGAGGATCTCCATCCTGAAACTCAGTTGATTACCGGAGACGTTAAACCGTTTTCAATGGTACAGGGGTTAGATGATAGTTTCAAAGGTGCCGTATTTGTCGGCTATCATGCACGAGCGTCAATGAGTGGAGTAATGTCACACTCGATGATTTTCGGTGTCCGCCACATGTGGATCAACGATGTTCAAATTGGTGAATTAGGATTCAATGCCTACGTCGCTGGTTATTATGGTGTCCCAGTCATTATGGTAGCAGGCGATGATGGAGCAGCCAGCGAAGCTGAAGCGTTAATTCCGAATATTACCACCGCAGTGGTAAAGGAATCGATATCCAGATCTGCAGCAATATCTTTAACACCAGCCAAAGCTGGAGAACTGCTTGCTGAAAAAACTGAACATGCTATTAAAAATTTGGAAAAAGTGAAACCGCTTACACCCCCTGACAACCCGGTTCTGAAAATCGAATTTGCCAATTACGGCCAGGCAGAATGGGCAAATCTAATGCCTGGAACAGAAATAGAAGAGGGGACAACCATTGTAAGCTACAAGGCAAAAAATATTCTAGAAGCCTATCAAGCTATGCTTGTGATGACAGAATTAGCCATGAGGACTACCTTTGCATAAAGGTGTTCTTTTCACTTTTGAATGGACTGAGCATACATATGAAAATTACCGCAACGACATCAGACTAAAGACATGATAAGGAAGTGAGTTAATGCTCCAATACATAATGAAACGGCTGGGCTCTATGGCGTTGACTTTATTGGTCATCATCACATTGACATTTTTCTTAATGCACTCCATACCCGGTTCACCTTTTAACGAGGAGCGCGCAACAAGTGAGGCGGTACAGAAGAACCTCGAGAGTTTTTATCACTTGGATGAACCACTATATGTCCAATATTTTTTATATTTAAAATCAGTTGCGACTTTCGATTTTGGCCCATCAATCAAAAAGTCTTCGCAAACCGTTAATGAGATGCTGGGAAGAGGTTTCCCTGTCTCGTTTGAACTTGGAATGGTCACACTCATTGTTGCTATCTTTTCGGGTATTTTGCTGGGAATCATTGCTGCTCTTCGACACAATGGCGTTATCGATTATCTTGCGATGACAGTGGCGGTAATTGGCATATCTGTCCCAAACTTTGTCATGGCGACATTATTGATACAGCAGCTTGCTGTAACCTGGCAGATTTTACCTGTTGCCACCTGGACTAGTCCCAAGCATATGATCCTTCCTACACTTGCTCTTGCGACTGGGCCAATGGCAATCATCGCCCGCCTGACAAGAGCGAGCATGCTGGAGGTTTTGACCCAGGACTATATCAGAACTGCCAAAGCAAAAGGTCTTTCACCTGCAAAGATTGTCTTCAAACATGCATTAAAAAATGCATTGCTCCCAGTAGTTACGATTCTGGGCTCCCTCGCGGCAAGCATTTTGACAGGAACCTTCGTAATTGAAAAAATCTTTGCAATACCTGGGATGGGAAAGTACTTTGTTGAAAGCATCAACCAGCGTGACTATCCAGTCATTATGGGAACGACGATTTTTTACAGTACAGTGCTGGTCGTGATGCTTTTCCTGGTTGACCTTGCATACGGAATCCTTGATCCGAGAATTAAACTTCACAAAAAGGAGGGGAAATAATGGCTCTGCGTAAACACCAGGAACAACGAGCGAATTCGTCAATTCCAGATGAATGGTTTGTTCCTATAGATAAAAGTACCTCAGAAGCAGAAGCTGTTGTCCGGCCGAGCCTCTCTTATTGGCAGGATGCATGGAGACGCCTCCTGAAAAACAAATTGGCCATGTTGGGGTTATTCTTCTTATCAGTATTGACATTCATGGCTATTTTCGGACCGCTTATCTCGCCACATACAGTTGACCATCAGGACCTTGTAAACCAGAACCTCCCGCCTTCGAGTGATCACTGGTTCGGTACGGATGAGCTTGGCCGGGATGTTTTCACGCGTACATGGTTCGGAGCCCGGATTTCTTTGTTCGTTGGAATTGCTGCTGCATTAATTGATTTTATCATCGGCGTCATCTATGGCGGTATTGCTGGCTATAAAGGCGGCAGGACAGACCATTACATGATGAGGGTCGTAGAGGTCCTTTATGGTCTTCCGTATTTACTGGTAGTAATTTTGATCAGCGTCGTTATGGGTCCAAGCCTTGCCACGATCATCTTTGCCTTGACGATTACCGGATGGATAGGGATGGCAAGGATAGTCCGCGGCCAGGTCCTGCAAATCAAGAACTATGAATATGTGTTAGCATCTAAGACATTTGGCACAAAAGCGGGGCGGATCATCCGTAAAAATCTTCTGCCAAATACTATGGGACCGATCATCGTTCAGATTACTCTCTCTGTTCCATCAGCCATTTTTGCAGAGGCCTTCCTCAGCTTCCTGGGTTTGGGGATCCAGGCACCTCTTGCAAGCTGGGGTTCAATGGCAAGTGATGCTTTACCAGTCATATTATCAGGTGATTGGTGGAGATTGTTTTTTCCGGCTTTCTTCATTTCTTTAACGATGTTCTCATTTAATGTGTTAGGCGACGGGCTTCAGGATGCGCTTGACCCGAAGCTAAGGAGGTAAACACCATGGAAAAAGTACTGGAAGTAAAAGACCTTCACGTTTCATTCAAGACATATGGCGGTGAAGTGAAAGCTGTCCGCGGTGTCACTTTTGATTTACAAAAAGGAGAGACCCTGGCAATTGTAGGAGAGTCCGGCTGCGGAAAAAGCGTGACATCCCAAAGCATCATGAGGCTTATACCGGAACCGCCGGGGAAGTTTGATGGCGGATCAATCTTTTTTAAAGGAAAAGACCTGACGAAATTAAAGGACCCTGAAATGCGGAAAATCCGCGGATCCGATATTTCTATGATCTTTCAGGATCCAATGACCGCTTTGAATCCCACATTGACCATTGGTGACCAGCTAACAGAAGGTATCCTTCAGCACATGAAGCTGACAAAAGAGCAGGCGAAAAAGGTAGCGATTGAAATGCTTTCTCTGGTTGGAATCCCGAGCCCTAATATTCGATTGAAACAATATCCTCATCAATTCAGCGGGGGCATGCGCCAAAGGATCGTGATCGCGATGGCACTAGTATGCCAGCCAGAGGTACTAATAGCTGACGAGCCTACAACCGCCCTTGATGTGACAATCCAGGCACAAATCCTGGAATTGTTCCGTGACATTCAGAAAAAAACTGGTGTATCGATTATTTTGATAACACATGATCTAGGTGTAGTTGCGCAGGTAGCTGATCGCGTCGCAGTGATGTATGCCGGCAAAATTGTCGAGACAGGGACCAGAAGAGAAATCTTTTACAACCCGCAGCACCCATATACGAAGGGGTTATTGAATTCTGTCCCACGGTTGGATGCTGAAGGCGCGGATTTGATTCCGATTGGAGGGACCCCGCCTGATTTATTCTCACCGCCGGTCGGTTGTCCATTCACAGCAAGGTGTCCATATGCAATGGCGGTATGTGACAAAGTTTATCCGGATAAGACCAGCCTTTCAGCTAGCCACGAGATAGACTGCTGGCTTCAGGATGAACGGGCCCAAAAGCTGCTGGCAACCAGGTAACGGTCAAACAGGCTTTGGCCTTTTGATATAAAATCAATTCAACTTAAGGGGGAAGCAGAGTGAAGAAGTTTTTGACCATGCTAATGGCGGTAATACTTGTGTTCACTATGGCGGCATGTACTGCCAAGGAAAATGCCGGCAAAGAGTCGACAGAAGGGAAGGATAATGGGGAAAAGGGAGGGGAAAAAGTCCTTTACCTTAACAACGGACAAGAGCCAACTTCTTTTGACCCGCCAATTGGATTTGATTCAGCATCATGGAATGCTTTGAACAACCTGATGGAGGGGCTCACAAGACTTGGAAAAGACCATCAGCCTGAAGCTGCAACAGCAGAAAAGTGGGATGTATCTGAAGATGGAAAAACATACACCTTCCATATTCGTGAAGATGCAAAATGGTCTAATGGCGATGATGTAACTGCCAATGATTTCGTGTTCGCATGGAAACGCCTGCTGGATCCTGCAACTGGTTCAGCTGCAGCATTCCTTGGCTATTTCATTGAAGGCGGCGAGGATTTTAACAGCGGAAAGGGTTCTGCAGATAATGTCAAAGTAAAAGCTGTAGACGATAAGACATTTGAAGTTACACTCATTAGCCCTCAGGCTTATTTTCTCAGTGTAATTGCCAATCCTGCATTCTTCCCGATCAATGAAAAAGTTGCCAAAGAAAATCCAAAATGGTTCTCAGAAGCCAAATCGTTCGTAGGAAATGGACCATTCAATCTGGCAAGCTGGGAACATGACACAAAATTCGTCATGAAAAAGAATGACAAGTACTGGGATGCAAAAAATGTAAAACTTGACCGTGTAGAGTGGGCTATTGTTGATGATACAAATACAGAGTACCAAATGTACCAGGCTGGAGACCTGGATGTATCCGACGTTCCTGCAGAATTGAGCGATAAGCTGTTCAAAGACGGGAAAGTGAAGGTTGATGACCAGGCAGGAGATTACTTCTATCGATTCAATGTCACGAAAGAGCCGTTCCAGAACCTCAATATCCGAAAAGCTTTTGCTCTTGCTGTAGATCAGCAAAAGATTGTCGACTTTGTTACCAAAAACAAAGAAGAAGCAGCATATGGTTTTGTATCTCCTGGGTTTAAAGATCCTTCAGGAAAGGATTTCCGAGAAGTAAACGGTGATTTCAACAAAACAGACATTGAAGAGGCAAAAGCCTTATTGAAGAAGGGTATGGAAGAGGAAGGTTATACAAAACTTCCAGATGTTACCCTAACCTATAGCACAGATGATACGCATAAAAAAATCGCTGAGGCATTACAGCAAATGTTTAAAGAAAACCTGGATGTAGAAGTTAAACTTGCGAACATGGAATGGAACGTATTCGCAGAAGAACAGAAAGCTTTAAAACACCAGCTTTCACGAAGTTCATTCCTGGCTGATTACGCAGATCCAATCAACTTCCTTGAAAACTTCCAGACCGGACACTCCATGAACCGTACTGGCTGGGGAAATCCGAAGTATGATGAGTTAATCCAAAAAGCAAAGAATGAATCTGATGAGACAAAACGTTTTGACTTAATGTACGAAGCAGAAAAAATCCTGTTCGAAGAAGCACCAATCTTCACAGTGCATTTTTACAATCAGGTATATCTTCAAAATGAAGCAGTTTCAGATGTCCTCCGTCATCCAGTAGGATATATGGAATTAAAGTGGGCAGACAAGAAGTAATGATTCTAAGAAAGAGGTGTTCATCTTGGAACACCTCTTTTTGACTAATGAATGTTCCCGTATATAGTAACTTCACAAGGTTAGACTATTTGAACTATGATTGCCAAAAGTATATCTGAAGGATCAAATTTTACCTTACTAGTACATACTCTTTTATTATATTTTATTGCATATTTAGCAAAGCTTTGTGACTGCTTACTGAAAAAGGCGCTGAAACAAAATGTCGAGAAAAGCAGGGCTGCTGCATTTACCAAAATACCGGGAGAGGGAAAAACGAACTGCTGCTATTTACAAAATAAATCTCTGGGAAAGTTTTGACTTGCGAGCAATGGAAGGCTAAATAAATGATCAAAAATTGAAGGGAGTTGATGAATATGGCCATTAAACCTGAACGATTAAAAAAAGGTGATACAGTTGCCGTTATTGCGCCAGCAAGTCCGCCTAACAAAGAAAATTTAAACCGGGCCCTTTCTTTTCTAACAGAATTAGGTCTGAATTACAAACTGGGGAAATCCGTATACACTGAATATGGTTATCTTGCGGGTGAGGATTATGAAAGATTGGCAGATTTTCATGAGATGTTCAGGGATGATGAGGTTAAAGGTATTATCTGTGCAGGGGGAGGATATGGAACGGCGCGAATAGCTTCATCCATAGACTATGAAACAATTAAAAAAAATCCTAAGATTTTTTGGGGTTACAGTGATATCACTTTTTTACACACAGCCATCAGGCAACAGACTGGACTTGTAACCTTCCATGGTCCAATGCTTGCTTCGGATATTGGAAAAGAAGGGGCCCATCCAATTTCTAAAGAAACATTTTGGCAATTGTTCACACCGACTGACTTGCAATATGATACAGAGCTTTCGCAAATCGAAGAGCTGGTGCCGGGTTATGCTGAAGGCGAATTAGTTGGGGGCAATCTTTCTCTTCTTTCCAGTTCAATGGGAACACCATTTGAAATTGAAACAAAAGGCAAAATTCTGTTGATTGAAGACATAAATGAAGAACCACGCGCAGTTGACCGGATGCTTAATCAACTATATATGGCAGGTAAACTTCAAGACACAGCAGGAATCCTTTTAGGAGACTTTAATAATTGCGTGCCGGAAAGGGATTTGTCTTTAAGTTTGGAAGAAGTCATTGACCATTATATTAAACTCGCCAGAAGGCCAGCGCTAAAGGGATTCAAAATGGGACATTGCTCCCCGCATATCGGAGTCCCTTTCGGAACGACTGCCAGAATGGAGACAGAATCCAAAAAATTATTCGTCGAGAGTGGCATTAAATAGTTTCAAAGGAGACCAGGAAATGATTATTGATAAAATTGAAACATTCCGCACAGCTGTCCCTCTCAACAAGCCTTTCAAAACCGCTCTTCGTACAGTTACTGTAGCAGAAGCAATCTTTGTTAAAGTCACTTGTGATAATGGGATCACAGGCTGGGGAGAAGCACCGCCGACACTCGTGATTACTGGGGACAGCCTTGCGGGCATAGAGGCGGCCATAAATGAAGTAATAAGCCCCTTCTTAATGAAAAAAAGCCTACTTAGCTTTGAATCTGTATTTCAAGGTTTAAAAACACTCCTTGTCAATAATACAAGTGCTAAAGCAGCGGTTGATATGGCTTTATACGACTGTATCTCTCAGAACTGCGGTCTTCCGCTCTATCAATTCCTGGGCGGCTTCAGGAATGAAATTGAGACCGACTTTACTGTCAGTGTTAACAGCCCCGAAGAGATGGGTGAGGACGCAGTTGATTATGTTAACAAAGGGTTTAATGTACTTAAGGTAAAGGTTGGCATAGGTGACATCGCAAACGACATTGCGAGAATCAGGGAGATTCGCAAAAGAGTTGGCAATCAGATTAAAATAAGGCTTGATGCCAATCAGGGCTGGAAACCAAAAGATGCTGTAAGGGCAATCAGGAGCATGGAGGATGAAGGACTGGAAATCGAATTAGTGGAACAGCCTGTCAAAGCTGAAGACCTGGATGGCCTCAAGCAGGTCACTGATTCTGTAGATACATTAATCATGGCTGATGAAAGTGTATTTTCACCTAAACAGGCATTTGAAGTGATCAGAAGGAGAAGCGCGGATTTGATTAATATTAAATTAATGAAGTCAGGCGGGATATATCAGGCGCAAATGATTAATCAAATGGCTGAGACAGTGGGGATGGAATGCATGGTTGGAAGCATGATAGAAACCGGTCTTGGAATCACTGCTGCCGCCCATTTTGCAGCGAGTAAAAAAAACATCACCCGGTATGATTTCGATGCACCATTAATGCATGCAAAGGAAGTGATTGCAGGCGGAATAAAGTATAACGGCAGAAAAATTACATTTCCTGAAGGAACTGGTCTTGGGATAGAAAAAATCCTTTTAGAAGGAGGAAGAATCAATGGAAAGCAATAATATTTGGCTCGTCAATGTCCCGGTAGCCACTCTGTGGACTTCGTATGAATCTGCAAGGGAAATCGACAGGGACGCAATAGCTGGGACTGTTAGATTGGAAGAGTGGCTTGAAAAGCTTACATATGAACCAAGGCTCCAATTATGTGATGACAACCTTGTCCAGTCACAGGTTTTATTTGGGCAGGAGGTTATGATCATTGATGAAAAGGGAGATTGGGCACATGTTGTCATCCCCGACCAGCCTTCAGGCAAAGATAGCCGAGGTTACCCTGGGTGGATACCGAAGGATCAGCTGATTCAACAGTCCGATTGGTATATCAAGCAGGGGCCTGTGGCTGTTATTACATCCAAGAAAGCCTTGCTGTATTCTGAGCGTAATGAAAGACTGATGGAATTAAGTTATCAGACCATGCTGCCGGCCGTGGAAGATATAGTCGATAGAATCCGTGTGAAGACACCAACAGGGATAGGGATTATAAGAGCAGAAGATGCCGCAGTCTATCAAGCAGAAAAGGAGATCCCCAAAAATAATGGCGCAGCCATTGTTGCATCTGGTGAACAATTCATTGGCCTGCCATATCTGTGGGGAGGCATGAGTAGTTACGGCTATGATTGTTCAGGATTCAGCTATAATATGTGCCGTGCAAATGGTTACATCATTCCAAGGGATGCTCATGAACAAGCAGCTGCAGGTGAGAATATCGAATTAAATGACATTTTACCAGGCGACTTGCTTTTCTTCGCTTATGAAGAAGGCAAAGGGCGCATTCATCATGTTGGCATATATTATGGAGATGGCAAGCTTCTTCATTCTCCCAATACCGGCAAAAATATAGAAATTATCCCACTCGCTGATACAATCTACGAAAAAGAACTCTGTGCAGCTAGACGCTACTGGATGAATACGGGGGAATAAATATGAAAAATGAAGTTTTATTAAGTGTCAGAGATTTAAAAAAGCATTTTAGCATGGGGAAAAATGAAATTCTGAAAGCTGTAGACGGAATTTCTTTTGATATTTATAAAGGGGAAACTTTTGGACTAGTAGGAGAATCAGGCTGTGGGAAATCAACGGCCGGGCGTACCATGATTGGCCTATACGATATTACGGATGGAGAAATCATTTTCAACGGCAAGAATGTACATTCATTATCGGAAAAAGAGAAGTTCCACTTCCACAAACAAATGCAAATGATTTTCCAGGATCCTTATGCTTCATTGAACCCAAGATCCACAGTCAAAGAAATCATTGCTGAACCGATGGAGGTACACGGATTATATCCTAATAAAAAGGAGCGACTTGAACGCATCTATCAACTTCTGGAGGGTGTAGGGCTGAATAGGGATCATGCAAACCGTTATCCGCACGAGTTCAGTGGAGGCCAGCGGCAGAGAATAGGAATTGCAAGAGCACTTGCCCTCGATCCTGATTTCATTATTGCCGATGAACCCATTTCGGCACTGGATGTATCAGTACAGGCACAGGTAGTAAACCTTCTGAAACGGTTACAGGAAGAAAAAGGATTGACATATTTATTCATCGCCCATGATCTTTCGATGGTAAAACAAATAAGCAGCAGGATTGGCGTTATGTATCTTGGCCACATAGTCGAACTTACGGCTAGCAGTCAGCTTTATAAAAAACCGCTTCATCCATATACCCAGGCATTGTTATCGGCCATCCCGATTCCTGATCCGGATGTAGAGGACAAGAGGGAGCGCATCATCCTTGAGGGAGAACTGCCCAGTCCAATCAATCCTCCGACCGGATGTGTATTCAGGACGAGATGTCAGCATGCGATGGAAGTATGTGCGGAGACTAAGCCTGTATGGCATGAAATTGACCAGGACCATTACGTTGCTTGTCACCTGTATAATGACAAGTCTGGAAGCGATGGGAATAAGGAAATGTTAGTAAATATTAGATAAAGGTTTGGTTAAAATGCACATTAATGAATTAAAGGATCAATTAGCAAAAGAACTCGCCAGCTGTAAAGGCCGGGCGAGTTTATTTTTGGAAATTGAAGGACGAATTATTGAGTTTACCGGCAATGAAGTTTACCAGTCAGCCAGTTTGATTAAATTGCCAGTCTTATTTGAGGCATTAAGGCAGATAGACAAAGGAATCCTGGAATTGGACAGGCCAGTGGCAGTCCGCCAAGGAGACAGAATCGGCAGTACAGGAGTCCTCCAGGCAATGAATATCAAGCAAATAACAATTCATGACCTGTTGGCCCTTATGATCATTGTTTCTGATAATTCCGCTGCCAATATGGTGATTGACCTTATTGGAATGGACACGATCAATTCCAACCTCTCGAAAATCGGGATGCACAACACGGTTTTTAAGCGTAAAATGCTTGATTTCAAGGCTATTCAAACTGGTGATGATAATCTTACTACTTGTGCGGACATCGTGTTATGCCTGAAGGAAGCCATGGAAGGTCAATGGTTGGCCAAGCAATCCTCACAGTTGTTCCATGCATTTCTTCTTCAGCAGCAAATTCAAGAAAAACTGCCTGCTCAAATGAATCATTCTCTATACAAAATAGGAAATAAGACAGGTGAATTGGCTGGTATCGAACACGATTGTGCGGTTATCACATATGGAACAAAGAGGGCGTACGCCGCAATTTTAATAGATCAACTCGACGATAACGAGTCAGGAAAATCAATAATCCGACAAATTGGAAAGCGGATAAACGAGTATATTTCCTGCGTTTTGACAGGAAAAGCCACATATTGATAGCTTTTGATATTCATACGATAGTGGTTGCTAGCAATATGGTATAGAAATGCGCACTGTCTTAAGTAAGATAAAATACCTGTAAATCCTCCTGATTAAAAAGACCTTCTTATTTGTAGGATATTGTAAGAATCTAATTAGCCGACCATGGTCAGCCCAGAAAGAAATACATATTATAATTAAAAATCTAAAACAACCAAGATTATACGGTGCAAAAATATTTAAATTCCAGGGGCTTTTTTTCTCAAAAATTATATCCAAAAAAAATAATATGTACTATAATGATTTTCGTATTTCTGAACTTTTGATTTCAAGATGATAATTCTTTTAATATACAGGGGGAATGATGGATGAAAATGAGGGTTTCCGCAGTCCAATACCATCTTCATACGATCAGGTCGTTCGAAGAGTTTGCCGGGCAATGTGAGCATTATGTTAAAACAGCACAGGAATATGGTTCTGAGTTTGTGTTGTTTCCTGAGTTTTTCACTACTCAATTGTTATCAATAGGCAGTGAACAGGGTACAAGGCTGACCATCAATGAACTCCCTGGATTTACTGAACAATATTTAAACCTGTTCCAGAATTTTGCTTTGGAGACAGGCATGCATATTATCGGGGGTACACATGTTATAGCAAGAGAAGGAAAACTCTATAACGTGGCCCATATGTTTTACCCGGATGGCAGGATTGTTGAACAAGCAAAGCTGCACATCACTCCAACTGAAGTTAATGAATGGAATATGAGTGCTGGGGAGGATTTCAGGGTATTTGATACTGTCAAGGGACGAATCGCTCTTTTGACTTGCTATGACATCGAGTTCCCTGAAATCGTGAGAATGGCTAAAGCAAAAGGTGCTGATGTTATCTTTGTACCTTCATGCACCGATGACCGACATGGTTTTCATCGTGTACGTTATACAAGCCATGCAAGAGCCATTGAAAATCAAGTCTATGTTGTTTTAACAGGAACAGTCGGAGCATTGCCTACGGTTGATTTCATGCGGGCCAACTTTGGTCAGGCCGCAGTCATTACGCCAAATGACATTCCATTCCCGCCTAAGGGCCTTCAGGTGGAAGGGGAACTAAATAATGATATGATTGTTACTGCTGATCTTGATCTTGAGCTTCTGTATGAGGTTCGGGAACGTGGTTCGGTAACGACGTGGCGGGATCGCCGTACAGATTTATATCCAGACTGGGAAGAGGCAGAAAAAATCTAATTCGATAAGGAGTGAATTTGATGGAATACATCCGCGTTACCAGCATTGAAGATCCCTTATTTGCAAAACTCCACAGCTTGATGAAAGAGGTTTTTCCTCCCGAGGAAGTACTTGAATTTAACCTCTGGAAAGAACCGCTTGAAGATCCGGGAATCCGTGTTTTTGTTGCAGTTCATGAGGGAGAAGTAGTTGGTGTAACTGAATATCGTTATTATCCAGACTGGAATATCGCAATGACAGATTTCACGATTGTCGGCAAACCTGGCCTTAGCCTGGGACGTTTCCTTGCAAATAAAAGAATGCAAGATTTGCAAAGCCTGGCTTCTGAACAAGGAGTTGAATTATTCGGTATGTTTGCTGAGATTTATGACCCATACCGTAAAACGGATCATGAATTTGGCGGCGTAAAAATTATGGATCCATTTGTCAGACGAGAGGTACTATCGCATCTAGGGTATAAGCGACTGGATATTGATTATGTTCATCCATCCTGGGAAAATGACGGTGAAGCTGTCGAGGGACTAGACCTTTGCTTCATGCCTACTGATGATAACACCCATGAATTGCCTGCTGCATTAATCTCGGAGTTTTTAACCACTTATTATTCTGTTCTAGAAAAGAAGCCAGAAAAGTGGAACAAGATGGTTGAGCATCTCAAAAATAGAGAAACAGTGGCACTACAACCCTTATAATTTGACAGGCCAGCAGTTTCAAACACTGCTGGTTTTTTTATATGGCTCTTTTCTCAAACTTTGTTGCTATATCCTACTAAATAAGATCGGATTACCTCACTTTCTTCATGAAATCCACCCTTATGATGAGAAAAGAGCTTGCAAACTTAGTACCGACATGCAAAATGGCTTTTGTCAAGTTAAAATAGGCTTTAGGATTTTAACAACAATCTTTACGAAAACCGACTTTTATATTAAGACACATAATTTGTTTTCTCGCGTGAGTTTTTTTATAATTTATGCTTGACTACATATTTGAAAGGAGTCGTCATATGGAATCGTTAAAAGGTAAAACTGCCCTGATAACAGGTGCAGGAAGAGGCATTGGCCGTGCTGCTGCCATTGCGCTGGCTAAGGAAGGCGTAAATATCGGTATGATTGGACGTACACTTGAAAACCTGGAGAAGGTTACAACAGAATTAGGGGAATATGGGGTTGAAGTATCTGGAGCAGTCGCTGATATTGCTGACCGTGAGTCTGTAGAGCATGCTGTTGAGCATATAAAAGAAGAACTAGGAACGATTGATATATTAATCAACAATGCTGGTATTGCAAAATTCGGCGGTTTCCTGGACCTTGACCCGCAGGAATGGGAGCAAATTATCCAGGTCAACTTGATGGGAACATATTATGTAACACGAGCAGTCTTGCCGGGTATGATCGAGCGCCAAACAGGGGATATCATCAATATTGCTTCAACAGCAGGCCAAAAAGGCGCTCCAGTGACAAGTGCGTACAGTGCCTCCAAATTCGGAGTGCTCGGATTGACTGAATCATTAATGCTGGAAGTGCGTAAGCACAATATACGTGTCAGCGCGCTTACTCCAAGCACAGTTGCTACAGACCTTGCCATCGAAACGAACCTGACCGATGGAAATCCAGAAAAAGTTATGCAGCCAGAAGATCTGGCCGAATTAATGGTAGCACAATTAAAATTGAACCGAAGAGTCTTCATCAAGACAGCGGGAATGTGGTCTACCAATCCATAATGATTACAAAGGGATAGAACCAATAGGTTCTGTCCCTTTTTAGTGGCTTTTTTAGAATGATGGAAACAGTGTCTTTCTGAGAAACACACACATAAATACTAATAGTACCTGGTACTAAATCATAATGCGGTATCCCTCGTTAGAGCAGAAAAAACACTAAAAAACGATTGAAACTATACTAAAAATAAGAAATGTTATTTCACGATAGTATACTTAAGTCACAAAAAAAACGGCCTTAGCCGTTTTAAAAAGCATATTGAAATATTCCATAATATAGGGGAGCGATCGTGATTAACCCAATCAGTCTAGCTACCAATGGCATTGGGTCCTCTTCTTCTTCGAATCCAAAATCCCCGGCAAAACGATCAGCGAAGAATATGGTGAATAGCACATCCCAGAGAAGACCAATGATAAATACCATTTTCCAAACCGACGGTACAAACATTTCCGTTTCGGTCACAAAACCAAATAAACCCAACCACGTAATAATTGAAATCAAAAAATCTAACCGGGTTATATTGTTCTTATATTTACCCTTAATCAAAAACCAGACTGCTGTTGCGCCCATAAACCCTAGATAAATTACCCATAAAAAATCAGCCATACTATTAACCTCTAATTCTTTCAGTCAGTTTTTTAAAAAATTGTGCTAAGAGAAGGCATAATAAATGTTGTGTCCGCACTCCGATATTATATATGGATTTGCCTGTGAAGGGAATAAAATTTGTCGAAATTTACCCACTAAAATTTCTTGTTTTAATATTGAAATATTTTATAAATAGTGTAAAATTACACTTATCGATTATTATAGGATTAAACAGGAATTGGGGGATAAAAATGGAACTTACTCCTAAAGAGGAAAGGCGCAGGATTTTCCGTGATGAGCTCTATCGTCTAAAAGAGCTAGGTTATGTTTCTTCTGGGGACTATAACACTCTCGCGGAAGCATATAATGAATATTTCCTCGATTTGATTGCCTTTGAACAGCAAGAAAAATTTAAATTAGAGAATCTTAAGGAAGCGGAAAACAAGGCCAATGATGCGGTAAAGCTGAATCAGAATTCCATAAACAATATTGAGGATCATAAATCTCCTGTAAAACCAAATGTCATAAAGCATGAATCCAATCCGGGAAAAATCAGGATAAAGAAAAGTGCAGAAGAAATTCGTGAACGCAATATTTCCTGGTCGTTGAATATTGGCGTAATCATGCTGTTAATCGGCGGGTTGTTCGTGGCCACAAGCAATTGGGAAACAATGACTCCTTGGATGAAGGCTGGTTCCATTGCTCTTGTCTCCGGATTGTTTTATGGAATTTCCTATATAAGCTATGCCATGCTGAAAATCGAAAAAACAGCTTTTGCTTTCGTCGTCCTCGCAAGCTTATTTTTGCCGATTTTTACACTGTCTCTCGGCTGGTTTGAATTGCTGGGGTCGAATTTGTCATTCTATGGTGATGGCAGGTTCTTATTGGGTTTGATCAGCAGTTCCGTTTTAATTCCGATTTATTCCAGGCTTGCCGAAAGATTGTCATCCAGATTGTTTGTATGGTTTACTCTTATATCATTCACGGTTTCTGCTGCTTACTTTTTAAAGGCAATAGGCCTTGAATCGGATGGGTTTTTTCTTGGACTGGTGATCTTCAATACATTTTTGATTGCTGGTTATCATCTGCTTAAAAAGAATGGCAAGCTGCCGTTATTTACAAAAGAACTTGCAATTTACTATCAGGCTAACCTGGTTTTATCGACTTTAATGATGCTCTTTTTCTACGAAAATTATTTATTTAATGGATTCAATGTAATATTAACTTCTATTGTCTATCTCTCGATGATTTTTGTGAATGGTCATCAGCAGTACCATTTTGTATTCAGTACAATGCTCGTTTATGGTGCTTATCAAATTCTAGAGAATGGGCGATTTGCAGAAATCAATGATATTGGTTATGCACTTCTTGGATTTGTTTTTCTGTTTGTGCCGAAATTGTTTGGTGATCAATTTCCTTTGAAAAAAGTTTTCCAGGTCACCAGTGCCATTGTATCTGGCCTTGCGTTTCTTTTCATTACAGCTGAAGGACTGCTGGTTCGCTTTCAAAATCCATCCTTTGTTTTATTTACAGCTTACCTGATCATTTCAGTCAATTTTATTTATCTATCAAATACAAATAAAAATTTCATTTTTAATTACCTAAGCCCTATTTTTCTTGCATCCGCTATGTTTGAAGCGGTATTACTGTTTCAAAACTGGTTTGAGTTCGACAATTTAGCGTTGCCGGTATATTTTGTCGGTCTAATCCTTTTTATGACTGCGGGCTGGCTGATTAAATTTAAGCCAATTCAAAGAATTAGAAACAGTTCACGTGATGTTGGATTGTTGATTATGCTTTTAACGGTACTTTTTGCGTTGTGGATGTATGACTGGTGGGAACTGGGATTGATGTTCCTTCTCACGAGCTTTGTATTTTATGAGATGGGGAAAATCGATATTAGGCCCCTTATCCCACTTGTGGCTCAATGGGCTGTACCTATAACGCTCGGTTTCTCTGTGACGGCATTTGGAGAGGAAGTAAGGATACAAACAAGTGTATATGAGAATTTGTTCGGTATTGCAGGAAACTTTGCACTCGCAGGAATTGTACTGCTAATTGCCAGTACAGCTTTTAAAGTGAAAGATATTGGTTTATCCAAAAATGTTTTATTCTCTGCTCATGGTTTTTATGCTGCTGGCCTGTTCTTTACATTCATAGTACCGATTAAAAATAATTATGGAGAATCATTCATTTGGTTTGGCGGGATTGTGATGTCACTGTTACTTTTCTTCGTGATCAGGGAGAGGGTGATGGCATTCCTTCCGGGATTTGTCGTCTTGATCTGGTATTTGATCACCTCGAATTCGATAAATGAAGAAATAAATTTCAGTGATACTGCAGAATCCTTTATCATGCCAGGAGGCGGTTGGCTGCTGCTGGGAATGGCGGCTTTACTGATGAAAAAGGAAAAACATCTGGCAGATGGGTTTGCATGGGTAGGCAATATCTATCTGGTCCCAATCCTGTCTTCTGGGTTCCTTTTTTATCGGGATGATGCAGTATGGAGTTATCTGGTGGCAGCAGCTGTGTATGCTGCCAGTGTCCCGTTTGCAAAAAAAGAATGGACAATTAAATACTTTCTCTATGGCGCTTTCACTGCTTTCTTCATGACGGTAAAAATGGGAATAAGCCATCTTTCAGCAGGAGAATCAAGTCACTACGCATTTTTTGCTGTAAGTATTTTTATCGCAGGTTTCTGGTTCTTTTCATCAGTGGACTTTAAAAACAGAACACTATTTTACCTTGTACCGTTTTCGCTATTAGGAATCGCCAGCTTTCTGGTGGCTTATCCGTACACATGGCTTCTTTATGTAATGACAATCAGTTATGCCGCTTTAGTCATAGTTCTCCTCTGCCGTATTAAGTGGGACCCGATTGCTATTATCCCACTGTTGATGGTTTATTACGGAACCATTCAGATCCTTTTTATGACTAATCTTGATGTGTTTGTTGAGATTGACATTCTGGCTTTTTTTGGAGTGTCGCTATTGTTATTTGGTAGATGGTTATATAAGAATTTTTGGGAGAGTGGCGGTTCTTATGGACTTAAAAGCCTTGATGCCTTTTCCATAGCTGGCTTCTTGTTCATCTTTTCCATCGCACCGCTGCACACAGAGACTTTCTGGGCAATGATTTTTCATGGATTGCTTTTATCTGCGGGATTATGGCTGCAGAAAAACAGGATTCACGGTAAGGGTTCAACATCGGTACAATTCTTGGCGGGAGCTTATTTATTGGTTCCTTACTATACTGCGATTGGACAAATTAATATTCCAGACTTATTAGAGAGAGAAGCGTACGTCTTCCCGTTTGTAGTCCTTGTTATCTTCATGCGATTAATCTTTAAGCAGCGATATGCTAAAATCACTGGTTATATTCAGTGGATAGTGCTGTTAATTGTCTCACTGCTCCTCATTCAGGATGGAATGGCGAGCAACACAGTATATGATGCGCTGATCCTTGGTTCTCTTTCCCTGATCTCAATGCTTGCAGGCATGTGGCTGCGGGTTAAAGCGTATTTTTTTATCGGTGCCGGGGTTTTGCTTCTTAACGTCATCATGCAGACTAGACCATTTTGGGGAAATCTCCCTTGGTGGGGGTATCTTCTTGTTTCCGGTTCAATTCTAATTAGTGTCGCTAGCTTTAATGAATGGAACAAACAAAAGGGAGCAAAAGGAGAGAAGACCTTCTTAGCTAGAATAAAAGAGAACATAAAGATGAAGTTGGAAAACTGGAATTAAGGAAGCTGCTGGCAGGTTGTCACTCTTTGCCAGCTTTTTTAAGTTTATAGAGACACAGAGAGTTTTATAATGTGCATTTTTACATGAATTCTGTTAACATTCATAAAAATAAGCAAAACACTTATCAAGGAGGTTAGCCTGTGAGAGATGTAACACTTTTAGATATATATGAACATCATATTGCCCAGAAATATTTAAAACGTTCAGGAATGGCACATGCAATTGCTGTTGCATACCATGCATTCCAGCTTGCCAAAAAACATAATGTAGATGTAGATATCGCTGCCAAAGCAGGGTTCCTCCACGACATCGGCCATTTCACCTGGTACAGGAACGGTAAGTGGGACTACGAATTATACCGAAAGAACGATATACATCCTATAAAGGGTGCTGAAAGGGCGCACAAGCTCCTCATCAGGCTTGGAGAAAACCCCGTACAGGCGAAAGCCACTTCACTTGCAATCCTTTTCCATACTGACTCCTTTTTGCCTTCAAACGACATTGTCCGGACTCCGCTTCAGAAGGTCGTAAAATGGGCGGATGAAAAAGACGAAGAAGAAGGCGGTAAACATCATTATCGAAAAATTGATCAAGAACGAGCAAAACAAAGCATAATCAGGCTCGATAAAATGATTGATGAAGAGTTATCGAAAGGTAAAGATAGCGGCGAAACAAGTTTGCCTATTTAAGGAGAATATCAAGGGCACCGGATGCAATCCGGTGCCCTTTCTAAGCAGGTTATTTTAGTGATGGGCAGGAAATACCCTTTCAATCATTGTATTAAAATCTTCAGTTAGACCGGGGATTGGTCTTCTGCTTTGGAGCTGCTCGCGAAAATCTGTCATTTCCACTACAAAATCCGCATTAGACGAGACAAATACTTCTTTAATCGCATCATCTGCAGCTTTTATTTGGCGGTCAATTTTGTTATATACCTCGTCTGGAACAGAAGTAGTATTGCCATCTTCGAGAACCACGGCTACATAGGCTTTTGGCTGGACTGTGATGACTGTCGCACTTTGGACATTTTGGAGCATTTCTGCTTGTTGTTCTAGATCATCGTTGCCCTTTATCCTATAGGTCTGATTATAAGAATTGGAGCGGTATTCCTCATTTAAATTAAGGACATGCGGGTTATTCTCTCCATAAACATGAGGAGAATCTGCTCCTTCATCCGTATAAGTATTGCATCCTGTGAACAACATGGCCGGGACTAAAAGTGATATCAGCGGAATGATAATTCGTATCATTGGCTAAACCTCCCTTTTATCAAACTGGGAATAGGCTGCCCAAATAAAACAGTTTCTATTCAATCTTTTGTAAAATGACGAAGGAGAGGTATGTGAAAAGGTAAATTGAATGAGAGTATCTGTTGCCTCACTTATTTAGTTTAAGGAATTTTTTGAAAACGCTGCCATAATATTTATAGATTATAATTTTAGGAGGTTTTTATAATAATGGTAAGGGGCCTAATAAGTTTGGTTGTTTCGGTTGTCTTTATTCTTGCTCTTGTTTCACCAGCAACCGCCGCTAAGAGGGTTTCAGCGGAAGCTGAAAAAGATCCGGTCGTATTTGTCCATGGATTCACAGGTTCATCATCAGGTTATGACAATATGAAGCAATGGCTGATCAGCCAGGGCTGGCCATCAAGCTATTTGTATGCCATCCAATATACTGATACAACGGGAAGCAATATTGACAATGCTTATGAATTACAATCATTCGTGAATCAGGTCCTTCGGCAGACAAAAGCTGCGAAAGTAGACATAGTCGCTCACAGCATGGGTGGTTTAAGCACTCGCTATTACGTAAAGTACCTAGAGGGTGCGCAAAAAGTAGATGATGTGATTACTTTGGGGTCGCCTCATCATGGAACAAATTCATCTTATTTTGGCTTATGGACTGAAGGGGCACGTGAAATGGTTCCAGGAAGTGCTTTCTTGAATGATTTGAATAGTGCTGATGAGACACCAAATGGAAGTGATACATCTTCAATCATACAATACACATCGATTTACAGCAGTGCGGATACTGTTATTAATCCTTATACGAGTTCGATAATTAATGGCGCAGATAATGTCCAAATCACAGGGGTAAGCCATAGCGGATTGCTGACGGACATAACCGTCCGGCCATTCGTTCTTGAAGGCCTGCAGGATGGGGGAGCAAATTCAAATTAAACTTTTTCAATTATAAACGTACCGGTATAAATCATGAAAAAAACACAATAAAACGACAGCCTGTCAATACCAGGCTGTCGTTCTGTATTATGATGTTTTACTGCGAAGCTTATAAAACTTCCAAACATCCCTAATGATGATTTTTATCACTGAATAGAGCGGTATGGCAATAAGAATGCCGATGAACCCATATAATGAACCAGCTGCGATTAACAGCAGAATGACTGTGATGGGGTGGAGGTTGAGCTTCTTTCCCATAACTTGAGGGGTGACAAGGTTTCCTTCCAGCTGCTGCACGATCACCAGTACAATTAAGACCTTAAACATCATCAATGGACTGCTGGTAAGTGCTACGAACAGAGCTGGAATTACCCCTATAATAGGTCCCAGAAAGGGAACAACGGTTAAAAACATTGTAAAAATTGCTAAAATAAGCGCATAGTCAAGTCCAATAATCTTATAACCGATATACATCAGGGTGCCATCCACCAGAGCGATAATAAATTGGCCTGTTACATATGTGAACAATGTTTTATCGATATCCTTCAATATTCGATTGCCTTCCTCCTCGTGTTCTTCAGGAATATGTCTAATGATATATGGTCTTAATTTTTCATCATCCTTTAAAAAGAAGAAAGCCAGGAAAGGTACAACCACCAGGACTGTTGCTATGCTAGTAATCAAGGAAAATAGTGTCATGATATTTTCCCCGAGATTTTGTGATAGCTTGCTTAAATAATTTATGCCCTTCTGTTTTAGCTCGTCCGCATTGATAAAACCTATCGAGTTATCATTGATGACCTTTTGTGATTCCTTCGTAACCTCATCGACCTTTTCAGGGAAATTTTCTGTCAAGCCACTGACCTGCTCACCTAACATCGATCCCGCGAAATAAAAGAAACTGGAGAATATTCCTGCGACTAGTATAAAAACAATGAGTACGCTGACTATTTTAGGGAGATACCTGTGAAGCAATTCAACCGGCTTTCTCAAAATATAGTAAACGAGACCTGAGATTAGGACAGGAAAAAATATAGCTATAATGAAATTTTGCAGTGGCCAGACGAAATAATCTATTTTTCCAAAAAGAAAAATAATGAGAAGAACCAGTATGATCGCTGTAGCATATTTAAAAAAAGGTTTTTGTATCCACATCTATTTACCCCCTGAATATTATATTTCTTCATAATTACTTCCCTTAAAGGGCCATGCATTAAACAATGGTTGTCATATAGTGGACAGCAGTCGCATATAAATATAAAAATTGGTAGTTTAATAGTTTATTTTACGGGTAAATATTCTGGTCAGCAGAAAATGTTAACACAGCAATTGCCACTGGTCATCTTCTGTGTAAAGGGGTCTCTGTATGGTTGCAGTTGAAGAACATCTTTTATTTATTAAAGAATTAGGCCGATTATTTGAAGAATATGCACACTGCAAAGACGATGAACTGAAAACTGAAATATATAAAGATATACAGTTATTAGGTGAAGCAATTAATATTACAAATTGATAAAGTACTGGCAAGCCATGGAGTAATTGGCTTGCCGTTTTTACTTTTCTCATAAGAAATAGCGTTTATTATTTTAAAAAAATTCCCATATGAACTGGTTAATTAGGAAAATCAGCTGCACTTCAATCATATATATGAAACAAGCATATGAAAGGGGAGGGTACGATGAAAATTGACCTTTCAAAAGATCAATATTTGACGCTTGTTAAGCTATTACAGCTTGGTAATTGGCCTCTTGGACTGACAGAAGTGAATAATGAATTGGTAAAAAAAGCGGAAGATCTTGAACAGTATATTTTCGCCCTGGCCAGGGACTTTGAAGCAGCAGAGGAAATTTACTATGATAAAGAAGAAGAGTACTACTATCTTTCAGATAGGCTGAAAGAGACAGTAGAATCAATTATCGATGAGTATGAGGAGGATGTCTTTTGGGACCAGCTTACGCATAAGCTGGCAACAATCGATTTGAAACGTGAAGTCGACATCAACACTTCCATTGAAGAAAAAATCAATCGTCTTTTCCAGCTTAAGGCAAGGTACGAAAAATACTTCCTCGAGAATGGGCTGGACAAAATGGATATTCTCTAAGAATTTCAGTCTTCAAACACTTAATCTATAATAAATCAAAAAATCCGGCCGTATTACTGGCCGGATTTATTTTATGAAGGATCTTGCTCTTTCCGAGATAAAATCGGCGGAAAAGACAAGAACCAAATAGAAAAACAGCAAAAGAGCAATGTCAGTATAGTGGAAAAAACTCATGCTCAGCTTGAATTGCTGGCCAAGACCGCCAGCTCCCACAAAGCCGACTACAATAGTGGTCCGCATGATGACTTCCCAACGATAAAGGATGTAGGTCAGAAAGCGGGGCAGAGCAGTCGGCAGGACTCCATAGAATAAAAGCTGCAGCCTGCTTGCGCCACTTGATGCAAGATTCCGGACCGGACGGGAATCTAAATCCTCGATTACTTCTGCCAGAAGCTTGCCGAGTATTCCGTAATTATGAATAGCGAGGGCAATCGCACCAGGCAGGATACCCGGTTTGAAAATAAAAATAATAATCATCGCCCAAACAAGCTCGGGTACAGCTCTAGTAAAAATATAGCCACCTCGAACAATTCCGAAAGCCAGCAGCCCATGCCATTTTTTTGAGGATGTAATAGAACCATCAGCTATATTCCTGGCTGCCGGAACTACAGTTAAGAGGGCTGCAATTGTTGCAAATCCAGTGGCCATTACACTCATTAACAAAGTATCTATCGTAAGGGAAAATGCATCACCCCAGCTTTTGCTATTTAAAAAGGCTGGATCTTCTTCACCGATTCCCAGAAGACCGTTGAAGAACTGTTTTGCATAGGAAAGATTCTGTTCGGAAAATAATGATGTAAGGCTTGCCTTTTCTATCGTAAAAATAGAAAACCAGGATAAAAGTGAAAGAAAAACAATTGAATAGAAAGACATTTTCAGATTTCTTTTAACTATGTTAGGAGAATTCAGATTTTTTCTTAGATGATTGCTCCAGGCATCAATGAGGATGACGAGGAGAATCAGGAAAAACACAAAGGTCCACACTTCATTATATTGCAAATCATCCAGGCTTAATTGAATCTGGTAGCCGAGACCGCCAATGCCAACAAAACTCATGATCGCTGATGATCGTACCGCACATTCGAATCGATAAAATGCATAGCTTACTATGTTTGACCGGACCATAGGAAGGTATCCATACCATAGTGCCTGCACCCTTGTGGCTCCTGCTGCTTCCAGTGCCTTGATTGGTTCGTCCCGTACATCTTCAAGCATGTCTGCAAAAATTTTCCCGAGAATTCCACCATAAGGTATCGCCAGTGCAAATATCGCTGCAAACGGGGAAAGGCCAATTGAAGCAACAAACAGCCATGCCCAGACAAGCTCGTGAATGGCTCGCATGAAACCAAGCTGCCCTCTAAAAAATGATTTGATATATCGTTTTGTTTTAATATTGGTAAAAAGGATTCCGGAAGCCAGAATGCCGAAGAAAAAGGCAATGATTATGGCCAGGCTCATACCAGCCACTGCATAACTTAAAGTGGTCCAGGTTGACTCCAAAGCGAGCATCAGGATATCAGCCGATAAATCCGGTCTGAAAAATGCTGCTGCAATTTGTTTGGCAGTTTGAATTCCTTTTCCATGAATCAATTCCTGACTCCAATGTATAGTTGACAGACTCCATAGAAAGGCCAGAATAAGGAGCATACTGAGTATTTTCCTTTTATGAAGGTTGATGTTCCACCAGGTTCTTTCCATGCTAAGCCTGCTCCCTGAGTTTGTACAAGCTATCAATATGGGTGTCAGAGACGGATGATGCAGGCAAATCAAAGAAAATCTGTCCGTTTTTAAGCCCAATCAGTCGATCGAAGTACTTTTTAGCGTACTCTACCGAGTGCAAACTGGCTATCAATGTTTGGCTTTCCTCGGAAGCAATCTTGACAAGTAGTGCCATTATATCCTCTGCTCGTACTGGATCTAAGGAAGCCACAGGCTCATCGGCCAATACAATTTCAGGACTCTGTACAAGCAGTCTGGCAAGGGCAACGCGCTGCTGTTCACCACCGGAAAGGGCAGAGGTACGTTCATATAATTTCTCTCTCAGTCCAACACGTGAAAGTGCCTTGATGGCGTCATCCTTTTCCTGAGGGACTAACAGTGAAAGAAGTGATTTAAATATCCCCCATTCTGACAGCTTGCCCGCAAGTACATTTTGAATCACTGGCAATTCTCCGATGAGGTCAAATTGCTGTCGTATGATCCCGATTTTCTTAGCCCTTTTCTTCTGGTCAGTCATTTCTGCCAACCGCTGTCCGTCAATAGTAATTTCTCCTCGGTCAGGTGATAATGTAGCGGCAAGTAAATTCAACATTGTCGTCTTACCTGCACCGCTTGGACCAATCAAAGCTATTAATTCCCCTTTGTTTACAGACAAAGAAAGGGAAGATAAGGCTATCTTCCGCTCGTAAATTTTTTCTATATTTTTCATAACAATAAATTCGCTCATGAAGCCCACCTACTTGATGATCTTTAGTTGCTTGGCTACTTCTTCAATTGCCTTATAGTTTTCATTCTTGGATTCAATAAATCGATCGGTTTGCAGAAGTTCCATAATCTCATTGTCATCTTTAGTCATTGATAGAATCGCTTCTTTGATTTTTGTTTTTGTTTCTTCATTGTCAATGTTGACAGTCCAATTGTAATCATAGTATTCAGGTGTTGTGTAGAATACTTTTACCTTAGATTCATCTACTTTGCCTTCCTTGACAGCTGCTTCCCAGACAGAAACATTCAAGGCGCCTGTTTCGAATGCTCCAGATTCAACAAGTTTATATGTTTTATCGTGTGAACCTGAGTAGTTAGGTTTTCCATCGAGTTCCTGGTCAGGATCAATGCCTGCTTCCATCATGAAGTAGCGGGGCATTAAATGTCCTGAAGTTGAACTCTCGCTCCCGAAAGTGAAGGATTTTCCTTTTAGACCTTCAAGACTATCAATCTCAATGTCTTTTTGAGCAATAAAAACAGACTTGAACTTTTCGTCAATAGGCCTCTGTGCAAAGGCTTCAGCCTCCGGAACAGAATTTCTCGCCTGAACACCCGTCAAGCCACCGAACCACGCAAGCTGAATCTCGCCACGTTGAAAAGCTGTTACTAAAGCTGAGTAATCAACAGAAGGGACGAACTCAACATTCAATCCTGTTTTGTCGCCTAGATCCTTCGCGAAGTCCTCCATGCTTCTGTTCAAGTCAGCAGTGTTCTGATCCGGAATCGCACCAATCTTTATTGTTTCGGCTTTTGTTGGTTTGCTATCATCATCGGCACAACCAGAAAGAACAGACATCAATAATAAACTGCAAACAATTAAAAGTTTTTTCATATATTTATCCCCTATATAAAATAATTTTATAACCTTTATAAAATTTATCAATAACTAAAGGATAACTCAATACATTTCGTGAACTTTTTTATGGAAAGTATAGATATTCTAGAGCTAATGGCCATGCTCGATCATTTGTTTGAGTTGCAACCTAGATTTTGACGGTACTGGAGATGCACTGCAGACTATTCAGCTATCCCAAGTAGGTGCAGGTTCAGACAAACCAGCGGCTATCCCTCGTAGTTGTCCGAAGGGGATGCAGATTCAGAAAATCCAGCTGCTATCCCTCGTAGTATTGTTCGAAGGTGATGCAGATTCAGACAAACCAGCGGCGTCCACCGCATTTTTGTCCGAAGTAGATGCAGGTTCAGACAAACCAGCGGCTATCTCACGAGGTTTTGTCCGAAGTAGAAGAAGGTTCAGCCAAAACAGCAACTATCCCAGAAGGTTTTATATGAAGTAGCCGCCGGTTTAGACAATCCAACGGATGAAGGGGAATTCGTTCCACAGGCAATCGGAAAAAATAAAAAACCTGCTGATATAAAACCAGCAGGTTATTCGAAGATCTATTAATTGACTTCGCTAGCCCATTCTTCCACATTCCAAACTTTAGTTACCCAATCCTCATAGAAATCTGGTTCGTGGCTGACAAGGACGATTGTTCCTTTGTAGGCTTTCAAGGCGCGTTTAAGCTCAGCTTTAGCCGTGATATCAAGGTGGTTGGTTGGTTCATCGAATAACAGCCAGTTGCTTTCGTGCATAAGAAGCTTTGTTAAGCGCACCTTTGCCTGCTCGCCTCCGCTCAATTGATTGAGCGGGCGTGAGATATGTTCGTTTTTGAGACCGCTTCGAGCTAAGGCTGCCCTTACCTGATGCTGGTCCATACCCGGGAATTCACTCCACACATCATCAATTGGCGTTATGTTGGCTGCCTTTACTTCCTGCTCAAAGTATGAAGGGAAGAGGAAGTCACCACGCTCGATTTTGCCACTCAGTGCAGGAATTTTTCCAAGCATTGTTTTAAGTAATGTTGATTTCCCGACACCGTTCATACCTACAATGGCGATTTTTTCACCGCGCTCAATTGTCACGGACAATTTTGGAAGCAATGGATGTGTGTAGCCAATTTCGAAATCAGTGCCTTCAAATACGTAACGGCTGCTTGCACGAGATTCTTTAAATTCAAATGTAGGTTTTAACGCAGTTTCCGGCCGGTCAATCCTTTCCATACGGTCAAGTTGCTTCTGACGGCTTTTTGCACGGCCGGTTGTTGAATATCGAGCTTTATTTTTCGCAATGAAGTCTTCCTGTTTTTTGATGAATTCTTTTTGTTTTTCGTAAGCGTTGATATGCTGGTTCTTGTTGATTTCAGCCAATTCAAGAAACTTTTCATACGTTGCTGTGTAACGTGTCAATTTAGAAAATTCCAACTGAAAAATAACGTTGGAAACCTGGTTCATGAACTCAGTATCATGGGAAATCAGGATAAAAGCGTAAGGGTACTCTTTTAAGTATCTGGTCAGCCATTGAATATGCTCCACGTCCAGATAGTTTGTAGGCTCATCAAGAAGAAGGACTTTTGGTTTCTCAAGCAATAGTTTTGCGAGCAAAACTTTCGTACGCTGTCCTCCACTCAATGCGGAAACATCTCGGTCGATACCGATTGCATCTAGGCCAAGCCCTCTTGCTGCTTCTTCTACTTCAATATCAAGGGAGTAAAAACCTCCAGCATCAAGAGCATCCTGGATTTCGGCCATTTCTTCCAGCAGTTTTTCAAGTTCCTCAGGGGTGGCATCTGCCATTTTACCAGTTACCTCATTAAGCTGTTCTTCTTTTTTAAAAAGAGGAAGGAAAGCATCTCGCAATACGTCACGAATTGTTTTTCCTGGTGTCAATACCGTATGCTGGTCCAAGTATCCGTACTCTACACCAGGTGTCCATTCAACTTTACCAGAGTCATGGATCAATTGGCCGGTGATAATGTTCATTAGAGTCGACTTTCCGACTCCGTTTGCACCTACCAGGCCGACATGGTCCTCTGCTAGCAGACGAAAGGAAACCTCTTTGAAAAGGGTACGGTCCCCAAATGTATGGCTCAAGTTTTCTACATTCAATAAACTCATTGTATATATCCTCGCTTTATCTATTTTCAGGAAATTTATTTATAATCACATTCCTTAATCATACTAAAATCTCTGGTTATGTTCTAGACTTTTCTTGGCGGAAGATATGGAAACTCATTATTTGAACTTTATGGAAATCTACCTACTTCGAATATCGAAACAAATACTATAGTCTTAGGGATAAAATGCGGGATTAGGATAATTTTACTGAATTTACAAAATTTACAGTTTATTAATTGCTGAAGAGTTTCTACCTTTGTTATATTGTTATTCAATACATAAAGGGAGGTTTTGATAGTGAAAAATCGATTGATCCCAAGCCTGATTCTTGCTGGTGCTTTAACTGTATCATCAATTCCATTCAATGTCCTTGCTCATGACGAACTTGGAGATGTCAATATTGAAAAGGGTGAAAGAACTGGCTATAGCGAAATATCTGTCCCTGTCATGGAGGGAAGTAAAAACCTCCAATTTTTATATGAGGCAGCTGCTCCAGAAATGAAGACAGTCAGGGCAGATGGGAAACAGAACAGCTTTGCAGATGTGTATTCCCACAAAGGGTATGCATATCTGGGCACGCATACTCAAAATGGCGGTAACGGCGGAGTACGTGTATTCGACCTTAAGGATCCAGCCAACCCAAAGGAAGTTGCGGTGTTCGCCAATAATGATATCCCTGGGACATGGCAGGAAAAAGTGATCGTAAAGAGTATAAATACTCCATCATTCAAAGGAGACCTCGCTGTTGTAAGTGTTCAGCAGCTTAATAGAAATAACCCTGATTCAAAGGGCGGATTTTTACTTTATGATGTTACAAACCCAGAAACCCCTAAGAAGCTTGGTTTCTATGAAGTTACAAAGAAAACCAGTGGAACACATGAACTCTATTTAACTATGCAGGGCAACCGGGCGATCGTGCTTGCGGCTAACCCGTATGCTGACTATTACAGTCACGGGGAAGAAAAGGATTTCCAGATTGTGGATGTCAGTGATCCTTCAAATCCTGAGAAACTATGGGAATTCGATCCTAGGACACTTGAAGAGATTCCTGAAGATTTTAATGGATACCACTGGAATTCACCTGATGGGAAAACACGTCCAGTCTTCAACCATAGCACAATGGTAGATGAAACCGGTAAGTATGCATATGTTTCGATGTGGGATCTTGGAACCGTCATTTTTGACATCAGCAATCCTAAACAGCCGAAATATTTGGGAAGAACGGATTTCGCCTCTAATCAGCAGGGCTCAGCGCACTCGGCTGCATTAGCCAAAGGCGGCAATGTACTGATTGAGACAAGGGAAGTATATAATCCAACTAAACAAGGTTATGAACAATCATACGGATATACAAGGATTTTCGATATCAAAGATAAAACCAACCCTAAGTTGCTTAGCGAGTTTAAGACAGATTTAGTAGATGATATTGAAAATGGAGTAACATTCGCTAACACTGTTCATGACCCTAAAGTTCACGGGAACACTCTATACTTATCACACTATGCAGGCGGAGTTTATTCTGTGGACATTACAGATCCGGCGAATCCTAAGCAAGTAGGGCAGTATGTACCGGAAAAGTCCGATGTATGGGGAGTATATGTTGACCGCAATTATATACTGGCATCTGATATTGGATCCGGATTAAAGGTCTTACTGAAAAACAATGGATCTTCTTCTGAATTTCAGGGAGTGGAATAGATATTTAGAAAGCACGCTTTTTGCGTGCTTTTTATTTTTGCCTTTGCAGGTTAATCAGTGACTTTATTAACGAATCCGACTCTAAAAACATGTAAAATAATGCCTTGATTTGCTATAATTGTACTGGGCTAGAATCGATTTACAGTACAGACATCCATATCCCACATAGTTAGGAAGGGGAGGATGCTATATGAAGGCTACAGGAATCGTGAGGAAGACAGATCAGCTGGGAAGGGTGGTCATTCCGATGGAACTCAGGAAAAAACTGAGTATCGGTGAAAATGATCCGCTCGAAATATTTGTCGATGACGATATGATCATCCTGAAAAAATACCAGCCAGACCTTACTTGTCTCATAACCGGCACGATCAGCAATGACAACATGTCGCTGGCAAATGGGAAAATTGTGTTAAGCAAAGAAGGAGCCGAGCAATTGGTCAAAGAATTGCAAAGCTATCTTGCAACCAACTAGACAATACAAATATAAGCAGCCCTGGAAATCAGGACTGCTTAATCTGTTTTATAAATCTCTTCTATAAATAGGCATACTCATGCAGCGGGGACCCCCGCGTCCTCGAGACAGCTCTGAACTTGGGATTTCAATTACTTCCACACCATTTCTCCTAAGTAAATCATTGGATACATAATTTCGGTCATAGGTAACAACCACACCTGGAGCAATTGCAAGAGTATTAGAGCCATCGTTCCATTGCTCGCGGGCTGCGGCAATTTCATGTCCTCCTCCACAAGGGATCAAAACAAGATCACGAAGATGAAGGACTTCCTTCAAGGTTTCAGTTAAGTTTGAACGTTCCGAAATGGCAAGTTTGTCAGGGTCTGTTCCTTTTTCAAGTATATAGATTTTCATATTCCCATTAGGTCCTTCAATACCATGATGTATGGTGAACTTTTCATGATCTACCATAGTGAAAACAGTATCCAGGTGCATATAGGCCCTTAACTTAGGGATTTCAACAGCGACTACTTTTTTAATCCTATTATTTTTGGAAAAAATGCGTTTTGACAATTTTTCGATTGCTTGCGCCGAAGTTCGAGCGCTAACCCCTATTGCAATGACTTCAGGGCTCAGTACCAGTTCATCGCCGCCTTCCAAAGGGTAATCCTGATCCCGGTCATACCAGTGAGGGATATCATGGGCTGCGAACCTGGGATGATGCTTCATGATGAAATCCATGAACAGCGACTCCCTTTTCCTTGCCCCTTCACACATTTTGTTCAAGGAAATCCCGTTACCGATTACCGCCGCTGGATCCCTTGTAAAGTAGAGGTTTGGCATAGGATCAAGGAAGAAAGGATAATAATCATCCAGCAGTTCATGTAAATGGACCTTTTTCTCTTGCTCGATTTCTGATTTCAGAACACCAGACATCACTCTTCGAATCATATCTCCTGTTGAAAATGAAGTAAGATATTCTTCCACCGTATTTCTTGAACCGTTTAAATTGCGTTTGCTTTCATTCAGTATCTGATCAATGAACTCCTGTCGCAATTCCTCTGTATTTAAAGCCTCTTCCATCAATTTTTCCAAATAAAGAACCTCGACCCCTCGATTTCTTAATACATCTGCGAAATAGTCGTGTTCTCTTTGAACTGCAGGAAGGAAGGGGATGTCGTCAAAAAGAAGCCGTTCCAGGTGTTTAGGCGTGAGATTCTCGACTTCCTTCCCAGGCCGATGCAGGACGACTGATTTTAACTCACCAATCTCTGATGTAATATTAAGCGGATATTTCATATAATAAGCCTCCTGTGTTCAGTGTCTATTTCTATATGAATTAGGAGGGAGTGATGCTATGTAGATGAAAAGAATTTCACTGCCCCCGCCAAAGTCTGCCTGGCAGCAGACTGGCTTTCTTCTCTTTACCCTTTAAAACATTTTCAAACCTGGTTTCGAAAAAAACATGAATAGGAGATAACATACGGGAAAACTAACCAAATAAAAAGTAAGCGTTTTCTGTCCTTCATATATGTACATAATTAAAAAATATGTTAAAGTATATTTTATGAAAGCAGATTATACATGGATTGATGGACTTTAATAATGTCCTCTCCAAAAAGACAGATGTATCCATAATAATGACATGCCCAATTCCGGGCAGAAAGGGGATTTACGATGTCTAGTAAAACATTAGATCAATTTTTGAATGAAAACCTTGAGGATTTAAAAGGGAAGGGTTTATATAATGTAATCGACCCGCTTGAAAGCCCTAACGGACCAATGATTACAATCAATGGGAAAGAAATGATCAACCTTTCCTCTAATAACTATCTTGGACTTGCTACCGATGAACGATTGAAAAAAACGGCAGATGAAGCAATTTCCAAGTATGGAGTAGGAGCAGGGGCGGTTAGGACGATAAATGGTACACTCAAACTCCATGTAGAACTTGAGGAGAAACTGGCAAAATTCAAGAAGACAGAGGCTGCTATTGCGTATCAATCTGGATTTATGTGCAACATGGCAGCAATTTCCGCTGTAATGGATAAAAATGATGCGATTCTTTCTGACGAATTGAACCACGCTTCAATAATTGATGGATGCCGTCTGTCCAGGGCCAAAATCATCCGTTTCAATCACTCAGAAATGGAAGATCTGCGTGCAAAAGCAAAAGAAGCGAAAGATTCAGGTCAATATAATAAAATCATGGTAATCACGGATGGCGTATTCTCAATGGATGGTGACATTGCCAAGCTTCCGGAAATTGTAGATATCGCAGAGGAATTCGATCTTATTACATATGTCGATGACGCTCATGGCTCTGGAGTACTTGGTGAAGGAGCTGGTACCGTCAAGCACTTTGGCCTTTCAGATAAAGTTGATTTCCAAATTGGGACGTTGTCAAAAGCTATTGGAGTAGTAGGGGGATATGTTGCAGGAAAACAAAATCTCATTGAATGGCTGAAAGTAAGAAGCCGCCCATTCCTTTTCTCGACATCACTCACGCCTGCTGACGTTGCGGCCAGTATTAAAGCCATCGAAATCCTTATGGACAGCACTGAATTGAACCAGCGTTTATGGGAGAATGCAAATTACCTGAAAGACGGCCTGCAGAAGCTCGGTTTTGATATCGGCCATTCAGAGACGCCTATCACTCCTTGCATCATTGGGGATGAAGTGAAAACACAGGAATTCAGCAAGAGATTATATGAAGAAGGAGTATATGCTAAGTCGATTGTATTCCCAACTGTACCACGCGGAACTGGCCGTGTAAGGAATATGCCTTCTGCTGCACATACAAAAGACATGCTGGACAAGGCTATTTCAATTTACGAAAAAGCCGGCAAGGAACTTGGAATCATTTAATTGAATTGAATTGAATGAAAACCCTATATATCTAAGAAATAATAAGCCGGTTTGGCAAACACACCGGCTTTTTTACAGGATAACAAAATATATTTTTTTATTTGGAGAAATGTCTAGCTCAAGCGCTAGCCCTCGAGACGTTTGTCTAGTTTCGCCTCCTAGAAACTCAGAAACTTCAACTCCGCTGGGAGAAGCAAAAAGCGCTTCTTTGCCGGAGTCTCCTGTTTCTCCGTTTCTGTGCAGTCGGCTATACATTTCGATTTCGGTCCGCCGGATGAAGTCAAAGGACGACTTCACTGGTCGGCCTATTAACGCTTTTCGGGGGCTTACCAAGGCGCTTCTGCTTTTCTTAAAGGTGAACCGAGAGGAGTACATAGAATGAAGAAAATATTGATAACTGGAGCCCTTGGCCAGATTGGTTCTGAATTAACAGTTAAACTCCGGGAAATTTACGGCCAGGAAAATGTAATTGCGACCGATATCAGACAAACCGATTCGGAAGCATTTTCAAATGGTCCGTTTGAGATTCTGGATGTTATGGATGCAAACAGGATGGCCGAATTGGCCAAAAAGTACAATGTCGACACAATCATGCACATGGCCGCTCTGCTCTCTGCCACAGCCGAGACGAGGCCAGTATTTGCATGGAACCTTAATATGGGCGGTTTAATGAACGCGCTTGAAACAGCTCGGGAATTGAACCTGCAATTTTTCACGCCAAGCTCCATTGGTGCGTTCGGACCTAATACTCCGAAAGACCATACGCCTCAGGACACGATCCAGAGACCTACTACTATGTATGGAGTGAATAAGGTTGCTGGTGAACTTCTTGCTGATTATTATTTCCACCGGTTTGGTGTCGACACAAGGGGAGTAAGGTTTCCAGGATTGATTTCATATGTAACCCCTCCAGGCGGAGGAACAACTGATTATGCGGTTGAAATTTATTATGAAGCTATCAAGAATGGTAAATACAGCTCATATATCGATAAAGGAACTTTTATGGATATGATGTACATGCCTGATGCACTAGGAGCAATTATCGATTTGATGGAAGCGGATCCTTCTAAGCTCATCCATCGGAATGCTTTTAATGTAACGGCAATGAGCTTTGATCCAGAGCTGCTGGCAGCTGAAATCAAGAAACATATTCCTGGGTTTGAACTATCCTATGATGTTGACCCGGTGAGACAGGCCATAGCAAATAGCTGGCCTAATTCAATTGATGCCTCTGCTGCATCAGAAGAGTGGGGATTCAAGGCTAAGTATGATCTTTCAAGTATGACTGCCGATATGCTTGAAAAACTAACAGTGAAATTATAGGGATGAAAAAAGGTGAAATCGTCATGATTTCACCTTTTTACATAGATTAACTTGTCTCGCTTCTCTGTGACTTTGCCAATCACAGCCGCATAATTTAAACCCTTGTCTTTCAGTGCTTCTACATAATGCTGGGCTTCATCCTCCGGCAGTGATGCTAGAAGGCCTCCCGACGTAATGGCATCACAAAGGACTATCTGTTCTTCAAGTGAAATGTCACTATACTCGACATCATTCTCCAGCCACTTATGATTTGATTTAGAACCTCCTGGCACCACGCCTTGTGCAGCCAAATCATATGTACCCGCTAAAACAGGCACCTCAGATAACGAAATTTCAAAACTTACATTGCTGCCGCGGGCAATTTCACTTCCATGTCCCAACAGTCCGAATCCAGTTACATCAGTCACTGCATGGGGATTGAAGTTTTTGAGCGCTTCGGCTGCGGTTTTGTTCAATAAGGCCATTGTTTCGGTCACAGCTTGTTCTTGCTCCGGCGTAACCGCACTGCGTTTGATTCCGGTTGTCATGATTCCGACTCCGATCGGTTTTGAAATGACCAGAACATCACCCGGCTTTGCACCGACGTTTTTCCAAATCGATTCTGGATGGGCCAAACCAGTAACAGATAAGCCGAATTTCGGTTCCTGGTCATCGATTGAATGCCCGCCAACCGTAACAGCGCCTGCTTCTTTTACCTTGTCACTTGCACCTCTTAATATTTCTGCCAGAATATCCGGTCCAAGCTTTTTGACTGGATACCCTACAATATTAAGAACAGTCTTTGGTTCCCCACCCATTGCATACACATCACTAAGAGCGTTTGCTGCAGCAATCTGGCCGAACATATATGGATCATCCACGATTGGGGTGAAGTAATCAATTGTCTGGATCAGTGCGATATCATCTGTCAGTTTGTATACACCTGCATCATCGGATGTTTCATGTCCGACAAGCAATTCAGGAACAGGTTCCTGTTCTGGTAATAGACGCAGAACCTGCGTCAAGTCCTCAGGACTGATTTTACAGCCTCAGCCAGCTTTTGTTGACAACGAAGTCAAACGGATTTTTTCATGTTCACTCAACCTAATCACCTCAAAAGCAAGTATACTCTTTCTTGTTTTTAAAATCATCCTTAAGCCATTATTATTTGCACAGTGGAAGACTTTACACTAAAATGACATTAAATACTTAGAGAAAAGGATTTTAAGGGGGATTTTTAGTGGAAAAATTTCTAGTAACTGTCCAATTTTGTATGCAATGAAACTATGCTCCAAAGGCCGCGAGTTTCGCGGAAGAACTATTCACCCATTTTCGGAACCAGGTAGAGAAAATGGAATTAATTCCGGCTTCAAAAGGCGCTTTTGAAGTTACGGTAAACGGTAAACTTCTTTATTCCAAATTGGATACGGGTGTCTTTCCGGATACTGACGATATTATAAAGCAGATAGAAGGATAACGAATACCTGGCGCTGGCCAGGTATTTTTTTATCAAAAAATAAAAATTTTACTTCTTATAGTTCTTTTTACCTATTATAATCGAATGTATATACAGGACCGGATTGTAATTTGAAAGGACGATGTTAGTGAGCGGCAAACGGAAGATTCTATTAATTAACTCGATAGCAATTGCTATTTTCATACTTATATCAATGTATCCTGATAAGTTGCAACTATATGATAAGCAGGATTTCGTTGCCTTTCATATGATTCTGGAAATGGTGAGCATAGTAATATCTTTCTCCATATTTTTTATTGGGTGGAAGCTATACAGTCACTCTTTAAGTTTTTTATTGCTCAGCATCACCTTCCTGATGGTTGGGTCAATTGATTTTTTTCATACTCTATCATACTTAGGCATGCCACACTTCATCATGGATAGTTCCATCACTAAGTCGATTTGGCTATGGGTTATTGCAAGATTATTTTGTGCGCTCCTTGTTCTGCTCATCTTTAGTATTGATGATAGGAGAATCAGTAAAAACATTGCAAATTTCTTGCTTCCATTAGCTTTGCTCACTGTTACAAGTACCGTTTTTATCATTTACAGGTTTGAATCAGGATTGCCAATGATGGTTATTGAAGGGGTAGGGCCAACAACGCTGAAGAACGGGATTGAGTATTTCATTTCTTTTATTTATTTGATTTTGTTTTTTCTTTCTTACCGATACTATAAAAACAAGTCTGATTATTATTCAATCAATATTTTCATAAGTCTCAGCCTGATGGTTTTATCTGAACTAAACTTCACTCTTTATAACAGTATCTATGATATACATAATTTTTACGGTCATTTGTTGAAAGCAGTTGCGTATTTCTATATTCTCGAAGCTTTTTACTTTGCGACCATGGAGCAAAGGAAGAAAGGCCATGAAAAAGTCATCACAGCCAAAAACGAACTATCCGGTATTCTTTCTCTTCAGGACGGTATGATATTTAAATTCCAGAAAGAAGGAGACCGGTTTATCCATTCCCTTTGCGAGGGTGAACTGCTCGAAGTGCTGAACATCAAAAAAGAATGGATTATCGGTAAACCCCTAGAGGCGGTCCGATTGCCCAATCTTCCAGAGATTATGGAGAACTATAAGCTGGCTTGGTACGGAAAAAGAAGATTAACGTATGAGATTACCTTTAAAAACAGACAGTTGTATGTAAGCTTGAAGCCTGTCCTAAAGGAAGGGAAAGTCATTGAAGTTATTGGATCGATGACAGATGTTACCGATTTGAAGGCAATGGAACAAGCTTTTATAAATTCTGAAAAACTTGGGGTTGTCGGAGAAATGGCTGCTGGCGTAGCCCATGAAATCCGGAATCCATTAACGACAATAAAAGGGTTTATGCAATTAATGAAAAAGGATGCTGTTGATAAACATAGAACATATTTCGATTTGATGCTATCCGAAGTCGATCGTCTGGAATCAATAACTCGCGACTTTATGGCTATTGCTAAGCCGCAGGCTTCGCATTTTAAGCCAGCAAGTTTAAGTGCAATTATTGATGAAGTCATTTCTTTTTTAAATCCACAGGCAGTTTTAAAGGGTATTGATATAGTTTTCATGGATACTTCTTCAAACTTATTTATAAAATGTGATTCTAACCAATTGAAGCAAGTTTTGATAAATCTTATTAAAAATGCATTTGAGGCCATGCCAAAGGGAGGGACGATTCACATAATCCTTACCGAGGAGGTATCACAATTGACACTGGAAATTAAGGATGAAGGTACTGGAATTCCTCTTGAGATTTTGGAAAGTCTGGGGCGTCCCTTCCTGACCACCAAAAAGGAAGGCTACGGACTTGGACTTATGATGAGTCAGAAAATCATTGAAGCCCATAATGGGAAAATGCGTGTTGCCAGTGTACTGAATAGCGGAACTTCTTTCTTTATCACACTTCCATGTCTAGTTCGTGATGACGAACATACCAGCTAATTCACCGGATTGAAAAATCCTCAACTGGATATTAATGATATAATGAAGCGATTAAGATTTATCAGTGGAGGCATGCGAGCATGAAGGAATTTTTAAGAGCCTTGCCTGCAGTACATGAACTGCAGAAAGATAAACGGTTTACCGATATACTTGAACGGTATGATATACATGATTTCTATTTGACTGATGAGATGAAATTAATAATTGAAAAGGTCAGGAAAGATATACTTAGCGGTGAATGGAAGGGCAGTGAGCCCGGGACAGCAGCGTTTATGGAAAGCATTTTTTTATCCCTTGACGCTGCTGTTGCCAGCCGCCTGGATTATACACTTAAAAGAGTGATTAATGCCACTGGAACCATTTTGCACACGAACCTTGGCAGAGCAAGGCTGAGTGAAAATGCCATTAAGCATGTAATAGACACTGCAATGAATTACTCCAACCTTGAGTATAGGCTTGAGGAAGGAGAGCGTGGTTCACGACATAGCCATGTAGAGGCTCTTTTAAAGGAAATCACGGGAGCGGAGGCAGCGATGGTCGTTAACAATAATGCTGCAGCTGTTTTTATGATCCTTAGTGCATTGGCCAAGGAAAAAGAAGTGATCGTTTCACGAGGACAGCTAGTCGAAATTGGAGGCTCGTTCAGAATTTCTTCTATTATGGAAGAAAGCGGAGCTCATTTAGTTGAAGTGGGGACAACCAATAAGACTCATTTATTCGATTATGAGAACGCTGTGTCCGATCAGACCTCCATGATCATGAAAGTCCATACGAGCAATTTCAAAATAGTTGGTTTTTCGCAAACAGTAGAGACCAATGATTTGGCTCAGCTTACAAATAAGCATGACCATGTGATTTTTTACGAAGACCTTGGCAGTGGTGTACTTTATGATTTCCAGAGACATGGAATAGGTGAAGAGCCTGTTGTCAGTGAAGTGCTTAAAATGGGGGCAGACATCGTTTCTTTCAGCGGAGACAAATTATTAGGCGGACCGCAGGCAGGGATTATTGCAGGCAAAAAAGAGCTTATCGAGAAACTAAAGAAGCACCAGCTGGCCCGTGTGGTCAGAGTGGATAAAATGACGCTTGCAGCACTTGAGGCAACCTTGATGGACTATCTGAAAGGAGAGAAGGGGATATACAATATTCCAACTCTTCGAGATTTACTTATTTCTTTACCAGAACTGAAGGACAGGACGGAAGAGTTCGTAAACCTTATTAATTCTATTAATGGAAAAATAAAGGCAAGTATTACAGCGGGGACTAGCCAGGTTGGCGGAGGAACAATGCCAGATGTCGAGCTGCCTACTTATTTGGCTTCTATCAGCCATCCAGAGATGAGTGCTGAACATATTGCCAGAAAGCTGAGGACAGAATATTCGCCAGCCATTGTCGTCAGGATTCACAAAGAAGAGGTTCATGTCGATCTCCGCACAGTTACTCCTGAAGAGGAAGAGCACCTTTTGAAAGCACTAAGGCTTATATAGTAATCATGGCTGCCAGGTTATTTGGCAGCCATTCCTTTTACATATCGTGGCCAGAATTATGTTTTTGGCGGGTATGGTTACGGTTTTTAACCTTTTTGGATCCGCTAAGTGGAGCAGGCTGGCTGTCTTGGTCACCTTTAGGAGCATTTTTGCGCATATCTTTTGAATCGTTTTTGTTCATTGCTCATCCCTCCTGATTTTAGGATTCGATTTTCTCTGGAATTTATACTGAATAATTAAGTTGTAAATGAGCAATTTAACGGTATAGATTGAAAACATCAGGAGGAAATCACACATGCCTTATCACAAAGATAAACAACAAGCCTTCCAGGCAGCTCAGCAAGGATTCGAAGACGCACAGGGGCTTTATTCAGAAATTGTCCGGGACTCAGCAAGTTATGGACATCAGTTAAAACATCTTAAAAATGAAGTCAATGAAGCATTCCAGCAAATTGAAAATGCTTTGGAGAACGCATCTGAACATCAACGTGCACAACTGGAGAGATTCCAACAAGATCTTAGAAGCATAGTGAACGAAGTAAATATGGAATAAAAATTAAAGCGGAAGGGAAGCTTCCGCTTTTTCTTTTGCCACCCACATTTTCTTATATTTAAGGACTTTCTATTATTGATTCTTCTTGCGTTTCTTATTATTCTGTTTTTCCAACTCAGTCAACGGTTCATTAGCCATTTCTTCATTATAGCCAGCACCGTTTCCTTGCGCTTTTGCTGCATTGGCACCAGGGATGACATGATTTGCTTTTCTTTTCACCAAAGGATTCACCTCCATCAGCCATATTTTTTCCCTGAAAACGGATTGCAATTCAATATAATAACTTTTGTAAAATAACATCTATCCAATAAAAACTAGTTATTGATTTATTATTTGTTAGGTTTTTTTTGGGTTAAGGTTGTTTTAATGTTGTTTATGATAATTATCATAAGAGAAACTTATCAATCACAATAACTTTCTCGTTATTTACTTATATACAAGATTATATTAATATGAAATTGTGAGAAAAGTTAGGATGACGAATAAAATTCAAACTTTTCGACAATTACTTTCATTTAGTTTATGATGTTTACGTAGAAGAAGGGGGTAAACATATGTCAAACCAAGATGTTTTTAACGCCCGCAGTTCGTTTGAAGTTGACGGGAATCGCTATCATTACTATAGCCTGGCAGCACTAGAAAAGGCTGGAATCGGCAATGTTTCAAAATTGCCTTACTCTGTTAAGGTCTTGCTTGAATCCGTACTGCGCCAGCATGATGGCTTTGTAATCACCAAAGAGCATGTTGAAAATCTAGCAAAATGGGGAACAAGCGAAGTAAAAGAAGTGGATGTGCCTTTTAAGCCTTCACGTGTCATTCTCCAGGATTTCACTGGTGTACCAGCTGTCGTTGACCTTGCTTCACTTAGGAAAGCAATGGCTGACATGGGGGGAGACCCAGACAAAATCAATCCTGAAAAGCCGGTTGATCTAGTTATTGACCACTCTGTACAGGTTGATAAATACGGAACTCCAGACGCACTTAATGTGAATATGGAACTTGAATTCGAACGTAATGCTGAACGTTACCAGTTCTTGAGCTGGGCACAGAAAGCATTCGACAACTACCGCGCTGTTCCGCCGGCAACAGGTATCGTTCACCAGGTGAACCTTGAGTACCTTGCAAACGTTGTCCACGCTGTAGAAAATGCAGATGGTGAATTCGAAACGTTCCCAGATTCACTAGTAGGTACAGACTCTCATACTACAATGATCAATGGTATTGGCGTTCTTGGATGGGGCGTAGGCGGTATCGAAGCAGAAGCTGGAATGCTGGGCCAGCCTTCATACTTCCCAGTACCAGAAGTAGTAGGTGTTAAATTAGTAGGAGATATGCCGAACGGCGCTACTGCAACAGACCTTGCACTTAAAGTGACTCAGGTCCTTCGCAGCAAAGGCGTTGTTGGCAAATTCGTCGAGTTCTTCGGACCTGGCGTAGTGACGCTTCCACTTGCTGACCGTGCGACTGTTGCAAACATGGCACCAGAATACGGCGCTACTTGCGGATTCTTCCCAGTAGATGGAGAAGCATTGGATTACATGCGTTTAACTGGCCGTCCAGAAGACCACATTAAAGTGGTTGAGGCATACTGCAAGGAAAATGGATTATTCTTCGATCCTGCTTTAGAGCCAGTTTATACTGATGTAGTAGAAATCAATCTTTCTGAAATTGAACCTAACCTGTCTGGTCCAAAGCGTCCGCAGGATTTAATTCCACTTTCTGCAATGCAGAAATCCTTCCAGGAAGCATTGACTGCTCCTGCAGGAAACCAGGGATTCGGACTTGGCAAAAAGGAAATTCAAAAACAAGCTGTTGTTGAATTCGCAAATGGCGACACCACTACTATGAAAACAGGTGCTATCGCGATTGCTGCGATCACTAGCTGTACAAATACATCTAATCCATACGTACTTGTAGGTGCTGGTCTTGTTGCCAAGAAAGCTGTTGAGCTAGGAATGGAAGTTCCTAAGTTCGTTAAGACTTCATTGGCACCTGGTTCAAAGGTTGTAACTGGATACCTTCGCGATTCAGAATTGCTTCCTTACCTTGAAACTCTTGGTTTCAACCTTGTTGGTTATGGATGTACAACATGTATCGGTAACTCTGGTCCATTAAAGCCAGAAATCGAAAAGTCTGTTGCTGAAAGCGATCTTCTAGTAACTTCAGTACTTTCAGGCAACCGTAACTTCGAAGGACGTATCCACCCGCTTGTAAAAGCAAATTACCTGGCTTCACCGCCATTGGTTGTTGCTTACGCACTTGCTGGTACAGTGGACATCGACCTTCAGAATGACCCTATCGGAAAAGATAAAGATGGCAATGATGTATTCTTCAAGGATATCTGGCCAACAACTGCAGAAGTGAACGAAGTCGTTCACCGCGTTGTAACACCTGAACTATTCCGCAGAGAGTACGAAACTGTATTCACTGACAACGAAAAGTGGAACGAGATTCAGACAAATAGCGATCCACTATACACTTTCGATGAGGATTCAACTTATATCGCAAACCCTCCATTCTTTGAAGGTTTGACTCCAGAAGCTGGAGAAGTTGCTCCATTGAACAGCCTTCGTGTTGTCGGCAAGTTCGGTGATTCAGTCACAACTGACCATATTTCTCCTGCAGGTGCGATCGGCAAAGATACACCAGCTGGAAAATACCTGCGTGAAAAGGGTGTAGAGCCACGTGATTTCAACTCTTATGGTTCACGCCGTGGTAACCACGAAGTCATGATGCGCGGAACATTCGCGAACATCCGTATCCGCAACCAGATCGCTCCTGGCACAGAAGGCGGCTTCACAACTTACTGGCCAACGAACGAAGTCATGTCCATCTTTGATGCTTGCATGAAGTACAAAGAGCAGGGCACTGGCCTTATGGTTGTTGCAGGAAAAGATTACGGAATGGGTTCATCCCGTGACTGGGCTGCAAAGGGTACTAACCTACTGGGAATCAAGACTGTTATCGCTGAAAGCTTCGAGCGTATTCATCGTTCAAACCTTGTATTGATGGGCGTTCTGCCACTTCAATTCAAAGCAGGTGAAAATGCAGAAACTCTTGGCCTTACAGGAAGAGAATCATTCGACGTCCAGATTGATGAAAAGGTTCGCCCACGCGACATCATCACTGTGACAGCTACTGACGAAGATGGCAACAAGAAGACTTTCGAAGCTCTTGTGCGCTTTGATTCAGAAGTTGAAATCGATTATTACCGTCACGGCGGCATCCTGCAAATGGTTCTTCGTGATAAATTAAAAGCGTAATGTAATCAACCCCCTGATCCTACATTGGAACAGGGGGTTTTTTTATGTTTTTGTGCTTAATAAGCGTAAAATGTTTATGATTTCGGGTTTCTTAGACATTGTGGGGGTTGCATAAAAATGAAATGCTATTAAAAGTGGATTCTTGGACATATTGAAGCTGGTATAAGAGTGAAGTGTCTATCAAATAGATACCCTGAAATTACGGAATTATTTTTTAAAATATCATTTCTTATACCATTTAGACCCCGACATTAATCTTTTTCAACAAAATTGACAAAACTTGCGAAAACTTCTAATGAATCGACAACTTCTCCTATTGATATTTGTGGCCAAAGAGGTATGTTTAAGATAGATGGAATATAAGGAGTGGTTTCTATGGGCCTTGTATCGATTGTTGCAAGAGAAGATTTTATTTCATTAGTTACTGATTTGGGAAATCATCAGATTGCCGACGACTCTAACTTTAAAGTATTAATACCAGATACAGCGTTCATTGCTTTTTCAGGCGATGAAGAATTTTCCTTAATGGCAGCTAATGCTGCGGAAACTCTTGTTAAACAAGGATTTAGCCTTAAAGAATTGGCGGAAACGATCCAGTCATCTATCAATGATCCCATGTTTACTGTGTTTGGACGATCAATAGAAGCAGTGGTGGCAGGCTACTCTCAAAAAGGTGAAGCTCAGTATCATGTCGTATCCAATTCCAAGCCTCTTGAATCTTATTATCCCCGTCCTGGGGAGAGCCTCTATTATGTAAATGGTATTGAACCGATGCTTGTCCTTGAGAAGTCATTGAAGATGTATGGCATGGGTACAGTTGGCCAGGCTCAGGCGGCTCAAATCCATCTACTAAAGGAAGCTTCAAAAATCATACCAAACATTCATACAACTGCGTCCTCCTTTGTTCTTAAAAGAGCAAATTAAAACAGCCTTGGGATTCCAAGGCTGTATTTTATAGTTATAGAGCATATTGAAGTACAAAGTTACCAAGGAAAAGCAAAGCAATCATATAGAGTGCAGGCTGAATTTCTCTGCCTTTTCCCATTAAAAGCTTTATTAATGGATAAAGGATGAAACCAATCGCCATTCCGTCTGCAATGCTGTATGTCAATGGAATCAACACGATGATCAGAAGAGCAGGGAAGCTTTCCAATAAATCATCTAGCTTGATATTGGCGATGTTTTGCAGCATTAGTACGCCTATTAAGATTAAAACAGGGGAAACTGCGCTCTCTGGCACCATTTTAATAACAGGAATCAAGACGATGGATGCCAGGAATAATAGTCCTGTGACGATGCTTGTTAATCCGGTACGCCCTCCAGCAGCAATTCCTGCTGCACTCTCTACGGACGACACGGTAGGACTTGTACCAAAAATACCAGCAGTTGCAACCGATATTGCATTCGCCTGCAGCGATTTCTTATATTTTTGCGGCTGATTCAGCATTTTTGTATGTCCATGAATCAGTCCAATATTTTCGAAAATGACAACCATTGCCAACGAGAATGCTGTCAGCCAGAAAACAAAATTTCCAGCCTGGGCAAAGGACATTTGCCCAAACACTGACATATAACCCCCAAATGAAGGCAAGCCCCAAGTCATTCCGCCACTTTTAAAATCACCGAAAATCAGCGAAAGGACGGATGTAAAAACAATGCTAAGCAGCAGGTTACCCGGTACGTTTTTAATGAATAACACGACGGTAACGATTAACCCAATCAATGTAATAAGTGCTGTCGAACTGCTAAGGTCACCGATTGCAAGCAATGTATGCTCTGAGCTGGTAATGATTCCGCTGTTATCAAAACCAATCAGTATCAGAAGGATACCAATTCCCACTGTAATAGCTTCCTTCAAAGAATCTGGAATGGATGAAATAATCGTCTTTGCCAGCGGAGTGAAGGCCAGTACCATGAAAATAATCCCCGACACAAACACCATTGCAAGTGCTTCCTGCCATGCAAAGCCGCCAGACTGAACGATCGTATAAGTGAACATCGCGTTCAGTCCCATTCCCGGAATGACCAAAATTGGGGTATTGCTCCAGAAACCCATAACCAAGCAGCCTGCAAAAACTGTTAGAATCGTAGCAATGATTCCCGCTTCAAGCGGGATACCTGCCGCCGACAATATTGTGGCATTGACGATAATAATATATACAACAGTTATATAGGAAATCAGGCCTGCTGAAAACTCTCTACCTAATGTTGTATCATGCGCTTTTAGTTTAAATAATTTATCCATTGTTTCTCCTCTCTCTTTTTATAGATAAATTTTCTGTTTAGAAACGAATGAAAATATCGTAACATAGACAATTGGTATATTGAAAATATATAATTTGTATAATAATCATATCTTTTTTAAATAGAGGGGTTCTATGGATATTAGACAAATGCGTTATTTCATTGCGATTGCAGAGGAAAAAAATATTACGGCTGCTGCGAATAAACTACATATGTCACAGCCGCCATTAAGCCTTCAATTAAAACAAATGGAGGAAGAATTGGGTGTCATGCTCGTAGAACGGCATGGAAAAAAACTGGAGTTGACTGATAAGGGGGAGCTGCTTTACAGGCATGCCCTGAATATTGTCCATTCTTTTGAAGAAGTGAAAAATGAGCTTCAAGAAACGGACGAAGGAAGGAAAGGGAATTTATCCGTTGGCATCAATACACTTTCCGTTCCACAGTTTCCAAAATGGCTCAACGAGTTTCACTCTTCATTTCCTCTGGTTTATTTACGAATCGTTCAAAATGATTCCTCTTACCTTGCAGAACTTGTTAAAAACAGATCTATTGAGTTGGGATTGGTCAGGCTGCCTCTGTCCAATAAGGATTTAAATTATCTTCATTTGTATAATGAGCCATTTTTCTTTGTTTGCAGAAGTAATAACCAGGAAAGTATTTCGATAGAGGAGATCAGCGAATACCCACTCATATTACCTTCAACAGAGGGACTTGGAAGCTTTAATATCATAAACGAGGCCTTTACAAAGGCACAGCTGCCATTGCAGGTTGTTTGCGAATGCTCAGATATGAATGTACTGATGCAGCTAGTTTCCTCGGGAATTGGTACCACTATAGTTCCTGAATCGGTATTCCAATCATATGGACAGATAGATCTCTTTGCCAGGCAAATTACTGATTCGCAACTCACATCTTCTGTTGGCTTAATCTGGTTAAATCAACACCATTTATCAAGGCCTGCAAGGAACTTTATCGAACTGGTGAAAAGGCAGCTGGGCATTACTGAGAATACGGTTAAATAACTATTCCTTTTAGCCTTTTTCAATAAATTTTACTTGCTCTAAAACTTTAAATTGGTAAAATGATATTTAGTTTCAGAATTGTCGTGAAAGGCAGAAGGAGGAGCAGCATGGAAGAGACATTTTTACAGTCAGTAAGATTTGATGGTGAAAGGCTTCATATTCTTGACCAAACAAAACTTCCTAAGGTGACAGAATTCCTCGAAATCACAAATATTGAAGATGTTTGGGACGCGATAAAGCAACTTAAAGTTAGAGGAGCTCCAGCCATTGGGATTGCAGCTGCGTACGGGCTTGCATTGGGTATAAAAAATGCTCCAGAGTCGGACTTTGACACATTTTATGACTATTTTAGGGATAAGGCTGATTATCTTGCCACTTCAAGACCAACTGCAGTCAACCTATTCTGGGCGCTTAACAGAATGGATGCGCGCGCGAATGCGGAAAGAGGAAAGCCTGTAAACGAAATTAAAAAGTTACTTGTCGATGAAGCGCATTTAATTCGTCAGGAAGACGAGAATGTCTGCAGCTCCATTGGCGAAAATGCGTTAAGTTTATTTAAAGATGGAATGACCATACTGACTCATTGTAACGCTGGAGGAATCGCTACAGCGAAATATGGGACTGCGCTTGCTCCAATATACTTGGCTAAGGAAAGAGGCATGGATATTAAGGTATACGCTGATGAGACTCGTCCATTGCTGCAGGGGGCACGACTGACTGCATGGGAATTGAAGCAAGCAGGCATTGATGTAACCCTTATTACAGACAGCATGGCAGCAATGGTCATGCAACAGGGAAAGGTACAGGCGGTAATAGTCGGCTGTGACCGCGTTGCTGCCAATGGCGATGTCGCAAATAAAATAGGCACCTACGGGGTTGCATTGCTGGCAAAAGCTCACAACATTCCATTTTATGTAGCAGCACCTTTATCGACCATTGACCTTGAAACAAAAACTGGTGAAGATATTCCCATTGAAGAGCGTGCAGCAGAAGAAATAACTGCAGGCTTTGGTAAATCAACTGCTCCAGAAGGAATAAAGGTTTTCAATCCTGCCTTTGATGTAACACCACATCATTTAATTACCGCCATCATCACGGAAAAAGGAATCATGCACGGAAATTACAGTGAAGAACTACCACGACTTTTTGAAAAATAAACGAGACAGAATGCCGGAGATTGATTCTCCGGCATTTTTTTAATTTTGGGTAAGATCATTCCTTATCAGAGTCGTTGTTGAGCAGAGAGTCTGGGCTAGGAAAAAATTGAGCTACAATATGATACTTTTGTACGAAAAGAGTATGCGTTCAGACAAAAGGGAGCTGGCATAAGAGAGTTTTGTCCGAAGAAGGTACGAGTTCAGACAAAAACGGGAGCTGCCATTGGAGAGTTTTGTCTGAAGAAGGTACAAGTTCAGGCAAAAGGGAGCAGCCATAAGAAGGTTCTGTCCGAAGAACTAAGAACACACTATAAAGCCCATCCAAGAAAATTCACATAATCCTCAAATATTCTGACTTATCCACTTTGATTATCTTAGTATACTTAGGACAACTTGTAAAATTTTAAAAGGAGGCTTTTCTATGGTTAAAAAAGCGATTGCAGCGGGGATACTTGCTGGATTATTGCTTTTTGCTATTTTTCAGCATTTTTATAAAATTGATGATCCTGAAGCTATCGAGGCTTCAAACATTTCAACAGGTATTGACGCTGGTATGATGGCTCCTTCTTTTACATTAAAAAATCTTCGAGGAGAAGAGGTTGACCTTAAAAATTACAGAGGAAAGAAGGTTATGATCAATTTCTGGGCGACCTGGTGTCCTCCTTGCAAAAAGGAAATGCCTGCGATGGAGGAGCTTTACAAAAATTACTCACAAGAAGTAGAAATTCTTGCTATCAATCTTGACCCTGCTAATGATGTTAAGACCTTTGTTAAGGAGAATAACCTTACTTTTCCAATCTTACTTGATGAACTAGCGTCTACACAGCAAACATACCAAGTCGTATCCATTCCCACTACTTTTATAATTGACGAGAAGGGTCAGATATTAAAAAAGCATATTGGTTCGATGACTTATGAGCAAATGAAGGAATTATTAAAATGACACCAGTTCTGGACCTGCTGTTTTTCTTTGGTAAAAATTGCATGAAGAAATCACTAAATATACGGGTATGAATAAAATACGATTAAATTTTCAAAAAGTTGTAATAATTGAAACCGTTTCCGGACATAATAACTGTTAGAATGATGATAAAGGATGGTGAACACAATGAGAAAGCCAAGAAAACGTTCTTTTCAAGAACTTGTTATGGAAAATAAACGTCAACTTCTGAATGACCGGGATGCACTAGAAAAAATTGAGGCTAAATTAGAACAAAAACACTTAGAAAAAGCTGAGTAACTATCATACTTTACCATTAATGAATATGTCTTCTTTAGGTAAAACTTTATCTAGAGGAGGGATGTTCATGAGTAATCCTAAAAAGGACAGCAAGCACTATGTTCCCAGTCACCTTGGAACCCAACCCCGTGGTTTCAGCGGCAATAAGGGCAAGAAGATGAATGATAAATCCGGTGAACATGCGCAGGTAATCCAGACAAAAGGTGAATAGATAAAGGACAGAATGCCTGCCAGCTTGAGTGGCGGGCATTTATTTTTAATAAAAAGTATCCACTGATTTCCGCTCATATTCCATTTCAATAATCGCATACTATTGTTGTACTTTTTAAAAGGAGGTACAAATGACAATGGCAAACAATACACCAAAGCCTGACGACCGCAGCGACAATGTTGAAAAGCTTCAGTCCATGATTCATCATACCATTGCAAATATGGAAGATGCTGAAGCGGCAATGGACAATTCAAGTCCAGAAGACCAGCAAAGAATTAAAGATAAAAATGAGCGCCGCCGAGAAAGTATTGATGCATTTAGGGCTGAAATCAAAGATGAAGCCCACAGACAGCAATAATCGAAAAGACCCGTCCTGAAAAGGCGGGTCTTTTTTCGTTTGGATGAAAATGTGATAATATACGGAATGTATACAAAAAAGACTTGTTCAAATATAAATAAAGAAGTGATACGTGTGGACCAACATAAAAAGCAAATTCCATTAGAGGAACAGTTATTGTTATGGCAAGAAGAAATTGATGAGAAGGGATTTGTACGAGATGAAGCGGGGTTGATCACGGCTATTAAGGTACTGACGAATAATGATGATCCCAAAAGACTGTCTCTGGCATTAACTTTGGCAGCACAATCAAGATCAAGCCGGAACGGATTTGACTCGATTGTCCTTGAGTGGCTTAAATCAGCTGTTGGGCAAGATGCTGAAAACAAAAAGGCAAAATTTTTGCTGGGGTCGAATCAATGGAAAAATAAAAGGAATCTGTTTGATACCTTGGCATTCCCGCGAATCAGGGAAACAGACAATCGGGCTCTTAAAAAGAAAACGGCTGAACAATATATCGATATTTCCCGGCATTTCCTGGGACTTGCCGAAGAAGTTCTGGAGGATCTAAAGAATCCACAGCATGATGAGAATTCAGATGCAGGCATTAAATTTGTCAGGCTGGCAGGATTAGTTGAGAGGGCAATTGATGAAACGGCAGCGCTGCTGAAAGCAACTGAGCTGTATGAAGAGTCAGTAACCGGTGTTTTTCATACAGCTGTCCATTTTGAAGAAATGAAGAAAAGAATGCAAACACTGGAAGATATCAAGTTTAGATGGGAAGAAGAATTTGCAGAGGAGATGGATAGTCAGGGTCAGTCTCAAATCGATCCCCTGGCCGAACTTAACCAGATGGTTGGGCTCGAATCCGTTAAAGGAAGAGTGAATGATTTTTATCGCTTCCTGAAATACCAGCAAAAACGAAAAGAGCTTGGTCTGCAATCGAAGGATGACCAAAGCCTGAATATGGTACTGACAGGGAATCCGGGAACAGGGAAAACTTCCTTGGCGCGATTGCTTGCAAAAATCTATCACCAGCTCGGAGTCTTGCCGAGGGAAGATATAATCGAGGCTGACCGCTCACAGTTAGTCGGTGCTTATGTAGGTCAAACAGAGGAGAATGTCAGGAAAATTGCCGAACAGGCACTCGGAGGCGTGTTGTTCATCGATGAGGCATATAGTCTTAAGCGTGAAGGACAGACTGGAAATGACTATGGCCAAACTGCAATTGATACACTTGTTTCTTTGATGACTGGAAATGAATACGGAGGAAAATTCGCGGTAATCCTCGCTGGATATCCTGAAGAAATGCGTCAGTTTTTGGATGCCAATCCAGGATTGCGGTCACGTTTCCCTCAATCAAATTTTATCCATTTGCCCGATTATACAGATGAAGAACTTATGCAGATTGCCGAGCAGGCAGCACAGGATAATGATTACGCAATGACCGAATCTGCAAAGCTTGAACTGAGAGAACGAATTGAAAAGGAAAGAGTCGACGATACCTTTGGGAACGCCCGGACAGTGCGTAACCTTGTGCTGGAAGCTATATTTAAAAAGGGGTCAAGACAGAATGAGGATGCTGATTTTTCCACGTACACCTTATTGGAAAAAGAAGATTTTGAATCAACGATAGAATCATCTGCAGAAAAACCAGTTGATCGTCTGAATGCTCTAGTTGGGTTGGATACTGTGAAATCTGAAGTTACTTCTCTTATATCTTTTGTGAGAATGCAACAGCTGCGGAAGGAAAAAGGGCTGCCTGCTGTACCTATACAGCTTCATTCCGTGTTCACAGGTAATCCAGGCACAGGGAAGACAACTGTTGCAAAAATTTATGCTGAACTTTTAAAGGAATGCGGGATGTTGAAGAGAGGGCATCTTATCACCAGCAGCCGTGCAGATTTTGTCGCTGGATATGTTGGGCAGACGGCGATTAAAACAAAGAAAAAAATCCGGGAGGCACTTGGAGGAGTACTATTTATAGATGAGGCCTATTCGCTCCTGGGGCAAACCTCTGGTGATTTTGGCAAAGAAGTGATCGATACCCTGGTAGACGAGATGACAAGGCATAATGAGAATCTTGTTGTGATCCTTGCAGGCTATCCTTCGGAAATAGACACGCTGTTGGAAAGCAATCCGGGGCTTCGTTCACGATTTAAGAAGTTTTTCCACTTCCCTGATTATAGTGCAGGCGAATTACTGCTCATCATCAGGAATTATGCCGGAAAATACCAATATAAAATAAGCGGTCAGGCCATTGAGTTTTTATCGGCCAGACTATCGGAAACAGAAATAAATGGAAACGGAAGATTTGCGACAAATTTAGTGGACGAAGCGATCCAGTCTCAAGCCTATCGATTGATGAGCGGCGAGCCTGCAGGGAACCTTGATCAAGAAGTAATAAACCTGGAGAAACAGGATTTTGAAGCAGCGTTAACCAAGATATTATCATAACCATGGAATCCATTTTTAAAAAAGTGATTTTTTATAGAACATAACCAATAAGCAGCAGAAGGGGAATGAGGATGAAAATATCATCAAGGGAAATAGAAGTCAGATATGCAGAAACAGACCAGATGGGTGTTGTATACCATGCTAACTATCTGGTTTGGATGGAGCTTGGCAGAACGCAATTGATCAAAGAGCTCGGATTTAATTATGCAGAAATGGAAAAGGACGGAATTATTTCTCCAGTCCTTGATATCCAGGCTTCCTATAAAAAACCATTAAGATATGGGGATACAGCGACAATCAAGACCTGGGTGGAAGAGTATGATGGTATTCGCTCAGTCTATAAATATGAAATTTTTAATGGCACAGGTGAGCTTGCTCTAACCGGCAGTTCAAAGCACGTATGTGTTAAAAAGGATAGTTTTAGGCCAATATCTTTAAAAAGGACCTACCCGGAATGGCATGAAGCGTATTTACAGGCAGTGAAAAAGCCTGAAGAAGAAAAGGAGAATGTCTGATTGGCTTTTGGGATAAAACGTCATGAACTTGCAGAATGGAAAGCGAAAATCGAGAGAGGGGAGATCGCTTTCCTGACTCATTACTGGATTGATGATCGCTTCCCGGGCTGCACGACAGTTACAAAGGCCGGGTGCAGGGATCTTGAAAAGTTGGCAGAGTGGGGAAGGAAATATGATTTAAAACCTGAATGGATCGATAAAAGAAAAATAGATTATCCACATTTTGATCTTTTCGGATTGAAACAAGCTGAAATCCTTGAAAAGGAAGGCATTATTAATCCGCTTGTGATCACGAAAAAATAAGGCAGGCGCTTATGCGTCTGCCTTATTTCTGGTCAAATTTGAATTCGGGCTCCTGCCCGACTGGGTGAAGCTCCACGATTAAATCATGGTTGTCAAAATACCAGATATCCTTTTCTTCAATATAATATGTGACCCCGTTCTTTTCTGTTTTCACGCCGATATGGTCTGGTGTTTCTTTAGAGACACCTAGTGAAAAACCTTTCTGGATGGAACTAAACCCTCCATACCGGACAAAAAAGCGTAAATAACTTCCGGTTGAAAGGTCCATTTCATTCTCATACCAGGCTGCCGCATCATCATTGATAGTAATTTTCATATTGTTCTCCTTCCATACCAGATGTAACGATTATAGCATAAGGAGTGCCCGACTTCATTTGCCGGGCACTCACAGAATTATTCTTTAATGTATTGCGTCATATGATGCATGATTTCGTTATATTTATTTTCTGCCCCAGCGAGTCCAAATTTACCCGCTTCTTGCAGGGGAACAACCTTATAATTGCTCTGTCTGCTACTGGATACAAAAGTAGGTAAAAATTCTGGATGATCTAAAGTGATTTCAGTCCCACCAGGAGTGACCCTTTTTGTAACCTGCACAGTCGCCAGCCCGCCAATATCCTTATAATCCCACATTTGACCGGATAGGAAGTTGCCCAAGGAATAAACAACAAGTGCCTTCCTTCCGTCAGCAGCAGTCAACCATTCCATTGGCTGGAGAACATGCGGGTGATGTCCAAAGATAATATCGACACCTTCATTGATCAGGAACTGGGCAAGCTCCTTTTGATTTTCGGCAGGAAAGCGCTGATATTCATTTCCCCAGTGGATACTCATAACAACCACATCTGATTCTGCCCTGGCACGGCGGATTTCCGCCTTCATTGCTTCGCGGTCAATCAAATTGACCAGATGGTCCTTGCCTGAAGGAACTGGAATACCGTTTGTTCCATAAGTGTAAGCCAAATAGGAAACTTTAACCCCGTTTTTATTTAAAATCCGTAATTTATTTTTGTCTGCATCATCTTTGAAAGAACCAACATAAGGGAGGCCGGCAGCTTCCATATTTCTGATTGAGGCAAGAGCACCTTTTTCTGACTTATCAAGTGAATGGTTATTTGCATTGGAAACGATATCGACTCCTGAATCCATCAATGCGTCCCTAATTTCTACAGGGCTATTGAACATTGGGTAGCTGGATAAACCAATTTCGACTCCGCCTAAAAGTGTTTCCTGGTTCGCAAGCAAAAGGTCTGGCTCAACTAAATGCTCTTTTACATGGGTTAACATAGGCTTAAAATCATATCCAGGATTTTTGAAGGCGTCTTCATAAACAGTGTCGTGAATCAGGATGTCACCGATTGCACCTAATTTGACTGTTTCCACAAGATTCTTGCCTGAGACATCCAGGGTTCTTTCTGAATGTGAATTTTGTGCTTTTACCACTACGTTTGATGCTTTTGCCTCGGCTTCATGGTACATTTGGAACGAAAGTGTACCTGCTATAATACTCAAACCGGCAGCAACAGTTAAACTGAAAATAGTTTTTTTCTTTTTTCTCATATAAATCTCCCCAGTGAATGATGAGGCTTATTTATTTTTTTGCCCCTGAAATTAATATAGTATAAGATTGGTGTTAAATATATATGTTTCAATATTAAATTCAAGGATTTGTCATAATTTGAAACATCCGGCCTGAAAAAATAATGAAGAGAGGAGGGAGGAAGTTGTTCAAGATAACAGGGAGTGCCCATAATATACTTTTGAATGCGATTCAAAAAGAAAGCAAGGATGGAGAAAAGCTTTATATCCGCCTGACCATGGGAATTGGCTGAGGAGGACCACAGCTCAGAGTTGCTCTGGAAGAGCGACCTTTAGATCAAGATAAAATTTACACATTTGACCAGGTTTCAATCCTGATCCATGAACGAGACTGGGTTTATTTTAAAGATACCAAGCTCGATTATATTAAGGATGTTTTTGGGGTCGGGAATTTCAAATTACTGAAAGTATAAAAAATGCGGTCCTTTGAGGACCGCATTTTATTCGTTATCGATAGTTTCTATAAAGTCCATTAGTTCATCCAAATTCTTTATCTTAACTATCTTTGGATTATTATAATCTTGAAAATCTGCTAGGAATTCAACAATAAAATCATCTGGCAGCGTGACTTCAGCTGTTGAGGTTGTATAAACAAAATGGTCAGTCAGCTTTATAACTTCTTCCATTCCAGTCCGCCTTCTTTCCCGTGTTCTTATTTTTATTTTACCAAGGTTTCTTGATATAGGAATGAATCCTATATGACAACTTATTGACTTATCCATAGGTTAACTATTTATAGAGATGGAAGTTGGATTTGGAAAATGGTTCTTGACGTCTCAGTAGTGATGCTCATTCGTCCCTCATGATCTTCTATTATCTGTTTGCTGATTGCCAATCCGATACCTGTTCCCTCTGTCTTTGTTGTATAAAAAGGTGTGAAGATCTTTTTAAGCGATAATTCATCTATTCCGATGCCATTATCAATAACACTTATAACAATCAAATCTCCATATTTTTGGACCCTCATTTTAATGGCTCCCTTTTCAGTTCCCTCTACAGCTTCCATCGCATTTTTTAATAAATTGACAAGAACCTGCTTTATTGCATTTTCATCTGCATTAATAAAAAATTCCTCATTCGGAAGGTCAATTTCGAAATCAAATCCCTTCAGGATTGCTTGGCTTGCGAAGAGTTTATGGATGTTAATTGCCAGAAGATTTATTGATACCTTTTTCTTCGCTGGGGACTTTGGTTTCAATACTGATAGAAATTCGGAAAGTAAGGAGTTTACCCGGTTGATTTCCTCTAAAGCCACATCTGCTATTTCTTGTTTTCCAATGGTATGAAGCTCAGGTTTCAATAACTGGATAAAGCCTTTTATGGTTGTTAATGGATTTCTTATTTCGTGCGCTAAACCAGCAGCGAGTTGGCTTGAAGATCCATAACGAAAACCACCGGATGCTTTGCTTATTCCTTCTTTTATCATTTTTAAAGTTTGCTGTTTTTCAAGTATTTCCTGATCCAACTTTTTAAGTTGGCCTTCTAAGTCTTCCTTCATTTTCTCTAAATGCATAAATCCTGGTTCATCCTTTGTGGGTGCCAGGCAACAGTGAGTTATTGACCTATTTTCTCGTGATTTTAAAAGGTCATCAGATTGTCCATACACAAGTTCCTTTGGAATGTTATCAGGGACAGATGAAGAATTCTCCCGGATATCACAGTCAGGATGAAAGATATGGGGATGGCTCATATTTAAAAATATCCCTTCCTTCTAAAAGTTCTTTTACCAGCCTTGTTTGAAATAATAAAGAGTTGGGTAATTTCATCAGGGATTGAATGATAGGATAAGAGTGCGTATTTTCGATTACTTTCGAATTTATATGACATTATCATTTAAAATATACCAATAATAACAAGGTGTTCATCATAAAGAACAATATTTTTTCTGTGAAGAACAACCAGGAATACTTAAAAGGGGTTATAAGCATGGAGATTATATTTAAACAATTGCTGATGGAAAGAGAAGAACATCTAATAAAAAAGATTATTGACAAAATCCATAAAAACCAGCCGGAAACATTCCTTAAACTTGCGCTAGAAACCAAAAGGGAAAAATATATAGAACAGATGAGGAAGCTGTTTCATCTGTTAGAAAAGGCGGTTATGGGTGAGTCAGCTGAAGAGGAGATTCTTGGTTGGGGAAGAAGCATCAGTGAAGATAAAGTCAGGCAAGGCCTTTCACTTACCCAGTCGATCAGTCATTTTCATATTGTCCGCAGTGTACTTTGTGATGAGTTAATTTCAATCGTAGAGGGTGATGCCAAACAGAGCGTTGCAGAAAATCTCATGTTGGGGAAAGTCATCAACGAATTCATTGACGATATAATCCTAATATTTTCTGCTTCATTTACAGGAATGGCAAATAAACGGCTTAAAGCACAACAAGAAGTCATTGATGAATTAAGCACTCCTGTTATTTCGATAGTGGATGGGGTGGCAGTTCTTCCAATCATTGGTGATATCGATACCCATAGGGCAAGAATATTGATGGAACACACCTTGAAGGAAACGATTCGACAAGAAGTTGAGTGCCTGATCATGGACCTTTCAGGTGTATTTATCGTCGATACCATGGTCGCACAGGAGCTTTTTAAGATAATAGACAGTCTGAGGCTTACTGGAGTAGATGTCAACCTCACTGGAATGCGCCCAGAACTAGCCCACTCGGTTGTTACTCTAGGGATTAATTTTGATAATGTAAAAATGTACAATAATTTAGGCCAGGCATTAAAGGCATTCGGGATTGTCCGTAAATAAAAAATCGGCAAACCAAATTAATGGTTTGCCGATATATATTTTTGTGATGATTTTTATAACCATTTAATTTTTGGTTCTGTTTTATTACGGATTCTCTTAATATTCTCCCTATGCCTGTAAATGACGAAGGTTGCCAGGACAGCTACGACTATGATAAGAGGAAGATCCTGTGTGAAAAGCGAATAAATGAATGCGGCGATACCTGTCAATATTGAAGAAAGAGAAACATATTTGGTAGTGTACAAGCTTATGAAAAAGAAGATAAGCATGAACAAAAATAAAACTGGTACATAGGCCAGCAACACACCGCCTGAAGTAGCCACGGCTTTTCCACCGCGGAATCCAGCAAAAATAGGATACATATGCCCGATTACTGCAAAGATTCCAACCAGCAGGCTGTGAATATCAGCATCCAGCAACAGGGGAAGGCTGGCAGCAAGGGTTCCTTTCAGTACATCAGCGATACTCACAGCCATGCCTGCTTTCACACCAAGAGTACGAAATGTGTTGGTGCCTCCTAAATTCCCGCTTCCATGTTCACGAATATCTTTGCCATAGAATACCTTCCCCACAATCAATCCAGAAGGAATCGATCCAAGCAAATAAGCTAGAATAATAATAATTGCGTTTAATGCCATGAAATATTCTCCTTTAGTGATTTTACGGTTCTTTTATTTTACCACGTTCTTCTAAAAACTCCATTCAATTCTTGAAACAAAGGAGAGTGATGGTTCAAACCTTTGATTAAATTTAATAATTGCTGTATCTAAGAGTCCCTTTGTGGTACTTCTTTTCTAAAGGCTGTTTTCGTAAAGAATGTTATTAAAATCCCAGAGCCGATTTTAAGGTGATAGAATGTCTTTTTATTGTTCGGCATTAAGTGTGCAAGCTCTTTACTCATAATAAGCTGATTTTTTGTGTACAAACATAGGTCATTCAATAAGATTTCGTAGTCATTAGCAACAAAGTTTCAGAAAAGAGCCTTTATAAAAAACCAATAAGCGAATGAGGTGAATTTCCTGCAGACCCAGACCTTCGAGTTTGTTAATTTAGACTTCTTCATTACTCCTTGCTTGCTAAGTTTATAACTTGCTCATTAAGTGAATAAGTATAATATCAAATTTTAAGGAGTCCTGGACGATGGGGAAGGTTAAAAGTATGTTAAAAAGAAAAAGATTGATGATTTTGCTAATCTTAGGCTTAATGGTACTGTCGACCGCTTATTATCATACGCATAAAGACCTGCCGCCTGGACTTTCTTATGAAGGTGATGTTCATAGGGTCAAGGATATCCGCTTTTTTTATGACCTGACCTATGAAGATGATGATGGCGAAAAAAAGATAGAACATCAGATTTTTGATACAGTTTTAAATAGGATAGGTGAAGCGGAAGAATTTATAGTACTCGATATGTTTCTGTTCAATGGATACTATAACGATGATCTTGGGTATCCAGAAATAAGTCAGAACATTAGCGATAAATTGATTGCCCAAAAAAAGAAACACGAGAATCTCAAGATTGTCTTCATCACGGATGAAATTAACCTCACCTATGGTTCCCATAAATCAAAGCTTTTAAAAGACCTGAGGGAGAATGACATCGAGGTCGTCTTTACGGAGTTAGATCCACTTCGCGATTCCAATCCTCTTTATTCAGCAGTTTGGAGATTGTTCTTTCAGTGGTTTGGTGAATCCGGAGAAGGCTGGGTGCCAAATCCAATGGCCAAGAATGCTCCTGATGTGACGCTTCGTTCATATTTGGAATTGCTGAACCTTAAGGCGAATCATCGGAAAGTGTTTGTTACTGAAAAAACAGCCATTATTGCATCCGCAAATCCTCATGATGCCAGTGGTTTCCACTCCAATATCGCATTTGAAACCAAAGGTAATATCATCGGAGATATTCTTAAGTCAGAACAAGCAATAGCCAATTTTTCCGGAGGAAGCCAGCTTCCAGAGTTTAAACCGGTTAAAGAAAAGGGTGCTATTGAGGTGCAAGTTCTGACAGAAGGTAAAATTCTCAAACATGTGTTATCGGAGTTGAAAAAAAGCGGTAAAGGTGATCATGTTTGGATTGGGATGTTCTATCTTGCCGAAAGAACAGTGATTGATGAGATAGATAAGGCTGCTGACAGGGGGGCAAAAATCAATATCATTCTGGATCCTAATAAAAATGCCTTTGGAAATCAGAAAACCGGGCTTCCAAATATACCAGTTTCTGCAGAGATCAAAAACCTTGGCAGTGAAAATATTGAAGTCAAATGGTATAACACAGGAGAAGAGCAATATCATACTAAAATGATATATTTTGATCGGGAGAAAAAGGATGTCATACTTGGAGGTTCAGCCAACTTCACCAGGAGGAACCTGGACGATTTGAACCTGGAAACCAACATTAAAGTAAATGCCCCCTCTGATAGCAAAGTCACCAAGGATGTTGACCAGTATTTTAAAAGGATTTGGAATAACGAATCTGCTATCTACACTCATGACTATGAAAAAAATAAGGACAAGATGACACCGTTTAAATATATTATCTACTGGATTCAAAGAATTTTATGGTTTACGAGCTATTAACCAAAAGGGCACCTTTATAGGTGTCCTTTTATCATTTTTCACGAGAAATAGGAATGGGTAGTAAAAATGCCCTTGATGTAAAAACTCATCCTCATTTCGTATATCTTTAAATACTATATTATTATAGACTGAATACATAACCAAACAGTGAACAGAAAGACTTACAGATTGGGATTGGGGATCTTTATATGAAAACAATTTTTTCGGCCATACAGTGGATGGCTTTTATTATTGCCGGTTCAATTGTGGCACCGATTGCAATAGGAGATTTATTTCAGCTAAATGAATTACAGACGACAGGACTGGTACAAAGGACAATGTTCGTATTAGGTATATCCAGCCTTTTGCAGGCAGTAATCGGCCACCGCCTGCCAATTAACGAAGGTCCTGCTGGCTTATGGTGGGGCGTTTTCACTATTTATGCTGGTTTAAGTACTGCATTGTTTACTTCAAACATTGAAACCCTTCAGGCACTAGAGGGGGCAATGATTATCAGCGGGATTGTCTTTTTTATTTTAAGCTTCTTTAAACTGATTGAAAAACTGGCCAAATTGTTCACACCAGTCGTCAGCGGAATCTATCTGCTGTTACTGGTCCTTCAATTAAGCGGTTCGTTTCTTAACGGTATGATGGGAATAGGTAGCGGCAAGAGTGAAGTGAATCTGCATGTCACCCTGTTCAGTTTGGTTATGGTTTCTTGTACTTTTTATTTAACACGTCATCATATAAAGATGATCAGCCAGTATGCAATATTGATCAGTCTGGGTGCAGGCTGGCTGATTTTTGAGATATTGGACCTGGGAGCAGCCTTCAAACATTACGAGGGACCAGTCTTTGCATTTCCCGATATTCTCGCTATTGGCATGCCTGTTTTTGATTCAGGCCTTATGGTAACTGCCGTATTTATAACGTTCTTGTTGATCACCAATATGCTTGCCAGTATAAGGGTCACAAGGCAAGTCTTAAAAAACCTCGGTGCTAAGCATGGCGATTTACGTTATAGTGCCAGCGGATATACTGCAGGAATCAACCAGATACTTGGGGGAATTTTTTCTGCGATTGGTTCTGTTCCGATTTCAGGAGCCGCCGGTTTCATAGCTACGACGGGAATCACTAAGCTGCTGCCCTTTATATTAAATTCACTGCTAATTATTGGAGCAAGCATGCTGCCGCATGTTATGTCTATATTTGCCGCACTGCCAGCACCTGTCGGTTATTCCGTCACCTTTGTTATTTTTGCAAATATGATTGGCATTGCTTTTTCAGAAATCGATCGTGACGAGGACCAGTCCAGGATCCGTTTGGTCATAGGGACTTCCCTCCTTGCAGGAGTGGGTGCCATGTTCGTCCCAGCCGATGCCTTCCGAAATGTTCCGCCTGTTCTAGTTTCCATCTTGAATAATGGCTTGATCCTTGGCACCTTATTGGCTGTCATCGCTGACCAGTTCACCCTCGCCAAAAAGAGAAAGAAGCAGATTGATAAAACAACTTCCTAAAACTATGACGAAACAGAATCTGAGGCAAGTTAATATAAGTCTTAGTGAGGGTACGATAAAATAAAGAAAACAAACTTGGAGGGATAGAATATGGAAATGAAATACCCGAGCCGTGAGGAAATCGGCAAGATCTTAAAAAAGTCAAAGAGGATTGCCGTAGTTGGCTTAAGTGCCAATCCACAGAGAACATCATATATGGTATCTAAGGCCATGCAGGATGCTGGCTATGAAATCATCCCTGTAAATCCAACAGTTGAAGAGGTGCTTGGAGTCAAAGCTGTTAAGTCACTAAAGGAGATTGATGGTCATGTCGATATTGTTAATGTCTTCCGCAGATCAGAATACTTAATGGAAGTAGCAGAGGAATTCGCAGAAATCGATTCAGATATTTTCTGGGCACAGCTCGGCCTCGAAAACGAGGAAGCTTACCGCTTCTTGAAGGAAAAAAATTACACCGTCATCATGGACCGATGCATCAAGGTAGAGCATGCACTAACTAAATAAAATTGTTTGCGTGAGGCAAAAGTGCCTCACGCTTCTTTTATATTTATAGGGAATGACTAATATTTTGATGTGATTTTTTTCTTAATAGGATGTAAAATGTCTAGAAGCGAGGTTTAATAGAGATTTAAGCATGTCTAAGAACGAGATTTAATAGACATTTCAAGAGCATGTGGTACGAAAAATGTCCAAGAAACGAGATTTAATAGACATTTCAAAGGGATAAGGACGGCAAATGTTTCAGAAAAGTAATTTAATGGACAATTTAGCTAGAGGACGGCCGCCATATGTACAGCAATATTTCTTCTGAAACGGTTTATATGTTCCTTTAAGGTTAAATAGGCAATAATAGAAATACATCTGTTTTGCAAGGCGGGGTTTTTGAATGGATTTTTTAAACAAGCAGCTGGCCCAGGAGATTGTTGACCGGACGATGGGAATCATCGGGAAAAATATCAATGTGATGGATAACCGTGGGGTAATCATTGGGTCAGGGGACAAAAATCGTATTGATGATGTCCATGAAGGTGCTGTCAATGTCATCAAACAGGGTTCGGGTTATGAAATTAGTGAAGAAGAGGCAAAAAGGCTCCATGGTGTAAAGGCAGGCGTCAATCTTCCTATTTACTTTGACGAAAAAATTATCGGTGTAATTGGAATAACAGGTGCACCGGAGGAAATCAGAAGTTTTGGGGAACTCGTCCGAATGGCAGCGGAGCTGAGTTTGCAGCAGGCGATATTGATTAATGAAATCCAGTGGGACGAGAGGCTAAAGGAAGAGCTAGTCAGCCAAATTATCCATTATGAAGGGAAGATGGATCCACTTTTCATGGAAAGGGCCATGCGTTTAGGGATTGATCTGGATTTGCCTCGGGCGGCTCTTGTTATATTGACTCAGGACAGGAAAAAAACATTTGCCTATCTTAAGAGTCGCCTGGAAAAAGAAGACCTATTACTGATGCAGCATGACAGGATCGTTGTCTTAAAAACAATCCAACCTTCAAGAAGCGCCTCACAGCTCAGGAAGCTTGCAGATGGATGGATCAATGGTTATAAATCCACAAAAAAGGCATACATAAAAATCAGTATTGGACAATACCATCCGGGCCTATCTGGGCTGGCTAAGTCTTATGACCAGGCGGACCATACATTGAAAGCAGGCTTGAAATTAGCCCCTGACAAAGATATTTTTCTGTATGAGGATTATTATCTTCCTGTGTTCCTCCTAACCGCATCCAAGTTTGGATTGACGGAAGAGTTGCAGCCTTATTTTTTGATGTTGAAGGCTAAAGATTCAAAAGGGGAATTGACGGAGTCATTTAAAGCATTAATTGAAACGAATGGTGACATGAATAGCGCTGCGCAAAAGCTGTTTATACATAGGAACACTCTCAGGTATAGGCTGGACAAAATTACAGAAATAACAGGTAAGGACCCTCGCAAAACAACGGATTTACTTCATATTTACTTGTCCTTTCTAAATAATGAACTGGAATGATTGTGCAAATGCACGAAAGATCTGTATTAATACAGGTCTTTTTTTGATGGTTTGACCAATGAAAACCATTAAGATAGCGCTTACAATTGGAGTAATTAAAGATTGAAGGAGGAATACAAGGTGGACGTTCAAGTAAGCGCTTTTGGCGCATTAGTAGCCCTTATAGTAGCTATTTTCTTAATTTTAAAGAAAGTTTCACCTGCTTATGGAATGATTGCTGGAGCACTGATTGGCGGTCTAGTAGGCGGCGTTGATGTAACAAATACAGTAGCTTTGATGATGGAAGGTGCCAAGGGAATTATTCCAGCAGTATTGCGCATCCTGGCTGCAGGTGTCCTGGCGGGTGTCTTGATTGAATCAGGTGCTGCGGCTGTCATTGCCGAAACAATTGTTAAGAAAGTCGGGGAAACTCGTGCCCTGCTTGCATTGGCAATTGCTACGATGATCCTGACTACTGTTGGTGTCTTCATCGATGTCGCTGTCATCACCGTTGCTCCCATTGCATTAGCGATTGCTGGAAGAGCCGGTATTTCGAAAATGGCCATTTTGCTTGCGATGATTGGTGGAGGTAAAGCAGGTAATCTGATGTCACCCAATCCGAACGCGATTGCAGCAGCAGATGCCTTCGAAGTTCCTTTAACGTCGATTATGGCGGCTGGAATTATCCCGGCAGTATTCGGACTTGCAATTACTTATATCCTGGCAAAAAGATTGGTTAAAAAAGGTTCAAACGTTTCAATAGAAGAGAGTGAAACAAAAGTTAATGGCAAGCTGCCGCGTATTCTGCCTGCGGTTATCGCTCCATTGGTAACAATCCTTTTGCTCGCCCTTCGTCCATTGTTTGATATTAACATTGATCCGATGATCGCACTGCCAGCAGGCGGGATTGCAGGTGCACTTGCAATGGGCCGGATCAGGCATATTAATGAGTACGCTGTATCAGGTTTAGGGAAAATGTCCGGTGTTGCCATCATGCTTTTAGGGACTGGTACACTTGCAGGGATCATTGCTAATTCTGGTCTGAAGGATATTCTAATAAACAGTCTGGATGCGCTTGGACTGCCAGCTTTCGTCCTGGCCCCTGTATCAGGTATCTTCATGTCCGCTGCTACTGCATCGACTACGGCTGGGACTGCGGTTGCCTCACAGGTCTTCGGAACAACCATTATGGAAATGGGCGTAACTGCTTTGGCAGGTGCCGCGATGGTCCATGCCGGAGCGACTGTGCTTGATCACCTTCCGCACGGCAGCTTCTTCCACGCAACAGGAGGAAGTGTGAATATGGAAATTAAAGAACGGCTGAAGTTAATCCCATACGAAACAGCTGTTGGTTTAACTCTTGCAATAGTATCTACATTGATCTTTGGGATTTTTAAATTTTTTGGATAGGATTTATGTTATAAAAAACGGTCTGGATTGCTGAAAAATCCAGACCTTTCCTAAAATTACTCCGTTCTATGAGAGAGGAGAAGCTGAGTATGAAAATCGTAATAGCACCAGATTCATTTAAAGAAAGTCTGACAGCACTTGAAGCTGCAGATGCAATTGAGGCTGGCATGAAAAAAATCCTGCCAGGCGCAACTTTTATAAAAGTTCCAATGGCTGATGGCGGCGAAGGTACCGTGCAGTCTCTAGTTGATGCAACTCAGGGGAAAATAATCTCACAAACTGTAACTGGGCCTCTTGGTGAACCAGTTGAGGCATTCTTTGGTATATCCGGGGATGAAAAGACAGCGATTATTGAAATGGCTGCCGCTTCAGGACTCCATCTAGTACCCAGGGAGAAGCGCAATCCGCTAGTCACAACAACGCGCGGGACTGGTGAATTAATTGCTACTGCTCTTGACGTTGGTGTTAAGCATATCATCATTGGTATAGGGGGAAGTGCCACAAATGACGGTGGTGCCGGGATGGCAAGGGCTCTTGGTGTTCAGTTCCTCGATAAGGATGGCAAGGAAATCGGAGAGGGCGGTGGATCACTAGGTTCGTTGGCCTCGATAGATGTAACGCATGCAGACGAAAGATTATCTGCAGTGAATATTGAAGTGGCTTGTGATGTGGATAATCCATTGACTGGTCTTCGCGGCGCTTCCCATATTTTCGGGCCGCAAAAGGGTGCAACAGCAGATATGATTGAAGTGCTGGACACGAATCTACACCATTTTGCAGAGATTATACGAAAAGATCTGGGCAAAGATATCGAAAACATTTCAGGTGCAGGCGCGGCTGGAGGTCTAGGTGGCGGTTTGTTGGCTTTTCTGTCGGCGGATTTAAAACGTGGAGTAGATATTGTCATTAAGGCGACTAATCTTGAGGAGCAGCTTGTGAATGCTGATTTTGTCATTACCGGTGAAGGAAAGATCGACGGTCAAACCATATTTGGCAAAACACCAATCGGGGTAGCCAAGACGGCAAAACTTCACAAAATACCTGTCATTGCCATTGCAGGTCATGTGGCGCAGGATAGTAAGATTGTCCATGAGCATGGGATTGACGCCCTTTTCAGCATTGTTCCAGGTGTCATTTCACTTGAAGATGCTTTTGAAAATGCTGGTGCGTATGTAAGAAGCACTTCTGAGAATATCGCGTCTGTAATAAAGTTCAGTATCTAAATACAATACACACTCGGCCTAAAAAATAAGTACTCATCTTTATGGAGTATTACATTTACTGATGAAATTTTAATAGACATTTTTAGGATTCATACGGCTTGAGTGAAAATGAAAACGGCGTGAAAACTGATAACAGTTTTACACGCCATTTTTCTGTTTTATTGTGTTTACGAATCTAAAATTAGAAGAGGCTGATGCAACATTAGAAACGGTTATCTCAGAAGATTATCTCCTTCTCTTCACAAATATAAATAACAGTACGATAAAGAGGATAAACAATATAGCATAAATAATCTTTGAGTATATATCCATATATTCTACTATTACGTCCCAGGAGCCTCCTACCGATGCACCCAAATACACAAGGACAATATTCCAAATTAAAGTACCTACTGTTGTGAATACAAGAAACAAACCTATATTCATATTGGACATACCAGCAGGGATGGAAATTAAACTGCGGATCAAAGGAACGAATCGGCAAAAGAATACCGTCCAGGGTCCGTATTTATCAAACCAGGCATCTGCTTTATGAATATCGCTTATTTTTATGCGGAGAATATGCCCCCATCTTTTTACTATTTTCTCTAACCTGTTTACATCAAGTTGCAAACCAATTATATAAAGAATTATTGCTCCCAAGACGGAACCGGCAGTTGCAGAAACCACCACACCTAAAATACTTAGATTTGTTGTAGTTGTCATAAAACCACCGAACGTCAATATCACTTCAGAAGGTATAGGGGGGAAAATATTTTCTAATGCAATTAGAAACAGTATTCCCATATATCCATACTCACTCATTATATCAGTTAGCCAGTTCTCCATATTTCACTCCATAATTTCTAATTTAATAAGGTATTTTAATTCACCAATTAATCTATATATGCATTTACAATGTTATTTTAAGATGACAGTCTGTGTATAGAATATTAATTAAATTGGCCTAAGTCAATTTGTAGGCTATTTTATTGTTGATTTAAAGTTATAAACCTAAAAAACGGGTTGGGTTGAGTTGCTGCTTGGATGGATTTTGTATGTTTAAGATGGACAGAATTCGAATAAATATATTAAGAAGATCAGCTAAAAATAAAAAAACACCTTAAAAGGTGGTCTCACTGTAAATGTATTTGTATTCAAAATATGTACATAGTAAAATGGAAGTTGGTACAGTATTTGTGATTGTTAATGGGCACAATAAATCTATTTTAACAATAACATAAAGCAAAAGATCTGTCAAGTAAAAAGAGCATGAGTTGGGGAGTGAATTTCATGGAAGAAAACCAGCTAAAAGACTTAAAAATCGAAGAGAAGCGTGTTCAATCCATCATCGAAGTAATTGATAGTAAGGCCGATAAATGGAAAGCTAGTACAAGTGATGTCGGCTCGGATGCTCTACAGATTAGGAAGACATTTTGGGAGGATGTTACCGTCAACTTTGATGAAGCAGATGATGTAGCGGAAACCTTTACAAGTATCAAGCAGCAGGCTGCCCTTTTATCTGAGCGAGAACGTACACAGTCACAAATGGTGAAACAGCTAAAGACTTTATCCCAACTGAGATTCTCTCCATATTTTGGCAGAGTGGATTTTAAAGAAGATGGTGAAAACAAAACGGAAAGCATTTATCTTGGCATTGCTTCACTGATGGACGAACGGGAAGAAAATTTCCTCATCTATGACTGGAGAGCCCCTATTTCAGGCCTTTATTACGACTACTCGCCGGGTCCAGCCCAATATGATACAGAAACAGAGACTATTAAGGGCGAGATGAAGCTTAAACGCCAATTTGTCATCAAAGCGGGAAAAATCAAGGCTATGTTTGAAACCGGGGTAACAATTGGGGATGAAATGCTTCAGGAAGTTCTCGGGAATAATGCCGACACTCAAATGAAGACCATTGTAGCAACTATACAAAAAGAGCAAAATCAAATTATCCGAAATGATTCAAGCAGCCTGGTTGTCGTGCAGGGTGTAGCTGGAAGCGGCAAAACTTCTGCTGCAATGCAGCGCGTTGCTTATTTGCTTTACAGATACAGGAATATCATTACCTCTGAAAATATAATGCTTTTCTCTCCTAACCCGCTTTTCAATAGTTATGTGGCAACTGTGCTGCCTGAACTAGGCGAAGAAAACATGCAGCAGGCTACATTCCAGGAATATCTTTTATCGCGCTTTGGCGGTGATTATAATTTGGAAGATCCATTCGAGCAGATGGAATATCTCCTTGCAGCTGAAAAAAATGCAAGTTACCAGAAAAGAGTTGAAGGTATCCGATTCAAGACCAGTCTGGAGTTTAAAGAATTGCTGGATCGTTACGCAGAAAAGCTATCAAAGGAGACACTTGTCTTCAGGAACTTAAAAATAATGAAAAGGACAATAATTTCTAAGCAAGAAATAGCTCAATACTATGATTCACTCGACAATGCCATTTCAATACCCAACAGGATCCAGCTGGTCAAAGAGTGGCTCATAAAGGAGCTGAAGAAAAAGGCGAAAGCAGAACAGTCACAGGAATGGGTGGAACAAGAAATACAATTCCTTGATAAAGAAGATTACCTTGAGTCGTTCAAACAAAGCCAGAAAAAGCAAGGCGAAAAGGATAATACATTCCATGATTACGACCGGGAAGAAAGATGGCTTTCTGAGATGGTTGTCAAAAAACGTTTCAAGCCTCTTTTCAATGCAGTTAAGAAGCTGAAATTTATTAATAATAGGGCGTTATTCATCAATTTCTTTAAGGATTCCAATATTCAGGAAGAAGTTGGATCTATTACTTGGGACGAAATTTGCCGCGAGACAATTAATGCACTGGAAAAGAGAACGATACATTATGAGGATGCAACTCCATTTCTCTATCTTCAGGATTTGATCGAGGGCAGGAAATCAAATACATCCATTCGCCATGTTTTTATAGATGAAGCTCAGGATTATACTCCTTTCCAGTTTGCTTATATTAAGATGCTTTTCCCATACAGTAAAATGACCCTGCTCGGTGATATGAACCAGGCGATTTACTCGGGACCGACTGGGGCTCAGACGATCCTTTCAGAGGCAGCGCTCGACTTTGGCAAAAAGGAAGTTTATAAGCTTACAAAAACCTACAGGTCAACAAAACAAATAGTCGAATTCACCCGGCAGCTGATTGAAGGAGGAGAATTGATAGAACCTTTCAATCGGAAAGGGCCAAAACCTATACTACTCCATAGTGGCGATAGTAAAGCCCACAGCCAAAAGACGATTGAGCTAATATCAGACTTGAAGGCTGATGGACACAAAAACATTGCTATTATATGCAAAACTGCCGCAGAGAGCAAAACCGCTTTCGAGATGATTAAGATGGAACATGATGCGAGGCTGATTGAAAAAGGAACGATGACGTTTGAAAATGGAGTGAATGTGATACCAACTTACCTTGCAAAAGGAATTGAATTCGATGCAGTTATTATTTTCGATTCTTCATCCTATACAAGAGATGAGGAGAGAAAATTACTATATACTGCATGTACCAGAGCGATGCATGAGCTGTACATTCTTTCCATGGGTGGACAGAGTCCGCTTCTGGATCATGTAGATGAGCAACTATATGATGTCATATCATAAACAAAAACAAGCCGCCAAAATTTCAGGCGGCTTGTTTTTATCTTAAAAGGTTAAATAACGATTTTTGCGGCGCTTTTCGTGCGGGTTTTGCTACGTCCGCTTCCTGCAATGCTGAGTTAACATCAATTAAGCCGCTGCCATAATCAGTGTCCTTTCCCTGTTCGCCAAGGTCAATGGCGGACTTCTTTATGATGTCGATAATCTGGGAACTTTTCAAATCTGGATTTGCTGATTTTATCAATGCGGCCAGTCCTGCGACATGAGGGGCGGCCATGGAAGTTCCTGAAAGGGCAGCGTATTGCTCGTTGAAATAAGTGCTGGGTATATAAACGCCTGGAGCAGCAATGTCAATATAGTCACCGTAATTGGAAAAGCTTGCTCTGTTACCATTATAATCAACGGCCGCAACACTTAACACTTCTGGGTATGCCGATGGATAGGTTGGCTGATTGGAGCTGTCATTACCGGCTGCAGATACCAAAACAACATCCTTTTCAAACGCATATTGGACAGCCTCTTCCAAAACCTTTGATGGCTGGTAATTACCCAGGCTCATGTTAATGACATCTGCTCCATGGTCAACTGCCCATACGATTCCTTTTGCAATATCAAATGTTGTTCCATATCCTTTAGCTCCCATGGCTTTAACAGGCATGATTTTGCTGAACCAAGTCATACCTGCAACACCTTCATTGTTATTCGTTTCTGATGCAATGATCCCGGCAACATGGGTTCCGTGGCCATTGTCATCATCAGGCTCAGCTTCTTCATCAATCACATTGTAGCCTGCCACGAGGCGGTTCCTTAATTCAGGGTGGTTCAGATCAACTCCGGTGTCAACAACCGCTATTTTTATGTCTTCCTTTCCGCGGGTAATATTCCAGCCTTGTTCCGTTCCGATTACCGGCAGATTCCACTGATATTTCTCCTGGTAAAGTAGATCATTTGGTCCATTAACATCATTTTGCATTAAAATAAAATTAGGCTCTGCATACTCAATATTTTCTCTTTGGTTAAAATACTCAATCATTTCTGGTGTTTCCATCACTGTGGACCTGAAAATATAGATCGAATTTAAATGTTTAATCACCCAGCCGTTAATGTCACGGGTGATTTCATCGATTTCTTCAGCGCTTGGTTCGATTGCGAAATCTACCGTTGCTTCATGGTCATAATAATGGCTTGTATCTTTCTTATTATGAAAAATAAGTGTGACCTCTTCTTGGGTATCTAGTTGCTTCTTGATACTCTCTCCTATCGTCACATTATTTACATTTGCCATTGCCTTAATCTTCATGACTTGCTGTCCAGACGAATTAGTTTTTGCTCCATAGTTGCTGCTATTCCCAGGTTCATTTCTGAACACGCCGGCCGCAGTAAGGGCAAGAACGAGGCTTATCGATGCAACTAAGATGAAAACCTTCGTGCTTTTCATTATAAAAGCCCTCCAAAAAATGAATTTGTTCTTATATTGCAGAACATTTTATAAAATTAATGGCGGTAATCACTGGCAGTTTCGTGTATGGGAAACAGGAAGTGAAAAAACGATAAAGACATGGCTAAAGTTTGCTTTATCGTGTGCACAAGTAACCAAAAATCCTGTTTTTTATGACAAATTTCCGAATTAATTCTTTAAATCCGTTTGCCAAATCCCAATTAATCGCTACAATTAAGCATAGACGCCAAACTTATGGTAAAATAAACAAGAGAACAATTGTTCTGTTAAGGAAAAAAGGGCATTTTATTCAATATCCTTTTTTATGTGCTATGCGTTTCCATCCATTGTTGCTATGTTGAGTGTGTGGAAACACAGCTAAAAAGCATCCGGAATTTTTTCGTAAATATGTCCGATTCCCGCGTGAAAAGGATCGTAAACACCCAAAAAAGGGTATTCAAGTTGAAACAATAAAATATTGCGAAAAAAAAACGATCTTAAAAAGAGGAATAGTTAAGGAATTCATTGACACTATACATAAAAACCGTCAATGTTGTTTGCAAGAAATGAAAGGGGTATGTTCGTGGCAAGAAATCAGCAAGCTTTCGATTATAATGATGATGCGATACAGGTACTGGAGGGGCTTGAAGCGGTCCGCAAAAGGCCGGGTATGTATATTGGCAGCACAGATACCAGGGGTCTTCACCACTTGGTGTATGAAATCGTAGATAACTCCGTTGACGAAGCACTCGGCGGCTACGGTAATCACATCATCGTTAAAATTCATAAAGATAATTCAATCAGTGTCCAGGATAAAGGCCGAGGCATGCCTACTGGGATGCATAAGCTTGGAAAACCAACTCCGGAAGTCATTCTGACTGTGCTGCACGCTGGCGGCAAATTTGGACAAGGTGGCTATAAAACAAGCGGCGGACTGCATGGTGTCGGCGCTTCTGTTGTTAATGCGCTGTCAGAATGGCTCGTTGTCACAATCAAACGGGATGGCTTTGTATATGAGCAGCGTTTCGAGAATGGCGGAAAGCCAGTGACTACTCTCGAGAAGATAGGAAAGACCAATCAGACAGGAACAACTATCCATTTTAAGCCGGACGCTGAGATTTTCTCTACTTTGACTTATAATTATGACACTCTGTCTGAGAGACTCCGTGAATCTGCCTTCTTGTTAAAAGGTTTGAAAATAGAATTAATCGATGAGCGTAATAACGAAAAAGAAATTTTTCATTTTGAAACCGGAATTCAAGCTTTTGTTGAATATTTAAACGAAGAAAAGGATGTTATGCATCCGGTTGTCAGCTTTGAAGGAGAATACAGCAAAATAGAAGTTGAGTTTGCCTTCCAGTTTAATGATGGATTCTCTGAGAATGTCCTTTCATTCGTTAATAATGTACGTACCAAAGATGGCGGAACACATGAAGCAGGTGCCAAAACAGCAATGACCCGGGTATTCAATGAATACGCCCGCAAGGTTGGACTGCTTAAGGAAAAAGACAAGAACCTTGAAGGCGCAGATATCCGCGAAGGACTCGCTGGAATTGTTTCTGTCCGAATTCCAGAAGAACTGCTGCAGTTTGAAGGCCAGACTAAGGGAAAGCTGGGTACTAGTGAAGCAAGGTCTGCAGTGGACTCAGTTGTTTCCGCACATCTGTCTTATTTCCTTGAGGAAAATCCTGATTTCAGTACATTACTGATTCGTAAGTCTATTAAGGCTTACCAGGCACGTGAAGCAGCCCGGAAAGCACGGGAGGATGCACGTAGCGGGAAAAAGAGAAAAAAATCGGATGCCATGCTATCGGGCAAATTGACGCCAGCGCAGTCAAAGAATCCTGCAAAAAATGAACTATACCTTGTCGAGGGGGATTCTGCCGGCGGCTCTGCGAAACAGGGCCGCGACAGGAAGTTCCAGGCAGTACTTCCGTTGCGAGGAAAAGTCATCAACACAGAAAAGGCAAAGCTTCAGGATATTTTTAAAAATGAGGAAATCAATACAATAATCCACGCGATTGGTGCCGGTGTAGGCTCCGACTTCAATGTGGAAGATATTAATTATGACAAAATTGTTATCATGACAGATGCCGATACTGACGGCGCTCATATCCAGGTGTTGTTATTGACGTTCTTTTACAGGTATATGAAGCCTCTAATTGAAGCGGGCAAAGTATTTATTGCCCTTCCTCCGTTATACAAAGTCAGCAGGGGGACTGGAAAAAAAGAAGTCATTGAGTATGCCTGGAGCGATGATGAGCTGAAGGGTGCTATGAAGAAGGTCGGCAAAGGCTATATCATCCAGCGTTATAAAGGACTCGGCGAAATGAATGCTGACCAGCTTTGGGAAACGACAATGGATCCGGAGACCAGGACCTTGATTCGCGTTAGGATAGATGATGCTGCAAGAGCTGAGCGAAGAGTCACGACGCTTATGGGTGACAAGGTCGAGCCACGAAGGAAATGGATTGAATCAAATGTCGCTTTCGGCCTTGAAGAAGACGGAAACATTCTTGAAAATGAAAATATCTCAGTTACAGAGGAGGTTCCAGGCGAATGAGTTCAGTCGAAAAATTTCGTGACCTCCCTTTAGAAGACGTATTGGGCGACCGTTTCGGCCGTTATAGTAAATATATTATCCAGGAACGTGCCCTCCCGGATGCCCGGGATGGCCTGAAGCCTGTACAGCGCAGGATTTTATACGCTATGCATGTTGAAGGTAATACAAGTGAAAAAGGGTTCCGTAAATCGGCGAAGACAGTCGGAAACGTAATTGGTAATTACCATCCGCATGGCGACTCCTCTGTTTATGAAGCAATGGTGCGGATGAGCCAGGATTGGAAAGTGCGGAATTACCTTGTTGAAATGCACGGAAATAATGGAAGTATCGATGGTGATCCCCCAGCGGCGATGCGTTATACCGAAGCAAGATTATCGGCGATAGCGGGGGAACTTTTAAGGGATATTGAAAAGAGGACCGTCGAGTTCATTCCGAATTTTGATGATACCTCAAGTGAACCTACAGTGCTTCCTGCCATGTTCCCGAACTTGCTTGTGAATGGATCGACCGGAATTTCTGCAGGTTATGCTACTGATATTCCTCCACATAATCTGGCCGAAGTGATTGATGGGGTCATCATGAGGATGGAAAACCCAGCATGCACAGTAGAAGATTTGATGAAGGTCATCAAAGGACCGGACTTCCCAACTGGGGGAATCATCCAGGGTGTGGAAGGAATTGCCAAAGCTTACAAGACAGGTAAAGGTAAGGTCATTGTCCGCGGTAAAGCAGAAATTGAGGATATTCGCGGCGGCAAACAGCAGATAGTCATCACGGAAATTCCTTATGAAATCAATAAAGCAAACCTTGTAAAGAGAATTGATGAATTCCGTTTGGATCGAAAAGTGGAAGGAATTTCAGAGGTTCGCGATGAAACAGACCGGACGGGACTGCGGGTAGTCATTGAGCTTAAAAAGGAAGCAGATGCTAACGGCGTTTTGAACTACCTTTATAAAAACAGCGACTTGCAGATTACCTATAACTTCAATATGGTTGCCATTAACAAGAAAAGGCCTGTATTGATGGGTCTAGCCGAGCTGCTCGATGCCTATATCGATCACCAGAAGGATGTCGTAACAAAACGATCCCAGTATGATCTCCAAAAAGCACGCGACCGACAGCATATCGTCGAGGGCCTTATGAAGGCTCTCTCCATCCTGGATCAAGTGATTGCTACTATCCGAGCTTCGAAGGATAAGCGAAACGCGAAAGATAATTTAATCAAAAAGTTCGAATTTACAGAAGTACAAGCTGAAGCAATCGTTTCTTTACAGCTATACCGCCTGACAAATACTGATATTACAGCGCTTCAGGCAGAAGCAGAGGAGCTTTCCAAGAAGGTGGATGAGCTAACAGCAATTCTTGGGAGCGAGAAGAAGCTTTTGTCTGTTATTAAAAAAGAACTGAAAGATGTTAAAAAGCGCTTTTCAGACGATCGCCGAACAAGGATTGAGGAAGAAATCGAGGAAATCAAAATCAATCTCGAGGTCTTGATCGCTAGCGAAGATGTTATTGTTACTGTAACAAAAGATGGATATATCAAGCGAACAAGCCAAAGATCTTATGCGGCTTCCAATGGGCAGGATTTCGCAATGAAGGATACGGACCGGCTGTTGTCCCAGTTGAATATGAATACAACCGATGTCTTGCTCCTGTTTACCAATAAGGGCAGCTATCTTCACTTGCCGGTTCATGAACTTCCTGATATCCGCTGGAAGGACCTTGGCCAGCATGTAGCGAATATCGTGCCGCTCGACCGGGATGAAGAAATCCTTAAAGCCGTCCCTGTTACAGATTTCAACCAGAACTTATTCTTCGTTTTTGTTACGAGGAATGGCATGGTGAAAAAATCCGATTTGAGCCTCTATAAGGCTCAGCGTTACTCCAAGCCGTTAACTGCTGTTAATGTGAAGGGTGATGATCGAGTCGTTGATGTACATGTTACAAATGGGGAAAAAGATTTGTTCCTTGCCACTCACTTTGGTTATGCGCTATGGTTCGGCGAAGAGGAAGTTAGCCCGATTGGTGTCAGGGCCGCAGGGGTAAAGGGAATGAACCTGAAGGATGGAGACTATGTTGTCGGCGGAAAAATTGTCGATATGAATGAAAGTCCAGCCATTGTCATTGCAACCCAGCGTGGCGCGGTTAAAAAAATGAAGCTGTCTGAGTTCGAGAAAACATCTCGGGCAAAACGCGGGGTTGTGATGCTTCGTGAATTAAAAGCAAACCCGCACCGCATTATCGGGGTAGAAGCCGTACGTGACGATGAAGAAATCTTATTTCAGTCTGAAAAACAGCAAATTGTTTCGCTTAAGGCCTCACAATTAAGATTCAGTGACCGCTATACTAACGGTTCTTTCCTGGTCGATGAAAGTGAAACAGGAAAGCTGACAAAGATGTGGAAAAGTGAAAACGATCAGAAAACAGAATAATAAACATAAAAAACACAGCGATTTTGCTGTGTTTTTTGTTTTTATTTACGAATTTAAGCTAAATGCTTAGAGGTTAAAACATCGAATTAATTGGTATATGGCAATCAGGAACCATTGTAATGAGGTTTCCCTTTTGGTACATTAAGAACTATATCAAAATAACTTTAAAAACGATAAGGAGTTTTCTATGGAAATTTTCAACAATATTATAACTCAATTGAACGACTATATGTGGAGCTATATCTTAATTGCGGTCCTCGTTATATTAGGTACATATTTCACTTTCAGGACAAGATTTGTCCAGTTTAAATACTTCCCGGAAATGATCAGGGTATTAAAGGATCCTGCAACCGTTTCTTCTGAAGGGAAAAGGGGAAGATCCTCGTTTCAAGCCTTTACGGTCAGTCTTGCTTCGAGGGTTGGTACAGGCAACCTTGCCGGTGTGGCAACAGCCATTTCAGCAGGCGGACCCGGCGCAGTGTTTTGGATGTGGCTTATTGCTTTTATTGGCGCAGCTTCAGCCTTTATTGAGAGCACCCTGGCCCAGATTTATAAAGTAAAGGACAAGGATGAATACAGAGGCGGGCCGGCCTACTATATGGAACGAGGCTTGAACAAAAGGTGGCTTGGAATCCTATTTGCAGTCATCATTGTCTTTACCTTTGGTCTGGTATTTAGTTCTGTACAATCAAACACCATCTCTCTTGCGTTTGACCAGGCCTTTGGATTTGATCGTTTCTGGATGGGAATTATTTTGAGCGCAATGACTGCAGCAATCATTTTTGGAGGTATAAAAAGGATTGCGTTTGTATCCCAAATCATTGTACCAATTATGGCGGTTCTATATTTGATTCTGGCTTTGTACATCGTTTTCACAAATTTTAGTGAAATACCAGCCATGTTCTCACTGATCTTCAAAAACGCTTTTGGACTTCAAGAAGCCGTCGGAGGAGGTATGGGAGCAGCAGTCATGATGGGAATCAAACGAGGGCTTTTCTCAAACGAAGCCGGGATGGGCAGTGCACCGAATGCAGCTGCTACTGCTGCTGTGACACATCCAGTAAAACAGGGATTAATCCAAACACTCGGAGTATTTACTGATACGATTTTGATTTGTTCAGCAACAGCGTTCATCATCATTATGTCCGGAGAGTATACAAATGCTGATTTAGATGGTATACAATTAACCCAGGCAGCATTGACAACCCATGTTGGGGCATGGGCACCAACATTCGTTGGAGCAGCTATATTCCTGTTTGCTTTCACTTCGATTATTGGAAATTACTATTACGGCGAAACGAATATCGAGTTCATAAAAGAAAGTAAAACTGCTTTATTTGTATATCGACTTGCAGTAATCGCCATGGTTTTATTCGGTTCAGTCGTCGATTTAGCGATTGTCTGGAACCTGGCAGATTTATTCATGGGGATTATGGCACTAATTAACCTTTTGGCAATTACTTTGCTTGCCAAGATTGCCATGGCAGCATTAAAGGATTACAGGGAACAGCGAAAACAAGGAAGAGACCCTGTATTTTATGCAGATTCAATTGATGGTTTAAAGGGAATAGAGTCATGGGAATGCCGAAAGAACGCGCAAACGAAGGAATAATAAAAATTCCAAAACCCTCTGAGTAATCAGAGGGTTTTCAGTGTATCTTTTTTCCATTTTTAGAGATATTAACTATATTGGAGGGATGCACAATGAAAAAGGAACTTTTAATGACCTTCACCGCTTTCTTTTTTATGTCATTGACAGCCTTAACCGGTGCATATGCGGGTGAGTCAAGGGAGAAAACAGTTACAGTACAAGAAGATAAGGTAGATGTCACAGGAGACGGAAAAAAGGACTTAGTTTATGTAAAAGGAGTGCCTTATGGGGAAGGTGCACAGTTTCTTAAGAAGATATATTTGAAAATAAAAGCTTCAAATGGCCAGACATATAAAATTCAACTCGATGGGGGATATGATCCATCAACTGAGTATAAGGATTTGAATCGGGATTCTGTAAAGGACATTTTTATAAGTGTTCCTACAGGAGGTAGTGGAGGACTTTCCCATTTTTATTTATACACTTTAAAGGATTTTAAGGTTGCCAATTTGACTGTACCTGAACCTTTGTCTGCAAACAGTCAATTTCAAGACGGGTATAAAGCCTACTTGTCAATAGTGGAAACAGGCCAATCTTACAATTTTAACTTAAGCGACAGAAAAGAAGATTATGACCGGCTCGGTCTTTTTCATAATGGTAAGTTAAATGAACCAACCGAACTTATGGTTCTTCCATTTGGAACATTAAAACCAATTAAACTCAAAGGTGACCACTATGGTTTAGCAGGCAGCCAGCGAATAAATGGAGCTTATAATGCCGATGTTATAGCAAATTTGGAATCTAGCTGGTTATATAATGATGGGAAATGGAAATTACTGAATGCAAGCGCAGCCAATCTTGGATCCCGTTGATTTAGGCGATTGTCACGGATTCACGCTGTATGGCATAAGCTATTGGAAAAGGATCTTTTTTGCAGGAAGGAGCCTTAGCCATGAGCAAATTTAAGCCAGAGAAATTGACGGTTAATTTTATTCCTCCAGCAACTGCATTAGTGCCTATAGATAGCCGGAAATATACTTTAACACATTCCGATCTTACAGGGGATTTATTTTTATCAATCGGGAATGTTTATGATTACCAGGCCATCAACTATAAAATGCGGGATGAAGTATTGGCAGACTGGATAACTATGAATGGTGAATATATCCTTTATACGAAAGTTTATGTCAGCAATGGAGAATACGACCTGAATATGTCACGGATCCGATATATGATTTTCAAAAGAGAATTGGATTTGGCATTGACAGCAATGATTTATGGAGACAGACGATTTTTTACCTATCATCCTTTATTGCTGGATGCACCGATCTATGTACAGTTCTTATCCAGTTTTCAAGAATTTAATGAAATCGCTTATTATGGAACCCCAAGATTCTATCTGAACAAAGCAAAAAGTGAAAGAATTGCAGAAACACAGGTTTAGGCCTGTGTTTTATTTTTTTTAAGAGGAGAAATGAAAAAAGAGATTAAATACATAATAATATTATGTAAACAAATAAAGTAGAATGAGCTTCTTAAAGTGTGTTATTAACAATAGTGCCAGGATGAAATCATTTAATGAAAAACAACTTAATAAGGTCATTTAAGTTGAAATAAAGATTAAACAAATAGTGAAGTTAAGCTAAATAAAATGATAAAGATTTATTTATGTAATTAAAAATGTTGATTTAACACATATATAAAATTCTAAAGAAAAATTCTTGGATGGTTACAAGTTGAAAGATTTTGTTTTCGTCTCACTGATTTAAGTATACTTAGTTATTGAGATAAGGTTTATGATTCCACATTCAACTTCCTAGAATTTATGTTATGTAAACTAGAAAAAAGACTTTATAACAAAGCTAAAGCTTCATGCCCCTCTCTTTTGTCGCTTGAAGAGAATCTGCATACATTCATTTAAATATATATCCTCTGTAGATCCAAATGAAAAATGGCCGCACTGTCCTCTTGCTCTTTACTCGGGTAACGTTCATTTTAGAATGGTGCCAGCTTACGAATGAACGACTTAAATCTTGCCTTGCAAAACGCTATCCGTATTTTTAAAATCAATTTCTCGATGCTATTTATGAAAGTCCTATGACATTTCCTTAGAACTCTTCTATGCAATAAAAAACCCCGAAAGTGCTCACTTTTCTTTTAAGCGGGCTTTATTCGGGGCATTTTGTAGATGAATGGAATAATTATTTTCCTTTTACCTTATTCAATATACTATTTTTGTATCCATATCCTGCGTAAATCACTAGACCCAATACTAGCCACACAAAGAACCCTTTCCATGTAAATGCTGAAAGCTGTAACATCAAGTATAAACAAAATATCACTGCCAAAGCTGGTATCAGAGGAACCCAAGGGGTTTTAAAACCGCGTTTAATTTCCGGGCGGGTTTTACGAAGGACAGCGACTCCCAGAGAAACAGTGGCAAATGCGAATAAAGTACCGATACTTGTAAGCTCTGCTAACTTATCCAGAGGAACAAAACCAGCAAAAAGGGATACTAGAATACCAGTAATCCATGTACTCGTGAATGGCACCTTTGACTTTTCATTCACTGTTGACATAGCCTTAGGCAAAAGTCCATCACGGCCCATTGCAAAGAATAATCTTGTTTGTCCAAACATCATAACAATTAGTACTGTAGTGATACCTACTATCGCACCAAGTGAGATGAAGCCTGCTGCCCAGTCCAGCCCGATAAACTGTAATGCAAAAGCGACCGGATCCTTCACGTTTAACATATTGAAAGGAACGATTCCTGTTAAGATAAGTGAAACAGCAATATAAAGAATTGTACATATTACCAGTGCAGAGATAATTCCTATTGGGAGATTCCGCTGAGGATTTTTTACTTCCTCGGCGGCAGTCGAAACTGCATCAAATCCAAAGTAAGCAAAAACCACAACTGCAGCCCCAGCGGTTACACCAGAAAATCCAAAAGGCATAAATGGTGACCAGTTAGCTGGCTCTACATACCAAACTCCCACAACAATAAAGAGAAGTACTACCGCAACCTTTATTACAACCATAATTGCGTTAAACTTAGCCGATTCCTTTACTCCTCTGGAGAGTAATAATGTAACCAAAAGAACTATAATTACTGCCGGTAAATCAATCACAGTCCCTTTTGTTGGATCAAAAGCACTTGTCAATGCTGTTGGAATATGAATTCCAAAACCGGATAAAAGACTTTGAAAATATCCCGACCAGCCGCTTGCTACTGCTGATGATGCAAGCCCATATTCTAAAACTAAATCCCATCCAAGTATCCAGGCAAAGATTTCTCCGAATGCAACATAGCTATAAGTATAAGCACTCCCCGATTGTGGAATCATTGAAGCGAATTCCGAATAGCATAATGCGGCAAAAACACAAGCCAAGCCAGCAATGATAAAAGATAATATTAATGCAGGACCAGCGTATTTTGCAGCAGCTACGCCGGTTAATACGAACACGCCAGTTCCAATAATTGCACCTACACCAAGCATGGTTAAATCCAATGCACCCAATACTCTATTAAGTGAATTATCCGATAATTCATTTGATACTTGTTTTTTCCTCAATAAACTCATAAAAGCCCCCAGATTAATTTGTGTCGAATTTAGTCGAATACAATTGCTTATTTTACTAACAAAGAACCTGTTTGTAAATGAAAATTTTTTTAATTTTCACCAAATTATTAAATTGTGAAAATATAAATCGTCATTATCTTTTTCCTGAAGAACTGTTTTTAAAAAATAAAAGGACACCATTTAAGGTGCCCTGAAACTTTTAATAGTTGCCGATTAATTTTAAAAAAGTTAGTCTCCCCTTTTCCATTTTGAAATGGGATTTCCTGTGTTACCGTCTAATAAAAAAAATGATTTTTTTCTATTGTTTTACTTTCTATTCTTCTATCTTATGAGAAACAAATTCACTTTTTTTGCCGATACAAGTATATTGTGATCTTCCCAAATAAAGCGGTATTGTTAATTTATCGAAGTTAGGCAAGCCATTTTTATAAAATTTATCTTTATCTTTGTAAAATTGTACGATTTTGCCAACGAACCAATCGTGGTCTCCATAACTGTTGCGGTCCATCACTTCACATTCATATGCTATGTAAGCATCATGGAGAATTGGTGAATTTGTTGCTGAACCATGTTCGAAACGTATGTTCTCTTTCTCGAATTTATTGACCCTAGAACCAGAATATACACCTGCTTGCTGAATGAGGCTTGAATTTTCAAATGGAACAAAATTAATGGCAAATTTCTCTGCATCTTTTATCATTTGATATGTATGACGTTCACGTCCGATTGCGACCCCATAAATTGGCGGATCATAAGATATATAAGTGTGCCAGCCAGCTGCCATAATATTATTTTCCCCTTTATGCGTAACTGTAACGAGGGCCACCATTCCTGGGTAACTATGCATTACTGTTTGATTGACTGTTTGTATCATCCTCATTGTTCCTTTCGGTATTCATTGTTGGACTCCCTGGTGTTTAAAAAAAATATTTTTGTTTAATTATAACAAAAAACTGAAATTTCGCATTGCGAAGTAAATTCAAAATCTTTAAAATAAAACAGAATAGCCGACGACACCAACTCAGGATTAAGGGAGATTTCTAATGAACCGCAAAGTTTTTCTTTATGTGAAAGCATTTTCTGACCTTGGAACATTCATGGATCTAATTGCAATCAACGTTTTAATGTATATTGCGACCGGCAGCCCCGCCTGGCTTGCTGCAACAATGGCGTTCCGTACTTTAGGCGGAGTTTTATCCAGTTTATTTTCTGGTGTGCTGGCAGACCGTCTTAACCGCAGGAAAATCATGATTTGGACAGATGTTTTTAGGGCCATCATCATTCTTAGCTTGATCCCCTTCCCTAATCCAGTTATGATTTTGATTGTTTGCTTCTTGATCGGTTTGACTAGCAGTTTTTTTGCTGTAAGCTATAGTGCTGAAATTCCGCAGATTTTCGGGCAGGAAAAAATCCTTGAGACGAATGCTCTGATTTCACGACTGACATCGATCAGCCTTGTTTTTGGCTTCATTGGCGCAGGAGTGATTACTGATTTTCTTGGTTATCAGGCTACTCTCGTCATCGATGCATCCACATATCTGATATCAGCTGCTGTACTTATTAAAATCAAATGGCAAACAACTGCACCTGTTGCTGGAGAGCAACTAAAAACTGGTGTGAGACAAAAAGTATCCCAGATTGGCAAAGATTTAAAAGAAGTATATTCTTTTATTCTTTCAGTGCCAATGTTGTTATATATTAACATCATTTTTCTGGTCGGTTCATTTGCCGGTGCCTCTCATAACCTGGGAATTCCATTACTGGCAGAATCAATAAATTCAGAAAAGCAAAGCTTGATTTACGGCTTGATTTGGGGCGTTTGGGGAATTGGTTCTGTCTTGGCCACCCTTCTCCTGCCCAGAGCAAATTTCATCAAGGGGAAACTCCTATATCGGACGTATTTTCTCTCAGCAATATTGATGTCAGCTGGCTTCATTACTTTCTTATCGAACATGAATATCTGGATTGTTCTTCTATTTGCGTTATTTACCGGAATTTTTGACGCATGCTTTACTACTTTGCATGCTACGATCCTCCAGCAAATAGAAAATCACATTAGAGGAAGAATATTTGGAGTGGGCATGCTATTAAAGTCATTAGGGTTTGCGCTGGGCTTTGTCGCGGCACCTATCCTGCTGGAGGCTCTTTCATTATCAAAAATGGTCTGGATTTTACATGGAATCTTGGTTACAGCAAGCATTCTAGTGTTACTATACTCAAATGCCTCCATAGAAAAATATAAAGAAGTTAATCAAAGCTGATAACCTTTGCTTTTTTTGACGAAGAACTCCCCGCCTACGGGAGTTCTTTTTTTGCTGGTGATTCTCCCATGAAAACAATGGTGAAGTCTTCAATAAAAGCTGGAATATCTGCTTCCATGCCGATCCAGTCAAGTTCTTCCTCAGGCTCCGGCTCTGGCTTTGGCCTGAAGTCCGCAATGCTTTTCCCCCGGGCACGCCCAAACAACTCCACTGTTACTCTTCTTGGCAAATATCGGACCAGATTTTTGTTCACAAGGGCGCTTAAGGTTATCACATCATGGAGTGGTGCGCCCTTGATACCCGGAACGTTTTTTTTATAGGCTTCAAGGTAATAATCATAAACAGGTTTTATCAGATTTTTAAAAGGAGATTGGCTGTTTTCGGCAAGATAGTCGATTACTTCAGGAGGAATAATGGCTTTATTGGTAATGTTCAAAGGATGCAGGAAAACATTCCTCGCCTTTTCAAGGACCTGATTGGCTGCAATTGGATCGGCATAAAAGTTTGCCTCAGCTTCTGCTGTAACATTCCCGGGAACGAGGAATGCTCCTCCCATGATATAAAAAGCATTTACTTTATTGAAAGCTTCTGAGCCATACAGGATAAAAGGAATCGCCAGTTCTGTCTGCCTTCCGACACCGACGATGACTATATTATCAGGATACTGATTAACTAATTCAAGTATCTTATCTATATCGTAAACTTTTACTTCTCCAAGGTCTTCCGGCGGCCGAATAGGTCCCAGCCCCTCTGGACCATGAATCTCTGGATAAAAGGTCGCAATTTCACCGGATAATGGACCTGAAGCGCCTGCAATGATTGGTATGTCCTCTCTTCCCCCCAGCTGCAATAAATAGGCTGTATTGTTAATTGCCTGTTCTTTTGTGATGTTTCCATAGCCAGTTACAACACCAACAACATTAAGTTCGGGATGCAGCAAAGCATACATCAAGGCCAAAGAATCATCGACCCCGGAATCGGTAAACAAAAGAATATTATACATGGCGCCCTTCCCTGCCTTTCCATCTCATTGTTTATTATATTCTCAGTCTTTATGCTTTCATTCTTTTTTTAAAATTGCTTTCCTTTCCATCTAATCTTAAGGGTGTTCTTAATTGAGAAGGTATGCACAATTGCCTGTTTTTTTTTGCTTCTATTGCTATTTGAGAAGCAAAATCGTACAATCCATCTCGTGTGATTTTTTTGAAAGGGGAAAACAGATTGAAATTTCGTGAAAATGAGAAGTTGAGCATTTATAACGGACTTGCTTCAACCGCCGCTACAAATATGGTTAATGGGTATATACCATTGTTTGCTATAAGTGTTCTCGGAGCCACAAACCAGCAATTAGGGCTGATTGTCTCTCTTCCTTCAATTATAGGGATGCTTGCATTGATTCCAGGTGCCATTTGGCTTAACCGTGTCCAAAGCAAAAAGAATTTTGCGGTTATCTCTACTTTATTCACCCGTTTGCTATTCAGCTTGATTCTTTTTGTCCCTTTTCTGGGGAATCAGTATGCAGCATGGGGGCTGGTAATCCTGATCGCTCTGCTCAACTTCCCTGGTGCTCTATCAGGTCTTTCTTGGCAATCCATGATTGGTGACCTGGTACCTGAAAAGCGGCGAGGAGAATTTTTCAGCTCACGCAATAGATATAACACAATCGCTGCTATGGCTATAACTTTTGGTACCGGAGTGTTTTTGCAGCAATTTGATAAAGAAAATGCGTTTCCTTATCAGCTATTATTTGTTGCTGCATTATTATTTGCCGTATTAGAAGTGTATTTTCTTGTTAAACACCAAGAACCTAAAAAAGCAAAAGTAATAGATAACAAAGAAGAAAAAGGCAAGAAGCTCTTGCTTAATTTGTACAATCATAAACCTTTTTTAGCGTTCGTAATATCCGCATTATTGTTCAGTTTTTCTGCGCAGATGGCTTGGTCCCTGTTCAGTATCTATCAAATAAAAGAGGCAAACGCGACAGCCCTCTGGCTGAGTTTGTTTTCGGTTACCAACCAGCTGGCACAAATCATCAGTATCAAATGGTGGGCAAATGCTGCCGACCGGAGGGGCAACAGCTTTGTTTTATTCCTCGCTGCTGCGGGGATGGCTACAGCTCTTGCTTTAACGATTCTTTCAACCAATCTTGTATATTTAACTTTGATCAATCTATGGATTGGCTTATTCGTCTCTGGAACCAACCTTCTGTTATTTAACCAGCTTCTAAAGACCTCGCCTGAAAAAGGCCGTACAAATTATATTGCGAACTATAACTTCCTGCTTTCAATTGTTGGATTTATTGCCCCGCAGATGGGTGTCATGCTATTAAATGGTTTTGGCATGGCCTCAGCTATGAATTTGATTTCATTGTTCAGGATGATTGCCGCGTTCTCTTTCTTGTTTGTTGCTATCAAATTAGAACGCAGAGTAATAGCAGAATCTCTTTAAATATATGAAGCAGAAACAGTAGTCGCATGTTTCTGCTTTTTACTTCTTTTATGGAGATATAAAGGATGGTTTCTGGCAAAAAATTGTTTGTCGGCCTTCCTGTTCATTTTCTTCAAAATATAGAACTCTCCACTTACTGAATTCCTTAAGTAATTCATTTGAAAACAGTTTATACCGATTTGAAACATGCTGGCTCTCCGTTGCTGCATTTTGGTAATAGGTTTCGAAGAATAGATAGCCGCCTTCTTTTACAACTTCCTTCATGACTTGAAATAATGAACGGTCTAAATAATAGGTTAGGATGGAAAGGTCGTATTCTTGACTGAAAAAATCGGACCTTTCACTCGTCAAATCAGCTGTTTTTGCCTTAATATTCAATTTTCGGCCCGCTGCCTGCTCCTTGACGAAATTAATGGCAACTTCCGAAATGTCAATTGCGGTCACTTTATACCCATTCTCAGCAAGGAAAATGCTATTGCCTCCAAGTCCAGAAGCAATATCGATTGCTGTTCCTCCCTTAAGATAATCTGACATAAGTTGTAATCTTTTATTTGCTTCCGTAGGGGTTTCATTCATCAATCGATTCCTGTATTTTGAATTCCATTTTTCTTTTGCTTCCAATTTATTTCACTGCCTTTGAAATATAGTTAATTCGACTATACCATAGAACAAATCACTTGATTATGGCTTAGGACAGCTATATTTACTGTCAGACTGGTTAGCAGCGTTCAAGTGGTATCTGCTGCTGGTCCAAGAATAAAAAATAGCTGCCCAAATATAGGGCAGCTGGATAGGAACATCTTATTCTATTCCATGTTTTTCACAGTAATGGTCAATCAGACGCTCTGTAAAACTCGGATCAGGAGCGTCGCCGTCAAAAGAAAATTTCAATTCCTCGACTAATTTCCCTTGGTGATAAACATGAATGGCACCGTTTTGGTTAATGACACTATATTCAGGTTCAAAAATAAACCCGCTGCGTTCGATAGCACCCATCTGCTAATCCCTCCTGATTAGTTGCATTCCTACTTGATAAATAGCTTCACTTTTTTTAGAGCATCCTTCGTATTGGGATACCGGAAAGGAAGATCGAAGCGAGTGGTTTGCTTCAACACACTTTTTTCATGTGAAAACACATCAAAACTGCCTTGTCCATGGTAGGCACCGATGCCGCTTTCACCTACGCCTCCAAACGGCAGATAAGGCGAACTTAGGTGGTAAACGGTATCATTGATGCATCCTCCGCCAAAGGATATATGATCAAGGATCATTTTTTGGACTTGTTCACTTTCTGAAAAAATATAGAGTGCGAGCGGCTTGGGACGGGCATTTATTTTAGATATCATTTCTGGCAAATCATCATACTCAAGGACAGGAAGTATGGGGCCGAAAATTTCATCCTCCATTACTTTATCCTTCCAATCGATATTTGTAAGAACAGTAGGCTCAATTGCAAGAGCTTCTTTATTTGTTCTTCCTCCAAAGTATGTCTTACCATTATCGAGGAATGCTGCTAATCTGTTAAAGTGTCTTTCACTTACAATTTTCGTAAAGTTACCGCTTGAGATGGCATCCATGGTGTATAATTCTTTTACTGATTCCTTTAGCAGCATCAAGAATTCTTCTTTTACCCTTTTATGGACATATAGATAATCGGGAGCCACGCAAGTTTGACCCGCATTCATGAACTTGCCCCAGGCTATCCTTTTTGCTGCGAATTTTAAGTGGGCATCATGATGTACTATGCATGGACTTTTTCCGCCCAATTCAAGTGTAACAGGTGTCAGGTTCTTTGCTGCGGCTTCCATAATGATCCTGCCGACTGGAACACTGCCTGTAAAAAAAATATAATCCAGTTTCTCTTTTAGCAAACCCTGGCTTGCTTCCACGCCTCCTTCTACCACTGCCACGTACTCCTCAGGAAAGTTTTCATGAATGAGCTTTGAAAGAACACCGGACGTATGGGGAGTCAGTTCAGAAGGCTTTAAAATCGCACAGTTGCCCGCTGCTATAGCACCAATCAACGGAGCTACGGCCAGCTGGAAAGGATAATTCCATGGAGCGATGACAAGAGCAACTCCATAAGGCTCAGGATATATAAAACTTTTTGAACCAAACAAGGTCAGAGTCGACTTTACTTTTCGAGGCCGTGCCCACTTACGAACATGTTTTATGGTGAAACGCAATTCCTCTAGAACAATTCCAATCTCTGTTAAGTATGAATCAAATTCCGTTTTATTCAAATCCGCTTTTAAAGCATCCATCAGTTCCTGTTCGTGACTCTTAATCAATCGCCTTAACAAGTTCAAAGCCTCTAGTCTGAATGAAAGATTCTTTGTTTTGCCGCTAAGAAAAAATTCTCTTTGTTTTTCAATTAAATCACTGTAATTCTCCATCCTGTCCCCCCCTAAATGGCTAGAAGTTTCTTTTTATTTTCCCCATTTTACATGAATCATACCTGTAATAGGATTCTCTGGCATAAATTTGCCCATTCATTTTCTTTTATTATAGTAAATAACGGGTAGATTATATATGGATGATAAAAGGAGGTCGAATGATGAAAGTATTTGTTGTTGGTGCAAACGGGCAGATTGGCAAACTACTTGTTGAGTTTCTTAAGGAAAGCGCTGACCATAACGTAAGAGCCATGCTTAGAAAACAGGAACAGGCTAAGGAATTTGAAACAAAAGGTATAGAAACGGCAATCGCCAGCTTAGAAGGATCAGTAGAGGATATTGCATCAGCCGCAAAAGGCTGCGATGCGGTTGTATTCGCAGCAGGTTCAGGAGGACAAACAGGTCTCGATAAAACTCTCCTGGTCGATCTAGACGGTGCCGTTAAAACAGTGGAAGCTGCAGAACAGGCGGGTATTGACAGGTTCATAATGATCAGTGCCCTGCAAGCACACAATCGTGAGAATTGGTCAGAGACAATAAAGCCTTATTATGTCGCAAAACACTATGCTGACCGGGCCTTGCTTCAGAGCAGCTTGAACTATACCATTATCAGGCCTGGCGGTTTACTGAATGAACAAGGTACCGGTAAAATTATGGTTGCCGAAAACCTTGGAAGCGGCACTATACCTAGGATTGACGTAGCCAGGACCATCCTTGCATGTTTGAATGAAGAAAGGACTTTCAAGAAGTCTTTTGACTTATTATCCGGGGATACAGAAGTGGCTGAGGCACTTAAAAGCTTATAAACCAAAAAGAGTTTACCAGCCTGGTAAACTCTTTTTGGTTGTCAGATTCAAACTGGAATCTGGCGATTAACCCTCATTTCCGAATGGTGGTTCGCTTTTATCGATTATTTGAAACGGAATGCTCGGCAGCTGGATATTATTTTTAATGAAAATTGCGGCCGCCATATGCCTCATTTTACTTTCTATTTTTTCTTTGATTTCGAAGTTCACTACGGGGATTTCAATCAGAAACTCCATAGCCCTGCTATTAAAATCAACAAAACGGATGTCTGGCTCTGGAGAATCGAGGATGCCATTTTCTTTTTCCTTGATTTCAGTGGCTGCTTGCTCAAGAAGTGCCTGTACAACTTCGGTATCAATGCCAAAAGCGATACTTACCCTTACCTGAGCCATCATTCTTGCACTTGTTCGGTTCTTGATGATCTGTTCAATAAAATATTGATTAGGAACAATCAAAGTGCCTTCCTTAGCAGTACGAATGATGGTTGATCTTAATCGTATTTTTTCAACACGCCCTACTTTTTCATTGATTTGGATAATCTCCCCTACTTCAATCGGTCTTTCAAACAAAATGATGATTCCGGAAACAAAGTTACCTGCAACATTCCTCATTCCAAAGCCAATGCCAATGCCCAGGACACCGAACACCGCCCCGATGGCAGTCAGGTTAATCCCGACACTTGTCAGGCTTACAGCCAATGCTGCAAACATAACGATATAATAAATGATTTGATTGAAGGTATAACCCAGGCCTCTGTCCACTCCATAGTAATCGTAGACAGAAGACAAAATATACTTGTTGAAAAGCTTTACCAGTCTGTGTGCCAGAGACACAATCAAAAAAGCTATGACAATCAGCAAGGCTGTGACCTCTACTTCACCGTGAGTATAAAGCGTATAAAAAAGCCAGTCATTCTTTGAAAAAGTTAACAGGAGCAAAATGATTATGCCATAAAAGGTTATCCAGTCTGCCAAGGAATCGATTATTGGCAGTGCTTTCTGAAACCATCTTGATTGCTTTGCTGCAGTTAACTGAGCGATCCTTTTAATTCCCCAATTTAAAAGAATGATCAGAGCCAGGAATATCGCCAGTCTGATGATATCCTCGCGGGAAATGTCCCTGATAATAGTATCTACCACAAAAACCACCTGCAAATTTGATATATCTGTCTATTCCTGTATTGCAGGTGCTTTAAACTTTCTAGAATTAAAAGCTAGGATGAGGCAAGTGATTAAAAAGCTGCCATCCTTTTGGTTTTGGCAGCCTTCTAGTTTTATTCTTTTCTAATCAGCAAGCTTCAAAGCAGTATCGGCTGTATCAATATCCACCCTGATTTGTTCACTAAGATTATGAGGGTGATAAAACCCAGTTTCAATCAGGTAGTTAGTGATATTTTCATGGTTCTCTACAGCTGATCTGAGCTGTTCACGAAAAGCATCTCTTAATTCAGGTGTAGCTGTTTCCGTTATGGCAAATGAAAGATTGCGTATGGCAGACTTAATGGAAATCAGATAATCTGCTGCGATTACTTGATCTGTCATCCCAGCCATTCCAGCCAAATTGTGCAAAATATTTGTCATTCGCGATTGCCCTCCCTATTTGTCAATAATTCCTTCATGCGATTGATTTGTGCAGTTGATACAGTGACTTCATTTGAAAGGATTTCTTTTAGCCTTAAGTCTTTTACAAGCAAACCCATTGTGGTTGCTTTGGTCAATGTAACACTTTTAAATGTCAGTACCTCTAGCAGTTCTAAGGTCTCATGTATTCCTAAATATCTTGTCATTGGGGATCTCTCCTATTAATAACGTCTTCCCTGTTATGTTTCCTTTAATATATTTCATTATTCGGCATTCCTGCATAATCCAAATCATTTAATGGGAAATTAAAAATGTTCTTTTTGGAGGTGATTCATATGGAAAAAGATACTCTTGCTTTCCACGAGACGATGGAAGCACATGAAATATTGAATTATAAAACGATAAGTGTCCTAAAGTCCAAATTAATGCAAGGCCTTTGTTTTGATAACGATTTAAAGGCATTGATGGATAAGGATGTTCAACAATCAATAGCTGCGATTGAGGAGTTAAAAGGATTTTATAAGGGTGCCAGGACTAAACCAATGAAGGAAGGTGACCAATGATGGAAATGGATTATCTTGATCCCCAAGGTGCCGAGCACATGCCTGAAATGGCAGATGCATCCTTTGCACTTGATTTTCTCCTCTGGATCAAAACCGGAATACATACTTACGGTATCGCTTTAACAGAAGTAGCCAACGGGGAACTAAGGAATGCTTTGTACAAACAAATGGAATTAGCAATAGACCTTCATGCCGAAGTAACCGATTTAATGATGGAAAAGGGCTGGCTTTATCCACATGATGTTGGGAAACAAGTTGAACTGGATTTGAAATCTGCTGACATGGCAGTCAGCATCGGTAAAATGGATCTTTTCCCGATTGACACGGATCGGCTTGGAATGTTCGCGACACCGAATAAATAAAGGAGGGATGACCAATATGAAAGCCGTTACGTATCAAGGCAGCAAGAATATAGAGGTCAAAAATGTCAAAGACCCTGAAATAAAGAACTCGGACGACATTATCATAAAAGTAACAGCGTCGGCTATTTGCGGCTCCGATCTTCACCTTCTGCATCAGATGATTCCCAACTTGCCTACTGACTATGTTATTGGCCATGAACCAATGGGTGTAGTAGAAGAAGTAGGACCTGGCGTGAGCCAACTAAAGAAAGGCGATCGGGTGATCATCCCTTTCAATGTCAGCTGTGGAGAATGCTGGTACTGCAAGCATGACATCACCTCACAGTGTGATAATTCCAATCCCCATGGGGAAATGGGCGGATTCTTTGGGTATTCGGAAACAACAGGGGGATATGCAGGCGGCCAGGCTGAATATATGCGTGTACCATATGGTAATTTCACACCCTTTAAAATTCCCGAGAACTGTGAAGTTGAGGATGAGAAATTGGTTTTATTGGCAGACGCAGCTGCAACGGCTTTGTGGAGTGTCGATCACGCAGGAGTTAAATCCGGGGATACAGTGGTTGTTTTAGGCTGTGGTCCAGTTGGTTTGCTCGCCCAAAAGTTTGCCTGGTTCAAAGGTGCAAAACGAGTTATCGCCGTTGATCATTTGAATTATCGCCTGGAACATGCGAAAAAGACAAATAAGGTTGAAACTGTGAATATAGAGGAACACCAGAACACCGGTGAATATTTGAAAGAAATCACCAAAGGCGGAGCAGATATCGTCATTGACTGCACCGGTATGAGCGGCAAAATGTCACCGCTTGAGTACCTGGCTTCCGGCTTGAAGCTGCATGGCGGTGCAATGGGCGGTCTTGTTATTGCCTCACAGGCGGTTCGCAAAGCAGGTACAATCCAAATCACTGGGGTGTATGGAGGCAGGTATAATGCCTTCCCATTGGGTGACCTTTTCCAGCGTAATGTTGATTTGAAAATGGGACAGGCTTCGGTAATTCCGTATATGTCTTTTCTTTATGATCTTATTTCTAATCGTAAAATGGATCTCAGTGACGTCATTACCCACATTCTCCCGCTAGACCAGGCCACGCATGGCTATCAAATATTTGACACCAGGACAGATGGCTGCATTAAAGTGGTTCTCAAACCTTAATACTCATAGAAAAACGTCCCTTAGAGGACGTTTTTTTGGTTCATTTGAATAGTGGAATCAAAGCAGTTGTCTTATCGGCAAAAATAAACGCATCATATCTTTCAGCGATTCTGGATGGGACATAGTTTCCTAAATGTTCTAGCTCAGGATCATATACCACTCCTATTGCCCGGTGTCCGACCACATTTCCAAATTCCTTTTTGTTGTTTTTATTGAAGAGAAGATATTTATCAAAGGCGCCCGCTTGATGCAAAGCATCCTCCCAACTTCCAGTTTCAGCATCCGGCACCTCCATAACTTCGACGCTGCCTCCCCATTCGTCTGATGCAATGACTGTGCCATGATGAGTCCCAAAACCGATAGCATAAACCTGCTGCCCGTATTTCTCCCGTAAAATTTGCCCTACGTTTATCATCCCTTCCTCTGCCATATCTGTTGCCCTTGCATCTCCAATATGTGTGTTATGCTCCCAGATGATTGCTTTTGCACCTTCTCCATGCACTTTCATCACTTTTTCCAATGCGGTAACCATATGGGTATCCCGGATATTCCAATCCTCTGCACCGCCCCTGGCCATGGCTCTGTAATAACGTTCTGCATCCAGCATCACCAGGCTGTTGACTTCAAGATTCAAGTCTCCTTCCTGCTCCTGTGGATAATGCCTTCGCTTCTTCTGAAGGTCAATCAATACTTTGATCACTTCTTCGGTACAATCTTCTCCATAATAAGCCGATGAGATAGCATAATTTTCCCCACGCCGGTCAAACGGTTCAAAACAGGAAAATGCCTGCTTAGCTGATTCCACATCACCCGGTGAGATTTTTTCAAGCTGCCAGATGATTTCCTCCATTGACTCCCACAGGCTATAGACATCAAGACCATAAAAGCCCACCTTGTCCTTCGCTGATACGTTATGGCTCTTTAACCAATTCACAAGTTCAAGAATCTCCTCGTTGGCCCACATCCAGGAAGGCCAGCGGTCAAAATCTTTTAATGCTTTACGCGCATCCCCACTGATGTATCCTTTAATATATTGATTCACTGTGAAACAAGACGGCCAATCCCCTTCCACAGCTATGAACGAAAAGCCGTGATCTTTAATTAGTCTTTTGCTGAGCTCAGCCCTCAGTGTATAGAACTCCGATGTTCCGTGAGAAGCTTCACCAAGCATGACATACTTTTTATTTGCCGCAGCTTCAATCATACTGTCAAGATCATTGTATGTATCAATCTTAATCGCATGTTCTCCGATAGATTGAATCAGCTTTTGGTTATTAACCATTCCGCACCTCCAAATAATGTAATTACTCTATTTCTGCTTATAGGAGTAACAAAGTTTTTAGAAAACCCTTACTAAACCCCTTTTTAATTTACCCGGAGATCCGCCGGGAAATCAGTATCAAAAAAATAAAGGGATTATCGCTAGGAAATAGAACTATATTTAGTAATTATTATGAGGAGGTTTAATATGGTGTTTAAACATTTCGAAGAATTCTGGCCATTCTATTTGTCGCAACATAGTAAACGTTCAACCAGACAATGGCACTTTGTCGGCACTAGTTTCGTTTTTATATTTGTCTTAGCGGCGTTGTTTACAATGAAGTTGTGGTTGATTTTGTTTGCACCTATAACCGCTTATGCATTCGCCTGGTTCAGCCATTTCTTTATTGAAGGCAACAAGCCGGCCACTTTTGGCCACCCTGTCTGGTCTCTTCGGGCAGACTTCCGCATGTACCGGCTTATTTTATTTGGGAAACTGGACGAGGAACTTCATAAACATAAGCTGGCAGGTTGAAAAGATTAAAAAAACCCATTCCGACAGTAGGAATGGGTTTTTTGTGTTAGGACAATTCAACATTATGGTAAACTTGCTGGACATCTTCCAGATCTTCCAGTGCATCAACAAGCTTTTCGAACTGTGCTTCAGTTTCTGCATCAAGAGTGACTTCAGTCTGTGGAAGCATGGTCAGTTCGGCTACAGTAAAATCAGTAATACCCGCATTTCTGAATGCTTCCTGGATAGCATGGAATTGATCCGGTTCACCATAAATAATGACAGATTCTTCTTCCTCAAGTATATCACGTGCGTCAAGATCTGCTTCCATTAATATTTCGAGTGCCTCATCAGCTGATTTTCCTTCAAACCCGATTACCGCCGTTTTATCGAACATATAGGAAACTGATCCGGCAACCCCCATGTTTCCGCCGTTCTTGCCGAACGCTGCCCGAACATTGGACGCGGTACGGTTTACATTGTTTGTAAGGGCATCAACGATAACCATGGAGCCATTAGGACCAAACCCTTCGTATCGCAGCTCCTGATAATTTTCCTCAGCTCCGCCCTTTGCTTTATCAATTGCGCGGTCAATGATCACCCTTGGTACATTATATGTCTTCGCTCTTTCTAGGACGAATTTAAGCGCCTGGTTGGATTCTGGATTTGGCTCACCTTGTCTGGCTGCAACATAAATTTCAAGCGCAAATTTTGAATAAACCCTGCTTGTATTTGCATCCTTCGAAGCTTTTTTTTCTTTGATGTTGTTCCATTTACGACCCATATATTCCACTCTCTTTCACCTTATATCAGATCACTGCAAGCTGAAGGACTATAAGACAGCGATGCAGCCTTTCACAAATAATATTATACCTTAAAAAGGCAACTTGTTAATAGAAAACAATTGCGCGTGATGCCAGGTGGAATATTTGAGAGATTACCTTAGGTTATGACTGTTATGGTGTATTTTTCATCTTTCAAATCATTTAGTTACTTCCAATATAGTCTGTAGTCATAACGTTTCGCTCAATTACGGTTCCAGCAATTGTTCTGAAATCAATTTATAGGAATTCTGCCGATCCTCTGGCGAATGTGTAATGGTTACAATCATAATTTCATCTGTTTGAGTTTGGTTATGTAGCTCAAGAAGTCTATTTTTTACCTCAACAGGATTTCCAATGATCATCTTTTGTCTCATACGGTCAATCTCATCCTTTTCAGTTGCAGATAAACGGTGTGACTTTGCCTCAGTAATCGAAGGAACCCCAGGGAGGCCCATTCCCTTACTTCTCTGAATACTCCAAATGAGAGAGCTTAAGGAAATTTCCTCAGCTTGTTCACTAGTTTCAGCACATATTGCTGAAACAGCCAATATTGTTTTCGGCTTTTGAAAACTCCCCGGCTGGAAAGAATTTTTATAACTATGTAAGAGCTCTCGGGCATCCTTGTCGCTCATAAACAACCCAAATGCATAGGCAATCCCTTGTTCCGCTGCAAGCAAAGCACTTTTCTCGCTGGTCCCCAGCAGCCACGGTTCTGGAGGAGTTTCTGGCACTGGAGAGGCTGTGATTTTTGCAAGTTCACTTCCAGCAGGGTGATCGTTTCGTATGAAATGAAGCAAATCCTTTAAAGATTCAGGCATCTTCCATACATTTTGAAGAAAATGTTCAGACAAAGCATTTGTTACTTCTGCAGATCCCCCTGGAGCCCGGCCAATCCCAATATCAACGCGAGCCGGGAATAGAGTGGCCAGCAGATTGTATATCTCTGCGACTTTGTAAGGCTTGTAATGAGGGAGCAAAACAGCACCAGAACCTATACGGATCCTGCTTGTCCTGGCACCTATATATGGGAGCATTACTTCGGGTGCTGGACAGGCTAGTCCCGGCATATCATGGTGCTCGGCGATCCAGTACCGTGTATATCCTAGCTTTTCTCCTGCCTGTGCCAGCAAGACAGATTGCTCCAATGCTTGTTTGGCTGTTTGGTTTGCCGAGACAGGTGCCTGATCAAGAATGCTTAATTTCATTGCTTACCTTTTCACCTCCGATAATTCTAATTTGAACTGGCCAATCTGCCCGCTTTCATACAGGTTGGTTACAGAAGTGGAGTAATGGACAATCTTTCCCTGAAAGGCTGGATAACCAGGAATGTTCACTTCAAATTCACCTTTATACAATAAGGTGGTGACATCGTGGTAGCGCTCACTAGTCACAGGAAATTCGACTGAAACATGTTGCAGACCGTTTTTAAGTAAAGATTCAAATTTACTGACTGCGATGGGATAACCATCTAATAAAATTTCATTAACCAAATATCATCACTCCTATTTTGCAGTTCAATTCTCTTCATTAAAAAAATGATGCCTGCCCTAAAAAAGGGACAGGCCGAAGGTATGATTACAGACTGGCAAGAAACTCCTTCATTGTTCTTACTAGTTCTTCTGGCTGTTCATACATGCTCATATGGCCGGCGTTTTTGATGATGCTCTTATTGATATTGGTTTTACTGACACTGAACGTTTTTTCAGGTGGAATTATTTGATCTTTTTCACCTGCAATCAGGAGTACCGGGAGCTCAGTTTCTTCCAGCACATGATTCCTGTCTGACCTGTTCTTCATAGCAATCAAAGCACTGACAAGGCCCTCTACAGTTGTATTCATTCCGATTTTGACCGTTTGAAGGATATCGTAGGAGTTAAGGTCATTGTTTTCTGGTGAGAAAAGCTTTTTGGAAAGTCCCTCTATAAAAGAATCCGGTCCATCTTCCCGAATTTTCGCTGCATTTGTTTCCCTGCCTTCCCTGGCTTCCTTAGTGTCAGGATTCGCAGTAGAATGAACCAATGAAAAACCGTTTAAATTATGTGGATATATTTCTGCAAAGGCGAGAGCTATATATCCCCCGAGAGAATGACCAAACATTGTCACTTTGTCTACTCCTAATTGATCAAGTAATTCTTTGATTGTTGCTGCCATATCTTCTATGGAGTAACTTTCCTTCGCCATTCCAGATTGTCCATGTCCAGGCAAATCCAGAGCTATGACTCTGTTCCCCTCAGCCAATTGAGGCAGGACTTTGTCCCAATATTGCTTTCCGCCGGCAAAACCATGGATTAGTACGACTGGTTTTCCTTTTCCTTCATCATAAAAACTAATTTCAGTGTTAGCTGCGTTTATTTTCTTGGAATTCATTTCATTCGCTCCTATCTTTTCTACTAATTAGTTTATTCCCCTAATGAGCATTACTAATCTTACTTTTAAGATTGATGTTGATAGCCTGATATTACCACAGCAATAATCGTCGCTTCTCTGTTACAATTTTAAAGTTGAATAAATTCTGGAGGAATCAAAAATGACAAAACGCTTCCTGGCAATATTGATGATAATTTTAATCTTCATAGGCGGTTTTCTATCTGGTTCATTACTTGCCAATAAACGCCAAAACCAAGAGGCCTCCAACTTCAATAATGCATCATTATCCGCGAAAACACCTGCTGTAAAAATTGTCCCGGAAATGAAACAGGCCTCTAAGGTCTTGATTGGCTATGTCCAGGACTTTCGAAATCCTGAAACAATCGATTATGACGGTTTAACACATGTTGTTTTCTCTTTTGTTCATCCTGCTGTAGATGGCTCAATTATAATGAATGGGGATCATGCTATCAAAAACTTGAGGGCGGTTGTTGCGAACGCTCAAAAAACTGATACAAAGGTGATGCTGGCTATTGGAGGCTGGTACCATATCAATGGCGGAGAATCTTATGATTACTTTAAGACAGCGATTTCACACCCTGAAGCCAGAAAAAAACTAGTACAAGAGCTTGTCAGTTTTACCAAAAGAGAAAATCTGGATGGAGTCGACATCGATTTTGAGCACCCACGCTCAAAAGAAGATGCCCTTTATCTTGCCCTTTTTTCCAAAGATTTAAGTGCACAGCTGAAACCAATCGCTAAAGAGTTGTCCATCGCTGTTAATGCAAAGGTACACAGCGTAACAGGGACTGAAATTCACTCCGTCGTGTTTGAGCCATCTATGTTTAAGTATTTTGACCACGTCAATTTGATGGCATATGATGGTCAATGGGATGGAGAATATAATGCTGCGAATTTATCGCCATTCTCTTATTCTGCCAATATAGTTAGCTATTGGACCTCGCTATTTGATCAACATGGCTATTCAAGAGAGAAACTCGTTCTCGGGGTCCCTCTTTATGCTCAGCCAGAAAATCCTTCAGCAAAACAGCTCTCTTATAAAGCAATAACAGAACATGCACCTGGGAATGCCGTTAAGGATCAGGTCAATATAAATGGAACGACTTACTATTATAATGGACACTCTACCCTGAAAAAAAAGACTGAACTGGCACTTTCACAGCAGCTTGGAGGTATGATGCTTTGGGAAGCGGGACTTGACGCAGCGGGGAATCAAAGCGCAACCATACTGATTGCAAATGAGCTTAACAAGCACCAGGACGTACGCTATTATACAAGAAAGTAAAAAAGCCTTTGATGGGCTTTTTTGCTTTAAGAGATGGAAGATTGTATGAATAAGATAGCAGTAAAAATTTTGGGTTGTTGCAAGAGATGAAATTAATTTTAATATTGCCTGCTTATACTCAGATGTGTTGACTTAGCATTGCTAAGAACCTATTTCTTCAAACTCTTTGATTTTCTCGAGTCTCTCGACCAGCACCCTGCATCTCTTATCACCAATCTCATATAAATACATTTTATGGCCGTTTTCTTTGAGGAGCTTCTTGAATTGAATCTCGCCAGATAAATCATATCCTTTGGCTAAATCAGATATTTTCTTGAAAATCTGCTCTCTGCTCGGTTCAGTGGTAGATGCTATTTTGATAGGAATCGGGATTCCCTTAATCTTAAAGGTTACAAGGATGACGCTATCCAATTGAATCAACTCCTTTCAAAATCAATTCGACAAATTTGAATGATTTCCTTCTATTTACAGTATTTTTGATAAAAGGATTCAACATATGTATATATACCAAAAAAGGAGAGGGGATTAACCTCCCCCTCCCTGCTATTCTTCTTCATTCATCATCTCGTCAAAGGCTGAAGAAACCTTCTCAAATTCGTCATCAGATTCTATGGCGGCTAAATCTCCATCTTCATCCATCTTGAGGAAAAAAATATCAATATCGTCGTCAGTCTCTGTTTGAAGATCTTCTACGAAGCTTACTGCCGCATAGTCAGTACCTTCAATTGTCAAAGCCCCGATCACCTCTACCTCTTGTTCAACATCGTTCTCATCACTAATTGTGAATACTTCGCCTACTTCAAGTTTTTCCATCGTAACTCCCCCTGTCTGGATATGATGTCCAAAGATAGTATGTCAAAAAATTTGACGTTGCATTCTCTAAAGTCTACAACCTGCTGGAAGGTTTTTCAACTCTCAGAAAGAAACGCTGCAATCTGTTCTTTATGTTTCTCGAAAACCTGCCTCCCCATATCCTTTAATTCACCCATATAGGTAAAATCGTCAAATGGGATTTCCTTCGATAACTCAGTATTCAAACGAAGGTAATGGTCACCTAGTAAAAGCCTGCAATGGTAGGTGACAGATTCAGACGATAGGTCCATAGCCAAATCAAGGAGTTTTGGAGTGACTTTCAAAGATGGAAAATGGAAGGGGAGCCACTGGCGGATTCCCCAGTGTTTATCCTCCTGTATCGAGAAATCGATATTCTGCTGGCCGGTGCCGATGGAGAGGATCCTTATAGCACTTAAATCCGTTTTAAAATGATGTAACGCTTCAGTGACACAAACCAATGAAGGGTTATTAGCCCACAATCCGCCATCGATTGATAAATATTGATTGTTTACATTGTTTGGGGGGAAATAAACAGGTGCTGAACATGAAGAAAGTACAGCATCCCACAAATTCAATGATAATTCATTTTTTGAAGAAAACCCAAAGTCGGACCGGTGAACATACGGTTTTCCGTGAGTAATATCAACAGCTGGAATCAATAAAGGCTTTTCAATATCTCCCAGGGTAAGGTCTTTGAATGCATGCTTAAGCAGCCTCCTTAAATAACGGTCACTGTAGACACTTTTAAAGAGTCCTACTTTGGATTTCTTGATGAAAATTTTTTTTCCGTAAGTTTCATACTTTTTCATCAACTCTTCCATCGATGTATTCAAAGCTACTGAAGCCGCAATGATAGCCCCTGTGCTTGTCCCGGATACGACATCGAACAGTTGTCCCGCTGGTTTTCCAAACTCCTCTTCCATTGCCTGCAGTATAGCAATCGGGAAAACACCTCTGATACCTCCACCGTCAATGCATAACAACTTCATCATATTCCCCCGCAACTAACTTAGTACTATCATCCTTCCCATTCCACTAAAACAATATGAATAAACAATAAGAAGAGCTGCCATTTGAAAGGCAGCTCTTCAGGTTTGACTATTTTATGAAACTTTTTCGTTTTCATGATTAAAGGAATATTCCTCTTCCCAATACTCCGCATTCTTGATCCCGAGTTTTTTGGAATTGAATACAGGGTCGAGACCTTGTTTTTTCTGACTCTCATAATCTTTCAACGCAATGAGCGCCGGCTTAGCAAGCAGGACAATAGCGATTAAATTCAGCCACACCATCAATCCCAGACCAGCATCTCCAAGTGCCCATGCAAGTGATGCTTCCTTCACTGCACCATAGAAAGTTGACCCAAGGATGACGACTTTCAGGATGAACATTGGAGTCTTGCTATTTCTTCCTCTGAGAAGATATGCAATATTTGTTTCTGCCATATAATAATAGGCCATGATAGTTGTGAAAGCGAAGAAGAACAAAGCTATCGCAACAAACTCAGCCCCGAATCCCGGTAAGACAGCATCAACAGCTGCCTGTGTATATCCAGGACCAGCTTCAACACCTTTCAGGTTTTCTACAATGAACGATCCGTCAGCGCCAACTGTATTGAACATCCCAGTAAACAGAATCATGAATGCTGTTGCCGAACAAACGAATAGAGTATCAATATAGACCGAGAATGCCTGGACAAGCCCCTGTTTAGCCGGGTGGGAAACTTCAGCTGCTGCAGCTGCGTGAGCACCTGTTCCCTGTCCTGCTTCATTGGAATAAATACCGCGTTTAACTCCCCATGCAATCGCACTGCCCAAGATACCGCCAAACATGGAATCAGCCCCGAAAGCGCTTTTGAAAATCAAAGCGAAAACCTCAGGTACTTGAGAGATATTCATTCCAATAATGATAAGAGCAACAAGGATGTATCCGATTGCCATGAATGGAACAGTATACTGGGCCACTGTTGCAATCCTTTTTACTCCGCCAAAAATGATAAAGCCTAAAAGAGCAATGATAATCAAACCAGACACTGATTTGCTGACACCAAAAGCATTCTCAAGACCAAGTGCAATCGAGTTTGACTGAATTCCCGGCATTAAAAGGGCCATTGCCAGCAATGCTGCTATCGAAAAAACGATGGCAAACCATTTAATACCAAGACCTTTTTCGATGAAGTAAGCAGGACCGCCTCGATAAAGACCATCTTGCTTCACCTTGTAAATCTGCGCTAATGTTGACTCAACAAACGCGCTGCTTGCCCCGATAAACGCAATCGCCCACATCCAGAAAACCGCACCAGGTCCCCCCATTGCGATGGCAGTAGCAGTACCTGCAATATTACCAGTCCCTACACGGCCTGATAAAGCAATAGATAAGGCCTGAAAAGATGAAACTCCCGCTTCGGAACTTTTTCCCTGGAACATGAGCATTACCATGTCCTTTAAGAGTCTAACTTGTAAAAAACGTGTCAGGATTGAAAACACCAGGCCGATTCCTAAAATGATATAAATGACCGGGTTGCTCCACAAAATCCCATTAAGCCAAGAAACAAAAGCTTCCAAATGAATCCCCCTTTACTTGATTGATTTCTTTCTATTTCGAATTATAAGATAATTAGGCTAAAAGGACAATCAAAAACTGATGTTTAACAGAAAGTATTTTATTGAACTGTATAACTACAGAAAATTCGACAATTTCGGCTGTTTTTTTATAAAAAATATCAGTGTGTTTTTGTTAGTTTTCATTCTGATTTTTTCTGTTTTGATGATGATGTGTAAGCTTAGACTGGGATCCTTTAAATTTGCACAATGAATCGTCCTATTCTGCCAGCTTTTTGAAATTAACACTCAAAGCTGTCCAAAGATGCCTCAGCTTCTGCCATCATTTTCAGAAAAACCTTCGCAGCTGTCCAAAGCTGCCTGAGGTTCTGCCATCATTTTCAGAAAAACCATCTAAGCTGTCCAAAGATGCCTCAGCTTCTGCCATCATTTTCAGAAAAGCCCTCGAACCTGTCCAAAGCTGCCTGAGGTTCTGCCATCATTTTCAGAAAAACCATCTAAGCTGTCCAAAGATGCCTCAGCTTCTGCCATCATTTTCAGAAAAAACCTTCGCAGCTGTCCAAAGCTGCCTGAGGTTCTGCCATCATTTTCAGAAAAACCATCTAGGCTGTCCAAAGATGCCTCAGCTTCTGCCATCATTTTCAGAAAAACCATCTAAGCTGTCCAAAGATGCCTCAGCTTCTGCCATCATTTTCAGAAAAGCCCTCGAACCTGTCCAAAGCTGCCTCAGCTTCTGCCATCATTTTCAGAAAAAACCTTAAAGCTGTCCAAAGCTGCCTCAGCTTCTGCCATCATTTTCAGAAAAACCATCTAAGCTGTCCAAAGATGCCTCAGCTTCTGCCATCATTTTCAGAAAAGCCCTCGAACCTGTCCAAAGCTGCCTCAGCTTCTGCCATCATTTTTAGAAAAGCCTTCACAGCTGTCCAAAGAAACCTCAGCTTCTGCCATCTTTTTGAGATAACACTCATTACTGTGCAAAAGCTGCCTCTTGTTCTGAAACTTTCGACGGTTTATCTTATGACGCTTCCCTGGTTGCTTGCATAAGGAAAAAAGCAGGAGAAAAGGTCCCCTGCTTGATGTAATGATCGAATATCCCGCCACTTCTTGTCATATAAAGAGTTTGGAAGGTTTAGCTTCCTTATCGAACAAAACAAATATCAAATACTCTCACGCAAAATTGGAAGTGTGCAGCATCGGAATGAACCGCCGGATTTGATGATTTCGGTTATATCTACTTCGACTACTTCGAAGCCTTTTTTCCTTAGCTGTTCATTTACTCCTTTATTTACAGGAAGACTTAGGATGCGTTGGTTGCCGATACATAGTACATTGGTTCCAAGTGTGAATTGTTCTTCTTCGCTGACATCAATAAGTTCGTAGCGCGAACTGAATAGTTTTATGTCTTCATCTGTTAAAGCTGGCCGATAAATTAGCGCCACTTCTGGAGATACAACATTAAAGACGCAGTCTAGATGGAGATATTCAGCTTTGAACGGAATGGGCCTAACGTTAAAGTCTGAAAGCAATCCTTGCAAATGTTCCGCTGCCTGCTGGTTTGTCCGATTGCTCAATCCTACATAAACAGTATCCTGATCAATGACAACATCACCGCCCTCAATCTGATCGCCTAACAGATTATAGTAGGATATTTCTTCATCCTCCAGCCATTGTTTTAGGACATCCTCTTCCCCTTTGCGGATATCACTTGCCATGTCAGCAACAAAAATAGTCTGGCCAAGCGTAAAACCAATGTCCCTTGTGAAAACTTGCTCTGGATATTTTTTATGGTATGGAAGCAGAATCACCTCTACACCAAAATTTTTCAATGTATTGACAAACTCACTGTGCTGCTCCAAAGCAAGCTCAATATGTATGCCCTCATCTTTGAAATGTTTCTGAGTTTCATTTATCACGTCACGGATGGTCATATATTGCGGCTGGCAAAGTATTACTTTCTTAAGTACATCATATTCATTTAAGATAAACCCTCTGTTTTCAGGCTTTAGTTTCTGTTCCATCATACTCCTCCTTATAGTCAAAATCATCATTATAGGTTTTCCGATTCGTGCCTCATTCATTACTCATGTCATTAAAAATCCTGTCAGATATCCTATCGAACTTAATGAAGTTACAGAAGGCAGACGTTAAGATTTAAAAAATGAGATTCAATATAGAGGAGATGAGGAAATCCAATGGACAGACAAAGTGGAACTGATTTGGCGAGGCTGATAGTGGTTATTGATCTTTTTCGTGATCAATTGTATGAGGAATTTTTAAGAAAGAATGGAAGTCAGGCTTTAGAAATACTGCGAAATATTCAAAATGGATGATTTTAAGGAGGAAGTCAAAATGTCATTATACTTACGGACTGCGGTTGATAAACTAAAAGATTACTATATTCAGCATTTGATTAAAACGAGGCTAACTAATGAAAGTGAAAAGGAATTAAGGAAATTAACTTTGACAGAACTTAAAAATTTAATAAATGGGTGATGAAAATTAACGAATTTCATTTACAAGAATTAAGTTCATGTGAGAAAATATAACACAAGAAATTGAAGTGTGGTGATGATATTGGCTGACTCCTCCTCCTATAAAGATAAAAAAGTCATTACAATAGGCATTGTCAGTGAACTGACAGGACTTTCAGAAAGACAAATAAGGTATTATGAAGAAAGAAAATTAATTTTTCCCGATCGAACCCCAGGTGGGAGCAGGAGATATTCGTTTGCAGATGTGGAGCATTTGGTGGAGATAGCAAATAAAATCGAAGACGGGGTACAGACGTATGAAATACGGCAGGAAATGCTAAAGCAAAAGAAGCGAAGTCAGGAAGAAGCTCATAAAAAAATGATCCAGGGACAATTAAATGCGCGATTCGGGATACAGAAATATTAATATGCAGAACCTTCTTACACGGAAGGTTTTTTCTTTTTTTTAAAAAATACGTAAGGTTTTCTTACATGATTGTAGTTTTAACTCCCATTAGATGACAAAATAGCTATTACATTCATAAATAAGGGAGTTGAACGTTTTGGATACTGTTTTTTTAATGAATAGTTTATGGGTAATGGTCTCCGCAGTATTGGTTATCTTGATGATTGGGGGATTCATTCTACTTGAAACTGGGTCCACAAGAATGAAAAATGCGGGACATATAGCCGGAAAAACTATATTAACTTTCGGCATATCCTCTATTGTTTTCTGGGCGATTGGTTATGGGCTGATTTTCGGTAAAGGAAACTCGATAGTGGGATTCTCTGATTTCTTTTATTCAGGCTATGACGTTGAGGGATTAGCACTCTCAGGACCAATTTTTTTCCTCTTTCAATTGGCTTTCGCTGGAATTTCAATAACGATCGCTTTTGGCGGATTTGCAGAAAGAGCAAAATTATCCGTTTACGTTGTTTTTGCTCTATTGTTTTCTATTTTTGTCTACCCAATCATCGCCCACTGGATTTGGGGTGGCGGCTGGCTCGCAGAACATGGAAAACAGGATTTTGCTGGTTCGACTGTTGTACACCTTACCGGGGCAATGGCTGCACTGGCAGCAACGCTCCTTTTGAAGCCGCGCATTGGCAAATTCAATCATGATGGAACAGCCAATAAAATAGATGGTCATAACCTGGTATTTACCGCATTAAGTGTACTTTTCCTATGGGTTGGCTGGTTTGGGTTCAATGCAGGGAGCACCGTATCAGTTGAGGGGGCATTCTTTGGCTTTGTTGCTTTGAACACCAATCTTGCAGCTGCTGCAGGCACAGTTGCCGCACTGGCTATATCATGGATTGTACTTGGAAAGGCAGATATCCCTATGATGCTGAATGGTACACTTGCTGGACTTGTTGCGATCACTGCATCTTGTGCCTTTGTTGATACCTGGGCAGCAGTGGTGATTGGATTAGTTGCGGGAATTCTTGTCTTCTACAGTATCCGTTTCTTTGAAAGCAAGCAGATAGATGATCCTATCTTTGCACTATCCGTCCACGGGGCAGCAGGTGTTTGGGGCACCTTATCCACTGGTTTTTTCGCTACGCCTGAATTGGCTGCAGTCGGAAAACCCGGTTTATTTTATGGAGGCGGTTTTGAGCAGCTCGCTGTCCAGTCAGTAGGAGTTGTGGTGTCAGGTGCTTTTGCCTTCATCGTTTCATATTTAATCTTATTGTGCATGAAGACGGCAATGAACGGTTTGCGGGTCACTGAAGAGGAGGAAAATATTGGACTGGACATTAGTGAACACGGGAATTATGGCTATCCCGAATTTATTAATATGGAACAAAGCTCTAAGGAATCTGTAACTGTCCATACTGCCGACCTTCCCTTAGTCCCGCAGCAGCAGACCGTCAATTAACTTCAAATCCAACTCTGAAACCTTTTGTTTTGATTACCGAAAGATTATTGTTACTATTGAATTGTATATACGCTGGGAATAGTAAGGATGTTGTTCCTGGCTGCTAATATTATTCAATAAAGGAAGATGTAATCATGACAGAAAGCAAACGTTTAAAAGATATAAAATATTCAATACTTGATCTTGCTCCTATTATTGAAGGCAGCACGGCGGCAGATGCACTTAAAAATACACTTGATCTTGCAAAGCATGCAGAACAATGGGGTTACCGCCGTTACTGGCTTGCGGAGCATCATAATATGCCAGGAATTGCCAGCTCTGCTACTTCTGTTGTAATTGGCCATGTTGCAGCAGGAACATCAACAATTAGGGTAGGCTCTGGCGGTATCATGCTTCCTAATCATGCTCCCTTAGTAATTGCTGAACAATTCGGGACACTGGAGTCTCTTTTCCCTGGACGTATTGACCTGGGTCTCGGGCGCGCCCCTGGTACTGACCAGGTGACAGCTTATGCACTAAGACGCGAACGCCGAAGTGATGGCCAGGACTTTCCTGAGCAATTAGATGAGCTGCGTGCTTATTTTAACCCGGAACTTGATTCACAGTATCGAAGTGTAAGAGCAATTCCAGGTGAGGGATTGAATATCCCAATCTGGCTGCTTGGCTCCAGTGGCTATAGTGCACAGCTTGCAGGTCAACTCGGCTTGCCTTTTTCATTCGCCAGCCATTTTTCCCCGGAAAATACATTAGGAGCTCTCAATCTTTACAGGAGAAACTTCCAGCCTTCAGACATTTTAGAAAAGCCTTACGCGATGGTGGGTGTAAATGTGATCACTGCCGAAACCGATGAGGAAGCGGAATTTCTGGCAACATCGATGCAGCAGCAATTCCTGAATCTCTTCAGGAATAATCCTAGTCCGCTGCTGCCGCCTGTCAAAAATTTCGAAGAACAAGTCAGTGAGTATGAAAAGATGCTGCTGGACAGCCGGATTGGTTCTTCAATTGTAGGCAGTCCACAGACAATCAAAGCAAAGCTTCAGAAATTCCTGGATGATACCCAGGCAGATGAAATGATCATCAACGCTCAAATCTTTGATCATAAGGCAAGACTGAAATCCTTTGAAATCGTTTCGGACGTATTTAAAGGACATCTGTAAAATACCAAATAAGAGGAGAAGCTAAAATGCTTATCCTCTTATTTATTAGGCTCTTTTCTCAAACTTTGTGCTATTGACAACGAAATATGGTTGAATGACCTATGTTTCTAAACAAAAAGTTAAAGCTTATTATGTGAAAGAGCTTGCATACTTAATACCGGACTACATAACGGCATTTTATCACGTTAAATCGCCTTTAGGATTTTAACAACAATCTTTCCGAAAGCAGCCTTTTATTACTAAAGCATTGCACCGATAGCCCCGCTAAACTCCCCGTTTCCCAAAAAGTTTGAATCTAAGCTGGACATTTCACAATATGTCATCAGGCTTTCCTGAAGAGGTTGATTCCCTGCGAGAGTACTGCCAATAAAGAACACTTTTTTTATTCTGTGAATTGTTGCGGTTTGGGCTGTTAAGAGGGTTATTGTTTCTGCAATCATATTAATTAAAGAAGCGATTTTATCAGATGGTGAGCTGGAGGAGATTCCTTGCAATTTGGCAAAATTGCTCGCAGTTAAGTTGCCAGAAATAGGTGCTTCTTCTGCATCATAGATATCCTTCACCAGCAGATCGACGAGACCCTTTTCACCAGCGGCTGCAAAACTCACGAGATCGGCAAAATCACCACTATCAGTGATGATTTTGCCCAACCCCATAAAAGTTCCGCCCCCAATCCCGCTGCCAAGGACCCTGGCATATTGTTCCCCGTTTAATTTAAACCAGGATGTACCTGTGCCGATGTTGACTAGCAAAGAATGTTCATTCGTCAATATTCCATTCTTTCTCATCAAATAGTTAGCACCTTTGCACACAGCGGAAAATTCATCCACAACCTTTCCTTCTGGAAAGTACATCGATTTAAGTTTTCTTGCCCTTCCGCCTGTCAGATGGACTATCTTATTTGGAGAGATGATTTTCAGCCACCGCATCACCTCATCCAATTCTTCAATACGCTGTTTCCGAAAATGTAATTTGCCTTTTTCTTCAAAAACAATTTTAATTAATGAACCTCCACCATCTATGCCGATTCTATTATTCATAGCTCTCCCCTTTTATGCCTATTTGCAGGCTTTTCCTTTATTTTTATTTTATGTTTTTGGGAACCTTGATCGCAATGAAAAACGGCAGTTTATTTTAACTGCCGTTTACCAGTAATAACTTTATAGTTTTTAAATCAAGCTTTGATTCTCATGATTTTTGAATTAGTGTCCGGTTTGAACACCAGCCTTTTAATCAGCCTTTATTGGCACGACTTTTCCATCCTCTATCGCTGCCACAATCAGCTCACCTTCAAATCCGCCATTAGGGTCGATTTTTGGGATTACATACACTTTTTTGTCCTCCGGCAGGTTATCCAGCCCGTCCTGCATATGGGCCATTATTTTTTCTGGATCATCAACAGAACCAGCGGCTTTTATGGCTTCCGCAAAAACATGCATCGCAATGTAATTCAAGCCAGCTTCAGAACCTGGATCCTCATTGTATTTTGCTTTATAGTTTTTAACGAATTCTGGTATGCCGGGACTATCTGAGTTGACGAGCGGCATGACACCAATTGCACCGTTTAGAATGTCATAGCTGCCTGTAACTTTTTTCATCTCGTCGAATTTGGCCTGGTCCATCACGATAAATCCACCTTTAAAGCCTAACTCCCTAGCCTGTTTGGCTACTTTTGCTGTTGGCTCTGAAGGTCCGCCAATGAATAGTACATCAGGCTTCTCCTTTAAAGCATTGGTAATGATCGTAAAGAAATCAGTGTCCTTCGCAAAGTCAATTGACGAATTAAAAACCACTTTCCCGCCGGCTTTTTCCCAGTGAGGCTGAAGCTTTTCGGCCCAGTCCTTTCCATACTGTGAAGCTGTCGGCAGGAAGGCGATTTTCTTGCCGAACTTCTCCATAGTATAATTAGTGAATGGCTCCAGATAGCCGTCATAACGGGGAGGGATTCTAACCGTTAACTTATTTCCTCCTTCTGTTACCTTAGGTTCACTAGTATAGGCTCCAATAATGAATTTTTCCTGCTGGTTAAATACTTGCATAGCTGCCACACCACCGCTGTGAGGGGTAAAGATAATAGGTGTTTTGTTTTCCTGCATGAGTCTTTTTGCATTCGCTCCTGCTTCATTAGGCAAGTACTTATCGTCCAGTGAGACAATATTAAATTTATACTTCTTGCCGTTTACTTCAATTCCACCTGCTGCATTAAGTTCTTCAGCTGCCATCTGGACACCGTTCAATGTCCTTTCGCCATAAAATGCAGCGGGTCCGCTCAATGGACCTGTATATCCAATATTAATTGTTCCTTCACCTGGCGCTGCCTTTGAATCGTTACCTCCTGTACCTGTTTTTTCTGAACTGTTGCAAGCGGCTAGAGTGAAAATCAAGGCAAACATTACACTTAAGACCAGCAATAATTTGGACTTCTTCATTTGGTTTCCCCCTCAAAATTTTTAATATTCAGAATTAATTATGCATACCGCTTGTCAACCACCTCCCTAAAGGCAGAAAGTAATCTTAGGCACCGATATATGCCTTTTTTATGTCTTCATTTGCAAATAATTCATCGGATGTTCCTTCCAGTACTACAGAACCGTTTTCGAATACATAGCCTTTATTTGCAATTTTCAGGGCAGCATTCGCATTTTGTTCGGCAAGCAGGATGGTGGTTCCCTCTCGATTGATGGTCTGGATCACTTCAAACATTTGCTCGACAATCAACGGTGCAAGGCCGATTGAGGGCTCATCAAGAAGCATAAGTTTTGGCTTTGCCATCAATGCCCTCCCAATAGCCAGCATTTGCTGCTGCCCGCCGCTGAGTGAACCTGCCATATCGTGCTGTTTCTCTTTTAGAATCGGAAACAGTTCAAACACGTGTTCCATTGAATCTTTTATCCCTTTTTTGTGCCTCCGGTGAACATAAGCGCCCATTCTCAAATTCTCATATACTGTCATGGATGGAAACAGCTTTCGCCCCTCAGCGCATTGGACAATGCCCGATTGCACGATTTTATCAGGACTTCGTATATTTAGTAGTTCTCCCTCAAAGAGGATATCTCCTAAAGAGCATTTATTTAATCCGCTGATTGTCTTGAAAATCGTGCTTTTTCCGGCACCGTTCGCTCCTAGAAGGACAACGACTTCTCCAGGAGCAACTTCAAGGCTGACATTTTGGACAGCTGCATAGCTGCCATATTTAACTGTAACATCTCTCAGTTCAAGCACTGGCGCTCCCTCCCAGGTAAGCCTTGATGACAATAGGATTGTTCCGTATTTCGTCTGCATTTCCCTCAGCAATCTTCTCTCCGTAATTGAGGACCATGATTTTATCTGCCAGCTTCATGATCATTTGCATTTTGTGCTCGATCAAACAGACAGTAATCCCTTTATTGGCCATTTTTCTTATCAGTTCAGCCAATCCCTCCGTTTCGTCAGGGTTCACTCCTGCTGCAGGTTCATCAAGGAACACAATTTCAGGCTCTGTTGCCAATGCCAGTGCAAACGCGGTCCGTTTCTTTTCTTCCTGAGTAAGACTGCCGACTAGTTTGTCTGACACTTTTTGCAATCCTGCGAATTCTATGACCTCTATCGCTTTTTCAAGGCATTTTTCTTCATCCCTTTTTAGTCTTTTTGACCTAAAAACCGCATCCATTAAATTGGATTTTGTCCTTAGTCTGTGACCGACGAACACGTTATCAAGGACAGTGGATTGTTCAAAAAGGTTTGTCGTTTGAAAGGTACGAGCTATTCCCAGTTCCGCTATTTTATTTGAAGGCAGGTTTGTAATGTCCTGGCCTTTAAAAATAATATTCCCTGATGTCGGAGGGTGGAAGCCGCTTATAAGATTGAAAAAAGTCGACTTGCCTGCTCCGTTCGGACCGATAATCGCATTGATTTTCCCTTTTTCTATAGAAAAATCAACACTATTAACGGCCGTCAGCCCGCCGAATTTCTTTGTTAACTTCTTGGTTTCCAGAAACATTCTCAACCCTCCTTAACCTGATTGTCTGCAGTGATAGGGCTTTGCGAGGAACCTGCTCGCACCTTGGAATTCTGCAGTTTTTTCTCAGCACGTTTTAAGCTCCAGCCGCCGACTGCCCCGGCGATCCCACGAGGGTAAAAAATAACCAGGAGTGTTAAAACAGGACCGAAAATGAGCATCCGGTAATCCTGAAGAAACTGGAGCTGCTGTGAGATCCATACTACCAATACAGTGCCCACGATGGGTCCAGACAGAGTGCCTATTCCTCCAATCAGCAGATATGTCAGCAAATCAAACGTGATAACGATGTTCCCAATATCAGGTCCGATAAAGCGGATGAATGAGGCATAAAGCGCTCCTGACAGGCCGGCAAAAAAAGTCGACAGCACGAATACTTCCAGTTTATTTTTCATTGTTGAGATTCCAATCGTCTGTGCGAGGTCCTCGCTGTTGCGAATTGCCATGTATGTCCTTCCTGTCAAAGAGTGCACAATCCGATAAACAACCAGAATGACCAAAAGCAGAATCGCCAGAACGAGATAATATTGTGATAGAGGTGTCTCAAAAGAAACAGGCCCGATATTCGCCGGTGCTGGAATTCCAATCAAACCGCGGACGCCTTCTGTTAGACTGTCCCATTTATCGATGATAAGGTAAATGATATACCCGACACACAGGGTGTAAATGGCAAAGAAATGCTCTTTTGTCCGTAAGGCTATCAGGCCGACTAAAAACCCAAGAATGCTTGTAATGACTAGTGAAAGCACAAAAGCAAGCCAAAAATTCATCTGAGCTTTTACCGTTAGTAAGCCTAAAGAATAAGCGCCTATCGCGAAAAATCCAGCATGCGCCAGTGATAGATATCCCGTATAGCCGGCCAATAGGTTAAGCCCATACACCCCAATCATCCAGATGAATGAAAGAGTCATTACATGGATGAAATAATCGTTTTGCGTAATTAATGGAAATACAATCGCAAATAACAAGAGTGCAAGTATGATATTGCGTTTATTGACCACTTTCGCCATCAATGTCCCCCCTTAGCAAACAGGCCGGTTGGTTTTACTGTTAGAATGATGACAAGCAGGATGAACGCAATGATGTCTTTGTAATCATTAGAGATATACGTTGCCCCCAGGCTTTCACTGAATCCTAGAATATAACCCCCGATGATCGCACCGGGAATACTGCCCATTCCACCCAGGATGATGATGACAAAAGCTTTCAGGATTACCAGCTGGCCCATTCCGGGAAAAACTAGATTAATAGGTGATGCCAGTGAACTGGCAATGGCAGCAAGCCCTCCGGAAATAAGGAATGTCAGCATCGCCACCCGGTTTGTATTGATACCTACCAGGTTGGCACCATCACGATCCTGTGACATAGCAATGATTGTAGCACCAGTAAACGTTTTTTTCAGGAACAGGTAAAGCAATACCATTACACCTATGGCAGAGATGATAATCAGCAATCTTTGCATCGTGAAGGTCAAACCGAATAACTGTACAACCTGGTCATATGGTGTTGTCATCATCTGATAATCAGCACCCCAAATAAATTGAGCGAATGCTTCCAAAAATAACAGAATTCCAATCGCTGCTATTTTGTCATGAATCGGCGGTGCATGCCTTAATGGATGGAAGACCAATCGTTCCATCAATACGCCAATTAATCCGACAGCGAAGACTGAAATGAGAATCGCCAGCCAGTAATGAAGACCATATTGGACCATCATCATCAAGGTTATATATCCACCCATCATGTATAACGCGCCATGGGCGAAATTCGGGATATGAAGGATACCGTATACAAGAGTGAGTCCAAGAGCTACTAAGGCATATACGCTGCCGATGGTCAGACCATTGAACAGCTGCTGAACCAATATCTCCATCAAGATCCTCCTTAAAATTTGATAGCTGCAGTGACGGAGTTTTTACCTTACTTGTTTTTCAGCTTTCTCCCTCTCTTCCTCCTGAAGCTTCCGCCAGAGGATTTTTCCGCTGCTTGTCATTGGGAATTGCTTCCTGAATTCAACCTCGCGAGGATATTTGTAGGCCGCCATATGCTGTTTGGACCATTCGATTATTTCTTCTTCACTGATACTTCCCTCAAACCCATCGTTTAAAATTACAAATGCCTTGACCGATTCGCCTCTTCTAGGATCCGGTATGCCAACAACTACTGCCTGCTGGATTGCCGGATGCTTATAAAGATAAGATTCTACCTCCGTAGGCCAAACCTTGTATCCTGATGCATTTATCATCCTTTTCACGCGGTCGACCATAAAGTAGTACCCTTCCTCATCATATCTTCCAATATCACCTGTTCTGAAGAACCTTTTGCCTTCTAATTCAATAAAGGAACTTCTGTTTTCATCCTCCCTGTTGTAATAGCCGACCATGACTTGAGGCCCATTCACGATAATTTCGCCTGCTTCACCAGCACCCAGTTCCTTTCCAGTGCTCGGTTCAATCACCCTCGCATCGACATCAAAGGACGGAATGCCAAGACATTGCATTTTTGGACGGTCTGGCGGATTGAAATGTGTTTGGGCAATTGTTTCGGAAAGGCCATAGCCTTCTACAAACCTAAGACCTGTCAAATTGTACAATTTTTCTCCAACCGCTTCTGGAAGTGCGGCGCCACCGCCAGAAATAGAGGTTAGTGTAGAGATATCTTCCGGGTTTAGCTTTGGATTTGCCAGGAAATCGACGATCATCGTGGCAATTGCTACCCAATGAGTACAGCCCTGCGATTTAATCAACTCGACCGCTGCCTCTCGATTCCATCTTGTCATCAAGACCATCGTACTGCCGGAAAAGATTGGCATATGCATGCTGTGTACCATACCAGTTACATGGAATAATGGCAGTGTAGTCAGATGCACTGCACTAGTAGTGGAACTTGACCAGTGATAGGCACCGATTGTATTTGCCTGAACTGTCCGGTTAGTGTGCATACACCCTTTTGGCAGCCCTGTTGTCCCTGATGTGTAAGGAAGCACAACCAGGTCATCAGCTTTTGTCGTATGGGCACCTGCTTCATATTTTGCGGAAATGGCTTCGCTCCAGTGAAAATGTCCCGGTTGCCCGTATACTACTTTGGCTGCTTCGACCTCTGGAGGAACAATGCCTCTTAAATTTTCCCCTTTGTAATCTGAATAAGCTGCAATGACGACATTCTTTAAAGGTGTAGTACCAATGAGCGGCTCTACTTTATCATAGAGCTCCTGGCCAACCAGTGCTGAGGTGATACTGCAATCCTTGATATAAAAACTAAGTTCGTCTGCAGTAAGCATTGGATTGATGGGCACAACGATAGCATCAGCCCTGGATATTGCGTAAAAACCAATGACAAACTGGGGAGAATTTTGCATGAA